>DIXK01000041.1 GCA_002428665.1 Verrucomicrobia subdivision 3 bacterium UBA6082
AGTCGTATTCGTACCGCCAATAGACCCCGTCGGCTTCGCGCCGTTCGGCGCGCTGGTTGGCGTTGTTGTAGGTATATTCAAAACTGGCGGCAGTGAAGGTCGGCGCAACTGAAGCCATCGACTGAAGGCGATTCAACTGATCAAACTGTTTACTCGTTGTCATGCGCCAACTCCCGTTATTGGTAAAAGCAATCTGGCTCACCAACGGTGCGTTGGCAAGGTAACTGTAACTGGCGCTGTTCACGCCCGAAGTCACCTTTGAAAGCCGGGACGCGGCGGCGTAACCACATCTGTCTCCACGGCCCAAGTCTGTTCGACGAGCCGTCTTCGTCTCGACGAGAAGATCAGCTCAGCGGTCCTCGCGGGGCCCTCGTTCAATATGCGATAAACGGATTGTCAGGATCCCTTGGGGGGGCCAGTTCCCCGGGCGTACTCCATTCAATTCCGAGCGACCTAAGCTTTTGCTGCTTAAGCAGGTTGAACGTGTTTCCAACTCGGCCTCGAAACACACCCTCCTTCTTTTGCTGCGCTTCCACCTCCGCCTCCACTTGCAGGATCACGTCCCGGTATTGGGGACTGTATTCCTTTGGGTCAACCCTCATCTGAACGAACATCGGTCCCGGTTGTCCCGGATCGCGAGTGACTTGGTAGCACCATGCCAATTCGCCGTCGATCAACACATACCTCACCCATTTTACAACCTGATCTTTGGACCGAATTCTCGAAAAGGTGTTTGTGACCAATCGACCATTCTTAAAGGTAGTTGTGCCAGTCCAGCCGGCTTCCGTCCCCACTCGGTTCGTGTAAGCTCCCTCTTCGCACTTCCGGACCATGCCCAGGACAAAGCCCGGATACTCTTCATCCAGCAGCACCTTGTAGTCAGCATTGGTCACAACTGGTGGATGCAGGCGGTTGGTGATGCTGGCAAACGCATACTGCGGCGTATGGCCCCGAGCCCGGTCATTCACGTACCATTGGATGGGCTTGAGTAGTTGCTGGAACGGCCGTTCCACACTCCCGCGAACAAGCACGGCCGGCACGTTTGTGTTTGGATCCCGGGCCAGTAGGATGGCGTCAACCTCCGCCTTAGACAAACCACAGGCATCGCCAAGGTGGTGTTTTGTCTGGGCATTCAGGAGTTCGGCCAGGACCTGCGCGGGCTCATTCTGGTTCGCGGCCACACCGCGTGGGGGAGGCTCCATGGAGATGCTCGCAACGAACTCACCTCCCGTGCAAGCCATCGCCAAGTGTACGCTAGTCAGGCCGGCTACGAAGCGAGAAGCGGATATTCTTTTCCTCATATCAGGAACAGAGGAAGGCGCTCACTTCGAGCCGAACTTGAGTCGCGCCCAGCAGCGCCGTCAGGCACAGGGCCAGCAGAAAGGGGTTCCGACGCGGTGGGCTTTTCATAACGGGTCCAGGTGTGGAGGGAGTGGGGACGGCAGACAAGTCCGGGACCGGGGCCGGGATACAGCGGGTCGGGGTCGGTTGAGACCGGCCAACAGGGTTAGCTGTGGTGCCGCGCTGCATAGTGGCTGCCTTTTCGCCGCCGGTGTTGACCTCCTCGGGCCAATCCCCATTTCCTGACGAGAACCGAAAGAAAAAACGGCGATATTTTGCTTTTAGCGCAAGTGTTTCGTGCATGCAAGGAAGTTTTATGTGGTTATACGATATTAGTGGAGCTTATCACTATTATCAAACGCCCATCCGGGGCGGCGCCCGTCGTGTCACCGATTGACCTGCCCGTGTCGCGTAGAAGCCTTGGTGTAGACGGATCGGCGCCTTGAGCCTTCAGCCTTTCTTAAAATAGTGCCGAAAACCGCTTTAAAGTGACGAAAAGTGCTCCGCTACGCGTCTGGTGAGGTTCATTTGCGGGTCGGTCCCTTGTGCCAACACGGCGCGATTACTTCCAGTTGGCAACACCAGCCAATATTGGTACTACTCCCCGCATGACGCCAAGCCAGGCTCAGAGCCGCCATGCGGCATTAGTCGAGGAAATTCGGCGGCACGATTACGCCTATTACGTGCTGGCCCAGCCGACGATTAGCGATCAGGCCTACGACCGGCTGTATCACGAGTTGCTCGACCTGGAATCACAGGTTCCTGAGCTGGCCACTCCCGATTCGCCTTCGCAGCGCGTCGGCGGCCAACCGCTGAAGCAGTTTGGTTCCGTCCGCCATCTTCAGCCGATGTACAGCCTGGACAACACCTACTCGCAGGCGGAACTGCGCGAGTTCGTGGCGCGCGTCCAGCGCCTGCTTCCCGGTGAGGCCCTGGATTGGACCGTCGAACCCAAAATCGACGGATTGGCTATCAATCTGCGTTACGAAAAGGGCCTGTTTACCTGTGGCGCCACCCGGGGAGACGGCACCACGGGCGACGATATCACGGCGAACTTGCGTACGATTCGGAGCATCCCCGCCCGGCTGAGGGCTTCGCCCCGGATGCCGTCGGTGCTCGAGGTGCGCGGCGAGGTTTACCTGAGCAAGGCCGGGTTCGAGAAGCTCAACGCCCAACGCAAAGCCGAAGGCGAAGAGCTATTCGCGAACCCGCGGAACGCGGCGGCCGGGTCCCTCAAGCAACTCGACCCGCGCATCGTCGCCAAACGTCCGTTAGACATCCTGCTTTACGGCATCGGCCACGTGGAAGGGGCTCCGGCCCCGGAAACGCACTCCCAAATGCTGGCCTGGCTCAAAGAACTAGGTTTTCGCACCCCTGAACGCACCTGGCATTGTACCACGGCCGAGGAACTGGTCGCGGCCATCGAGGGTTTGGACCGGGTGCGGCGCAGTTTCCCCTACGAAACGGATGGTGCCGTGATCAAACTCAATGCCTACGAGCAGCGGGAACGTGTTGGGTTCACCTCCAAAGCGCCGCGGTGGGCCATTGCCTACAAATATGCTGCTGAGCAGGCGCAAACGCGGCTCAACAACATCACCATCCAGGTGGGGCGGACCGGCGCGCTGACGCCGGTGGCAGAGCTGGAGCCCGTGTTTCTGGCGGGCAGCACCATCGCCCGCGCCACCTTGCACAATGAAGATTACCTGCGGCAGAAAGATATTCGGGTAGGAGACACCGTAACGATTGAGAAAGCGGGCGAAGTCATTCCTGCCGTGGTCGATGTTGTCCTGGCCAAGCGCCCGGCTTCGGCGATTTCCTTCCGGTTTCCCCAGGTCTGCCCCGAATGCGGATCGAAGGTTGCCCGTGCGGCTGCCGCCGGCGACGGGGAACAGGAGGATGGCGTGGTCTGGCGCTGCCTCAACCCCGATTGCCCGGCCCAGGTTCGCGGCCGCCTCGAACACTGGTGCAGCCGTGGCGCGATGGATATCGAGGGCGGCGGTGAAGTCCTCGTCCGCCAACTCGTGGCCCGGGGTCTCGCGCGGGACGTTGCGGACCTTTACAACCTTACCCTCGACGAGGTGGCCAGCCTGGAGCGTATGGGGGAGAAGTCGGCCAAGAACTTTCTGGAGGGCGTGGCCGCCAGCCGTTCGCGGGACCTCTGGCGCCTCCTGTACGGCCTTGGCATCCTGCATGTCGGCGCCGGAGTCGCCAAGGCCCTCGGACGCGGGTTTGCGAACCTGGACGACCTCCTGGCTGCCAGTGTCGATCAATTGACCGCGTGTGAAGATGTTGGCGAAGTTATTGCCACCAGCCTTACCCAGTGGACTGGCGACCCCCGGAACCGGAACTTGGTCGAGCGGTTGCGCAAAGCGGGGGTCAATTTTAGTTCCACGTTGTATCAGCCTGCGGCCCAGGCTGGCCTGATGGCGGGCAAGGTCTTTGTTCTGACCGGCACCCTCCCGCACCTGAAACGCGAGGAAGCCGCCGCCAAAATCGAAGCCGCCGGCGGCAAGGTGAGTGGCAGTGTCAGCAAGAAGACAGATTATGTGGTGGCTGGCGAAGAGGCCGGTTCCAAGCTCGAGAAAGCCCTGAAGCTGGCAGTCCCAATTATCGACGAAGCCGGTTTGTTGAAATTGCTGGGCGGATAACGGGAAAGGCTGAAGCCGCAGGGGGCTGGTGTCTGAACCCAATATCCTGGGTTTGGCCGGTCACGCGAGCCTTTGCCGACCGATGGCGTTTTTTGCCCGTCCGGCCCTGCCTGGCCGGCTAATCGGATCGGATTATCCGAACGAAAAATCTTGTCGAATTCCCTTATCCGGCTCAAAGTTCAGCTAGCCAGGCCATTTTTGACGTTTGCATTGTTGAGAAGCGCCCCCGGTACGGACGTGGTACGTCGGCCTTTTCAAGCAAGGGAATGCCTGGTACTCAGTTGAGCTCGAATTTATGAGAAACTCGATCCATTTCCGAGAGACGCGCCCGGTTTCACTCGCCCGCCTCTTCCCGCGTTCCGCGCATGGTGCCAGCTTCGTGATTGCCGCCGCATTGCTGCTGGCGCAATCCGCGTTCACTCTGTGCCACGCCAATGGTTCGGTGCTGGCCTGGGGCGCCACCAATGACCTGCGCACCGCAGTTCCGGCCGACTTGGGCCGGGCGGTGGCCATTGCCGGTGGCGACGCCCACAGTATCGCCGTCCGCACCGACGGCACAGTGCGCGCCTGGGGTCTAAACGTATTTGGCCAGGCTGACGTTCCTGCCGGGCTCGCCAACGCGATTAGCGTGGCGGCGGGGTCTCGCCATAGCATGGCCCTGCTCCAAAACGGCACGATCCGGACCTGGGGCGACAATTCGTTCGGTCAAGCCGCGGTTCCAGCTGGCCTCACCAACGTGACCGCCATCGCCGCCGGATGGACCCATAGCCTGGCGTTGCGTCAGGACGGCACGGTCGTCGCCTGGGGCACCTACTCGAACGTGCCACCGAACCTGACGAACGTGATCGCCATCGCCGCCGGTGATGGCCACAGCCTTGCCGCGCTGGCGGATGGACGGGTTATCGCCTGGGGCGACAATACTTCCTCCAAGACCAACGTGCCTACCAGTGTCGTTAATGCGGTTTCGGTCGCGGCTGGCAAAGACCATTCACTCGCTCTCCTCCAGAACGGCCGCGTTCGCGCGTGGGGCAATAATACCTACGGCCAGACCTCCGTTCCCTCCAACCTGACAAACGTGATCGCCATCGCCGCCGGCGCCCGCCACAGCATGGCCTTGAGATCCGACGGTACCCTGGCCATCTGGGGCGACAACAGCTTCGGGCAATCGAGCCAGAGCAGCAGCCCACAAGACGTCATCGCTATCGCCGCTGGTGCCTACCACACCATGGTTATCCGGGGGGACGGCGCGCCAGTGATCCTGGTTCAGCCGGCCAGCCAGTCCGCTATCACCACCCGGAACACCACCCTGCAGGTCTTCGCGGTCGGTGCCCGGCCGCTGGGCTACCAATGGCAGAAAAATGAGGTTAATATCGCGGCCGCCACCGGCGCCTCCTATACCCTGACTAACGTAAAAATGTCCGACGCGGGGTCGTACCGGGTCGTGATCTCAAATGCTTTCGGGGTCCTCGTCAGTGACACCGCCGTGATCACCCCTACGAACACGCCCCCGATCATCAATGTGCAACCCCAGAACATGGCTATCGTCTGCGGCGATAACGCCACCCTGCGGGTCACCGCCACGGGAACGCAACCGGTAGCTTATGAATGGTACTTTGAGGGCCTACCTGTCCCCGACGCCACGAATGCCACGCTCAATCTGGTCAACTTCAACCCGACAAATGTGGGTACCTATTATGCCATCCTGACGAACGAGTTTGGTTCTGTCACGAGTGCCGCGGCTGCCGTCTCACTGCTCATTGAGCCGCCGACCATTACCAGTGCCGGGACCGCGTCCGCGAAACAAGGCTTCCCGTTCAGTTACCAGGTCACCGCGCTGCATACACCCAGCGCGTTTGCTTCCAAGGATATGCCGCCCGGGCTGGAAGTGGATCCGGTGACCGGTGAAATTTTCGGCATCCCGCTGGAGTCGGGTGTCTTCAACGCCATCATCACCGCCTTCAACGCCTGCACCAACGCCAGCAGGACCATCGTCATCACCGTGAGCCCGAGCATCCCGGCTATCACGAGCGCGACTGACTTGGTCGGCGTGGAAGGCGAGCCCTTCTCCTACCAGATTACCGCTACCGAGAACCCCACCGGCTACACCGTCGAAGACCTGCCTGCGGGGCTTCTCCTGGACGGCAACACCGGTCTTATTGCTGGCGCGCCGGTTTATGCCGGTACCTTCTATTCAACCATTGCTGCCACGAACGATTGGGGAATGGGTACCGCCTTGCTGCGATTCACGTTCACTAACGCTGTGATCACCAACCTGGCCATTGCCAACGTCACTTACAACTATTCCACACCCTACCTGCTCGATTTCGAATTCTCCCTGCTTTCACCGCCCGACACGAACATCGTCACCGTCGGTAACCCGGTCGTTGTCGACCCGCGCCTCCTGTCGGTGACCTGCTACGAAGACGACAAGCCCATTAGCGCCTCTGAGACCGCCGTCTTCATCACCCGCGGCAGCACCAAGCAGATCAAGGCTTACCTGGTCCTCGACTTCAGCCAGAGTATTGCTTCCCTGGCCAACGGGGATACCAACGCCAACGAAATCTCCGACGCCGTGGAAACCATGGTTGCCAGCGCCCAGTCGTTTGTGAACCAGCAGCCCATAGACGCCCAAATCGGCGTGTATGAGTTCCATCGCGATGACGCGGATCCGCAGCAGGTCGTCGCGCTTACCTCGGACAAGGAACTGCTGAATGCCTCCATCGCCGGCATCTGGACCAATTACGTCAATGGGTTCCCCGCCGCCTCCCGTTGCTGGGATGCCCTGACCGCCGCCATCGAGGCCCTCGGCGAGACAAATCGCGACGAACAGCACTACGTGGTCTTTGTTTCGGACGGTGTCGACGAATCAAGCATCGCCACCGTGGACGATGTGATCACCGCCGCGACCAATGCGAACGTAAAGATTTTCTGCGCTGGTTTCGGCGCGGAAGTGGACGCCACCACCCTTGAGGCCATCACCACCGAGACCTCGGGCCGTTACTACACTGCCACCACCGCGGCTGAGTTGGCCACTGACTTTGCCCAGATCGGCAAGGACGTTTCCGGCCAGTATATTCTTCGCTGGGCTACCCTGAAACGTTCCGACAAGGAATTCATGCCTAAGTTTGAGGTCAGCTACCAGGGTTGGACGGCTTACTCTCCCACGAACCCTGTCACTCCGGCGACCACGAACGTGGATGATACCACCGATCCGCCCACTACGAACATCACCGAAGCGGTCACCAACTACATCATCGGCTGGTATAAACCGACCGATTACGCCGGCCCGGTCGCCGTAGGCTCGCTCCGGCTCGTGCCCGACGCCGAAGTACTGCCCACGGGCATCACTCTGCGTGCGGCTTACGTCCCGCGCTATATCCGCCAAATCCGGCTGCGCTACCAGGCGAACTGGCCGTGTACCTACTCCCTGCAGTCCACCAACGCTGGCGAACTGCTCGATCAATGGTCGCTCACCGAGACCAACGATGGGTCCGGCGGCACCTGGCTCATTCTGGATAGTCCGCCGCCACACGGCATAAGCCAGAGTCTGCGGTTCGCGTCGTTCGGAAAACTGATCACCTTCCGTTTCCGGGATGTGATCGACCCGGCCAGCGCCTTCAGTATATTCGAAGTGGATAACACCATCTACCAGACAACGGGAGGCCAGTCCTTCGAGTTCGAAAACGTGGATGATTACCTCGAAGTTCTTCCCCAGGCACCTTTGGGCACGCCCGTTCCCTGGCTCATCGATAACGGCTTCACCAGTGACTTCGAAGCCGCCGAACTCAGCGACCCGGATGGCGACGGCGTTCCAACCTGGCAGGAATACCAGGCGAACACCGATCCCAATGATAAGGATTCCGCTTTCCTTGTCAGAGAATTCGGCTTTGACCAATACGGGAGGCGCCAGTTGACCTTCCCGACCTCGCTCAACCGCTTCTACCGGGTTGAATACTCCGGAGACCTGGTCAATTGGGCCGTCATCCAGGAGAACATTCCCGGCACCGGTGGCGATGTCAGCGTGGTCGATCCGCAATACCCCACGGGGATCGAGCAACGCTACTATCGGTTGTCCGTTTATTGATAGAATAATAGTTTAACACGGCACGTCCCGCTTCTCCCCGGAGCGGGACGTTTGCTTTTTACGTGTGGTCATTTCCCGCCTTGGCCGGGGCATTTGCTGCGACATTTGGCCGTTTCTAACACCGTTGACATTGGCTGTTCCTGAAGTAGCCTCGCAACGACAGGTGACCCATGACTCAATGTCCACGGAATCAACCGCAAACTCCGCAACTGCCGATTATGAATTGTCCCGACAACACGTCCAGGAATGACACTACCCGCCGTGAGTTTCTGAAGACCACCAGCAAAGTAGTCATGGGAACAGCCTTGGCGTCCGCCATCGCTCGGCCCGGCTACACGGCCGAGGACAATACGATCCAGGTGGCCCTGGTCGGTTGTGGCGGCCGGGGCACCGGTGCCGCCGCCAACGCCTTGGCTACCCGGAGCGGCCCGATCAGGCTCGTGGCGATGGCAGATGTCTTTGAGGATCGTCTCAATCGCAGTTTCGACGCCTTGAAAAGTGCGGCGACCAAGCGTGAAGGATCAGCCGACAGTTGGCTCGGGGGTTTCGAGGCTGCGCAGGTGGATGTCGCCCCGGATCGAAGGTTCCTCGGGTTCGACGCCTACAAAAAGGCCATGGATTGCCTGAAGCCCGGGGATGTTGTGATCCTGACGACGCCCGTGGCCTTCCGTTGGGTTCATTTCGCTTACGCCATCGCCAAAGGGATTAACGTTTTCATGGAGAAGCCGGTGTCGGTGGATGGTCCTTCTACCCGGAAAATGCTCGAGCTTGCGGAGGCGTCGGTCAAAAAGAACCTCAAGGTCGGTGTGGGTCTGATGTGCCGCCATTGCAAGGCGCGTTGGGAACTCTATGACCGGATCAAACAAGGGCAGATCGGAGACATCACCACCCTGAGGAGTTATCGGCTCGTGGGCCCGGCAGGCTTCACCGGACCCAAGCCGGGCGACCAGAGCGAATTGCTCTATCAAGTGCAGCGATACCTTGGTTTCATGTGGGCCAGCGGTGGTGTTTTTCATGATTATGTGGCGCACAACGTGGACGAATGCTGCTGGATGAAAGACGCTTGGCCCGTGCGCGCGGATGGCCAGGGCTCACGCTGTTACCGTGGCGATTCTGTGGACCAGAATTTCGACCATTATTCCGTCGAATATACCTACCCTGACGGCACCAAACTCTTCCTCACGTCCCGGTACATGCCCGGATGCCGTGAAGAGTTTGCCAGCTACGCCCACGGGACCAAAGGCTCGGCCGTCATCTCGACCTTCATGCACACCCCTGCCAAGTGTCGCATCTTCAAAGGGCACTCCTTGACGAGAGCCGACATGACCTGGGCCTTTCCACAACCCGAGCCAAACCCCTACCAACTGGAGTGGGATCACCTAGTGGAGGCCATTCGCCGGGATAAACCCTTCAACGAAGCCAAACGCGGCATCGAAGCCTCCCTGGTCGTGCTGATGGCCCGCAAGGCCGTTCATACGGGGCAGTCGGTCACCTTTGAGGAGATGCTCAATGACGCCCACGATTTTGCCCCCGGTTTGGATCAACTGACCATGAATTCGCCCGCTCCCGTGCAACTGGGTTCGGATGGCCTGTATCCCGTTCCGCAACCCGGACGACTCAAGGACCGGGAGTTCTAGCAGCGAGCTTTGCAAAGGGCGCTCGCGTGTGAGGTTTCATGGAATGCATCGGCGGAGCGGGAGCGTCGACAGCGCTTTTTAGTGCAATGACAAAATGGTTGCCTGGCACCATGGTTGCTACTATCAGTATGTCCGCTTCGCATCCCGATCTGTTTTCTCCCGGAAGCCACTGCCATGAGCGCGAAAATTCCCGGAGACGCGCCGGACCACAGGGCTGGACTGATGTCGCGATGGAAAAGTGTGAGTACTATTGACAAGAAGCGAAACTTGATGTTAGTTAATCCTTACTATTATAAGTGACTAAGTTATGATTCAAAGTGCGACAGCCGGTTTGTCCCGGAATGAAGGTCTAAAGCAGGGGAGTCCCATGCTGTTCGGCACCATTGCTCAGGCTCTGGCTGACTCATCGACGGACCGGTTTTCAGACGATGATTACGAGTTCCTGAAATTCCATGGCATTTACCAGCAAGACGATCGGGACCAGCGGAAAATCGCCAAGCACTACATGCTGATGGTGCGGACGCGGTTTCCCGGCGGGGTGCTGAGCGGGTCGCAATACGTGGCGTGTGACGATCTGGCCACCCGCTACGGCAACAACACGCTGCGCATCACCACCCGGCAGGACTTCCAGTTTCACGGGGTGCTAAAATCGAATCTGCGCCAGACGATGAAAGCGTTGAACGACGCGTTGATGACCACCATTGCCGCTTGCGGGGACGTGGCCCGCAACGTCCTGGCCACGCCCACGCCGGCCACCAGCCCTCTGGTGGAGGAAGTGCTGGCGCGGGCGGCGGACTTGTCCCGTTTGCTGGCTCCGAAAACCCCCGCCTACCATTCCATTTGGATCGAAGGCAAGGAGTTGGACCTTGAGGCGGCCAAAGGATTTGTGGACCCGCTCTACGGCCAGAATTACCTACCCCGAAAGTTCAAGGTCGCGTTTGCCATTCCGCCTTTGAACGACATCGACATTTTCACCAATGATCTCGGTTTTGTCGTTATCGAACAGAACGGTAAGATCGTCGGCTACAACCTTCTGGCCGGTGGCGGTTTGGGCATGTCGCACAACAATCCAAGCACCTATCCGCGGCTGGCTCATCTCGTTGGTTTCTTTGAGCCGCCTCACCTTGAAGCCGTGGCCCGGGCAGTCCTGACCATTCACCGTGATTATGGGGATCGCACGAACCGCAAGCATGCCCGTCTCAAGTATGTGATTGCCGAACGCGGGGTTGAGTGGTTCCGGCAGGAATTGGAGAAACGACTCGGTTTTGCACTGCAACCAGCCCGGCCATTCCAATTCACCCGCCAGGGAGATCTCCTGGGCTGGCACCAGCAGCTTGACGGCAACTGGTTCCTCGGGCTTTTCATCGAAAACGGTCGCGTTCGGGATGCAGAGGACTACCGCTTAAAGACCGGCTTGCGTGCCGCTATCGAGCGTTATCTGCCCGAAGTGCGTTTGACCGCGTCGCAAAACCTGCTGCTCGTGAATGTGAAGCCGGAAGACCGCGAAGGCATTGACCGGATACTCATGGATCACGGCGTGCGGACCAACAATCCCTACAGCCTCACCCGCCTCGCATCCATGGCTTGCCCGGCCCTGCCCACCTGCGGCCTAGCACTGGCGGAATCCGAACGCGCGCTGCCCGGCATTCTCGATTCCCTGGAAGGCCTGCTGACCGAACTCGGCTTGGCTGAGCAGGAACTGATCGTACGCATGACCGGCTGCCCCAACGGCTGCTCCCGGCCTTACACTGCCGAACTGGCTTTCGTGGGCAAGGCTCCCAACAAATACCAGATCTACACCGGCGGCAACGAGGCCAGCACGCGTTTGAACCGCTTATACAAAGACTCTGTTAAAGGCGACGAACTCCTCGGCGAATTGCGCACCCTGTTGGTTCGCTTCAAAGCGGAACGTCAGCCAGGCGAGCGCTTCGGCGATTTCTGCCACCGCGTGATTTGGAGCGAGACGGCACCCGCGGCCCATTAATCCCCGCCAAAACCTTCAAACCAAGTTTGGCGATGTTTCGGCCATGACCGCCTTATCCCCCGCCGACGTTCGGCTCCTCAACCAGGAGCTCGGCGCCAAGTCTACGCCGGAAATCCTGGCTTGGGCCGCGGCGCACTTTGGCGACCGGGCGGCCATCGGCACCAGTTTTCAAGGCGCCGGACTCGTGATGTTGCATTTGGCCAAGGTACATGGCCTCCGTTTTCCCGTCTTTACCCTGGACACGGGGCTGCTCTTTCCCGAAACCCTGGAACTCAAACGCCGACTCGAAGAATTCTTCGGGCTGACCATCGAGTCCCTCGAACCCGATTTGACGGTGGAGGAGCAAGCCCATATCAACGGCCCGGAATTGTGGAATCGCGACCCCGACCTGTGCTGCACCCTGCGCAAAGTGATGCCGTTGCGCGACAAACTGTGCGACCTCGATTGCTGGATCACCGGTCTCCGCCGCCAGCAATCGGCTACCCGGGCGGCCATCGGGATCGTTGAACTCTATGTCTTTGACGAGCCGTCAGGTCGGGACATCGTGAAACTGAACCCCATGGCGAACTGGACTCGTGAAGCGGTGTGGAATTACATCCGCGAGCAGCGAATTCCCTACAACCCATTGCACGACCGGGGGTACCACTCAATCGGTTGCCAGCCTTGCACGCGCCAAACTGCCAACGGGGAGAACGAGCGCGCGGGGCGCTGGACCGGGTTTAACAAGGTGGAATGCGGCATCCACACCTTCCTGTCTAAAAAGCTCGATTTTCAGATTTGAAGGAAATTGCAGCCCGGGGCGGACATCACCTATCATCAATTTTTTTGACCGGCACATGGACTATTTATCCAAACTGGAAAACCAGAGCATCTACATCATGCGCGAGGCGTTCAACAAGTTTGAAAACCTTGCCATGCTCTGGAGCATCGGCAAAGACTCTACGGTACTGCTGTGGCTGGCGCGCAAGGCCTTCCTTGGCCACGTGCCGTTCCCCCTGGTGCACGTGGACACCACGTACAAGATCGCATCGATGATCGAGTACCGGGATCGGCTCGTGAACGACTGGAAGCTCCAGTTGGTCGTGGGCAAGAACGAGCCGGTGCTCAAGAGTGGTGTGACCTACCCAAACGGCAAAGCTACGCGCGTTGAATGCTGCGGCACCTTGAAAAAAGACGCACTCAAGCAAGTGCTCGATAAACACCATTTTACCGGGGTGATTGTCGGCGTTCGCCGCGACGAGGAACCGACCCGCGCCAAGGAGCGCTATTTCAGTCCGCGGGACAAAAACATGGAGTGGAATGTGGAGGACCAGCCGCCCGAACTGTGGGACCAGTTTAAGACGGACTACGAAAAGGGCGCTCATATCCGCATTCATCCCCTGTTGCACTGGACGGAGCTGAACGTGTGGGAGTACATCGAGCGCGAAAGCATCCCGGTTATTCCCCTCTATTTTGCCAACGAGCGGGGCGAACGGTATCGCAGCCTTGGGTGCGCACCGTGCACGTTCCCGATCAAATCCAATGCCCGCACGGTGCGGGAGATCATCGAGGAACTGCGGCACACCAAGACTTCAGAGCGCTCGGGCCGGGCCCAGGACAAGGAGAGCGAAGATGCCTTTGAAAAATTACGACGCGATGGATACATGTAATTCAACCGCTGCCCCGGGCGCGACCCCGGAGGCTTCCCGCGAACAACTCAAGATCGTCATCGTCGGCCACGTTGACCACGGCAAGTCTACGTTTGTTGGGCGCTTGTTTCACGATACCGGCGCGCTGCCGGAGGGCAAACTCGAGCAGCTCCAGAAAGCCGCCGAGCGCCGGGGGGTTCCCTTTGAATGGGCGAACCTCATGGACGCCCTGCAATCCGAGCGCGACCAGAACATCACCATCGACACCGCGCAAATCTGGTTCAACACCGCCCGGCGGCAGTACGTCATCATCGATGCGCCCGGCCACAAGGAGTTTCTGAAGAACATGGTCACTGGTGCCGCGAACGCCGAGGCCGCCCTGCTGCTGATCGACGCCCACGAAGGCGTGCAGGAGAACTCCCGACGCCACGGCTATTTGCTGCACTTGCTGGGCATCCGGCAGGTGGCCGTGCTGGTGAACAAGATGGACCTCGCCAACTACGACCAGGCCCGGTTCAAACAGATTGAAACCGAATACCGTGCGTGGCTCAAAACTATTGGGCTGGAGCCGAAGGTGTTTATTCCCATCGCGGCCAAGCACGGCGATAATGTGGCGGCACTGAGCGCGGCCATGCCCTGGTGGAGCGGCCCAACCGTCCTGCAGGCGCTGGACGAATTCCGCGTTACCGACCTCCCCACGCATCAGCCACTCCGGTTTCCGATTCAGGACGTGTACCGGTTCGACGAGCGCCGGATTCTCGCGGGCCGCGTGGAAGCCGGCGGCATCAAAGTGGGCGACAAACTGGTGTTTTCACCCACCAACAAGATCAGCACGGTGAAGACCATCGAGCGCTGGAACGCGCCCTCCTCCGAGTCGGCCTCCGCCGGCGAATCGATCGGTATCACCCTCACGGAACAGATCTTCGTAGCGCGCGGTGCCGTGGCGGCCATCGAAACCGATCCGCCCTACGAGTTGTCCAGTTTCAAGGCCCGGCTCTTTTGGCTCGGTCGCCAGCCATTTGCTCTGGGCAAAACCTACAAGCTGAAACTCGCCACCCAGGAGGTCGAATGCTCCATCGAGTCGATTCAAAAGGTCATCGACGCCTCCAGCCTGCAAACGGTTACCCGCGATGACGGTACCGTCGCTCGCCACGAGGTCGCCGAACTCACGCTGCACACCAAGAAACCGATCGCCTTCGATGTGCACAATGAAATCGCGGCCACCGGGCGGTTTGTCATCGTGGATGGCTTTGACGTGTCCGGCGGTGGCATCATTGCGGCGGATAATTACCCGCGCCGCACGCACGATGCGAACACCAAGAGCCTGAACATCTACTGGAGCCGCGGCAAAATCAATGCCACGCAGCGCGAAGCCCGGAACGGCCACCTCGGCTGTGTCGTCTGGCTTACCGGCTTGTCCGGTTCCGGCAAATCCACCATCGCCACCGAGTTGGAGCGGGAGATTTTCAGCCTCGGCCAGCATGTGTACGTGCTCGACGGCGACAATATCCGGCATGGGCTCTGCAAGGACCTGGGATTCTCGCCCAAAGACCGCACGGAGAATATCCGGCGTGTGGGCGAAGTCTCCAAGCTCTTTGCCGATGCCGGGGTGATTTGCATTACGGCGTTTATCTCGCCCTATCGCGAGGACCGGGCGCTCGTCCGGGAGATCATGGCTAAGGGCCGCTTTATCGAGGTGTATGTCAACGCGCCGCTTGAGGTTTGCGAACAGCGCGATCCCAAGGGTCTCTACGCCAAGGCCCGCGCGAAGGAAATCAAAGAATTCACCGGCATCACCGCGCCGTATGAGCACCCCTTGAAACCGGAAATCGAGCTGCACACCGAGCGGCAGACCGTGGCCGAATCCGTGGCGGAGATCCTCGATTACCTGCAGGTCCAGAGCTTCGGCAGCGAGATCAGCATCTGACCCCACGCTTTCTCGCTATGCGGGAGAGCCTGTGGGCTCGGGTGCTCAAGACATGTATTAGCCAGGAAGAGCCACTGGGGCAGCGGGGCGGTTAGCGAGATTACCGCCTGTCTGCGGCAATGCGATCTTAGCGGACGGTCGCCGAAGCGGCGGCGATTTTCATTTTTTCGAGCGATGCCAGGACCAGGCTGGAGGGCAGGGCGTAGGTGGAGACGCGTCCGGCACGCGCGATGTTGATGCCCAAGCCGCGACCTTCCAAGTCCACCAGGGGTCCGCCGCAGAGCCACGGCTGCAGCACGGTGTCGTGCTCAATCACCTGCTCGAAGCCGCTAACCCGTCGGCTGGTGGCGCCGCTCAATTGCCGCGTGCGGCTTGCGGAAGTTCTTCCCTCTGCGCTGGCGGGCATCAAAAGTACCTCAGCCTCGATCAGTTCCTCCCCGCGCCGTAATTGCACCGTCACCGACTGTCCCTCGCGGAAACCCCGGAGCTTATCGACCACCTGATTCCGGCTCGACATCGCTTCGCCGTTCACCGATAGCAGCGTGTCGCCAGCCCGAATGCCTGCCCTTTCCGCGCCGAGCCCGGGCAGAATATCTTCAATTTGCAGGCTGAATCCGTTGTTTTCAAACTGCACACCCAGGTACGGACGTTCCGGGCGGATTCTGCGGGATTGCGCGCTGACCACCCCCACGGCGTGCGGCGTTTCGGCGATGCCGGGGGTAATCGCCCATTGGCCGATAGCCGGTTCGCCGCCAGCCCAGGCGATCGGTTTCAAGCCGGGCGCGTCGATTTTTACCAGCGCCAAATCCAGTTCCTCGTCCGAACTCACCCGTTCGGCTCTCACCTCCCGGCCGTTGGCCAGCCAACCCGTGAGCCGGCCCGGTTTGAGTTCGCTCGATTTTGTCACCACCAGGCCTGTGCCGTCGATGACCGTTCCCAGCGCCACGGTCACCCCGTCGACGTTGAGTTTGACGATGGAATCCCGCGTTGCCGTGGAGACCGGCGCGAAAGCCCGCAGGGTTTCTTCTCCGCCGCGATACAGGTTGCGGCTGAGCCAGGTCGTCTGGCGGACTGATTCCTGGGCGAGTCCCGCGCCGGTGGGCAGTGCCAGCACCAGCACCAGCACCAGCAGAAGGCTTTGGAGATTTAGGGACGAACGGTTCATCAGGTCAGAGCTCTGAGGTTCGGATACCGGACACCAGTTCCGCGACCCGCGGAATCACCGTCCCTCCGGCAATCAACCGGCTCCACGCCTTGTAATAAACCGTGGTCGGCACATGAAAGTTGCCCGACATGGATCCGCTGATTTCGTTGTGAATGGCGATCACTCGGCCATGCATGTCGAATAGCGGCCCGCCCGAGTCTCCGTGCGTGATGGTGCAGTCGGTTTGCAGCATGTCCGGGCTCAGCCGGATAATTCGTCCCAGCCGCACCACGGTGGAGCGCCGGGAATCAAAGCCGCCCGGGTGGCCCATAGCTAGCACCCAGTCGCCGGTTTGGGCACCTTTCAAATCCCCCAGGGGGGCGAACGGCCATGGTCCGGCGTCGGTGATCTGCATCACCCCGGTATCGCTTGCCGAATCCAGACCCAACGTCTTGCCCCGAACCGTCTTGCCATCAGGAAATCGAAAGGACACCGGGCGATTCCCGCGGCCGACAACGTGCCCCGCCGTCAGCACCAGGCCGTCCGGGGAGACCACCACACCGCTGCCGGTTGTCGAACCGAACTCGATCGCCACCACGGTACCTGTGGTGCGGGCGGCCAAATCCTTGACGTGCCGCTCCATCGTTCGCAGGTCCGCGAGGCTGGCAGGGGAAGACCTTGTGAACACCGTGGGAAGCTGGCTGCGGTCCGCAGGCGCAGGCTTGGGGGCCTCTACGGTGGGTGTCTGCGCGAGCGCCCAAGGGCCCGCCCCGAGCAGTAAAAGGCAGACCGAGAGCCATGCAGCATGGCAGCACAGCTGGAATCGGCGGGGCCCTGTATGGCACAACAGTATTCTCATAAGCACCCCAAACAACCGGTACCGCACCGCCGCTGCCTGGGCTTACGGCAATTAATACTTAATGGTAGCTCAACTTTTGCTGCGGTCAATCCGCGGAGATGTGCGGATTCGCACGCCAGGGGGTGATCCGGTGGGATAAGCCACACGAAGCATGTAGTGATCAAGATTGGGAGCCCGCGCACAATACGTATTGGCTCCTGAGGCTTAACTATCCAGGGAAACCGCTCATTTACAGGGTAAGTCTGCGCTGCTTGCCAATGGGGAGCGCGGGCCTGTAACGTAGCTCCGGCATGGCTGTGTCCGAACTCATCCGCAAGAAAGTGGGCGGTCTCCCGCACAAGCCGGGGATTTACCTCATGCGGGATCGGTTTGGCACGGTCATTTATGTGGGCAAGGCTCGGGACCTGCGGAAGCGGGTCAGCCAGTATTTTCATCCCTCGCGCAAACTGGGTTGGGACTTGAAATTCAGGGCGCTGGTGGATGCCATCCACGATTTCGATTATCACACCGTCCGGAGCGAACCGGAGGCCCTCCTCTTAGAGGGCAAGTTGATAAAGGAATTTCATCCTCGCTACAACGTCAGTTTCCGGGATGACAAACAGTTCCTGTTGCTGAAAGTGAATCTCAACGACCCGATCCCGCGGTTCACGCTCACGCGCCTGAAGCAGGACGACGGTGCGCGCTATTTTGGGCCGTTCCCAAACTCGAGCGCATTGCGGAACACGCTGGCGTTGGTGCGCCGGCAGTTTCACCTGCGAGGCTGCCGCCCCTTGACGCCTGCTGAGCGGGATTACCGCCATTGCCTCTACGGCCATCTAAAATACTGCACCGCGCCTTGCATCGGGAACGTGACGCGCGAGGCCTACCTGCAGCAGGTCGCGGCCGCGTGCGACTTCCTGGAGGGCCAATGCGAGGAGATGCAGGAGCAGTTGCAGGCCGAGATGAAAAAGGCCGCCGCCGCCTTGGAATTTGAGCGTGCGGCCGAGCTGCGAGACTTGCTGGAGGACCTGAAACGCACCACGCGGAAAGTGAACCGATTCGACCGGGTGCCCTACAGTTTGCCCCGGGCGATCGATCCCGCCAAAGACCTTGAGGAATTGGGCCGGGTGCTGGCGCTGCCGGCTGGACCCCAGCGCATCGAGGGTTTCGATATCTCAAACATCAGCGGCACGTTCAAGGTTGCTTCGCTAGTGAGCTTCCGCAACGGACGGCCTGATCGCGCCAATTACCGTCGGTTCAAGATCAAAACAGTGGAGGGCCAGGATGATTTTGCTTCGATGGCGGAGGTCATCCGGCGCCGCTACAGCCGCCTGCTCAAGGAGCAGACCGCCGCTCATCCACCGCCCGCGCCCGCAGTTCCCGAAGCCGCAGCGGCCCCGGGAACCGTCCCTAGCGGGCGCCGACGGGAAAGCCCGGGCATGCCGGACCTGATTCTGATCGATGGCGGCAAGGGTCAGTTGAGCGCAGCCTGCGCGGAACTGGCCAAGCTCGGTTTGGAGCACATTCCAGTAATCGGCCTGGCCAAAGAGTTCGAGGAGATCTACCGGCCGGGGTACAGCGACCCTCTCCGTCTCTCGCACGCTTCTGGCGCCCTGAAGCTCCTGCAGCGGGTGCGCGACGAATCGCATCGCCTCGCCAATACCTACAACGCCGAGCTGCGGCTGCGCAAAATCTCGGAAAGCATCCTGGATGATTTTCCGAACATCGGCCAGAAACGCAAAGCCGCCCTGCTCAAAAAGTTCGGCTCGGTGCAGCGCATGCGCCTCGCCACTGTGGAGCAATTGGCTGAGGTGTCGGGGTTTGGTGGCAAGTCTGCAGTCGAGCTAAAAGCTTTTCTGGAGGCGCATGGTGGGTTTGACAGCACGGTGCCCAGACCAGAACAACGGCCCGAGCAGGGAAGTGGAGCGGTCGTTTAGCCCGCGCGACCTCACGCGGCACGCCGGTGGCCTGTTTCTGTAAGCCGGCTCGCCCTATTTCTCGCCCTTGGAAAAAGCCTCGATTTTTTCAGCGAACTTGAGCGCGGCCTTCGTCGGTTTGACTTTTTTGCCAAACAGGATTTCCTGGGTGCCGAGCCACTCCCCATAGTAGAGGCGATTGGCTTCTTGATCGGGGTTCAAGGCGCCGCCTTTAAGCGCTGCACCTCCGAACAAGCCCTGCCGGTCGCCGTAAACCAGGATCGAGCGTTCTTCGGAAGCTATGGTGCCCTCTTCCCCGGCACTCACGTCGCCGGCTGTGCCGCGCGCTTCGCCGCCGAATTCGAACGTCGTGGCCGCAAGTTGTTCGGCGCTAGCCTGGGTCATAAGGAGGATCACCAGGAACGATTGCTGGCCGCCGATCTGAAAACCGAGGCTGGCCTCGTTCGCTTTCATGAAAGAGAGGGCGCCCCATTGGCCGGATTTGGGGTCGCGCGCCATGGCAACCCCGCCACCGCCCTGGAAGGCAAATACGAACCCGGCCTTGGTGCGGTCAAGCAGCACGATGGCCTGGGCCTTTTTCAACACGTCCGCTGGTACCCCTTTATCGCCTTTCTGCTGCAAAGACTCGAATTTCGCGATCAGTTTTTCGGCTTTGCTCTCCAGCCGCACGCTGTCGGCTGCTGCCGCCGTCCAAACCACACTGGTCAATAACCAGGCTGTCAGTATCATTTTCATAGTTCCAGATAACGAAATTGGCCACCACTTGGCAACAAAGGGTTAAATTTTGACAATTCCGATGTAGTCCGTGTTGGACTCCAGCGGCAGATTAATCCTCGGAATCAGGTCACTTTAATTTAAGTAGCGATCCCGGTATGCGGTTTTCAGTGGCACAGATGGAAAGCCGGCGCGAGTTTTTTCGAAGCACTGCGCGCTATGGAGTCTTGTTGTTACTGGCGGCGGGCGCCACGATGGCGGGACGCGGCCGGTTAAAGGGCCAAACCTGCCTGAACCAGGGCTTGTGCGGAGGATGCGCAGTTTTTGACCGCTGCGGCCTGCCTCCGGCACTCTCGGCAAAGCGAGTGTCTTCCGGAGGCCGGTCATGAATCCCCACGCCACCTTTCTGAGCCGTCGCCATTTCCTGCGGCGGAGCGCAGAAGCCGCCGTCATTGGCGGGGTAGCTGCTCCCCTACTGGGGCAGGGCGCGGAGGCGGCTGCCAGCCGGTTCGCCTACGACGTCGAGCGCTTCACCAAGACGGATCCCCAATGGCTGCGTTACGATCCGGATGGCCGCTTCCCCACTCCCCGGCCGCAAGCCAAGCGGATCAGCATTGGCCCGGGCGGCCGGTTCTACATCGCCGCGCAGGACAAAGTCTGTGTGGTGGATTTGGCCGGAACGCTCGAAGCCACGCTCTCGCTGAACGACGTGGCCCGTTGCGCGATCGCGGGCGAGGATGGTCTGGTTTATGCCGCCACGCGCAACCGGGTGGTCGTATTCGAGGCGGGCGGGCGGGAGAAGCTTTCGTGGGAAGTGCCGGGTCCCAAGGCCTGGGTCAGCGCACTGGCGTTGGTGGGAGATTCGGTGCTGGCGGCGGATTCGGGCAACCGAGTGATCTGGCGATTTGATCTCTCGGGCAAGGTCCTGGGCCGGATTGGGGAAAAGGACCAAGAGCGGGAGATCCCGGGTTTCGTGGTACCCAGCCCATACCTGGATGTGGAACCCGGCAAGGACGGTTTGCTCCGAGTGAACAACCCGGGTCGGCACCGAGTGGAGTTGTACACCCTTGAAGGCGACCTGGAACTGTTTTGGGGCAAAGCTTCGGCTGGAGTGGGAGGCTTTTGCGGATGCTGTAACCCCATCGCGGTGGCGGCGCTGCCAGACGGGCGATGTATCACCTGCGAGAAGGGCCTGCCGCGGGTGAAGATCTTTGCGCTGGACGGCGCGTTCGAAGGCGTGGTGGCCGGCCCGGAATCGTTCCCGCAGAACGCCCGCATCGGCTCGGGCCGGAATCCCGTGGATGGCACCCTCGGGGGTTTGGACGCAACGGTGGATGCCCGTGGCCGGGTGTATGTGCTCGATTTGGTAGCGTCCGAAGTGCAGATCTTTAAGCCCAAGACGGTCAGCTGAGAAAACTCGCATGAACCCCACCGATTCCAAAACAAATCCCGGCCAGGTCAACCGGCGCCAGTTCTTGCGGGATGGCGGGCGGGCTACCGCGGTCGCCAGCCTGGGCGGCTTGCTCGGCATGGTGCTGGGCCGTAGCCAGGCCGAAGGCTACGTCTGGCAGATTGACCCAAGCAAATGCGTCTATTGCGGCAACTGCGCGACTCATTGCGTGCTGGAGCAATCCGCCGTGAAATGTGTGCACGCTTACGCCATGTGCGGGTATTGCCAGCTTTGCACCGGGTATTTCGAGCCCGAACCGAACGCGCTCAACACCGGCGCGGAAAATTGCCAATGCCCGACGGCGGCCATCCAGCGGACGTATGTCGAGGACCCGTACTACGAATACACCATCGACGAAGACCTCTGCATCGGCTGTGCGAAATGCGTGGACGGCTGCACGCGGTTTGGCAACGGCTCGCTCTTCCTGCAAATCCGCCACGACCGCTGCGTAAACTGCAACGAATGTGCCATCTCGAAGGTTTGCGCCGGGGACGCCTTCGTGCGGGTGCCTGCCAGCCAGCCGTATTTGCTCAAGACCCAGCATTGAAAATGAGCCACGTTCGCACACCAGCCGTAGCCGCTCCGGGTCGGAACATCCGTCCCGCGCACCGCGGTTTGTGGGCGCTGACGATGGTCCTGTTCCTGCTGGGCGGTGCCGCTCTGTTCGCCGAGCCGCGGTTTCCGCCGCCGGATTTTGAAAGCGGCCATGTGCTGCCCGAGACCACCACGCCGCCGGCGCGGGCAGTATGGCTGGAATACCTGGACATCGCCGTGCTGGCGGGCGGGTTGATTGCCGCCACTTATTTTATTTATCGGAAGCGTTCGCGCACAGGCCTCGTGGCGCTTTCCATCGGTTCCATCCTCTACTTCGGGTTCTGGAAGAAAGGCTGCGTCTGCGCCATCGGCTCGGTGCAGAATGTGACCCTCGCGCTGTTCGATTCCGGATACGCGTTGCCGGTCGGGGCGCTGGCCTTTTTCGTGTTGCCGCTGGCCTTTGCGGTGATGTGGGGCCGCTCGTTCTGCGCCGGGATTTGTCCGCATGGCGCATTGCAGGACCTGGTTCTGCTCAAGCCGCTGAAAGTGCCCGCCTGGCTGGAGCAGGGCTTGGGCATTCTGCCCTACATTTACCTGGGTGCCGGCGTGCTTTTCGCCGCCACCGGCAGCGCGTTCATCATCTGCCAATACGATCCCTTCATCCCCATCTTCCGGATGAATGGCCGGGTGGCAATGGTCGTCGCGGGCATCGCACTCTTGCTCCTCGGGGTGTTCGTCGGACGGCCCTATTGCCGGTTTCTCTGCCCGTTCGGCGCGTTGCTGAAGATCGGCTCGGTGGTCTCCAAATGGCGGGTCCGCGTAACTCCCGATTACTGCACGCAATGCCGGTTGTGCGAAGCTTCCTGCCCCTTTGGCGCCATGCGGCTCCCCTCTCCGGGCAAAGCCGCGGATGCGGCGGCACAGGCGGCGGATCGGCGCCGGCTCCTCATCGCCGTGGTGCTCCTGCCGGTATTGATCGGCGCCGGCGCGTGGCTCGGCTGGGCCTTTGCCGGCCCGGCTTCGCGGATGCACCCCACGGTCGTCGTCGCCGAGCAACTCCTCCGCGCCCAGGATCAGCCGCCCAGAACCGGCGTGCTCACTCCCGAGGATCGCGAACTGGATCGCGTCCGGCAAAACCCGCGGCAGACGTTGACCGAAGCCATGGGGATCCGGCGACAGTTCAACATAGGCACGCCCATTTTCGGCGGCTGGGTGGGCCTCGTCATCGCCATCAAGCTGCTGAGCCTCGCGCTGCATCGCCGCCGCACGGATTACGAGCCGGATCGCGGCGATTGCTTCTCCTGCGCGCGGTGCTTCGAGTATTGCCCCAATGAACTGGTGCGCCGCGGCGTGCTGCCGGCGAGTGCCATCCCGCCCATGAACCCGGCACCCGCGCCTCAAGTCCCCGCTCCCGCTCCCTTTACGGTGGCGGCCTCGGCGTGCGGTTGCGCCGGAAAGGAGGGCGCGTGAGTAGCCTGCTGGCACGGCTCGGCGGTGGCAATGAATGGCGGCTCACCGCCTGGGTGGCGGGAGTGTTCGCTGTGCTGCTCGGCCTCGGCATGGCTGCGGGCTATCTGCATGCGGGTCGGACCGATCCGATCGACGCGCCGCGGCTCAAGGCGCTAAAACTCGAGCTTCAAGCCCGGCCCCAGGACGAGGCCCTCAAACAGCAGATCCGCGCGCTCGACCTGGTGTTGCGCGAGACTTATTTCACCCGGCTCTCCCGAACCTCGACTGGCCTATACCTCTTGCTTGGGGCCGTCACCCTTTTTCTGATCGCCAACGGAAGAATCGCCAACGGACGGAAACGGTTGCCGGTGTTGAAGGCCGGCGTTCCCGGACTGCCCCCGCCGGAAAACAAAGGCTGGTCTCGCTGGGCCGTGGCCGGCACCGGCGCTGCGCTGGCCGTCTTCCTGTTCCTTCTCAGCCTCGGTTTCACCAGCGCCCTCCCGGGCGATGCGGAGGCCCTCGAAGCCTTGTTCGGCCCGGCTCCCACGGATGCGCCCGTCATGGACGCGGCCTCTCCCGAGGAGATGCGCCAGAATTGGCCGCGCCTCTTTGGCGCGAACGCCGGCCTGGCTTTCTCCTCCCAGGCGCCGTCCTCATGGGATACCAATTCGGGCGCGGGGATCGCGTGGAAAGTGCCGGCGCCCGCGCCAGGGTTCAATTCGCCGATCGTCTGGGGAGACCGTGCCTATTTTTCCGGTGGACCGCCGGAGAAGCTCGAGGTGCTTTGCGTGAATCTGGCCGACGGGCAGGTGGCCTGGCGGCAAACCGTCGCGGATGTGGCAGGCACTCCCAAGGGCGACCTGGAAATCCCGGAGTCCACCGGTTACACGGCACCCACGATGGCGACCGATGGCCGGCGGGTGTACGCCATCTTCGCCAACGGCAACGTGGCGGCCTATTCGTTGGACGGAAGCCATGTATGGACGAAGGCCTTCGGCGCGTTGGGCAATCCCTACGGCCACGCCATTTCGCTGGCGACGTGGCAGGATCGCCTGGTGGTGCAACTCGATCAGGGCGACAGCGAAGACGGCAAGTCCAAGCTCTACCTCCTGAACGGGCGCACCGGCGAAATCGTCTGGCAGAAGCCGCGCAAAGTGGGCGCGTCCTGGACCACGCCGGTGGTGTTTGAAGCCGCGGACAAGTCCCAGGTGGCCGCGCTGGCCGTGCCTTGGGTGATCTCCTACGACCTGAAGGACGGCTCGGAATTGTGGCGCGTTGATTGTCTGAACGGGGAGGTTACTCCGTCGCCGATTTTCGTTGGTGGCTTGCTTCTGATCACCAGCCCCTCGGACCGGGTGGTGGCCATTCGCCCCGATGGCCAGGGGGATGTAACCAAAACCCACATGGCGTGGGAGAACGATGACAACGTTCCGGACGTAACCACCCCGGCTAGCAACGGCGAGTTGATGTTCAGCGTGACCACCGGCGGCACCCTCACCTGCCTGGAGGTGAAGACTGGTACCAAGGTCTGGGAGCACGAAATGGACATGGATTATCATGCCTCGCCAACGATTTCGGGCAACCGGGTTTACCTGTTCAGCCAGAGCGGGGTCGCGGTCATCGTGGAAGCCGGGCGCGAGTTCAAAGAACTCTTTCGCACCGGCATGGGCGATTCGTTTCACGCCACCCCGGCATTCACGGCGGACCACCGGATGGTGGTGCGCGGTATGAGTTACCTCTGGTGCCTCAAAGGCGCCGCCAACGAGGTGCAGTCGCCATGAACGCCGGCAGCCCATTCGCTCTCCCGACGTTGGCGCCAACGCCTCAGCGTGAACCGCTCCCTGCGGTGGATCTCGCATTTGTTGATGAGAGCATCAATCGCTGCGGGCGTAAACCCGATGCCACCATTCCGCTGCTGCAGGCGTTGCAGGATCACTACGGCTACTTGCCTCGGGAGGCCCTGGAGCGCATCTGCCGGCAAACCGAAATCACCCCCGCCGCCATCTCCGGAGTCGCCTCGTTCTACGACATGTTCCGCCACGAACCGGTGGGCAAGCATATCGTCCGCGTCTGCCGCGGCACGGCCTGCCACGTGACCGGCGCGGACCGCGTGGAGGAAGCGCTCCGCCGCTATTTGGGCATCGCGCCGGGACACGACACCGACCCGGGCGGTCAATACACGATCGAGCAGGTGGCCTGCCTCGGGTGCTGCACCCTCGCACCGGTGGTGCGTGTCGGCGACCATACCTTCGGCTATACCGCCAGCGAGAAGGTCCCCGGCATCATGGACGATTTCCACAAGGCCCACGCCAACGGGGGCGAGGAACGCTCGACCGAAGAACTGCTGCCGGCCGGGACGGGGAAGGCCCAGATCCGGATCGGCCTGGGCTCCTGCTGCATCGCCAAGGGTAGCGACGACATTTTTCACACCCTGCAGGACGCGGTCAAAGAGACTGGGGCGGACGTGGAGATCAAGCGCGTTGGTTGCGTGGGCATGTGCCACCGGACGCCGATGATCGAGATTGCGGAACCCGGAAAAGCCCCGTCGTTCTACGCGGGCCTGGCGCCTGAGGCCGCCCGGGAGCTGGTGCTCGAGCGGTTCCGCTGGGTCGGGTGGCGGCACCGCCTTTCGCGGGTCTGGACGCGCGCGCTCAATTTCGCCCTCGAGGAAGCCGAGCACGAACCAGCCGAACAAAGCCGGATGGATACGCGTGCGCCTGAGGTCAGCGCTTTCCTCGGGCGCCAGGTGCACATCGCCACGGAGCAGTTCGGCGAAGTGGACCCGCTCAACCTCGATGAATATGTCAATCACGGTGGGTTCGCGTCCCTCGCCCGCTGCCTCGAAACCCACGACGGGGAGGGCCACACGCTGCACCGCTTCCGACAGGGACAGCCGGCCGGTGAGACCAGCGCGGACCGGTCACCACTGACCCCTCCACAGGTGATCGACATCATCGACCGGGCCGGTCTGCGGGGTCGTGGCGGCGCGGGATTCCCCACGGCCGCCAAGTGGCGGCTGGCGCGGCAGCAAACGAGCCCGGAAAAATACGTGATCTGCAACGGCGACGAAGGCGATCCGGGGGCGTTCATGGATCGCATGTTGCTGGAGTCGTTTCCCTACAGGCTCATCGAGGGGCTGGCGATTGCAGCCGTGGCCGTGGGCGCACACGAAGGGATTTTCTATATTCGCCACGAATACCCGCTGGCGGTGAAACGGATTCGCGCCGCGCTCAAGATCTGCCAGCAACGCGGCATGCTGGGCGACCGATTGCTCGGGACGGATTACCCCCTCCGCCTCACCATTAAGGAAGGCGCGGGGGCCTTTGTCTGCGGCGAGGAAACGGCGTTGATTGCCTCCATCGAAGGCGAGCGCGGTATGCCGCGGTTGCGTCCGCCGTTCCCGGCCCAGGAAGGGCTCTGGGGTAAACCGACGATTATCAACAACGTCGAGACGCTGGCCATGATCCCCTGGATCCTCCGGCACGGGGCCGACGCCTTTGCTGCTTACGGCACCCGCACCAGCAAGGGCACCAAGGTGTTTGCGCTGGCGGGCAATGTCCGGCGCGGCGGTTTGATCGAGATCCCGATGGGCACCACGCTGCGCGAGATTGTCGAAGAGATCGGCGGCGGCGTGCAGCCGGGCCGGCGGTTCAAGGCCGTCCAGGTCGGCGGACCTTCGGGTGGATGCGTGCCCGCGCGCCTGGCCGATACACCGGTCGATTTCGAATCGTTGCGCGAGGTCGGCGCCATTATGGGTTCCGGCGGCCTCGTGGTGCTCGACGACAGCGCCTGCATGGTCGATATCGCACGCTATTTCCTCCAGTTCACCCAGAACCAGTCCTGCGGCAAATGCACGTTCTGCCGCGTGGGCACTCGGCGGATGCTTGATATCCTGGACCGCTTGTGCACCGGCCGCGGGCAGAAGAATGACCTCTCCGAGTTGGAACGGTTGGCGGCTCAGGTGGGCGCCGGAAGCCTCTGCGGGCTGGGCAAGACCGCGCCCAACCCGGTGATCACCACCTTGCGCTATTTCCGCGACGAATACGAAGCGCATCTGAAAGGCCGCTGCCCAGCGGGCAAGTGCACTGCGCTGATCCAATATTTCGTGACCGACCACTGCACCGGCTGCACCTTGTGCGCGCAGCATTGCCCCGTGGACGCCATCCCTGTGACCCCCTACGTTCGGCACGTGATCGATATTAACAAGTGCACGCGGTGCAACACCTGCTACCAGGTCTGCCCGCACGATGCCATCGAGGTCAAATGAGCGCGGACCAAACCAACGTGGACACGTTCACTATCCAGATCGATGGGCAACCGGTCGCCGTCCAGGCCGGGCAGACGGTCCTGGGGGCGGCGCGGCAGCTCGGGTTGGACATTCCCACCTTGTGTTACCTGGAAAAATGCGGGCCGCTGAATTCCTGCCTCGTCTGTCTGGTAAAGATCAACGGGCGCCTCGTCCCCTCGTGTGGCACGCAGGTGCAGCCCGGCATGGCCGTGGAAAGCGAGACTAGCGAGGTGCATGAGGCGCGGCGCACGGCTCTTGAACTGCTCTTCAGCGATCACGTCGGCGATTGCCTTTCCCCCTGCAATCGTCTCTGTCCTTTGGGGCTAAACATCCCCCTGATGCTGCGGCAGATCCAGGCCGGGCATCACGCTGAAGCCAGCGCTACCTTGCGCGGCACGCTCCCGTTGGGAGGGGTGCTCGGCCGGCTCTGTCATCACCCCTGCGAGCAAGGGTGCCGGCGTGGCCATTGGGATGATCCCGCTGGTATTCGTAACTTGGAACGGTTCGTGTCCGACTGGGACTCCGGACGGATTTCACCCGAAGCTACTGTCCCGGGCGAAACCCGCACCCCAGGCGAGGGACGTGATGCTGCAAGTCGCCCGGCGCCCGCCCCGATCAATCCTCTGTGTAAGCCCGCCACCGGCAAGTCCGTGATGATCATCGGCGCGGGTCCTTCCGGCCTTGCCGCAGCTTATTACCTGACCCGGCAGGGGCATCGGGTCACCGTGGCCCATCGGCAGGCCCGAGCAGGGGGCAGCCTCCGGGCCGTGCCCGAGGCTGACTTGCCAGCGGCGGTGCTGGACGCCGAGATTGCGCTGCTGGCCAAGTTGGGCGTTACCTTTCAGGCGGGCGTCACTTTGGGTGACGAAGTCACCGTGGAGGCACTCTCCCGCGAGGCCGATGCCGTCCTTCTCGCCGTGGGGAAACTGGATCCGCAGCAGGCGGCGCGGCTCGGGGTGCCCGTGGCGGGGGGGCTTGTTCGTAGCGATCCGAACACTTGCAAGACACCCCTAGGCAAGGTGTTCGCCACCGGGGCGGCCACGCGCGAAGTGCGCCAGCTCGTGCGCGCCATGGGCGAGGGTCGGGCGGCGGCTGAATGCGTGCACCGCTTTCTCACTAGCCAGGCGGTGAGGCGGCCGGAGAAAGTCTTTTCCAGCGTCATGGGCCGGCTCGATCCCGGCGAGTTGCGTCAGTTTCTCGCCAGTGCCAGCGCCGGTCACGGCGTCAGCCCCTGCGACCGCTGTGCCGGGCTATCCCGGCCTGAGGCCGTGGCTGAAGCTTCGCGCTGCCTTCATTGTGATTGCCGTTCTTCGGGGAACTGCGTGCTGCAGCATTACGCCCAGGCCTATGGGGCCGACGCCAACCGCTTTCGGGCCGAGCGCAAGGGGTTCGAACAATTCCCGCAGCCGAGCGGTGTGATCTTCGAGCCCGGCAAATGTATCCTGTGCGGCATTTGCGTGAAGCTGACCGAAATCGCCCGTGAACCCCTGGGCCTTACGTTCATCGGGCGCGGGTTTGATGTTCGGGTCGCCGCCCCGCTCGACCGCACCATCCAGGACGGCCTTCAGAAAGTGGCCGAAGAATGCGTGCGGCACTGCCCCACTGGCGCTCTGGTATTCGCGGACGACGGAAATCTGGCGTCACAAAGCACGTGATGGGTCACTGCGCTGCTCATCCCTTCGCAACGTCGTGAGGTGGGCATCCTCAGGAAGAGTTTCCACCTCAATGCCTTTTTGGTATGCTTAAGCCCACATGGAACTCCGCCATCTTCGCTACTTTGTGGTCGTTGCCCGCGAGGAGAATATCACGGGCGCCGCTCGCAAGCTGCACGTGTCTCAACCCGCACTGAGCCGTCAGATCCGGGACCTGGAGACCGAGTTGGGTCTTGCGCTCTTGGAGCGCACAGCCAAGTCGGTGCGGTTGACCGAGGTGGGACGAGTGTTTCAAGCGGAGGCGCAAGCGGTTCTGGACCGGGTGCAGGAGGGCGTGGACAAAGCGAAAGCCACGGCGCGCGCTCCCCAGCATAACCTTCACGTGGGATACGCGCCGTCGCCGAGCGTTGAAATTCTGCCGCGGGCGCTGCGGGCGTTTCAAACGCGGCATCCCGGGGTGCGCGTGGTCCTCCACGATTTGTCCGCCGAGGAGATGGTGGCACAGTTGCACGAGGCTAAGCTCGACCTGGCGCTCACCGTGCGGCCTTCGGGCAAAACCTCTCGCGGTTTGAAATTCCAGGAGTTGGCGCGCTACCCCCTGTGCCTGGCCATGACTCCGAGCCACCCGCTGGCCCGGTTGAGAGCGGTCAGCATCTCCGCCGTGCTCGCCCAACCCCTTCTGGGCTACACCCGCGGGGAGTATCCCGACTATTACATCCAAATAGAGAAGTTGTTTCCGGCGGGCTCACCCCAACCTCGTTTCACCGGCGAGCACGACAGTGTGACCAGCCTGATCGCCGGGGTGGAGGCAGGTCACGGGGTCTCGATCCTGCCGAGTTGCGTGAGGATCATCGCCGGTTCTCGCCTGAAGTTGGTGCCGCTTAAACCCGCTGGACCCCCGCTCATCGTCGGCGTCTTGCTGGGGGAAAAGGCGACACCCCTCGCCCTGGAATTTGTGACTGCCGCTGCAGCTGCGAACACGAGTGTTACGTGAAGTCGGTTTGTAACGACCAGGAGTGCGAAGGTCCAGGCACTGCGCAGTGCTCCTATGCGGGTCAATTCCGTGCGCGACAAAGCGCAGGGGATGACTTACTTTGCAGGCTCAGAGTTCTTCGATCATCAATCGAAGCGGTAGAGCATGGAACCAACCACATCTGCCCATCAGCCGCAGTTTGCCTGGGAGCCATTGAGTCCCAGCGGAGTCGCGGCCTTTGCCGAGGCGCGCTTGGGCCGGTTGTTGCTCGTGCAGTTTGTGTTTGCACTGGGTGCAGCGGTCGTGGCGGCATGGTTTCTCATTACGGCCTGGTTCCCGGTTATTCAGGCGGCCATCCAGCAGATGCCGGAGCAAAGCGCGATCCGCTCGGGCATTTTGGATTGGCGTGGCCCCGCACCGGTGCGCCTGGCTGAGGGGGGGTTCCTGTCCATTGCAGTCGACCCTGATTACACAGGGAAGGCGCGGTCGCCGACCCCGATTTACGTGGAGTTTGGCCGCCGGGAGGTCCGGGTGTTTTCTTTGCTGGGGTACTTGCCGGTGCCGTATCCACGGAGCGTGGCCATCGGGTTTAACCGGATTGATATGACGCCATGGTGGGGGGCGTGGTCGCCCGTGATCCTGGCCGTTACCGGGGGTGTGGTGATCGTAGGGCTGATGATGTTTTGGGCGATGCTGGCTACGCTTTACGTCGGACCTGTCTGGCTGGTGGCATTTTATGCGAACCGCCGCTGTTCACTGCCCCAGGCCTGGCGCCTGGCGGGGGCGGCTCAAATGCCGGGCGCACTCTTCTTGTGCATGATTTTTGTGCTGCATGGCATAGGCGTGGTCGATGAAATCCGGGTATTGATCGCTTGGGGAGCCCATTTCCTGTTCGCGTGGGTCTACCTCTGGATCAGCCCACTGCACCTGCCTGCGGTCGCGGAGCCGATTCTGCCCGCGGTCAATCCGTTCTCCCCGGAGCCTGTCGAAGCGCCCGCCCCCGTCAACCCGTTCTCAGCCCCGGGTGCGGTTCCAGACCCAGAGCCGAATTCCACCCCTCCCGCTTCCGAATCGCTGGCAGCACCCGAACCCCCGAAAAAGACCCCGGAGACCGACCTGGAGTCGGAAGTGGAGCCAGAGCCTGACGATCTTGAGCCGCCGCCTGAAAAGGACAACCCGTTTCGGTCGTGAACGACCCGTTTCTCAGGATTGGCAACGTTTCCTCTCTGCCCTATCTTCAAACGGTTGGAAACGCTATGAATACGGACCAGATGAATCCTTTGAACCTCATTTTTGGGCGGCGCAGCATTCGGGTTTATTCCCCCGGTGCGATACCTGATGCCACAGTGACGAAACTGCTGGAAGCAGCGATGGCCGCGCCGTCGGCCATGACCAAAGATCCGTGGCGTTTCGTGGTGGTGCGTGACTCCGGGATGCTCAAGCAATTGGTCGCCGCCCTGCCCGGCGGTAGCATGCTGGCGACCGCGGCGATGGCGATCGTGGTGTGTGGCGATATGGAGGCCGCGTTCGAGCGTCACTTGAGCTACCTCCTGCAGGACTGCTCCGCAGCGACGGAAAACCTCTTGCTGGCCGCGCATGGTTTGGGTCTGGGTGCTTGCTGGGTCGGCGTGCATCCCAGCGAGGACTCCGTGCGCAAAGTTAAAGAGTTGCTGAAACTGCCCGCCCCGGTCATCCCGATTGCGGCCGTTGCCCTGGGGCAACCCGGCGAAGCGCCGGAGCCGCGCACCCGTTACAACGCCGCCTCGGTCCACTCTGAACAGTGGGGATCGCAACCGGGCTGAAGAAACCGTCCACGAACACCGATCTGGGTGCCGGTCGGCCACCAACGCCTGCCGTTGGGAGTTGATTTCTGGTTTTGCCAAACGACGGCGCCAATGCCAAGCTAATCCCAGACACCTTTCCAGAAACCTGAAATTATGAAAGCAGCCTATTTTACCAAAACCGGCGGGCCGGAGGTCATCACTTATGGCGAGTTGCCAGACCCGAAGCCTGGTCCACATCAATGCCTCATCCAAGTTGTCGCGGTGGATGTTAACCCGATTGACACCTACATCCGTGCCGGAATGATTCCGGGCCAGTTGGCCTTCCCGTTCGTTCCGGGGTTCGATCTCGCGGGGAAAATCGTGGCGGTCGGTCCTGAGGTCAAACGGTTCCAGGTCGGTCAACGCGTTTGGTGCACCAACCAGAGCTTTGCCGGTCGTCCCGGCACTTTTTCCGAGTTGGCCGCGGTGGATGAGCAGTGGCTCTACCCGATTCCCGAAGGTGTGGTCGAGGAGGAAATTGTGGCCCTGTCGCTCGTGGCCATCACCGCCCACCTGGGATTGTTGCGCGACGCCAAACTGAAGGCGGGCGATGTCCTGTTCGTCAACGGCGGTTCGGGCGCGGTGGGCTCCTGTGTCGTACAAATAGCCAAAACGCTCGGGGTAAGAGTCCTCGCCACCGCGGGCAGCGAGAATAAGGTCCAGGTGTGCCGCAATCTGGGTGCCGACGAGGTTTTTAATTACCGCACGCAAGACGTGGCTGCGGCCATTCGTGCTGCTGCGCCCGAGGGGGTGAACGTGTGGTGGGAAACGCAGCGCGAACCGGATTTCGAGCACGCGGTGCCGCTGTTGGCTCGGCGCGGCCGCATGGTGATCATGGCGGGACGCGACGCCAAGCCGGCTTTCCCGGTGGGTCCGTTTTACACCCGGGACTGCTCGCTCTTTGGTTTCGCCATGTTCAATGCCTCTCCTGACGAACTCCGCGCCGCTGCCACGGATATCAATCGCTGGGTGGCCGAAGGCAAATTGCGGGCGCTCATCGATCGCATGCTCCCCTTGTCCCAAACGGCCGAGGCCCATCGGCTCCAGGAAGAAAGCACTGTCCAGAAGACCGGCGTCCTGACCGGCAAAATTGTGCTCATGCCCTAATGCTTGGATCCCCTGTTCGGTGTCCACCCATCAGGGTGCCTCAGGACAAAAGCAAAACACCGTTCAGAAAAGCTCCGAAGCCGCGGCCGCTCAGCGGGCGGTCTTCTGTTGCGGTGCGGCCTCGATGAACTTAACCACGGCGCGAACGTCGTGGTAATTGGCCTTCCAGTTATGCGCCAGCGATGGAGCCTTCGGCGACCCATCGGCGCGCACAGTATCACGCCACACCCGCGTGCGTGGATCCGCCAGGTGTTGGCGGATGAAATCAAGCTGCGAATCCAGGGCGCGGCCGTAGCGAGGATTGGGCTTGTGCAACAAGGCGTCCGTGAGCGCGGCCAGCATTTCGGATTGCACCCACCAGACTTTGTCGGTGTCGGTCGCCGGTTCATCCTTTACGCCTCGGGAGTAGGTTCCCCCGTGTTCGTGGTCATACCCGCATTTCAGAGCGTGGTCCAGGTGCGCGTAGAAATGGCTCCACGAGGGGCGACGTCCCAGCACACGCTCCGCGCGGATCATCAGCCAGGCAAACTCGACGTTGTGTCCGTAGGACAGTCCGGCGCTGGCCGGATCGGTCACGGGCTTCCAATCCCGTTGCCGGTGGAAACAGGATTCCTCCGCTCGGCGTGGGTAAAAGTATTTCTGATTGAGCCGCAGGGCCTCTTCCAGGGAATTCCGTACCGCGGGATCGCGCGTTGCCTCATACAGTTCGGTGAAGGCCTCCATCAAGTGCAGATGTGTGTTGGCGCTTTTGTATCCGGCCACTTCCACAATAGCGCCGGGAGCCGGCTTTAAAATGGGTGTCCATTCTGACGTGAAGTGTTCGATCCAACCGCCGTGTTCGCGGTCGTAAGCATGCTGTTGCAGTTCCCGGTAAAGTTCCAGGGCTCGATCCAGCGGTTCGCGGCTGCCGCCGGCACGGTGCAATTCCACCAGCCCGTAAATAACGAACGCCTGGCCGTACATGATCTTGTTGCGGTTCCGCGGTTGACCGGTGAGGTCGGTGCTCCAAAAGTAACCGCCGTTACGGTCGTCACGAAAATGATTCAGGAGGAAACGGAAGCCTTGCTCGGCCGCCTTCAGGTAATCCCGGCGCGAGTCGCTCCATCCACGCGTGTGCGCGAGTGAAAAACCCCAAATCATCCGGGCTTGGGAAACCAGTTGCTTTTCTTCGGGCACACCAGGCTCGCCAGTGCCCCGGTCCGCGAGCACGAAACCGCCGTGCTGATGGTCGATCGCGGTGTCGTACCAGTAAGGTAGTACCCGTTGCCTGAGTTCCTGCCGGAGTTCCTCCTGGAGCGTCGGGTTGTCAATCCCCGCTCCCTCGGCCGGGCGGCCCGAAAGACTCAGGCTATATAAGCAGAGACAAAGGCCGGAAATACCAACCCGGACCGCAGTGGTATGCATGGGGGCATTTAGTCGCGGGGGCGATCGAAGCGCAAGCGGATTTCGGTCCGTGCTACCGGCGGGTGGGCAATTTCAGAGTGAAGGTGCTGCCTTGGCCAGGTTCACTCGTCAGCTCGAAGGTCCCGCCGTGAGCATCCGCGATGGCTTTGCTTATGGCGAGCCCCAGACCCACGTGCCCATGACCCCGCGATCGCGACTTATCCACGCGGTAAAACCGTTCGAAGACGTGCGGCAGGTCTTCGGCAGGAATGCCGATGCCGGTGTCGTGCACGCTGAGCATCGCCACGCCGTTCTCCGTGCGGGTCGAAACCCGGATCTCACCGCGGTGGCGGTTGAATTGAATGGCGTTGGTCAGCAGGTTGGTGGCCACCTGGGCAAGCCGATCCGGATCGCCAAAGCACGCCGCAGCGTTCAGGTCTCGGTGAACGGTGACGGCATGTTCAACGGCCAGCGGCTGAACCAGGTCGGCGCATTCGCGTGCGATATCCGCCAGGTCGCAAGGTTTCTTCTGCACGGGCTCCTGCCGGCCATCCAGCCGGGCCAGGTGCAGGAGAGATTGGGTCAGGTTGCGCATCCGTTGGGCGGCCCTATGGCATGCTTCCAGGCTTTGGCGGTATTCTTCGGGACTGCGCTCGCGGGCCAAGGCGCTTTGCGTTTGGGAGATGACGACGGCCACAGGGGTGCGCAGTTCGTGGGAGGCGTCGGCGGTGAATCGCACCTGCTGGGCAAAAGCCGTCTCGAGCCGGGCAAAGGTGGAGTTCAAGACCTCAACCAGGCGACCCAGTTCGCTCTGGGTACTGGTGGTGGGAATCCGTTGGGTTAGATCACCGCTGGAGATTTTCGTCGCGGCTGCGCTGATGGCCTCAATAGGGCGAATGGCGCGGGTGGCTACCCACCATCCACCCGCCAGGCCAAGGGCCAGCACCCCGCTGCCAGCCGCTAGCAACCAGAGGGCGAGATGCCGCATAGCAGCCATCTCAGGCTCCAGCGACCGGCCCACCAGCAGGCTGTGCCCAAAGAATTCGTGGCGAAAAACCTCTCGAACTTCACCTCGGGTGCGGGCTTGGGGCGGTTGCGGCGGCACCATTCGCATTCGCGGCGGTTCCACAGCACCGGGTTCGGGGTCGGCTGGAATGGGCGATGTCTGTAGTAGTGCTGGCGCCGGAACATCTGCAGGAGCGCCCGCGGAACGTGCCACAAACGCCCCCTGTGCGTCCCACACCACGGCATAATAGGCATTAGTTCGGCCGTCGACGCCGGCGCCGAATTGCTCAATCGTTTCCCGCAGACGGGAGAGAAAGGCGGCCTCAAATGAGTTCCGACGCCAGTCTCCTGGGAATGGACGCTCCCCGGGTTGGCGGTTTTCCGGCGGTCTCTCCGGCGGACCTGGCCGGGAAAGCGCCGCAAGTTGCCCCTCCAACTCCCGGTCAAGCCGGCGCAGTTGACCGTCGTAGGCGACGTGGTAGGCGGTCAGGCCGAAACCTGTCAGCACGGCCACCAGGATCAAACCGTACCAGGCTTGGATGCCCCAGCGTAAGGAGTTGAAAATCATAACGGACTCTCTATGCAATACCCCTGGCCGCGCCGGGTGGTGATGAAATCGTGGCCCAGCTTTTTGCGAATGTTCGATATGTGCACGTCCAGCAGGTTGGACAGGGTGGCGTCGTTTTCGTCAAAAAGGTGATCGTAGAGCATCGAACGCGTGATCAGTTTGCCCTGGTGCAGTGCCAGAAATTCCACCAGCGCATACTCGCGGGCCGTGAGTGGGATCTCCTCTCCGCCGCGCGTTACCGTCCGCGACGCCGTGTTGATGACTACCTGGCCCACCTGGATCCTGGATTCCACCTGGCTGGCCGCACGCCGGATCAGGGCTCGCAGCCGGGCCAGCAATTCGTCCAGGTCAAACGGTTTCACCAGGTAATCGTCCGCGCCGGTATCCAAACCGGTCACCCGGTCCCGCACAGCATCCCGCGCCGTCAAAATGAGCACCGGGGTCTTTTTGGTCCGGCGCAGCCGGCGCAGCACCTCCCATCCATCCATCCCTGGGAGCATCAAGTCCAGGATAATGGCGTCATACTCGAAGTTTTCGGCCTTGAACAACCCGTCCGGCCCATCTGCGGCGCCATCCGTCGCATAGCCTTCATCCCGCAGCGAGCGCAGCAGGCTCGCCAGCAGGTCCGGCTCATCTTCGACCGCTAAGATCCTCATCGTTTCAACTTCTTTCCCGGAGTCTGGTTCAAGAACGTGTTCCGTGTTCGCTTTCTGTGCCCGGCGCCCCACTCGTTAATGAGTGCGCCACCCCGGCTCTCACGAGCCGGTTTTGGAATTATCGCAAGGCATTGTCTCAGCAGCTTCTAAATGGACCCGGCCCCCCTGCGGATCAATGCAAATCCGCCAACTGGGGGTATTCGGTTTTACCAGAGCCCAAATCTTCACGCGAATATGATGACAAACTGCGCCTTAAGACAACATGAAGAGCATGGGGCATTATGGGTCCCACACTCCGCACTTCCCCATGTCCTGCATCTACCTTCTAAGCCACCCGAACATCCTGTTCATCCTGGCATCCTGTCCAAAAGAGGTCGCAGCGGGACCGGAACGAAGTAGTCATTAATCTCCATTAGAAATTTACTGTGGTTGGTTACTTTGTGACGTCGGGCCGCTTGCGGGCGATTCAATTCACGCCGTTAATTGAATGACAAAGCACCGCGAGATGCCACAGAATGTGCCCGTCGGCAATCAGAGATCAGAGATGACACAATGAGCATCTGAATTCGAACCTTACTGGCCCAGCAGCCACACCCTGACAGCTATGAACCCTACAGAACTCAGTGCGATTGGAATATCCCGAAAAACCCAACTCCAGCCAATCGAAGCCGTGGCGGCCAGGTTGGGGATCCGGGAGGAGGAGTTGGAACCGTACGGGAAGGCCAAGGCTAAAATCACTTTGGCCGCTTGCCGGCGGGTGCAGGCTGATCCCGCCGGGAAACTGGTGTTGGTGACTGCCATCAATCCCACCCCGGCGGGCGAAGGCAAAACTACCACCAGCATTGGCCTTACGGACGCCCTCTGCCGGCTTGGACGCAAAGCGGTCGCCTGTCTCCGCGAGCCCTCGGTGGGCCCTTGCTTCGGTGTCAAAGGCGGCGGGACCGGCGGCGGTTACGCCCAAGTCGCTCCCATGGAGGATATCAATCTCCATTTCAACGGCGATTTCCACGTGGTCAGTTCCGCACACAACCTGTTGGCTGCGATGCTCGACAATCATCTGCACCACGGTAATGCGTTGGGCATTGACCAGCGCCGGATTATTTGGCGACGCGTGCTCGACATGAACGAACGGGCCCTCAGGCAGATTGTGGTGGGTTTAGGAGGTGCGGGCAATTCCATCCCGCGTGAGTCAGGCTTCGATATCACCCCAGCCTCCGAAGTCATGGCCACCCTCTGCTTCTCCGAATCTCTCCCGGAACTGAAAGAGCGGTTGGGCCGTATTATTGTGGCCTATTCCCAGTCGGGAGGTTTTGTTACCGCCCGCGACCTGAAGGCGAACGGCGCCATGACGGTGTTGATGCGTTACGGTGTGCAGCCAAACCTCGTGCAGACGCTCGAAGGTAACCCCGCCCTGATTCATGGCGGTCCTTTCGGCAACATTGCGCACGGCTGCAACTCGGTAACCGCTACCAAGTTGGGTCTGCGCCTGGCAGAATACACGGTGACCGAGGCTGGTTTTGGCGCCGATCTCGGCGCGGAAAAGTTTCTGAATATAAAATGCCGGAAGACCGGCCTGCGGCCGGATGTCGCCGTGCTCGTCGCGACGGCCCGGGCTTTGAAGTATCACGGCGGAGTAAAAGCAGCAGACCTCAGTAAACCGAACGTTCCCGCCCTGGAACTCGGGTTGGGCAACCTGCGGAAGCATATCGAAAACCTGCAATCCTTCGGCCTGCCGGTGGTCGTAGGCGTGAATGTCTTCAGTAGCGACACACCGGAGGAGTGGCAAGCCATACGCGTGGCTTGCACCCAGGCCGGGGTGCCGGTGGCCCTCTCCGAGCACTTCTACCGCGGTGGCGCCGGCGCGGAGGATCTGGCCCGGTTGGTAATGCAGATCGCCGCCAGGCCGAACCCCAACCCCCTGCAACTTACCTATCCGGATGAAATACCTCTGCTGGAGAAAGTGCGGCTCATCGCCCGCAAGATTTACGGGGCCGACGACGTGGTGGCGGAGGGGAAAACCGGTGAGAAACTCCGCTCCTATGAGGAAGCTGGCTACGGCAACCTGCCCGTTTGCATGGCCAAGACCCAGTATTCCTTTTCCGCGACCCCGAGTTTGAGGGGTTGCCCGAGAGGGTTTACCGTCCCGCTGCGCGATGCCCGCTTGAGCGCCGGCCCCGGCTTTGTCGTGGTCTTCTCAGGGGACATTATGACCATGCCCGGCCTGCCCAAAGTGCCCGCCGCTGAGACCATGGATGTGGACGTTGAGGGGAACACGGTCGGCTTGTTCTAATCACGAGCGTTCAGCGGCGCCCGGTCACGATGTCTTGCCGAGGTCAGCCGCGTAAGCTTTTTTGAGTGAGGCGGCTTTTCTGACGCGCCAGTCAGCGCCCTATGCCGAAGTACCTGTCGTTCGATGTTTTGCGCTTTCCGGTGCGACTCCTGACTGGCATTGTGGCGCGTGGGTGAACCACTCCCTTTCTTACATCAAGCGGGTGTTCGTATCCCGAAGTCGAGGCCGTCCGTTTCTCTGCCTCCTCGGGTTGGTGGTGTGTTGTGTTGTACCTGGCATTACCTGGGCGCAGGAGGCGGTGCGCATGTCCCTGGCGAGCGTGGCCGCTGCCGAGGCACGGCGGGAGGCTGCTGCCACTTTGGGCTACTACAATGTGAAGCTGGGTCCCAGTGTGTGGCGCTTTGGTTCCGCATTGAGTCTCGAATGGAATGATAACGTCCGGTTGGAAGCCGACGCTCCGAAGAGCGACTTGATCCTACGGCCTGAACTCTCTGCCCGGATGCTCTGGCCGGTATCGCAATTCAATCAGGTCAATTTGTCTCTTGCTGCCGGTTACAGCGCTTACTGCGAACATTCGGAATTCGACCGGGCGTATATCCGACCTGGTTCCGAAGTGTCATTCGACCTTTACGCAGGCGACCTCTGGATTAACGTCTATGACCGGTTTTCCATCCTGGAAGACAATTATCTCGATCCAACCGTCACCGGGGTGGGCGGGTATTCTCGGCTGGAAAATGCCGCAGGAGCGGTGCTCACTTGGGATTTGAATGAAGCCTTCGCGCGGCTGGAATACACGCATTTGAACTACGTGGAGTTGGAGGATAATGAGGGGGCGCAACCGGATGGAGTCTCGGAGTTGCTCGCGCTATCGCTGGGATTCCTGCCGCAGGCTGGCGTCTTGGCCGGCGTCGAATTGGGTGGCGGCCTGGTGCGATATGAGGAGGATCCACAGCGTGGGTTCGACCGGGGAACCCAGTGGAACGCGGGCTTATTTGCTGATTATCAACTCACCGAATACCTCAAGGCCCGTGGCAGTGCCGGTTACACGGTATTCTCTCCCGAAGACGATAACACGGCGGCTCTCGATACAGGAGACTTCAGCGGGATCTATGCCCAGTTGGCCCTGACCCATCGTTTAAACCACCATGTCCGCTACACCCTGAGCGCAGGACGCCAGGTGAGCTTCACATTCTACGGCGGCACCGTAGATCTCTATTACGGGCGGTTGGGAGTTGACTGGAATGTGCTGCGCAAAATCAGCCTGTCCACCGGCTTCGAAGCCGAGCACGGGGAATATATCACTTTTGGCGAGGAAGAATTCACTCGCATGGGGCCCTCTATCCGCGTGGGCCGCCAACTTATGAAACAGCTTTCCGCCAGCCTGGAATACCGCTTTTACTCCCGCCACTCCGATCAGTCCGGGCGCGATTACTCCGTGAACATCGGGCGAGTCGCCCTGGTCTACACGTTCTGAAGATGCCCAGGCTTTAGTTGGGCTGATGCGTCAAGAAATATCTTGATTGTCTACCTTATTGCTTTAGAGTTCTAATGGCTTTAAGCCGAAACACTACCCAAATACTAATGAACATGAAACGAATACTACTCGCTGCCTTGGTATTGGCAGCCCCCCTATGCCAGGCGGGGCCAATCCCACCCCAGGACCTCACGCTAAGAACGACAATTCAACTCCACGTTGACCTCGGAATCGCGGCCAACAGTATGTTCAACCCTCGTTTCTTCGATGGTTATACTTACGTCAACCAGCTTAATGTCCCTGCCATCGGACGTTATCCTCAAGGTTCAAGCACACCGGAATTGAAGGTGGATCTCTCCTCCATCGCCCAGGAACACCGCATGATAGCGCCTTTCCGCGGGGCCAATCGCACCCGCTACATACTGGGTGCCAGCAGTGCGACGACGACGATGTTTTCACGTTATGACTTTGACGGCCAGAATCGGATGGAAGCTCCAGTGCCCGAAGGTCAGAACACCGAGGCGTTCGATTGGGTGGATGAGAACACGATCATTTACGCAATCTACAATCCTTCGGCGAACCGGAAGCGGCTTGGACTGGCGAAAGTGGATGCGGAGCCGTTTGCTGTGACGCCTGATACCCGCTGGAACGCGCAGGGTTACATCACGACCAGCGCCACCACCCGGATTCGCAATGTCCGGGTTGGCGACGTCTACAGCGGCTACGCTTACTACGGTGATGGCGGCCAGAACACGAACCCGAAGTTCTTTGCAATCAACCTGGCCACAGGAGTGGAAACCGAATTGGGCAACGCCGGAACGCTGACCGGGTCAGGAAGCTTCGGTGTCTGGACTGTGGTTGAACGCGGTGGTTACCTCTACGTGCAGACTACCGACAACGGCATCCAAGTCTACGAAATGACCAGTGCGACCACGCTTGGCGCGCTGCACACGACCTACACAAAGGATCAGTTGACCACGCTCACCGGCTATTCCGCCCAGTTCTGGGGATTTGATGTGACCACCGAGGGCAACATGATTGTCGGCGGCACCGGCCTGGTCTGTGAATTGGCGGGTCCGGCGCGACTCAAGGCGTATGTCCTGGAGCCCAACTGGAATATCGCGCCCCTGGCGTACGATTGGATGACCACCAATCACATGCAGCGTGGGCTGGCTTATAGTCCGGTTTCCGGCAATGTTCTTACCGTCAGCCGTTATCCTACCAACGGCAGCGGACACGTCTATGTGATCAACTCTACCAACGGGAGTTTCATTGGAACCTTGAAAACCAATGGCATCAAGTATGACATGAACTTCCCCATCAATATGATCGGCGCGGCAGACGATGGGGCCATCTACGCGTGCAGTCTGGCCGTGGATAGCATGACCCAACCCGCTGAGCCCATGAACAACAATGGGCCGTTCCGGATTTATCGCTGGGCCAACGAATCCGCTGATCCGGTCCTCGTTTATGAGGGCGATCCGAGCGAAGGCGATGCCACCGCCGCCAATCGTCGTTATGGCGACAACATCGACGTCCGCGGTGCGGGGGCCAATACGCAAATCATTTGCGGCACGCGGCAGGGCAAGGTTCTCGCCGTCTTCACCACTACGGACGGAATCACCTTCACCCATACCAAGGTTCAGGCTCCCGAAATCACCAGCACCACCTCCACCTCCCTCAACGGCATCGCGTGGGGTGCGGACAACACCTTCTACACCAAGAACGACGCGACGTCGGCTGCCCAGCAGTTTGCGCTGCAGCAGTTCACCCTCGATCTCGCCACAGCCACCGCAACCCTGGTGCGCACGAACAGCGAAATCACAGCTATGGGTGGGATCATCGACTATAGCACGAAGAGCGGCTTGCTGGCGATTCTGAAGACGGTGACGACCAGTACCGCCGTCGGCAGCAAACACGAACTCAGACTCTTCAAGTCCACGGCCGCGGGCATGGTCCAGCAGGATCATCCCGAAACCTCCCGCCTCTTCCCCAGCGACTACGCTAATGGCAATGGTGTTGGTGCGGTCGTTTTCGGCGGCGGAAAAGTTTTCGCCCTGGCGGCCAACAACGGCATCGTCGCTTACACGGTCAAAGAAACGCTGGTCAAGCCACAGATGTTCTGGACTGAAACCGGAGGGTGGGTTGTGGATGCCGGAACGGTATGGGCCGCCGCGTTTGATGGCAGTGGCAAGACTCCCATAGCTGTGGGCCTCAATCGCCCCATCGGTATTGCCGTAGATGATACCAAGGGCCTTGTTTACTGGGCCGAAGACGGCATCAGTGGGCAGCGTGCCAGCCGCATCGTTCGAGCGGGAATGGATGGCAGCGACCAGAAAGAGCTCTTCAATGGAGATCTGCTGGGCTTCACCAACGCTCAAATGTTGGAACTCGATCCCGCCACTGGCCTGCTCTATTGGACGACCTTCACACAGGGAATCTTGCAGGGCAAAGTGGATGGGACCGAATATATGGTCTTGGGTGGTTGGGCTGGCCACTACACGGCGCTGGATCTGGATCTGGTGAACGGACACATCTATTACGCCGATCCGATGCTGAAAGGCATTCTCTATCGTTGCGAGTTGACGGGCGCGAATCATACGGAATTGGTTCGGGACCTGGCCACCGCCGATTTCGTCTTCAACTCCATTGCGGTGGATGCCGCCAATGGGTACATCTATTACACGGATACCGGTACGCATGAGGTCAAACGCATGAGCCTGACGGGCGCGAATCAGACGACCCTCTTGCAGGACGCCGGGCTAACTCCGCTCGGCATCACCTTGCGTCCCGACGGGACCTTGTTCTGGGTCGGCATGGGCGGACGCTTGGGCACGGCCAAGGTGGATGGTACCACTGCGTTGAATCTCAAGGTGGTGGGCACCGGCGGCACGCCCTTCGGCATTGCGGTGGTGTCTCAAGTACCGGTGGCGGATCTTGAAGTTACAGACATCAGCGTTGCGAATTCCACGGTTACTATCAAATGGCAGGGTGGCCAGGGACCGTTCCAACTGCAGCGCCGTGCTGATGTGACGCAGGGCACGTGGGAAGATGTGGGCACGCCTACTTCGGCCAGCGAGGCTACGGACACCGTCGGCCCGCAGTCCATGTTCTATCGCGTCAAAGGTAACTAAGGACAAAAGCGCCGCGTCCGATGCTGCGGCCAAGCAAAGCATCGGCTAAGTCTTAATGAGAAACGGCTGTGTCGCGCGAGCGCACAGCCGTTTCCTGTTTGTGCGCCCGGCAGGGCGCAGCGTTGCTGGATGAGGCCCGGGTTGGAACCGGAAATCCAACGGCTGTCCGGGGGATTTGCCTCTTTACTTGGTGTTGTATGCCTGAAACGATCGCACTCCGTGAATCATATTCGAGGGTTTGCAGCCGTCCTGGCGAGTGCGATGTTGGTTACTGCTCAGGCAGGCGCCGTTAAACTCTGGCCGCAACTAACGCCAGGTATATTCAACCACGCCAATGTGCTTGCCATGAGGTGCCAGTTGGCCGAGGACGGTCTTACAGTGACGGATGCCGCCTGGGACACCTACCAGGTACCGGGGTGTGACAAGCGCTGGACGTTGAACATGGGCGCACCCATGGATGTGCCCCTCAAGAATTACCGCTTCAGCCCCGCCTTTGCGGGCCTGCCGATCAACCTCACGGTGGAGTTCTACAACCCGGCCAAGCCCTGGGAGGTGAAAGAGAATTACCAGGAGATCATCTTGCTGGGCGGCAAACAAGCGATCGGGTTGCCGGATTGGTTTGCCATTCCCACCAACCGTTTGGCCTATGACTTCGACGAGGGCCAATGGTTCCCGTCCGGCTGGAGTCTGCCTCGAGGCAAGTACGCTCTTTGGCAAGGGGCAGCCAAGGCTCGACAACAGGATCGTAAGGGCGAGAATCCGATGTACGACTTCGGCTTCACGCACGTGGCACCCTGCGCGATGACGCACAACGGTTCAACGGGAACCCGCGAACGCCGGGCCCAACTCTTCGGCGACAACGAATGGATACCTTTCGACGGGGCCAAGGACACGTTCAGCGCGGATCCGACCGACCCGCGCAACTGGCAGATCGAGCCGATTTGCCGCCGGGCCGACGAATGCGCCATCATCATCCCTGACTTTGAAGCGCCTCTTTACCATGCCTGGGGGGACCACCAATACGACGCCTTCGCCAAACTCATCAACGACGTGCGCGCGCGTCGCCCCGACCTGCTCATCGGGTGCTGGGGCGTCGGGGTTGTCCGTTCGTCCTTCCGCATTTTTGATAATTTCTATGAGGGCAAGCCTACGGGGGTGATCGATCTCAAAGGGGCCAAACAATGGCGCGAGAAATACATTGATCCTGCGGCAGATCTGCATCCCGTCTTCAAAAGGTGTAACCTGAACCTTGGAAATCCCTCCGTCTACTGGATCAATAATTCGAAGCCCTCGCAGCTCTACGCGTTCATACAGGAATGGGAGCAGGGCAAACTGGCCCGCCCGCAGATCACGAACATCCTCTCTACGTGGATCCAGGTCGAGTTCGTGGATAATTATCCGCTCTCCCAGTATCGGTTCACCGATGCCCAGGGGCAAACCCGGCTCGAGGGTATCAAGCATCAGGTGCCCGCCTCTGCCACGTACGCCTTATCGCTCTTTGGGCATTGCGTGATGGACGGACTTCAGTGCTGGGAGGTGGGCACTCATTACTCCGAGGAATTGAGCGACTACTCCGATTGGCGGGTCCGCGAGCCAACGGTCAAGCGCATCGTCAACGGCGTTGAGGTCTCGCTGAATTACTACCTCAAGTATTTCGGCTTCTACAATTTTCACGTCCTCGGCATGTGGCAAGCCAGCCGGAACAAAGACATCATCGATGCCGGAACCCCATGGGAAATGCCCGAAATCAGCAGCGGCAAGAACAACGTCTGGCGGGTGGGCGACGAGCGTTACCCCAGCTTCGTGAATTACTACAAGGAACCGCTGGTTCGCACCAAGCTCTCTGCGGACGGCAAAACGCTCCTGGTATTAGCCTGCAACCCTCACAATGGCGGAGTGGAGCAGGTCAGGGTGCGCCTACCCGGTGCCAAAGCCGAATATGCCTTCGAATTGGTCGGAGACTTCCCGGTCATTAAGAGGTTCCCCGTGCTGCTGTCCGGAAAGGACTTATAGGCGGCCGCGCGTCACCGTGCACTTATCCCAAATTGTCTGATTCTGAGCCCTCCGGCTGAACAGTCGAAGCCGGCGGCAAGAGGGTCCTCCGGAATGCGGGAATTCGATAGAAACTCTCACCTCTTGACAGGGCGTTATTGGCGGCCAATGCTCACCGCGGGTCCTCAAAATGAAAACTAGAATCAGCCTCGCAGCGGTCGTTCTCGGCCTCGCGCTCCCGGCGCCGGTGTGGGCCGCTGGCGCCCTTGAATTCAACGTGCAGGTGCACCAGCTCACCAACGGGATGAAAGTACTCCTCCTCGAGGATCACGCCATTCCCAACGTAGCCACTCACCTCTTCTACCGGGTCGGTTCACGGAATGAGCGTCCCGGTCTTACGGGCCTGTCCCATTTCTTCGAGCACATGATGTTCAACGGCGCGCGGAAATTTGGCCCGGGTATGTTCGACCGCGTCATGGAAGATAACGGCGGGGCCAACAGCGCCTTTACGAGCGAGGACATCACGGGTTACCAGAATTGGCACCCCACTGCCGCCTTGCCTCTCATATTTGAGCTGGAGGCGGACCGCATGGCTTCACTCGCGTTCGATCCCAAGATGCTTGAGTCCGAGCGAGGCGTGGTGGCCAACGAACGCCGGTTGAGCGTGGACAACGACAACGAAATGCTCCTGCGCGAGCAACTCGTTGCTGCCGCGTTTACGGCGCACCCATACAGTTGGCTCGTCATCGGGTGGGCCTCCGACATCGATGCCTGGAAACGAGAAGACTTGATCCAATACTTCAAGACCTATTACGCCCCCAACAACTGCGTGCTGATTGTGGTGGGCGCTTTCGAGCCTGGGGAAGTTCTCAAGCTGGCGAGGCAACACCTCGAGCCGATTCCGCCCCAACCGGCGCCCCCGCCGGTTACGACCAAAGAGCCGGCCCAACTTGGGGAACGCCGCCTGGAAGTGCGGAAGTTCGCCCAGCTTCCCATTCTCCAGGTCGCTTACCATGCGCCAGCGGCCCGCGATGCGGATTTCGTTCCCATGAGTGTCCTCGAGTATATCCTGCTGCGAGGCCAAAGCTCGCGCCTTTATCACCGGCTAGTGGACCAGGAGATGGTGGCGAATTCCGTTTCCGGCGGCCTCTCCCCGCATATTGATCCGTTCCTCTTCGAGCTGAATATCCAGCCCCGCAGCGGCGTGGAAACGGCGAAGGTGGAGCAAATCCTCTATGAAGAACTGGAGAAAGTGAGCCGGGAAATGGTGACCGAGCGTGAATTGCAAAAAGCCAAAAACACCGCCCTGAGCGACTTTTATCAATCGATGAAAACCATCGAGGGCAAGGCCAACTTGCTTGGGTATTACGAACTGGTTTTCGGTGATTACCAACGTCTCTTTACCCAGGTGGACCTGATAAACCGCGTTACCCGGGACGATCTCCGCCGCGTGGCTCAGCGGTACTTTCCCGCCCGGAACCGGACCGTTGCTGTGTTGGTGCCAGAAACCGAACCCGCCGAAAAACCTCAACCCTGAACCGAGCGTATGAAACGAAAATTTTCCTGCACCGGGGCGCTGATGGTTTTGGCCGGAGGGCTTGCAGTGAGCCCCCTCGCGGCGCCTGGCGCGACCGCGGATAAGTTTACTCTGCCACCCTACACCACCCACAAGCTCGAGAACGGCGCGACGCTGTTGTTGATGGAACGGCATCAATTGCCGCTCGTCAGCTTTGTCTGGATCATGAAATCCGGCGGCGGCATTTGCGACCCCGACGGCCACGAAGGCCTGGCGTCGCTCACTGCGCAACTGCTGCGCAAAGGGACAAAGACTCGGTCCGCGCAGCAGATTTCCGAGGAGTTGGATTTTGTCGGCGCCTCATTCGACGGCGGGGCCGCGCGGGACTACGCCTCGGGTTCGGCGGAGTTTGTCAGCAAGGATCTTGACCTCGCCGTGGCGTTGCTGGCTGACCTGCTCATAAATCCGGTGTTCCCGGCGGACGAAGTCGCCAAGCTGGTACAACAGGAAGTAGACGGTATCGCCGAAGCCAAGGAAGTCCCCAACCAGGTGCTGGGGCGCTACTTCCAGGGATTGCTGTTCGGCACCCACCCCTACGCTCGGCCGGTCGGCGGCACAGAGGCGACTTTGCCGCAGATTACCCGTGAGCAGATTATCACGTTTCACCAGGAACACTATGTTCCCGGGCAACTGATTCTGGCCGTTGCGGGCGATTTCAACGCCGCCGACCTCCAACGCCGTCTGGCCACGGCCCTGGGCGCCTGGCAACCACGTCTGGCTCGCGTGCCGGCGCTCACGAACCCCGAGACTCCGCCCGGCCGGCGCGTGCTGCTGGTCGAAAAGCCGGATGCCACTCAAACTTTCTTTCGCGTCGGCAGCCTCGGCCCCGCGCGCACGAGCCCGGATTGGATTCCATTGCAGGTTATCAATACCCTGTTTGGCGGACGCTTCACCTCGATGATTAATACCGCGCTGCGCATTGAGTCCGGTCTCACCTATGGGGCGCGCAGTGGCTTTGCCGCCCACCCCGTCCCCGGCGAGTTCTTCATCGGCTCATTCACCAAGAACGAAACCACCGGCCAGGCCCTGCAGTTGACCCTCGAGGTTCTCCAACGGCTCCGGGAAAAAGGAGTGACGACCGCGCAACTCGAATCCGCCAAGAGCTATATCAAAGGCCAGTTCGGCCCCACCATGGAGACGAACGACCAACTCGCCGGGGCGATTGCCCAGTTGGAGTTCTACGGCCTGGGACCCGCCTATTACAACACCTATTTCGAGCGTGTGGATGGGGTGACATCCGAAGACGCCCAGCGCTTGATCCGGCAGTATTACCCTTTGGAAAACCTCTCCATGGTGCTCATCGGCCAGGGTCCAGTCATTCAACCTGTTGCCGCGAAACTCACTACCGAGATTCGAAAGAAATCTATCACCGACCCCGGTTATTAATCCGCGGACGGCATCGCGCCACGCAACGTGGGATCAGCGACCGTTGCCGCGGAGGCGTCCTTTGAGGATCAGCCCGCCGTCGCCGGGGGGCAGGGTGAAGCGCTCATGCGGCCTCACCGACAGAGACCGGATGACCTTGCCCGTGAGTGGGTCAAAGGCCTCGAACTCCACCGCCTCGCGGGCCTCCAGTTCCAGGCCCTGCTCCCGTATGCCAATCGGAACACAGACAAAGCGGTCGCCCCTGCGGCTCCCGATGTTCCGAACGCAGCCGTCGCGCCCGGCGGAAGCTTCGGGCCAATAGCGGTTGGGCTGTCCGCCCGCAAACGCCGTGAACGGGGCTTCCGGCTGCTTTCCGTCATTGCGCTTCCAATTCGGCAAATCGGAGGGGAGCATTTTCAGCAGATGGCGAAAACTCCCGATCGACGGGGTGTCCTCGAATCGAGTTTTTCCAAACACGCCCGCCTCGGCATGGAACACATACATCGGCAGCTTTGCGGTATAGGCGAACGCTGCCGCCATCACGAGCCGGATGCTGGACGTCTCACTGGCTACCGAGGAACCGGGGCCGAGAGGTTCATTGCTGCTGACTGGCGGAAAACCCGGCAGGTCGCCCACGTCCCAACAATCGTAAACTGGTTTCCAGCCGTCGTCCGGGCGGCGGTCCCGGCTGAAGTGCCAGGTGGCAATGTCGGCGGCGCTCTGGCGGTACACCTTGGCAAACTCGTCTTCGTGATTCGACGTGGTGGCCACCGGCACGTCGGTGCGATCGGCTAGGTAGTGGGTGAATTCGCGCAGGTCTGCCAGGCCCGGTTCGCCGGGAAATCCGTTTTGCCACGCTTCGTTGGCCACCTCGATCAGGATCACCTTCTGCTCGCGACCGCGCACCACATTGGCGAGCAGGCGGTTCAGATGCTCGATGCGATCCGACTTGTTCGGCATGAGCTGCGCGTCGGCAAAAATGGTAATTTGCACCCGCAGAGCATGTCGGTCATACGCAAGGTCGATCAGCGTGCCGAACTGTTGCCAGTAATCGGGCCACGCCTCCACCGCCTTGCCGACCCTGTTCGTGAAGGCCACAGGAGCGATCTCCAATCCATCCCACGCGGGATACCACCCCACCATGGAGAGGATGCGGCAGTAATTGAATCCCTGGCGCGAAAGAAATCGAAGGTCGCTTTCCAGCCGCTCCCGGTCGTGGCGACAGCGCCACAGCGCCGTCATGTAGGAAACCCCAAGTCCGAGAAAAGGGCCGCGGCCATCGACAAGGCCATGATCCACCACCCGGACAATTCCTGAGCGCCCGCTCTCCGTCGCATGCGTGGCTGCGAGATCCGCGCCGCGACTCGCTGCCGGCGGCAACATCAGCGCCAGCAACAGAAAAACCAAGGGTTGCTTCATGGGCGTGATCGGACCAGATAGCCGAATTGTAATCAGGCTGCAACAGGGCCTCAATTACCGCGACAGTTCTCGCAGAAGTTCTCGGGCTTCGTAAACGCGATCCAGCGCGTGAACGATGGCCGAGGCATCCACCGAAATGGCCCGGCCCTGCGTTTGGCTGAACATATAATCCCACGGCAGACTTGCCAGGTTGCCATCGAAGATAATCCCAACAAAACTGCCGGAGCGGTCCACCACCGGGCTGCCTGAATTGCCGCCGATGATGTCGGCAGTGCTGACAAAGTTGAAATGGGTCATCAAGTCCAGACTTCCCTTACGCTTCTCCCAGAGTGGCGGGAGATCAAATGGCGGCTGGCGGCGCATGGCCGCAGCCCGGGCATACAAGCCCTCGAGGGTCGTAAATGCCGGCACAGTCTGACCATTCTCTTCATAGCCAATCACAGTGCCAAAGCTCAGCCGCAACGAATAGGTGGCGTCCGGGTAACCCGAAGTTCCTAGCAGCGCGTTTCGTGCGGCGGCAATGGCCGCATGCGCCTGTTGCCGGACTTCCGCCTCTTCCTCGGCCGCCTTGCGCAGGCGGCGCGCCTCCGGATCCAGCGCTCGCGCCAACTCCAGCAGCGGGTCCTTCGCGGTGCGGATCGATTCCATTCCCCCCTCGTACAGGTGCTTTCGGAACCCGACCTCCGCCACGCGCGTGCCTTGGACCATTTCGGCGGCTCGTGCCTGTGGAGATTTCCCCGCCAAAGCCTGTAGCACCAGCGGATCGTCCGCGCCAAACTCGCTGGCCATCAGGGTAAGAACCTCGCTGAGCAAAAGAACCTCCAGGTCCGGGTACATGGGCTGAGCCGAGAAGAGCCGCAGCTCAAGCGATTCCCTGCCCGCATCCGAAAACTCGTGCAGCCGTTCGCCACTCGGTTTTGCGCGTTCTTCCGCGGCGCGCAGCAGGGTCCGGGCAATCGCAAAACTGTCGCTCATCGAACCCATCCAGGTTTCCAGGAACAGCGTTCGTTTAGCCTCCCGGGAACCGACCCGCACCGATTCAGCGATTTTGTCATAGGCGGCCAGCGCGTCCGAAAACTGTGGCTTGCCCTGGAGGCACGCTTTGAATTCCGCTTCCGCCCGTCGCTTCTCGGCAAACAGGTTGGGATCCAGCAGTCCGGCAAGCCGGCCATTCCGAGCCTTGCGGCCATTCTGGATTCCATGCAGCAAATCGGCGGCGCGCCGCGCGTTTTCCTCCGACCTTGCGCTCCAGTTGGACAGGAGCACCTCCATCTGCTTGGCCCAACTCAGCCGTAGCGGCAGGGTTTGATCCCGCACCTCAGCGAGCTCCGCCACGGTCAGCAAGCGGCTCGTGGACGCGGGATGACCCGCGACCAAAACCAACTCGCCCGCCTGCGCGCCCGCAGGGGAGAACCTCAGGTAATCGGGTGTCTTTGCCGGCCGGCCATTCTCGTAGGCGCGAAAGAAACTGATATCCAGATCAAACCGGGGGAACTCAAAATTATCGGGGTCGCCTCCGAATGCCGCTATCTGCTGTTCCGGCGCGAAAACCAAGCGCACGTCGGTGTAACGCTTGTAGCGATACAGGTGATACGCACCGCCCTTCCATAGGGTCACCACGTCCGAGCGCATCCCGGTCCGATCCAGTGACTCCTTTTCAATGGTCGCGATCACTTTGCGGCGGGCCTCGTGTGCCGCTTCCGCTGTGGCATCGCGGGGCACTGCGGCGTTCACTCGCGCGGTCACTTCCTCAATTTCCTGCAGGACGTTTAGCTCCAGGTCCAGGCAAGGGATCTCCTGCTCCCGGCTGCGGGCGTGGAAACCATCCCGCAGGAAATTCGTTCCGGAGCTGCTCAGCTTATACAGAGCGTCAGACCCGACGTGGTGGTTCGAAATCAGCAGACCGTCCTCGCTCACAAAGCTGCCGGAACCTCCGGAGTTAAAGCGGACGCACGAGCGTTGCAGATGGCGCAACCAGGCCTCCGAAGGCTCAAAACCATAACGCTCGCGCAAAACCTGGGAAGGCGGCTGATCGAACAGCCACATCCCCTCGTCCGCGCGCACGGTTAAGGCCACGGCCAACCCTAGCACCATCCAAAGAGAACCGAAATTGCTCATGGCGTCCAATCATCGCGATACGCCCGATAAATCAAGCCGAAAATGCAATGCCGGAGCGCAACGTAACGGGCGCACTTATTGTGCCTCCCTGTCGCCACCCCGCGGTTTTTGCTCGTGTGCAATGGGAGATTGTTGCCTACTTAAGGGCATGCCGCTCTTCAAAACTGGTTTTTCACGACGGTTTAACCTCCTGCTCACGCTCGCCTTCGGTCTCGTTGTGCTTCCGCCAACGCTGCCCGCGGCGGAGGCCCCGCGGCTCAAGCGGGCGGACAGCTTCTTCGGCGTGCATTTCGATTTCCACGCCGGGCCCGACTGCACCGAAATCGGCAAAAACACGACGCGTGAGATGATCGAGGATGTGATCAATAAGGTCCATCCCGACTATCTGCAGATCGACTGCAAGGGACACCGCGGTCTTTCGAGCTACCCGACCAAAGCAGGCAACCCGGCGCCGGGATTTGTCGGCGGCGACCCGTTGCGACTGTGGCGCGAGGTTACTGCTGAGCGCGGGGTGTCGCTTTACATGCATTATTCCGGCGTGTGGGATTCAGAAGCGATCATCCAACACCCGGACTGGGCGGCAATCAACGCCGACGGTAAGGCCAACGGCAACGCCACCTCGTTCTTCGGCCCGTATGCCGACCAGTTGCTCGTGCCGCAACTTCGGGAGCTCGCAGGCGTCTACGGTGTGGACGGTGCCTGGGTGGACGGCGAGTGCTGGGCCTCGGTTCCGGATTACGGTGCGGCCGCGTTGGCTTCGTTTAAGGAAAAGACCGGCATTACTGATGTGCCGCGCAAGCCGGGCGACCCGCACTGGTTCGAGTTCCTGCAATTCAACCGCGAGGCCTTTCGCAACTACCTGCGCGACTACATCGCCAAGGTCAAGAAGACCAACCCAAAGTTCCAGCTCTGCAGCAACTGGGCCTTTACGGACCACATGCCCGAGCCAGTTTGCGCTCCAGTGGATTTTCTCTCCGGCGATTACAGCCCACAGGACAGTGTGAATTCGGCCCGGATCTCAGCGCGGTACTTGGCGCGGCAGGGCAAACCATGGGACCTGATGGCCTGGAGTTTCACCACCAAGCCCGGCAAGGACGGTGCCACCCAAAAGACCGCCGTGCAACTCCAGCGTGAAGCTGCGGTCGTGCTCGCCCTCGGTGGCGGGTTCCAGGCCTATTTCACCCAGAAACGCGACGGCTCCGTCCGCAGCGAACGCATGCCGGTGATGGGCGAGGTTGCCAAATTCTGTCGGGCGCGACAGGTGCTTTGTCATCACGCGGACCAGGTGCCGCAGATCGCGCTGCTTTACTCCACAGCCGCGCATTACCAACGGATGAACAGCTTGTTCGGCCGCGACCACTCGCCCTTCAGCGGCACTCTTGAGGCCCTGCTCGAGAGCCAGCGATCCGTGGAGCTGCTCGGAGAACACCAACTCGCTGGCCGCATGCAGCAATATCCGCTCATCATCGTGCCCGAATGGGATTACCTAGACCCCGGCTTCAGAGAGGAACTCATCGATTACGTCAAGGCGGGCGGCAACCTGCTGCTCATCGGGCCCGCTGCTGGGGCGCTGTTCATCACCGATCTGGACGTTACTAAGGTCGGGGCGACCTCCTCGCAGCCCAAGTACCTGGCCGTGTCACAAACCCTCGTGCCGGTGAAAGACGCCGCGCAGGCCGTCAAACCCGGTGCGAAAGCCAAGACGTTGGGCCAACTGCACGCTGCCAACGACCCCAGTTCTCCTGCCACGCCCGCTGCTTCGGTTGCCCCGCTGGGCAACGGACGGATCGCTGCCACCTGGTTCAGCTTCAGCCGCGCCTACCTGGAGAACCACGACCCGGCGAGCCGCCAGTTTCTCAACGAAATAGTGCGCGAACTGTTCCCCAAACCGATCGTCGAGGTGCAGGGATCGAAAGACGTGGATGTCGTGGTCAACCGCTCGGGCGGCAAGTTGGCCATCAACCTCGTCAACACTTCCGGCCCTCACCAGGCTGAGCCCATTCTCGAATCGATCGCGCCAGTTGGGCCGCTCGACGTGATCATCCGGCAGGCAAAGCAACCCTCGAAAATCACACTGGAACCTGCCGGCCAACCGCTCGCCTTCGAATACCGTTCTGGTGAAATCCACCTCACGGTGCCCCGCGTCGATATCCACGAGATTATCGTCGTGGATTGAAAGGACCGGCCAAACCCGCAAAGCAACACGTCTCAAGGTCCCCGGCGGGCGGGGATATGCTGCGCTGTCATTTTAATCTGAAAGGTCAGGTCGAGATCGAGACCGGTGCCTTCCAGATCAGCCAGTTAAAGAAAGCACCGGTCCTGTCATCGCGCGGCCTTGGGCCGGCCGCTAGAGATTGAAAAATCCTTGCCGAAAAAGGCTAGGCTGATGTGTCCCGCTAAAGGCAGGAATCAACGCCCCCCGGTGACAGACCCCCAGAGAGCCCCGCTCCACATTCAACGCGGATGGTGAATCGGCAACCAGAATATGCCCGCTGGCAATATGAGATTAGATTTCGACAGTTTTTGTATAGCCTTGAGACAGTTCATTTTATAATAGTAGTGGCGTCAAACTAGGTCTTATGAACACATCGCAATGGTTGATCCGATGCTCGCGCGCAGTCCTGAGTTACTCTGCAATTATTCTTGGTTGCTGCCACCTCCAGGCAGCCTACCCGTTCTGGGACACTTTCGAGGCGGGAATCGGCCAATGGACGACCAACGGCGGGTGGGCCTTGACCTCCAGTCGCTATTCCTCGCCCACGCATGCCGTTACGGACAGTCCGGGGACCTTTTACGTCAACAACTCGGAAGTCACCCTCACATTGAAAGATGTCCTGGATTTGAGCGGATCGACCCGCCCAGCAATGAGCTTTCGACACGCGTATTCCCTGGAAAGTGGATACGACTTTGGCCGGGTCGAAGTCTCAACGAATGCCGGCGCTTCCTGGCTACCGGCGCTAGCCGAGTACTCCGGCGAACTGCCGGTCATGGCGCGGGACCAACTTGATCTCGCCGCGTATCGGGGATTCAAAGAGGTGCGCGTCCGGTTTCGTCTGGTCACCGACTCGTCCGTGGTGATGGATGGCTGGTACGTCGATGACGTGAGTATTGGTGAAGCGCCCGATAGTGTAGTGCTCAGTGCTGCGGGCAGCCCTACTCCCAACCAAGTGCCGTTGTCTTGGACCGCATCCAACGACCCTGGGTTCGTGTCCTACCGCATCTACCGATCCTTCACGCCAGAAGTGGATTGGCATTCAGCTCACCTGGTCGCGGAGATCAGCGATCGGTTGGCAACTGCCTACACCGACATCACGGTGAGCCCGAAGACAAAGTACTATTACCGCATCCTCGTCTTGAACAGTGCGTCGCTTCATTCTCAGAGTGTGGCCCTTTTAGCAACGACTCCTCCGGGCATGGACTATCCTTTCCTGGATAATGGCGAGGGTGGTCCCGGGACCTGGTTGGTGACCGCTCCGTGGGGGCTTACCAATGAGGTCGGTGGTAATGGATTGGCCTGGTCGGATTCGCCGGGAACAAATTACGCCAACGGGATTGCTTCGCAGCCTCTTACACTCGCGGCACCGATGAATCTGGCGACGGCGGTTGCGCCAGTGTTGTCGTTTGTGCACCAGTACCAGTTCGCCGCTGGAGATGGCGGTTATGTTGAGGTGTCGGTTAACGGTGGCACCGATTGGGCCTCATTGGCCAGTTTCACCGGGAATTCCGGGGGCAAATGGCTGCGGTCGCGGCTCAACCTGACGGCTTACGCTGGGGCTCCGGCAGTGCTGTTACGGTTCCGTTTGACTACGGATACCGCTGCCAACGCCGATGGCTGGCACATAGACGACATCTCTGTCGCCGAATCGCCATCCCTGATTGCCGCACCGGTGCTGGACAGTATTGGGTCGCACTCCATGCGCGTTTCCTGGGCTGCGAGCACGGACGTGCTCTTTTCTCATTACGCGGTATTCCGGTCTACCACTTCGGGCGTGGGCCTCAATTCCACACTCGTAGCCACCGTACCCAGCCAGGCGGTTACCAGCTTCACCGACTCCGGGCTTGCTCTGGATACGGTGTACTATTACCGGGTCTATGCCGTTACCCCCTTTGGCACGTTTTCACCAGACAGCACCACTGAAAGCTCTGCTCGCACCTTGAACAACCCGCCGCCCTTCGCCGACAACTTTGAGGACGGTTTGATCAATTGGAATATTACCGGCTCCTGGGATGTGGTTACCAACCAAGCCCATTCCGGCACCTTTTCCCTCACGGACTCGCCTCAAGGCACTTATGCAAACAGCACCGATGGCTACGCGTTGACGGCGGTGAATTTGAACGGGACGAGCTGGCCGGTGCTGCGTTTTTGGGATCGGATGCGGATGGGCAGTGGGGATTGGGGCCGGGTGGAAGTCTCGACGGATGGGAACAGTTGGGCGCCGGTGTATGGGGTATCGGAGAACCAGGTGCGGAACGAGTGGGCGGAGCAGCAGATTGACCTATCGCCCTGGCGGACGCAGAGCAACTTGCGGATACGGTTTCATTTGTGGACGGATGGGGTGGGGACGGAAGACGGGTGGTATATCGATGATGTGAGTGTGGGGGAGAACCCGGGGGTGGCAATCAGTTATCCGTTCCATGAGGGGTTTGAGTC
>DIXK01000061.1 GCA_002428665.1 Verrucomicrobia subdivision 3 bacterium UBA6082
CCAAAAACCAGATGAATCACCCGTTTGCGTTGGTGAGAAAGGCGTCCATTCAGCATTGACTTTCCCGCGTGGTGACGATCTTATGCCCTGGTTCGGACAACATTCATCCATGCTGGTCATCATTGCAACACAGGTTGAGTGCTTGCTGCGGCTGCGGGCAAACCGTGAACCCGACGGTACAACGCGGCTATGTAACGACCATTAACCCCAAACCACCTAGAGACTATGATAACCGAATATCCAAACTTTGTTCCTGAACCCAGCCTGACCTCCTCAAGGCGGTGGCTTCGGGGCGGCCTGTGCGGAGTGCTGCTGGCCACTGCGCTTCCCGCCCTAGCCCAGAACTACCTCGTTGATTTTGGAGCCGCAGCCGCCCAAACCACCCGCGGAGAAGCTCCAAACGACCCCGCACGCCACTGGAATAATGTCACCACCATCGGCCAATCCGACACCGGCCAACTCCTGGACCTGGTCTCGATCGACGGGGTCACAAGAACCATTGATTTCCTTATGGTTCGGCGCTTCAACGGACCTAATGAGAGTGGCACGACCGCATCAACCTTATATCCAGGGAACGCAACCCGCGACTCACTCTACGGGAACACTGAACTATGGGGTGGATCGACGGATATTTTCCCGGCCTTCAAACTCGCTGGGCTAGACGCGGACACGGATTACACCCTCACCTTCTATGCCTCTCGCGATGGGTCCACCGACAACCGTGAGGCCGCTTACACCGTAGAGGGCGCCACCCTGCAAACCGTGTTTCTCGATGCGGCCAATAATATCGATACTACGGTATCAACCACCGCGGTGAAACCTAATGCGTCAGGAGAAATCTCTGTCAGTATCGCTCCGAGCGTCAACAACAATAACGCCTATCACTTCACCTACCTGGGCGTTTTGAGGATTGACGCCGTGCCTCCGCAAACGCCCATCGGGTTCACCCAGCAGCCCGCCAGCCAGCGCGTGGTTGTATTCCGCCCGGTGACTTTTACCGCAGCCGTAACTGGGGCTCCGCCCTACACGGTTCAATGGTATCAAAACGGAAACCCCATTCCGAACGCAAATGAGTTCAGCTACACCATCCCCAGCGTGACTGCAGATTTGGACGGTTACCAATACTCTGTCTCTGTCAGCAACCTGGCCTACGGTGTAAAAAGTACCAACGCAACTCTCCAGGTCATTACCGACGTAACCCCACCCACCATCGTCTCGGTCACCAGCCCCAGCGGTTTCAACATCCAGGTCGAGTTTAGCGAGGCCATCGAACCCGGCTATGCCACTGCTCCCTATTTCTATACAGTTAACGGCCAGGCCATTGTCAGCGAAGCGATCCTTATGGCCGACGGAAAATCTGTATGGCTCAATCTCTCGGTGACCGAACCGTTGACGGGCACCTTTACTCTTGGGGTTACTGACATCCTGGATCTCGCGGGCAACCCCATCGCGCCAAATACCACTGCCACCGGCACCGTTCCTCCCCAGGAACCAGAAGGATTCATCTTCGACTTTGGTGGTGCCAACACTACCTCCAATGGAATGCCCCCACAAGATCCGGTAGCTTTCTGGAATAATGTCAGCGGTTCGTTCGCCTCCGGCGCAGGCAACGAACTGACCCCGCTGATCACGACGCGCAACCGCACCACGGAATCAAAGCTGGTGATCATCAGCCGATTTGGTGGCGTCAACGAAAATGGGACTACTTCAACACAGGCACCCTTCCCAGTTTCTTCCACGCGCGATTCGCTGTATGGAAATACGGAATTGTTCAGTGGTCTGACTGACATCTTCCCGAGCTTCAAAATCACCGGCCTGGACCCCGGCCAGGAATACGGCCTCATCTTCTATGCCTCCCGCACCGGAGTGAGTGACAACCGCACCACCGGCTACACGGTTACCGGTGCAAACGCGGGCTTTGGAGCCCTCAATGCTGCGAACAACATCACCAATACCGCCACCGTTGCCGGGATCCTTCCCACTGCAGCCGGCGAAATCACCGTTGCCCTGGCGCCAACGCCGGAGAACAACAACGCCAACCATTTCACCTACCTTGGCGTGCTGAAGGTAATCCCCATGGCGGCTCCGCCCGTCTTCCTGGCCCCGGTCATCAACGGCGACCAAGTCAAATTGGAGTGGACTGGGGGTGGGCAGTTGGAATGGGCCTCAGATTTGAGTGGTCCTTGGACGGCCATCACCCCCGCACCAACCTCGCCCTACTCCGAAACGCTGGTGCCCGGCGCCAACCGGTTCTTCCGGGTGAAGAAGTAGGTCAGGGGCCGAAAGCGATCTTAAGCCAAGCCGCCGGGTGACTTGAAGTTGCCCGGCGGCTCTTTGTTGCACCACATCTTACCTGCAATCGCCCACCAACAGGGAGGGCCGACATCTTAAGCGGTGAGACGATATTTCGTTGGCTCCAGCAAGACCCTCGAAACATTCTGGTCCTCCGCGCCGCAACTTCATAGAGTGGCAAGCATCATCAAGCTTATGACCAAGACTGCCTTTTCGATCACGCTTGCTTCGGGCTTCCTGCTTCTGAACGGCTTCATATCGGCCGCGGCAGGTTCCATAGAGGATAGCCCTTCAGCCTGGCGCGCGGAGCTTCGCATTATCGATCTGCACCAGCATATTAACTACACCACGCAACACCTTGCCCGCGCCGTCAAGATAATGGACGCTTCCGGAGTCGGTTTGGGCGTCAACCTCAGCGGCGGCACAGTCACCCCCGCCAAAGACGGCGGACCAAGTGAGTTCGAACTAAACAAGCGGCTGGCTGATACACTGTTTCCGGGACGCTTCGTCCACTACGTGAGCCTGGACTATTCCGGTTGGGACCGGCCCGATTTTCAGGAGCGCGCGGTAAAACAGATCGAAGAAGCCTATCGTCTGGGCGCCGCCGGGTTCAAAGAATACAAGCGCCTGGGCCTCTATCTGCGCGACGGAGCTGGCCAATTGATCCGCGTGGATGATCCCAAGCTCGATCCCGTTTGGAAGCGCTGTGGCGAACTTGGCCTGCCGGTTTCCATCCATGTTGCCGACCCGAAGGCTTTTTGGCTGCCCTACAACGAACAGAATGAACGTTGGAAGGAATTGAAAGACCACAAAAGCTGGTGGTTCGGCGATACGAACAAATACCCTTCATGGAAACAACTGCTCGAGGCTTTGAACCGGGTGATTGAACGGCACCCACAAACGACGTTCGTCTGTGTCCACTTCGCCAACAACGCCGAAGAACTCGACTGGGTCGACGCCTCCCTCAGCCGTTATCCGAACATGATGGCCGACCTCGCCGCCCGCATTCCGGAAATCGGCCGTCACGACCCCAAGAAAGTCCGCCAACTCTTCCTCAAACATCAGGATCGGATCCTCTTCGGCACCGATTTCATGGTTTACAACCGCATCATTCTTGGCTCCAGCGGCAATGAACCCCCGCCCACCGATGCCGATGCCGAAGTATTCTTCGCCAAAGAATGGCGCTGGCTCGAAACCCGCGATAAAGACTGGGACCACATGACCCCCATCCAGGGAGACTGGACAATCAGATCCATCGGCCTGCCCGCACCCGTCCTCCGCAAGATCTACTTCGATAACGCCCGCAAACTCCTCGTTCGCTCTCTCCCCGCTCCGATCCTCCAGGCCCGCCGCATCAGCCAGGACCGGCTCTGGGAGGATTCCTCAGCTTTCATGCTCTGGGACCGCGCCATTCCCGTTCGTCTCGACCAAATGAACCGTGACGGCACCGTCCGGCCGGAAGGTTCCACCCACGTGCGCGCCCTCTGGTCCGACCAATACCTCTACCTCCACTGGACTTGCCCATTCACCAGACTCACCACTTTCGAGCCCGTCTTACCCGACCGCGAACGCTACGACCTCCATCGCGAAGGGGTCAGTCTGTGGGATCGTGACGTCGTAGAAGCGTTCCTCGGCCCCGACCCTCGTGAACCCGGTCATTACCTCGAATTCGAAGTCGCCCCCACCAATGAGCGGCTCGATGTCCGCCTCCGCCTGCCGGAAAAAGACTTCGGTTGGTCCAGTGGTTTTGACTCCCGAACCACCATCGACCGCCGCACGCGCACCTGGACCTGCGAACTCCGTATCCCCCTCAAATCACTCGCCGACAACCCGCCCGCCCCGGGCACCCGCTGGAATCTGAACCTGTTCCGTTGCGATCGTGAAAACGGCGCCTTCCTCGCTTGGCGCCCCACCCTCAAAGGCTCCTTCCATGTGCCCGAGCGATTCGGCATCCTGGAATTCATTCCATAGCGCCCGGAAACACCTACCCGCACACCGCCCGGGCCCCGCGTCACGATTCCCGGCACGGTCGGTCATGCCACAGCCAACCGCACGCCACCACCACCCCGATGAACAACAATACCAAGGTATTCATGGATAGCCCCCGAGCTTAAGCAGCAAACGACTTGAACCGTGGTGACTCGCGCCGCACCCGCTCCTGGTGCGAGTGCCAAGCTACCAACTTCCTCAGCTTCTCCTCCGCCAACTCCGGCAGCACCAGGTGCGGCATCTCCGTCTGCCACGCCAGCGCCCGCGCCTCATTCAGCGCTAACCGGAACACCCGTTCATCCCTCTGCTTCAACCCCACATGGGCACCCTCAATCCGCCGAACAAGTCCATCTAGTTTCACCTCTATCTCGTTACGATTCCTCATAGCCTCGTCAACTTGCCCGATCCGACCAATAGTCGCTATAGAACGAAAGATCCAGGCAGACCGGTGGATTTTGGGAGAGCTGGTTAGCCCTATATTTCAAAGAACGGGATCCTGAACGGGGCCAGGTGACGTGGCGGCGACTGGACAACCCGGTTGCTGGATCTAAAACACCTCGAAAGTAGCAAAATCGGGATGAGGCTTCTACTGACAATTGATGACATTTGAATGAAACGTCGCTGGCAAGAGCGGCAATTATTGGAACCACTGATTTTCACTGATCGCTGATGGAGTTGCAACGGCTCTCCCAAGGCTGTGGCGGATAGGAATGCAAAAAAATACCGTTAGCCACCGTTAATCGACGTGATTTACCGATAGTGACCGATATGAACCTTGATGGGACGATGAGATCGTGGGACTGCGGTACGATCTGAAATTTCGGATTCGAGGTTTGATAGGTTCGATATGGGGAATCGGGGATCGAAAATGGTTTTGGGGAGGTGTTGGGGCGCATGGTTGTCGATCTTTTGCTGGTATAGCCGGATTTTGCGGGACGGGATTCCGGACAAACTGTGTCCCAGGGGAGTCTTGTGACATTTACCACCAGAAAAGGATCTGTAACAGCCGCTTGATGAAGTGGCATGCGTTTTTGCTCGTCAAATCCCTCGTGGGCCTGAAAATAAAGACAGTTATGCCGAAAACCTGCCAGGTGCTCTCTTTCGGGTTGGCTGCCATCCTGGTCGCCCAGGTCGGTGGGCCCCTCCGCGCACCAGGGGCTACCAATGCCGGGGTCGCCCCGGCCCAGATCCAGCCGGATTTTGAAACCCGGTTGGGCGCCATCGTCCGTGGTGCCAAGGACCGCAGACAAATTGCTCTCCTCTTCACCGGCCACGAATTCGCCGAAGGCGCCGACTCGATTCTGACCGACCTGGGCCGTTTCAAAGCCAAAGCCTCCTTCTTCCTCACTGGAGACTTTCTGCAGAACACCAACTTTGCCTCCATCGTGCGCCGGTTGCTGGCAGACGGACATTACCTCGGCCCGCACTCGGACAAGCATCTCCTCTATTGCTCCTGGGACAAGAGGGAGACCCTGGTCTCCAACGCGCAATTCAACCAGGACCTGGAAGATAACTTGAGCAAAATCGAAGCCCAGTTTCGCGACAGCGCCGCCGCCCCAGGGAGCAGTCAGAGAGCCATCGAAAAACGCTTTGGCACTGCCCTGCCTCCGTCCACGGACCTTCCGCTGGCCCGTGCGGAAAACCAGCGCATTCGCTATTTTCTGCCGCCGTTCGAACATCACAACGAAGAGATCGCTGCCTGGACCCAGCAAGCGGGACTCACCTTGATCAACTTCACACCCGGCACCCGTTCCAATGCCGACTATACCGGCGAGGCGGACAAGAATTTCGTGGCATCCAAGGCTATCCTCGAGAGCATTTTGAACAAGGAACAGTCGGACCCCAAAGGCTTGAACGGTTTTCTCCTTCTGCTGCACCTGGGAGCCGGGCCGGGAAGAGCGGACAAGTTCCATCCGCTCCTGGGAGAGTTGCTCGATGCACTGACGCGCAAAGGCTACCAGTTCGTGGCCGTTACCGAACTGTTGGCCCCGCGCCCCATGGCTGAAAACCAGGTTTCCAGTTGATGAAGAACTCTGACACGCGTTCGCCTGATGGCACCAACCTTGGCCCCATTCATGAAACCGACCGTCCAATCGCGCAATTCTCGCACACCCATTCTTAGTGGTTCGTTGCTGTTCCTTTCCTGCGTCGGGGCGGCGCTCTGGCTCACTGCTTTCCGGCTCAGCGCGGAGGAACTTTGGATTCGCGCTAACCAACTAGGTTACCATCTCAATGAAAACAAGGTGGCGATCGCCTTCTCGAAAGCCGCGCTCCCGGCTGCTTTTCAGGTGGTGACGGCAGACGCCCCCCTCCGCATTGCATTCGAAGGCCCGACTCGCCCGGTCTCCGCCGCTACGTGGGGCCAGTTCGAACACCACGCGGAACTCGATTTCTCCGCCTTGCGGACGCCGGGTCGTTACGTGCTGAGAATCGGCGGAACCAAATCGCTTCCTTTCTCCCTCGGCACAACCGTACACGGCGAACTGCCTGGCCAGTTGCTCGAGTTCATGCGCCAGCAACGCTGCGGGTACAATCCCTGGTTGGACGCGGAGTGCCACCAATTCGATGGACGAACCGCGTTTGGGCCGCTCACCAACGGGACCCACCTTGATGCCCGCGGAGGCTGGCACGATGCCGCCGACCTCCTCAAGTACCTGCTTACCTCCGCGAATGCGACTGCCCAAATGCTTCTGGCGCATGAATTGGGACCAAAACCTCGTCTGGTAGGCCGCAGCAAAGCTCTTGCGTCCCCTACCTCGGAAGACCGCTTCGACAGCCTGGGAAAACCTGGCCCCAACGGCATTCCTGACCTGCTGGACGAGGCCCGCTGGGGACTGGATTGGATGCTCAAGCTTCACCCGGCACCCGACCAACTGTATCACCAGGTTGCCGACGACCGCGACCACATTGGCCGCCGGCTGCCCCAGCACGAGATTGCGGACTATGGCTGGGGCAAGGGCAGCTATCGTGTCGTCTATTGCGCCGAGGGGAAGCCCCAGGGCCTGCAACAATACCAAAGCGAGAGCACTGGCATTGCCAACCTCGCCGGGCGCTACGCCGCTGCCATGGCACTGACGCACCAGGTGTGGAAGAAAGATCCTGCGCTCCGCCCGTTCGCCGAGCGCTGCCTCCAGGCAGGCATAGAAGTGTACGAACTCGGCCGTGCCCAGGAAGGTGTGCAGCAAGGAAACTCTTACCGCGCTCCCTATCGTTACGAGGAAACCACATGGGCGGACGATATGGAATGGGGAGCCGCAGAACTCTATCGCGCCACGCGCAAATCGCGTTATTTGAAGGAAGCAAAACACTATGCCCGACTGGCCGCCTCCGAAAGCTGGATGGGCCAGGAGCAGACGGGGCACTACCAGTATTACCCCTTCATGAACGTCGGCCATTTTCGTCTCTACGACCTCGTGGACCGCCGTTTCAAAAAGGAACTGGCCGGTTATTACCGGGAGGGAATTGAGCGGTGCCTCCTTGCAGGCGCCAGGAATCCCTATCGCATCGGCGTGCCCTTCATTTGGTGCTCTAACAACCTGACGGTCGCCCTTGCCACTCAATGCCTTCTCTACGAAAAGATGACGGGCGATCCTCGTTATCGGGATTTCGCGGATAAGCAGTGTGACTGGTTGCTTGGCCGCAATCCGTGGGGATACACCATGTTCACCGAAATCGGCACTGTTTCGCCGAAAGACACCCATCTGATGACCATGCAGATCACCCAACGCCAGGTGCGCGGCGGCCTCGTGGATGGCCCCGTCTACGACCGGATCTTCAAATCTCTCCGTGGCGTCAGCATCACGGAACCTGACCCCCTGGCCGCCTTTCACGGCCCGGCGGTCTACCACGATGATTACCACGATTATTCGACCAACGAGCCCACCATGGACGGCACAGCTTCCGCGATTCTCCTCTGGAGCCTCTATCATCACTGGACGTCTGCAGTGCCGTCGAAATAAGGAGGTGTTTCCACTCCATGACCTTTGAGGTTTGGCACCTGGCCTTGCTATTCTTAACCGCCGTGGCCGCCGGATTTGTCGATTCCATTGCCGGCGGCGGGGGCATGATCACTCTGCCCATGCTGCTCAGTCTTGGCCTGCCCCCGCAAGTAGCGCTGGGCACCAACAAACTTCAGGCCTGCTTCGGTTCAGGGTCCGCCGCCTGGCATTACGCCGTGGCCGGCACGGTCCAACTCAAAGACTGTTGGCGCGGTTTTGCCTGGTCTCTCGTTGGCGCCGGCGCAGGCGCGTTTGCCGTGCAACAACTCGATCCCGCCTTTCTTAAAAGGATCATCCCCATTCTCCTGATACTCGTTGCTGCCTATATGCTGATGAAACCCCACGCTGGCGATCAGGACCTCCATCCGCGCATGCACCGTGGCGGTTTCGACCTGCTCTTTGGCCTAGGCATCGGCTTCTACGACGGCTTTTTTGGTCCCGGCACTGGCACTTTCTGGACCATGGCTTTCGTGCTCGGCCTGGGATTTAACCTCACGCGTGCTACCGGCTATACCAAGGTGATGAACTTTGCCAGCAATGTCAGTTCGTTGGTGTTTTTCCTTGCAGCCGGCAAGGTGATGTTCACCGCCGGCCTGGTCATGGGCCTAGGTCAGTGGCTCGGCGCCCGGCTCGGCGCAGGCATGGTTGTCAGCAAGGGCACGCGCTTCATTCGCCCGGTATTCATCACCGTCGTCATGGCTATCACCTTCAAGTTACTCTGGGACGGCTTCCACAGCTGAGGCTGCGCTTTTTGTTGTCGGCCGGGGATGGGCCCGGCGGCGCGCGGCCGACGCAGTTTGTTAGAGACTCAGCAACCGCTTGACGAAACCCTATTATGAGGGATGTTCTCTTTTGACTCTCCCAGGGGAATCGGCAATTTCCTGGGCGACAAAGAAATAGACCTGAAAAAACGACTGAATGAATATGAAATACCGCAATGCGTGCTGGTTGATGTTGCTAATCCTCGCCTTTGGAGTCCTGCAGGCGGCAGCCCAACCGTACGTGATTTTGACCGTGCCCGCCATGGGGGCTTTTGGCGTCCCCCCTTCCAACCCGGTGGTATTTACGTTCAGCGAGGCGATGAACCCTGCGGCAACCTCAGTAACGTTCTCTGACCCAAGCAATCCGCTCGGGGGCCCCCTGCCCGCCACGGCAGCATGGAGTTCCGGAAACAAAGTACTGACCTGCACTCCCAACCCCGCATTTCCTGCCAACACAATGATTTTGTGGTCAGTCGACGGCGAAAGCGCCGAAGGCGATCCCACCAGTGGCACTGATTTCGGTTTTTTTACGACTGCGTCGGGAGGCGGGGGCGGAAGCGGGTCCGGCACTAATGCCATTACCACATTCAGTATTGGTGCCTTCCATTACTACAACCAGACCGAAACCACGCCCGCGATCGATCCGGACTTGTCTTACGCTTTTATGGCTGGAACCGAGCTGGCCTCCAATCGCACAGCAACCGCCATTTCGGTAACACTCCCAACTGGCTCAATTTCCAACCTGAATGTAAATCCCATGGCAACCGAGGTCTGGAATATGTTCGCCTACGACACCAGCCTAGCGGCCTTCAACGACACGTTCCGGTCTGGCAATTACACTTTCTTCGCACAGGCCGCGACCTCGAACCAGACCGTGATCGTGAATTTCCCGGCCACCATGGACCAACCCAACGCGCCCCGCATCACCAATTTAGCCGCGGCTCAGACAGTTTCCGCCACCCAGCCATTTACCCTCTCCTGGGAGGCATTCCAGGGCGGCACCGCGACTGACTTTATCCAATTGGAAGTCGAGGACATTTTCTCGACGGTGAGTTACCCGAGTCCAGGATCGCTTTCGGGAACGGCGACCGCTGCGACCATCCCCGCCAATACACTTCAAGAGAACTTTGCCTACGACGCCTACCTCACGTTCTATCGTTTTGTCACCAATCAACCGAGCCCGTCCTACGGAACCGTTGCTTTCCGTGCTACGACCACGAGGTTCACGCTCATAACCAGCAGCAACTCCGCCACACCGCCAAGCCTCGCGAACCCGGCAGTTACCGGCAACCAGTTCAGGTTCGACATCCCGGGAACCTCGATCAACCAAGACCTGACTGTGCTTTATAGCACGAACCTGGCCTCCGGCACTTGGTATGCCCTGCTGACCACCAATAGTCCGGGTGGGACCGTCCGGATCACTGACCCACGGCCAATAACAGCTCAACCCACGTTTTACCGTGTCCGGGCGGGCGGTTAGTCTGACGCATTTTTCTCCCCGAGCGCTTCGTCGCTGCTCAAACAATTTCGACGGGGCATTTTGGCAAGGCATCCAGGAAAGCCTGGCCATAGCGTTTGGTTAGGATCCGGTTATCCAGGACCACTACGATTCCCTTATCGTTCTTGGTGCGGATCAAGCGGCCAACGCCTTGGCGAAACTTGAGAATCGCCTCAGGCAGGGAGAACTCGGCGAACGCATTGCCTCCGCGAGCCTCGATCGCCTCCAACCTCGCTTCGGTCAGCGGATGATCCGGCACTGCGAATGGCAGCCGCGTGATAATCACATTGGATAAGGACTCACCCGGCACATCCACCCCTTGCCAAAAACTGTCCGTGCCGAACAGCACCGAGTTCACGTCTTCCTTGAATTGTTCGAGCATGAGCGACCGTGGCGTCCCGGTGCCCTGCACGAAACACTTTAGACCCAGCCGCCCAAAAAACGGTTCCAAGATCTCCCCGACTTCGAGCATCAGCTTGAAACTAGTAAACAGGACGAATGCTTTCCCATGCGTTTCTTTGATGAAGTGTTTTACCCAATGAACCAGGTCATCACGGTAACCCTCCTCGCGTGGGTCCGGCATTTTTTTGACCACATACATCTTCATCTGTCGATCGTAGTCAAAGGGGGTTCCCACTTGAACCTGCGCCGCCTTCTCCGCGCCAACCCGACGGACAAAGTAATTGAGTCCCACCAAATCCCGCGTTCGGCTGGACCGGTGCGCACGCCGCTCACCCGTCTCCTGACTAACGCCCCCCTGGGCAACGCGCGCCGGATCAGAAACGGCAAGCGTGGCACTGGTCATAATCACGGACGTGTCCGAGGCAAACAAGCGCTGCCTGAGGAAAGCGGCTACATCGATCGGTGCAGCGTTCAAGGAGAGCGTCTTTTGTGCCTTGCCGGTGCGTTCCACCCAATAGACATGCTCCTCCTTTTCCTGCCCCAAGAACAAAGCGATTTCCTCGCGCAGTTCTCCGAGGCGCCGATTACACTCGATTAGTTCCTGGCCCATTTCCTTGTCATCGCTCATCTGGACCATGTCACTCATGGCCTCCCGCAACCGTTGGATCGGTAGTGTGACCGTGTCGGGGACCAACTCCGGGCGTCGGATCCTCAGTTCAGTCCACTCCCGCCGGCGCGCGCCCTGGTTTTCCGCGCTGCCGCGCGCGTTGGAGTCTTGAATCTCCTCGCAGGCATCCTCAACCTTGCAAAAGAACTCGTCCCCCGCCTTAACCAGTTGCGCGACCAACTTCACCTCGCCGCCCCGCCGCAAGGTAGCAAGCAGGCCTTTCTCGGTGCGCGGATTCCAGAGCCGATTCAGGGCGTAGCGCAGCTGACCACTGGAAACGCTGAGCCCGATATGCCGGGAAGCGACCTGCTCCATGGTATGTGCTTCATCAAACACCAGGAAGTCATTGCGAAACAATATGCCCCCTTCGGACTCCTCCTCCAACCCGCCCAGCAGGGTAAAAAACAGGGTATGGTTCACCACCAACACGTCGGCGGACAGAATTCGGCTGCGAGCACGTTGGAAGAAACATGGCGGATGATCCTTGGCCCAGTCCGACTGATGACCGCAGGTTTTTGGCGTGCAGAGGCCGCGTTCCGAACACACTTGCGCCCAGACTTTCGGATCGGGTTCGATGCTGAAATCCGAGATGCTCCCATCCTTGGTCGTTTGGGACCATTCATAAATGCGCTGCAGTTCCTCGGCTTCAGAAGACGTGAACAGGTTCCCGGATTGCTGCATGGCTTTGTGGAGTCGCCGTGTGCACAGGTAATTGTTGCGCCCCTTGAGCATAGCAAACTTGAACTCGGCCGGCCGAAGGACTTTTTCGAGCAAGGGTAAATCGTTACGGGTCAGTTGCTCCTGCAGATTGATAGTGTGGGTGGAAATAACAGCTTTTTTCTTATTCGCCACGGCGAAGAGAATCGATGGAACCAGGTAGGCCAGGCTCTTGCCCACTCCGGTTCCTGCCTCGACTGCCAAGTGCTGCCCCTGCTCTAATGCCCGCGCTACGGAAACCGCCATTTCTTGCTGCTGCGGCCGGAATTCGAAATTGCTGGCGCGCGAAAGGATACCGGAAGGCGAGAAGATGTGCTCGACCTGGTGAACCAGGTCGGTTTCGGAACCGGCGGGTTGGGATTCAACAACGCTAATCATGACAACGCCAACAACCTACCAATCCGAACCCGGTATTGAAAGCCCGGTTGCGCGATCTCCGGAAGACGGCAGGCGATAAAATACGGACTGGCAAATCGACACCAACTCGATAGTTTAAGGATGATGAAACGCCTACCCGTTCCTACAGGTTTCGTGCTTCTGACGGCGCTCCTGTTTGCGGTCTCGCTGCACGCAGAAAGCCACCGCGCTACTCGCCTTGGCAACCCGGCCACCCGCTTCGCTCCCCCCATCAGTACACCCGACGATCTCCGCTCGCGGTTTAGCGACAAGAAACTCAAGGCTGATTTTGCCTCAGTGCTTCGACAATGGGGGTGGAGGGGCAACCTCCGGGATCTGCACCACGCCGCCGCCACGGCAGAAATTGAAGATATCAGGATCCCGGTGGGAACCACGATGCCTTTCATGTCGTCTCGAGAAAACGGGCGCGCCATCTGCCTGCGCAACGTGCTTTGGGCCGGTAAAGAGCCCGCGCCAGCCCTTGCTTTCAACTTCTCCTCGAACGGTCGACGCTATCGCTGTATCACGCCCAAAGCCTGCAGCAACTTCTTTGTCGAGGATATCGGGCCCGAACCGCGCTCCGGTTTGACCATCTCCTGCACTGCCCCGGATGAAGTGCTCGCCAACCGCCCCGCGCAACTGTGCCTGGTTGTCCGCAACACTGGCAATATTCCGGAACCCGCGGCCACCGTTTCCCTGCCGATTCCGGCGGGAGCCACGGTCACTCAGACTACCGACGCCGGCGCCCTCGTGAACGGCGCCGTCAGATGGCAAATACCCGCTCTCCCGGCGGGAGGGGCGAAGCAGATTTGCGCCTACTTTGTCCGGCCCGATCCCGGCATATTCTCATTCGACGTCACTGCCAGCAGCCCTACTGCACCTCCGGTCCAAACCGTTTGTGAAACCAAAGTAACGGGCCTGCCCGCAATTCTCATCGATGCGGTTGACCTTGAGGATCCGGTCGAGGTCGGCAAGCAGGTCATTTACGAGATCAAGGTCACCAACCAGGGCAGCGCCCCGGGAACTCGTGTAAAGCTGGTCTGCACGCTGCCAGCCAGCCAGGAGTTTGTTTCTGGCTCCGGCCCAACTGAGGTCACAGCCGAAGGCCGGACCGTGAGGACGGTTCCCCTACCCGTCCTGGAATCCAAAGGCGTCGCTACCTGGCGCGTGGTGGTGAAAGTTATTGGGGCAGAGGACGCCCGCTTCCTGGTGGACCTATCCAGCGACCAATTTGAAATCCCCATCCACGAGCAGGAGTCTACCCACCAGTATTGAATTTTGCTCCACAGCTCGACTTCGGGCGAAGCTCTGTTAAGTTGAAAAGCTGTGAGTTTTGTTGCTGAATTTAACGCTTTGCCTCTGGGGACCTTGCTTGAGCGCGCCTGCGCCGCCTCTCCGGCTGCAGCTGAAGGAAGCCTGGGGCGATCGCATCTCGCACTGGCTGATTTTGCGAACTTGATCGCCCCTGGCGCGACGGCGCTATTGGAATCGATGAGCCAGCGGTCACGCGCTCTGACGCAGCAACGTTTTGGCAAAGTGATCCGCCTGTTTGCGCCACTTTACCTCAGCAACGAATGCATCAACAACTGTCGCTATTGCGGGTTCTCCAGAGACAACCCGATTCTCAGAGTCACGCTAACACCGTCAGAAGTGCGCCGCGAAACTGAAGCACTGCTCCAGGAAGGGTTCAGGAATATCCTGCTCGTGGCGGGAGAACACCCAAAATTCGTTTCTGCTTCCTACCTCGCGGAATGCGTCCGTGCCGCTCACGAAGTGATGCCGAGCTGTTCGCTGGAAGTGGGGCCCATGCCGGTAGATGAATACCGTCCGCTGGTCGAAGCCGGTGCTGATGGCCTGGTGGTGTATCAAGAAACGTACGACCGCCGCGTGTACGACGACATGCATACCTCCGGGCCAAAGAAGAACTTTGATTGGCGCCTGGAAACACCCGAACGCGCCTATGCGGCTGGATTCCGCCGACTCGGCATTGGAGCGCTTTACGGCCTGGCCGATTGGCGCTCAGAGGCCATCTGCGTGGCCGCTCAGGCTCAGTATTTGCTGCGGGTCTGCTGGAAGGCCCAAGTCACGATTTCGCTACCCCGCCTTCGTCCGTGTGCCGGCGAGTTTCAACCGCTCACGCACATGACTGACCGCGACATGGTGCAATTGGTGTGTGCCTTTCGGCTGATGTTTCCGGATATAGGACTGGTTCTGTCCACAAGAGAACCGGCCCGGCTCCGGGACGGATTGATGCCCCTCGGCATCACGCTTATGAGCGCAGGCAGTCACACGGAACCCGGCGGTTATACCGGAGCAGGCAACGAGAATCTGCACCACACCCGGAAAGGCCGCATTGTAGAGCTGGAGCCAGACGAGTTAGCCAAAGCCGGGCCGGCAGCACGGGCGACCGAACAATTCAATATTGCCGACAGCCGGAGTGCGAGCGAGGTTGCGGGCCAAATTCGCCGCATCGGCTATGAGCCGGTCTGGAAAGACTGGGACCAGGCTTTGGCATCCTGAAATAATTTCTGGTATGCCTGACGCGCAAGTTATCGCCAACGGCAAGACAGTTGCCACGTCGTTGCCATGTTCACTGGAACAGTTTCTCATCAACCGGCAACTTCCGCCGCGAAGTGTCGTTGTGGAACTGAACAGCGAGGCCGTCTCACCATCGGAATTCCCCCATCGCCAACTCAAAGCCGGCGATCGGTTGGAGATTGTGAGAATCGTCGCTGGCGGTTGAAATCCCACACCCGCATTCGGCACTCCTTTCTTCCTACTCCTGGCCAAATCCGCTAGCGTGCCGGGAAATATGGACTGGTTAACAGACCTGATCTGGTACGACGGAAAGTTTTTCGGAATCGAGTGGAGCGTATGGAAAGTGGTGGGCTGGGCGGGAAACGTGGCGTTTTTTACCCGCTTTTTCATCCAGTGGTATGCCACCGAGAAGCTAAAACGTGTGGTGATCCCTGTTGCATTTTGGTGGTTGAGCCTCGTCGGTTCGCTCCTGCTGCTCTGCTACTCGCTTCGAAAACAAGACTCGGTATTCATCTTTGCCTACCTGTTCACGTGGATCCCATATATCCGGAACCTGGTAATCCATTACCGCCACAATAAGGCCTGCATCCAATGCTATTCATGCGGAACCTCCTGTCCACCGCGATCAAATTTCTGTTTTGAATGTGGCGCCAGCCTAAGCCAAGCCGAGGACACAATGTCCGAATGACGGAGCCCAAGCCGGTCTGAAAGCGAACAATCCGCACGGTCCGCTTTTGAGCGAGGGACTGTGCGAGCTCGAGAGGACCTCTTTCGGTCAGCGTTTCCTGCGCTACTACTTCTTCGGAACAGGTGCCGGGGCCGTCACTGGCGCGGTGGCAGGATTAAGGCCTTGTGGAGCAACAGTGTTAGTCCCACCGATGGCGCGGACCAGGCCGTATTTCTGCACGATGGGCATGAAATCTGGATGCTTCTGGCCAAAATCAACCAATTTCTGTACGAAGTCGTTAATAACCGGGGCGTTCATCTTGTTATAGTCCGCCACCATTTGGGTAACCTGTGGTTTAATCGCGACCAGATCCGCGCGGGCAGTTCTGGACTGCCGCAGCAGATAGAGATTGAGTGTGCCGCTGAGCACGATCATCAGGATGATCAGAGAGATTAGCAATTGTCGCAACCCGGCCGTCTCCAAGCGAAGGTCGTTTAGGTCGGATGAATCCGATCGGCTTTCCGTGGGGTTTTGATTCTCAGAATTGTCCATAGAAACTCAGGAGGTAATTAGCTGGTTACTTGCCGTTGGCTTTAGGTGCTGCGCCCAGTTTCGGCTTAATGCCGGCCGCTTCCAGTATCGGGTCGATAGCTGGATTCTTCTTGCTGTATTCCATGGTCTCCGTGGCGAGAGCACCGATTAACGTGCGGTTCTGGTTCACCATCGCGGCCTGCACCTGCAGTTGCCGCAACTCGCGGGCGGCGGCCAGGTACCGGTAACATAAAACCACCGAGGCCAGGGCGCTGATCGTCAGTACGACCAGCAATGTCGTCAACATGGGACTTTTCTTCATAAACGTTTGCCAAAACTAGCCTCCACGTGCCGGCTTTCCAAGTCTTTTCCCGGATATATACCTTTCCTGCGGGAAATAAGCCATGGACCAAAAGGACTGCAACCTTGCTGCAATATGCTGTTCCGAAAAGCGCCCGTAAGGTAGTTTTACAGTATGCGCGGACATCGTTTTCAGAACAAACCGAGTTGGGCGGCCTTCTTGCTGCTTATTGGATTCTTGGTGGGCGCATTACTGGCCCACGCCGCTGGCGCGGCGGTATCGATGAGTGAACCGGAGTCGAAATCGCTTGCGGAAATCCGAGCCCAGGGCACCAACGGGCTTATAGCAGTGCAACCTTGGGTGCAACTGCTGGACTCCGACCGGTTGGGTGTGGGCTGGCTCACCACTCAGGCGGCTGATGGGATCGTGGAGTGGACTCAAGATGAAGGGGGGCAGACATGGAAGGAAGCATGGTACTCGCAGGACGGCCTCCGGCAGGCGAACAGCACGGTACAGCGCGCTATTATCAGTGGCTACGATCCCGCCAAACCGTTAAGGTTACGAGCGCGATCGCGGCCGATTACCTCATTCAAGCCTTATAGCGTCACCTTTGGCGAGCCGGTCACCGAGCAGGAACGTCACTTCCCGGCACGAGGTCGAGCGGATGGCAGCGTATCTTTCCTTGTTTTCAACGACATTCACAACCGCGTCCAGTTGTATCCCCTACTTACAGCCAAGGCCGGCAAGCCAATTGATTTCACCGTGTTTAACGGAGACGTGCTGCAAGATCCTCAGAGTGAAAAGGAATTGCGGGACTATTTGCTGGAGCCCATGGCGTGGTTCGCTTCCCAGTCCATTCCCTGCTTCTTCCTGCGCGGCAATCACGAAACACGAGGCGCTTTCGCGCGTCCCATGAAAGAATACCTGAACTTGCCCGGCGGCCGTTATTACACGGCGATGACGTTTGGCGTAGCCCGCGTGTTGTTCGTGGATGCAGGTGAGGACAAGCCTGATTCGAGCAAGGAGTACAGTGGCCTGGTGGATTTTGAGCCTTATATGGAGGAACAACTGGAGTGGTTTAAGCGGGAGATCGCCAGCGAGCCTTTCAAACAGGCTACCTGGCGCATTGTAGTGATGCACATCCCCCCCGACTGGCGCAGGTCCGCTAGCGAACTCTGGCACGGTCAACGCAGGGTGTGTGAGCGGTTTGCTCCTCTCTTCGATGCCGGGAAAGTCACGGTGGTCATCAGCGGCCACACCCACAGGGCAGAAGTGATCGAGCCATGCCCGGATAAGTCTCGCGGGTTCCAATGGCCGGTCTTTATCGGTGGGGCTCCATCCTTGACCAATGCCACCGTAATCCGGGTCGACACCGACCCAACGACACTGAAAATAAGTCGGTTCCACACTGACGGCACCATCGGCGCCGAGCGGACGTGGAGGAAACCAGGAGCATGAGTGCTTTTAATCCGGCCGAGGGCGCCTGTTTTGGCCACGGAAAAGTGGCTTGCATTTCCCTGCCGAGGCTGCAATCTTCGCGCCGGTTTCCGGTAACCTGATAGCGACGCAGAGTCTCAGGCTGATCTTGAACCGTGGCTTGGGTTACTTGGCCAGGTTTTTGCGTGCCTAAGGAAGAACCAATTGAATTAACGGGCTCGGTAACGCAAGTATTGCCGGGCACAATGTTTCGAGTGGCCCTGCCAAACGGCCACGAGGTGCTAGCTCACATTTCGGGCCGGATGCGCAAGCATTTCATACGCATCAGCGTTGGAGACAAGGTGAATGTCGAGATGTCTCCTTATGACCTCGGCAAAGCTCGGATTACTTTCCGCCACAGCTAATGGGATGCCGACGACCAAAGCCGGCACCCGCCTTAGGTCCATACCAGCGCAAAGCTGACTTCTACTTCTTCGGCGCCGCCCGCAGCACTTTTAGTGGCTCAGGGGTTTTGTAATGTCGTTTCAAGCCAGCCTCGTTCAACATGCCGGGTGGCACCCGGGAAATAAACTCAGGGAAGGTTCGTTCGACTCGGTCTCGCAGCAACTTCTGTCCGCTCTTGGACAGCCAGAAATCCTCTTCAACTTTAGAAAGGGCGATTCCCGCTTCCTCATGGGTTAGGTTTTCCCGTTTGGCGAGCAGCCACACGAGTTCCTTATCGCCGGGCAAGCAGACGGGAAACGGGACCGACTTCAGCTTGATTTCCTGTTCTCCGTCGTCTCCGGCCTCAGTTTTGACTTCCATGATGCCGTTGAATACGTTGCCGTCAGGTAACACCACTTCGACCGCGGCGTTCTTTTCCTTCCGATCGGGCTTGATCGTCACGTCCACGTCGCCAAAGGTCTCCGTTATTTGCCGCCGGGCATCTTCGAGGCTGTCCGGTTCGAGATTTGGCAAAGCCACTCGTGAACAAAACTTGTCAAAGGCCGTGGTGGCGGACTTCACCTTGAGTTCTCGCGCCACCGCCTCGTAAATCTTGCCAGCCAGACTAGGATCATCGGTGGCCTTTGGCAGCACCCGCTTGAGTAAATCCAACAATTGTACTTCGTTGCTCTGTTTTTCTTTCTTCATTTAAATAAGCCTGCGTATGTGCCAAACGCAGCGCCAGAGCGCAAGCAAAGCCTCAAGAAAACTTGTGTGCCACCACAACAGGCCAGGCCTGTTCACATCCGCGGCTCACGACGGCCGCAAGTAAACAATAGTCGCCCCCCAGCCTCCGTATTGGGGATGGTCGAGGGTGTAGGAGACCACGGAGGGATGCTGGCGCAAGAGGGAATGAACCGTTCGCTGCAGTGCCCCGATGCCTTTGCCGTGAATGATCCGCACCTGGAAGATTCCGCGTTCAAGACAGGCGCTCAGGTAGTTCGGCACGAGATCCTTCACGTCTTTGGGGTTAAAAGTATGCAGGTCCAGCACTCCATTGATAGGCAATTCTACCGGCTCGTCCATACCGGGAATTTATCGTGGACTACGGCTTAGGACAAGCAACGTTGACCTCCTGGGCTGACGTGAGACCAGTATTGCCAGCCACGTGCGAGAAAGGCACGATGAGCCGCATGAAGATCATAGGAACCGTTGCCGCTGCTCTAGGCTTGGCTTTAGCTACTCAGACCCTCGCCCAGGAGAGCATCGTGGCCCCCGGGGCCAGCCTTCAGAAACTGGCCGGTGATTTCGCCTTCACTGAGGGACCTGCCTGCGACCGCGAAGGCAACGTGTTCTTCACCGATCAGCCCAACGACCGCATCTTGAAGTGGAGTGTCGACGGCCAGCTGTCCACGTTCATGCAGCCGTGCGGTCGCGCGAATGGCTTATCTTTTGATCACGCGGGGAACCTTTGGGCTTGCGCTGATGAAAAAAACGAGCTGTGGCGCATTTCACTCGATGACAAGAAAGTGCTAGTGGTGCTCAAGGATTTCCAGGCCAAACTGTTCAATGGTCCCAATGACCTCTGGCTGGCGCAGCCCAAAACCCGCCTGCGGGCGCCGGCAGATCCAGACCGTTCTCCGGCAGCCAGCGGTATTTATTTCACTGACCCTTTCTACAAACGTAATTATTGGAACCGGGGACCAAAGGAAATGCCAGAATCGGTTTACTACCTACCTCCGCAGGGAGGCGCCCCACTTCGCATCATCGATGACCTCAAGCAGCCCAACGGCATCATTGGGACGCCCGATGGGAGGTTGCTTTACGTGGCGGACATCGGGGCCAGCAAAACTTACCGTTATCGGATTCAAGGCGACGGCACGGTTGCCGATAAAACGCTTTTCTGCGAAAGAGGCTCGGACGGACTCACGATCGACAACAAGGGCAATATCTACACTACAAGCAAGGGCGTGTTTGTTTTCTCACCGGAAGGACGCCAGATTGAGCATATCGAAGTACCGGAAGGCTGGACGGCCAACGTCTGTTTCGGCGGCCGTGATCGCCACACGCTTTTCATCACCGCCAGCAAAGGCTTCTACAGCCTGCGTATGCGTGTTAACGGTGTGGACAGCCAATAGAAAACAAGGGCGCGAGCGATGCCCTCCCGGGTCACGCGACCAACCAGCGCTGAAGCATCGTCCGATCGGCCTTCAAGGCTGTCAGCAAGGTTTCGCGAGTCTTTGGAGTTCCCTCAGCGCACCAATCGTATTCTACATGAAGTGAGATGGGGGCGGTATATCCGGTCCGTCTCAGCACTTTGAAATAGCCGGTTTGCTCAATCTTGCCCTGCCCCAACGCTACCCACTTCCGCTCCGCAGTTATATCCTTGCAATAAGCGATGGCCAAGTGCGGGCGCAGGTTTTCAAAGTGTCTCTTCCAGTTGTCGCCATGCACCGACAGCGCATGGCCGATATCGAACGCAGCTCCTACTTGCGCAGGGTCAAAGCCGTCGAGCAGCGCTTTTAATTCCGTCAAGTCGCCTCCGATACATTTCCGGGTGCCCATAGGGGAATGGTTTTGGTAGATGGCTCCGATGCCGATCTCACGGCTCATTGCTGCGAGATCTTGCAGCCGCGCCCGCAACTCCCCAATTTGGTCTTTAAGCACCTTGCCTGGAGCGTGCGCCTCCCATCCCAGGCGGTAATGCCTTACTCCAAGCTGGCGCGCAGTGCGCAGCAATCGCTCCGCGTTTGGGCTAGACACACTGATGATGGCGGTCGTAATCATCGGCATTACCAGGCCATGACGCTTGAGGGCTGCGACGTAGCGCGGCAGGTCCTCTTCCACCCGCTCGGGCAGCACCTCCCCACCGGGACGCACTGGGCAATCCACCCCCTCAAGTCCCGCAGCAGCTGTCATCGCCGCAGCCGCCTCAAAATCCAGTTTCAACTCCTGGAAGATTTTGCTGAATACCACGATGTCACAGCATTGCGCGGTCTCGGTCGCTGCACGGCTGGACACCGACCCCATACCCAGGGTAGAAAGCGCCGTAGCCATTCCAGCCCGGACAATGAATGCACGACGCGATAGCGCCTGCTCGCTGACAACCATCCTATTCACAATCTCTTGCTTATTACATTAACCGACCCACGAGCAGCCACCACTCAGTATTTTGGCCACTCCGGGCACTAAGACTAATCACTTTAGCTCCTGGCCGCCTCCGCTCACGTTTTCCTTATCAAAGACACGAGAACCCAAAATGATCTCCTTGGGCACGATTTCACCGCCGAGGATTTTCAACGCGGTATCGATTGCCTCCGCGCCACCGGTGGGGTACTGAAATGTGGCATCCAAAATCCCCTGGCGCACATAAGCCACTCCCTCTTGGGGCAGGGCGTCGATGCCTACAAACGCTATGTCCTTTTCTCTTCCGGCAGCCTTCGCCGCAAGGTAAGCCCCGTGGGCCCCGGGGTCGTTGTGTGCATAAACGCAATCAATCTTAGCAAATCGTGCCAGCGCCGACTCCATCTCCCGGCGGGCATCCGGTTCCAACCATTTCATGTCCGCCTCAAAAATCACTTCCACTTCAGAGCCCTTGATCGCATCACGGAATCCATTGTTGCGGTCCTGGCCCGGAGTGGAAGTCATCAAACCTTTGAGTTCCACAAGCTTCGCCTTGCCGCCGAATTTTTTCACGATCCACTCCCCAGCAGCGCGCCCGATTTTGCGGTTATCCGCGCCGATGAAACAGGTATATTTGTCCCCTAGCAGTCGGCGATCCAAAACCACTACCGGTATCCCTGCTTCCATGGCTTTGGCCACAGGCTCGGTCAATGGCTGCGCCTCCTTGGGACTGATAATAATCAGGTTCACCCCGGCACTGACGAACTCCTCCACATGAGCTCTCTGTTTCAACGTATCGTTTTGCGCATCCTTAAACACCACGCGAAGTTCGGGATGTTTCTCGGTGGCGGCCTTGATCTGGGCATTCATCTCCACGCGCCACGGCTCGCCCAGATTGCACTGACTCATGCCGATGGTGAACCTGGCCTTGGCGTCGCCTCCTCCGCCAACGCCGTCCTTGGTCTGGTTTGGATCACCGCAACCACTCAATGCAACAGCGGCGATAAGTGAAAGAACGAGTCCCAGGCAACGGCAGGCGAGTGTGTGAATTGGCATATCATCCATTTCAATAACCAGAGCCGCGGGAAAAGCAAATACTTCTTTGCCTCCGTGGCCAGCCTGCTAAGCCTCGCTTGGTTCACAGACAATCGTTCCGTCGCCCCCCGATCACTTGGTGATACCCCGAGCACTACCTCTGATAAACTGGACGAGCGTCTGCACCTCTGCAAGGGCGGGTAGGTCTTTTTCGATTCGTGCCAGGGCGTTTGGCACGGTGAGCCCCTCCCGAAAGATTATCTTGTAGGCTTGACGAAGCGCTGACTGTGCCTGCTCAGGAATCCCGTTACGTTCCATGCCGACTTTGTTGATGGTTTTTGTCTCCGCAGGATTGCCATCCACCAGCATGAAGGGTGGGACGTCCTGCACCACCTTCGAGCAACCACCGATAATGGACATCCGCCCGATGCGGCAAAACTGGTGCACGGCCGCCAACCCACCCACTACGGCATGATCCTCCATGGTAACATGGCCGGCCAGGCTGGCCACATTGGACATGATAATATGGTCCCCGAGCATAACGTTATGCGCCAGGTGGCAGTAGGCCAGGATGTGGTTGCAGGAGCCCACCTTAGTCACCTCCCCATCTCCGGTCGCGCTGTGAACGGTGACGTATTCCCGGAACGTATTATGATTGCCAATCTCCGTACGGGTTATTCCGCCTTTCCACTTCAGATCCTGGGTCTTTAGACCGATGCTGGCGAAGGGAAAGATCTCGTTATCCGAGCCCAGGCTCGTGTAACCGTCGATCACCACGTGAGAATGAAGCCGACAGCGCGGCCCGAGCGACACGTGCTCCCCGATCACACAATAAGGACCAATGTCGCAATCCGCACCAATTTCCGCACTGCGATGAATAATAGCCGTCGAATGAATCATGAGCTGTTTCTGTTTTGGAGGCTCCTGCCACTTCCAGGACTCACGCAAGCCGGGTCATGAAGGTCACATCCGCCTCACTCACGACCTCGCCGTCGACCTTGCAAACGCCTTTTGCCTTACCGATTTTTCCCCGTGATTTGGTCAACTCGACCTCGATGACCAGAGTATCCCCCGGCCGTACGGGCTTGCGCCATTTCACATCTTCAGCCGCCATGAAATAGGCGATCTGCCCTGCCGTCTCGGCACGCCGTAGCATTACCAACCCAGCGACCTGCGCGATAGCTTCCAATTGCAGCACTCCCGGCATGATTGGGTGCCCCGGAAAATGTCCCTGGAAATAGGGCTCGTTAATGGTCACGTTTTTGACCGCCACGATATGATTGCCGTCGATCTTCAACACCCGATCCACCATCAGGAACGGGTAACGATGAGGTAGCAGCGCCATCACTCCGTCGATATCCACAGCCCCATCGCCACTGCATAAAGTTTCCGCCGTAACCTCTGGGTCTCGGGCGGGGGGCGGGCCAAAAGTCTGCGCCGCTACGAGCGGTTTGCGCATCTGGGCTAGAACGCGACGAACCAGTTCGCAGTTGGCTGCGTGGCTCGGTTTCACCGCAATCAAATGGCCTTGCAACGGACGGCCAAGCAGTGACAGATCGCCGACAATATCGAGCATTTTGTGCCGGACGAATTCCTCCGGGTAGCGCAAGGGCTCCGTCGTGAGAACCGCGTCGTCACGAATGATTACGGCGTTTTCCAGGCTCCCACCTTTGATCAGTCCATTTTTGATCAAATACTCAATTTCCTCGTAGAAACAAAAAGTACGGGCGTGGGCGAGATCTGTCTCCCACGTCTTCGGGGAGAGTTCTAAGGAGTAGAACTGAGTGAATCGGCCTTTTCGGTCAGCACTTGTACACGTGATTTTGAAACCCTCGTGAGGAAACAAAGTCATCACTGTCTCGCCCACCTCCAATTCGATCGGCGCGGAAACCGAGTAGGTATCTCGTCTCGCATCCTGAGCCACTACACCGGATTCCTGGATCATTCTACAATACTCCCGAGCGCTCCCATCAGCGATCGGCGGTTCGTTCGCATCCAACTCCACGATGGCATTATCGATGCCGTAACCCGCAAACGTTGCAAGCACATGCTCCACTGTATGGATTCGGGTGTTGCCCTTGGCCAGCGTCGTCGAGCGGGTCGTCTCGGCCACATTTTCGACACGGGCTTCGATTTCGGGTCGGCCCTCAAGGTCTACGCGACGAAAGCGCACACCACTATTGGGAGGCGCCGGCAGGAAAGTCATATTCACCCGGTTCCCACTGTGCAGCCCAATACCGGAATAACTGGCGGGCCCATTGATCGTTTGCTGTTGCAGCACCCGCAAATTAAAACCGCGGCCTCATCCCTTGGCAAGAACAGTCCTCGGCCCTGGTGGGCCCAAGGGCGGTTTTCACCAACTCTGCTCTCTCAATAGACTGTATACGAAGTCTTTGTATCCCTCTCAACTCCCTAGGCAAGGAAAAGAAGGGTGAACTCACTTTTGCGATCAGCCGATGCTGCCAAGCCAGAGCTGTGCAACGGTATTCCCGAAACAGTTCCCACTCCGCTACACCGCCCCAAAGCGTCGGTCACGACGGGCATACTCCTGCAGCGCCGCGTAAAACTCGTCCTTACGAAAGTCAGGCCAAAGGGTTTGAGTCACCACCAGTTCCGCATACGAGATCTGCCAAAGCAGAAAATTGCTCACCCGCATTTCCCCGCTGGTACGGATCAGCAAATCCGGGTCTGGAATATTCCGGGTATACAGGTGCTGAGAAAACACCTGCTCCGTGATTTCCGACGGGTCTAGTTCTCCCGCCTTCACTTGAGTGGCGATATTGCGCACGGCTTCCACAATTTCCGTACGACCGCCGTAGCTCAGCGCCATGACCAGTGTCAAACCGTTATTCTTGGAAAGCACTGCCATTGACTTCTTGAGATGCGCCTGAACGGTTTCCGGCAGCCGATAAATTTGCCCGATCACTTCAAGACGCACATTGCTCTTGTTGAGTTCCGAGGTCTCGGTCTTGAGATAGTGAACGAGGTATCGCATCAGCGCGTCCACCTCTTCCTTGGGCCGGTTCCAATTTTCAACCGAGAACGCATAAAGCGTCAGAAACTGGATTCCCAATTCGCCTGCCGCCCGAATTATGGTCCTTGCCGATTCTGCCCCCGCCCGGTGCCCTTCGACCCGAGGTAGATGGCGCTGGCGCGCCCAGCGCCCGTTGCCGTCCATAATCACCGCCACATGCCGGGGCAGCGAGGCTTGCTCTTCCGCGCTCAAGTGTACGGTCGGGACCTGCATCAACAGAAGATGGTCTGTTCTCGACCGGGCCCGACCGAAGCAATCTTAAGGCTAGCTCCGGTCAATTCAGCCAGAGCCTTCAGATAATCCCGAGCCTTCGGCGGCAACTGCTTCCAAGTGGCTGCGCCGGTCGTTGGCGTACGCCAACCCGCAAACTCCGCATAAACAGGTTCGCACCGCCGCAGCAATTCCACATCCGCCGGGAGATAGTCGTACCGTTTCCGTCCCTCTCGGTAAGCCACGCACACCTTGATGGTCTCAACGGTATCCAACCCGTCGATATTCGTGATAGCCAGGTCGTCGATACCGTTAACCATGGCCGCGTGCCGCGTCGCCACCGAATCGAACCAACCACAGCGCCGGGCCCGCCCGGTAGTGGCACCAAACTCGCGCCCCATGGCATGCAACATGTCGGCGATTTCGGCGCTTTCGGTCGGCAGAGGTCCCTCACCCACTCGCGTGGTGTAGGCCTTCATCACCCCTACAACGCGGTCCATGCGATGGGGCGGCACGCCTGACCCCGTGCAAGCCCCGCCGGCGGTGGTATTCGACGACGTCACAAATGGGTAAGTGCCGTGGTCGATGTCCAGGAATGTACCTTGAGCCCCTTCAAACAGCAGGTTCTGGCCGCGTTGCATCGCCTGGTGCAGCAACACCACAGTGTTTGTCACCAACGGCTTCAGGTAATCGCCCACCGCGCGATACTCGTCGTGGACTTTCTTGAAAGAAAGCGGCTTGGCACCGAAAGCCTTAAGGATCTCGTTGTTTTCTTTAATCTTCCAGGCGAGCTTTTCCTTGAACTTGTCGCCATCTACCAAGTCGATCACGCGCAAGCCCGTGCGCGCTGCCTTGTCCCCGTAAGCCGGGCCGATCCCTCGCTTGGTGGTGCCAATCTTATTCTTCCCCTTCAAAGCCTCCCGCTGCGCATCTAACTCGCGATGGTACGGCAGCACCAAGTGAGCCGTCTCACTCAGAAACAGATTGCGATCCACCTTCACCCCCAGTTTCCGCAAACCCTCGATCTCATCCACGAGGCTCACTGGATCCACCACCACACCGTTTCCGATCACGCATACCTTGCCGCGCCTCAAAATACCCGATGGAATCAAGTGCAGAACATACTTCCGCCCCTTGATATAGACCGTGTGCCCCGCGTTGTTTCCGCCCTGCGTGCGGACAACCACATCCGCCTGCTCCGTGAGCACGTCAATAATCTTGCCTTTTCCTTCATCGCCCCATTGGGCGCCAACCAGAATTGTATTGGCCATAAAATTCAAAAGAAACACCTGAACAGAAACTCAGGGGCAAAGACTCAGCCTTTGCGTGCAGACACTAAGAAACCGTTGTCCCAACTGTCAACGCTGTAATGCCGCCAGATCCGCAGGTAATCGTTCTCGCCGGGAGAAAAGAAAAGTGACGCAGGCGCTCCCTCATGAGCTGCAAATCGCATCCACCAAACCTTCTCTACCTGGCGAGTGCCCCCCACCTTGCTTTGCACGACTCGGTTCTTGGCTTCTGCGTTCACGGTGAAATTGCGCCCTTGAAATTTCTTGTTGTGATATAACTACAAAACATGCTTAGTCGTGTAATTGCACCGAACAGTTTCCCGGATTAAAATTCCTCCGAATGAATGATCAATCGGATACTCACAGCAAGGTGATCGGTTACGTGCTTTGGCTGCTCGGCTTCACCGGTTCGCACCGCTTTTATTACGGACACCCAGTCTCGGGCACAATCTGGTTTTTCACTGCGGGCCTCTTCCTGATCGGTTGGATCATTGACCTCTTTCTCATCCCCTCTCTGCATCGCAAGGCAAGTCTTCGTTACGTCCCTGGTCCAATCGACTACACGGCCTCCTGGCTTCTCCTGACCTTCCTGGGCTGGCTCGGCATTCACCGATTCTATATGCGAAAATGGGGCACTGGAATCTTGTACCTCCTAACGGTGGGGTTTCTTGGAATCGGAATCCTGTATGACTTTTGGACCTTGAACTCTCAAATCAGCGAAATCAACCAGGCCAGGTCTCGGTCGCGTTGAACCCTTAGCGATGGTACATTCCGGCACTGCCTCGGAACACAAAAACACACCTGTCCTTGGCAGCAACTTTCAAAGCCGCGGTCAGGTCAAAGGCCCCCAAAGCCGCACCCTTTCCACGGAAAAGCCACGCTGCGAAAAAAGTTTATACAAAAACAGCCCTCCCGGTGTCTATCTGGGTAAGCGTGCATGGATAATACTACGGAGACAAACGGCTGGTGCGAAGCACTGTACCACGCTAAAGCGTCGGGGCTTGTTCTTTACGGCCGGGCGCTCGGCCTGTCCCACAGTGAAGCCGAAGACGTTGTCCAGGAGACCTTCCTGAGCCTTCTCCAACTGAAGCAGCGTCCCACACACGAGGAATACTACTGCATCCGCAGCTTCCGAAATCGGGCGCTAAACTGCCGCCGATCTCTCTGGCGTCGCGTGCTCCGAGAACTCGAATCCGCCCGCTGGTTTGAACCCACCGCAGACAGTGGCCCCCAAGAAGCCAAGGCTCGGGAAACATTGGAGCGACTGCCCATCGAACAACGCGAAGTCATTGTCCTAAAGATATGGAACGGGTTGACGTTCGAAGAGATTGGCGAGCTGCTCGAGACCTCATCCCATACTGTAGCTGGCCGTTACCGCTACGGCATTCAAAAATTGCGGAACCTACTCAAGGACCAGGATTATGAATACCATCGACAACTTGGAAACCCGGCTTCGCTCCTGGGTGCCACGCCCTCCGTCCCCGAAAGTTGAAGACCGGTTGTTCCACCCGGACCGGGCGGCCACGCCGATTACACCGTGGCCCCTTAACGGGCTCGTTACCGCGAGCGCTGCGCTCCTTATGCTCATCCTCGCGCTCACGAACCGCCCCGTGGGTCCCCTGCCCAACACTGGCATTCTAAACCCAATCTTCGGCTCCATTCCGAGCAATTACAACGCGGAAGCCTTCATTCCACTCGCCTCTGCGACCGGTTGGGCCGGTGCTAAACCGCAAAGTTTTGAATGGACAAATGGCAGCAGTTCGACTTCTAGTATCAGTTCCCTTTCGACCGTCGGGAGGGAGTGATCCATCATGAGTAACGACAAAGTCAAAATCGCCGTCGGCAAAGCCGCGGTCAGCCCAATCATGCCCGCCAGACCGGCGGTGCCGGCCAGCGTGGTTCCCTTGTTCCGCAAGGTCGATTGGCTCACCTTCCTGATCGCGTTTGCCGTCGTTATGACTGGCTATTATTTCACCCTGGCTCCCGAACTAACGCTCGAGGATTCAGGCGAGCTCGTGGTCGGCTCCATGTATGCTGGCATTCCTCACCCCCCCGGCTATCCCGTTTGGACGATTTACACGTGGCTATGGACCGTCCTCGTTCCGTTTGGAAACATGGCATGGCGCGTTGCCCTCGGCACGGCCTTCAGCAGCGCTGTCGGCGCGGCCCTTCTTGCCCTCCTTGTTTCCCGGGGCAGCAGCCTCCTCATGGAAGGCATCGAGGAACTCAAAAGCATGGTGGGTACTTGGGAAAGCGCGATCTGCATCATCTCCGGTTTTGTAGCGGGCTGTCTCCTCGGCTTTAACGGCTACGTTTGGAGTCAGTCGGTGATCGCGGAAGTCTATGCCACCAGCATCGCATCCTTCATGGTGGTGCTCCTGTGTCTGTTACGATGGATCTACGCCCCTCACCAGCGCCGCTTCCTGTACTACGCGATGTTCGCCTTCGGGATTTCCTTTACCAATCACCAATCCCTGATCATCGCCGCCATGGGCCTCGAGGTCGCCATCGCTGCCGCCGATCAACGCATGGGCCGAACCTTTTTCCTTTTCAACAGCTTTATCTACCTCGCCGGCCTGATTCTGAAGAGCCAGGGGATGGTCGGAACGCTGGAAGCCAACCGGGCCATCTTCACGATTTATAATGTGGTGGGGATCGGGTCAATTGCGACCTACGTCTGGCTCGTCAAGCTGACCGGGATAACATTTCCGGAACTCTGCCGAGACGTCCTTCTGGCAGTGGCTGTCATCCTCTTTGCAGCCGTGCCGCAAATGGGCTTCTTTGGCATCCTGCTGGGCCTCGGCGCTTTGGCCGGATTTGGCAAGTTCGCGTGGGAAACCCGTAAGGTTGGGCTCGAATGGCTCGTGGTTTTGGTCGCCGGCCTCTGTTGGATCCTGGGTGCTGCCTTCTACTTCTACATGCCGCTTGCGGGCATGACCAACCCGCCCATGCAATGGGGATATCCGCGCACACTCGAGGGTTTCATTCACGCTTTCACCCGCGGACAATACGAGAAAGCAAACCCCACCGATATCATCGGGGACCCATGGCGCTTCATCACGCAACTCGGGATGCTAGTAGAAGGAATCGTCGACGAGTTCAACTGGGTTTATGCCTTCCTGGCCCTCGTGCCGTTCCTCTTCTTCTTCAGGCTCCACCGTCGGGAACGGGCTTGGCTGGCTGGCATTTTTGCCACCTACATTTGCCTTGGAGTTCTGTTGCTCATCTTGCTGAATCCACCGCCGGACCGAGCTGCCAAGGACCTCGTTCGGGTGTTTTTTGGCGCCTCGCACATGCTCATTGCCCTCTTCGTCGGCTATGGCATGACCCTTGTCGCCGCCTATATGGCGACGCACTATCAACGTTTCCGCTCATGGGGCCTGATTGGCGGCTCGGTGGCCGTGGCTCTGGCTCTCTACACTTTCGTCTCCCACACTCGCAACATCTACTTCGGTGAGACCTCGAATGTAGGGCTCGGCGAAATACTCTCACTCACTGCACAGACCTTTACCGACAAAGACCAGTTCGGTGTGCCGGTCTTCGCTGGCCTGATCTTGATCGGCATGACGGTGTTGTTTGTAGCCAGCGTGATTGTCTACCGCAACCGCGCCCCCTTGGCGATCACCCTGGCGATGTTCGCGCTGATGCCCCTCTATCCAGCCATGACTCATTGGGCGAACAACGAACAGCGCAATCACTGGTTCGGCTATTGGTTCGGCCATGACATGTTCACCCCGCCCTTCGCCGATGCGGAGCGCCAACCGCTTTACCCGCAAATGACCAAGGACGCGGTCCTCTACGGAGGCACGGATCCAGGACGATTCTGTCCCACTTACATGATCTTTGCCGACAGCTTAACGGCGTCGAACAATCTACCGGTCATGGATCAATCCTTCGATCGGCGTGATGTTTATATCATCACACAGAACGCCCTGGCCGACGGCACGTACCTCAATTACATCCGGGCGCATTACAACCGCAGTCAGCAGATCGATCCTCCGTTCTTCCAGGAACTTTTCCGGCGCCAGAAAGAGCGCGAGGAGAATTATAGAACCAATGCCATTGCCCGTGCGGTGATTCCTCTCGACCGGTACTTTACCGACCTCGGCGACCGCATCGAGAAGCGGCGTCGCGTCTTTACCTCATGGTTTGAAGCAGATCACTTTGTGGATTTCAAGAGCTTCACCGACAAGCTTCGATCATCGCCTGCGCCAGATCCCTTGACGGGTTTTATTTACGATTCCCTCAGCAAGGAAACCAAGCAACTCCTTGCTGGCAGCGGCAATGAGAAGGCCGCCCGCAAGGCGCTGGCAAAGGACCTCAATTTGTTGATTGACCGTGAACTGCAGGTGGCTGGAGAGTTGAATAAACTGAAGCAGGAAATCGCCAAGATCGAGTATGCCTTCGGAGCCGGCAAAAGCTCTGAGCGCCTTAACCGCAAACTCGACGAGTTGAACGGAAAGGTCGCCGAACTGGCAAAAATCGGCCCATTGTATCGACCAGAGCGTTTCCAGCATGTGAAGTTTTCGGATTACCTGCAGCAGTTCATCAAGGAAAACCCGCAGAGCCATACCCGAGTGCGCTTGAACCGGCTTTTGCTCGAAGCGGCCTACCCGAAGGAAATCGCGGCCACGAAGGGCGGCGTATACCCAGATCGCGAAATCTACATTGCCACCCAGAGAGACTCTCAGCGTTGCTTCGAGGAATACCTGCAAGACGCGCAACGGCGTCTCTCGCTAGGGCAACTCAAACCCGGGGAGGACGTAAAGGTCGTGGATAACCGCGTGCAAGTGTCAGGCCAGGTTGCAGTCATGAGCATCAACGGCCTCATCACAAAAGTGATGTTCGACAAGAACCCGAACAACGAGTTTTTCCTTGAGGAGAGCTTCCCGCTGGAATGGATGTATCCGCACCTAACGCCGTTCGGCATCATCATGAAGATCAATCGCCAGCCGTTGCCTGAACTTACGGAGGAAATCGTGAAACGCGATCACGAGTTTTGGACGAAGTATTCCGAGCGGCTGATCGGCAACTGGATCACCTACGATACGCCAATGTCTGAAATCGCGGAATTTGTTGAGCGCGTGTACCTGCGCAAGAACTTCAAGGATTTCAAGGGCGACCGTAAGTTCGTGCGTGACGACCAGGCGCAGAAGGCATTCTCGAAGCTTCGGAGTTCCATTGGCGGTGTGTACAACTGGCGTATCGCCAACGCCAAACCGGGGAGCACCGAACAACAGCGCATGATCAAGGAGGCGGACTTTGCGTTCCGTCAGGCGTTCGCGTTTTGCCCATACAGCCCCGAAGCGGTTTTTCGTTACGTCCAATTATTGCTGAGCATGCAACGGCTCGACGACGCATTGATCGTAGCCTCAACGTGTTTGAAACTGGATCCTTACAACGCCCAGGTGCTGGACCTGGTGAATCGGCTGAGCACCTGGAAGAAAGAGCGCGGAGCTGCTCCGGCCCAGCCAGCCAACCTGGTCGAAATGGAAAACGCCGTAATGAAGAACCCGGCTGATTTTCAAGCGGCGCTAAACCTGGCTGGAACCTATCTCCAAATGCAACAGACGGCCCGGGCGATCCAGATCCTCGATGGCATTCTAAGCCATCCGAAAGTTGACCCGCCCGCATGCCGCGCCTTGATCCAGGCCTACATGAGCATTGGGAACACCGGCAAAATACAGGAAGTGGTGACCCGGCTTCAAACCATGTCTGGTGAAAATAGTAATTTCGACGCCTCACTGGCACTCGCGGAAGCCTACCGTATGCAGCAGAAGAACGACTTGGCTCTCCAAACGCTCGACCAAGTGTCCACTAATCCGGCGGTCGATCCCAACACGGTTCTGCAGCTTGCAGAGCAATACGCCGCCCTGATGAATTATCCCAGGCTGGAAAGCACGCTCGATCGACTCACGACCCTGGCTCCCGCCTCACCCGAAGCCTGGTACGACTTGGCAGCGTTGAAAGCCACCTTAGGCAAATCCTCCGAATCACTCCAAGCCGTCCGTCGTGCCTTTGAACTCAGTGCCCAGCGCCTGCAAAAGGATTCCAAAGCGCGTGACTTGGTTGCCGAAGCTCAGAAAGACCCCCGGTTCGAGCAACTAAAGAAGACCCCCGAGTTCCAGCAGATTCTGAGCAAGTAGGCTTCATGCCGCAGGGGTGATTGGGCCTCACCGCCAAGGGTTGCTCCTCACCAGGCGCCCGTCCGACGGCGCCCCTCGTCGGTCATCATCGACGGGTGCCAGGGTGGATCCCAGACGACATGCACCTCTACCTCCTCGACCTCTGGGAGATTCAACAGAGCCATCCGGACTCCATAAGCAATACTTTCATGCATCGGGCATCCGCGCGTCGTCAGCGTCATTGAGACCGTCACTTTAGCCCCCTCAATAGCCACCGCGTAAATCAACCCCAGGTCGACAATATTACAGTCGATTTCGGGATCGATTACTTCCTGCAACACTTCCAATATCCTCTCTTCAGTTAAAGCGCTGGTCATAGTGATATCCTGACATTATTTCGAAAGGCTCAGCTGAGGGATCAAAGCCGCCTGATTTCCCGGTCGTTTGGCAGGTTCGGGAAGAGCGCTTATCCGTGGGCTTAATCGATGCCTTAGCATCAGCAGCAGATTAGCGATCAGAGCGAAGGCGCTAAACAAGAGCGTGACCGCTCCTAAACGCACGGTGAGATGATGCGAGAGCAGGATGCCGGCACTGCACACCACCAAGCCGGTTACATAGCTCCAGTGGCAAACGACCTGCAAGCGTATTGAATACAGATCAGAAAGCGCAGGCACCTTGCTCCGACCGATGTGCGGGCTGTAGGTAGCAAACCACACCAGAAACGGAACGATTTTGTGCAGCATGCCAACCATCGCGAACGAGATCACGCCCAACAAGCCAAGAAATCCATAAAGGTTCTCTAACTGGCCGGTGAATGAGTTCAGCGGCAAGTTCGGGCAGCTAAGGATCATAGCCAGCGCAGACACAGGCACGAGCGCAGTCACCCCAGAGAGAAACCCCTTTACCCCCCAATCCAAAGTCTTGCGCCGGCGCGCCTTCAGGATGGCATTCAATTCAAAACCGTAGAGAATTATTCCCCCCAGGATGAGGAAAGTGAAACCGAGCTTTAGCGGGCTGCGTATGAGAATCGCGAAAAAACCTCCAGCAAGGCCACAGTTAAGACAAATCAATGAAAACCGCGCCCGCCATACATTCTGCAGTTCACTGAGGGTGAACATGGGAATCAACTTGTAGGAGATGCCCACCAACATCATCAAGAAAAAGCCCACTGCCCCGAGATGAGCATGAGCGTGCATCGCTCCGATCTGGTCAAACCGCGCAGCGAGCGTGGCCACATTACTTAGACCATGGATCACCACACCCCAGAAGCTCGACGGAGCCAGCGTCTCCGCTGACTCATAAGAGCACTTGCCCGCGGTAATTAACAGACCAGCGGTGACTGCCAAGCCCAGCCATAAAAGCGAGGAGGCAACGGCGGTAGCCACCACGCTCCATTTCTCAACGCGCAGCAACGTTCGCGACAGATTGTAAACAAACAGCAGCACCCCCACTGCGAGGGCGGAACCGAAATGCGCCACCTGCTTCATGTTCCAGGTCCAAAACATCCACACCATGCCCACGAAACCTACGAGGTGGAAAACGAATTGCCAGCGCGCCATGCGCTCACTGTATAGCTTCGTTTCCAGGGCCACCGGAACCAATTGGTACATGGCTCCCATGATCACCGTGGTAATCCAGCCCAGCACGAAGAGGTGGGTCGCTGCAATGACGTATTGGTTATAATGATACGAGGCGAGAATGTCGGGCCGGAGAGCGAGCAAGACCAGGCCAATGACAAAAGCCACGACCCCAGTAAGGATAAAACGGAAGGGTAACAACACCGAAGGGGCGTTGACCACCGCAGGCCCACCCGGTGCAGTGGCAGGTTCAGGCACGCGTGACATAGGTGACAAAGCTCCCATCCGCCCGCGGCTCGGTTCGCGCAACGAAGCCGCGCTGCTCAATCTCCGGATAGAGGTGCATGGGGCGGCGATCCGTGAAAGCCCGGAGCGAGGTGCCCTCGGGCAAGACGGCGAGAGCCTCAAGAATTTTCACCATGGGTTCCGGAGGTTCGAGTCCACGTGTGTCGACCTCCACTTCCTCCACGGAGCGCTGGCCTGTAGCGGCGCCTGGCGCTGTCGGCGCCGCCGGTGGAGGCGCGACCGCTTGGTGCGTTTCACGGGAGAAGCTGACTTCCCAATCGCCATTCGGCAGTTCTTTTGCCTCGTGCGCAAAGCCCTGGCCTGCCAGCATCGAAATGAGAGGGAGGGGTCGGAAGGGCGCAACAAGTTTGAGGTCTTGGTCAGGCTTGAGCCGTCCAATGGCCTGCATAATTAGCCCAAACGGTTCCCTGCCCTGGCGGATTTCCGGGCGAACATCCATTTCAATGACTTTCCTGCTCTTCACAGTTTGAACCTAAACCACAGCCAGCATCAGTGCTTTGACGCAAATCAAGCCTTCCGCAGATCAGTGCCCCCTGAGATCACCGTCTGGGCGCGCACCTAAAGTCAGCGGTTTAGCGCCCGGAGCAGGTCGGCAGCCGAGGCGTTCGCCGGCTCTAATTCAAGCACTCGGCTGAGTGCGGCACGCGCCTCATCGATCCTCCCTGCCCGCGCCAAAATGGTGGCCCGAGCGTAAGGGATCTGAGCCGATGTGGGGTCAAGCCTTTCGGCGCGTTGCAAGGCCTCAAGCGCTTTGGCCGATTGCCCGTCGTCGTTATAGGCCAAGCCCAAGTTATACCAGCCTCGAACGAATCGGGGATCCAGCACCACCGCTTGCTCCAAAGCCGCCCGTGCCTCCTGGTGATGCCCAGTCTCGTTCAGCGCCAACCCCAACTTGAAACGGTATTCGACGTCCCCTGGTGCAAGTCGGCAGGCGGCACGGAGTGATGTAACAGCCTCATGGATTTTGCCTTCCATGCTCAATCCCACAGCAAAGGCATGATGCAACGGAGCGGAGTTGGTATCCCACATCAGAGCCCGGCGGAAGTATTCCATAGCTTGCGGCAGATTCTGGCGATCGAGATGAAATACACCCGCTTGCAGTGAGCCGGATGGCTGGTCCACAACATGGGCCAAGTAATTCAGGAGGTCCGCTCCAGCCGGGGAGTTGGTATCTAGCCCCGAGCGCAGTCCCCAGGCAGCATCGATCCGCACACCGCGCACAGGATCGCTGAGCAGGGAACGGTAGGCGCCCAAGACGGCAGCATTCCCAGCTGGAATGAGGGATTCCAGTGACCTAAGCCCCATCGACCGCACGAGGGAGTTGGTGTCATGCGTCGCCCTGAGCAGCGCCTGATTGACCTCTGGCAGGTGGCTCCAACGACGGAGAAAACCCGCGGAAACAGCCCGCCAGAAGGCGTTGGTTTCCGTGGAAAGCAACGCGACCAAGTCTGGACGTGCCGCCTCATCCCCCTGCTTGGCGCGAGCCATAACTTGGTTGCGGGTACGCGTAGGACGGAGCATACGGTCGCCATACCATTTCTCCGTGAATTCGATGGCCCACTGCGCATCTCGATCGTCATGACAGCGATTGCAGGCATTGGGAATGCCAAACTGAATGGTGAGCAGCGGATCAGGGATCGTGAAACCATGATCATGACGGGCATGGCGCTGCATGTAAACCGTTTGGGGCATGTGGCAATCGACACAGTTATCGCCCCGGGTCCCGGGTTTATGAAAGCTGTGTGTGGCAGGATCGATCTTCGGGGCCGGCGGAACCGGTGCGGCGTGACAGACCATGCACAGGTTGTTGCCGACCATCCGGACTTTGCTGCCGTGCGGTTCGTGGCAATCGATGCAGAGGACTCCCGAGGCTCGCATGGCGCTGCCCATAAAGGCGGTGAACTCAAAATCCTCATCCCGAATTTGGCCGTCTGGATAAAACAGGTCTGTTTCGTCAGGAATGGTGAGTGAGTAATGGTCGAAAAAATCGTCCCCCGGGCGAAAGTCGCCCGTTAATTCAGCCCGACGGGAATGGCAGGAGGCACAAGTCGAAAGCCACTGACCGCGGCTAAGCTTGCGGATCGTGGGGTCGCCAGTTTGCTTGGGATGCTTAGCCTGCCAGGCGTTGTGATCCTCCATCGGCCCGTGACAAGCTTCGCAGCCCACGCCGCGTTCCGCCATGGTTGTGCGATAGAAATCGGACTGAAAATCGTAGTTCTTGCGCACCCGCGTATTATGACAGGCGGCACACATTACATTCCAGGTCATGCCTCGTCCTGTCCAGTGACCCCATTCGCCGGGTCTGCGGTCGTCCTCGCCGTAGACGTTGAACCAATCAGGGTGATTGGGATCAAAAGCGAGTTCAGTGGCTTGGTACCGACCGCCGGGCGCGGGGATCAGGAATTGGTGCAGGGGATTAACCGCGAGCACCCGCTCGGGCCGGAAAGGTTGTTGGCGCCCGTCGATCCCGGCGGTGACAATCTCAAATTGCCCGTCCCTGGTCTGGACCCAATCGCGATTGGATCCGTGAGAAAACTTAAAATGCGACTGGAAGGCCACGCCGTCAATTTCCGGGTCAATTAATCGTTCCGCCCGGGCATGGTGCGAATGCATCCACAGGGCATAGGCTTCTTCGTGGCAAGACTTGCACGAAGGCGAGCCTCCGTAAAGAGCGAAGACCGCCTCGTCCTTCGGCCCCGGCTTAGGGCGGCCGGTATTCGGGCTTGACCGCAACCCACTCCAAGCCCAGATCAGAGCAACTGCCAGGACGAGCAGCAAGCCAGCGTACAACGCCCAGGAGGAACTACGACTGCGTCCACGCTGCGCGCTTCTCTTGGGTTGAACTGGCATAACCAAGGACAGGTTAGCAGTAGCCCAGGGCGGGATTCTACCAAAAACGACCGCTGCTGGCGCGCTGAATCCATGGAGGTTACTTTAGACCTGACATCCCAACTCCGCCTTGATATAGATCCATTCCTGGCAAGGTATTTGGAAAACTGGAAGCGATCGGATTTCATATGTTTAGAAACAGCAAGCTGCTATTGATCATTGCGATCGGCCTCTCGGTAGTAGGCTTGAGCATTGAATTGGGAATGTTCAAGACCAAAGGCATGCCCGTCATGCACGTGCTGCTCCCGGTCGGAGCGATTTTTATTGGGTTGTACCTGGTCTCCAGATTCCTTGCCAAGGAGGACGAACTGCACGCTGAGGACCAGAAAAAAACCGTCCCGGCCAGCGTCCCTGTGGGCAAAGTCTCGCGGCAAAACCGGCGCTGATTCCCGCCTACACCCAACCGCTCCGAGGCTAAACGCCGAGCGGCAAATGTCACATGAAAGCAGACTTGGTGATCATTGGTGGTGGCCTTGGCGGTTGCGCTGCGGCGCTAGCAGCAGCCCGGAACGGCCTTAGCGTCATTCTTACGGAGGAAACCGACTGGATTGGGGGGCAGCTTACCTCCCAAGCCGTTCCCCCTGACGAAAACCCCTGGATAGAAACCTTTGGCGGCACCCATACCTACCTCGACCTCCGTCGGCGGATTCGTGATTACTACCGCAGGAACTACCTGCTTACGCCCGCAGCCCGGTCCCAGCCCTATCTGAACCCGGGGAATGGGTGGGTTTCACGTCTATGTCATGAACCACGAGTCGCGCTGGCCGTGCTGCAAGAAATGCTGGCCCCTTACGTGGCCGGATTCAAGATACGGGTCCTGACCGGATACAAGCCGGTGCGGGCGACTGTTTCAGGCGACAAAGTCAAGGACGTGACCTTGGCCGGGATCACCGAAGGTGATGAACTCGTGTTGGAGGCTCCTTATTTTGCGGATGCAACCGAACTGGGCGATCTGCTGCCATTGACTGGCACGGAGTATGTCACCGGGGCGGAATCGCAGAAAGACACGGGCGAACCGCATGCACCAACCGCGGCGGCGCCGCAAAACATGCAGGCTTTCACCGTGTGTTTTGCCATGGATTTCGTGGAAGGTGAGGACCATGTTATTAATCGTCCGGAGGAGTATGCTTTTTGGCGGGATTACGTGCCGAGCATGCGCCCACCCTGGCCAGGAAAGTTGTTGGCGTGGGAATATGGCGACCCAAACACGCTTCAGCCGAAGAAGCTGGAGACGGATCCCGCACGCGGGCTTGGCTTGTGGTCATACCGCAGGATTGCCGATAAGAGCTTGTTCGTGCCAGGTGCCTTTCCGGGAGACATCTCCCTGGTAAACTGGCCGCAGAATGATTATTGGCTGGGCAACCTGTATGAAGTGCCGGCGGCTGAAGCGGCCAGGCACTTGCATCGTGCTAAACAGCTAAGTCTTTCACTGCTTTACTGGCTGCAAACCGAGGCCCCGAGAAGTGATGGCGGAACCGGCTGGAAAGGGCTACGACTGCGCCCGGATGTGGTCGGTACCCGGGACGGCTTGGCGAAGTATCCCTATATTCGTGAGAGCCGACGAATTCGGGCCGAGTTTACGGTGGTGGAACAGCACGTCTCAACACAGTTTCGGATGCAGGAAACCGGGGTGAGCCAATTGGAAGTCACTGCAGTTCCCTTCAACGATTCTGTAGGGATTGGCAGCTATCGAATCGACCTGCATCCCAGCAGCGGCGGAGATGGATCGATCGACATCAGTTCCCTGCCCTTCCAAATCCCGTTTGGTTCCCTGCTCCCATGCCGTATGGAGAACCTGTTGCCGGCCTGCAAAAACCTGGGGGTAACGCACATCACCAACGGCTGTTTCCGCTTGCACCCGGTCGAGTGGAACATCGGCGAAGCAGTGGGATCTCTTGCAGCATTTTGCCTCGCCCGAAAAAGAGTCCCGCGCGAGGTGCGTCAGAAAGCTGACCTGTTGACAGACTTCCAGCAGTTGCTCACTGGGCAAGGCATACCCCTCGCCTGGCCTGAAGCTACGCCCCGATGAAACACACTCGGAACCATGTGCTAGTCCTGGTAACCGCGCCAAACTTGAAGACTGCGCACCGCCTGACAAAAAGCATACTGACTGGAAGACTAGCCGCCTGCGTCAACCTGATGCCTAAGGTGGAATCCCATTACTGGTGGCAAGGCAACCAGGAAACCAGCGCCGAGGTGCTGATGATCATTAAGACGACGACCGGAAAGCTCAAAGAGTTGGAGACCGCGATTCTGGCAGGGCATCCTTACGAAACGCCGGAATTTGTGGTACTGCCAATCAAAGCCGGCAGCCGCGATTACCTGGCATGGCTTTCTGCTTCCGTCCGGTCGAGTTAACGCGCCTTAAGGCACGACTCGATACCACTTCGGAATCGATCCGACATCGTCGTAAACCACGAATTCGTCACCCTCGATGGTAACGGGCAGTGGGGAATTCTGCCATACCCCGGTAAGGCCAATGGGGTAATAGAACTGAAGAATAAACCCAGCGTATTCAATGGGCCAAGAGATGCGCACGCGGTTTCCCGGAAGATACTGAATCGTGAGGGGTGCGGTAAAGATCTGGGAGTGCGACATGTGGTTTAGCCGGTAGAACCCGGAGGTGCCTGTCGCTGTCGTCACTTCAATCGCGGGATAAGGGGTTGGGGCCACTATAGGACGGGTGACGGGCCGCCAATCCGGCGGGAAGAGCCCGGGGCTGAACTCCACATAATACAGCTCACCCTCGATACCGTTCCAACTCAGCACAGGACCGCTTGGGGGTATGGCGGGGCTAACGGTCATTCGCAAAGGCTGACCGCTTTCCAACCGGTCACCGACCGGCGTCGAAGCGCGGATAGTGTAGGCGACGTTGGTTGATTCCCGGTTGTGTAGCCCGAGATACCAACGACCACGCAGGTCTGGCAGTTCATATTGAGGACGCAGCACGATTTGCTCCGGGCCACGGCCGGTCCGCAGACTTGTGCGGAAGTAAGGCGCCATGCCGGAGGGTTGATAGCGTTGCAGTACGAGATCGAGATCTCCGGTGGTGTCATAGAGCTCGAACAACACCGCATCCACGTAATTGCTGATAGTAAACTCAAAGAAGAAGTCTCGAGGCGGCCCCGGGGGAGCCACATACTCGTTGGTCAGACTGGCCACATACGGGACGTGATTTGTCAGCGGAATAATCGCGGGGTAGTTGGTCACAGTCGAGTAGCAAACCTGCACGGTGAAAGGCACGTTGGTAGCCTCAGAATTGAATACCCCGGCGTACCACCGTCCATAATTCTGCAGCGGGTACGGGGTCGTGTTCGTCATCAGCATGATGATTTCGTCGTTGGTGCTGTTGGCCTGTGAGAGGTAATCGTAATTTCTCAGATCCGGCAAAGGCAGCGACTGGCTAAACACGACTGTCACATTGGTTCTCACCCCAGAGAGCCAGAAGACCACGTCCCGGGGCGCATCGCCGGGTGGCACAGCATTCGTCGGAACATCGAATTGGAAGTAGCGCGGGATGCCAGCAGGACCAACGTAATTGGTCTGTGGCTGGCAATTAGTCAGCGGTGTGACATCAAACCAAACACCGAGGGCGAAGGTTACGGCAACCGGGAGAGGATTGGTGATGGCCAGATAATAACTCTGTCCTGGAGTAATGAATGGCGGGGGCAGAGTATTGGTGCTGAGCACCGCTACGCCATTCGACGCTGGCCCGATCAGGGCTGGCGGCGTCAACACGGTCGGGAAGGCGTTTGTGTCCAGGAATATGCTGAGGGGCGCTCCATCACCGTTCAACCGGTTGGTGGCGAAGACCAGCACGTTGGTCGCATAGGAAGCCCACTGTGGCGCCGGCACGATAAAGTTCTGACTGCCGCCGGCAGTAAGACTGTTGGTATAGACCATTCCGTGAACCAGAGTTGCGGGAGCAGGTTGGACGCCGGGAACCAGCTTAAAATCAATCTGCCATTGAACTAATTCCGGGTTGTTGTTCGTTGCGCCTGCACGGGTGTCAATGATCTCCAAAGTCCACAACCCGTAAGCATCCTCACCGATCAGGGCGTCAAGGGATTCCTCTGGAAGGTAAGAGAGTTCTGCGGGGAATTCCGTTAACGCCACCGAATCGACCATGGTACCCGGGAGCAGCCCTTCGAGGCTCAGCACGGTATTCGTCTGGTAGGCAGTAAAGGTAACTATGCGGGTGTCCCAGGCGGCATTGTTGCCGTAACCCACATCCATCTGCACGTTATCAATTAAGAGTCTGGTTTTGGCCAGACTGTATGAGGGTGCGGCTGAGAGGTCGGCTTTGCCCGCGTTCCAGGCCGCACTGATCGCTGAAATCTCGGTCGGGGTCAACACCCGGCCATAAACGGTAAGTTCATCGAGATAACCGGTGAAAGGCTCTGACTGGTCTTCCCGGCTGCGATTGCCGATAGCCACTCCAGGCAAGTAACGTTCATCCAGGTTACCGAATGGGAACATGCCCGTATAGTTGCTGGCCACTAGTGAACCATTCACGTAGAGCCGGAGTTGGTTCGTAATAAACGGCGCATCGGGAATCGCCACGAAAGGCTCAAATACCGCCGCTACGTGTTGCCACGCGTCCTCCGCGATGGGAGCGTCAGCGGTCACTAGATCCGTGCCACAAATCACGTTCAATCCATCGTCGATGTGCAGGCGGAGGTTTCGCTGGCCCTGAATGCCTGAACGCTCAAGAGCCAAATAATAGGGATCGAAACATCCACGGTCGTCCCCGCGGAAGAAGAGTTGCTCCGCACCAAAATAGTTGGTGTGCGGCTCAGCGTAGACCCAGGTCTCAATGGTAAACCCATTGGTGAGGCGCAGGTTCTCGGGATCGGCCAACTCAATCTTGGCAGCCACGCGGTTCGTGTCACGGCCTGGCAGGTACAGAGACTGATTCCCAACCAGCGCCGCGACGCTATTGGTCGCACGATTGATAAAGGCCCCCTCGTTTCCACCCAGTAGGTCCCGAGCCCGACCGCTATAAGGGGATATATCGCCATTCCACCAACTCACAGCACCCGGACCGCGTAACGCATAGGAGAGCTGATAACGGCGGCCAACCACCGTCGGCAAATCGCACTCGATCCGCCCTAGCGAGAGCGCCAGCCAATTGGTGCCCTCCATGTCCATCACATTATTACTGACCACCGTTACTGAGCCACTGACCACCCGCCAGTTTCTGCTGCCGAAACCGTTGGTTTGGCCTTGAATGGTTGAGCCGGCACCGTAGTCACCCGGTGGCGCGTCCTCAAAGCCATTAGCAAAGACCTGTTGCGGCGGGAAGTTCGACACCGAGAATGGCCAGGAAGCGAACTTGATCGGAATTCGGGCAACATTGGTGTTGTCCGTGAAATGCATCAGGCCATTCACGTAGTTAGTGCTGAGCGACGAAAGGACAAAGTTTTCCAAAGCCACATTCGGATCGACCGATCGAACCACCAACCCTGCACGGTTCGTCCCCGGACCGTTGGTTGCGAACAACAAAGGGTTTTCGAAATCAATGGAAACTGTCTCCCACACAGGGCCGTTGGTCCAAGTCAGCCCGTTAGTAATGGTAAAGCTCTCGGTGCCGTTGATCGTAGTGATCTCCAGCGTGTGGGCCACCGGGCAGCCAAGAACATTGGTGCCGTACTTGCCCAACGAACCCGCAGCGAAAATCGCCCCTACCTCGCAGTCGGTTAGTGCCCGTCGATACAGACCGAACTCATCGAAACCGCCCGAGAACGTGGCCAGATTGCTCACACTGCCAGGGTGGAATCCAAAATAAAGGTCGCCGTAGGTGCGGGGAACAAGGTCACCACCCAGAACACGCGACGCCACCATCTGGCCGTTTGCGAAGAGTTTTACGGTCCCAGCCGCAGGCTCAAAAGTCATCGCTACGTGCTGCCAACCACTGTTAGTTATGGAGTTGGTCGGAGAGAGCAGCGGGTACGAAAGACCGTTCGTTGTCCAGACCACGGCGGCAAGGGCGCCGGGAACCAAGCTGGTCCGGTTCGTCCCCCCCAGCCAGAACTGAACTCCCTGGGTAGGTTCAGCAACTGAATTCGTGGACGCGAGACTCCATTCGGCTATCGGTGCTGGAGTCTGAACCCGACGAAAGACCTCGGTTGTCTTGAAGCTGTCCAGGAACATACCGCCGTTTCCACTATTCAAGCTGGTGAGCGTTAATTTCGTCACTGGAGCAGTGGCGGTAAAAACGCGTGAGGTCGTAAACCAATTCAGATTGGCGTACGTATTGGACGCGGCATAGCTCAGTCGCCACGCATCCTGACCGGTGATCGAGACTTCCGCACTGGCAACAAACGACGGGTTTAGAGTGCCGGGGTTCCTGGAGTAAGCAAACTCCAACAGATAATCCCGGCCAGGAGTCGTATTGAAATCAATCGACACCGCCCCGGTCGTATTACCGTTCAAGTCGATGCAGTTCGTTCCTGAATGAGGCTTGGTGTTGAAAGGCGCCTGAAGCGCCAGAACGTCGATATCACCGCTCTCAACCGACCAACCTGACACGATCGATCCGGCAAGAACGGCAAACCTAGGTACCTCGTTTTCGAATCCGTTGTCCAGCGCCACCGCGCCTCGAATGAGGGTCGGGTCATCGGAGACATCCTTTGGCTTAACCCACCCCTCAATGCTGAAACCAGTTCGACCGGCCCCGAGATCCAGTTCTGGTGCCGCGGGAATCTTTACACTGGTCCTAATGCCATCACCGAAGAAGGCGCGGCTCACATAGCCGTCATCGAACATCGCGTAGCTGTTTGTGGCGACCGAGAAGATGTCACCGCCTCCCGCCAGCAAGCCGTCCCAGCCACCGAAAATGTCATTGGCATCCTGCTCGAACGGCCACCAACCAACTGTGCCTACGAGATAGGGAGCGTGGGTAACCTGGTATTCCAGGCGATAGGCAGTTGAGTTGGTGGTAGGCAGGGAATTGGAGATAGCACCATAACCGAGCGAGAGAAACTGGTTGCTCCTCCATGAGAGGCTGTAGTCGGGCAAGACTGCGACGAAGTTGCTTAGCACGTCCCATCCCTGGAACCGAGCACCCGGAGCGTAAAGTCCAACCGGCGAAGCGTCGAAGTCGTTAGTCCAAAAGCGGGCGAAATTGGTGGTCGCAAAGACCGGCAGGCCAAACTCATTGGTCACGGTGCTCATGGAACCAAGTCCCTCGGTGGATCCCGCCCCCCGGTTCTCAAACAGCAGAATCCGCGTGCCCGTTGGGCTGATCAGTGTCAGCGCCAAGTCGGAAATCCGATCGTGCCGGATCAGCACACCAACATCCAAGTCGGACACACTCAACCGGTTGGTGACAAAAATCGTAGAATAAGTGACCGCGTCATCGAGCAGCGGCACACCACCGAGCGAACTGGGAATCGAGGTGCCGACCATAAACGGGTTGAGTTGCACCTCAGCGGTCAAACGAATGCGCTGCACATTGAGGCTCGGATTGAAGACGCCGATGAAATACCGGCCGGGCGCCAAAGGCGGGACAGAATAGGGCGTGATGGAAAGGCAATTCCCAGGCGGATTAATGTCGAGTTTGTGATCGTACGTATCACGACTCGGAGCGTAACCATTGGCTACATAGAGTTCGATGGGATCGGTATTGCCGGAGACGCACACGATAAGATTGGTGGCGTTCGGGGGAACGTCGATAGAATCATAGGTCCACGAGTTCGGCAACAAATCGCGCTCCGTAGCTGATCCTGGCGAAATATTCTGGGGTTCAAGCCTAACCAGGAACCGGTCCACACGACCGGTGCTGGCCGGGAAATTGTTCACCATGTTAAACAGCCACACACCCACACCCTCCTCGCCGATGAACTCTTTCAGGTCGCCCGGTCCATCGGGAGGACGCGAAAACGCGATGTCCCCTTCCCCGTTGTCCTCGTAGATATAGTCCAGCGTATTGGTAATGCAATCGCCTCCCGCATCGGTGATGCAGGTTTTATTGTTGAGCACGGAGAACGTGCGTCCGTGGGCGATGGTGCCGATGAGGTTACCCGGGAACGAGTGGGTAAAGGTATTTGTCACCACAACCCGACGGATCGTGATCGGCTGGATGGACAAGGCGATGATCTGGGCCGCCTGTGGCTGTTCCGTTGTGCCCTCGGGGATCACTACGGGAACGGGTAATCCAAAAAGGGTCTGGTTGCCGGAGCCATCGGTCGCGGCAAACGGGTTCTCACTGAAGATTCCCAAGAAACTATATTCTGCGGCTTGTTGGTCTTCCGATTTTACCCCCACGTAATATACAGCTCCCGGTTCGGCGTTCGACAGGGCAATGACTTCCGTCCCGCCACGCCCTTGCGATTTCATTGCCGTGCTGATCGCGACTGGATCGAGATTCGTCAATCCAGGGTTGGTGGTCACATACAGATCAATGTCGGCCTCCAGTCGGGTGGCATTGTCGGGGTCGCTTTCATCCACGCCCATTCGGGGAATCGCCAACGTCGGAGGCAGGAACGTGACGAACGCCGCATTGGTAAAGCTCATTTCATTGGAGAGCGTGTAGAAATGCCATTGGTTCGTCATGCCTGTCATGAGATTGGCACCGCCGGGAAGCGGCAACGTATTGGTACCGATGAGCGGCGTGTTGGCGCCTACATGTTGGCCAGTGAGCAGCCCACCTGTGACCCGAGCGCCCGGGTTATCCGGAAAACCGTTCGTCATATAGGTCACAAACGGCACCGTGAGAGTAACCGTTGCAGTGCTGGCCAAGCTCAGGGCGTTGGTCAGATCGCCGTTGCCACTCGAGAGGACCAGGGCAAAATCCTGCACCACGTTGTCGGGGTGAGCCGTCACCGCATTGACGTTGACGTGACGGGCGATGACCGAGATCGAGTAATTGGTGCCGAGCGGTTCTTTGAGGTAAACGTTTTCAACGTTATTGACTACGTCGATGTTGGGAGCATTGTTTGTGCTCCAACTCAAGACAAAGTCGTTACCGTCCTGAAAATCGTTACCGAAGAAGACCTCACCCGTGTCCAGGTTAGTGACGACGAGATCGAGGTCGTTTACCAATTTGACGCCCGCCACTGGGTTACCCGGCGGATCGGTCCAAACCAACGTGGCGCGTAACGGCTGGTTCCGCGCGCCCTCAGACAACTGGAGAACCCGCGTTTCGGTCTGGCCGGTAGCAAGGGCGTTGGTTGGGCTTTGATCGAAGGCGAAGACTGGGGATGATGTGGCACCAGTAATGGCATTTGAAAGTGCCCCCGGCAGGCTGTTCGGCAGGTTTACCAGGCCCCATCCCTGGTAGTTGATGGCGTTCTGAACCTGAAGATCGTAGATATCGCTAGCGGAACGGGCGCCGTTGATCAATAACGCCTTCATCAAGGCTGGGCTGTTGGTGCGTCCCAGGTTGTTGATGAAAAAGTCATGCATGAGCGCCAGAGTTCCCGCCACCTGGGCCGCCGCCAGGCTCGTGCCCGATTCGTAACGATAAAACTGCCCGAGTTGATCGTTGGCCTCACGCAAGACGTCGAAGTAATTCCCATTCTCGTTCGTCGTAACAAGCACCGTCTCCAGATTGAACGTGACATCCTGATTGGTGTTATTGCCGATCTGGTAATCGAGGTAATCATTGAATGGCCCGAGCGGTGCGTCCGGTGGCAAGGTCACCACGTTATTCGCCACAAACGCATTGTTGATGTAAATGGGAAGATCGGCTCCCAAAGGGCGAATGGCTGTGGCACGAATGATCAACTGAACCGCGTTATCCGGAATGTAAATCCCAGTGCGATACATGTCGTTCGTTGTTACCACCAGGCCAGGTATGAAGTCAACCGACCGGCTAGTAGCATTATAGTAAGCGTCCTCGTCCCATTGGGAGGACCGAGTGGAAACAACGAAGGTGCCGGGCGCTACAAGATCGGGCTTGAACCGGCCAAACTCGCCCTCTATCCCGATACCCACATTGCCACGTCTGGAGAATCCGGCAACCTCGGTGTATGAGTCAGTTGTCGCCTTCCAAACCGCGTTGGTTTGGCAATTGTTGCCGGAATCGCATTCGTAAACCTCGTTGGTAATACCGCGCTTCAACTCGGTGGCTCCCACTGTGATAACGTTCTTTGCGGTGCCGGGTGATCGAATAGTATCGGGAACACCGCCCAGACCGTCATTATTCGCGGCACCGCTCCACTCGTCTAAAAGCCCAGAATTGCCTGAGGGAAAAACGTAGAGGACGGGTTGGGAGCCAGTCACCCGTGGTAGTGAATCTCTGACCGCCGCATCGTAACTGGCAGCCGCGAGGTCGTATTCGCTGGATCTCAGGTATTGCCAACTGTTGTTGGAAATCAGCGCATTAGTTAACGCCGCGCCTTCTTGCAGATACCAGTCCGGTTCCGTAAAAGGCATGGAGAAGATCTTCGCCCCCGGCGCATGCCCGCGAAACTGACCTGCCACTGGCGGCAACGGAGACCCCTGCGCATTGGAAATGCTCTGAGACTCGGCGCCGTCGCCCGCGATAATTCCTGCCACGAAGGTGCCGTGCCCGTTGGTGTCCACCAAACTTATAGCGCTGTCACCCGTCACCCGAGGTGCCAGCAAAGCCGGATGGCTGGCGTCCACACCGGTATCATTCACATTGACGATCACGTTGGTCCCGGTCAGGCCAAAGTGGTTGCCATTGGTAATAGCATCAGGGGCCACGTGGAGCACAGGACGGCTCAGATCGTTTGCCAGAACGCGAATTCCGGCCAACTCGATCGCCTGCACTCCCGGCAATGCAGCTATTCCCGACAGGCTGGCAGACGCAGGCCGCACTTTCAAAACAGGCCCAAAGGGAGAGCGATCTTCGCCCAGTATGGCTATTTGAAGGTCCTGAACACGGCTGACTGTCTCTTCCATCAAGTCGGCAAAAAGCAGTAGGTTTAAGGTGGCCTCTTGAGGCAACGCCTGCTGGTTGACAGCCAACGGCAAGAGCGAAGCACGGAGCTTGTAATACGGTTCGTAGGGCAGGACAGCACGTGTTTGGTCAAGGCTCTCCAGGCTGCTTGCGGCGGCGCCGGAAGCCCTGACGAGATAGGCGTTGTTGGGGATGTATGAAATGACCGTGGCACCAGCCTGCTTCAATGCCCAGCGGAATTGGTCGTCCACCGGTCCCCTTGCCTGTACGATGTAGGCCCCCGGCTCCCCCTGGGCGCGCAGATGGTCGGGAATGCGCAACTCGCCCGAAATCGTTGTGTCCAAGAGACCGTTCTCGAGGATGATTGCGGTGGGATTGCGGGCCAGACGAGAAAGCGGCTCGGGGGTGTTGCTGAGCCGGTAAGCAAAGCGTGAATCGTTGCTGGACGGAGTAATTCGGGTCACGGCTGCCGGTGAAAGGTTCAGATTACCGGCCTCACTAAGGAGGCGAACTGGAAGCGATACGCGAGGTGTCGCCTGCCCCCCAGGGCCGGGAGTGCTGGTCAGGTTGCTGCCGGCGGCAGCCTGGTCCACAGCGGACGAACTTTGCCCAGTCGCCCACCGATCGCCCAACCGCCAGAAATAGAAGGCTGCGGCAAAGCATACCATGCTTAGCACAAACCAAACAAAAGGTCGCAAACGCATAAAAACAACAATTATTCTGTCCACCGCGACCACCGGCCTTCCTATTCCGGCGGTAATGGATTAAATGACTCCACCACAATCCTGGGGTTGCTGGTAGGATTCTCGACCCTGACCACAGCCCGAATCGCGGATTCGGCAGTCACCTGGTAATTTGTCACCATGCCAAAGTAAGGGCCGCCCGCGGTGACAACCGAGTTCGGCGCCGGTTTCAATGTCTGCCCATACGAATAAACCACGAACCGCGGGCGCTCATCGCAATGCAGTAAACCGAGCACCTGCTGCGGGATCCGTTCGTAGACCGCGTCGTTCATCAGGTTCGTATTGCCGCTGAGGAATGGTGACCGAACAGTGAGTTCCGGAACCGCCGCTAGATCACCCAGGTGCTTAAACGACCCGTTGAACTTGGTACGACGGACTTCATTTATCGCCTGAACCATGGCGGCCACCGGGGTCGGCGAGGTGGGATCGTACGGGCCCGCAGGCGAAATGACCATGTTCGTGCTGCCATCCGGCAGGACATTGACTCCGGAAAAGACTGCAGACCATGCTGCCAGGTTGGTCTGGTTGATCGACAGGCGTCCGCGAGAGGCCGTGTCGCTGATCGCCGTGGTGAATAGATCCACTATCTTGCGATCGTGCATTGGATGGGAGAAGTAGGCATCATTGGTGATCGCCCCATAGGCAAACTGGTTCGTATCAAATTGTCCGGCGCTCTGTACCAGGTTGGGGTTTCCCGTCCATTTCAGCCAGCGATCCACGGGCACTTCGTCGGATTTCAAGTAAACCGTTTGCCATGGAGTTCCTCGATGAACCCGGCCAATCCAGCCGATGTTGGGAAACTTGTTTGTAGGGAATTCCCAATCGTCCGAACGAGTGACCAAGGGGTCCTTCGCTCCCATTTCACGGGCGCCAATTGTGGGCGTGCTGCTCCCGCCCACTCCGCCTCCCCACGGTTGATAACGGGTGTTGACTCGACCAATATTATCCAAAGGTTGGGCAATGAATTGCACATTGTTGGTCGTCTGGAGGTCCCGCAGATCGCCAATGGTGTAATGCACGAGCGGATCATTCGCTTGCCACGACGTGTGCACGTAAATCGGCCGGTGAGCGGCGAACGGGGCGTAAAAGATATTGGAACGGTAAAACGCCTTGCCAATGTTCTTTGGATACTTCGGACTGTAGCCTTTAAGGTTGTAGCGGAACCCGTCTACCGCCGACTCTGCATCACGCCCCACACCGGGAGCCAGCGTAAAACTCCGCATGTCTTCCGAGCCGTTTAGGCCCAGGCCCACTTGGTTCAGGATGCCATAAGTGGGGATATTAAAGGCCAGATTATTTCCACCTGGCCGGTTTGTGCACCACTGACTGCCCGGGTTGGAGTAGGTCGTCGGGCTCACAGTATTACAGTCCGCCTCTTCGGCCAACTTCGCCATGAGGTCGATGGTTTCCTCATTATAATTCAAGCTGACGTAGTCAAGGATCCGATTATACGACCTATCGACCAGGATAAACCGAACCCGGGTATTGAGCTTCAGCCACCATCTAGGAGTAGCAAAGCCGGACTGTCTTTCGAAAATATGCGTCTGGGGAATGAGTGTTCGAGAGGACTGATGGTATGTCGAATTCCTCAAAAAGGCAAAGGTGTTGGTGGAGGGGTGGAAAGGTATCGCAAACGACTGCTGAACTTCGTTGTAGTTGGTCCATCCTTTCCACTGCGCAGGATTAATTGGTATCCTCTTAGCAGCAGAAACACGGTTGCTTTGCAGGACCATATTCATCTCATTCGTCAAGACGGCGGTCATATCAGCAACAGCGATGAGTTCCATCGCCCGCGGGAAGGCATTGCTATAGGAATTCCAGGCTTCCATCCCAAACACATTGCTAATGCCAATAACGTACATTTGGTTGGTCTCGTTGACCTCGGCTCCCAGAGAAGGGCGCCTGAATTCGAGCAAGCGCGCGGCGCTGATATGTGTCTGCATCGAGAATTCGTTAAAATTCGGAAGGCCTTTCTTGGCACCAACAATCAACGGAACGCCATAAACCATGTCGATATTCCCAACGTTTTGACGATCTAAGTCGTCGTTTAAATCCCTTATGGGTGGCGCGGAATTCGGGTCCGTAATTGCGTTTGCATAAACGACCTCTTCATAACCCCTAACATAAATCTCCTGCCCGCGCCGCTCGAAGAAAGGTCGGAACACGTGGGGAATCTTCGGATAGACATTCGGTGGCGTATTGGTTGTGCCATCCAGCAAGTTCGCTGCAAGCTGCATCAACCGATGCACGTTTGGCGTGTAGTTGTTGGTGGGATAAATCTGGATATTGTTGACGTCAAAGGCGTATCCGGCACTAGCCAGCAAGCGGTTCGCCGCGTTGGTGAAGAACACCACGGGAATCCAGGGATTGAAATTTGTCACACTCGGGACCTCTTGGTTGCCAAAAATGTTCAGGTTGTCGTAGTTGAGGTTCATCTTGCCGCCCACTTCGGGCTCGGAATCGGTGCCGAGTTGCGAGAGCAAACGATAGAAGGTGTAGCGATCGTACGAACTGGTGCCCCGTCCCGCACGCGCAAGACGATCGGAGAAAGTCTCCTCGTTCGCCGCAAGCGCCACGTTGGCGGCCAGGCGAGCGCGATCGAAGAAGTCCTGGGTAGTGAACAGACGACCGGGGTTTTCTGCGCCCGACCATGGCCGACTGATGGTGCGGCCAATGTCATTGTCGTTGCCAGGCCATGGGCCGATCAGGACTGGCCCAGCACTGTAGCCGTCGATCATGTCCCGATCGAAGGCGTTTCGACCAATGTTACCGAATAGGTTGGCCACGCTCGCAAGCTGCCCGATGGAATTCAGGTACGGATCGTAGTAACGATAGCGCAACAGAAAAAGTGCGTCGTCGAAGGCCACTCCGCGATTCGGCTGTTGGTATTCCAAGCCGGCAGCGCGCCAATTGTAGACGTAGGGGGCCACGTTGGTGGCCCAGATGTTGGTGTTCAGATCCACGAGGAACGCCGCCAGATTGATTTCCCAGGGCCCCACCCCCTGGTTGCGCAGAAAGCCATCCCCGACTGTTCGAGCCATGTTGGCGCTCGGCTGCTTGGCAAAGTTGTGTATCGCGTTGATGTCCAAAGTCTGTCCGGAGGGCACGACCAGGTAGGCATAACGGTATAGGAATCGGTTGGTCCCGGAATGCCGCCGGTCGGGGAATTCCAAACCGCCAACCCATTCCGGATCTCCCACAAAAAAGTTGCTCAGGGTATTGCCGTTAACCATCTGGGACATCAGCAGCCCATTCGTGTCGTAATAGCCACCGAAAGGATTCATTACCGGCAGAAATCCGTTGGTGTCGTAGCGACCGTTACGGTTCAAGTCCAAGTAATACCGAAATTCCGGGACAAAGACCTGATTACTCAGGGTCTGAATGTAGACCGGAGGACGCGGGTCGTATTGCAGATTGTTCAAGTTGCGCAAGGCCTCCGTTCCGCCAACGGGATTACCGTTCGGGTAGGTGTAACTGACATTGGTAAGCCAGTCGGAGCCCTGGATGAAGCCCTGCTGATTGATGAAGTTGGTGGATACCGCCAAGCCGTAACTGAACGGGGTGTTGAAAGCGCGCATGGGAGCCAGGAGCCTGGACTTAGCCATCTCCAGACCGGCTTCGGCACCCAACCTTGCGACGGCCTGATCGGTACTCGTGGTTACCGCACCTCGCTCGCCCTGGCTGAGGACGAGAAAGGCAATAGCCATGAACGTGATAATTGACAGCAGCACCAGGGTGATCACCAGCGCGACGCCATGCGCGGACGGACGGCACGGCACCCGACGTTCGGCTGCGGGCAAACAGCCTGAGGCTACTGGACCATAATCAAAACGGCATTTCATCGATAAGCCTTGTAATCAACGTTGCGAACCGGGATCCGCTGGCGGAACAAGTGAACCTGGGCGGAACGTTCTTCGAGGAACTGTCGCTGGGCCGCAGGCGTCCCCAGCGCTTTAAAACGTTCATACGTGCGCGGTTCGAGCATCCCCAACTCCAGTTCCAGATAAGCCGGGACCGCGTTACTGCGGAAATAAATGGCGGTTTGCATCGGGTCAAAAATGCTGTTCCGCAAACCATAAGTATGACGAACCGGAGAATACAAACTCCGGGGATCGCTCTGGAACCCGCAGTCCGAGTCGACCCCGTTGCCGAGCACACCAACCAGGAACCCATTGGTGGCATAGGCCTTGAGACGCAAATGCACCACCCCATCCAGCACCCGATCGACGCCGGGCAGGTTGGTCATGGGAATGCCCTGAATTGAGCGCTGGTAGGCTATCTGGGAGAAGAACTGGAAATTGCTGCTCAGGACATTACCACCTGGCCGGGACGCGCTGGCCGTAAAGCGGTAAAGGGTCCCCACCCCAGCATCGGGCGAAGGAGGAAGCACCTGGTAACCCGTGCCGGTCCATTGCCGATTCAGTTCCGACAGCAGAAAGAACCGCTGGACCACATTGGTCCGTCGCGCAGTGGTGCCCATGCCAGGAAGATTCTGAACCAGCGGCTGGGTGAATCCACCGGAGATTTCCGCAAAGAAGTTCAGGGTGTAGGGAGCATGCGAAGGAGCCATCTGCTCGATTTCTCGGGCGAGCATTTCCGTAAACGCCCGACCAGCCTCCAGGACATCGGTCTGGGTAATGCTGGACCGAAAGGCCCGCTGGGTCTGGTGGAACATGGCCAGGAGGCCCAGGATAATGAAGGAAAGCAAGGCCACCGCCACCAGGATTTCAACCAGGGAGAACGCTGCCGCGCGAGGCGCCGGATTCCGACAGTCGGCTACGGAAGAATTTGTGGGAAGAGGATTGCTCACTATTGGGCCTTTACATAGTTGCGCGGGTTAAAGGAATACAGCGCAAACGGAATGTTTGTAAATCCAAACTCATACTGCGGCGCGAGCGAGCCGGTGACGGTAGTGCGAAACACCTGGCGGCCATTGCCGATACCATTGGGCAGCACCGGCCAGCGGAAGGTCAGGCGTATATCATGCAGGTTTGCCTCGTGCTGTTTCACCAGTTCGCGGAAGTCTTTTCGCCGGCTAATCTCCAACGCGTTGGTGGAGGGGGTGTACAGGCGTTGGTCCAGGTAATTGGTCCAGGAGGGATCATAATAATCCCAGGAGTAAGGCATTATAGCGGGAAGCATCCGATAGGTCAGTGCCATTTCATGGACTGCGGCGTTCTTCTGGGGAAATTTCTCGCTCGCAGGACCGCTGATAGAGCGAACGATGGCCACAATGTAGTTGCTACGGAAGCCACGATCAGAAGCGTAGTTTGGAGATGGCGTTATCCTGGGTGTGCTGAGCAGCCCGAGAATTCGGAAACCATTGGTAAGCGGGAATGGTGGCGTGGTAGAGGAAGCGGTGGGGGTGTACCAAACGGATTGAGCCGGGGAAACAGGACCTCGTCGAAATTCGTAGTCCGTCCAGATATTGGTGATCGCGATAACGTAATTGGTCAGGTCATCCAGACCGCGCTCACCATTCCGGATAGCGTTCATGAAGATGGTGGCGTCCTGGTTGATGATGGTTTCTTCCCGGTTCTCCTTCTGGACCGACATGCCTGCGGGAAGAATCCCGATAATGGCCACCAGGGCGAACCCAATGATCGCGAGACTGATCGCGATTTCTATCATGGTAAAACCCGCGGGGTGCCGAGCTACCCGAGTGACAAAACGATGGTCTGGTTCCACGAAAGGTTTCATCGAATCTCCTGGCGCACGAGGCGAGCCCGACCGGTCAACCAGTCGATGCTCACAATGTTAAAACTGTTGGTGCTGTTCCCCGAAGGGGATTCAACAAATGATGGCTGGTTTGGTAAGGGTTGTTTGGTGGCTTGATTGCGAGAAAAGCCGACCGAACCCAGCGCCAGCGGAATCAATTCATTTTCACCGGTCAACTGGTTGCGGGCATCGACGAGTTGCCCCAGGTGGTTAAACGCGATGTAATAGAGCGGAATGTAGTCGCCAGAGGATGACCCTGCCGGGACAGTCGTTTCCCGAGGGAAAGGAATATTGTTCGTGGCATTGAAGGCATAGATATCGAAGCGTTCGCCCGTGGCACGGTCAAAAATCGGAGGGGCGACAAATTGCCGGGGCACGCCAAACTTCTGCAACGAAACAAAAGCCCCTTCCGGCATCGTGCGCCAGGAGGAAAGGTAGCGGGCCGTCCCCTGCCCTGGCTGATCACCGAGGGACCGGCGAGCTACAAAGTTATAACCCACCAACTGCTTGTCGAACAGGTTGGTGGCAGCGCGATAATCGTCTGCCGTCCAGGTGGCGCGAAGGGAAGCATACTCCGGCCTCATGAAGTTCGGCGGCACGAACACCATGTAGACCGTGGTGCGCTGGCTGATAGCCATCTGGCGGGCCCGGCCGACATCGTTCAAAAACTGGCGCGAAGCAGCCGCAACCGTGTTAGGAGAGAAGCTCTTCAGGTTGGGGAGCGTAATGGCCGCCAGGATCCCGATGATGGCGATGACGGTGAGCAACTCGATCAGGGTGAATGCCTGGACCCGGTTGGTACACGCGAACCTACTGCGTGGGGTATGGGACTCGCCAGCCGGTTCCGGATTCAGATGGGAACCGACGAAGCCCAGCCTGGTGTATAGCGCCGTTTTCACGATTACTGCTTCCAGAGCAGAATGTTGTCCTTGTTGGCCCCTTTATCCGCCTTCGCCGTGATGTCGATCATTCCGTCAGGGCCAGCTGACCAAATCATTATCGGGCTGCTCAGCTCGTACAGGTTGGGAACGAACGGGGAACTCGAATTATTCAACCCGTAAAGACCAACAGATGGCGGGCCACTGGCCGGGCCTGAAACGGCTGACAATCGGTAAACTGCGTCACGTGCTTTATCATCGTTATTCGCGTCGATGGTGATGATATAAGGATTGCCCCACGGATCACGGTAAACGCCGTCGGTACCCACACCGGGGGAAGTGTTGTCGCTAGCCAGAGGCGGACTGCTCAAGAAAGCGTTGCGCTGAGGATTCTTGACATGATCCTTGTTCACGCTAGCTCTACCATTCGGAAAGGTCTCTCGAGCCATCAGGATGGCGATCAACTCGGCATTGTTCGTTTGGTAGTTCGGGTTCAAGCTCGGACTTACGAGGGGATAAGTACCAGTGGGGGTTTTCAACGGGCTGATGCCGTACGTTCCAAACGTAAAGTCCTCCTTTGTGGTGGCCACGGCCTTCATGACCTCGGAGGGCACGGGGTAGCGGCTATAGGCCGATTCGTAGCCTTTGATGGCGTTGAGTATGTCGCCCATCTGGATTTTCGCGCGGTTAACCTGTGCCTGAAGCTTCGCCCGGCCGAGGGCCGGGAGTAGCATGGCGGCAAGGATCGCGATGATAGAAATGACGACCAGCAGCTCAATCAGGGTGAAAGCAGGACGCCCACGACGGCTGGAAGCAGGTTTGGTTTTCATAAACGGGTTGCGGTTTTGAATTGGGGAAACAGAGCGATAAGCCTGGCTCGCATCCCATTCCGGCGACCCTCGGCGGAACAGGCGCACGGCAGGTGCTTGAGAGCATCCATTGGTTCTTTTGGCGGTGTCCGCATTAGCAGGCTGGTCGGCCAGCAGACGTTTCCTCGGGCGAGGGGCAACAGGGCCTTCCACGACCTCAGCGGGCCAAGCGTTCTCGACCCAGACAGAGGGTGCGAGAGTCCGCTTCATGTCGGGAACCGGGTTAGAGCTGATTGGCATAGGCACCTCCGGTTAGAGCGCATCACCAACAACCAGAGGCTCTCGGCTCCAGTTGCTGATGCGGTTGGTTTTATTGCCGATAAGGACGTCCACCCAAATCTCAAAAGAGCCCGGGTTATTCGTGGGGTTCGAAGATCGATACCGTATAGGATTCAGCCCGGGCAGTCCTGCAGGTTTGTAGTCGTTATTCTGCGGCCACGGGATCGTGCAAACGAGGATCTTAGCTCCACTTGTGAGCGTAGCGATCGCGCCGGGCTTAAGATCTCTAGCAAAGGAAGTGGCCACACGGCCTTCATCCCCTCCGGCACCCTGCATGGAGTTCGCGAACCCACCAACACCAAAAGTCGAGGTGGCCACCGCCGGCGTAATCTGCGAGGCTCCGTCCAGCGTGGTAAAGGTGGCCTGGTTCAAGCGCGTACCTGCCAATTCGTAGTAGAGCGGATTAATCCGAGGATCGACAGGGTTATCCGGTGGATAATGCCCCAACTTGGCTTTGTAAGCCTCGATCAGGGTGGCCACCTGATTTAATTCCGCGCGGGCTTTGGAACGCATCTTTTGGCGGTTAACGGCGCCCGTAATGGGGAAGATCATTCCGGCCAGGATCGCAATCACCGCGATGACCACGAGCAGTTCGATGAGCGTGAACGCCTGGACTGGTCGGTTGGCCGACTTGACTTGAAAATGGGTGGTCATGGCTTCGGTTCCGGCAATCGACCGGGGTTGTTGACTTGCTGTGTTCATTGGACGTTCACTTTCCGGACTTCGTTCTCCATGCGTTCGCTCAGCCATTGCTTGATCATGCTCTGGTAATTGAGGTAACGGGAGCGGGCAAGTCTCTTTATCCGCGACAACATGCGCGGGTCCATACGCAGAGTAATGGTAGTGGATTCCGAAGCTTCGGTGGTTCCGGCAACCGCAGTCTCCATTAACCGGAGATCCGGGCGGTGCTCGGCCCAAAAAGCAGCTTCAGCCTCTTCGCTATCGAAGAGGGGCACTTCTTCCCATTTGGCAAGGGAACGCATGATTTTTATCCGTTTCAGAGCGGGTGATGGCCCGCGACCATGAACAAGTTATGTGCTACTAAGCCAACGATTGGTCGACTTTTCGCTGGTAGAAGAACCGCTCCTCCGGTTCGAACGGCCGGGCGAAGAGCACCCGAATCTGCTTGCCGTTAGTGCGATATACGCTGAATATGCCGTCGCCGCCAGAAGATACGCCCAGGTTGAAAAAACGTGCCTGAACGGAAAACCGGCTGGAGTCCGGCAGTAATCGAATCGCGAAGGGATCCTCAAACGATTCTTCGATTTCCTGCAACGTCAAAGAACTTTCGAGATTGAAGGGCGGATTTGTCCAATCGAACTCCATATCGGCTCAATTGTATTTAAATAGCCCATGCAATGTCTTTACTTTGTATTTACAACAAGGCGTCATTGCAGTCAACAGGATTTTGACAATTCGATCATTTTATCGAGGTTGGAGAGGCAAAGGACCCCTGCGGAGGGGTCCTTTGCTCGCAAATCCATAGCGGCAGGGTTCTATTAATCATCCTTCCCACCGCCCCCACTGTCACCCATGCTGTTCATCAAATCGATAAGCGGCAGGAACATGGCGATAACGATACTCCCGACGATGACGGCCAGGAACACAATCATGATCGGTTCGAGCAGCGAGGTCATGGCCGCGACGGCGTTGTCAACTTCATCGTCGTAGTTGTCGGCAATCTTGAGCAACATCTCCGGCAAAGCGCCCGTTTGTTCGCCGACGTCCACCATGCTGATCACCATGGGCGGAAACACGCCCGAAGTTTCCAACGGCGCGGTGATGGTCTCGCCTTCCTTGACGCTTTCATGGACGTCGGACACGGCTTTGGCGATAACCACGTTACCTGCGGTCTCTTTCACGATAGTCAGCGCCTGGAGGATGGGAACACCGCTGCTGATCAGAGTGCCCAGCGTTCGGGTAAAGCGGGAGATAGCCACCTTGTTGATCACCTGCCCGACGACTGGCATTTTGAGTTTGAACTTGTCCCAGGCAAAACGGCCGAACTTGGTCTTGGTGAACAGAATGAAGGCGATATAGATGCCCACCATAATGCCCAACGTCACGAGGATGTGATCCTTCACCATGCGGCTCACACCCAGAACGAACCGGGTAAACCCGGGTAATGGCCGGCCGTCACCCATGCCAAGAAAGACCTGTTCGAACGAAGGAATGACTTTGACCATCAGAATCATCAAGATGGCGACAGCGACGACCAAAACCGCCACGGGATAGAACATGGCGGCAATGACCTTACCCTTGATTTTCTGCGCCTTCTCCATGAACTCGGCCAGACGGTTGAGCACGACCTCAAGCACGCCACCGAGTTCGCCGGCTTTGACCATGTTGACGAACAAGCGATTGAAGACTTTAGGATGCTGAGCCAAGCCCTCAGAGAAGGTACTGCCCCCTTCGATTGAAAGCGCCAATTCTCCGATAATGTCCTTGAGGGTAGGATTGCGCTCCTGCTTCTCGAGAACGCGCAGACCGCGCAGGAGCGGCAAACCCGCATCCACAAGGGTAGCCAACTGCCGGGTGAACGTGGTCAGGATCTTGGGTTTGACGCGCCCGCTGAGGCCAGGGATCTTGATATTGAGGTTAATGTCGCCCTTGCGTTTTGGCTTTCCACCGGCAGCTTTGCCGGCCTTCTTGCCACCGCCCTTGGCTTTGTCCTTGGCTTTTTCCGCCTCGACGATTCGGGTTGGGAACAACCCCATCTCTTTGACGCGCCCGATGGCCTCGTTTTGGGACGCGACATCGAGCGTGCCTTTTTGTTCCTTACCGTGGGCATCCAGGGCCACGTAGCTGTAGGTTGGCATACGTTCCTCTTTAGTTAGATTGATTAAACCGCACAGCGGGAACCGGCCCATTACCCCGCTTTGTTCCAGAGGTTACCGCCGCAGCCTGCAGCCAACCCGGCATTCCGGGCGGTTGGCAGCGGTTGAACTGGAGATTTGCCGGACCCATATACTCAGGTGTACTTGACAACTTCCTCGATTGTGGTGTCGCCGTCAAAAATGCTTCGCAATCCATCCTCGCGCAGAGACACCATGCCCGACTCCACAGCCTTCTGCCGCAGCACCACCGTAGGAGCGCGATCATTGATCAGGGTGCGGATAGCCTCGCTGATGACGAGCAATTCAAAGATGCCCTTCCGGCCACGATACCCGGTGTCGTTGCAGCTCGAGCAACCCCGCCCGTAATAGAACAACTTGTCGCCAAGATCGTGCGGGGAGAGATTGAGCATGGCGAGCTGATTCTCGGTGGGCTCGAATGGCGTGCGGCATTCCCGACAAACCCGGCGGACAAGACGCTGTCCGAGCACACCCATAAGCGTGGAGGAGATGAGGAAAGGTTCGACGCCCATATCCACCAGACGGGTGACTGCGCCCGGCGCATCGTTCGTATGCAAGGTGCTGAGCACCAAGTGACCGGTCAGCGAAGCCTGGATCGCGATTTGAGCAGTCTCAAGGTCGCGGACCTCACCCACCATGATGATGTCGGGGTCCTGGCGCAGGAACGAGCGCAGGGCTTTGCCAAAGGTAAGCCCGAGTGCGTCGTTCACAGCCACCTGCATGATGCCTTCGATATCGTATTCGACCGGGTCTTCGGCGGTCAGCAGCTTCGAATCGATAGAATTGACCCGGCGGAGACAGGAATAGAGCGTTGTGGTTTTTCCGCAACCTGTTGGACCGGTCACAACGAAAATGCCGTTTGGCCGCTGGATGGCTTCGGTCACGTATTCGTAAATGAACTGGGGCAAGCCCAAAGTCTCGATATCAAGGTTAACGGAGGAGCGATCCAAGACACGCAGCACGACGGATTCGCCAAACTGAGTAGGCAGCGTGGAAACACGCAAATCGACAATTTTGCCCCCGAGATTCAGGTTAATGCGTCCGTCCTGCGGCAAGCGCCGCTCCGAGATGTTGAGGTTGGACATGACCTTGATGCGGGAAATAACCGGCAAGGCCAATTGCTTGGGCGGGGGCGACATTTCATAGAGCGCGCCGTCCACCCGGTAACGAATCCTGAACTCGGTTTCGAAGGGCTCGAAATGAATGTCGCTGGCACGATCCTTAATCGCCTGGTACAGCACGAGGTTGACGAAGCGGACGATGGGGGCCTGGTTGGCCATGTCCTGCATCAATGAAGCCTCGTCGGTCTGCTTGGCGGAGGTCTTGATCTCGGTGGTCAAGTCCTGGTCCATCCCCAATTCTTTGAGGATTTCGGCCACGCTCTCACCCGTGTCACCCTCGGAATAAACCTTCTCGATCAGCTTTTCTATGGCGCTCGGGTCGGCCACCACGATCTGGACGTCTTTCTTGAGAAGAAACCCCAATTCGTCTACCCGGCCCGGATTGAGCGGATCCACCAACGCAATCTGCAGATAGGCCCCATCCAGACGCACCGGCAAACATTGATACATCCGCGCCGTCTTAGCCGGAACCGTCTCCAACAATTCCGGGGTCAAATCCTTCTCGCGGATGGTCACCACCTCCGTGCTCAGGTGATTGGCCATAACCTGGAGTATGCTGTCCAGGTCCATGATCCCAAAATCCTGAAGGATTTGAATGACTGGCTTGCCGCTGCGCTTGAATTCCCCCAGCACCTCCTCGTACTGCAGATCATCAATCATTCCCTGCTCTTTAACCAGGGACAGCAAGGGATTTAAGACATCTTCAGCCATAGGCAGCTTATACTTTACCTTGGGTGACGACGCCGGCATCGGCGCCGACGGCCTGGGCTAGTTCCAATTCCTGGAGTTTGGCTTGGATGGAAACCGAATCCTGGGCCTTGGTAATCACTTCCTCCCGGGCAATCATGCCGGCCATGTACTTCTCCAGTAGAAAACCATCCAAGGTAACCATCCCGTATTTGGCACCAGTCTGAATGTCTGACTGAATACGGAAGGTCTTGTTATCGCGGATCAAGGCCGCGACGGATGGTGTATTGACCATGATCTCAAAAATGGCCACCCGGCCGGGCTTGTCGACGCGTGGAATGAGCAGTTGGGATATGACCGCTTGCAGCACGGTGGACAGCTGAATTCGGATCTGCTCCTGCTGGTTGGTGGGAAAGGCGTTCACCAGACGGTCAATCGTCTTGGCAGCGCCAGTGGTATGTAGCGTGCCAAACACCAAGTGCCCCGTTTCTGCCGCGGTTACGGCGGCATCAATCGTTTCCAAGTCACGCATTTCGCCGACGAGCACCACGTCGGGATCCTGACGCAACGCGCGGCGCAAGGCCTCAGCGAAGTTCGGGACATCGACCCCGATCTCACGTTGGGTTACCAGCGCTTTTTTGTGCTTATGGTAATACTCGATCGGGTCCTCGATCGTAATGATGTGCGCTTCATCGCGTTCCTGGTTGATGATATCAATCATCGAAGCCAGAGTCGTGGTCTTGCCGGACCCCGTGGGTCCAGTAACCAGCACCAAACCGCGGGGCTTGTAAAGCAACTCTTTGGCCGATGGGGGGATGCCGATCTGCTCCATCGTGAGCAGTTTGTTAGGGATCTGGCGAAGTACGAGGCCAAAATTGCCCTTCTCTTTGAAAACGCTGACGCGGAACCGCGCCATGTCGCCGAACGCAAAACCGAAGTCGGCGCCACCCCTTTCGCGAACGTGTTGGATGTGGTCCTCCGAGGTGATGCTGCGCATCAACTCCTCGGTATCTTCCGGGGCGAGGGAAGGACCTTCCACACGGTGCAGGATGCCGTGCACCCGGATCGTGGGCGGGGTGGCCACGCGGATGTGAAGGTCAGAAGCGCCTTCAGACACGACCAACTGCAACAAATCGGACATCGAATAAGACATACGGGATCCCGTTCGTTAGACTGTGAATGGTGACAAAAGATGATGCATGGGTGAAGCACTATTATCGCCTGATAGCGTGCCTAGCTCTCATCGCCCACGGTGGCGCGGATAACTTCTTCGGGGGTAGTCAAGCCCGCCAGCACCTTTCGAATTCCATCCTCGCGCAAGGTGCGCATACCCATTTCCCGTGCCCGCGCACGCAGGACCGAGGAAGGCACTTTCTCATAGATGAGCTTCCTGGCATCATCGTCGATGACAAAGATCTCAAAAATCCCGAAGCGGCCGCGGAAACCCGTGTTATTGCAGTTCCCGCACCCTTTCCCGCGCATGAAAGTCGCCCCCTGGGTATTGTTGGAATCAAGGGATAATTGCCGCATCTCCACCTCGGTCGGGGTATAGGATGCAGCGCATTGCTTGCAGACTTTACGCACGAGGCGCTGAGCCATCAAGGCGCGGGTGGAGGAAGCCACAAGGAAGGGCTTTACACCGATATCAATCAAGCGAGTCACGGCGCTGGGCGCGTCGTTGGTGTGAAGCGTCGAGAACACCAGGTGACCCGTAAGAGAAGCATTGATCGCGATCGAGGCCGTTTCAAGATCGCGGATTTCCCCAATCATGATCACGTTGGGTGCCTGGCGCAGAATAGATCGCAGCGCGGCGCCGAAGGTCAGTCCAACAATTTCGCTGACCTGAACCTGGTTGATGCCCGAGAGCAAATACTCAACCGGGTCCTCAACGGTGATGATCTTGCGGTCAGGCCGGTTGATGAAGTGCAAACAGGAATAGAGAGTCGTCGTTTTGCCTGAACCGGTAGGACCGGTCACGAGGAGGATGCCGTCCGGCAATCCGATCAGGCGTTCAAACGTCTGCTGGTCGTCCGTGAAGAAACCCAATTCCGGCAAGCCCAGGCGCAAGCCCTCCTTGTCCAGAATACGCATGACGATGCTTTCACCGTGATTCGTCGGCAGGCAGGAAACACGCAAGTCAATGAGCTTGCCACCAACCTGGGTTTGAATACGACCGTCTTGCGGAATACGGTGCTCCGAAATCGACATGTTCGACTGGATCTTTAGTCGGCTGATGATGGCCGCCTGCAAACGCTTGGGCGGAGCTTTCATCTCGTGGAGCATGCCGTCAATCCGGTAGCGCACGCGAAACTTCGTGTCCATTGGCTCCAAGTGAATATCTGAAGCCCGCATTTTGAACGCTTCTACGATCAGCGAGTTGACGAGCTTGATCAACGGTGCGTCCGCCTCGACCACTGCCCCGTCAGCCATGGCGTCGGCGTCCACCCGGACGTGTTCCTCGGTCAGTTCCTTGATCGCCTGGGAAATCCGGGGATCAGAGGCCATGCCCCCGCCCTGCTCGCCATAATACTTGCTTAGCGCGGCCTCGATGTCGGAGTCGGAAGCAACCTGCAAACTGATTTCCGCATGCAGCAGGTGGGTGAGGCTGTCAATCGTATCGAGATCTGAAGGATCAGCAATTGCAACCGTCAGAGCGTTTTCATGCTTGTAAACCGGCACTACCCGGTATTTACGCGCAATATGCCGCGGCACGGCAGCGATGACATCGTCCGGGATTTGCAGTTGGCTGAGTTCCACCACCTCTGCCCCGAAATGGGCCGCCTTGGCCTGGGTGACATCGGCGGGCCGGATCACGCTGTTGGCCACCATCAGATCCACCAGACCCACACCGGCCGACTGGGCTTCGGGTCTCATTTCCTCCACTTTGTCGGGAGTGACAAAGCCGAGATCAACAAGGATGTCTACCAGGTAATCGTCTTTTTCAGCCACGGTTCTTTGGGCGGCCACGTTCTTCGTGGTGCGCTTATGGAAAGAGTACCGGTCAGAAACTGAATGTCAATGCGCGCGGGAGGCTCACAACGGAGAAATCTGAGAGGGAGTTGCGAGTTCTGCCTTGGTGGTTGGGTAAGTCAACCCTCCAACCGCGCTGATGAACTGTGCCCCGAGGCCGTTCAGGAATCCTCCGCGGCTTGACCCCACTTCAGCCCACCTTCGGATTTGCCCCGGTCCTGACAGTTTCATAGCCTTGAGAAAACATTTCCCGGAATGACTAATACGAAGACTTCACTCGAAAGCTGTTACTCTGTTGTGCTGATCGCTGCGACCCTGTGCGGAGCTGCAGTCCTGGCCGCCCCAGTGGCGGGGCCCGTGGACCTGAACACGCCCCGCTCATTCCCGGAGATTGCTTCGCGCGCAATGTGGGAAGAGCGCGCCAGGGACATCCGGGAGCAAATGCTGGTGAGCTGCGGGCTTTGGCCCCAGACCGAGCGTCCCCCCATCAACGCGCGCATATTCGACCGCATCGAGCGAGACGGTTACTCGATTGAGAAGGTTTGGATAGAAACCTTGCCGGGTTTTTTCCTGGGTGGGAATCTGTATTGCCCGATCGGAAGAGGGCCTTTCCCGGCGATTCTCAATCCCCATGGTCACTGGACCGAAGGTCGCCTGGCCGACAGTCCACAAGGCAGCGTGCCGGCGCGGTGCATAAGCTTCGCCCGCCAGGGCATGATCGCGTTCGCCTACGATATGGTGGGCTATAACGACACGCGATTTGCCGGCTCTCCGAAAGACCAGCCGGGATATGTGGTTCATCGTTGGTTTGGAACGAATCAAGCCGATTTGCTGTGGAACATCTCGCTGATGGGTTTGCAGACTTGGAATAGCGTGCGGGCGCTGGATTTCCTGGAGACGGTTCCGAAGGTTGACCGAAAACGTTTGGGTATGACAGGGGCTTCGGGAGGCGGAACGCAGACATTCATGCTGGGCGCCATCGATGACCGGCTGGCAGCTCAGGCTCCCATCGTGATGGTGTCCCATACGATGCAGGGCGGGTGTTCCTGCGAGAACGCGCCAGGATTAAGAGTCCAGTATTCCAATATGGAGATTGCCGCCGCAGCGGCGCCGCGCCCCCAGATTCTGGTAGCGGCCACGGGAGACTGGACCAAGGCAACTCTGACGGTTGAAGGGCCGGCGATTGAGCGTATCTACCGGTTATTTGGCCGGGCCGACCAATTCCAATACCTCCGCTTCGATTACGGCCACAATTACAACCGCGAGACCCGGGAAGCCGTCTACCGGTTTTTGGGGCGCACCCTGCTTAATCACCCCGAAGAAGCATCACCTAGAGAACTGCCGTATCAAAAAGAACCGGATGCTGCGTTGCGCGTGTTCGCCGACACCGAGCCTCCAAAAGCCGTGGCGACGCAAGCTGAAATAGCCCAGACGCTCAAGAACCGTCACCGCGAATTTTGGACGAAGGCGCAACCACAGAATGAACAGGGCCTGGAGTCGTTCGGCAGAGTCTACTATCCCGCCTGGCGCCACACCTTGCAGCTCGAGCAAAGGCCATCCGCCACTCACACCCGTGTCGAGTCCCAGACCGTCGAATCGGGAATACTCTGCGCGAAGCTGACCCTGCACCGACCTGGTGAGCATGAAAGCCTGGCAGCGACGTTTTACAGCCGATCAGGACCAGTGGCTGCGGCGGCGCAGAAGTTGGCCGTCCTGGTTGCCGATCCCGCAGATCATCCCAGAGGCATGGCCGAAAGTGCGTCATCCGAGACCGTACGGGAGTTGACAGCGTCAGGATTTGCGGTCCTGAGCGTGGATCGGTTCACCTCAGAACCGGATTCAGCGGACCTGTTTGCCAACTTCTACTCCACATACAACCGCACACGATTGCAGCAACGAGTGCGAGACCTGGTAACCATATGCAGTGCCGCGCCCGCCTTCGATCCCCGGGGGCGAATCTTCTTCCGGGTGTATTTGGTTGGGCACGGTTCGGCGGGAACCTGGGCGTTGCTCGCTGCCCCGGCAGCCGACGGCGTGGTGGCGGACGCTGCTGAGCAGGACTGGACTTCAGAGGAAGCGTGGTTCGGTAAGAACCTGTTTTGCCCAGGAATACTGGCTTTGGGAGGTCCCGAGACCAGCGCTATTCTGGCGACGCCCAAGCCGTTGATGATTCACAACACCTCAACAAAATCCGATTTCACCTCTGCAAAAGCCGCCTACCGCGCCGCAACGGCCGGCGAGCGGTTGCAGGTCAGAAAATCAGCCGCGAGCGTCTCCGAATGGATTGCGTGGCTACGGCAGAATTCTTGATCGAACCCTGGAGAAACCGGGTTGATTCCAGGTTGAAGTTGGCACAGGCGCACTGTGCACAGCGAGGCCAGTGTCGGTGTTTTTCCGTAAAAGTCCCCGCACGCGTCCGTATTAATTCATGGTGGCTGCGACGGTTTGCGCGTTGCTCAAACCCGTTTTTCCGGTAATCTAGTAACTAATGAAAGGCATCATTTTGGCCGGCGGTGCAGGTTCGCGGCTGTTTCCGTTGACTTTGGTAGCAAGCAAGCAGCTTCAACCGGTTTACGACAAGCCGATGGTATATTATCCTCTAACGACTCTCATCGAAGGGGGAATTCGGGAGATTTGCCTGATCTCCACCCCACAGGATTTACCCCGTTTTCGACAGTTGTTGGGAGACGGAAGCTCCTGGGGTCTCTCGATTGAATATCGCGAACAGGCCAAGCCGGAGGGCATTGCCCAGGCTTTCCTGATTGCCGAATCGTTCATCGGCAACGATGGTGTGACTCTGATTCTGGGCGACAACGTGTTTTACGGAGGAGACAGCTTCCACAGAGCGTTTGCGGAATTCAGGACCGGCGCCACGATTTTCGGGTATCACGTGCATGACCCGGAACGCTATGGGGTGGTTGAATTCGATGAGCAGGGCCAAGCCATCTCCATCGAAGAAAAACCCAAGGCGCCAAAGAGCGACTATGCGGTGCCAGGCCTTTACATCTTTGACAACCAGGTGGTGGAAATAACCCGGAACCTGAAGCCATCTGCGCGGGGTGAACTGGAAATCACGGACGTTAATGTGGCGTATATGCGGCTAAAACAGCTTAGGGTTTGCAGGTTGAGCCGCGGGTTTGCCTGGCTGGACGCCGGCACAAGCAGCAGCCTGCATGAAGCTTCGGCTTACGTGCAAACGATCGAGAAGCGTCAAGGAATTAAAATCGGTTGTCCGGAGGAGGCGGCCTTCCGGCGCGGGTTCCTAAAGCTGGGGCAATTGGAGACCTTAACGCAACAGATGCCTCGTTGCGAATACCGTGACTACCTCGTTAACGAAGTAGTTGCCGAGGCCAAACGACTTTTGAAGTGAGGATATATGAATGTAACTCGATGCGCGCTGGATGGGCTATTGATTCTCGAACCAAAAGTGTTTGGGGACTCACGGGGCTTTTTTCTCGAAACCTGGAACCGGAACCGATACTTGGAGATTGGAATACCTGCGGACTTCGTACAGGACAACATCTCCTTCTCGCGCCGGGGCATCCTGAGGGGATTGCATTTCCAGAATCCCAACTCCCAGGGCAAGCTGGTCTCGTGCCTGCAAGGCGAGATTTACGATGTGGCCGTAGACTTGCGGCGATCCTCTCCCACCTTTGGCCAGTGGCAGAGCACAACGCTCTCTTCTGAGAATAAACGCCAGTTTTTTATCCCGCCCGGCTTCGCCCACGGTTTTCAAGTGCTCAGCGACAGCGCACTGTTTCACTATAAGTGCACGGATTTCTACACGCCTGCCCACGAACGGACCCTCAAATGGAACGATCCGGCACTGAAAATTCCCTGGCCGATCACGGATCCGGTGCTCTCCGACAAGGACACCCGCGGGGTGGCTCTGGCTGACTTGCCCCCGGAACACCTCTTTTAGATAATTGCCACCCGCGCATGGACCCTCATTTTCTCGTCATCGGCAAGAACGGCCAAGTGGGCTGGGAACTCTGTCGCACCCTGGCTCCTTTGGGAAAAATCACCTCAATTGATTTTCCGGATATTGACCTGACAAACCCGGATTCTGTCCGTCAATGTGTTCGCGAAACGGGCCCGTCGGTGATTGTGAACGCGGCTGCATACACAGCCGTGGACAAAGCGGAAAGCGAAGCTGACCGCTGCCAACAGATCAACGGGGTGGCGCCCGGGATTCTGAGCGAGGAAGGCCGACGCCTGGGCGCCTTGATGGTGCATTACTCCACAGATTACGTTTTCGATGGTCTGCTGCCGGATGGCGGAGCCTATACCGAGGAGTATGCTCCCAACCCTCTGAGCGTGTATGGACGCGCCAAACTCGCCGGGGACCAGGCAGTGCGGGCATTAAACCCCAAGCACCTGATCTTTCGCTTGTGTTGGGTCTATGGGGCGCGTGGGCAGAATTTCATGCTCACAATGATGCGCCTGGCCCGGGAACGCGAAAAACTTAGAGTCGTGAACGACCAATTTGGCTCGCCCACGTGGTGCCGACTGGTCGCTGAGACGACCTCGCTGGCTTTGAAACAGGCCCTGGCAGCGCCGGACCCTACTGCGTTGGCGGGTGTCTACCATATGGCCGCCTCCGGTTACACTACCTGGCACCAGTTCGCACGAGCCATAGTCGATCAAATGCCTACTGCGGGAAAGAAATGCACGGTCGTGGAACCCATTACCACGACGGAATATCCCCTGCCCGCCCAGAGACCAGCCCGCTCTATACTCTCCTGCAATAAACTCAAACGAACTTTCGGTCTGCAACTGCCCACGTGGGAGGCTGGTCTGCAGTCTGTTTTGGAAACGATTTAGGACTTCAACGTTTATGAATCTGCTTGTCACCGGTGGGGCCGGTTTCATTGGGTCGAACCTCATTCAACAAATAATTGATCGGCCCGAAATCACAAAACTGGTCAATCTCGACTGCCTGACGTACGCGGGACACCTCCAGAATCTGGAGACAGTGCGTGACCATCCCAAGTACGTCTTTGAAAAAGTCGACCTGCGCGACAAGGCAGCAGTCGCCGCAACGGTGCAAAGTCACGACATTACTCACGTCATGCACTTGGCCGCCGAGTCCCATGTGGATCGTTCCATCTCAGGTCCGGGCGATTTCATCCATACGAACGTGGTGGGCACCTTCAACCTGCTGGAAGCCTGCCGCTCTCACTGGGGAAGCTCCTTATCCGGCAAACGGTTTCATCACGTTTCGACGGACGAGGTCTACGGCAGCCTGGGCGCCACGGGTTTCTTCACAGAAGCCACCCCATACGCCCCCAATTCCCCTTATTCTTCGAGCAAAGCTTCCAGCGACCTGCTGGTGCGCGCTTATCACCACACCTACGGATTTAATACCGTAATCACGAACTGTTCGAATAATTACGGGCCTTATCAATTCCCTGAAAAACTGATCCCTGTCGTCATTCAAAGTGTGCTGGAACGCAAGACAGTGCCTGTCTACGGCGACGGCATGAACGTCCGCGACTGGCTCTTCGTCGGGGACCATGCTGAGGCCCTATGGTTGGTGCTAAACCGTGGCACAGCAGGCGAAACCTACAACATCGGCGGCCACAACGAATGGGCAAACATCCGCATCGTGGAGCTGATTTGCGACTTGATTGATGAGATGTCTGCCCAGTTGGGGGGAAGCTCCCGAAAACTGATCACCTTTGTGAAGGATCGTCCTGGTCATGACCGTCGCTATGCCATCGATGCCGGCAAGATCCAGCGCGAGCTGGGGTGGGTTCCTGCCCACAGTTTTGAACAAGGCATCCGTGAGACCGTACGGTGGTACCTGGACAACCAGCCCTGGGTTCAGTCCGTGCTCAAGCACTGAGTTCAAAATCAGGCCGGAACCAACCATAACACGCAAAAACGGGTGCCACACCCGTAGCACCCGTTTTCCTCAACCTTCACCGGACGATCCCCTGCGGAAACCGTCCGGGAAACGTGCGCTCAATTAGAGGGCTCAACCCAGACAGTACGGAAGTATTGCGGACCGCCACTGCCAGGCACGGTATAGGGACTCACAGCCCCCTGAACATCGGTATAAGGACCCGCTGGGTCAGTCGCGCTCTGCAGCTTCAAGCTGCCGGTCGTGACGGCGTCCCAGCTAAGCCGTAGATTGTTGTCCGCCACCATTTCAATCTGAAGGGGAGGAGCCCCGATTTGCAACCGCTCCAGCTTGAAGTTGTCGATCACAATCATATTGTCAGCATCAAACCCCCAATCGGCCTCAGAATGAGCATTGTTGATCTGCACCTGGAACTGAATCTCGCTGATTTTGTTGAAGTAGTTCGTGAAGTTGGCCAAGGTGCCGCTCCCAACCGAGAACTTGTTTAACGCCAGTTGGATGGTTTGCCAATTGGTCTGCAGGTTTGGAATGCTGCTGTCCAAACGAATAATGAAATCATTCGCCGTATCCACATCTGGCGGCTGAAGGGTATCGTCCGGGGCTATGAGGTGTAATTGGAGGGTTCCGCTGGTGGTCATCTTCTCTGGATTCAAGCCAACAACTCTCCCATCCAGCAGGACCCGGTAATCGGCAAGGATGGGCGATTGCAGTTGTGAATAGTCGGCAGGGCCACCACCACCCGTATTCCCTCCAGCATAAGTCAGAGCAATTCCCGCCAAGGCGCTGTTGTCCATGGCCATAATATATGCGTTGCTGCCTCCAACACCTTCACCCGCCGCGTCGTTAGTAACATAGTAGGTTGCCTTGACGCCCGAGGACCATCCCTGCCCACCCGACCAGGCATACCAAATCGGTTTATCGTCCCAGTTGTAATCAAAAACCGTGAAGGCGACTTTCGGCGGCGGAGGAGGAGGCGGAAGTGACCGGACGACTTGCAGTTGGATATTGTCAAGGTAAACAGCATTATCCCCATCGTAATCAAACCGGTCATGCGGCATGTGATAGTTGACGCCGAACCGAGGTTCGTTGATCAGGAGACGATACAGAACGAAATCAAGGTCGGTCTTCCCGTTCGCAATGCTTCCTTGGTCCAGGGTGTAGACAAAATGTTGCCAGTTGCTGCTCGCGTTGAAATTCAGATTAACCTGGATCAAGGTGTCTTTATCGACGTTGCTGTCGGGAGGCTGAATGGTGTCGTCGGGAGCATCGAGCCGCATTTGGAATTCACCACCGACCGTGGTAAACTCCGGTTTCAGTCCCTCGACTTTTGCGTCGAAGCTCAGAATATAGTCGGAAAGATTGGTGCTGAGGAACACCGAGCCGTCATCCCCATTGGTCCAATTCAAGCCACCCCCAAAGCCGAAACCATAGCCGGATCCCGCAGGAGCATTGGTTATGAACTCGCCATACCCTGTATTGTCAAAAGTGAAGAGCCCCATGTAATTCGTGAGATTATAGTCCTCAGGATGGGTGTAATACGTGTTAAAGTTATGCCAGTACGAAAAAGGAGCGTCTGCCCCCCATTCATATTTGTAAGGATAAGTGTATGCTGGCCGGCTGCCTGGCGTCGGCGGGTCAAAGATTTCCATTTCGAAGCTGGTAAGCGTGACAACGTTTGTGGTCTGAGCCACAGCGCTCGTTCCCCAGTTCAACATGACGAGCAAGACCAAGGGAACACTTATCCACGTGGTTATTATTGATCTCTGTTTCATAACGACGGTTTTGGTTTTTTTAGCAAACAAGGTTCTTTTGGTGAGATACGGACTGAAGGGTTTGCCCACCGGCCCGATCTTTTTTCGGAAGCCTGGCCTAGATGGTTGCGTTCACATTTCATCTGACCGCAAAGGTCCATAGAACTGGGGCAAATCAACGGTTGGACCTTATCAAGCACGCCCCTGACGTCATGTCATCAAAATCAACTACAGTTCCTCAGCCATGGGCGCAGGAACCGACCACGTTCCAGTGCAGGCCCTGCAGGGAATACCAGCACCTCGATTGCGAATGACCGCAAGCCGATGAGCAGTTTACTTCTGCCCGGCTGCAAGAATCGTCTCGAAGTGAGGCGGTTCGTCTTCGCGAGCAACGACCGAGATATCGATCTTCTTAAACCCAGCCTCTTCCAGCCAGCGGTTCAAATCACACTCAGAAAACCCGGGCCACCGATCACCATAAAGCTCCCGCGCCTGAGGAAAAGAGTGCTTCGCCAGGTCAAGAATGAGAATCTGACCTCCCGACACCAGCAATCGAAAGGCGCTAGCGATCGCTTTGCCAGGATCCTCGGCATGATGCAAAGCCTGGCTGAGGATCACCAAGTCAACCGTGCCGGGTTCAATGGGGGGATTGGAGAGATCTCCCAGGCGAAACTCCAGATTCTTGATATGGTTCTTCCTCGCCTTGGCAGCGCCGAAGGCCACGATCTTCTCCGAGTTGTCCACGGCGATCACCTTTTTGCAGCGCCGCGCCAGCAACTCGCTCAAGAGTCCTTCCCCCGACCCGAGATCCGCAACAGTCAATGGTGGTAGAACGCGCAAAAGCAAATGGCCGAAAGCCTGCCAGGAACGTCCTGGTCCATAGATACGATCAAACCGCCCCGCAACCTGGTTAAAATAAACTTCAGCCTGCTCTCGGCGCCTTGCGACGATACGTTTGAGATTAATCTGGTCGCCGGGATGTTCGGGCAATTCACGAGCACCTGTTACAGCGAGCTTGATGAAATCGCGCCCCACCGCATCCGCATTGGGTGACAACTTATAAAATGTGCGTTTACCCTCCCGGCGGGACTCCACTAGTTCAGCGCTTTGGAGCAAGCCAAGATGTGTGGAAATTCTCGATTGACCAAGTCGGGTTACTTCCTGCAACTCGTTGACGGATAGCTCAGCCGTCTCCAGCAGCGACAGAATGCGCAACCGTGTAGGGTCGGACAGCGCCCGAAGGTACTTGAGGGTCGAGGCCATTTTTTCCAACTAATCTGTTGACGTGTTGAATAAGTTATATATCATCCTATCTTGATACGTCAATATGTAATTTGAGTAACGCCGTCAACTCCGATCCATGAGCACCAAATACATCTTTTCTTCCGAGTCCGTTGGCGAAGGCCATCCAGATAAAGTCTGTGACACCATTTCCGACTACGTTCTGGACGCATGCCTGCGCGAGGACAAAATGAGTCGGGTCGCTTGCGAAACCTACGCCAAATCGAATGTCGTAATCGTAGGCGGGGAGATCACGATTCCGAAGCTTGGCTACCGGAACCCGAGCCAAGCGATTGACTTTATTGGCATCGCCCGCCAAGCCATACGCGACATCGGCTATGTGAATGATGACGATGTGTTCCACGCCGACAAGGTATTTGTCAACTGCCTGATCACTGGCCAATCCCCCGATATCGCTCAAGGCGTGGATGCCCGAAAGGCGAAGGGCAAAAAGACGTCTAAACAAGGGGCGGGAGACCAGGGTTTAATGTTTGGGTACGCGTGTAACGAAACGCCGGAACTGATGCCGGCTCCGATCATGTTTGCGCACCGCCTAGGCAAGGCGCTGACCGACATCCGCAAGAAAGGCACCGTGCGATGGCTGCGGCCCGACGCAAAGTCTCAAGTCTCGGTGGTTTATGAGGATGGGAAGCCGGTGGCGATATCGAATGTGGTTATCTCTACCCAGCATTCGCCTAACGTAAGTCATGATGAAATCGAAGACTTCTGTATTAAGGAGGTGATTAAGAAGGTGCTGCCACCGGAGCTTTTTACGCCGGCCACCGAGTTTCTCATTAACCCCACTGGACGATTTGTCGTGGGCGGGCCGCAAGGGGACACAGGTTTGACCGGGCGAAAAATTATTGTGGACAGCTATGGTGGCACCGGACGGCACGGCGGTGGCGCTTTCTCTGGCAAAGATCCCACAAAGGTGGACCGAAGCGCTGCCTACATGGGGCGGTATGTGGCCAAGAATGTAGTTGCCGCCGGGCTGGCGACTAAATGCGAAATCCAGTTTGCCTACGCGATCGGCCATCCTGAACCGGTCAGCGTCCATGTAGACACGTTCGGCACCGCGACTGTGGCCGAGGAAGCCATCACCCGAGCAATCCACACCCTTTTCAGTTTTCAACCTGCGAAGATCATCGAACAATTGAACCTTCGTCGGCCGATATACTCTAAAACGACCAACTACGGTCATTTTGGAAAATGCGATCCGGAAATCACCTGGGAAAAAACCGACAAGGCCGAGGCGCTTCGCAAGACTGTCAGCGGGAAATCCGTGGTTTCAGGCGCTGCGTTGCGCAAGGCGACCGCGTTGGTGAAACGTAACAGCCGCCGCTCCAGCCGTCGTTAATCGCTTGGGCGGACAGACCAGAACAAAAACAATCATCTTCACTGAACTATGGCGACCATGACGAAAACCAAAGGAAAGAAAACCAGACCGGCTATTGATGGCAAACGCTCCGGGAACGATTACCAAGTTAGCGACTTGAGCCTTGCGGATTGGGGGCGAAAAGAAATTTCCGTGGCGGAGCAAGAGATGCCCGGGTTGATGGCCGTACGTGAAAAGTACGGCCGGCAAAAACCGCTAAAAGGCGTGCGCGTTTCGGGTTCGTTGCACATGACCATTGAAACGGCAGTACTGATTGAGACCCTGGTGGAACTCGGCGCCTCGGTGCGTTGGGCCAGCTGCAATATCTTCAGCACTCAGGATCAGGCGGCCGCGGCTATCGCCAAGGCGGGGGTGCCGGTCTTTGCGTTCAAAGGTGAAAACCTGGAAGAGTATTGGGACTTTACCCTCGCAGCCCTCTCCCACCCTGGTGGCCAGGGACCAGAGCTAGTTGTCGACGACGGTGGAGATGCCACCCTTTTGTTGCACCAAGGCTACGAGATGGAACACGGTAGTGACTGGGTGAATACTTCGAGCAGCAGTCAGGAGGAGGCGGTCATCAAAAAGCTCCTAAAGCGTTGCGCTAAAGAGCGCTCGGGCTGGTTCACGACAGCGGTCGCGAGTTGGAAAGGTGTGAGTGAGGAGACCACCACGGGAGTGCACCGCCTTTACCAAATGCTCGAGGCAGGCAAGCTGCTCGTTCCGGCAATTAACGTCAATGATTCGGTCACAAAATCGAAGTTCGACAACCTCTACGGTTGTCGGGAATCACTCGCGGACGGCTTGAAGCGCGCCCTGGGCGTGATGATCGCCGGCAAGACGGCTCTGGTTTGCGGCTATGGTGATGTAGGCAAAGGCTGCGCCCATTCACTTCGCGGATTTGGTGCTCGCGTGATTGTAACGGAAGTCGACCCCATCAATGCTTTGCAGGCGGCGATGGAAGGTTTCGAGGTCACCACAATCGAGGAAACGCTGGGAGAAGCTGACATCTACGTGACCGCAACCGGGAATCGCGACGTCATCACCCTGGAGCACATTTTGAAAATGAAGGACCAGGCGATCGTGTGCAATATCGGCCATTTCGACAATGAAATCCAGGTGGACCGCCTGAACACCGCGAAGGGTGTGTGCCGAGTGAATATCAAACCCCAGGTGGACCGCTATGATTTGCCGGGAGACCGCAGCGTCTATCTGTTGGCGGAAGGGCGGTTGGTGAACCTCGGCTGTGCCGAAGGACACCCAAGCTTTGTGATGTCCAACTCATTCACGAACCAGGTGCTCGCGCAACTGGACCTGTGGGCCAATCGCCAGAAGTACCAGCCGGGCGTCTATCGCCTGGCCAAGAAGCTGGATGAAGAGGTCGCCCGTCTCCACCTGGAAAAAATCGGTGTAAAACTGACCAAGCTAACCAGGCAACAGGCGAATTACCTCGGAGTCCCGATTGAGGGACCCTATAAGCCCGAGCACTACCGGTACTAAGCAGCGTCGTTTTCGGAGCAAGGCAAGGCGGGTGGATACCTTATCCATCCGCCTTTGTACTTTGCCACTGTTCATTTTAGTGTATAATGAATCGCATGAAAGAAATTCACGGTCATGAGGTCATGGAAATGATGCTGGGTTCCGGAAAAACATACACCCGAGCCAGCCTGATCACTGATATTTTGGTCAAATTTGGTTTTGAGGCTCGCTTCCGCACGTGTTCCGCAAAAGGAATGAACGCCGAACAGTTGGTTGATTTCCTGGAATCGCGCGGCAAGTTCGTCCCCGGGCCACAAGGTTTTCAAACCTCTCCAGAACTGATGTGCAGCCACTAAGGTCCAGCCCTCCCATCGGTAGAGAAAAGCTTTGGGAAGTCATTTGACAGACGTGGGGTCCCCGGGCAGGTTCCGCATTGCGATGAACGGGACCAGAAACTTGAAAGGCCAGTGTACGGAGTGTGGAGGTTTCTTCCCATGCCCGGCCCAGATGATCGGTACGAATAGCCGATGTCCCCTTTGCGGCAAGGAAACCGAATTACTGCTGGCAACCCCTGAGCCGATTGAATCCGCACTTCCGCCCCGCATCATTGTCTGGACGGTCATCGCGGTAGTCATTCTAGGCGCAGGTTTAGCCGGATCACTTGTGGCCTTGAAACAGGCTCGCAGTTGGGTTGAAAATCGGAGACCTCCCGCAACGTTACCTACCGCGAAAGCGGTGTCAGAACCTGGCCAACGGGTGCTTTTCGAACTCAACGGCATTCAGGTGACTGCGCTTTCCGTCGAAAAGCCCCGAGGAGGAGGTATGGCTTACGCAACAGGGCAACTCGTGAATCGCACCAAAGACCAATTGCGTTCAGTGACGGTCGTGCTGGACATCCTGGATACGGCGGGTCAAAAACTCGGTGTTACAGAGGACTCAACGCGCGACCTGATGCCGAACGGCACTTGGAACTTTAGAGCACCGCTGCTGGTTTCACAGGCTGCGTCGGCCAGAGTGACCGAGATTCGCAAGACTCAATAGCAGCGTATCAGAACCACGGTGCCGATGAGTGGCATTGAGGGTGCAATTCGAGCCCAATATGTGTGTTCCTGCCACCCGAAGACCGGAGGTAATGGGTACTGCAAAGCCACGGATGGCGGGCAACAGCCTGTGACCTCGTGCCAAACGATGTTTCCTGCCCCCGCAGATGAAGAACAGGCGACCCCACCCAGGGTCGCCTTGAACCTAACTAACCACCATTACAAGGAACCTAAAAACGCTAATTCAAGTCGAGGCAAAGACAATGGGGTCTTCACCCTAGTTTTCATGCTCTGACCGGACTCACTTGGTCTGAGCCAGCTTTCGGAGGCGCGCGAGGTTCTCGACATCTTCGTGCAGGTCTTGAGACTTCGGGGTCTCGAGACAGCCCGGGTGTCCTTTGAACCTCGCATCGCGGACAATATGCCGAAATCCTTCAGCGCCGATTTTTCCGGCACCGATATGGGCGTGGCGATCAACCCGAGAGCCTAGGTCCGTCTTCGAATCGTTCAGATGAAACGCCAATATCTGATTGAGGCCGATCATGGATTCCACTTCCCCGATCGCCTTATCCCAACCGGCGGGTTGGCGAATATTATACCCCGCTGCAAAGAAGTGAGCCGTGTCGAGGCATACCCCAAGCCGAGCTGGATGCTTCACGCCATCAAAGATCGCTGCGAGGTGGCTGATCTGGGCTCCGAGACATGTGCCCTGCCCCGCGGTGTTCTCCAAGGCAATTCGCACCCTCGCAGAACAAGTCTCCGCAAAGACTTCGTCGAGCCCCCGCACAATTTGTTTCAAGCCTTCGGTTTCCCCCCCGCCTAAGTGAGCTCCCGGATGCAGAACAAGAAAAGGTATGTTTAAGGCCGAGGCGTATTGGATTTCCTCGATGAGCGACCGTATGGAGCGTGCGCGGTTTTCTGATGGCGGAGCTCCCAGGTTGATCAGGTACCCGGTGTGGCCAAATACGCAAGAAATGTCACCCGCGCCCAGTTCCGCGTTAAACCGCAACACTTCTTCGCTGGATGGCGGCTTGCCGAACCACTGCATGTTATTCTTGACGAATATTTGCACGACTTCGCAGGCAATACTACGCCCCCGCTGCAAGGCTTTGGAAACCCCGCCAACCGTGGACATGTGTGCCCCGAACTTCACTGGCGCGGCAGCTAAAGCTGTTCGGGTTTGCGCATAAGGTCGGCGATTCTGGCCAGCAAGCGCCCTGCAGCGCCTCCATCCAGCACCCGATGATCAAAACTCAACGTGAGATTCCCCTCAAACACTGGAACGAACCGGCCTTGCGCTTCATCCCACGACGGCACTCGGCGGGCTGCTCCCATTCCCAGGACCAGGGTTTGTTCCGGCAACGGGATCGGCGTCGCCCAGGTTAAACCGAAGGTGCCGAAATTCGTCACGGTAGCAATCGAACCACCGGTGGCGTCTGCTGGCAGGCGTCTCTGTCGAGCGAGCGCAATCAGTTCGTCATAGGGCTGGACCAACTCGCTAAGAGCTCGCTTATCGGCACCACGAAGAACCGGCACCAGCACCCCCTCATCAACCTCAACCGCAAATCCTACATCCAGTGAGGCCGGGTGAAAAATCTTGTTGCCTATCAAGCGACCGGCCGGAGCGCTGTTTTCAGCCAGGGCCACGGCCAAAGCGCGAAGCGCATAAAGCGCGGGACCCGGCTTTGCCTCGCAGGTTTTGCGGTGTGCAAGCATCGGATCAAAGCACACCGGCAGCGCCACTGTCGCTAACGGCCGCGTCCAACTCCGGCGCATCGCATCCGCCACCGCAACTCTCATGGACGAAGCGGGACTATGCCTAAGTCGTTCCAACCTCTCAATAAAACTCTCAAAATCCTTGATGGTAACCCGGCCTGCCGCCCCGCTCCCGGCAACTCCCGCCAGATCCGCTGCGTGGAGACCCAGTTCGATCATCCGCGCTTTCATTCGCGGGGACATATAAGTCGCCCCCGAAGCATTGGCCGGGACCGGAAGTCCCCGGACCGTGGGTTGCACTTTGCGAGGCGTCTTTTCTGGGCCGTCCAAGTGATTTTGCGCGGCTCTTGCTTCTTCTGAGCCTGGACCGATGTCAAGCCCATAGCGGACGGTATCCTCCTGGCTCGTTTTCAAATAGCCCAAGGTCGCCCCAACCGGATAGCTGACACCGACCTGCACCTCGAGGCTTGCCAACTGTCCCGGGCATGGAGCGGCAACGGTCATGGTTGCCTTGCTCGTCTCCACCTCCATGAGATCTTGATTCGCCTGAATCTGGTCACCCACTTTAACCAACAAGTTTACCACAGTTGCTTCGGCGATAGACTCCCCTAGTTGCGGCATGATGATCGGTATGGCTGGCATGGGTCAGGCTCCGGTGGAATGCTGAGGTTCTGGGTTTTGGAGCAAATCGGCGAAACTCATAATAGTTCGACAGTGTGCGTCATGACCGAAGCAGGTTGCGGGCTGCCATCGCGATTCTGCGGGCAGTGGGTCGATGGGCAGCCCAAAGGTTGGGATGGTACGGCACCGGAGTGTCTTTCGCGTTGAGCCTCTGGGGTGGCGCATCCAACAGGCCGAAGCCTTCGCTGGCCACACGCGCCACAACCTCGGCGGTAACCCCGCCCCAAGGCCACGCTTCGCCTACGCACAACAACCGGCCCGTCCGCGCGACCGAAGCCATAATGGTGTCGGTATCGAGTGGCTTGACAGAACGCAGATCGACCACCTCGATTTCAGTGCCTTCGCTGGCCAACTCGTCCGCGACAGCCAGCGCCTCATGCACCATGGCGCTATAAGCAACAACTGTAAGGTCACGCCCTGCTCGTGCGATTCGCGCCTTACCCACAGGCATTGCTTCATCAGGCAACCTCTCAGCCTTAAGATGGTAATAAAGGTATTTGTGCTCGCAGAAAATAACCGGGTCATCAATCGCCACCGCCTCCAGTAGCATGCTGTAAGCGTCCTCCACTGTTGCAGGAGTCAGCACGACCAGACCCGGATAGTGTGCGTATAGTGCTTCCGGACACTGGCTGTGGAAAGGCCCGCTTCCAGAAGTGCCGCCAGCTGGCAGTCTGATGGTCACGGGACAGGGCACCTTGGTCCGCCAATAAAGAGTCGCAGCCTGGTTGACTATTTGATTCAAAGCCACCGTCGAGAAATCCGCAAACTGCACCTCAATAATCGGCCGCATTCCGGAAATCGCGGCTCCTACCGCCAACCCAAGCATTGCGTCCTCACTGATCGGAGCGTCCATCACCCTTCCTGGAAAGCGCTCCGCAAGACTTTTTGTTGCCTTGAAGGCACCTCCAAAAGGCCCGACGTCCTGGCCGTAAATGAAGACTCGCGGGTCTTCCTCGAGGGCCCGCGCCTGCGCTTCCCGAATTGCATCCAGATAGGTTAGACTCATACCGGCTTTCTCAGGCAGTGATCGGAGGCTCGTCAACCAAATGCTTGGAGGCCAAGGCACGCCATTCCTCCGCATAGGGATCGGGTCCATCTTCGCGTTGCACTTGGGCCACGACCCCTTCCACTTCCTCAACCGCCGCCTCACGCCAAACCGCCAGATCCTGAGTGCTTGCCCACCCTCTGGCCATGAGGTGATGCTCAGCCACTTTCAGGCAGTCTCTGCCCAGCGTCGATTCTTTTAGCCGCGGGTCCACATAGCCGGCATCATCATGCTCCCCATGCCCGCAGAGCCGGAGCAATCGGGCAATGACTAGTTGCGGTCCACCACCTGCCCTTGCCTCGCTCGCGGCCACGTTCATCACTGAGAGGCATGCGCTCAAGTCCGTGCCGTCGACAGAGTGGCTCCTAAACCCATACCCTGGCGCCTTCAACTCCAAGGTTTGGCAAGCAAGTTGACGCTCATTCGGGGTGGAATATGCATATCCATTGTTCGCCACGACCACCACCAGGGGAAACCTCTCAACTCCGGCCTGATTCAGCGCCTCATGAAAAGCCCCCGTGGAAGTGCCACCCTCACCGATACTCGCCAGACCCACGGTCCCAGAAATGCCCTTCATGCGATTGGCAAGTAATACACCATTTACTACGGAAATCATTGCACCCAAATGACTAATCATAGGTAGAATCCCTGATTCCGGCCGCCCACGGTGCACGTTGCCGTCACGCGCTCGCATAGGTCCCAGTGGCGACCCGAGATAGGTCCGGACAGCATCGACAATCGGCTCGCCGAAGGCGATTCGGCCGGCGGCATCACGAATCAAAGGTGCAAATACATCGCCTTTCCTTAACGCGAGTCCTGCCGCAACGCTTAACGCCTCCTGTCCTCGCCCCAGAAAAACCCCGCCATGAATCTTCCCCATCCGATAGAGGCTGGCAAACTTATCGTCCAAAACCCTTGCCAACAGAATATACCTGTAGGCCTCGAGACAGGCATTCTTGCCCGGCGAGACCTCGTCCTTCGGCTGCGGTTCGACCAAACGATAAGCCATGGCCGTGAATCTACCTAGGCATAGGCTTTTCTCGCAATGTTTCTTTGTTTTTCAGCCTCTCGAGTGTCCAATAATAGGACAGCCCCTGCGCTTTAAAGGTGTAAAACTCAGGTCCATGGCCATCAACAAGCCCTACGCCCATGCTGGTTTTCATTATCTCCACAGCAAAACTTCGTTCCTGCGACAAGATACCCGAGGTTGGTTTCGAAAGTGCTTAATCTCAGGTCGACATGGTGTTACTGAAATATAGCAAGCCGCGAATTACGAATTACAAAGTTCGATCTTCGGATTTCGAATGAATCCACGCAGAACCAATTTGCTATTGATCGAGGATGACCCCGAAGTCCCGACTCTACTGGAGGCGCTTCTGGAGCAGGAGGATCTTGACTTGGTCATTGCCAAAGATGGTGAGAGCGGCCTGAACTTGGCGGAGGAAACCAAACCGGACCTAATACTATTGGATTTGGGGTTGCCCCGAATGAGTGGCTTCGATGTCCTTAAAGAATTGAAATTTGCCCCCAACACGGAGTCCATTCCCGTTATCGTGCTTACCGCGTCGAACGGAACGGCAGACAAAATCAAAGGCTTCGAGTTAGGTGCTTCCGATTACCTCACCAAACCTTTCCAGGCTGCCGAATTATTGGCTCGACTCCGTGCAACCCTTAAAGCCAAACAGCTTCAGGATGCCCTGAGCCAGGCAAACCGGGAGCTGATGGCAGCCCGGATTTCAGCTGAATCCTCAGCTCGAGCCAGGGGCGAAATACTGGCGCACATGAGTCACGAGATTCGGACCCCGCTCAATGGAATCGTCGGTATGGCCGGATTGCTGTTCCAAACGAGTCTTTCACCAGACCAGCACAGTTATGCGGAGACTATACAGACCAGTAGCGAATCGCTGCTGGCAATAATCAACGACATTTTGGATTTCTCAAAAATAGATTCGGAACGACTGGAACTGGAAGCGCTGCCGTTGTCGCTTCGCACTTGCCTGGAGGAGGCGATGGACACCGTCGCGGCAAGGGCTGCGGAAAAGGGCCTGGAATTGGTGCTGGAGGTAGAGACCGGTCTTCCACCAGCGGTCTTGGGTGATATCACCAGACTCCGTCAGGTCTTGCTCAATCTTCTGAGCAACGGAGTAAAATTTACGAAGAAAGGTGAGATCTTCGTCCGAGTCCGGGCTCTCGCCGGGCCGCCCCGTGGACGCGAACTGATTGATCCTTGGCATTTGCATTTCTCCGTGCAAGACACCGGTATTGGCATTCCGGCAGATCGTCTGGCGCGCCTTTTTAAGCCTTTTGGTCAGGCCGACGCCTCTACCTCACGGCAGTTTGGCGGGACGGGACTCGGACTGGTTATCAGCCGACGTCTGGTTGAATTGATGCAAGGTAAGATGTGGGTCGAGAGCGTCCCGGGCAAGGGCTCCACTTTTCATTTTACGCTGCCTCTGAAGGCTGCAACCGCCGACGGCGATTCGAACGTTCAGAGCCATACCCTGCCCCACCCGAAAAACGTTCTGATACTCGTGCCCAACAAGAATCTCTGTCGTGTGCTTGCGGAGACTACCACTACCCTGGGGCTCCGCCCACATGCAACCACGGATGCAAAACAGGCGGTGGAATGGCTCCAACAAGGGCCCCATTTTGACCTGGGAATCGTCGATTCCACAGACCCCGAGAACGACGGGCTCAAGGTTGCCACGACCTTAAGCACACTGGCCAGACGTGGGCCCCTACCCATCCTCCTGATGACTCCCGTCGGCACACAGTTTGCACCTGGAGCGCTTGCTAGAGCAGGGGTTTCCTGTCAGTTGGTCAAGCCGGTGAAACTGTCCCATTTGCGCGAAGCCGTGTTGCGCGCGCTGGCCGATTGCCACCCCCCTGCCCAACTCACGCCGGCGGCTTCCCCCGCAGCAACCAAACTGGCGGTGACCCTGCCTCTGCAGGTGTTGATTTGCGACGACAATGTGATAAACCAGAAAGTAGCGGCGCGCCAACTTCAACAACTCGGCTACCAGGCCAACCTGGCGGCTAATGGCATTGAGGCACTGGCTGCGCTGGATCGTGACCATTATGACCTGATCCTGATGGACCTGATGATGCCCGAAATGGACGGTTTGAAGGCCACCCGGACGATTCGGGAACGTCAACGAATCACAGCGTCGGACCACCAAAGAAGGCGGTCGATTGTCATAGTGGCTATGACCGCCAGCGCCATGGAAGGCGACCGGGAGAAATGCCTGGCTGCGGGCATGGATGATTACTTGGCCAAACCGGTCCGATTGGACGATTTGCGCCGAATCATCGAAACCTGGGGGCCCGTGGTGCGAAAAATGAATGACTCCTGCGCTGAAGTCCTAGATTCTGAATTGGAAAACAAAATGAAACCCGAATGCGAGGCCGCTAAAGAAAAAGGCCCTGTAGATCTCTCCAGGCTCGACGAATTGACCGATGGGAATGCGGAGAGCCTTCAGGAACTCGTAAAGCTGTATCTGGAGCAGACCACGGCACAGATGGAGCAAATCCGACGCGAATGCGCTGTCGGCCATGCCGAGGAGGTCCGGCGAATAGCTCACAGTGCCGCCGGAGCGAGCGCCACCTGCGGGGTCACTGAACTAGCCAACATTCTCCGCGAGATTGAATCCCTTGGGCGCCAGCGGAATCTGGCGAAAACCGAAGCGCTCTTTGAGCGGGCATCATCTGAGTTTCAGCGCGTGCGTCAATTCCTGGAGGCGCGACTACTCAAGCCCGATATGATCGCCAAGGCTTAAACCATGAAGAAGCTTCTTATTATCGAGGACGATCAAGTTGTCGCCAACATCTATCGCAATAAGTTTGCGCTGGAGGGCTACTCGGTTGAAGCCGCAGCAGATGGTGAAACCGGACTTCAATTGGTCCGCACCTTCCAGCCAGACATCGTTCTTCTGGATTTGCTCCTGCCCAAAATGGGTGGTGTGGACGTCATCCGTCAAATCCGTGCCGAACCCGGCAGCAGCCACCTTCCGATCGTCGTTTTCTCCAATACCTATTTAACCAATCTGATCCAGGAAGCACGGGCTGCAGGCGCCACCAAATGCCTATCCAAAGCCAATTGTAGTCCCAAACAAGTCATCGAGATTATCTCCCGGATGTTAAAGAGCTCAAGCCGGGAGGCCACGGAGTTAGATGGCGGGGTCTCGCACGCCTCAGGTTCTGCAACTGGGGCGCTGGCCCCCAACCAGTCCAAAGCCACCACCCCGCAGGACAATACCCGTGCATTCCTTCTCAGCCTGCCCAGTATCCTCTCAAACATTAGGCTAGGGCTGACGACTCTCGTCAGAAACCCGGATCTCGAGATCCGGAGAGCCGAGGCAGAGAAGCTTTATAACCAAGCCCGAAGTCTCACTGGTGGCGCCGCCGCTCACAACCTGAGCTTGATTGCACAAATGGCGGAAGCGATGGAAGCATTGTTTAAGGAACTCGGTGCCAAACCCAAGAATATTAACGCATCGACTTTGCGCACCATGGCTGCAGCGATAGATTTTCTGGCGCAACTCGTGGAGAAACGTCAAACCGGGTCATCCCAGAAAAGCCCACGAGCCAAAGTACTTGTGGTCGACGATGAGACTATCTCCCGCCATGCGATCGTCCACGCCCTGGCGAAAGCGAAACTGGAATGTATCGCTGTCGACGATTCAAAAGTTGCGGACGCCATGCTGCAGGAAACGGCCTTCAACCTGGTTCTGCTAGATGTGGACATGCCGGGCCTAAACGGTTTCGAGTTGTGCACTAACTTGCGGAGGTACCAACTCAACAAGCAGGTGCCAGTGATATTTGTAACCAGTCTCAACGATTTCGAAAGTCGAACCCAATCCATGATCAGCGGCGGGACCGACTTTATCGGGAAGCCCTTTCTCTTCGTCGAATTGGCTGTAAAAGCTTTGGTTTACCTTCTCCGCAACCGTCTCAACTCCACATCCTGACCCCCACGAACCCTCCTCTGAACGTTTTGCAGAAAAATGGGTTTCAAAGACGACACCCTTGTCCCAGAGGGCGATCGCCGGCACAATCCTGCAACCGTTTTTGACATTGTGGAGGTCTCTGCTTAGCCTTTGATCATGGAATCACTTCATGCTCCGTGGAGAATTGATTACATTCTGGCTCCCAAACAACTCCAGGAACAAAGTCTATTCACCCGGCTCGCGCAGTCCAACGATGACGTGGCGAATTACGTCATCGCTCGAACGCGCTACAGCTTTGCCTTGCTGAACGCTTACCCCTATACGGGGGGACATTTGCTCGTGGTCCCCTACCGTGCCTGCCCTGACTTGAATGGGTTAACGGATGAGGAAATGCTGGACCTGATGAGACTGACCTGCCGATGCCAGGATGCCTTAACCAAAGTGATGCACCCTGACGGCTTTAACCTAGGCATGAATCTCGGGAAAGTCGCCGGGGCTGGGATACCAGGTCATTTGCACATACACATTGTTCCTCGCTGGCAAGGGGACACAAATTTCATGCCGGTCCTGGGTGGCACGACAGTCCTGCCCCAGGCACTTCAGGACTTGGCCGCCCAGCTTAGAACCGCCCTGGCCAGCTAGCAATTTCGCCTGCTATGCCCACTGAAACCCTGCACTTCGAAAACGACCGCGTCGCTCAACAGCTCTACAACAACGATCCCCGCAACCTCCAGGCCATCGAGCTTCAACTCGGAGTAAAGGCTACCTCCCGGGAGGGTTGGATCAAATTGGAGGGCGAAGGGGAGGCGCTGCAACGCGCGAAGCAACTCTTCCTGATGCTTGAAAGTTCCATTAAAGCAGGCTCGCCCATTCGTCAACGCGACTTTTCCCACGCCCTGGGCATCGTCCGACATGAGGGTATTACCATTCTCAAGAGTCTCCTCAGCGACCGGATCCAAACATCGGAAAAGAAAGCTGGAGTAGTAGCCAAGACTGTAGGCCAAAAAAAATATCTTGATGCCATCCGCAGCCATGACGTCACTTTTGGCGTCGGGCCGGCGGGCACTGGCAAGACTTACCTGGCGGTCGCAATGGCACTCTCGGCCCTTAGAGAAGGTAAAACCTCCCGAATTATCCTCACCCGACCCGCGGTGGAAGCGGGTGAAGCACTGGGATTCCTGCCCGGTGATCTGTACGAGAAGATCATGCCGTATCTGCGACCTCTGCACGACGCGTTGCATGATATGTTGCCAGCGGAAGAAGTTCAAAAGCATATGGAGCGTGGCGTTATTGAGATCGCTCCCTTGGCCTACATGCGCGGCCGCACGCTGAATAATGCCTTCATCATACTTGATGAGGCCCAAAACTCCACCACGGAGCAAATGTTCATGTTTTTGACCCGCCTCGGCATCAACTCCAAGGCGGTCATCACCGGCGATGAAACCCAAATTGACCTCCCGGGACACAAAAAATCTGGCTTGTTGGAAGCACACCGCGTGCTCGACAGTATCGAGGGCATTGCGGTAGTGGAATTCTCACGGCGCGACGTTGTCCGCCATCCGCTCGTCCAGCGGATTATTGCCGCCTATGAGCAGCATCGTGGCAAAGGTAGTACGCCTCCGTGATCACTGCCCTTACGATTCATAACCGACAGCGGGCACGGTCTATTGATACGCGCCACCTCGCGAAGATCATTCGCACGGTTACCGACAAGCTACTGCAAAGCGAAACCGTCGAACTCGGGATTTATCTGGTTGGTTCTGCGCGAATTACCCTGCTAAATGAGTCCTTCCTGGGTCATGCCGGGCCAACTGACGTAATCACCTTTCCATACACCGATAGCAGAATCGTCCCCAAACTCTGGGGCGAGGTCTTTGTTTGCGTTCCTGAGGCAGTCGAACAGTCGCGAAATTTTAGGACCTCCTGGCAAAAGGAAGTCGTTAGATACATAATCCATGGAGTGCTCCATTTGCTGGGGTATGACGATCATTCCAAACCCGACCGCGCGAGGATGAAACGGGCTGAAAACCGGTTGGTTGCCCAGGTTGCTGCCCGCTTCGATTTGGGCTTAATAGAAAGAAAGCCAGGTCGTAAGGGGCCTGCGGCCAGGAAACCCCTCGATCCACAGCCTCCAAAACGACCATAATGTCCGCACCTACCCGACCCTGAGCAACACCGTATAGATTTCAAATGGCCTGTGATATCTGCTCGCCTCTTGAGAACCCAGATGACACCGGTTAGAGTTGGGGTGTGAAGCGTAGCGTTTTTTCTCACTGGCAGACCAATTTCTGGGCGGGCCTGGCTGTTGTGTTGCCGGCGGTGATATCGATCGCCGTGGTAGTTTGGCTGTTTGGCACGGTAGCTAACATCACAGACCTCCTGCTGTTCTTCCTGCCACGTAGCCTCACCCACGTCAACAATGGCGTTGGTCCCATGCATTGGTATTGGAGTATGGTCGCCTTCACGCTGGCGGTCTTCCTGATTAGCTTGGTGGGTTTACTTGCGCGAAATTACATCGGAAAGCGGGTCATTTATTGGATGGAATTCGGCTTGCTGCGCGTCCCCCTCGTCAACAAGATCTACAGTGCCACCAAACAAGTAAACGATGCTTTTTCGGCCAGCAACAAGACCGCCTTCCGCACAGTCGCATTAGTGGAATTCCCGCATCCAGGCTCGTACACCATCGGGTTTATAACCAATGAGCAACTCAGCGAGGTGCAGGCAAAAACCGGTCAGAGAATGTTCTGCATCTTTATGCCGACAACGCCCAATCCCACTTCCGGTTTCCTGCTGCTGGTGCCAGCAAACCGGGTTATAAAACTGGACATGCCTGTGTCAGACGCCATCAAGTACGTTATCAGTCTCGGCTCGCTCATGCCTGAGTACACCTCACCGCCGATTTCCACCGTTGCCCCGCCCGCCGCATTCGAACCAATTGTGAAATGATCGAAAATGCCACCGGACTGATCGTGCGAACGCGGCCCCTTACGGAGACTAGCCTCATCGTCCAATGGCTTACAGCCGAACAAGGACGCATTGCCACTGTAGCCAAGGGAGCCCGCAGGTCAAAGTCGGCATTTCAGGGTAAACTGGATCTCTTTTATCTCGCTGAACTCAGTTTCAGCCGCAGTCGGCATTCTGAATTACACAGCTTACGCGAAGTACGGGTAATCGAGACCTTTTCCTTTCTCAGAAAAGGAATAGAGAGGCTGCGCCAAGCTTGCTATTGCGCCACACTTGTTGAGCAAACGACGGAATCGGACACCCCGCTGCCTGGGGTGTTCCCGTTGATGCAGGAATACCTCATGGCATTAGCCCAAGGCGCGTCCAACGTCCACCTCCTCCTTGCGTTCGAACTCAGATTGTTGAACCAGCTCGGCATGGGTCCGAATCTTGATGACTGCAGGTTGTTGCCTGCCGACCGCGAGTTGGCTCATCGGCTCGCCACCGGGGGACTATTGACCTTGTCTGAACTGCAACCGGATCCAGAATCAGTTCGCGCGGTGAAGCGCTTCCTTCACGGGTTCCTCATTTATCACCTGGGGCGGCTGCCCCGAGGTCGCGAAGCAGCGCTGGCGACTGACCCTCCCCGGTGCTCGGGCTAGCTGACTTCGGCCTCGGCGGGTTCGACCCATTTGCCGTGCTCGCGGATCAAATCAACCAAACGGTCGACTGCCTCACTTTCCGCAATGTTAAACTTGATCGGAGTCTTGCCCACGTAAAGGTTGATTTTTCCAGGTGCGCCTCCCACGTAGCCGAAGTCCGCGTCAGCCATCTCTCCCGGACCATTCACAATGCAGCCCATGATAGCGATCTTGACTCCCTTCAGATGCTGCGTTCGAGCCTTGATGCGAGCCGTCACCGTCTGCAGATTGAACAGGGTGCGCCCGCAGGACGGGCACGCAACGTAGTCGGTCTTGAAAGAACGGCAACCTACGGCCTGAAGTATATTGTAGGCGAGTCTCAGAGAAGCCCCAGCACCTGGCTCGCCCCGGATCAAGATGGCGTCGCCAATACCATCTGCGAGCAAGGCACCAACCACCACTGAAGCCCGGAGCAAAGCCACTTTGCTCTCCAGCGGCTCAGACGGGATTTCAAGGCAATCCTTCAACAATATCGGATTGCGAAATCCCAAAATCTTGAGCCGGGAAGCCAGCAAGCGGTATGCGGTAATCGTCGGCAGATCCACGCCATCGCGCACGGCCACCATGACTCCCGGAGACAGAGTAAAATCTTCCAGTGGATCTACCTCAATTAACTTCAATTCCTCATAAATCGCCTCAGGCTTAACATCCGTCTTGGCCCCAAGCTTAGGCGCCACTTTTTCGTAAACCGGCCGCGGAACGACTACTCGGACCGTCTGCGCGTTTCCACAACGAACTCCAGCGGCAATCTCGACTTCTTCAGTAAAATGCCGCTCGTAGGAAAACGGGTCGAAGGAAACCGGAATCGCAGGCAGTGTTGAAAGCTTACGGGTCAGCAACGGAATCTGCTCCAGCAAATCCCGACAAACCTCAATTTCCCGGGGAGAGTCCTCCGTCAACGATACCCTGATGGTGTCACCAAGCCCGTCGCACAGTAACGAGCCGATGCCGATGGCACTCTTGATGCGGCCATCCTCCCCTTCCCCGGCCTCGGTAACCCCCAAATGGAGGGGGTAATTCCAATCCGGACCCTCCTGTTCCAGGCGAGCTGCAAGCAGTCGATAACATTCGATCATCACTTTCGGATTGCTCGACTTCATCGAGAACTTGAAATTGTGATAGTCGTGCTTGCGGGCAATCCGCGCAAACTCCAGAGCACTTTCCACCATTCCCAGCGGTGTGTCGCCGAAACGGTTCATGATCCGATCGCTCAGCGACCCGTGGTTTGTTCCGATCCGAATTGCGCGTCCCAGCTGTTTGCACAGCTGGACTAACGGGGCGAACCGCTCTTCGATTCTGGCCAACTCCGCCGCATATTGCTCGTCGTTATACTCCTTGATGGCGAACTTCTTCGAATCCGCATAGTTCCCCGGGTTGATGCGGATAACTTCCACCCATTTGGCCGCTTCCATGGCTGCCTCGGGTTTGAAATGAATGTCCGCCACAATTGGCACATGACAGTCCCGACTCCGCAACACCTCAACAATATTCCTGAGATTGGCGGCATCTTTCACCGTTGGCGCAGTGATCCGGACCATCTGACAACCCACAGCTACCAGATCGAGGGTTTGCCGCACGCACTCCTCGGTGTCCATGGTATCGCACGTGAGCATGGACTGCATCACAACCGAATGCTCGCCGCCCATCACCACCCCACCTTCCTCAGGGTTGCCGACGAAGACACGCCGGGCACACCGTCGCTGAAATGAGTAAGGAGAATCGCAGTAGCGCATGTAAGTTAGCTAATTGGCTTTGGGAGCAAACTGAATCTCTACCGGTTTCTCTCGGTTCCTTTTCCAGGGCAACTCCTGGACATCGTAAAACGCCAGATAAACCATGAAACCAATCAGCAGGACCGCACAGGTCGTTTGAATTGCGCCGATCAACCGCACACTGATGGGCTTGCGCCGTATGCCTTCGACAATAGCCAGAGTAATGTGTCCGCCGTCCAACACCGGAATCGGGAGCAGGTTCAGCAGGGCTAGATTCACATTCATTAACACGCTGAACCAGAGTGCCAGCCGCCAACCCTGTTCGGAATCAAACAGCCGATAATACACGTCCATAATCTTAACCGCGCCCCCCAGATGCTGCGCCTGGATGTCCGAGTTCGGAGCGAACAACGCGCCGAATGTATCGACCATGACCAAAACACTGGACCGGACCTGCTCAATGGCCCCGGGATACTGAAGGCTGAGACGGTTTTCCCATGTGCGGATACCCAAGCTCGCTTTGCCATCAGTCGCATTGATTGGAACCTCGGGCTGCACCGCGATTTCCAGCGGACTCCCCTCCCGTACCACATGCAGGATGACCCGTTTCTCCGCATTGGTTGCGACGTAATCCTCCAGCATACCAAAATGATAAAGCTCCAATTCATCGACGCCAGTAACCCGGTCACCCGGGCGAAGTCCGGCGTGAGCGGCCGGACTGTTGGTCACCATTTCGCTCACAATCAGGGTATGGGCCGGAGCGATTTGGACTTTTCGCAGACTCTTACGCTCCCAGGCCTTGGTTTTTTCCCGAACAGGCTTGGGATTGAACTCCAGCGTCTGGCCGTCACGAGACACCCTTATTGAGACACTTTCACCTTCACTGCGCACAATACGCCACGTAACGCTGTCTCCCATTCCACCAAACTTAGTCACCGGCTTGCCGTCCACAGCCAGGATACGGTCCCCGGGGCGCAAACCCGCCTGGTCCGCCGGACCTCCCTTCATCACGTAGCCGATTGTGGTCGTGGTCTCGGTCTCACTCACGGGCCGTCCCACAAACATCACGATCACCGCAAACGCAAGCGCCAAAAGAAAACTGAATAACGGCCCCGCAAACGCGACAATGATCTTGTCGAGGGCGGAAATCGGGGGAAGCGCCTCGCTCTCAGTCTCCGGCTTGCCTTCGATCGTTTCCATCGTTGCCATTTGCGGCAGGGAGACATACCCGCCAGCCGGAATAGTCCCCAGAACGTATTCCACCCCGTTTATCCGGGTTTTCCAGATCGGTTTGCCAAACCAAATCGCGAATCGTTCCACCTTCAACCCTCGCCAACGCGCAGCCAGGAAATGACCGAGCTCATGCACAAAAATCAGCAGGTTGAAGAGCAAAAGCACTTCTAGCAGGATGAACAAAAACTTTAAAATGGACATATAATGAGCCGCTTAACCCAAACCAAGACCCCAAGAATATACCAATGAATCTGACGGAGGCAATCCCGGCGCTGATGTGGCGTTCCTGGCTGTCACCTTCCGGGATTCCTAAGAATCACGCATTGACCTCAGTGAGTTGGCTTTCTCGCCGGCCACGTTAGACCGCCAGAGACGCAAACCCGCATCCTGCTTCCCTGCCCCACAAATCTGTTGAAACGAAGCAAACTCATCCCAAACAGGCCAAGAAGGCTTTCCTGCCCACTGGATATGTGAGTTTACTCGCGCCAATTCGAGCGGATCGGCGCTAAAGAAGAATCATCGGCGGCTGGCGAAATAGCCCCAGGCCACACCAGCCATCAGTCCCACTGTGTGCGCGCCGTTGGCTATCCTCATAAAACCCAGGAAACCGAAAACCAGCCATATTAACATCAACGTTGCTGTGGTCGGGTGGAGAAAATACCCAGATGCCGGATCAAGCTTTCCCCTGGTCCAAATATAGCCCAAAAGCCCGTAAACTACCCCAGACATCCCCCCGAAGGCAGGACCCCCGACGAAATACTGGCCAAGGTTGGAGACCAGCGCGATGCCCAGAACCATCACCAGCAAATAACGTGAACTCTGTTGCCGTTCGACTGCCGTGCCTAAGTCAGCGAGCCAAAGCATATTGAACAGAATGTGGAGCAGGTGCAAATGGATGAAAATGGGAGTAAACAATCGCCAGAACTGACCCGCCCTTATTTCGGGGAGACCGGTGACCTTCTCGGAAATGAACAAACCGGTTACCGGCTCAAAATGCGTTCCGAATCGGGAGATGAGGAACACGAGAACGCTTATGCCGATTAGACTCAGCGTCAACGGACCAAAGCGAGAACCAGTCAATCGCCGGAAAATCTGGCGCCGGTCGTAGACCTTCTTGCGATAGGTGGCATCAGATTTCGTTCGCTCGGCGCGAAGGTCGGTCGCAACCTTCGCCCGGCTTTTGTACTGCGAAGCGTCGGGATTCTCCCGAAATGCGGCGAGTATCTCCGAGGCTTGATCCAGTTTATCCTCGTCATGAATCCAGATCCCCCACCCCGACCCCGGATCGTGCTCAACCTCGTTATCTATGCCTTTGACGTACAGGTAGTCCCCGAATATTCGAGCGGTATCTTCCGTATCAAGTTGGCCAATTAGTCGCATCCGGTCATAAAGCTACCCGCAAAAGCCGATGCGTAAAGTGGATTGCGCCGGAAACATCCGTTGGGCGCACGCAGCGGATTCCCTAAGTATGCAAGTGCTTCCCAACTTCGTCTGACGCTCCGCGCGCAAGCAGGCACCTTGGATCTGCGCGTATCGCGAACTGCCGCAGCTGATAGTTGAGGCGCGCCCGCCCACGGGGGCTATTTAGGACTTGCACCAGCCCTAAAACAAACTAACTTTTGCAACGCAACAAACGGCGGGGTAGCCAAGTGGTAAGGCAGGGCTCTGCAAAAGCCTTATGCGTCGGTTCGATTCCGACCCTCGCCTCCATTTCGAACCGTCTTAGCGGCAAGGAGTTGGGAAGGCTGGGCAAGCCTTTGGCTAACGGTTTGGCTAACAGTTTTGGCCATTTTCCAGAATCGTTCCACTCTGCCGGGACTCTCCGGCGAGGTTACGTTCACCGTGGAATCGGAGTTCAGTTAAGCTCGATGCCATCTGAGCTATGAAACCACGCTACCGTTTGTTTCGCCGGCGCCAGAGCGTTTACTACGCCTTCGACAACCGCACCCGGCGCTTTGCAAGCCTTAAAACCAAGGACTTGGAGGAGGCCCAGCGCCTGATCGCCGCCCTCAACGAGGCCGGCCGGCAGGCCGCCCTGAATTTGAGCCTCGCCCGCGTCTACCTCCGCCACAGCGATCCGCTGGTCTCGACACGAACCTGGCAGCATGTCCTGGAGGAGATTCTCCAACTCAAATCCGGGCCGACTCAGGCGCGATGGAAAACCGCTTCCAAAGACGCGCACTTCGACCCCATTCGTTCCCGGCTCTTGATCGAGACCCACGCGGAGCACTTTTTGGAAGTACTCAAGCAAGGTACCGTTTCCACGAACAGCTTCCTGCGAAAACTACACAATTTTGCCCTCGACATGAGTTGGTTGCCGGCTCCGGTGATCCCCCGCCGGCAATGGCCCCCCATCGTCTACAAAGAAAAGCGCGCCATCACGGCCACCGAACACGCCGCCATCCTGGCCGCAGAAACCAACCCGGAACGGAAGGTTTTTTATCAACTCTGCTGGCACCTGGGCGCCAGCCAAGGCGACCTGGCGCTGCTCCGAGGCGAGGACATTGACTGGGAAAACCACACCCTCAGTTTCTTCCGCAAGAAAACCGGGGTCCCCGTTCTGATCCACCTGGGCCGGGACGCAGGCAGCCTCCTCAAAGATCTGCCCAGCGAAGGCCCCCTCTTCCCCTACCTCTCGCGGGTTCGGCCCGGGGACCGCGCCACGGAGTTCCGGCAGCGCTGCCAGCAACTCAAAATTCACGGGGTAACCCTCCACAGTTATCGCTACGCCTGGGCGGAGCGGGCCAAAACCTGCGGCTATCCGGAGCGCTTCGCCCAGGAGGCGCTGGGCCATAATAGCAAGGCCGTGCATCGAGCATATGCCAAGCGGGCCCTGGTGAAGATTCCGGCCTTGGATGAGTACGAGCAGGCGCACGCAAGGAAGGCCCATCAGGACTAGCCCGGGACCATTGGAATGGCCACTGGCCAGTAGTAACACCCCGCGGTAAAAAAGGAGGAAGTGTCCTCTGCGGCTTCCCTGGAGAGAAGGAGCCTGCCGCGTGGGCAGGCTCCTTCTGGTTGCTACACGACGATTCTCCGTCCCGGCGCGGAGTCAGTCGCCTTGGTCGCACCCCGTGCCCTGCCTTTCGCCCAATGACGCAGCGCGGCCACCTGTTCACTCATGAGCCGACTCAACGGCACCAGCTCGTTGAGCAGCATCGCGATCGACAGGTCGCTGGGCTCTTCCCGCCGGCTGAATGCCTCGTGCAACGCGTCGATGAATAACTGCTCGATCTCTGAGCCCGTCAGTCCCTCCGTCGCCCTTGCCAGTTGGACAAGGTCATACCCCTTCGGGTCCCGACCGAACTTCGCCACCTGGATCCGCCAGATCGCCTCCCTCTCTTCCTGATTAGGCAGGTCCACGAAGAACAGTTCATCAAACCGGCCCTTGCGCAGAAGTTCCGGCGGCAACTGGCTCACATCGTTGGCGGTGGCCACGACAAACACCGGTGCCTGCCGATCCTGCAACCAGGACAGAAACGTGCCCAGCACCCGGCTCGCCGTGCCTCCATCTGACACCCCGGAGCTCTTCGATCCGTTCAGTCCCTTTTCGATTTCATCGACCCATACGACACAGGGCGCGATGGCCTCCGCCGTGGCGATGACCGAACGCAGGTTGCTCTCGCTCTGCCCCACTAACCCAGCGAATAACCGCCCGGCATCCAGCTTGAGCAGCGGTCGATGGAACACGCTAGCCGTCGCTTTGGCCGTGAGCGATTTGCCGGTCCCCGGAATCCCCACAATCAGCAGCCCCTTGGGACTGGGCAGGCCGTACGCCTTGGCCTCTGGGCCAAACGCATCCCGGCGCTGCAACAGCCAGCTTTTCAGGCAATCCAGACCGCCGATATCATCGAGGGACGCCGCTACCGGGCACACCTCCAGCAACCCCCCCTTCTTGACCTCGCTCGCCTTCTCGCGCGCGACGATGCCCGCCGAGAGTGCTCCGCCCTCAACCACGGAGAGCGCAAACGCATTTTCCGCCTCGATGGACGTCAGACCGGAAGCCGCCTCCAACAGCAACTCCCGATCGCTTCCCTCGGGTTGGGCCAACTTCGCCGAGCTCGCGATATTGTCTAATACCACTCCCAGCTGCTCTGGGTTTGGCAACGCAAACGGGACCACGACAAATTCCCGTTCGAGTTCCGGGGGCAGTGCCAGCCGACAACCGACCAAGACCAGGGCTTTTCCCTGGGTCTTGCCCGATCGAAGACTCTCTCTTACCCGGCGCACCAGCACCGGGTTGCCCTCCTCAATGAATTGATGGAAGTCTTTGAGAAGGACCACGCTGTTTTCCGCCAGTGCCTCCAGTGCCTCCATCATTTGGATGGGGTCCTGGGCCTGGGTGATCCGGCCATCGGCCGTATCCATCAGACCTTCCGTGACCGACCACGAATACAGCCGGTATTCCAACGACCCGGCGACCGTTTTCAGTTCTGCTTCCACCCG
>DIXK01000004.1:0-2740 GCA_002428665.1 Verrucomicrobia subdivision 3 bacterium UBA6082
CTTATTCACGCGATGTGAGCGAACGTTGCGCCTCACCTCCCGCCGCCGAGGACCGGGGTGGAGCGCAGAGAGAACAACCGAGGCTTAATAGCCTGCCGAGCGGAAAACGTGGGCGGCGGTTAGGTGCAGGCGCGTTGTTATGCGTTCGGCTTCGCATTGGCTCTCTTCTCCAACTCCCTGAGGAGTTCCAGACCCACGGGGTTTGCGTAATGCGAGCGGAGTAGCTCAAGCATGCCCGCAGCCTGCTCCGCTGTAATCCACGAAGGGCTCCAGCGGCTCTCGAACTCGTCCGCTCCGTGCAGGAGGACATAGTTCCAGCGCCGCTCGTCATCTAGCACAAAGTCCGGCATGCCAGCGCTCAGAAGTTGCTCGCGGTGCTGCTTCCGCCAGGCCGCCTCAGGGCTCTTGTTGTGCTGCCGAAAGCTCATCGCCTTACACCTTCCGCATAACGAACGGAGTCAGCGGCGCGGGACCAGGGACGTTCGATATAGGAACAGAGCGCGAATCCCGCGTCCGCTGCACTCCGAGGGTTCGGCTCAGGCTCAGTCACCCTTGAGGCGTTCTCAATCCGGTGAATTATTCTGGTAATCGGAAAGCGCTCCGCGGGATCCAACAGAGACTCAATATATTTAAGGACCGGAACGGCCGCAGCGTCTAGTCCGATGTCCAAACGATACTCTTCAGTACCATCATGGACGCTTAGCCCATAGTGCGGTTCTCCGGCGAGGGTATCCGTATCGATAGGCTTCCGCAATGAGACCCGCTCCGGAGCGTTAAGATACCCTCGGAGACGTGAGACCTCAGCAGGGTTTAGGATCGCAATGCGCGAGTAGTCTTGGAGCAGCCCCATTCTATTGTACCAGGCCACCAACTCCTGTTGTTTGTCGACGCTCGCGTACGCTGCTCTATACCTAGCACGTCCAGAGTCGGCTCCAACCCATACGATCTCCAGCATGAAACCGTCCAACCGGGCACCTTCGGCGGGAGCCCTGCTTTGGGCTTTGGTGCAGCAGCCCGATGTCGCAACCAGGGCGAGGGCGCTCGCCAGGGCAAGCGACATCAACAACTTCGTCTGGAGGTAATGCGCCACGCCAACTCTGGCCGAACAATTAATCGGCGTCATATTGGACGTATTATAATACGTCATGTCAGAATCATGAGACTTGACAAGTAGTTCGTCAATAGCAATTTGTCGCTTGGATGAGCTTTCATATTGGAATTGCAAATGCTTCAAAACCCCGCGAGCGGTTTATTCCCAACCCCAAACTCCGGCTCTTGGACCAGGTCAGCGAAGTGATGCGCTTCAAGCACTATTCCCTGCGCACTGAAACCACCTACCGCCAATGGATTCGGCGTTACATCCTTTTTCACGACAAACGGCACCCCCGCGAACTGGGTGCACCCGAGGTGAGCCGCTTCCTTAGCCACCTGGCGGTCCGGGGTCGCGTGGCCGCCTCGACGCAAAACCAGGCCTTCAATTCCCTGCTGTTCCTCTATCGGGAAGTGCTCGGCGTGGAGTTCGGCCCCCTGCAGGACGTTGACCGCGCCAAACGTCCCGCCCGCCTCCCGGTAGTTCTGACCAAAACCGAGGCCGACCGTTTGCTGGCCGGCATGACCGGCACCTTCCGCCTCATGGCTACCCTGCTTTACGGGACGGGCATGCGTCTCATGGAATGCGTCCGGTTGCGCGTTAAAGACATCGACTTCGAGGCCAACCAGATTGTGGTGCGCGAAGGCAAAGGCTTCAAAGATCGCGTCACCGTCCTGCCCCAGAGCGTCAAACCGCTCCTGCAGGCCCATCTGGAGCGCGTCAGACTCCTCCACCAGCAAGACCTCAGCCAGGGCGCGGGCACCGTGTACCTGCCTTATGCGCTGGAGCGAAAATACCCGAATGCCCACCGTGAATGGGGGTGGCAATACGTGTTTCCTGCCGCCAGTCTCTCCCGCGATCCCCGCAGCCACGCTGTCCAGCGCCATCATGTCAACGAGCAAGGCTTGCAACGCGCCGTTAAAGACGCCGTCCGACTTGCCGGCATCAACAAACCCGCCAGTTGTCACACCCTGCGACATAGTTTCGCCACGCGCCTGCTGGAAAATGGCTATGACATACGCACCGTTCAAGAGATCCTTGGCCACGCCAACGTGGCCACCACCCAGATCTACACGCACGTCATGGAAAAGCCCGGCTTGGGTGTCCGGAGCCCCGTCGACCCCTGACCCACGAGCCCATTGGGTGGCCTGGGTTTCTTTATCGCACCGCCGCAATCAGGCCACATCGTGTCATTGACGAAAGCACCCGATGTGATGCCGCAGCCTATCGCTCTGCGATAGAGCGTTTGCGCAACAGCCGCCCAGACGAAAACCTTGGCGTCTGAGCGTGAGGCTAAAACTTCAAACAGCTGTTCGCTCCTTCCGTCGCTTCCATTTCCGCCGGTATTTCTCTGCAGAATGAGTCAGCACCAGGATCGCACACAGGCTGAACCCCAGTAGCACAGCACCGACGAACGAACTCAAAGAAGTGTCTGAATCCATCGTTATAGCTGGCTGGCGATGAAACACCGGGATGGTCAATCATTCGCTTCTTCCTAAACAATTGCCTGCCAGCGGAAGAAGCCTTCCCGGCCCCTAAAGGGCACGGGAAGGCGTCTTTCCGTACAGGCCTGTAAACCACCTGCTTCCTGCTTTTTCTCTCCTCCAAGTACTTTCTAGTACTCTAAGTACTTCATAGTACTCCAAGTAC
>DIXK01000004.1:2794-81412 GCA_002428665.1 Verrucomicrobia subdivision 3 bacterium UBA6082
TAGTACTCCAAGTACTTCATAGTACGAAAGACGGGCCTCAGGGCGCTTTAGGCGCCTGAGGCCCTTCAGCGTTGTACGCGTACTACTTCGTACAGGTATGTACCAGTACGTACTAACTGCGGACTAGGTACGTGCTTAGCTTCGTTGTACTGAAGACGGGCCTCAAGTCGCTCTACGGCGCTTGAGGCCCTTCAGCATTGTACGGGAAGTACTTCGTACAAGTCCGTACAAGTAAGTACAATAAGCTAGGGGGGGGTACAGGGGGGGAATAATTGGGAGACTACGAAAATTTTCTCGTTTGTCCAGCCCTCACCTGTAAATGTCATGAATTGGCAGTAATTGGCAACCTGTGTCAGTGCTTTGGCAACAATTGTCAGTGTCCCCGACTACACGAATTTGCTCGACAACTTTTCGTTTTGAGGTGGTTTTTTGACCATCCTTCGGCCGTAGACAGACCGGTACGACGGTACGACCGTGAAACGGTGAACGTCCAATGGTGAATGCCAGAAAGACGGAGGACGGAGGACGGTGCGACGGTGGGGGCGCTCTCATCATTCTTGATCCCCAATGGCCGGGTGTGGTTAAAGCCGGTCACAGACCGGCGCTCCGGCCGCGGGCGAACGGCAACAACGGAGCGCCCGTGTGTCATCGGCTTAAACCGTGCCTGGGTGCAACGCCGGTCAGAAGCGTCGCGGGCGAATGAGCACGCAGCCCCAGCAGGCACACCCAAAGCCGGTCACAGACCGGCGCTCCGGCCGCGGGCGAACGGCAGCAACGGAGTGCTGGTGTGTCATCGGCTTAAACCGTGCCTGAGTGCAACCCCGGTCAGAAGCGTCGAGGGCGAATGCGCGCGCAGCCCCAGCAGCACACCCAAAGCCGGTCGCAGACCGGCGCTCCGGCCGCGGGCGAACGGCAACAACGGAGCGCCGGTGTGTCACCGGCTTAAACCGTGCCTGAGTGCAACCCCGGTCAGAAGCGTCGAGGGCGAATGCGCGCGAAGCACCAGCAGGCACACCCAAAGCCGGTCACAGACCGGAGCTCCGACCGCGCAGGAGGCGTCAGGAGCGGGTTTGGAAGCCGTTAAAACGGCTCCGCGGGACGCTGGGCGACCGGACCCACCTGGCTGAAGCCAGCCGCTAATGAGAGGGCGGCATCCACGACCGCTTTACCATGACCCTCTCCTTCATCTCCGCGTCTTCGCGTCTCCGCGTGAGTCCTGGCTTTTTGTCCCCAAAAACGGTGTGCGGTGTAGGCCGGTCACAGACCGGAGTTCCGGTCCGCTGACTTCAGGACGTCATTGGTTCCGCCTGCTTGCTTCGGTCACGGTGGTTCGAGGCCATTAAATCCAACACCTTCAGTGTTGAAAAATGATCTTGGGGCTGTGCCTCGATCCAGGGTAGGGCCGCGGGGCGGGCCCTCCTTCGCTAAAGCTATGGCGGGCAGGCCAACCCTTCGCTAAATGATCGAATCCCTATAGTTGGGATTCGCAAATTGGGTGATGGGCCATCCACCCCCAATCCCGAAGAGGTCGAATTCAAATGCAGGAACTCACGCGAAGACGCGAAGACGCTAAGAAGAGGAACAAGAATGTCATGTCTGATCAATTTTGGGACGAACCTGAGGCAGGACAGAATGGGGTGTGCAATGGCCGCCCAGAACAAAACCTTTGCGGCTTTGCGTCTTTGCGTGAGGCCTTGTTCTTTATCCACGGAAACGGTGTGCGGTGTAAGCCGGTCGCAGACCGGCGCTCCGATCGCAGGCGAACGGCACGCAACGGAGCGCCGGTGTGTCACCGGCTTAAACCGTGCCTGAGTGCAACCCCGGTCAGAAGCGTCGAGGGCGAATGCGCACGCAGCCCCAGCAGGCACAGCCAAAGCCGGTCGCAGACCGGCGCTCCGGTCCGCTGACCGCAGGAGGCTGTTAGGTTCACCCGCTTTGTCCGGTGACGATGTTTCGAGGTGATTAGATGCAACACCTTCAGCGTTTGATGGGCTGTGGGCGGGGTTGGTTTTCCAGGGTAGGGCCGTGACCGGCCCAACCCTTCGCTGAATGAGTCAATCCCGTTGGGATTGGGGTTCAAATCTGCACTCTGCACTCATAACTCTTCAATTGCCCCAGGTCCCATAGTCCTATCGGTGTCATGAATTGTCATGAATTGTCATCAATTGTCATGAATTGTCAGTGGAATCACCCCTTCATTCCCTGCTATCTTACCTCCGTTTTTGGGTTCTCGGATTCGGTGTTGTCCGGTGGCTGCTGCAGCGTCCATCCATCCCCGATCCGAACCCTGTTCTTTGACATATACGGTTAAATAAGCAGACCACGCGTCCAGCCCCAGGCGGTTCAGGGCGCCGGGCGCCGCGCCCTAAACGCGGGCGCCCGGCCTCCGCTCGGTGTCCTGGACTCAGCCGGTCAACACAGCCTTTTGCCACGCTGAGATTTGAAATCTGGAGATCTTCAATTCCCCCCGCCCAGCGTCCGTTGTCAGTAGTCCCGGAATCCGTTCGCCCTTCAAACCCCAGCCCCTAGTCCGTAGTTCTCATAAGGTTTGGAACAAAAAAGTACAAAGAAGTACAAAAAAGTGTAATAAAGTGCGAAAAAGTGCCTCGCAGCCCTGTCACTCGGTCTCTCCTGAAGCCTCTAATCCACCGGACCCCGGGTTATCCGCGTCAACTCCTCGTTCACGTCGAAAAAGCTGACCCGCGGGTGGGTGACCCCAAATTGAGACAAACGGGCCGAATGCTTCTTCACGTAGGCTTCCGCGGAGGCACGATCCTCGAAAAGATACGTGCCACCAGACTGTCGCGCCGGTTCATTCTCGATCCAGATCTTCCACTTCAAGCCTGGTTCCTGCGCGATTGAAGCCGCCAATTCCCTGGCGGCCTGCACCAACTCCGCGCCGAACGGACCCTCAAAAGGGAACTCGAATTGCACCAAAACAGCCATATCGCTCCTCCAGCTATCAGTTATTTGCGTTGTGATTCCTTGGCCCAGGTATCCTTCAGAGTAATCGTGCGATTCAACACCAACCGTCCAGGCTGGCTGTCCGGATCCACGGCAAAGTAAGCCAACCGCTCAAACTGGAACCGCGCATCCGGTTGAGCTGTCCCGAGGCTGGGCTCGCACTTCGCGGTCAGCACTTCAAGGGAATTCGGATTCAGGTGGCGCTTGAAATCACCTCCGGCGTCCGGCTCCGCCACGGTGAACAGGCGGTCGTAGAGGCGGACTTCAGCGTCAACCGCATGGGCCGCGCTCACCCAATGAATCGTGCCCTTAACCTTTCGGCTCGAGGTAGGCCCCCCGCTCTTGCTGCCCAGGTCGGCGGTGCAACGCAGCTCAACCACGTTTCCAGCCAGATCTTTAATCACTTCATCGCACTTGATAATGTAAGCGTACTTGAGTCGCACCTCACCACCCGGCCGCAAACGGAAGTACTTCGGCGGCGGGACCTCCATAAAGTCGTCACGCTCTATCCACACCTCGCGACTGAACGGAATCTTTCGGGAACCAGCCGAGGGATCCTCGGGATTGTTGACCGCGTCCAGCTCCTCCACCTGGCTTTCCGGGTAATTGGTGATCACCACCTTGATCGGTCTGAGAACTGCGAGCCGCCGCGACGCGCGCCGATTGAGGTCCTCACGAATGGCAAACTCCAGCACCGCCACATCGGTGAGCGCGTTGTATTTGGTAATGCCGATGTTGTAGGCAAACTGGCGCAGAGCCTGGGGCGTAACGCCGCGGCGCCTGAGCCCGCTGATGGTGGGCATGCGGGGATCATCCCATCCGGAAACGAGTTTCTCATTCACCAACTGCATCAGCTTGCGTTTGCTCATCACGGTGTAACCCAGACTGAGACGGGCAAACTCGTATTGGCGCGGCAGTGGCCTGGGCAGCTCCAGGTTTTCCAGGATCCAATCATAAAGGGGGCGATGCACTTCAAACTCGAGTGTGCATATCGAGTGGGTGATTCCCTCCAGGTAATCGCTCAAGCAATGCGCAAAGTCGTACATCGGGTAAATGCACCACTGGTCGCCCGTATGATGATGCGCCGCATGCCGAATTCGGTAAAGCACCGGGTCGCGCAACCACACGTTGGGCGAAGTCATATCGATCTTCGCCCTCAATGTCCGGGTGCCGTCGGGAAACTCCCCGTTCTTCATGCGCACAAACAGATCCAGGTTCTCTGCCACCGCCCGGTTGCGAAAAGGGCTTTCCTGCCCGGGTCGGTCCGGAGCACCGCGATAGGTATCCGTGTCCTCCGGTGAAAGATCGCAAACGTAGGCCAGGCCTTTCCGAATCAGCACCAGCGCATACTCATAAATCTGCGCAAAGTAGTCGCTCGCGTAAAACGGTTCGAGGCCTGTGGTATCCTTTGCGCCTTCCAGGGCGGTCAAAAGGAAATCCGGCTTGCCGTCCACCGGCTGCGCCACGGGTGTTTTGCCTTTGGGCTTGAGCCCAAGACACTCATCGGCCCACGCGCTGATAAGCCACCGCACATCGGCCGTGATGGACTCCACGTACTCGACCTCTTCCTTGGTCGGATTGGTGTCGTCCATCCGAAGGTTGCAGACGCCGCCAAACTCCCGCGCGATACCGAAATTCAGGCAAATGGATTTGGCGTGGCCGATGTGGAGGTATCCGTTCGGTTCGGGCGGAAATCGGGTGTGGATCCGGGGATACTTGCCCTCGGCCACGTGCGCCGCCACGATGTCACGAATGAAGTCCGAAGGACGATTCTCCGCGGCCGGAGCGGCAACTGACGGATCAGGATTAGCCATAAGAACCTATTTGGGTTTGAGTTGCGGGAAAAGGATAACATCGCGGATGCTCTCCTGCCCCAGCAGCATCATGCACAGCCGGTCGATTCCCATGCCCATGCCGCCGGCGGGAGGCATGCCGTGCTCCAGGCTGACCAGGAAGTCCTCGTCGAGTTTTTGCTGTTCACCGCCAGCCTGATGCTCCAGGCGTTCCCGCTGTTCGATGGGGTCGTTTTGCTCGCTGTAGGCCGGGGCAATTTCCTGGCCGTTGATGCAGCATTCAAACACCTCTACCGTATCAGGATCCTCGAGCGACAGTTTTGCCAAGGGAATTAGTTGCTTGGGTGCGTGGGTAACGAATGTCGGGTTGATGAGTGTTGGCTCGATGAGCTTCTCGAACACGGCCTGGGTAACTTCAAAATCCTCATACTCTTTGCCGATTTCTGCGCCGAGCGCCACCGCCCGCTCCCGCCGCAGTTCCGGGGTTACCTCGAACCAGTCCGTCCCCGCCCGCTCGCGAACCAGGTCCTTGTACGTGACCCGACGCCACGGAGGGGTCAAGTCGATGGTCTTGGTGACCACGCCTTCAGGGTTGCGATGCTCCACCTTTAAGGTCCCCAATACCCGCTCTGCCACTTGGCAGACCAGGGACTGAACCAATTCCATCATGGTTTGATAATCGCCATACGCCTGGTAGGCCTCCAGCATGGTGAACTCGGGATTGTGCCGGCGCGAGAGTCCCTCGTTGCGAAAGTTGCGTCCGATTTCAAAAACTTTGTCGATGCCACCTACCAACACGCGCTTGAGGTAGAGTTCTATCGCAATGCGCATGTAGAAATCACAACCCAACGCATTGTGATGCGTCACGAACGGCCGGGCCGCCGCGCCCCCGGGAATGGCCTGCATCATCGGAGTCTCGACTTCGACATACCCCCGATCGTGGAAGAAATTCCTGATCTCACGAAGGATCTGGCTGCGCTTCAGGAATAACTCCTTTACCTCGGGGTTGCTGATGAGGTCCAGATAGCGCTGCCGGTAGCGTATTTCGGTGTCCGCCAGGCCATGCCATTTTTCCGGAGGCGGCCGCAAGGCTTTGGCCAGGATCACAAAGGAGGTCAGCTTTACGGAAATCTCCCCGGTTCGGGTGGTGAACAAGGTACCCTGAGCTCCCATAAAATCCCCCAGGTCCAAATGCCGGAACACGTCAAACTGCTCGTCACCGAGCATGTTTTTCTGGGCATAGACCTGCAACCGGCCACTCTGGTCACGCAAATCAATGAACATGCTCTTGCCCATGTCGCGATGGGCGGTGATACGCCCTGCGATAGCTACCTCCCGGCCTTCGGTATAATTCGCGCGGGCCTGCGCACAGGTTTCACTCGGGGTAAAGTGGTTCCGAAAAGGGTCGATTCCCCGGGCGCGCAAAGCGGCTAACTTGGCTTTGCGTTGTTCAATTAATGCATTCGTCTCTTCCATAGAAATCGCGGGAGCTAATAAAACACGGAAAAGAGCGCCTTGTCCAAGGTTTTGCGGGCAGCCTCGGGAGAACGAACAGGATAATCAGGGGCCTTTAAGACGGCGAGCCTCGACTCGGAGGTCAAATACCGCGTTCGACCACGACGGCGTTATTCTCTCCCAGCACAATCACCCGGGGATGCCAGGATTCGGCCTCCTTCATGTCCACTTCGGTGAAGCTCATGATCGTGAGGCGGTCCCCGGGCTTGCCGAGATGGGCCGCGGCACCGTTGAGAATGATGTGCCCGCTACCCCGCGGACCGGGAATGGCGTAGGTCTCGAACCGCTCCGCATTCGCCATATTGCTGCAAAGAATCCTCTCGTAAGGCACCATCCCGACCTTTTCCATCAAGTCCAGGTCAATAGTTAGACTGCCCTCATACGAAACATTCGCCGCAGTCACCTGGGCGCGGTGGATCTTTGATTTTAGAATATGAACAAACATAACCAGGCGGCGCTGCGCGCCTCCAGAGCTTCAGCAATATAAGACCGCCCGCCCCGGATGCAAGGCTGGACCCGGATCAACCAGACGCGCCGCGGCGAACCCGGTCACCGGGCCAGCCAACCGCCGTCTACAGCGAAAGTGTAACCTGTGACATAATCCGAGGCTGCAGAGGCCAGGAAAACCAGGGCCCCCTGGAGATCCTCCGGATCGCCCCAGCGACCAGCAGGAATGCGGGCAAGTATTTCCGCGTTGCGCTGCGCATCGGCCCGGAGCGGAGCGGTGTTGTCCGTAGCCATGTAACCGGGCGCCACAGCGTTGACATTAATCCGGTGGGGCGCAAGTTCATTGGCGAGCAACCGGGTCAGACCCACAAGGGCGCTCTTGGCCGCAGTATAGGAAGGAACACGAATCCCACCCTGAAAAGAAAGCATCGAGGCGATATTAATTATCTTCCCTCCCCTGCCCTGGGCCACCATCTGCCGGGCGACAGCCTGGCTAAGAAAAAAAACGGCACTTTGATTGACCTGTATGACGTCGTCCCAGTCTTTTTCACTGAAATCCAACAGGGGTGCCCGGCGAATGATGCCAGCATTGTTGAGCAGAATATCGATCCCACCGAGGCTGCGGATAGTGCCTTCCACGATCACCGGCACCTGGGAACGGTCCCGAAGATCGGCCTTTATCTGGCAGACCCGCCGCCCCAAGGACTGGATGCGCCGAGCCGTTTCCTCGGTGGTGTTTTGCCCCACCAACGCCACGTCCGCACCCGCCTCGGCCAGCGCGATGGCTCCCGCCTGCCCCAAACCGCGTCCAGCCCCGGTAACCAGGGCCACTTTCCCGTCGAGCTTGAATTTCTCAAGGATCATACGTTGGCTACCACGATCGATAAAGACTGTGCCTATCTCAAAGTTTCCACCGGGGCGGGATCCATGTCGTCAAAAGTCTGATTCTCACCACCCATCCCCCAGCAGAAAGTGTAGGCCCCGGTTCCGCAGCCGCAATGAATGGACCAACTGGGCGAAATCACCAACTGCCGGTCCGCCACCACGAGATGCCGCATTTCCTGCGGCGCACCCATGAAGTGCATCACCCGTCGTGAAGCACTCAAGTCGAAATAGAGGTAGACCTCGGAACGCCGCGTGTGCGTATGAGGTGGCATGGTGTTCCACACCGCGCCTTCAGCCAGGCGCGTAAAACCCATCACCAGTTGGCAGCTCGTAATGCCCCCCGGATGGATATACTTGTAGATCGTGCGCCGGTTGGCGTCCGCAACGGTGCCTAATTCCGCCTTGGTGGCGTCTGCGGGCCTCGCCAGCTTCGTGGGATGCGTTGCATGAGCAGGATAGCTGAGCAGATAAAACTCTGCGAGTTCCGAGCGATCTTTGCTGGAAAAGGCTATGTCGCGACTCCCTCGGCCGACGTACAGGCAATCCAGTTTGTCCATCTCGTAATTGCTGCCGTCCACTTGCACGGCTCCGGCGCCGCCGATGTTCAGAATACCCAACTCCCGGCGTTCACAGAAAAAGCTGGAGCGCAACTCGGCATCGGCGGTCAATCGCAGCGGCGCTTCTGAAGGCACCGCCGAACCGGCGATGGCTCGGTCCGCATCGGTGTAGACCAGGTCGATTCGGCCACAGGCGAACAGTGAGGTTACCAGAAACGAGGCGCGAAGTGCGTCCGTGTTTAATGCCGAGTATTCCGTCGGGCTGGGACTAAAGCGAGTTTCCATAGGCGACGCGGAGTAAGTCAATTGAGTTTGCTGGCGAATGCCTGTAAATAAAGCATCCAGGATTCCCTATCGGGGAAGTCCCCGCTGCGGGTCCAGGCCGCCCCAGTGTAATAAACCAGGGCCTCACCACGTTTTACTGAAGCCTGCAAGAAAGCCTGGTCTGTCGTTTCGAATAATGTGGCCGTGCCTGGCATTATCACGGCGGAGCCCAAATGTCCTCCACCGCTTGCCGCTGGTTCCCATCCCACCAGCGCCGGGATAGCCGAAACCAACTCCGGCTTGGTGGCCCCTTCACGTTTCACGATACCGGCGACAGCGTCCATCGCGCCCGGCCCGCCTTCCCAAACAAAGCGGGTTTCGACCCGATTGAGATGCGAGCCGCTTTCCAATGTAAACTTGCGGGTTTCTTGCACTTTGACCCCAGCCACGTCGTAGGGAGCATATCCCACTTCGAAGACCACGCGTGAGGGACCGTTGACTAGAATCCTCCAGGTCACAAAATTGTTTGCCGCATACACTTTGCCCCCCTGCGCAATCCCGGTACCACCACATCCCCGGCTCGGGCCAACTTTGTAGAAATCCAAGCCTTCCCCGTGGTCCTTGTGATAGTCAGCTTCAAAATACCATCTTTCAATAACGGGTTTGCGGGTCCGCTTCGCCCATACGTCAATGCCACTGCTAATCTCCCCGGTCCGCTCGAGGGCTGGACCGTAAATCCGGAAGGCGATGCGGTCGTTTTCCCACGCGAAATCGTCCTTTCGCTGCGGCAGGAAATTGCCATAAGCCGCCGAGGGTGCCTCCGTGAGGGCCAGGCGATACATCTCGCTGCCAGCCAAAAGGAAGGCTCCTACGCCATACACGTCTGAATGGGTGGGGTCAAATTTCTTTGGGTCCGCGCCAATGGGTTGGACATGTTCCAGCTTTCCCTCTGCATTGACACAATCAACCAGACCTTTCCAGGCTTTCTTCACCACCGGTTCGTATTGGGCTCGGTCGAGCAGTCCTCGGTTGATACCCCAGGCCAGGGCAAAGGTGTAGAATCCGGAGCCGCTGGTCTCTTTAAGCGGATATGATTCCGGATCCAACAAACTCGCCCGCCACAGACCATCCCCCTGCTGCAACGAGGCAATCTTGGCGGACATCTGCCGGAACTGGCCGATATAGAAACTGCGCCGGGGATGCTCGGGGGGAAGCATCTGGAGCACGCGCGCCAACCCGCCCATAACCCAACCGTTGCCTCGGCTCCAAAAGATCTTCTTTCCATTGGCCTCGCGCCGATCGAAATAGGTGCTATCCCGGAAATACAGATGCTCTTCCTTGTCGTAAAGGTAATCGGAGGTGGCTTGCCATTCGGCATCCATGAAATCAAGGTAACGTTTATCCCCAGTGGCCAGGTAGAGCCTCAGCCATGCGGGTGGCGCCATAAACAAGGCGTCGCACCATGACCACCGCTCCTGGTTACCCTTGATCCGGAAGTTCAGTTCGCCCGTCCGCCGGTTGGTGAGGATATAATCGAAACGCTCGATCGTCGGAGCGATCATGGCAGGGTCACGATGTTGGAAATAGAGCTCCAGGTAAGTCTGGCTGACACAATGGTCGTCCGCATGGTAAATCCGGCGCGCTGGCTTCCATTGATGCGCCTCTCCCATCGCGATCATCGCGTTATGGTATTTCAGATCGTCTGCCACATGGCTAAGAGCCATCATCCCGGCGTACAAGGCGCCATAGGTCCAATCATCGGTCTTGTGCCTGGGCGGTTGTGCCAGTTGCCAATCAGCTGCACGTTTCATCGCCGCCAGGATGGCATCCGGCGCATCCTGAGGGGCGGATTGGAGTTGGGCCGGCACAAAAAGCAGGAGGCAGGCGGCCAGGCTAAGGCAGGTGGTTTTCATACAAAACAATCTCGGTTGATGCGTAACCACGAGCGCGACGGCACCGCGAGCGGCAGCGCCCTGTTACGCTACCATCTTGACAAATGTACGTGTAGCGTCAACGGCTATTCAGCCGCGAACCTGAGTAACCATGCCCGTGCAACGGCCAAACGGCTTGCAGGTTGGTGGTTTCCTTGCCATGTTCTGAAAAGCGCTGGCGGCGAAACCAGAGGCAAGCGCGATGAAGGACGAGAGCGCTATGGTGCAGGATAGACTGAAGCTATTGTTAATCGAACACGACCCGAGTTTTGCTCGGTACGTGGAAGAAATGCTGGCGCAAGCCCGAGACCTGTCAGCCGAGGTCACCTCCGTGTCGAGCCTTACTGCGGGGCTGGCGGTGCTTGCCCGGGAACCATTTGACGCGGTGCTGATGGAACTGGCTGTGCCGGATGGGGCGGGGCTGGGCAATGTGGCTGTGGTGAGGGCTGAAGGCAAACAGACGCCGGTGATTGTGGCGGGGGAATCGGACGATGAAGTGGTGGCCTTGGAGGCAGTGCATGCCGGGGCGCAGGACTATTTGGTGAAAGGCCAGTTGACCCCCGCGTGGCTCGAACGCTCGGTGCAATACACAATTGAACGTTTTCGTTTGGATCGGGCGTTGCTTGAGGCCGAGGAGAAGTATCACAACGTTTTTGACCACCTGGTCGAGGGGATTTTCCAGACCACGCCAGACGGCCATTACCTGATGGCTAACGCAGCCCTCGCGCGAATTTACGGATACAGTTCTCCCGAGGACCTCATGGAAAGCCTCGTCGACATCGGACGCAGCCTGTATGTTGAGCCGTCGCGACGGGAGGAATTTGTCGAGCTCATGCAGGAGCATGACCTGATCACCGGCTTTGAGTCGCAAGTCTATCGCAAGGACGAGACGGTGATTTGGATCTCAGAAAACTGCCGGGCTATCCGGGACAAACATGGAAAACTGCTCTACTACGAGGGCACGGTAGAGGACATTACGCAACGCCAGGAGGCCGAGAGAAAACTCCGGCATTCCGAAGCGTTGTATCATTCGCTGGTGGAAAACCTGCCTCAGAATATCATCCGCAAGAATCTCAAAGGTCAATTCACCTTCGCAAACAGGCAGTTTTGCCGTGCGCTTGGAGTCAAACTCGAGGATGTCATCGGCAAAACCGACCTGGATTTCTTCCCCAAGGAACTGGCGGCAAAGTATCTCCGCGACGATCACCGGGTTATGGATACCGGGCAACCCTACGAGACGGTAGAGGAACACCTTCCGCCCGGCGGCAAACCGATGTACGTTCAAGTGGTTAAGACACCGCTGCGCGACGCCAACGCCTCAATCATCGGCCTGCAAGCTATTTTCTGGGATATCACCCAGCAACGACTGGCGGAGGAAAAGATCCGCCGGGCAAATACCGCACTGGCCCAGAGCCGTAGAGAGTTGCGGATCCGCAATCAACAGATGGAGGAGGATCTGCACATGGCGCGCGAAATCCAGCTCACCATGCTACCGCAGCAGTATCCTTCCTTCCCCCATCATGCCAACCCGGAACGGAGCGTTTTTCGTTTCACCCATCGCTACCTGCCAACCGGCAGCGTAGGCGGTGATTTCTTCACGGTCTCGGCGTTGTCAGACATGAAAGCTGCCGTGTTCCTGTGTGATGTGGCAGGCCACGGCGTGCAGGCGGCACTAGTCACCGCCATGATTCGGGCGCTGGTCGAGGAACTCAAGCCCCTGGCCACCCAACCAGGCCAGTTCATGACCAAGCTCAATTCGGATCTGCACACCATCCTCCAGCATACTGGCACGCCTCTGCTGACCACCGGTTTCTACCTGGTTGCCGACGCCGAAACGGGGGTAATGCAATACGCCAACGCGGGTCATCCAAAACCACTGCATATCCGCCGCTCGGCCAATTCTGTGGTTCAGCTATCGAACGCGTCCGGCAAGAGTCAGCCGGTGCTCGGTTTGATGCCGGACGCGGTGTACGAGGCATCGGAAATACTGCTGCTGGACCGTGACCTCCTGTTGCTTTTTACCGATGGTCTGATCGAGGTGGAGAATACCGAAGGCACGCTTTATGACACGCCGCTGCTGGTATCCGCTGCCCAGCAGCATTTGAAACTGAATCCGAAGCGAATGCTGGATGCACTCCTGGGCGAGGTTCGACGCTTTGCCGCAAACGCCGCGTTTTCCGACGATGTCTGCCTCGTGGGAATGGAATACCGGCATAGATCACGATAATGGGCCGCTCTAACGGCGGTGCCCAGTCCGGGCACCGAGCGGAGCTTGATAATCCAACGGGTTACGCCACCCTCTAGAGACGATGAACCGCGACACACTCCAACCGGCTATCCGTGTGATCATGATGCCCAGGGATACAAACCCGAACGGCACGATTTTTGGCGGGCTTATTCTGAGTTACATTGACCAGGCTGGAGCGGTCGAAGTTCGGCAACACTCGGACCAGAAGTTCGTCACGGTGGCAATGCACGAGGTGAAGTTTATGGCCCCGGTGCTGGTGGGAGACTTGGTTAGCTTCTACACCGAGACGGAACGTGTTGGCAACACCTCTATCACCGTGCTGGTAACCGTCGAGGCCTGGCGGCGCGATTTTCCACATGAAACGGTCCGGGTCACGCAGGCTGAGGTGGTCTACGTAGTGGTTAACAGCAAAGGCAGGCCAACGCCCATCAAAACCAGGGTGCCAAAGCGCACGAACCGCTAAGGCGGCTGTCGTCTGCAGCAAACGGGAGAGCTTTACCCGCTTCCCGGGCCAAAGCACGCCAGCGATCCAAAGCGGGGCTTTCAACTGTTCCGATCTACGTGCCGCACCGCAGCCAGATTCACTTCTGCCCCAAAATCAAACTCAACATAAGTGTTCGTCCCCCCTGAGTCGGAGGAATACTCGGTGTCGGAGCGCCCATCCAAGAGGTTCTCCGCGCCGTACCGTCCCCCGGGATAGGCAACGGAGTGTTTCACGATCTTCGGCTCAGGGACCGGCTCAAGAAGCGTGAATGACGCAGACGCGGCGTTGACTCCCAGGGCGACACAGGCCAAGAAGATTCAACACTCGGTCAGCGAGCGATGAATGGCTTTTGACATTGGGGCTGATCAAGTCTCAAGGTCGCCTCTCATTCCAGCACAAAGCGCTGGTCGCATCGCGCCTCGAGATCATCGTAGTATTGAGAGGAGACCAAGGGCAGCTACCCAGAAGCCACCCAAAAATCGGCACTCTTTGGCAAAAAGTTAAACGACACAATATTCAACTTGTGTTTATCAATCTGAATACGAGTTGTTTAGGAACAGAATAAAAACCAAAATATAAGCGTTGACATTTTCACTTTGCAGCGCAAAGTTAATGATGTACCTCAAAATATACCACTTCAAATCTCAATCTTAATCCAAATGAAAAACCATCGAAGGATCATTTCTCTTCTGACCGTGCCCGCTATGGCTGTGGCGCTGACGGGGTCAGTGTTGGCTGGCGAACCGCTCCAACCCCTGCCCGAGGCTAAAGACATGCCCGGCACGGTGCAGTTCCACGGGCGTTACCAGCACCGCAGCCGGGGGGGCGACATCGCACAACCAGGGGAGTTGTGGGTAAACCAAAAGCCGGATGGAGCAATCGTTGCCCTCGCCCACCTTCCCTTTATGGGAACCACTGAAATGGTTCAGGGAAACAAAGAGCATCAGCCCGAAGTGTTCCGAGTTCGAAGGCCCACCGTGGGCGAAAAACCTGGCTACAGCATGGACCTGGACCTCCGAACGGGAAAGGCACTGCTCAGTCGCCGTGGGGTGCGTGAGGACTGCGATGCCAAAGCGCTGACGGTGCCCGCCGGAGCATGCTTTGACCCCAACTCACGGCCAGACTCTTACTGTGCCGCGAACATCCTTCTGCGCCAATTTAGCTCTGTAAAGCCGGGCGAAGCCAAAGAAATCCGAGTTTACGACTGGGACAACTCCGGTGAGGGGCTGGCCGACTACACGATCAAGGTAGAACTTAAGGGCAAAGAGAAAGCACAGGTACCGGCCGGAACCTTTGATGCCAACCACTTCGTGCTCACGCAAACGAGTTCCGCCAACACCTGGTTTAAGAAACGCGCAGGTCATGTTACCGACTTCTGGGTGCTGGAGAACGGGGTTATCATCCGCATCCTGCGCCATCGCGAACCCTACGAACTGCTGCTCCTGGATTACGATGTACCTGGTAAGCTTCCGGGACAGCAGTAGGTGCGTTCCAAAGCCGGTCCCCTTGGCTCTGACCACCTCTTCTTGGCCGGGACCTTCCGGTTCATCAAGTCTCTGCAGGATTGAACGCTCACGATGATCCAATCGCGGTTCATAAGTACTTTGCCAGGATCGGATGCAGTTCCCGAATGGTTCGACCTGGCCACAGCTTCCGCTCGGTCATGATGGCGTTCTTCAGGGCCTCGTGACAGGACCATTGGGGCTCGGTTGGAATCGCAGATAAAGTCCGCGCGATAATCGCCCGCGCACTGGCCCCATTTTGTGTCAAATTTGCGATTACCATGTCCACAGTTACGTGCGCTTCGTCATCCTTCCAGGCGTCATAATCCGTCACCATAGCCATCGTTGCATAGGCAATCTCGGCTTCCCTGGCACACTTGGCTTCACCCAGGTTGGTCATTCCGATGACATCGAAACCCAGCTTGCGGTTCAGAAGCGATTCGGCCCGCGTGCTAAACGCCGGCCCCTCCATATTCACATAAGTGCCGCCGTTGTGAGCCCGAATCTTCAATGCACGCGCGCTTCGTAACAATAAACTCCGCAACTCCTCACACAACGGATGCGCAAAAGCAATGTGAGCCACAATCCCGCGGCCGAAAAATGTGTGCGCCGTGCTCTGCGCGGTGCGGTCAAAAAACTGGTCTGGCAGCACCACGTCACACGGGTGGTAGTGACGCTGCAGTGACCCCACCGCGCTGACGCTGATGATCCACGCCACCCCAAGTTTCTTCATGGCCCAGATATTGGCCCGGTGATTCAGTTCCGATGGCATGAGGCGGTGCCCGCGCCCGTGTCGCGCCAGGAACACCACCGAACGATCGTGCCATTCCCCCAGCAGGAATTCATCTGAAGGAGCGCCAAAGGGGGTGCGAACCTTTACCCATTTCAACCTGGAAAGCCCCTCTACGTGATACAGACCGCTCCCGCCAATGATACCAATACGATGCTCAGCCATAGGCCGTTTTATACCTCGCCAAACCCGGCGGCGGCGAGCAGTTTTTGTCGGTAAACCCGCAACAACTCGATACTGTGGAGGCAGCACTCCATTCGAAGATGGCGTGCTTATTGGTGGGTCGGTTGATTGCGGATCACCTCGACCGCGTGGGGAATAGCACTGACCACAAATCCGAGATTCTCGACGGCGGCGTTGGGCTTGCCTGGCAGGCACAGCACGAGTGAGTCTGCCACCACTACCGCCAGACTGCGCGACAGGATCGCATATGGTGTCAGTCTCAAGGATTCCCTTCGCATGACCTCCCCAAAGCCGGGCAATTCCCGCGTCGCGATCTCGAGTACCGCCTCAGGCGTAACATCACGAGGCGCCGCCCCCGTGCCACCCGTGGTAACGATGAGTTGACAGCCCTTCGCGATCTGTTCACGGATGGCACCCTGAATCTGACGAACCTCATCCGGCACGATAAGTTCTGACCGCAACTGCCAGCCATATCCGAGGACCGCCTGGCGAAGGGCCGGTCCGCTCAAATCGCGATACTCGCCTCCAGCGGCTCGGTCCGAAATCGTGATGATGCCAGTCTCGATGGGCATGACTCAGATCCGCAGTTTTTGTTTGGACACTAACCTGATACCTGTAAGGCGCATCGTCTTATCCACCGCCTTGCACATATCGTATATGGTCAGCGCCGCCACGCTCACGGCCGTCAGCGCTTCCATCTCCACACCGGTGGCCGCAACCACCTGTGCGGAAGCAGTAATGCGGATCCGGTTTCCTCGCGGGAGAAACTCAAAGTCAACGCTGCAATGCGTGAGCGGGATCGGGTGGCAGAGCGGGATCAGCGTCGCCGTATTCTTCGCAGCGAGGATCCCAGCCAACCGAGCCGTAGCCAAAACGTTGCCTTTGGCAATCCGGTTGCGCTGGATCAAGTCCAGGGTCGCAGGTCGAAGAATCACCACGCCCACCGCCACGGCACGGCGCAGGAGCGGTGGCTTGGCTGAAACATCAACCATCGAGGCATGCCCTTCAGGGCTCAAATGGGTGAGCGCGGAATGCGACCCAACCATCCTGGTCCGTGGGGATCGCTTGGCTTGAGGTTTGGACATAGTAAATCAGTAATGTTGCGAAAGCGCCAGAATCAGGGCTTTGACATCGACTTCGGGCTGCCGCTTCGGCTCGATGATCGCGAAAGTGTCCGCACTCAAGCCTCAGGTTTCCGCAGGTTGTTCTACCCCTTGCTTCCACTCGAGAATCACGGCCCGCATTTGGTCTGCGGCGTTGAGTTTGGGCTTAACGTGCTTTAGGCTGAACCAAGGGAGCATCCCCAGCAAGTCCGGAGTTACCAACACCTGCCCGTCACAGTGCGGTCCGGAGCCAATGCCGATCGTTGGAACCGGAAGCCGCCGGGTCAGTTCGTGAGCCAGGGAAGCAGTCACCAACTCCAGAACAATCGCAAACGCGCCAGCTTCCACCAGCGCCTCTGCATCCGAAATCAACCGTTCCTGTTCGGGTGTGGTCTTTCCCTTTACGCGATACCCCCCCTCCTCGAGGACATGTTGGGGCAGCATGCCCAGGTGGCCCAGAAACGAAATGCCTTCGCGACACAGCGCTTTGACCTGCGGCACAATCTCCCTGCCGCCTTCGGCCTTAATGGCTTCGGCGCCGGCCGCCACGAGCCGTCGGGCGTTGTCCAAGGCCTGCTCCGGGGTTTCATAACTGCGATAAGGCAGGTCCGCAGCGAGCAGGGCTCGAGGTTGCGCTCGCGCCGCAGCACGGACGTGATGCTCCATCTCGGCCATGGTTACATGGGTCGTGTCAGGGTAGCCGAGTACTACCATTCCGAGCGAATCACCGACCAGGATGAGCGGGATCCCCGCTTGATCGAGCAAGCGGGTCATCGGGAAATCGTAGGCCGTGAGGGAGGGAATTCGTTGTCCGCGGCGCTTGCGTTCGCGAAGGCTTTCAACCGTTTCTTTTTGAGCTTCCATAAAATGCATTTGGATTCTGATTCCGGGCAACTCCGATGGGGTCACCTGGATGCGCGAGGGAAACTCGCCAGCAACTCACCGGGTGAAACCGTGGCCGTGCCGATCTTGCCCACCACGATCCCTGCGGCGTGATTGGAAAGCATGGCCGCTTCCAACGGCGATGCCCCGGCAGCAATAGCCAGGGTGAATGTGGCGATAACCGTGTCCCCCGCACCGGACACGTCGAAAACCTCCTGCGCCAGGGTCGGGATATGGAACGGATCGCGTCCGCGCTGGCAGAGCAGCATACCCAATTCTCCGAGCGTAATCAGCAGGAGCGCCGGTCGCTGGTGCTCCAGCAATTGGCCCGCAGCCGCCAGCAGGTTCTTGTCGTGCAGGGGATTCGTGTTCCTCGTTTCATCGGGTATCCGGGCCAGTTCGAAGGTTTCTTTCCGGTTAGGCGTGATGAGCGAGAGCCCGCCAAGGTCCAACCGGTGTACCGGTTTTGGATCCAGGCTCAGCCAAACACCATGGCGTCGGCAAAGGGGCTTAAGCGCGTCCAACAGTCCCTGGGTGACCACTCCCTTGCCGTAATCGCCAACAATAACCGCCGCACTCCGTGGCACCTCACGCTTCAGTGCCCGGCTTAGCCATCGGACGGAATCTGCATCCAATGGTTCCCGATTCTCGCGGTCGATCCGCACCACCTGTTGCTGGTGCGCCACAATTCGCGTTTTCACGCTTGTGGGTCGGGCAGGATGTTCCAGCAAACGCCGGCACCCGATGCCATGCTCCTGCAGCAAGCGTCGCAAGTCGTTGGCTGCACTATCCTTGCCCACCAAACCCAGTAATTCTGACCGAACACCAAGGGCGGTCAGGTTTCGGGCGACGTTGGCTGCGCCACCGGGCATAAAGCTCTCACGTTCAAACTCGACGACCGGAACCGGGGCCTCCGGCGAGATTCGCGCTACAGTGCCCCAGATGAATTGATCCAACATCAAGTCGCCCAGCACCAGGATTTGCAGCCGACCCGCTGCCTCGAGAATACTCCGCGCCCGGGTGGACGAAACCGCAGGCAATCGGGGAGAGACTGGAGTAGATGAAGCCATAGGCTTGAATACCATCAGAGTAAGTTGATTTGATTGTCATCGCCGGGCCTTCCGGCCCGTCATACGCTACACGTCCAGAAAACCGGTCAGCGGGCTGGTGGCACTCGCCGTCTCACGCTCATGCGCCAAGCCCGTCTCGAAGGCGGTCCTGCCCGCCTCCACAGCCAATTTGAAGGCTTGCGCGATCCGGTTTGGATCATGAGAAACCGCGACGGCGGTATTTACAAGAACTGCCGAGGCTCCCAACTCCATCGCTTCCGCCGCGTGACTCGGCGCCCCGATTCCCGCATCCACGACTACCGGCACCGTGGCCTGCTCAACGATGATCCTAATTTGCGCCCGCGTTTCCAGACCGCGATTTGAACCGATCGGAGATCCCAGCGGCATCACGGTGGCGACCCCCACATCCTGTAGGCGTTTGGCCAAAACCGGGTCCGCGTTAATGTACGGCAACACGGTGAAACCCTCGGAAACCAATACCTCAGCCGCCTTCAACGTTTCGACCGGGTCGGGCAGCAAGTAGCGCGGGTCAGGATGAATCTCAAGTTTCACCCATTTGGGCAGACCGGCCGCAGCGGCCAATCGGGCCAGGCGAACCGCTTCCTCAGCGTTCATGGCCCCGCTCGTGTTCGGCAGCAGCAAATACTTAGTTCTGTCGATGAAATCCAGAATATTGGCGAAGGGGTCTTTCTTCCCGGAAAGGTCAGCCCGACGCAACGCCACCGTTACCATTTCCGTTCCGCTCGCTTCCAGAGCACCACGCATGGCCTCCGGCGAGGAGAATTTTCCAGTACCCATGATAAGCCGTGAGCGAAATGTTTTACCGGCGATTGTTAAAGGTTCTGCAGTAAACGACATTAATGGAAACTCTAGCCTCCGACAGGCATTTGTCGAGCCAGCACCCTGCCGGTCAACCTCCACCGCCCATCGCCCCTCGGCCCTTCTTCTCCCTTTTCCACTCGCTCATCGCGCGCTATGATCCTTCTGCATGGATCTGCAAACATTAGTTGCCGTGGCGCAAAAGAGCGGGGCTAGCGACCTGCACCTTGAACCGGGGCTGCCCCCTGCCCTGCGGATCCGAGGTACGCTCCGCATTTCGGGTGAGCCCTTGACGGCCAAGACGTTGCTTGAGCTGGCGCGTGCACTCCTCGACACCGATCACTGGCACCAGTTCCTGGAGCGGAGGTCCGCCGATTTCTCACGGACCATTCAGGGAATCCGCTGCCGCATTAATATCCTCCACAGTGCTCGTGGTGTCGGCTTTGCGATCCGCCTCTTGGCCCCCTTCCAGGCCACGATCGACACTCTCAATCTCCACCCCGACCTGAAGAAGTTAGTGGCTAAAGAGAATGGCCTCGTGCTCGTGAGCGGCCCCACCGGCTCCGGCAAGTCCTCAACCCTTGCCGGGCTTATCCAGGAAATCAACCTCACGGAGGCCCGCCACATCCTGACCATCGAGAGCCCTATTGAATATACCTTTCGACCCCGAAAAGCCTACATCCGGCAGCGCGAGGTCGGACGTGATACTCCGAGCTTCGAGCAGGCCCTTCTCGACTCGCTTCGTGAAGATCCTGACGTGCTTATGGTTGGGGAAATGCGGGAACCCGAGACCATGCGTCTGACACTCGGGGCCGCTGAAACCGGCCACCTCGTCCTGGGCACTTTGCACTCCTCCAGCAGTGGAGAGGCGCTCCAACGTGTTGTCTCTGCCTTCCCGTCCGAAATCCAAGCGGGCGTCGCCGCCCAGCTTGCTGATTGCCTCCTGGCCGTCATCTGCCAACGTCTCCAGTATCGTGCGGATCTCGACATGGTCGTCCCGCAATGTGAAGTCCTCATGGCAACCCACGCCGTGCGGAACTTCATTCGCAACCGGGATTTCTTCAAGGTCATCTCCGCTATTGAGACGGGGGCCGACCACGGCATGTGGAGCTTCCAACGCTACCAGAAGTGGCTCGATAGCCGTACCAAGTGGGCTTACCCTGAATCGGGAGAACCGCCCGATTCCGAGCCGGACGAAACGACAGCGTCGGCACCCAGCTTCTCAGTCGCTGCGGTGCCAGCCACCAAAGAACCCTCGAAACTCGATGCCGCAGTGCCCTCGTCCATGCAACCGGGAACTCCGGGCCGTATCGAAATTGAGCCGGTCGAAGGCGAATTCGGAAAAATCCTCAAACGACCTGGAGCATGAATCCGTCCCGCATCGCCCTCACTCTGGTCGCCCTTGCGACGCTCATTCTGAGCAGCGGTTGTGTGACCAAAGCCAGTGCCCGCGCCCAAGCCCAAAAGGCCTACCTGGCGGGAACACAGGATGCCATCGCCCGCCTCGGTGGTGCGCGCGAGCCGATCATCACCTTTTCCGGCCAAGTGCAGCGCCAAACCATTCCCTGGACTCCGGATCTCACCCTTGCCAACGCCATCATTGCAGCTGGCTATTCCGCCAACACCGACCCAGAGCGGATCGTCATCCATCGCCAAACCCAGCAAATACACATCGACCCAAATGACCTCTTGGCTGGGAAAGATTTTATCCTTCAGCCTGGCGACCTCATCATCCTGGGAGATAATCTGTGAGACCCTCGCTTTCGCCCCCTTTGCAACAGGTCGACCGCACTTTCGTCATGGCCGGTCGCCGCCGGCTCTCCTACTTCTCAGGGTGTGACTACTTCCGGCTGAGTTCCCATCCCAAGGTGCTCCAAGCCGTCAACGAAGGAATGCGCCGGTTCGGTCTGAATGTGGCCGCTTCTCGGCTCACCACCGGCAACCACGTGCTTTACGACAAGCTCGAGGAAAGACTCTGCGACTTTTTCAATGCGGAGGAAGCCCTGCTCCTCCCGTCGGGCTACTGCGGCGCCTCGGTAGCTGCCCAATCTCTCGCCGGTCAGTTCTCTCACGCCCTGCTGGATTCCCGCGCCCACGCCGCCCTAATCGATGCCGCTGTCTTCCTCGAATGCCCGGTGCTCCGGTTTCAGCACGGCAACGTCGAAAGCCTAAAGCAGGTGGTCAGCCGCTGCGGCCAGCATGCCCGGGTTATCCTGCTTACAGACGGTATGTTTTCCCACGACGGTTCCGTCGCACCGCTCCGACTGTATCGCCAGGCATTGCCCAAGGACGCCTGGTTGCTCGTCGATGACGCGCACGGCGCTGGCGTTCTCGGCGAGACCGGAAAAGGCAGTTTGGAGCATGCCGGAGTCAGCCGCTATCGAACTGTCCAGTGTGTCACCTTGAGCAAAGCCCTGGGAGTCTACGGAGGTGCGCTGCTTTGTTCTAAGTCATTTCGCGCCGGTGTGATTAAGAACAGCCGGCAATTTACAGGCACTACGCCCATCCCTCTCCCACTGGTTAACGGCGCCATTGAATCCCTTGGCCTTCTGGCGAGCGACCCCGCATTCCTGGTTCGGCTGCGGAATAATTCCAATTTCGTGAAAGAGAGCCTCATTCAGGCCGGCTTGAATCTGGCATCAACCCCAGGACCCATCATTCGTATCGTGCCCCGTTCTACTAGCGCCGCGAAACAAGTCTCTGCTGCGTTGCTTCGAGCCGGTGTCTTTCCGCTGATCACCCGGTATCTTGACCGCCACACAACCGGCTATTTCCGTTGGGTGATCTCCAGTGAGCACACCCGCAGCCAACTCGAGGCTCTCTGCAAAGTGCTGGGCCGTCATGCGGCCCTCTTTGAGACATAAAGCCTGTCGCAAAAGGAGACACCGCCCCGCGAATGCGCACCCTCCGAGTTGGTTAATTCCGGTCCGAAGCCGTCGGGGTATCGGCCTTGTACAAGAGGACTTCGATCTTCTCTAGCAGGCTCCCCGGGTCGAATGGCTTGGCCAGGTAAGCATCGGCGCCGCTCTCAAACGCGTTGTAACGGACCATTTGGCTTGAAATACCCGTCATGAGAATGATGGGCACGGATGAAGTCTTGGGGTGTTGTTTTAGCTTCTCGCATAGGACGATACCGTCGGTGCCTGGCAGGATCAGATCGAGTAGCACTAGGTGCGGGCAAAACGCATCCACTTTCTCGAAAGCTTCCGTGCCCGTGGTTGCAGCCGCAACTTCAAAACCGCGCTCGGACAACTGGACCTTGAGCACCGCCAGCAACTCCTGGTCATCATCCACCACCAGTATTCGTGTTTGCATAATCCGAAAACACCTGAAAGCCAACCGCCAGCAATCACAGGCTAATCACCTCCAAAGCAAAAATGATGCCGCTTGCTGCTCCTCTGCCTTTGCGTTAGCCTCACTTGCATGGAAGACAATGCGCCCCAGCCCTTCTCCGGGCCCCAATCAAGCCCGGTACCGCCGCCGATGCCGGCACCCCCGCGGCTCACCGCTCCGCCCGGCAGTCTCCCACCGACACCAAGATCTGGCCGCGGCTGGATGATCGCCGCTCTCGTTCTACTGGCCCTGCTCGCCCTCAGCCTTCTATTCAACCTCGGCAGCATAGCCTCCCTGCTCGTAGGGGAAAGCCCATCGAGCGTCTATGGCCCCGGTCCCAGACTCCAGGAGGTGGTGCTTGAGGATCAGAGCGCCCGCGACAAAATCGCGGTGCTCGAAATTAGTGGCATCATCATCGGCGGGGCCTACGGCCAAGGCGGCCACAGCATTGTGGATGTGATTAAGGCACAGCTTGCGCGGGCCAAAGAGGATACTCACGTGAGAGCCGTCATTCTCAAGGTTGATTCCCCGGGCGGAGAAGTTCTCGCCTCGGACGAAATATACCAACTCGTTGAGACCTTCCAGAAGGACACCGGTAAGCCAGTCGTCGCTTCCATGGGCGGTGTGGCCGCCTCTGGTGGCTATTATGTCTCTGCCCCCTGCCGATGGATTGTGGCCAACGAACTCACCATCACCGGGAGTATCGGGGTGATTATGCAGAGCTTCAACTACCGGGGTCTCATGAACAAAGTCGGAGTTCAACCTCAAACTTACAAGAGTGGCCGTTTTAAAGACATGCTCAGCGGCTCCCGTGAGCCTGGAGACATTTCACCCGAAGAACAGCAAATGGTTCAGACTCTTATCGACGAGGTCTATGCTCGTTTCCGCGATGTTGTGGCTGCTGGCCGCAAGAAGGCGAACGAGCTTAACCAGGATGCCGGTCGCAGCCTGCGCACCGATTGGAAAGAATTCGCCGATGGCCGCATTCTCTCCGGGAATGAAGCCTATAGGCTCGGCCTTGTGGATGAGTTAGGGAACTTCCAGACCGCCGTGCGCCGCACACTCAAACTCGCCGATGTGAACAAAGCAAACCTGGTCACGTATGAACAAATTGTCACTTTTTCCGACTTCCTGCGCATGTTCGGACAATCCGAAGCTCGCGTAGTGAAACTCGACGTCGGGCTCGAAGTACCCAAACTCAAGGCCGGCCAGCCGTATTTCTTGGCTCCAAACTACGTCCAGTAACGTGAAGAATGTCACAGTCATCCGCCATCCACTGGTTCAACACCATTTGACCTTGCTCCGAGACGAGCGGACCCGGCCCCAGGAATTTCGCCGGGTGCTTGGGGAGGTCACCACCCTGCTCATCTACGAGGCCACCCGCTCGTTCTCGCTAAGGTCTGTAAGCGTCAAAACCCCGCTGGCTCCCGCCAAAGGGCACCAACTTAAACGGGATATCGTCCTGGTCCCGGTTTTGCGGGCAGGGCTCGGAATGCTCGATCCCATCCTCCAACTGGTGCCCGACGCCAAAGTTGGCTTCATCGGGCTGAAACGTGAGGAATCCACACTGCAGGCCATCTTCTATCATCAGAGCCTCCCTCCCGATCTGCGGCATCACGAAGTGATCCTGATCGATCCGATGCTGGCCACCGGAGGCAGCGCCGTGGCAGCCATCGATCTGCTGCGCCGTGAAAACGCCAGGCATATTCGGTTGGTCAACCTGGTTGCCGCTCCCGAAGGCATTCGCAAAGTCCATGCCCGTTCTCCCAGCCTGCCCATCTTCACCGCCTCCGTAGACACCCGCCTCAATGAGCGGGGTTACATCTTGCCGGGCCTAGGAGATGCTGGCGACCGACTCTTTGGCACCTGAGCTTCCCGCAACCACTCCACTGAGCACGGTTCTCGCCCCCCCGAAACGCTGCTACAACAGCACACGTGCTGTGCAAAATGTGCCTTCCCGGCACAAATAAAACACCAAGTCAAGGTGCCGATCGACGGAAGTGCCTCTGCTGCAGTCGCACAAACGATGGCATGACTTACGCTTTGATTGAACGCATCGGACGCAATAATGTCTTAGTACAAGTGCCTGGACGGACGCTCTACGGGTCGGATCAAGTAAACGAAGAGCGACATGGGCTGTTCAACCCATGTTTTTTGGTGTTTGACTCTGTCAGTTTTGTCGAGGCGCAAAGAAATCCTGCGGTGCTATTTGGTTGCCAAGGCGCCGGTAAGAATGAATTATTGAACCAGCATATGGTCGCTCACACCAAGACTCACCGGAAAAAGCGCCAGGTAAAGCGCGCGGTGCTTCATGCACGACCCGGCCGCCGCAAATTAACCTCGGGGCCCGTTTTGGCCCCGGCCCGCCTGCCGCTCAGTCAGCCCGAACCGTCTCTTGATGACGACGAACCAAAACCGGAGGATCTCGCCAAAGAGGAGGAGATCAAGCCGGAAGAACTCGACGAAGCAGTAGCTAAGACTATTCAGGATCCAGATCCAGCGGATGGCCGAACCCGCGAGCGCTCCAGTTATGATGGCGACACGGCAATCAAACTCTACTTGCGCGAAATCGGCCAGGTGAAGTTGCTGACGCCGCAGGAGGAAATCGACCTGGCGGCGCGAATCAAGCGCGGCGATAAAAAGGCACGCGAACAGATGATCAAAGCCAATCTGCGCCTCGTGGTGAAAATCGCCCGAGACTATGAGGGCATCGGTTTGCCCCTGCTCGATTTGATCAGCGAAGGTAACATCGGGCTGATGAAAGCAGTCGAGCGCTTTGATCCCGCCAAAGGGGGCAAACTTTCCACCTATGGTTCTTGGTGGATCAAGCAATCGATCAAACGCGCCCTGGCGAATCAATCAAAGACGATCCGGCTTCCGGTGCATTTAGTGGATAAGATTTCCAAAATGCGGCGGACCTCTATGCGACTGCAGGAGGAACTGGGCCGCGAGCCAACCGATGAGGAACTAGGGGAGGAACTCGGCATTTCCGCCTCCAGGGTGGCTCAAATGCGAATGGCGGCCATACGCCCGGCCTCCCTCGATGCCCCCATCGGTGATGAGGATTCGAACAATTTTGCCGAGGTCGTTCAGGATGAAAACGCCGACACTCCTTACGAGCAACTTGAGGAGAAGACGGTGACCCGCATGCTCCAGGAAATGGTCAAAACTCTTGACCCGCGTGAAGCCACCATCCTCCGCGCGCGGTTCGGCCTGGACGGTGGACCGGAAAGGACCCTTGAAGAAGTTGGGCAAAAATTCGGCGTCACACGCGAAAGGGTCCGGCAGATTCAGAATATCGCACTGAAGAAACTGCGTAAAATGATCGAGAAACTCGAAGCCACCCGGTCGTAAATGATTGATCGGTGCCACGATCTAAACGGCCGGCCAATCGAGTCCCATGGCCAACGGGAGCTTCTGTCAAAACCATGCCCAATTCAATAACGACCGCCACGGACATCGAGCAAGCGATCCGGAACATTCCCGATTTCCCCAAGGCCGGCATCCAATTCAAGGACATCACCCCGGTACTGGCCGATGCGCGTCTATTCGCTGGAGCAATTGATCTGCTGACCGACGGCATCAAGCCAGGAGAGGTCGATGCCGTGGTCGGCATTGATGCCCGTGGATTCATTTTTGCCGCAGCGTGTGCCCTGAAGCTGCAGGCTGGCTTCATCCCGATTCGTAAGAAAGGCAAGCTTCCGTTCACCACCCACGAGCAAGATTACCAGTTGGAATACGGCACCGCTACCATTGCGGTGCATACGGACGCGCTCCAACCCGCGAGCCGGGTGCTGCTGATCGATGACTTGCTGGCTACCGGGGGCACTGCGGCCGCGGCTGCAGTCCTGGTGCAAAAACTGGGAGCACAAATCCTCAGAATTTCATTCCTGATCGAATTGGGCTTCCTGAAGGGGCGGGAAAAGCTCCCTGGTTATCCCGTTCGTTCGATTGTGGTCTACTGACTCAGGCCAACCGCCCTTTACTCACTGGCGGACCGTTTCTCCTGGTCTCGCCTCTCCCGTTTGACGACGATCACGGAGACCAGGATCGAGCAGAGAATGATGCTCAAAATCAGGAGGAGAGACACGGCGATCGGAATGTGTAGCTGGAACCAGAGGGGATTCTCCCGGTCATGAGGTGCCAGCAACATCTTGATGCCGACAAACACCAGCACCAACGAAAGGCCGACCTTTAGATACCGGAAATAACTAATGGCGCCGGCGAGCACAAAATAGAGCGAGCGCAACCCCAGAATCGCGAACACGTTGGAAGTGAAAATGATAAACGGTTCGCGGGTAACGCCAAAAATTGCCGGAATGGAATCCACGGCAAAGATGAGATCCGTGGTTTCTACCATAAGCAGTACGAGAGCCAACGGAGTCAGCGCGCGGCGTCCATTCCAATGGGTGAAAAACTTTTGACCATCCAGGTGCGGGGAGATCGGGTAGAGCCGACGAGCCATCTTGAGCACCGGGTTCTTCTCCGGGTCCACCTCGGTATCAACCAGAAGCATTTTGATCCCGCTGAAAACCAAGAAGAGACCGAATAAGTAAAGGATCCAACTGAGTGCAGAGATCAGGGCCACGCCCGCTCCGATCATGGCTCCCCTCATAACCAGTGCGCCGACGATACCCCAGAACAGAACCCGGTGCTGGTATTGCGGCGGGATTCGGAAGTAACCAAAGATCAACGCAATTACGAAGACGTTGTCCATCGAGAGGGATAACTCGATGAGATAACCCGTGAGGAATTCGAGTGCTTCCTTCTCCCCTCGAAGCGGCCTCAGTAGAATGGCGAATAACATCGCCAAAGTGAACCACACCAAGGTCCAAGCGAGCGCCTCCTTAAAACGCACAATGTGCGCACGGCGATGGAATACGCCGAGATCAAGCGCTAGGAAGAAGAGAATGCAACAAATGAAGGCTGCCCAGTGCCATGGGGTGATTTGCAGCAGGGCGACCATAATCCGCCTCAGTCCATGCTCCGCGGAACCGGAGGTCCGAATGGACCCTCCGATCCCACCGAACAATTTATGCGCCCTTTGCTTGCGCAACGGCCTCGACCGTCACCTGGGAGGCACCAATCTGGGGCCGATGTCCCTTGTGCCACCACAGAACGAGGGCTGACGCAATGTAAACGCTGGAGTAGGTTCCCACCAGGATACCCACCAGGAAGGTAAATGCGAAGTCGTTAATCACTCCTCCTCCGAACACATACAGCGAAACCGTGGCTAAGAGGACGGTTCCCGAGGTAATGATCGTCCGACTCAGGGTCTGGTTGATCGCAGCTGTGATTACCTCACGGAAGGTTCCGCGCATACCCAAACGCAGGTCCTCTCGGATACGATCAAAGATCACAATGGTATCATTTATCGAAAAACCGATAATCGTCAGAATGGCTGCGACGGTTGTAGCGTTTAGTTCCCGACCAAAAAGGAAATACATACCCAAGGCCATGAGGATATCGTGGACCAGAGCCACAACCGCTCCCACTGCAAATGAGAATTCATAACGGAAAGCGACGTACACCAGAATTCCGAACATTGCCAAGAACATCGCATAAATGGCGGTGTTTCGGATCTCCTTGCCGACGGTGGGACCGACTCGGTCCACCCCAGCAACCTCAAATGACGCCTGAGGAAAATCCTGCTTCAACTGGGCGATGACTTTATCGGCAACGTCCGAGGTTTCCCCGGACTTCTCCGAAGCCAGCGAGCGGGTCGTCACCTGGAGACTTTCTTTGCCACTGGAGACCTCACGCTGGTAGCTGATCATGACATCGCCGCCAGCGGCTTTGCCAGCCGACTCGCGCAATTTGTCCACCTCCATCTTCTGAGAGAAGTTCATGGTAATGGTGTTACCTCCGGAAAACTCAACCCCGAGAACATCCTTGCCACGGTAGAACCCGTAGCCAATCCCAATGAAAATCAGCGCCCAGGATGCGATAAACGCGGGTTTGGACCAACGCAGAAAGTCAATCTTGGTGCCGTGGACCAACTGCAGCATCTTCAACCCTTTGAGAAGGTTGCGCGCCAACAACCAGTCAAATATCAACCGGGTTACCACCAGCGCGGTAAACATGCTGACCGCCACACCGATGGTGAGCGTCACACCAAAGCCCTGCACCGGTCCCGTTCCCATTTTTATTAAAATGATCGAGGCGATCAACGTCGTCAGGTTGGAGTCGAAGATCGTGCCGAAGGCCTTGTCATACCCGGCGCTCAGCGCGCCACGCATGGATTTGCCTGCCGCAAGCTCCTCGCGAATACGTTCGAAAATAAGCACATTGGCATCCACCGCCATGCCGATGGTCAGCACAATACCTGCGATGCCAGGCAACGTGAGCGTCGTGCCGACGGAACACATGACGCCGAGAAGAATCACAATGTTCAATGCCAGTGCGATGTTCGCAACCACGCCGGCAAACACGTAATACACCAGCATGAAGAGCGAAACTGCTACCACACCGATGAGCGCGGCCTTGACGCCGCTCCGGATCGAGTCGCGACCCAGGGTCGGGTCGACCTCGCGGGACTCAATAATCTTAAGTGGAGCCCGGAGGGGATTCTCCAGCACATTAGCCAATTCAAATGCTTCTTTCTGGTCGAATTGCCCGGTGATCCGCCCACTGCCTGTCTCGATGGCCGACTGAATGACCGGCGCGGAGTAAAGTTCACCGTCGAGGATGATCGCCAGCCGACGTCCCACATTCTCACGCGTGATTTCTCCAAAACGCAGAGAGCCCTGGTCGTCGAGATTGAAATTGATTTCCGGCTCGCCCAGGTTGCCGCGCACGACCATGGCACTCTTGATGCCGCTACCAGTCATTTCAGCACGCTTACGGACCATTACCTCTTCAGTCGTCTCCCGACCCTGGCGATCGCGCTGTTTGCGGCGCAGCACTTCGTAACCCGGCTCAAGGATTCCTTCCTTGATCAACTGGTCACTCTCGGGATGCACCATGCGAAACTCAAGGAATGCCGCTTTTTGAATCGTGCGCATCGCGCTGACCTTGTCCACCTCGGACAAACCGGGCAATTGCACCAGGATCCGGTTTTCGCCCTGCGGCTGAATCACCGGCTCGGCCACACCGAACTTGTCCACGCGTTTCCGCAGAACCTCAACCGCATTGGCGAGAGCTACGCTGGCATCATCCGGTGAACTCTCAGAAGACTCGCCCAGGCGCGAGGTGTCCATCTCGACCAGGAACGACGTGCCGCCCCGCAGGTCCAACCCCAGGCGGATTCGCCCGGCGGCTTCGCGCTGCAGGCGATTGAGAACATGCGATGTAGGGTTGAGTTCGTTGCGGGCGTTAAAGAACGGGAAATACTTGGTGATGTCATTCGTGCCGATGGCCTCGACGAGATTGCCATATTCCCTGTCAGGGCGCTCTTTCTGCAGAGTTTGTAGTTGGTCAACGATGTTCGTGTAGGCAGCGTCTCGCGCCACTGCGCGCTCGCGGAACACCTGCACCAGGCTGCGACCAGACGGCGGATAAAGCTCGTAGATGGCCCAGGCGACGACGAAAACGATAAGTGCGAACTTCCAGAAATGGTTGCGGTTCATGACAGAAAAAGATTGAGACAATTCCCTCGGCTGCAAGTTTCCACGGCGCTCAGGACTCACTTCCTTCACCACTGCGCTCGACAATCTCGGCAATGGCGGGCTTGGTGACTTCGAACTTCGCGTCCGCTGAGCGCAGCGTCACCGTTTTTTCTTTGACGGTAATAATGACGCCAAGGATCCCACTGGTGGTAACGACTTTGTCGCCAGCCCGGATGGTCTTGAGCAAATTCGCATGTTCCTTGGCTTTCTTCTGCTGCGGGCGGATCAGGACAAAGTAAAACATCACGATCATGATGACCAACATGCCGACCGTGCCGAGCATCTGTCCACGAGGGTCGGGTTGGGTGCCTGCTGGGGTCGGCGGGGCCCCCATCGCCAGGAACAGGTTCAAACTTGATAAGCTCATATAAACAAGAGCCGATAAAAATAGGCGGATGGCCGCGTTTGGCAAGCTAAAGGTGCGCCAAAATCACCGGTCGAAACAAAACCAACCCGGTAGTTCAACCAAATAATGCATGGTTTTGTTTTGACTCTTCGCCCCAGGCAGCTACCCTTTGCGGCTCTTATTCTGGAGACTCAATGTTATGGCAAAGCTAACCGTGAAGGATTTGAATGTGCGTGGAAAACGCGTCTTTCTGCGCGTAGACTACAACGTCCCGCTGGAAGAAAAGGACGGCCAGATCGTAATTACCGATGACACGCGCATCGTTGCCACACTGCCCACCCTGAAACTGCTCATCGAACAGGGGGGCAAGCTGATCCTGACGGCTCACCTGGGCCGCCCCAAGGGCAAGCGGGATGCCACCATGTCCCTGCGCCCGGTTGCCGCCCGGCTCGCCGATCTCCTCGGCCGCCCGGTAGCTTTTTTGGACGACTGTATCGGCGAGAAAGTGGAGCAAACCGTGGGTCAGATGCAACCTGGAGACGTCGTGCTGCTAGAAAATGTGCGGTTCTACGCCCAGGAAGAGGCCAACGACCCCGAATTCTCCGCTAAACTGGCGAAAGTGGCTGATGTTTACGTCAATGACGCCTTCGGCGCAGCTCACCGTGCCCATTGCTCCACCGAGGGCGTGGCGAGGATCGTTTCTGCCCGTGGTGGCCAGTCCGCGGCTGGTTTATTGATGGAGCGCGAGCTCAAGTTCTTGGGTGACGAACTAGAAAGGCCTGCTAAACCCTTTGTTGTCATTCTCGGCGGGGCCAAAGTCTCTGACAAGATCCTCGTCATCGACCGCTTGCTGGAGAAGGCGGATACGATCTTGATCGGCGGAGCAATGGCTTACACTTTCCGGCTCGCTCAAGGTTGCAAAACCGGCAAATCCCTCGTGGAAGCCGACAAGACGGAGATCGCCAACGCGGCCCTCGCCAAGGCCGCTCAACGCGGTGTCAAATTCCTTTTGCCAACCGACGACGTGGTTGCCGTTCCGGTGAAAACCGACAAACTGGACAAGAAAGGCAAGCCGATAATCGAGTATCAGAATCCGCGCACCAATACCGATATGAACTGTCCCGAAGACGCGGCCGGTCTGGACATCGGTCCGGCTACAGCTAAAGCCTACGCCGCCGAAATCGCCGGGGCCAAAACGATTTTGTGGAATGGCCCGATGGGACTGTTCGAAAACAAGCAGTTCGCACAGGGCACCTACGCAGTGGCGCAGGCGGTGGCTGACGTGACCCAGAAAGGTGCCGTGAGCATCATCGGAGGCGGCGACAGCGTGAAAGCGTTGAACAAAGCCAAACTGGGCGACAAGGTGACTTTCATGAGCACGGGCGGCGGAGCCAGTCTAGAGTTCCTGGAAGGCCGCGAATTGCCTGGTGTAGCCGCGCTCACTGATAAATAAACAATTGACTGAACGCCGCCGATAACCCGTGCTCGGCACTGCAATAGTGTGTTGCACGTAAGTGACCGGCAACCAACCCAATGGCTGATATTTTTGCATTATGAACAAAGAACGGAAACTGATTATTGCTGGAAATTGGAAGATGAACAAAACCGTGGCCGAGGCGCTGGACCTTGTGCGCGGCTTGCGCGTGGAACTGGGAAGCGTGAAAGAGGTGGATATTGTGGTTTGCCCGCCGTATACCGCCCTCAGCGAAGTCTCCAAGGCGGTGCTCGACTCCAACATTCGCCTGGGCGCTCAGAACATGAGCGAAAACAACGTTGGGGCATTTACCGGGGAAATCGCCGCAGGGATGCTAAAGGAATTCTCTGTTCGTTATGTAATCCTTGGCCATTCGGAGCGGCGCCAGTATCAAAAGGAGTCCAATGAACTGATCGCCAAGAAAGCAGCGGCGGTCCACGCGGCTGCACTCAAGCCCATCATTTGTGTCGGCGAAACTCTGGCCGAACGCGAAAGCGGCCGTATGCAGGAAGTGCTCGAAACCCAGGTGCGCGGCAGCCTTGCCGGGTTGGACAAGGAGCAAATGCAGGAAACCGTGCTGGCCTACGAACCCGTTTGGGCCATCGGCACGGGGAAAACCGCCACCACGGCCCAGGCGCAGGAAGCCCACGCCTTCATCCGCGATCTCCTGGTCAAAATATTCGATGAAACGGTTGCCCGCCGGGTGCGGATTCAATATGGTGGCAGCGTCAAACCGTCCAACGCCCGCGAATTGATGAGTCAACCGGATGTGGACGGTGCGCTGGTGGGCGGAGCAGCACTTGAAGTTCGCAGCTTTGCTGATATTATTAAGAACTCGATCTGAGCAACAGTATGAGTTTCATCATTGGTCTACTAACTATTATCCTGGTGCTGGACTGTCTGGCCCTGGTGCTACTGGTATTGGTTCAGCTTCCCAAGAAGGACGCGGGAGCGGGACTTGCCTTTGGCGGGGCCGCCACCGACGCCCTTTTCGGCGCTGGCTCCGGCACCGCCCTCACCAAAATCACCAAGTATGCGGCGACGATCTTCTTTGTTGCCGCACTGATTCTGGCCGTGCTGCAAAGCCGCCGAGGTGTGAGCGAGTTCGAACGCCGGTTACAACAGGGACCCGCTCCTCAAGCACAGCCGGCTTTGCCGGTCGCGCCCAGCCAGGCACCTGCCCCTACAACCTCCACCGATTCCGCACCTGCGGCCGAAGCCACCCCAACCCCGGCGACCCCTCCCCAGGGCAGTGCGCCCAAATAACGATCTCTAACGTCTTCCATAGGCGCCTTTCGGAATTCCGAAGGGCGCCTTTTTTGTGGTCTCCAACCCAGCCCGGTCCGGCAGGCGTGGCAGCCTCACCGTGAACCGGTAGCTTGGGCAATCAAATCGTAATCGGTATGGCCCATTACCTTGGCGCGCAGGAACTGCCCGATGGGATGCGCTCCCCTAAGATACACCCGACCGTCAATATCCGGAGCATCAGACTCGCAGCGAGCAACCGTGTAGACCCCCTTCAACACAGGCATGTGTTCATCACCTCCTCGCATCAAGCCATGTTCCCAGGAGTGAATCCGCGCACGTTTCAAATCTTCGGCGGTCGCCTGGTGTTCCGTAAGCACGCGCAGGGTTTTACCCACAAAACTGCCTGATACCAACGCGGCCACCTCATGCTGCGCGGCCATAGCAATTTCACGGCGCTGTTGCTTCACTTTGTCGGATAATTGACCAGCCATCGACCCGGCCCGAGTCCCTTCCTCCCGGGAATAGGCGAAAATGCCCAGGCGCTCGAATCGTGTTTCGCGAATGAAACCGATCAGGCTATCAAAAGCCGCCTGGGTTTCCCCGGGGAACCCCACAATGAAAGTGGTGCGCAAGGCGATGCCCGGCACACCGGCCCGAATCCGGTTCAGAAGATCCACGATGTATTGCCGGCTCGTCTCGCGCCGCATACGTTCCAGCATGTTCTCGTGAATATGCTGCAGTGGAATGTCCACATACCTCGCCACTTTCGGGCAAACGGCAATAGTCTGAATCAGCTCGTCGGTCCAATGAGCCGGATGCGTGTAAAGCAGCCGGATCCAGAAATCGCCCGGCAGCTCATTCAATTCGCGAAGCAACGAACAAATACTGGTTCCGCCGGACGGCAGCATTCGCGCAGCTTCGGCAAAACGGTCGGGTGAGGCTATCGCCCGGCTGTGATTGGGCCGCAAATCCATCCCGTAATAAGTCGAGTCCTGCGAGATCAGGTTGATTTCCTTAACCCCGTCCGCCAGCAAGGCTTTGGCCTCGGCAACCACATCGGCCTGGGGGCGGCTGCGATGCGCACCGCGCATGCGGGGAATGATGCAGAAGCTGCACGGGTGGTTGCAGCCTTCGGCAATCTTGAGGTAGGCAAAATGCCTGGGGGTCAACCGAAGCCTGGGCGCGTTGTAATCCGGAATGTACTTGGGCCGCAGGTTAACGTCGATGAGGGGGCGCAGGGATTTCCACGCGTCACTCGGAGACCCCACCACTACCTTGGTGCTGCCGAATTTCGCAGTGCCGCGCAGGTTGGTGGCGCTATCTGACTCCGCCGCCGCACCCACCTCTTTGCTCAGTGCTTTTGAGATACGCGTTTTCCGGCCCTTGGCAGTGCCCTTCAAATGCCCGGAAGCCTCGGCCTGCAGCTTCATCGTTCTCCGTTCCAGGGCGGAGCGAACGATATCGCTAACCTGGGTGACCTGGTCGATGCCCATGAAGGCATCCACCTCGGGGAATAACGTCGGCAGATCGTCGCGGAATCGTTGGGGGAGACACCCTGAAACGATCAGCCCCTGCCCTCGGTTCCGCGCTTGGCGCAACTCGGCGGATTCAAGGATGGCGTCGACACTTTCCTCCTGCGCTGAGTCAATAAAGGAACACGTATTCACAATGACCGCGTCAGCCTGGGCCGGGTCGTTGGTGATCTCGATGCCATTGCGCAACAGATTGCCGAGCATCAACTCGGCATCCACCAGGTTTTTGGCGCAACCTAGCGAAATGAGCCCCACACGCACTGGGCGTTGTTGGTTATTCGATTCCATCAAGCCCACCAGCTTATGCCACCTGATGCACGCTGGCAACCGCTGCTCGGGATCCAGTTCCCGCCGACTAGACGGACGCGAAGACGCGGTTGGCCTCCTCGAGGCTTTCCTTTGACCCGATGTCAAACCAGAGACCGGGAACCGTCCAGGTATAAACCGGCAACCTGGGATAGAGCCACTGGATTAGGCGCCCCGGCTGATCGGGATTGTTACCTTCGGCAATGTACTGCTTGATCATCGGGATGACTGTGCGGGGGTAATAGTAGAGGGCGATGGCGCTCAGGGTGCTGGTGGGCGCCTTGGGTTTCTCCTCGAAAAAGGTGATCTGCCCATCGGCGTTGAGGGTGATAGCGTTATATTTCTTCACCTGGTCCAGATCTTTCACATCGTAAACGGCCACCACCGGCGCCTGCCGGGCGCGACAGAATCCGCCAAAGGCTTCCAGGGGCTGGCTGAACAGGTTATCCCCGGCGACCACGATGACATCATCGTCCACCTGCTCGCGGGTGACGACCAAGTGCAGGTCGCCTATGGCACCGAGCTTGTTGGTGTCGTCCGTAGAACCATCGTTGACGACGGTGAAATCCAGGGCTGTCTTGCCGGCACTATACCCGTCAGCCCACGCCTGAAAATGGTTCGCGAACTTGGCGTTGGTCACAACGTAGACCCGGTCTAATCCGCCAATCGGAGCCAGGTTATCGAGGACGTACTCGATCATCGGTTTGCCCGCTACGGGCAACAACGGCTTGGGTTGCGTCAATGTTAACGGATAGAGCCGCGTAGCGTATCCGGCAGCAAGAATAATGACCTTCATGAAGTTTCAGTTTTTAGGAGGAGGCTTAGTGACTATTCATCCTGGAACAAATCGGGCGCGACTTCTCGGGCCAGGGTTTGACACCGGCCCAGAATATCGGCTGCAGATTCACTCTCAAGGGCAAAGGCGGCCAACTCGGACGCCTCAGAAAGTCTTAACCGGCGAACGAGGAACTTCAACGGCGGCAAGAGCGAGGGTGCCACGCTAAGCTCATCAACGCCCAATCCCAGCAGCAACGGCGCGAGGACTGGATCGCTCGCCATCTCGCCGCATACACTGACAGGAATACCATGCTTATGTGCAGCTTCGACCGATGTCTTGATCAACCGGACGATTGCGGGGTGGGTCGGCTCGTAGAGATGCGCGATTTTCTCGTTCATCCGATCCACTGCCAGGGCGTACTGGATGAGATCGTTGGTGCCGATGCTAAAGAATTTCAGGCGTTTTGCCAGGGACTCCGCCACCACCGCGGCCGACGGCGTCTCGATCATCGCCCCGATCCTGAGATTCTCGTCGAATGCAATGTTTTCCGCGCGCAACTCGGCTTTGAACTCCTCGACCATAGCATTGGCCTGGTTCAGTTCATCGAGCCCGGAGATCATGGGATACATCATCTGGACATTTCCCTCGGCACTGGCACGAAGTATGGCCCGCAACTGCTCGCGAAAGATGTCCCGTTCTTGCAGGCAGAAGCGAATGGCTCGCCACCCCAGGAACGGGTTCATTTCCTTGGGCAGTGGCAGGTGCGCCATCAATTTGTCACCCCCCAAATCCAGGGTCCGAATCACGAGCGGCAACGGTTTTAGCAACTGCGCCGCGTCCCGGTAGGAAAGATACTGCTGTTCTTCCGTCGGCGGAAGTTCGCGGTCAATAAACAGGTACTCCGTGCGGAATAGTCCTACCCCGTCCGCGCCGTTGGCCTTGGCCTGCTCGCAGTCCGCAGGCTGTTCGATGTTGGCAGAAAGCGTGATGCGGTGTCCGTCAAGAGTCACGGCCGGCTGGGACACCATACTCTGCAGCTTTTCCTGCAGGGTGGCATGCTTGCGCTCCAATTGCCCGTATTCGAACAACGTCTGGTCGGTGGGGTTGAGAATCACCAACCCATTAAACCCGTCTAGCAGAACATATTGGCCAGTCGACAGGGCCGAACTGGCGTCTCCAAGCCCCACCACAGCCGGGATGCGCAACGACCGCGCCATGATCGCGGTGTGCGAGGTCTTGCTCCCAACATCCGTCGCAAATCCCAAAACATTTTTTTTGTTAAGCTGGGCTGTGTGGGACGGGCTCAGGTCGTGCGAAACAATGAGGCAAGGTTCTTTGAGATGGCGAAGATTCAGCTCATCCTCGCGCCCCAGCAGGTTGTTCAGCACCCGGTTGGTGACATCGCGCATGTCGTTGGCACGCTCGCGCAAGTAGTCATCTTCAATGGCGGCGAGCGTGCCGGCATAACGCTCGGCTACCGAGAAGAACGCGTACTCAGCGTTGACTCGCTGGGCAGTAATCATGCGCACGACCTCATCCAGGACGGTGCGATCCTCCAGCACCATCAGGTGCGCTTCGAAGATACTACCCTCCTCGACCCCCATCGCCTCGATCACCCGCTGTTGCACCTCCTGGAGCTGCCGTCGGGTCTGCACCAGAGATCGTTCCAAACGGTTGACCTCATCCGCCACCTCCGCCTCGGTTACCGAGCGTTGTTGGATAGTGGGGCGTTGCCGGTCCAGTACAAGGACACGGCCCCGGCAGACTCCGGCCGAAACCGGAATTCCCCGGAACACTCTCTCGCTTGAGGACTGCGCCTCTGGCATAAACCAGATTTAGCCCAATATCGCTGTCTTGAAAAGCAATTCTTAGACCCGTAACGACCTGAAAGAACTTGCGTTGATGCTGGTTTTTCCGCTTCATTAGACGAGATGCTGCACCCTCGGATGCCATGAAAAAACAGCCCAACAACGCTCATAAAGGTCTGCTGGCCGGCGGGAATTGGATCATTGACCAGGTCAAAATCATCGATGCCTACCCCCAGCCGGAGCAACTTAGCAATATTCGAAGCGAAAGCCTGGGGACTGGAGGCGCGCCCTATAATGTGCTTATCGATCTTGCCAAATCAGAAGCCGGTTTCCCCCTCCTCGCCGCGGGGATGGTCGGACAGGACAACCTTGGCGAGCATATTCGCCGGGATTGCCGAGCACACCACATCGATATTCGGCATCTGAACACCACCACCAAGGCGCCCACCTCTTACACGGATGTCATGACCGAATTGGGCGATGGTCGCCGCACCTTCTTCCACGCGCGCGGAGCCAATGCCCTCTGGCTCGGGGCGGACCTCGATTTCGAGAAAACCCGGCCACGGATTTTTCATCTCGGGTATCTCCTGCTCCTGGATGCGTTGGACGAACCGGACGCCAAATACGGGACCAAAGCGGCACGATTGCTTGCTGGAGCCCAGGCCGCCGGGGTGAAAACCAGCGTGGATGTCGTCAGCGAAAACAGCGACCGCTTCCCAAAGATCGTGTGCCCTGCCCTGAAGCACGTTGATTATTGCATCCTGAATGAAATCGAAGCCGGCAAAACCACCGGTTTCAAGGTCCGGCAACCGGATGGGAAACTCGACACAGTGACCATTCGGCACGCTGCCGGCTCCCTGCTCCAGAACGGCGTTCGCGAACTGGTCGTCATTCATTTTCCGGAAGGCGCTTTCGCCCGGACCCGCAAGGGCGAAGACATCTGGCAGTCCTCCCTGAAGTTGCCGCCCAAGTATGTGGTGGGAACGGCCGGCGCTGGTGATGCTTTCTGTGCTGGTGTCTTGCTCGGCCTGCATGAGGGCTGGCCTCTCCAAAGGTGCCTTCTGACCGGGGTCTGCATCGCCGCGGCCTCGCTATCGGACGCAACCTGCACTGCGGGCGTTAAACCGCTGGCCAAATCCATGGCGCTGGCCAAAAAGTTCGGTTTCGGCCCCGCACTGGACAAGGAATAGGCGGCCTTACCCAGCCCGCTCCGATTGGCTCCGCCAATGTGGTTTCGTGCCCGGCGTGCCGAGGTTCCAACCTCGACACCCGGACTTCAAAATGGGAATCTCATCTCCTCCCGAGCGGGAGCTTCATGAAAAAGACCGTTAAGCTTTTACGAGAACTGATCGCGCTCCCGAGCGTTAACCCGTCATTTTTGCCCGCGGGTGATCCGCTGGCGGGGGAACAAAAGGTGGCGGATTTCCTGGCGGCGACAGCCGCGCGTGCGGGTCTGGACGTCGAGTTTCAGTCGGCGGCAGAGGGGCGTTCCAACCTGCTGGCCGTGCTCAGCCCCCGAACCCGCGCGACACATCGCGTGTTGCTGGCCCCGCACATGGACACGGTCAACGGCACCCCAAACCAGTTCAAGCCCCAAACCCGCGACGGAAAGATTCATGGGCGAGGCGCCTGCGACACCAAAGGGTCTGTTGCCACGATGCTGCAAGCCGTGTGCGAAATAGTAAAAAAAGGCAAACGACCGGCCACGACGGAAGTTGTTTTTGCCGCATTGATCGATGAAGAACAGGATCAGGCGGGCTCACGGGCGCTGGTCGCAAATAACCTCACCGCAGACCTGGCGATCGTTGGCGAACCTACTCGAGGGAAAGTAGTCACGGCGCACAAAGGCAGCCTCTGGCTCCAGTTGGAGACCCGGGGGAAAGCTGCTCATGGATCGCAGCCGCACCTGGGGAGGAACGCCGTACACGAAATGGCGCGAGTGGTACATTGGCTGGAAACCGCTTACGCCGCGCGGTTGCGAGATAGACAGCACGCTTTACTGGGGCATGCCACAGTCAGCGTGGGGGTCATTGCGGGCGGCAGCCAGCCCAACATCGTGCCGGACCGTTGCGTCATCCGGGTGGACCGCAGGACTTTGCCCGGCGAGACAGAAAAAGGGGTGATGGCCGAGATCGCCGCCGAACTCCACCGGGCGGGATTGCAGGCGGATATCGGTAGCCTGAAGGTCTGCTCGTGCCTGCCGATGGAAACAGACCCGGATTTGGCGTGGGTGCGAACGTTCATGCGGTCGGCAGGCCAGCGACGACCGGTCGGCATGCACTATTATTGCGACGCTGCCGTGCTGGCCGAAGGGGGAATTCCGAGCGTGGTTTACGGGCCCGGTGACATCGCCCAGGCACATACCACAGATGAATGGGTGGACATCGATTCCCTGGAGCAGACCACGCGGATCCTGACAGGATTCCTGCGTTCTCTGCCTTGAAACTGATCTGCCGGGAGAATTCAGTCCGCATGCAAGCCAGCCAGACCATGCCAGCCCCGCCCGCCAGCGATCGAACTACTTTTTTCCGCCAGAGCGGCTGGCTCATGATTGCCAACATCGGCTCGGGTGCGCTGATGTGGGCCGTGCATTTCCTCTCCAAAGCCATTCCGGAGGGGCAGTATGGGAATTTCGGTGCCTTTGTTGCCGTCATCATGGTGTTGCCGACAATCCCGCTGCAGATGGTGCTCGCCCAGCAGACGGCTCGCTGCCTGGCTGAAGGCCGCCACGGAGAACTCTCCGGAATCATCCGTTTCCTCGGGATGGGCGTCTTCCTGGTGTGGCTCGTGGGAGCGGGAGGTGCTTTGTGGTTCCAAAAGACGATCCTGACAGCGTGGAAGGTGGATCAGCCGATGCTGCTTTACCTGACGCTGCTGGTCGTGCTGTTCTCGATCCTGCTGCCGCTGTTCTGGGGGAGCTTGCAGGGCAAACAAAACTTCTTCTGGCTGGGCTGGAGCATGATGGCGAACGGCATCGGACGATTCGCGGTCGCGGCGTTAGCTGTGCTGGCGTTTCACGCTTACGCAGCGGGCATGCTCACCGGAGTTCTCTCAGGAGTGTTGCTCGCGTTTGTCGTTGGCGTTTGGCAGACCCGGTCGCTCTGGCTCGCCCCGGCACAGCCATTCCAGAAAGGGGTCCTCCTGCGCCAACTGCTGCCCCTGGTGTTTGGATTCCTCGGGTTTCAAATCCTGTTCACTGCCGACACGATGTTTGTGAAAGTTTATTTCGATGAAGCCCAGGCAGGCTTCTACGTGGGCGCCGGCACATTGTCGAGAGCGCTCATGTGGTTCGTGCTGCCGCTGGCGGCTGTGATGTTCCCGCGCATCGTGCACAGCGCGGCAAGGTCGGAAAAGACCAACCTCTTGGGAGTCGTTATGATGGGGACGGCCATTCTGGCGGCAATCGGGGCGGCCAGCCTGGCAGTGCTGGGCCCTTGGGTCGTGCGGATCGTTTTCAAGGAGAGTTTTGTGGAAGTGGCAACCAGCCTCCTGCCCTGGTACGCCGGGGCTATGGTGCCGCTGGCCATGGCCAATGTGCTCTTGAACAATCTCCTGGCGCGCCCGGATGCGAAACTCTCCTGGGGCATCGGGGTTTTTGTGCTGGCCCTGCTGTTTATGTTTGCCATGACCCGGTTCCACGACGAGCTAACAACCATCCCGAAGGTGATGAGCGTGTTCAATACGCTCCTCCTGGGATTGTGCGCATGGATCACCTGGGGACTCAAAACCGTTGGGACAGGGACCGCTGCCGACAACCAACCCACCGCCCACACCAAGGGCTAACGCCCCTGCGGCGGCCGCGAAGAATGCGGCCCGGGCAAGGGCTGAGGCGTGCGCAGTTTTTTGTAGATCCAGGTCTCCAGGGGCCGCAACGGCCGTAGCCAGCGGTAGAACGGCGAGTAAATCAACCGCACTCGCACCACCGAGAGAAACATCGAGGTCGAGGTGCGTAACAAGGCCACCTTGCTACCAATCCGGTCGGTCCATTCCGTCGGCACTTCCAGAATGCGAAACCCGGCCCGCTTGAGGGAATAGAGCAGGTTGATATCGAACGCCATGTCGGCGATCCGCAGGGATGAATGGATCTTCTCGACGGCATGACGGTGGATCACTTTAGCCCCGCACTGCGTGTCGCGGATGTGCATGCCGAAGAGCGTCTCCACGATCAGGTGAAACACCCGGCTGGCGAATTGCCTTTTGCCACTTTGTTCCACGTGCAGCACTGCCCCCGGAAGCCACCGGGACCCGATGACACAGTCCGCCTCGCCAGCGCGTTTGACCAGGTCATGAAACGCGCGCGGCGGCGTCGCCCCGTCGGCATCCACATACCCGATGAGGTCGGCGAGCGGCGCGAGTTTGAGTCCCTCGATCAAGGCACCCCCCTTCCCTATGGGGTCCGCAAACTCCAGGAACTCGACGGAAGAATGATCGGCAGCCACCTTCCCTACCACCCCGCGCGTGTTATCGCGGCAGCCGTTCAAAACCACGACGATCTTGCATTTGCCGGGGTAATGTTCCTCAAAATAACTGGCGTAGTCGCGCAGCACCGGCTCGATGCGGCGCTCCTCGTTGTAAGCCGGAATCAGGATTAACAGACTGTGCTCGACCACGCGATTTCCTGGTAACAATGCCGGCCGACAGGCCCACCCAACGGCTCACTCAACCGGGCATGCGTAGCAATATGCCAGAACTCAAGGCAAAGGCAAACGCCGCGGCAGAGAGGCGTTCAATCGCCAAGTTCGCGTCGTGACGGGCCTGCGGGGCGCGTTTTTGCACTTTTTTGCACTTTTTTACACTTTTCCGCACCTTTTTTGAGCACTTTTAAGACCCATCTGCCGGGGTTCTCAACACCTTCTGAAAAATACCGCAACCGACCTGGCATGTCAAAGAACGCGATGCCAAAACGCGTGATAAAAATGCGGCCGGGATGAGATGCCCGATGGCTTGGTGATTCCGGCTGTGCCGTAGGTTTCCATTGCCCCGCACCACCGCCGAAGCCTCGTGACCCACAGGGCTCCTGCCGAAGACCATGGTGGCCCCGGTTTTTGGCAGCGCCGGCCTTTTCCGCGCCATTCTGGCTTGCGCCGGGGCGCTGACGTCTGGATTCTCTGCCGCATGTACCGATTTTTGTTGCTGCCGCTGCTGTTGGCCGCTGGCTTGAATGCTGCCGAACTCCGGATCCCCAACCGGGCACCGCAACCGGGAGAAGTAGGTTACCTTCCGGAGGATGGCTCGGTTCCGGATCTGAATCCGCCTTCACTCGTGTGGCTCCATGAGTCCGCAGCGCAGACCTATACGGTTCAATGGTCGCGAGCGGCGGATTTTCACGGGGCACAAACCGCATCCGGACTCGCTTTCAACTGTTACACTCACGATCAGCCGCTGGCGCCGGGTGAGTATTTCTGGCGCTATCAATACACCACCGTCGATCGTAAAGCCTCGGGATGGAGCACGACGCGGCGTTTCACGGTTTCGGAAAAGGCCGCAGAATTTCCCCTGCCCGGCAAGGCAGCGCGAAAGCAGCTTGTCCCCGCGTCACACCCGCGGCTCTTCGTCCGCCCGGAGGATCTGCCGCAACTGCGTCGGGCAGCCGAAACGAACCGGGTATTCGCCGGCTTGCGGACCCGCGCCGAAAAGCAATTAAACGCCCCGCTCACCCCCGAACCCAGGGAGCCGGGAACCGCCTCGAACAAGACGAACCTGACCCTGTTGAAAAACTGGTGGGCCAACCGTGTCCAAGTGCTCCAGGCATGCGAGGAAGCCGAGACCGCCGCGTTTGTTTACCTGGTCACGGGAGAATCCCGGTTTGGCAACGACGCCCGCCGCCGGATCCTCGACATCGCCCAATGGGACCCGGACGCGGAAACGAATTTCCGCAGGAATTGCGAAGCCGCCAAACCTCTGCTGCACCGCCTGGCGCGCGCCTACGATTGGGCCTACGCCGCGCTCACCCCAGAGGACCGCGCCCGAGTGCAAGCGGCAGTCAAGCGGCGAGTGCAGGACGCCTGGGTCAGCGGCGAAGTCGGCCGCGGCGTGGGCCATCTGAATCGCCCGTACAACAGCCACGGAAATCGCACGTGGCATAAGATCGGTGAAAGCGGGATCGTGTTTCTTGGAGAAATTCCCGAGGCGGAAGTCTGGCTGGATTATGCCGTGAACAAGTTCCACGCCTGCTACCCCGTCTGGTCGGATGCGGACGGCGGCTGGCATGAAGGCTTGTCGTATTGGGGCGGGTATATGTCTAAAGTGGTCTGGTGGTTGCAGGCTTCCAAGTCGGCGCTGCAGATCGACGGTTTTCAAAAGCCGTTCTTCGATCATGCCGGCGATTTCGCCTTGTACCTGGCGCCGCCGGGAGCCACCACCATGGGTTTTGGCGATCTGTCGGGCCGGGCTCCGTCGCAGAGTTGGGGAGGATTTCTGGAGTATTTCCTGCGTGAATCAAGCCAGCGCCCCGGCAGCAATGCCCGCTACTGGGCCTGGTGGTCGGACCAATGGAAAATGGATCGCCAGGGCGGCATCCTGGGTTTCCTCTACCAAGCGACCCTCCCTGCCCTGCCCGCCCCCAAAGCCCCGACGGATCTGCCGGTCTCCAAGGTATTTCAAGGCATCGGCGTTGCGAGCCTTCACAACACCCTGCTCAACACGCGGGATGACGTCCATTTCCTGCTCAAGTCGAGTCCCTTCGGCACGGCAAGCCACGGTCACAACGCGCAAAACGGTTTCCAACTCTCCGCCTACGGCGACACCTTGCTGCCCGCCTGTGTTTACCGCGATTACCACGGCACGAAATTCCATTACAACTGGGTGCACGAAACCGTGTCGCAAAACAGCCTGCTCGTGAACGGCAAAGGCCAGGTGCCGCACAGCTCCGCTTCACGCGGGCGCATCGTCGCCAGCCGCTTTGAACGGGATTGGGACTACGTAGCCGGCGACGCCGCGGCAGCCTATCCGGGCCGACTCGACCGTTTCCTGCGCCACGTGGTCTTTGTGAAGCCCGATTTCATCGTGCTGTGCGATGAGGTTGCCGCGCCCGAGCCCGCGACCTTCGAACTCATGCTGCACGCCCTGAGCCCGTTTGAGTTGGACAACACCAAACAACGTTTGCGCGTGCAGCAGAAGAACAGCGGATTGCTGGTCCAGTACCTCGCACCCGAACCACTGAAGCTGCGCCAATGGGACGGCTTTGAACCCAAACCGATCCGCGGCGACTTCGCCAACCACTGGCACGTGGAAGCCGGCACCGCCACCAAGACCACCTCGGCAGCTTTGTTGACCGTGCTGGCGCCGCATCGCAAAGGCCAGGAACCGGCCCTCGACGCCCGGCGGCTGGAGTCCGCCACTGCCACGGGTGTGCGCGCCCAAATCGGCGAGCGGCGTATCTTCGTGGCGATTCGCAAGGCAGGAGTCAGCGGCCCTGCGGAACTGGATGGCCGGAGGTTCGATGACGCCGTCCTGGTAGAGGCAAATTGAAGACACCAGACCGCGCGCTTAACCACGCGGTCGTGTCGAGTATCCATTCGTGGCTCTTGTTGTCCGCGGCACATGCGGGCCATGATCCACGACTCGCCCACTCTTCTCCGACCTGACCCCGCCGATTGCGTGCGGAGGAAACCGACGAGGAATCATTGCCCCCTTTCCGCCGTGGCTGGTGTTTGGGGAGCGCGGAGTTCAAAGCTCGCATGATCGAGCGCATGGTAGGCAAACTCGGCGAACACCATTCCGGAGCGATGCGGCTGGAAACCGCAGAAGCCAAAGCGGAGGGAGTTTTGCGGGAAGAACTGGCCCGGCTGAGCTGGGATGCCGGGCAACTGCAATTGCGGCGCACGAACGATCCGCGGAAGCTTGCCATCGCGGCGCGGTTGCGTCGGGAGACAACATTACCCTTGAAAGCCATAGCAGCCCGAGTCGGTTTGGGCCGTTCCAAGAGTGCAAACGCGACCTTACATCGGTGGATGGCTCAGCACAGCGAAAGTGTGCCCTCTGACATCCCAAACCTCGGTATCTAACAGAAAAAAAGGAACCGCATGCAAACCGCACCAAACTGATTCTGCTGAAGATGGGTATCTGGTCAAAACTCGACATCCAAAAACACCACCAAAACACACCAGGTGCCTGGGAAAAACGCGCCGTATCGAATCCTAGCGCGTAAAAATTTTCGACACTTTTCCGGCGAGTATGGATCGCGTCCAAAATGTCGGGGTTTTTCTCCAGAATCCAAACTATGGGTTTTACAAAATAAGTTCGTTACCACGACCCGTTTTTGCCGTTGTTCCGAGTGAACGCATGCCTTCCGATGATTGCCTAAGTCCAAGCCAAACGGACACCAGTCGGTTTGCGCCGATTCTCTTGCTCGATTCGACCTACCGATGCCGGAGCCAACTGACTTCACCCCAGCCACGGGAGATCCCGACCGCCTAACATCTCTTAATCCTTTAAAATGAACACGATGAAAACCCACAGTCTTCTAATTCTGGCGTTCGGCCTTGGCCTGACACCCAGCGCCCCCCTCCTCGCCCAAGCACCCGCAGCTGACGATTTCAATCCGGGCGTGATTTCGACTGTGTATTCGCTGGCGCTGCAAGCGGACGAAAAGATACTGGTGGGGGGCGATTTCAACTCGCTAGGCGGGCAGACGCGCAACCGGATTGGCCGGCTGAACCCGGACGGCACGCTGGACGCGAGCTTCAACCCGGGGGCGGGTTCCGCGGTGACTTGCCTGGCGTTGCAGCCGGACGGGAAGANNGGATTGGCCGGCTGAACCCGGACGGCACGCTGGATGCGAGCTTCAACCCAGGGGCGAGCGGCGCCGTGAGCACCTTCGCCATCCAACCGGACGGGAAGATCCTGGTGGGGGGCTCGTTCATCACGCTGGGTGGGCAGACACGCAACCGGATCGGCCGGCTGAACCTGAACGGCACGCTGGACACCGGGTTCAATCCGGGGGCGGATTACGAGGTGTATTGCTTGGCGGTGCAGGCGGACGGGAAGATTCTGGTGGGGGGCCACTTCACAAGTCTGGGAGGCCAGTCCCGGAACGGGATCGGTCGGCTGAACGGCGATGGATCGCTTGACAACACGTTTAACCCGGGGACTGAAAACAAAAATGGCAATGGAGGGATGGTGAAGTGTCTGGTGCTCCAGGCGGACGGCAAGATTCTAATTGGCGGCGGCTACCTGGCCGCGGTGGCTGGGTTACCGCGGAATCGGATCGCTCGGCTGAATGCGGACGGGACGGTGGACGCCGGATTCAACCCGGGCGCCAGCAGGAGCTCCAGTTCAGACGCGACAGACGTGAATTCCCTTGCGTTGCAGGCGGATGGCAAAATACTGGTTGGGGGCTATTTCACGACCCTGGGCGGCCAACCGAGGAACTCCATCGGGCGGCTGAACAATACGGAGCCTGCGACCCAGAGCCTGAGCTACGAAGGCTCAACCATAACCTGGTTGCGGGGGGGCAGCGGTCCTGAAGTTTGGCGTACCACGTTTGAGTCTTCCACCGATGGCAGCAACTGGACTTTTCTGGGCACTGGCGTGCGTATCGCCGGCGGGTGGGAACTCGCGGGTGTGGCGCTACCCCTGCCTTCAGGAGGCTTCCTCAGGGCACGGGGCAACGCTGTGCCCAGCGGTCGGGATGCCTGGTTTCTCGAAACCTACTACGGAAAACCTATACTTGTCGCCTCGGCTGGCAACCGCACCAACTTCGTGGGTACGACGGCTGTGTTTAGCGTGCTGGCTGGGGGCTCCCAACCGCTGAGCTACCAGTGGCTCAAAGATGGTGTGCCCTTGGGGGATGGAGGGAACATCTCCGGAGCCTTGACGGCAAGGTTGGTCGCCAGGAATGTCTTCGCCGAAGATGAGGGTGCCTACAGCATCGTGGTGACGAACACTTGGGGCAGTGCAACGAGTTCGGTTGCGGTGTTGACGGTCAGGTCAGAAGTCAACATGGACACCTTTGCTGTGCCCGCCGGCTCCGGCATCGACGTGAAAGCGCTGTTGGTGCAACCGGACACGAAGATCCTGGTGGGCGGCGGTTTCAGCACGCTGGGCGACCAGACGCGCAATTGCATTGGCCGGCTGAACGCGGACGGGACGGTGGACGCCGGGTTCAATCCGGTTGCAGATGCCACTGTGTATTCGATGGCCTTGCAGGCGGACGGGAAGATTGTGGTGGGTGGCGGTTTCTCTACCTTGGGTGGGCAGCCTCGCACCCACCTCGGCCGGCTCAATGCGGACGGGACGCTGGACGCCACCTTCAATCCAGGGGTCAGCTATTACTACGGTTCTGGCGTGTATTCGGTGATCTTACAGGCGGACGGAAGGATTCTCGTTGGTGGGAAATTCACCAGCCTGGGTGGACAGACACGCAACAACATCGGACGCCTGAACGAGGACGGGACGCTGGACATGGCGTTCAAATCGGGGACGACGGGTGGCGCTTATCCTGACGTGTATGCACTGGCCGTGCAGGCGGACGGCAAGATTCTGGTGGGCGGATCGTTCACCACCTTGGGCGGGCAGACGCGCAACCGGATCGGCCGGCTCAATCCCGATGGCAGCCTGGATACCGACTTTAATCCCGGGGCGGACGGGGTTGTTCATTCACTCGCGCTGCAAGCGGACGGGAGAATATTGGTAGGCGGTTCGTTCACCACTTTGGGCGGGCAGACGCGCAACCGGATCGGTCGACTCAATTCAGACGGCAATCTAGACATCGACTTTAACCCGGGGGCGAGCAGCGATGTGTCCTCCCTTGCGGTGCAAACGGATGGGAAGATCCTGGTGGGCGGCTATTTCACCACGCTGGGCGGGCAGACACGCAACCGAATAGGCAGGCTGAATGCCGATGGTACGCTGGATGAGAACTGCAATCCGGAGGTGAGGGATTCAGTGCCTTCTATTGCGTTGCAGTCGGACGGGAAAATCCTGTTCGCCGGGGAGTTCAAGAACGTGGGCGGGCAGTGGGTTCGAGGAATAGGGCGGTGGAACAACACCGAGCCGGCGACCCAGCAGCTGAGCTACGAAAGTTCGACCATCACATGGTTGCGCGGTGGCACCCAAGCTGAAGTGTGGCGCACCACGTTTGAGTCGTCCGCCGACGGCATCACCTGGACGCTGTTAGGCGACGGCGTGAGGGTTGCCGGTGGCTGGCAGTTAGCAGGGATTGAGCCGCCGTTGCCCGCGGACAGTATCCTTCGGGCCCGGGGTTACACCGCAGCAGGTTATCGGAACGCCTCCGGGTGGTTTGCCGACGACTACTATGGAAGGCCTCTATTGATCGATGTCCCTGCAAGCCGCACCCAGGACGCAGGAACGACGGCCGTGTTGTCCGTGCTTGCTGGTGGTTCCGAGACGCTCCGCTACCAGTGGCTCAAGGATGGCCTGCCGCTCATGGATGGTGGCAACCTGAGCGGGGTAAAGACCCCGGTGCTGACCCTAACCCATGTCTTGGGGGAGGATGTCGGCGATTATCAGGTGGTGGTAACCAATGCCTGGGGTGCCACCACCAGCGTGGTGGCCACCTTAACGGTGAACGACCCTGTGATTGTTGACCAACCGCTCGGCCGGAACCGGGAACAGGGACAGAGCGTCGCCTTGGGCGTGATCGCGGTCGGAACTGCGCCCTTTGGCTATCAGTGGTGGAAAAACGGAGAAATCCTGACGGGTGCGACCAATCCGATTCTAGCTCTGGACAATCTGCAGGCAACCGACGCCGGGAACTACCAACCTGTGGTAGCGGGCCGGTTTGGCAGTTGCACCAGCGCGGTCGCGACCTTGACGGTGAATGTGGCGACTTTGGACACGACCTTCGAGGCAGAATCAGACGGTTCTGTTGGAACGATGGCTGTTCAGCCAGATGGAAAGATCCTGGCGGGCGGCAGTTTCACCACGCTGGGCGGCCAGCCGCGCCGTGGAATCGGCCGGCTCAATTCAGACGGCAGCCTAGACAGCGACTTCAACCCGGGCGAGATTTCCTCTGCAAGCACGCTGGCGGTGCAGCCGGACGGGAAGATTGTGGTGGGGGGCGATTTCACCCCCTTGGGCGGGCGGACGAGCTACAATATCTGGCGTCTGAATGAGGACGGCACGTTGGACACGGGGTTCAATCCGGGGCCGGATTCCCGCGTGTTATGCCTAGCGTTGCAGGCGGACGGGAAGATTCTGGTGGGCGGCTCGTTCACCATCTTGGGCGGACAACCACGATTTAGTATCGGCCGACTGAACGCGGACGGCACGCTGGACCTGGTCTTCAAACCCTACGCGAGCGGTGCAGTGCGTTCCCTTGCGTTACAGGCGGACGGCAAGATCTTGGTGGGCGGCTTGTTCACCAGCTTAGGCGGCCAAGCGGTCAACCGGATCGGCCGGCTGAACGCGGACGGCACGCTGGACACGACCTTCAATCCGGGAGCGGACGGTGATGTGTACTCCCTTGCGTTGCAGTCGGACGGGAAGATCCTGGTGGGTGGCCGTTTCAGCACGCTGGGCGGCCAACCGCGTAGTAGGATCGGCCGGCTGAACCCGAACGGCACGCTGGACGAGAGCTTCAATCCGGGGGCGAGTGCCGATGTGAATTCACTGGCGTTGCAGGCGGACGGTAAAATTCTGGTGGGCGGCTCGTTCACCACCTTGGGCGGGCAGACGCGCAGCCGGATCGGCCGGCTTAATCCTGACGGCACCCTGGACCTGATCTTCAACCCCGGAGGGAGCGGTGTCACGAGCACCCTGGTTTCAGCCTTGGCAGTGCAAGCGGACGGGAAGGTTTTAGTGGGCGGCGGTAGCCTGGTCCGCCTGGACAGCACCGAGGAAGCGACCCAGAGGCTCGCTTACGAAAGCTCGACTCTGACCTGGCTGCGTGGTGGTGCCAGCCCTGAGGTATGGCGTGTCACGTTTGAAAGCTCCGTTGACGGCAGCACCTGGACCCTCCTGGATGAAGCTGAGCGGATCGCTTTTGGCTGGCAGCTTTCGGGTGTAACTCTTCCCGTGGAGGGCAGCGTGCGGGCGCGGGGTTACGTCACGGGCAATCAGAATGCCTCGGGCTGGTTTGCTGAAGGCTATTACGGGATGCCTGGTTTCATTGTGCAACCCACGATCCGGACTCATGACGCCGGCAACACCGCGATTCTGCGAGTGGTGGCAGGTAGTTCGGAACCGCTTAGCTACCGATGGTTCAAAGGGGGTGTGGCCCTCTTGGATGGCGGCAACATCAGTGGAGCTGCCACGCCGACTTTGACCGTGGCCGAGGTTTTCGGTGCCGACGCGGGCGCTTATCATGTGGTGGTGAGCAATGCGTTTGGCAGCAGGACCAGTGCGGTCGCCGACTTGCGCGTGAATGATCCCGCATTTGCGATTCACCCGGAGGGCCTGAACCGAGAGCTTGGACAGAGTGCGACTCTGAGTGCAACCGTGATCGGAACGCCTCCTCTCAACTTCCAATGGTGGAAGGATGGCGTGGCCATGGTAGGAGCTACTGACTCGAGCCTCACCCTGGGCAACCTAAACGCGTCCGACCCGGGCTATTACACGTTGGCAGTAACCGGTCCGTGGGGCAGCGCAGTCAGCATGCCTGCGCCTCTGACGGTGAATCTCACCTTTGTTGAGCCGACCTTCCATCCGGGGGCGAGTGGTTCAGTGTCTTCTCTTGTGTTGCAGACAGACGGGAAGATTGTGGTGGGGGGCGATTTCACCACTTTGGGTGGGCAGACGCGCAACCGAATTGGCCGGCTGAACGCGGATGGCACGTTGGACGCCGGGCTCAACCCGGGGGCAAGTTCCACTGTGAATTCACTGGCGTTGCAGTCGGACGGGAAGATTCTGGTGGGCGGCTCGTTCACCACGCTGGGTGGACAGACACGTAACCGGATCGGCCGGCTGAACCCGGACGGCACGCTGGACGAGAGCTTCAATCCGGGGGCGAATTACGCGGTCAATTGCCTGGCGGCGCAGGCGGACGGAAAGATCTTGGTGGGGGGCGAGTTCACCACCTTGGGCGGGCAGCCGCGCAATCGGATCGGCCGGCTGAACCCGAACGGCACGCCGGACACGACCTTCAATCCGGGAGCGAATTACGAGGTCTATTGCTTGGCGGCGCAGGCGGACGGGAAGATTCTGGTGGGCGGCTCTTTTACCACACTGGGTGGGCAGGCGCGCACCGGCATCGCCCGGCTCAACGGCGATGGCTCGCTGGACACGACCTTCAATCCGGGAGCGAATGCCGAGGTGTTTGGCTTGGCGGTGCTACCGGACGGGAAGATTCTGGTGGGCGGGATTTTCACCATCTTGGGCGGGCAGCCGCGCAGTTACATCGGTCGGCTGAACTCAGACGGGGCGCTGGACACGACCTTCAATCCGGGAGCGAATTACGAGGTGTACTGCTTGGCGGCGCAGGCGGACGGGAAGATTTTGGTGGGCGGATTTTTCACCATCTTGGGCGGGCAACCGCGCAGCTACATCGGTCGGTTGAACTCAGACGGGGCGTTGGACACGACCTTCAATCCGGGAGCGAACGGTCAAGTTAACTCCCTGGCGGTGCAGGCGGACGGGAAGGCTGTGGTGGGAGGCAGTTTCACAAGTCTAGGAGGCCAGTCCCGGAGCGGGATCGGGCGACTGGTCAATCCCGAGGTGGGCTATGCCAGGATCCTGTCGCCGATTCGCTCGGGGTCGATCCTGGCCGGCGATACGCTGTTGTTGCGTGGCGCCTCCGAATTCTGGCCAGAGGGCCTAGTGACTGAGTGGCATTGGGAACTTGGCGAGAGGCGCACTTTCTCCGCGCAAAATCCGGGACTGGTGTCGTTCCCGACGCCGGGTGAGCATACCGTGCGGTTAGTTTTGAAGGAAGCGGACGGCAGCCTGCGGTCTTACGCCGACATCCGGCAGATCACGGTGGCCGAGCCAGTCGGTCAACTACCGGATCTGGCGGTGAGCCGGGTTGTCAGACCATCAGATGCCGCAATCGGCACGCCGTTCGAGTTGACGTACGAGGTGAGCAACCTTGGGGATGCGGAACTAACCGGCGAGACTTGGCGCGACGCAGTTTACCTCTCACGAGACGAGTATCTGGACATCACGGATCTGCCACTAACCTCGACAGAAGTATCCGAGACAATTCCTTCAGGCAGTTCCATTGCCAGAACTCTGACCGTAACAATTCCCCTGGTCGAGGAGGGGCTTTATTCGCTCATCGTGTCCGTGGACGACGAATGGCGGGTCCTCGAGCGGCACCAACTGAACAACGAAGCGGCATTGGATCTGGACCTGTTCATTCCAACCATCGCGGACGGGGGCGTTGTGGGTAGTACCCTGGTCGCCGATGGCGATACACGATATTACCGCATCCAGTTAGCGGAAGCGCAAAACTTGGTCTTGCGGCTCACGGCAGCCGATTCACAGGGTCTCATTGGTTTGTATGCCCAACATGGCTCGCCGCCAACGCTCGCGCAATTCAACGCCCGTGCGACAACCGGCGGTTCGGCGAATCAACAACTGCTGGTCGAGGCCGCGGCACCGGGAACCTGGTATGTCATGATCCATGGCGAAACGGTGACGGCAGACGGGAGCTTCACCCTCGAGGCAGGTCTTCCCGCGATTACGCTGACCGGGGTGACGCCGGGCTCCCGCACGTGGGGGCAGCCAGGGACCTTAACGGTGACCGGGGCCGGATTGGATGCGTCCACAACTCTCTCCCTCATCGCGTTGGATGGTAGCGCGTATTCCCCGACCCTCATTGAACTTGATTCCTACACTCGACTGACGGCCACATTCGATTTCGCGACTGTGCCACCGGGCATTTACACCGTGCGCGCGACTTCCGGAAGTGGGCAAACCGCTGTCGCTCCGGGGACTTTCAAGGTTCTACATACCACGACCGCGGTAGGAAAGGTCGGAGCTCGCATGGTCCTTCCCAGCGCGCTAGGACGCCACGAGCCGGCCACGATCTTTGTCGAATACGCCAACACCGGCGATGCTCCTATGCCCGCGCCGTTGATCGTTCTGGAAAGCGGAGATCCCGACGGGAGTGACCGCCCAATCATGACATTGGATCGGTCAAAGGTGAGTGGTGGTTTGTGGACCTCAGCCATGCCGAGGGGTTTCAGTGACCACATTCAGTTCATTGCCAGCGGTCGATCGCCAGGTCTGCTTGAACCGGGTGAATCGGGCCGAGTGCCAATCTACTACGTCGGTTTGGAGCGACCGTGGAACTTCAAGGACACCCGGGTCGAACTCCGATTGGGCAGTCTTACCTCGGCCAACGATGTCTCCGTGGACTGGAGCGACTATAAAGACTCCTTGCGCCCGTATTACATCCAGGCAGACGCCTGGGACGTGCTCTGGGGCAATTTCACCAGTCAGGTGGGCAATACCTGGGGCAGTTACCAGTCGCGCCTGGCGCTGAACGCGGCAGATTTCGCGCGGCTCGATTACGAGATCACCGATGTCTCGATGCTGCTGGCCATGGAGTTTCGCAAAGCGGACGCCCTGAATCCAATCTCGTATCTCGCTCAAGGGCTCGACGCCGTGGTGCCGGCGCCGGGTCTTGCGATCAGTTTCCAGAGGGGGTATCAGCAGCCGATCTCCCGTCGCTTCCAACTCGGACCTTTGGGCCGCGGCTGGGTCCATAATTGGCAATTCGAACTGGTCGGTGAGGACGACGGCACGGTGCGCATCATGAATATGACCGGCACACCGCGGCTCTTCCAGCCGGATACGCGACTCCCAGACCAGTTCATCACGGTCCCCGGAGATCTGGGCAAGTTGGTCCACCTGGGTGGCCACCGCTATCAACTCACCGAAACCGACGGTTCGGTGTCCATCTTCGACGCCGACGGTCGGCTCGAGAGCGTCGCGGATCTGTGGGGCAACCAAATCGTATGCGCTTACACGGGCGGCCGCCTGACCAGCCTGACCCACAACTCGGCCGGGGCACTCGCGATCAGCTACAACACTCAAGGCCGCATTAACACCGTCACGGACCCGGTCGGGCGCGTCACCCGCTACGACTACGACGGCTCGGGCGAGCATCTCACCTCAGTGACCGCCTCCGATGGGCGCGTGACGACCTACCGGTACAGTTCCGGGGAGGGCGCCGCCCGCGAGCATGCGTTGGTCGAAATCGATTATCCGGGAGGCGCTCAACGCCATTACGGTTACGACGACCGGGGCCGCCTCGAGGCCACCTGGCGCAACAATCAAGCCGAACGGGTATCCTTCGGTTATGACAGCTCCGGAAGGGTCACGATGACCGACGCCAACCAGCAAAAGACGACCTTCTTCATCGATCACCGCGCCCAAATCGTCAAGGCGGAAACCGCCGATCGCCAGAGCATCCACTACCAGATTGATCTCCAAGGCAACCTGACCACCGTCACCGACAACGCCGGGCGGAAACTCTCGATGGTTCCCAATTCGCGGGGGCACACGAGCTCCGCCACGGACCCCATGGGCTACACGACAGCCTTCAGCTACCAGAATGATCGGCTGGCAGGCCTGCGTGATGCGAATGGCAGCAGCACCCGGTTCGAGACGGACGCGCGCGGTGGGTTAACGACCATTCGCTACCCGGATGGCAGCAGCGAAGGCTGGACCTACGATGACCGCGGCAATGCCCTGACATGGAGAAATCGGCGGGGCCAGGTCGTGTCATTCACCTACAACCAGGCCGGGCGCCTGACCTCAAAGACGCTGCCCGATGGGACTGTCCAAAAGCTCACCTACGATTCCCTGGGCCGGCTGCAAAGGATTGAGGACAGCTATGGCACGACGACCTACGAGTACGATGGGCAGGAGCGCTTGACCCGCATCGACTATCCCCAGAACCGCTGGCTTGAGTTCACTTACGACACCGCCGGCCGCCGACGGTCAAGTCTCGACCAACTCGGCCATCGGTTGACCTACGACTACGATACGTTGGGCCGGTTGACCTCGGTCACCGACGAAAGCAGCGTCGTCATCGCACAGTATGCTTACGATGCTGTGGGTCAGGTCACTCGCAAGACCCTCGGCAATGGGGTTTACACTACATATGACTACGATGCCTCAGGCCGGATCACGGAGTTGGTGAATCGCGGGCCTGACGCTGCCATACTTTCGCGCTTCGCTCGCACGTATGACGCCAGGGGTCGGGTCACTCGGATGGAGACGCATTATGGAGCCTGGAACTATGGCTATGATGAAAACAGCCAATTGACGCGGGCGACACTCGTTTCGACGGACCCCGAGATCCCCGATCAGGATCTGACTTATGTTTACGACGCCCTGGGTAACCGCCTGCGCACCATCGAGAACAGCGTGACCACAGTGTACACCATCAACGCCCTGAACCAATACACCCAGGTGGGCAATCGCACGTGTGAGTACGATGCCGACGGCAACTTGATCCGCGAGGCTGGACCGGACTCCACGACCACTTACGAATACAACGTCGAGAATCGTCTGGTTCGTGTGGTCAAAGAGGAGAATAGCACCAGCCAAGTGTGGGAGTACAGTTACAACGCGCTCGGCCAGCGGGTGCGCTCCGCTGAGAACGGTGTCGAGTCCCACTTCGTCATCGATCCGGCGGGTTTGGGGGATGTCGTCGGCGTTTACGATGCCGCTGGGGTTCGATTGGCAGGATATGACCATGCTGGAGGGCTGATTCGGGCCACCGATGGTTCTGCCACAGTCGGCTTTTATACTGCCGATCCGATGGGCAATGTTGCTCAAGTGACGGATGCGGTCGCAAGCGAACGAAACGTGTACATATACGACCCATTCATCGGTGTCTTGAGGCAGCGCGCAAGCATTGCTAACCCATTTGTTGGTTCGGGCCAACTTGGGGTCCTAAGCGAGGAACATGGACTTGTGCAGATGAGAGCCCGTTTCTACGACCCTGAAAGCGGGAGGTTTGGATCTGCTGATCCCATTGGTGTTAAAGGCGGCATCAACGTGTATACCTATGCCCGTAACAACCCGCTGATGTTCAATGATCCAACGGGGCTGGCAGTAAACTGGTGTGGCGTGATCTCAGGCGGCGTCCAGCTTGTTAGTGGTGCCGTAACGGTGACGGCAGGTATCGCGGCTGTTCAAGCTGCATCAATTCCTTTAGCGGTTGCCGGTGGATTTGGATTGCTCATAGGTTCGTTCGATGTGGGCCTTGGACTTGCGTCCACTACTATGTCGGTCGTCGGAGACGAAAGAGCCTTGGATTGGAATCACTCGATGGCAGGAGTCATTGCCCAACAAGCGGGATCAAGTCCTCAGGTGGTCGCGAGATGGGACGCGGCAAACGCGGTGATCGCGGGTTTTCCGACCGGCGGATCTTTATTCAGTCTGCTTAATAGCGGATACGCGGCTCTCGGCACCCAGGCACAGAGCCTTTTCTGTGCTCCGTTCAAAAACCCGATTGACAGTCCCGGACCAGAGTCCGAGGACCAAGATACAGACGACACCGATCTTCCTGAGGCGAGAGATCCCAACCAGAAACTCGGCCCTTCGGGCTTCGGCGAAGCGAACCACGTGACTGCTGGGGCGTTATTCCCGTATCGAATTGACTTTGAGAACATGACGAACGCGACGGCACCGGCACAGCAGGTGTTTGTGACCGACCCGCTCAGCCCACATCTGGATTGGGATACGTTCGAGTTGACCGAGGTCGGTTTTGGCGATGTGTTGATTGCCATTCCGCCCGGGACACGTTCGTTCGCGACGAATCTGCTGGCGGAGGTGCTGGGCACAGAGATCGAGGTGCAGATCGAGGCTGGTTTGAATCGGGCCAACGGACAGATGAACGCCACCTTCCGGTCGCTGGATCCGGAGACCGGTTGGCTTCCCCCCGTGGAGGTCGGGCTATTGCCGCCCGAGGATGGCACCGGTCGGGGCAAAGGACACGTCTCCTACGTGATCCGGGCCAAACCCGGATTGCCTTCCGGAACCGAGATTCGGAATGTGGCATCCATTCAGTTTGGATTCCTGCCGGTGATCACCACCAATCAACGCGACCCTCAGAACGCTGCTTTGGGTACCGATCCGGCCAAGGAGGCCCTCGTCACCATCGATGCCGAACCGCCGACTAGTGCCGTCGGAGCGCTGCCAGAGTATACACAGGAGACCTTCATCGTCGTGTGGTCTGGTGTCGACCAAGGGAGTGGGATTTCCAGCTTCGACATTTACGTATCGACAAATGCCGGTCCCTGGGAGCTTTGGCTGGCATCCACCGTTGCAACCGAGGCCCCCTTCACTGGTAAGGTCGGCCAGAGCTACGGCTTCTACAGTGTGGCGCGTGACCATGTCGGTCTCATCGAGGACAAAGAGCCTGTGGCCGAAGCTGTGACTACAGTTCGTTTAGCCAACCGTTCCCCCGTTATAACCGCGCTGGGCACCCAACAAATCGACGAGGGTGTGCCCTTCAGCTTGACGCTTGAAGCCGCTGATCCGGACTCAGACGACACACTCACCTTCACTTTGACCGGAGGTGCGGCAGGCATGGGGATCAACCCGTCCAGCGGAGTGTTGACCTGGACGCCAACCGAAGCCCAGGGCCCCGGCACCTACGCGGTCAAGGCAACCGTGAGCGATAACGGTGAGCCGGTTTTAAGCGACACCGTCGAGTTCTCTGTCGAGGTGCGCGAGGTAAATTCAGCGCCAGTGCTGACAACAGTGGCGGAGCAGGTCGTCGATGAGCTAACTACGCTGAATCTCATGTTGACGACCAGTGACCCCGATATCCCGGCCAACACCCTGACTTACAGCCTGACTGAAGGGCCAAATGGAATGGCAGTAGACGCCTCCAGCGGAATGTTGACTTGGACGCCAACCGATGCCCAGGGCCCCGGCACCTACGCGGTCGCGGCGACGGTGAGGGATAACGGAGTGCCGAGCTTGAGCGACACCGTCGAGTTCTCCGTGGTAGTGCGCGCGGTGGCCGTTGACCCGCCCGTCATCCAGATGCCGGTCGAATGGAAAAACGGGGTATTCGAAGTGCGCGTACCAACGATTTCGGGGCGGACCTACACCCTCGAGTATAAGAATCGCCTGGAGGATCTCGACTGGCGCAGTGCGGACCAAATCGTGGGCGACGGAACCGTCCGCACGTTGTCGGATCCAGCCCCAACGCAGGGATCACGATTCTATCGTATCCGGGTCGGCTGAATTGTCGCGGGTTACGAGCCTTTTGCGGGCATAGCAATTGCCGGATTGGGGGTAGCGGACTATGGGCCTGACTGGCGTCATAAGGCGATGACGCCAGCGGCCGGTTCTACGTTGCGGTGGTGCCCATGATATCGCGCATGGCTTGCTGGAAGGACATCGACGGGATCCGACCGCAAAATTGTCACTGCAAGAGCCCTAGCATCTGTTCGCTGCCACTGCGAGGCCTCCGCCGTGCCACGCAAACTTCAGATCGAGAATCCGACGTGATCCACCTCGCCACTTGATCCGTGAGATGAAGACTCCGGTCGCCTCGGGACATACCCTCGCTGACGAAGGTTTAGCATGCTGGGCATTTTCAGCCAGCGCGAAGTTGCCGATCCGAGACAGCCTCAAGGAAAAAGTCCCTGAAAGCGGGCCTAAAAAGCTGATTTTTGAACCGCGGACAACTGTGGCATTTTCCTTGCTTTGCGGACTGGAGAATCTCTTATGCACTTATTCACTTTGCTTAATTTTATAACCCGGTCAGGCACCAGCGGTGCCTGATACCCCCATGAGCATGATGACTACCCCGGCACAATCTCCGATCCAGAGCTACTTGCAGGATCTGCACAGGGAAATCTCCGAAAATCGAGAGGGAGCGGTGGCTACGTACATACCGGAGCTGGCCCGGGCTGACCCCAACTGGTTCGGCATTTGCGTCGTTACCGCCGACGGCAGCCTTTACGAGGTGGGCGATTCCCGGCAGTCCTTCACCATTCAGTCGATTTCGAAACCCTTCGTGTATGGCATGGCGCTGGAGGACAACTCCCGTGCGGAGGTGCTGGCGAAGATCGGGGTCGAACCGACCGGAGATGCTTTCAATGCCATAAGCCTGGAACCCGGAACCGGCCGTCCGCGAAATCCCATGATCAACGCCGGGGCGATTGCGGCGGCAGGCATGATCGCCGGGAAAAGCCCTGAGGTCCGCCTCCGCCGCATTCTGCAGTCCTTTTCGCTCTGCGCAGGTCGGGCATTGGCCATTGACGAGCAGGTGTACCAATCCGAGTCTGAAACCGGGCATCGGAATCGCGCCATAGGGCACATGCTGCGCAACTTCAACATACTCACGGAGCCCCCCGAACCGGTGGTGGATCTCTATTTCAAGCAGTGTTCGGTATCCGTGACGTGCCGGGACCTCGGGGTGATGGCGGCCACCCTCGCGAACCGGGGGGTCAACCCGCTTACCGGCAAGCAAGCGATCCGGGGCGAATATGTGGAGAGCATCATCAGCGTCATGGCCTCATGCGGGATGTATGATTATGCGGGAGAGTGGCTCTACCGAATTGGCATGCCCGCGAAGAGCGGGGTGGCAGGCGGCGTCATCGCGGTACTGCCAGGGCAGTTGGGAATCGGTGTGTTCTCCCCCCGGTTGGATGCGCGAGGCAACAGCATTCGAGGGATCCAGGTTTGTGATTCCCTGTCACGTACTTTGGATTTGCACCTGTTCAACCTCTCCAATGCGACAAGGTCCGTGATCCGGCTTCGATTCAACGGCACGGAAGTGAACTCCAGCCGCTCGCGCCATGCGGAGGAAGCGAGCCTGCTGCGCAAGTCCGGAGGAGCCATTCAATTGTACCAACTCCAGGGCAACCTGGTTTTCTCCAGCTGCGAAGTTCTCCTGAGGAGCGTGTTGGATTCCCTCGACGATTTGCAGTATCTGACCCTCGACCTGAAGCACGTTTTGGGTATCGACGAAAGCGCATGCCGTCTGCTGTTTCAGCTAAGAGCCCGGTTGGCCGCACAGAAGCGAGTGATGGTCTTTTCCCGGGCGGGACATCTGGCGACGCTTCGGCGCTATATGAAGGCGAAACTCGGAGTCCAGTTCGAGACCGACTATCAGGCCTTCGACGACAACGACCTGGCGTTGGAGTGGTGCGAGAACCAGTGGTTGCAGGCGCAATTCCCCGGGGGCACGCACACCGGCCCGACCGCGATCGATTCCTATGATTTGTTCCGGGGGCTCACACCGGAAGAGACCCAGGTGCTCACCGATCTTCTCGAACACCGGTCCTATCGCCAAAACGAAGTCATGGTGGAGATCGGGGCACAGGCTGGCGAAGTCTTCCTCATACATCGGGGGTCCGCGAGTATCGCCATCCCCCTTGCGAACGGCGCGTGGAGGCGGCTCGGCGTCTTTTCCTCAGGAATGGCTTTCGGAGAGGTTGCCATGCTCGACGGGGCTCCGCGCTCGGCGGTGGTGAGAGCGGAGACAGATGTCGAGTGTCACCTGTTGAAGCGGGACGATTTCGAGGCCCTGGACCTTGCCCACCCGCGCATAAAGATCACGCTCCTCCGGAACATGGCCCTCGGCCTCGCACGCCTGCTGCGGAAAGCGACGAGGGAAGTCAGCGTTTTCGACTACTGAGCGGGGAATTGCACCACCCCAACCCGGTCCCACTTGACAAGCAAACCTGGCGATGCAATTATTAGCAATTGTTTTTCCACGCATTACGTGTTCTTTCATTTTCAAAATGCGTGGATCGACCGTAAAACCGACAACCCAAACCAATAGGCAACCGGACACAGGCGGAATCGGATGAACTAAAAGGAATCAACATGAAGAACAACACCAACACATCATTCAGAATCGGCCTCGCTGCGGCAGGCCTGATGGTGGCCTGCGGCGCTCAACCGGCCCTGGCAGGTTTCAAGTCCCTGCTATCGCCTACCGGCGTAGGAAAAGTGGAAGCCAGTCTAGCCTACACCCCCACCGCCACTGCGGTCGAACCCACCACCGCCTTTGCGGTCGAACCCACCACCGCCACTGCGGTCGCACCCAACACCGCTATTGCGGTCACACCTGAAAATTATACCAAACCTTCTGCCGGAGTCACTGGATTGGGGACTTGGACTGCGAAGGTTCCCCAGCCTGCGGGAAGCCCGCTGGTTTGCACCTCGACGGTGAAAACGGTTTACCTTACGGGCGGATGGAAAGCCCTGGCCCGGTCGTGGGTCACAACTGGTGTCACAGCGGACAACCCCGAACTAAAGCAAAAACTCGAGGATGAACAATTCTCCCTGACTCCGTCCTTGTGCGGCGCGAGTTACGATATTGCGAGTGGAGACGAGGAGATTAATGGAAAGCGTTACCTGGTGGTGCTGGGCAAAGCGACTGCCGGAACCGCGGCATGGTTTCGCGGGTACGTCTTTGACAGCGAAACCGCTGGCATACCAGCGACCAAGGAAAACGTCATGGCCCACGGCACCAAACTCTACGAGGCTTTGGTCAAGGGACCTTTCGATTTCGGCGACGTCGAATCTCCTGATCGGTGTCAAGCCATGAAAGTGCCAATCGAGTACGATGGACCGAACCTGTACATGGTTGCGGACGGAATTGCGGAGAGCGCAACGGACCTGGAGTTCTATAATCCCCCGACCTCGGTAACCATAGGATGCTCCGACCCGCAGGAATATCCCGCTCTCCAGACCACCGGCGGCTGTGGGCCGGTATGGATAACCTATGATCCTCCCTTTAGCCTGCTTCCCCCTGGCACCTCCACGGTGACCGCAACCGCGACGGATTCGCTAGAGAATTACACAACAGTCCTTTTCCAGGTTGTTCGTCCCTACCTCGAATTTACCGGCTTCTATGCCCCAATCAACGGAAGCGGCGGGGACTGCTCAGCGCCAATAAGGACCATCAATGCCGGCAACAAAGTTCCCATCAAGTTCGATGCCAAGTTTTGTGGCACTTCGTACCGGTCAGTTTTGCCGCCCACAGTGACGATCTCAAAGATCGACCCGCTGTCATGTGCAGTAATCGCAGTACCCATTGACCACCAGTACTTCCAATGGGTTGCCAACCAATGGCATTTCAACTGGAACACCCTGGTTACCGACAGAGGCAGGTATCGGATCGAGGTCGAACTGGGGGATGGGGGCCATAATCCCTACGCCATAGTGGAACTGAGATAAGGTGCACAGCCCCGCCACCAAGCCACCGATTCCAGTTAATGATCCACCGAAACCTGTTACGGATCATGAGGGAGCCCCTAGGTCGGCAGCTGATGCTGGTTGGGCTCGGGCTGTTCTGCACTTTTGCCACAGCCCCCGCCCAGGTGGTTTTGGACGGCAAGTTCGGGGCGAGCGGTGCCTTGCCCGGACCGAACTATGACATCACAGCGGGTGCGGGACTCACTCGCGGGAACAACCTGTTCCACAGCTTTTCCCAGTTCGACCTAAAGGCGGGAGATGTAGCCACCTTCAGCGGGCCGGGGACCATTCAGAACATTCTGAGCCGCGTAACGGGCGGCAGCCCATCCTCAATTGACGGCACAATTCGCTCCGGGATCGCCGGAGCGAATTTTTATTTCATCAACCCCAATGGCGTGGTCTTCGGGCCGAACGCCTCGGTTGACGTAAGCGGCGCGTTTTCAGTGAGCTCCGCCAATTACTTGAAATTGGCGGATGACGCCCGGTTCATGGCGGCTTTGGACGCCGACGATTCCATGCTGAGTTCAGCCCCGGTGGCGGCCTTCGGTTTTCTTGAAGGCGCGAATGGCAGTGTGGAAGTGAGCGGCTCCCTGCGCTCTGCGCCGGGCTCTCCCCTGTCGGTGATCGGCAGCACCGTCACAGTACGTGACGGTGCCAGCTTGGAAGCCCTGGGAAGCCAAATCAGCCTCACCGGCGTCAGCGGCCCGGGGGAAATCACCCCCTCAATTCCTTCGTCGATCCAGGGCGGTTTGGCGGCCAACGGCCAGGTCAATCCGCCTGGAACGGTGGTTATTCGGGGGGGAAGGCTGGTGGTCGAGAACGCCCGGGTGGACGTGAGCAGCACCGGTGGAGACCTTCTGTTGACGCTGAGTGACAGTGTGGAGTTGCTGAATGGCGGCCAACTCACCACGTCAAGTTCGGGAGCGACAAAAGGGGGCAACATCGTCATCGAAGCACCCAAGGTCACTGTGGACAGCCAGGACGGACCGTTGCTTACGAGGATAGCTGCTGAAACCGCAAGTGAAGACCCCCAGGGGGCCGGTGGCGACATCATCATCCGCTCGGAATCTTTGGACCTACAGCGGGGCGCGGAAATCTCGGTTTCCACCTTCGGGGCCGCGGATGCGGGCCGGGTCGACATCACGACCGGATCCATGCGCGTCATTGGCTCGGAAACCTACCCCCCGACACAGATCAGCGCCAACGCCGCACCGGTAAGCGGTGTTGCCTTTGGGTCGGGAGGCCAAATCGTCATTCGGGCCGATTCCCTGGAGCTCGGCACCTACGCCACGATTTCAGCCAGCACGTTGGGAGATCCGAATGCCGGATCAATCGACATCACGGCCCGCTCGATTTCAATCAAGGACAGCTCGGTGACCACGTATTCGTCCGGCGCCGGCGACGGCGGCGACATCCACGTGGAATGCGACGAACTCACTTTGGACGGAATGTTCGGCTCGATCACGGCGCTTTCGCTCGGGATCAACGGCCAGCTGCCGGCGGGACGCGGTGGTAATATCGACATCAAGGCCGGCTCGCTCCAGTTGCTGAACGACTCGGCCATTTCGGCCGGAACCTACGGCGACGGGAATGCCGGGAACATTACCATCGACGCTGGTTCGATCGTCCTCGATACCGGCACCCCCTGGCCTGGATTCATACCAGGCATCTCATCGTCCAGCAGCGTTTCCCCCTTCGATGAAATTGCGTATAACGGCAACGGCGGAAACGTCTTTATCGAGACCGGTTCTCTTTCGCTGCGTAATGGGATGATGATTTCCGTGGGAACTGCGACGACCGGCAACGGCGGCAACATCGCTATCACTGCCGGTTCAATCTCGATCGACAACGGAGCCTCTGTCCAATCCAGTTCCGAAGGTTCCGGACTGGCGGGCACGATCACGATGCAATCATCCGGTAGCGTTTTGCTGGCGGGCAACGGATCGATCAGCACCTCCGCACCGCTGAGCAGAGGGGGTGACATCCAGGTGACAACGGACGACACGATTCAGCTTTTCGACAGTCAGATCACGGCGCAGGCCGGACCGGGAGGCGGCGGCAACATCAGCTTGTCTGCGCCGTCCCTGATATATCTTTTGGACAGCACACTCACCGCCCAGGCGGAGGGTGATGGCGGCAACCTCACGGTCGAGACCTATTCCTTCGTGTTGAACCGAAGCGGCCTCATTTCGAAATCCAGTTCCGCCAATGGCGGGAACATTACCATATTGTCGGACTATTTTCTGCAGTCGGACAGCGTGATTGACGCGTCGGCTCCGTTTGGACTTCCCGGCACGGTAAAGGTTACCGCACCGGACGTGGACCTCAGTGGCAGCCTGATTGGGCTGCCAGGCAATCTGTTGGACGCTGCGTCTCAGATGCGTCCCGACTGCGCGGTGCGTTTGACGGGAGGAGTCAGCAGCTTTGTAATCCTGGGCCGCGGCGGGTTGCCGTTGGAACCGGGCGGCTTCCTGCCCAGCGGGGCGGTTTCTTCACGGGATGTTAAACCATAAACTTTTCTGCCATCAACGCGGGGTTTCGTGGCGCCTGCACGTGGTCTTGGCGCTGGCGATGCTTCCGGGCGCCCTGGGCGCCCAGGTTCTTCCGCCGCCACCGGTTGACACCGACCCAGCGCGCCAACTGTCCGCCCAGGCGCGGTTGTTCGTAAAGGGATACCGCTTTGAGGGGAATGCCGCGTTTTCCGACGCTGCGCTGGCCAATTTAATCGAGCCCTATTCGCGCCGCGAACTTGGCACGGATGAGCTCGAGCAGGCCCGGCGTGCCATCACGCTGCACTATGTCCGCAACGGTTATATCAACTCCGGGGCGGTAATTCCCGACCAGAATCCAGCGGACGGCATCATCCTCATAAGGATCGTAGAAGGTGAATTGACTGAAATCCAACTTCACGGGAACAGATGGCTTCGGGACGGTTACATCCGGTCTCGCTTGGAACGGTGGTCCCAGCCGCCGCTCAACCTCACGGAATTGCAGGACGGCCTGCAACTCCTCAGGCAGAACCCGAACGTGCGCCAAATCAACGGCGAGTTGAAACCCGGTTCCAGCCCAGGCCAGAGCATTCTGGATGTGAAGGTGGAGGATCAGCAACCCTTTAGGGTAGGCTTGCAGTTTGATAATCAGCGACCGCCCAGCGTGGGTGCGGAGCAGATTTCACTGTTGGCCGCAGACATGAATCTGACCGGTAATAGTGACCCGCTCCAGTTTCGTTACGGAATTGCCAATGCCGGCGCGAATGGATTGGAGTTTTCGGGGGCGGACAACCTGGACGGCAGCTACTCGCTGCCGTTGAACCGTTTTGACACGTCGATCGGCCTGCGTGGGAGCAGACTCAACACGAGCATCGTGGAAGATCCCCTGCTGCCCCTGGCCATCACGAGCCTGACCAAGAGTTTCGGACTCGTCCTGCGCCAACCTCTCTATCAACGGCCCAACGAGGAAATTGCGGTTTCCGTTGGTTTCGATCGAAGCGATAATCAGAGCTGGCTGCTGGACGAGCCCTTTAATGTTTCTCCGGGCGCGGTCGATGGTCAGATGGTTGTCTCCGTATTGCGATTATCGCAGGAATGGTTGCGGCGCGGCCCCAACCATGTTCTGGCTCTGCGCTCCACCTTCAACCTTGGTTTGGACGTCTGGGATGCCACAGATAACGGGGTCCGGGGAGAGCCTGATGCCAAATTCTTCTCCTGGCTAGGCCAGGCGCAATACGTTCAGCGGCTTTTCAACACCCAAAACCAGGTGATATTGCGCCTTAGCGGCCAGTGGGCCCCTGAACGTTTGCTGGCGCTGGAGCAAATCAGTGTGGGCGGATACAACACCGTGCGCGGCTATATTGAGAATCAGATGGTGCGTGATCGTGGTCTCCTATCGTCGATCGAATTCCGGGTGCCCGTCCTGTTCGATAAGTCGGGAGCCGGGATGCTTCACCTGGCGCCTTTCTTCGATTTCGGCGGGGGGTGGAATTACGACGATTCACCCAGCCCGACAACCATCTGCAGCACGGGCGTGGGGCTGTTATTCACGCCGGGCAAGCATCTATCCGCGGAGATTTACTGGGGGCATCGGCTGCGGGACGTCGATATTTCCGACGACGCAGGTCTGCAAGAGCATGGAGTGGGTTTCAAGGTCAACATGTCGGCGTTCTAATCCTTTTCTACCGGTGCACACCCATCCCACAAACCCGCCAACCGCACCCGAAAGCAGCAACACCCGGCATTTCGCGAAAGCGTACAGGGCGCTCGCCGGAAACGAAGCACCCATGATTCAAGCAGCCTGCTATGACCTATTGGCTGGCCACAACGGGAAGAGTCGCTGCGCCCTTCAAGCCCGCCTGCCGAAGCAGATCGGCACGGGCTTCCTGCAGAGCTTTGTCGCGGGGGTCCGCATCGATTCGGTCCGAAAGGCTGGACAGCGCATCATACCAGATACCCGCTTCAGCATACACGGCCGGCAGAGACGCCGGACTTGCTGCAGCGATGCTTTTCTGGAGCTCGGCAGAGGGGTCAACGCGTTTGATCACGCCACTCGCAACCAGGTCTCTCGACCGGTTCTCGGGATCGGTGATCAGAGCCACGACCCACTGGTACTCCACGCCGGGGGAGAGCTTCACGCCGTGCTCCGACAACCGCAAACGCTGGATGCCTGCGCTCAGCGAGCCTTCGGCCGTAACCTGGACAAGCGGCTTTATCTTTTTTTCCTGAAGCAAAGTCAGTTCGAACTTTGCGGTTTCACCTTTGGATTGATACCAGAACAACGAGGGTTGTTCCTGCGTGGTCAGCCCGACGTCATCCGGCGCGAGAACATCGAGAGCGAGCGTCGTGTCTCCAGTGCCCCGCGACCCTCCGGTGAGGCGGACCGAAGGCGCGCCAGTGGAAGGAGGACGAAACTTCACTTTCACCGGAGAATTCGCGGCTGGTTTTTGCTCGGAAGCCTGCTGCGCCAGCGCACTCTCCGCCGGCACCAGGCAGGCCAGGACAACAGCCGCACATGCACCCACCGTTTGAAAGAAGGCGCAACGAAGGCCGGTTGCGGCGAGGGACCCAGGGATTTGAATTCGCTTCATAGGCGCTACCATGCTATAGGCAAGTGTTATTTTCAAGATTAATTTTTCTATTTCCATGCAAGTTTTCAGCCCGAAGAATTACAGGACCATGGCGAAGGAGATCCTCCCCGGATTCTCCAGGCTGGCGGCTATCCGGCTATGCGGGTTCTGGTTGGTCGTTTGTTCCAGCCTCGCGCAGGCGGCAGTGAATGACCACAGGCTCATGGATCAAGGGCAGCACGCATTCGACAGAGGCAGGTTCAGCGAGGCCGCTGAGCAGTGGCAGACGGCGCTGAATCATTTCCGCGAGCAGGGCAATGCGGAGGCGGAGATTCGCGTCTCGATGGCCCTGGCCAGTGCCTGCCAGGCGATTGGCCAACACCGGCGCTCGGTCCAGACACTGGAATCCGCGCTCGCTCGTGCAGAATCGAGCAGTGCCCAATCGCAGCTTGCTCGCTTGAAAAGCAGGCTGGGGGCGGCGCTTACCATGACGCGAGAGCCGGGTCGGGCCACCGTTTTGTTAAATGAGGCATTAGAGACCGCGCGGGCCACCCGCGACTTGGAGCTTGAAGGGGAAATTCTCAACGACCTGGGGAACCTCTGCTTTTCCCAGCAACTATTATTGGCGGCACTGACTAACTACGACGCGAGTGCGGTGTTGGCCCGCCAGGCAGGCAACGCGCTACTGGAGGCACAGGCGCGGTGCAACGCCGCAGCCGCGGCAGCGCAAGCCGGAGAGCCTGTGCGAGCGGACGAAATGAACGCGGAAGCGCTTAAGGGAATTGCCCCCCTGGGGAATTCGCACGCAAAGGCGTTCCTGCTGCTGACTTCAGCGCAGACGGACCGTCAGATCAAATTAACTGCGGAGGGATCCGAACAACGCCTGATGCTGCGCGCCCATCGCTCCCTCGAGGAGGCATTGAAATCATCCGATCAACTCGAGGATCTCCCGATTAGAACCTATGCCTTGGGTTACCTCGCGCAGCTCTATGACCAGGATGGACAACGCGAAGCCGCTTTGGGATTGACGCGGCGGGCCATTTTCGCCGCTCAACAGGCTCAACTGCCAGATGCCTTGTATCGTTGGGAGTGGCAGGAAGGACGGCTATTAAAGGCACAGGGCTCCAACCAGCCTGCGATCGAGGCCTACCGACGAGCCGTCCAGACGCTGCAGCCCATCCGGAGCGACGTTTCGCTGGGGTTCGGAAACACCAGCCGCCACCAGTCATTCCGCGAAGTGCAGGGACCGCTTTTTCTTGAACTGGCGGATTTGTTATTGTTGGAAGCCCGGTCTGCGACGGTCCCGGAAACGGAGCAGAGCCTGCTCCGCGAGGCGCGGGAAACGGTGGAGATTCTCAAGAACGTGGAGTTGAATGACTACTTTTGCGATGATTGCGTAGACTTGCAGCGATCCCGCACGCGGGATCTCGAATCGATTGACGCACAGACGGCGGTGATTTACCTGATCCCGCTGCCCGCGCGCACCGAAGTATTGGTCGGACTAAGTTCGGGCTTGAAGCGAATAACCGCGAATGTTGGCGCGGAAGAACTCAAAGCCGAAGTGACCCTGTTCCGGCGCAACCTGGAAACCCGCACCTCTTACGCTTACCTGGCCCAAGCCCAACAACTCTACGATTGGCTGATCCGGCCCTTGCGGCCGTGGCTCAGCGAGCATCGCATCACCACCCTGGTGGTGGTGCCCGACGGCGCCCTCAGGACGATTCCTTTCGCCGCTTTACACGACGGCGAGAAGTTTCTCATCCAAGATTTGGCGGTAGGCGTGGCGCCCGGGCTTTCGCTGGTGGCGCCGCAAGCCATCGGCCCCGGGAAAATGCGCCTGCTTCTGAGCGGTGTTTCGGAGTCGGTCCAGGGCTTTCCGCCTTTGGATTTTGTTCCCGTTGAAATGCGCAACTTGGCGCCGATGTATCCGAGCGAGACGCTACTTGACCAGAGTTTTACCCTCGACGAGCTCAGACGAAAACTGGAGGAGGAGCAATTCTCGATCGTCCATATTGCGTCGCATGGCCAATTCGATCGGGACGTGCGCAACACGTTCGTGTTGACGCACGATACCAAACTCACCCTGAATACTCTGGAAGCGCTCATCCGGCCCAGCCAGTATCGTGGCCGTCCCGTGGAGCTACTGGTGCTAAGCGCCTGCCAAACCGCGGCGGGTGATGACCGCGCCGCCCTTGGTTTGGCTGGAGTAGCGGTCAAAGCCGGTGCCCGCAGCGCCCTGGCCAGCCTGTGGTTCGTGAACGACCAATCGACTTCCGCACTGATTTCCGAGGTTTACGAGGAATTAAGACGCTCTCCCTCGGGTTCCAAGGCGCGCGCGCTGCAGGCAGCCCAGGTCAAAATGCTCAATGACCGCCGGTATCGCCACCCCTGTTACTGGTCGCCTTTTCTGATCATAGGCAATTGGCTCTAGGATGAGCGCCGAAAGCTCAACTTCCTCCCGTATTTCCAGGTGGCACCCTTCCTCCCAGGTGACTGTCGCGCTAATCGTCCTCGTGGCGTTCGCCTGCACCCTTACACTTCGTTACCTGGGCGCTTTCCAATTCCTGGAGTTCCATTTCTACGATTTTTACATTCGCCAGCAGGCCAGAGCAGCCTCCAGCGAGCCCCTGGTCCTGGTGGAGATGGTGGAATCAGACATCCAAAGCCCTTCGCTGGATTATCCACTTCCCGACGAGAAACTGGCGGACCTCTTGAGCCTACTTGAGGCGGATGCGCCGGCAGTGATTGGGTTGGATATTTGGCGAGACTTGCCGGTCCCCAAAAGCGGTGGGGGCCTCCCCCGCTTGAACCAGGTTCTGCAAGCCGGATCAAACATTGTGGCGATCTTCACGCTCAGCGGGATAAAGCCTCCGGCCGTGTTAAGCTCAAATCCGGAGCGCATCGCCTTCAATGACAATTTTCCGGTGGACGTGGAAGTGGCGCACACGATCCCCAAGGTTCGCCGCAGCTTGCTTTTTGCCGATTCATCCGAGGGCGACACCTACGATTCTCTCCCTTTCCGCACGGCCCTGATCTACCTCGAACGGAAGGGAATTACGCCGGAATTCGACCCTGAAGATTCGCGATCGTTCCGCCTTGGGAAGGCCCGGTTCCGGCGCCTCCAGGCCGACGATGGCATGTATGTTCGAGCCGACGCCCGGGGGTGGCAGATGCTGCTGGATTTCAAGTGCCCCGACAAGTTTACCCGCTTTTCCGTCACGGACGCCCTGAGTGGGAGGATTCCCCCCGGGGCCCTTCGCGACAAGATCGTGCTGGTGGGCATCAATGCGCCCAGCGTGGAAGATGCTCGAGTGACACCCATTAATCGGACCCATCGCGGCATCGAGGTGCAAGCCATGACAGTGAACCAACTGCTGCGGAAGGCCCTGGATGGCGATAGAGCACTCCAACCCTGGAGCGATTGGGTGGAAGACGGTTGGATTCTCTTTTGGTGTCTGGCAGGGGCCTTGATCGGTAACGGGGTCCGATCTCCCTGGCGTATAGCTCCGGCCACTTCAGCCTGCCTGGCGAGCCTGCCGGGAATCGGTTGGATTGCTTTCGCCGCAGGCTGGTGGATTCCCGTGGTGGCCCCAGCCGCGGCTTTTGTCGGCGGATCCGTTCTGGCAGTTTCCTACGCTTCATCGCGCGAGCGGAAGATGCGATCCGTTCTCATGAAACTGTATTCCCGTCATGTTTCCAAGGAGATCGCCGAGGAGATTTGGGCCAACCGGGACTCCTTTCTGGAAGGCCATAGGCCCCTGGCTCAAAAGCTTACGGTGACCGTTCTCTTCACCGACTTAAAAGGATTCAGCACCATTTCCGAAAAAATGGAACCTGGGCCCTTGTATGAGTGGCTCAACGGCTACCTGGGCGCGATGGCGAAGGTAATACAGTCTCATGGAGGCGTGCTCAAGCAATTCACGGGAGACGGCATACTCGCTCTCTTTGGCGTACCCGTGCCGCATACGGTCCGCGAACAACAAGCCGACGATGCCGCCGCCGCAGTAAGGTGTGCCCTGGCCATGGGCCAACAGTTGCTCGGGCTGGTGCGCGATTGGCAGCAAACCGGTCTCCCGCCGGTCAGCATGCGCGCCGGCATTTACACCGGAGATGTGGCGGCCGGGAGTATTGGCAGCGATGAACGGTTTGAGTACGCCGTGGTTGGCGATGTGGTCAATACCGCGGCCCGCCTTGAAAGCTATGATAAATCCATTGCCGATCCGGACTTGGAACCCTTGCGAATTCGCATCCTGATCGGCGCGCCAACTCACGACCTGCTGGACTCCGCATTCCGAACCAAGGAAATCGGCCTGCTCGAGGTTAAGGGCAAAGTGAACAAAGTGTCCGTCTTCCAGGTCCTGGGGGAATCATGATGAACGGGAACGCGGAGACTCGGTGATGCCCTGGCGGTCCGGGGCATCATTCCGCCGCCAAAAGTCGAGGGGATCCATGTTGAAATCCTGGCGGTAAAGGTCGATGCCCTGGGCGGTGATCAGCTTGCTGACGTGATCGGTTAGCCATTCGCGAGCTTCGGGATTGCCGAGATTCAGCAGGCCACCCTGTTTGCCGCCCAGGATCCACTCGGGGTGGTGTTCGGCAAGCCACGTGCCGGGAGCAACCCTCTCCGGCTCGAACCAGACGATGGTTTTGATGCCGTTGGAATGCGCCTGGTCGCTGATCGCCCGGAGACCCCGGGGGAACCGGTTGGTATCGACCTCCCACGTGCCGGTTTTGGTCCAGTTGCCATCGCAGAAGTACCACCCGGCGTCCATCCACCAGTAGTCGATTTTCAGCCGTTCCTCCAGGTAACGGTTGATGAACTGCATCTGATTCGCTTCGTTGGCATTTACCATTTCCTCCGTGAAGTGAGAACTGCAGCCGAACACCATCGGCTCAATCGGCTGGCCGCCGGGCCGGGGGACATTGTGAGCGAGCATCCAGCGGCGAAAGGTGTTCTGCGAGCGAATCCGGTCGCCTTTCCAGAACTGCAGGACGACCAACGGAGTGCGCACTGGCGCGACCGAGCAAGCCGGCCGGGCCAAAGGTCTCCTCGTTGTGGGCGTAGATGGATTCCCAGCCGTGGACATCGCGCAGGTGATCCGCGAAGGTCTTCTGGACCAGGCGATCTTCGCTGTTGATGTCGGTGATCATGGCACGATCGATTCAGTCGTTTTCAGCCTCTATTAACCTAAGCGCTTAGGTTTTCTCCGGCTTTCAGCCGGGGCGGTTAATAAAAAATCAGTTCATTTGCTAGGAAAACGTGCTTGTTCGGCATTTTATTGACCCGCCTTATTGACCATGGAGAGGTTATTCCGGGGCGTTTCGGTCAATAGATAGCGGCGCCACTTGCGCTCACCCCTGGGGGTGAGCAAACCGTCGGCTCGGAGTTCGTCAACGGTCCGACGTAGTCGACGAATCGGAATTTCTTTGCCGATCCTTGCGTGTATCTCACTGATGCTGGCTTCTTTGTAAATCTCAAAGTCTCGAAGAACAAGCTCCCGGAGACGGTGCTTTTCAATTCCTTTGAGAGAGGTATGGCCCTTGAAAGCCAAGCGGCGGAGCAGCTCCGGTTGGATGCGGTATTCCGTGCCTTTGGTTTTGCCCTTGGTTAAGACAAGACCCAGGTCGGGTAGGCGGCCAAGCCAGGGGCGCAGACCTTCAGCATCCCTGAGTTCGAGGCGGCGGACCATTTCGACGGCAGTCAAGGATTCGTTCTGGGCAATGAGCCCGAGTGTGATGCGTTCCCTTTGGCTGAGGTTGAACTGCTGGTCGGCTTTTGCGAGGAAGTCAACTACCTCGGGCCGCACAATGCGACGCTGGACGGAAACGGTGACGCGGTCGTTGCCTTCGGTGACAATCGGCGCGGGGCGACCTGAGGTGAGGAGGGACTCGTAGATGCGGTCGTAGCCGGTCCCTTCGCGTTCCATGAGTTTTAGGTCGTAAAACACTTTGGCGAGCAGCTCGTTTCGTTTGACGGTGGTGTGAAGGATATTAGCGGGGGTAACGCCGAGAGGAAGAAGGCCGGGGTTATGGACCTCAAGGCGGTCGGGGTAGAGGTTGAGGAAGATGTCCCCGCGAGTCGTATAAGGCCTGTGGACAAGGGCATTGGCCAAAAGCTCGCGAATGACTACTTCGTCGAAGTGAGGCACCATTTTGCGGAAGAGGCCATCGGGCAATTCATAGCTCTCGCGCCAATCAGGCACCTGGGTCCAGACCGCTTCAATGAGATCAAAAGGGTTTAAGGAAAAGTCGTCCCAAACGATTTTATGCACTTTGGCGCCGGTGTCGTCATACTTGATGAACTGGATAACGGGAGCATGCGAGAGCGTGGCGCGGTCCTCGCGCCGGCCAATCCAGAGCACCCCGAGATTGGTCAAGCCTTGGTCGCTGGTGAGGATGTAATGGTCAAATACTTCATCGTCGCTCTTATCTTTGACGAATTGGCTCACCCTCTCGGAAGCGCGAACCATTTGAAGGAAGGCGCCTCGCTTGACTGCATCCATTCGATGACGAGGAATGCGTTGAGAGCAATGCGATTCCCAATTATAAGCGCTCTTATCATTCATGAGGCGCTGCAACTCATCCGGCATGAGTCTCTTGGTCTCATCGGCCACGCGGATGAAGTAACGCCCTTCTGTGGTTGCCGCGATGCCTGGAGCGCGAAGGATCCGCAACTCGATAAACTCGGCCAAGTTGGCCGCGGCAGCCTTGTTCACCGTGATGGTCACATTGACCGTCAACTGAGGAATCCGCTTCCGCAGGGACTCCAGCAGGGGCTCGGTAATCTGTTGACCAGCGGGCGGCTCCTGCTGGCCATCCTCGATGCCGATTTGGATGCAGCCGCCGCGTGCATTCGCAAAGGCAACGCAATCGCAGGCCAAAGCATCCCAGTCCGGATTGGCACATCGCAGCAGTCTTAAGGATTTCTTGTCGGATTCTGTTCCTTCAGTGGACATGGTTTGTTACACTTGGGCCTCGAGTGGAGCCGTCGCGTTAAGTTTGAACTAGGCGAATGATCTGGTCAATGAAGGGGTGGTGTATCGATGGAGCTGCTTGCCTCCAAGAGTCGACATACCTTACGAAGCTATCTTCTCCTGCAGGGCACTGCAACGAGTTCAAATAAGGCACCGCCCCCCAATGCGCTGGCTCTGCGGAGACCAAGGGGAGAAGATGGTGAGAAACCACGAACGTCAATGGGCGGTTGAATGGTTGGGACCGCAATTCGTGTTCGTGTTTGCTTAGCCAATCCGATAATGGCTCAGGACATACACGGCTTGGGTCAGCGTCGTGGGAGTCAGCGTAACTGTCGATGTGAGCGGCGTAGGGTTTACTGTCGCCAGGTGAAGGGGCCAGCAGAATCGCATGCGGCGCATCTTCGTGGCGATTCGCAAGGCAGGAGTCAGCGGCCCCGCGGAACTGGATGGCCGGAAGTTCGATGACGCCGTCCTGGTGGAAGCAAATTGAACTCACTACACCGCTTCCTTCAGCACGCGGCAGTGGCATGTAATCGCACCGCGCTCGGCGCCATGGTCCTACTGGCCAACCTTCTCATATTGGATCACTACCGCGCTGGGGCGATCGTTTAACACGACGGGTACACCGTTCTCCATCAACCTTCGGCCCGTGATGACTTCGGCCTCCGGGGAGTCCAGGTTCCTCACCCGGTAGCGGGCTTCCGGGTCCAGGCCGTGGAGGCGCAGGTCCGCCGACTTGTAGATGCTCTCGCCTCGCCGAAAGACCTGCACCATGCCCGTGCCGAGGTCTGGCCGGTCGAACTGCCAGCCCAGCCAGGAGGTGTTTTCCAGGCTGTACGGGGTCAGTGGGTAGTAATCGCCGAGATAACAGTCTGCCACTTCGCGGAACTGCTCGCAGAGCCGTCGCGCCAGGTCGTAATCGGCCTCCCTGGGGCGCACGTCCCAGATGCAATTCAACAAGGGGGTCATATTGCTGCGAAAATCGTACTCCGCGTAGGTGCCCGTGCCGGTCCCGCTCAACGGGATCCAAAATGAAATCCCATAGCTGTGACACTGGGTGCCGACCGGATCGAGCCGGAAATCGGTCCGCCAAAGCGGCACCGAGCGGCGCATCGTCTCCAGGTCGTTTCGGCGGCCACCGCTCGCGCAGGAGTCGATCAGCAGCCCCGGGTGCCGGCGGAGCAGTTCGTCCCAATAGGCCAGGTAACCTGCGATATGATGATTCTCGGTGATGCCCTGGCGGTCCGGGGCATCATTCCGCCGCCAAAAGTCGAGGGGATCCATGTTGAAATCCTGGCGGTAAAGGTCGATGCCCTGGGCGGTGATCAGCGTGCTGACGTGATCAGTCAGCCATTGGCGAGCTTCGGGATTGCCGAGATTCAGCAGGCCACCCTGTTTGCCGCCCAGGATCCACTCGGGGTGGTGCTCGGCAAGCCACGTGCCGGGAGCAACCCTCTCCGGCTCGAACCAGACGATGGTTTTGATGCCGTTGGAATGCGCCTGGTCGCTGATCGCCCGGAGGCCCCGGGGGAACCGGTTGGTATCGACCTCCCACGTGCCGGTTTTAGTCCAGTTGCCATCGCAGAAGTACCACCCGGCGTCCATCCACCAGTAGTCGATTTTCAGCCGTTCCTCCAGGTAACGGTTGATAAACTGCATCTGATTCGCTTCGTTGGCATTTACCATTTCCTCCGTGAAGTGAGAGCTGCAGCCGAACACCATCGGCTCAATCGGCTGGCCGCCGGGCCGGGGGACATTGTGAGCGAGCATCCAGCGGCGAAAGGTGTTCTGCGAGCGAATCCGGTCGCCTTTCCAGAACTGCAGGGCGACCAACGGAGTGCGCACTGCCTCGCCGGGCAATAGTCTGAAGCGCGTTTGCTCCTGCCCCGCCTGCAAGAGGAGTCCGTGGGCCTCGTCTCGCGTGAAACTCGCCGCCCATTGGCCGGGCCAACCCACCACGGCGATGACGCCTTCGCCGGGCCACTCGAGATTAAAATAGGGCCAGTCGCTATTCGAGCCCCGGCCGCCGGTCGTGGCGATGCGCTTGACCGTCTTGTGGGACAAGGTGGTTCGCAGCGGTTGGTAATCGTTGGCGGCGCAAGGGCTCCCGACGTGATGGTTCAAAACGAACTCGCCGGGTGCGGCGAATCGCGCATAGACCTCGTCCTTCTTCCGCTCGAAACGGGTGTCCAGGGCCTGGAGGTCCGCAAGGATAGGCGTATCATTCGTACCCCCGTTCCTGAAGTGCAGCGTCCATTCGACGGTCGGGAAATCATGGTACTCAATCGCCGCCCAGCGAACCACCAGCCTGGTCCTGGGGTCGGTCCAGGTCCAGGTTCGCTCCGTCCGTCGGTCATCGAGTTTCCTGACCTGGCGATCCAGCCGCCATTCCGGGAGCAGTGCGGCCGAGGACTGGCCCCCGTAAGTGAACGAGAAGGGCAGATCCGTGGACATCGCCGGAGACACCTGCCCCTCAATAATCGGTAAATCACCCAGCCACAAGACGGAGCCGTCGGCCAACACAATCTTCGCCTCCGCCCAGTCAGCCTGGTCGCAGGCAATGCCGTCCCCGGCGTCACTCACTTCCAACAGAAATTCCGTGGCGCCCCCGAGGTCGAGGCTAACTCGCTCGGCGAGCATTCCCTCACGCATGACGTGCGAGCGGAACGTCTCCTTCCCCGCGACCGTGACCGAAAAAACAATGCTGCCGCGCCCTCCGCCTGTCTGCGAGTTACTATCCACGCCGACAAAGGCCAAAAATGTCTTTCCCGGAGCGGGCAAGCGCACGGCCAGCCTGCTGGCAGCGTGGCAGAATACCCCACGGGTGTATTCTGATTTGCCAATCGCCAGCGGCCGCCCCATTCGTGAATTGAGGCATAACTCGTCGAAGTTGGTCAGCACAGCCAGGCCCCATTGCGGTGGCGCGGGTTGCGGGGCGCCGCCAAACTTCGCGGCGACCCACCGTTGAAGTTCACGCATTTCCCCGGAGTTCACGGCAACCGCAGGGACCTCTGCCGCCCACCCCAGACGGACCACCATCGCCACGGTGCCAAGTCGCGTCAGCACCCCCAGGGTGGCACGCACTGGACCAATCGAACGTTTGCAATCGAACACCTGGAGACACTACGTGAATGGAGTGGCGATTCAAGGGCAGAAGAAATTACGCAGGAGCAAGAACGGTCAACTCGCGGGCAGCGGGCCTCCGACCTCTGAGATGCGGCGACTTCGGACGGTGGGTTCGGTGGTATCGTTTCAAATCCTCACAGGTAGGGCGGTTTAAACCAGGTCACAGACCAACGCTCGGTTCCGCCCCGGTCTCACCGCCCCTGTTGCGTCGAAACCTCATCGCAAAGTTTCAACTTTCCGCTTTCAGCCTACGGTGGGTTCAGACCGTAGAGAACTCCCCGAGTGAAAGCTCCTGGTCATGCTCACAAGTGTAGAATTCCGTGTTGACCCGCCAGCGATTAGAGCGCAAGACTCAGTTTATGCCCCGGAAGGTGCGAGTCCAATATCCCGGCGCCATCTATCACGTCATGAGTCGTGGCGATCAGCGTGATGATATTTTCTTCGACGATGTTGATCGGCATGACTTCATCAAGACCTTGGCCGAAACCTGTCAAAAGACCG
>DIXK01000002.1 GCA_002428665.1 Verrucomicrobia subdivision 3 bacterium UBA6082
TGCTGCGGAGCGCAGCGGAGCCAGCAAATACACCCCTGGTTGAACAAGCCTGGTGTGCCGCGACTGACTCGTGTCTATATGGCGCTTGTGTTGGAGCGGAGAGTTTCGGTTTGGAGAGGTTTTATTCCAAATACCACTGAGAACTGGCGAAGTGCTGGTGCTCTGCTCCCGGGAGCGCGACTTTCAGAGTAGCCGATGACGCTGCTCCGGGTTCGCCAGTGAGGTGTTTTGGTGAACCGAGTGCCCGCTGGCCGGTGCGGCGTACAAGCGTTGCGTTCCTGTGGACTGGATGTGTGTTTGCACAGGTGTCTCATGTGGCCAGGGAGGTGGAAGGTTCGCGGTGTGTGAGGGCGGGTGGACCGCGCTCGCGGTAACCCGGCCGGAGTCCTGAAGGGACGTTGCAGCGCAAGCCCAGGGCCAGTGAAACGTCGCCCTGGGGTGCCGGGTCCAAATTGATTTCCCCTTTTTTCCTTTCCCTTCCGGCGCGTGGAGTTCGCGCCGGAAGGGAAAGGAAAAAAGGGAAGTTAGGGGAAGGCTCCTTACCCAGGGCGACAGTCGCTACGCTCCTTTGCCGCTGGGCTACTGTTGGGCCTCCCCTTCGGGGCTCCGGAAAGGAAAAAAGGGTAAAGGTGGGGTGGCCGTTTACCCAGGGTAGGGTCGGAGACACCGTTGCTGGGCTTGGACGAGTTCATTCGCCGCCTGCGTCTGCATTTCCTGCCGGCGCATTTCGTCAAGATCCGGTACTACGGACTGCTGGCCAACCGCGGACGGCAAACGCGGCTGCGCCGCGCGCGGACGTTACTGGGGGCTGGGGCGCCCGAGGCGCCCCAACCGGAACCGCGCTCGCTGCCCCGGTGCCCGCACTGCGGGAGGGCGGCGTTGTTCCTGGTGCGGGTGGTGCCGCCGCTGCGGTTCAAAGCCGCGCCGCCGATAACAGACACCTCATGAGCCGCAGCCCCCACCCACCGCCGCAGACCAGAGCCTGCAAGCCGAACCGAGGTTCGGTGGGGCGACCGATTTTGTTTGCCAACGGAAAAGAGCGGGCGCAGCTTGTTTTCCATGCGCAGGACGACGCCCATGGGAGTGCCCGCGGGACCCGAGGCCCGGAAATTCGGCCCCACAGCGCTAGGGTTTGGGCCCATCGACAGCCTGCACGCGCCGCTAGTTCGCACGCGCGGGGAGACTTCAGTCGATACTTTCCACTGTAGTTCGGGCGTCGCGGGCTCAGCGGCTCAGTTCAACGAGAGTGTATCCGCCATGCCCGACCACCCCACACGAACCTTCGTACGGCCCCCGCATCCGGGCACGGCGGATACACTTCTTTTACGTTAGCTGATAAAGCCATGAGCGTTTTCTCACGGTTCTTTGGAAAGTCGGACGCCGACGATTCCGGTGATGGGCAGCTCATCGCCAATCCTAAGATCGAGCATCCCCTCAGCCTTCAAGTTCTCTTTTCCGAGCCATGCCTGCTGGACTCAGACCGCTTGGCCGCAGCTTTTAGGGCATATCATTCCTCGATGGCTAGGGTGCGCTGCGAGATTGACGCTGCACTGAACCGGGACGGTAAAGTGTTTGGGATGATTGGATGGGGAAAGCATGTAGTGCGCTGTGTCGGCTTCGACCTGCCGATGCCACCGGATGCCGTCGAGGTGTGCATTGCGCCTTCCCATTATCCTCAAGAGTTGAAGCAGCGTGCTCGATCCCACAAGGCCCACGTCATCCTTTACTACGCGGGCTACGAGCCATCGCCTTTGGAGCAGTATGTCGCGCTCGCGGCGACAGCCGGCGTCATGGCTCGATTGGGAGCGATTGCGGTTCTCAACGAATCGGGACACACCTCGTTTCCAGCAGCCGCCTTGTCGGGAGTGGATTCAGACGGGGATATTATGGACCTCTTGCGCACGCTTCCACTGCCGATTCTCTACTGCGGCTTCGTGAAGCATGAGGTCGAGGGGATTCCGGGCGTATGGATGCGCACATACGGCGCGCCCCTCCTCGGGCTTCCAGATTTCGCAGCGCACGCCGCAGGGCATCACGAGGGACAGCGTTACTTTGGCATGTTCGACAGTGTGTTTGGTTACCTGCGAGAGTCCGGTGCACACCTCGCTGCCGGGCATACCATGCAGATTGGCCAAGAAGAGTTTCTCCGTGTCCGCCACCCAACTGATGAGGAGGCTTTTCTTGAGAGCCGGGGAGAGTTGCTTGTCGCCGAGATTATTGGTTCAGATGAGATCAGCCGTTAAAATCAGCGAAAAGCGCTGCACGAACGCGAGCGGGCGACGACCGTTGACAATACGAGCGCCGTTGGCCGCCCGCGTCGGTGAGCTAATGCGTTGGTGGGCCATCAACTCACGTGCTCCGCTCAAGGCCATGGCGCTTGTGGCGGCGGGGCTCCTGTGCGCTTTTTGCGGGAATTCCCAAGGCGTGATTGCCAATGATGCAACGATTCTCCAGGGGGAATTTGGCCCGGGCCAGTACTTGACGCTCACCAATTCTTTGCAGGGGCGTAACGGCCTGTTCGCCATTGGGATTACGTCGAACGGTGGGTCTGAGTTTACCTTTAGCTACCTCGGAATCGCGGAGATCTATGCACTGTATGATGTAAGTCCCGGAGTGGTAATAGACCCTGTGTTTGCTGCAGCCAGTACCCCGCTAGTCTCAAACGATGGCGTCCTGCCAGGAAGTAGTGTGCAGACGTTCTTGCCTGGACAGAGTCGCTACTATGGCTACTGGGATGATCGTCCTTTCGATTCAGGCATAATATACGGGATTCCAGACGTGGCTGACAATTACGGGTGGGTTCGAATCACGCGCACAGTGTCAGGTTTGCAGGTATCTGGCAGTGCCACAGCACTGGGACACGGAATCATTGCCGGGACATTTACCCAGGTTCCAGAGCCGTCAACTGGTTTGCTGTTGTTTCTGGGATTAGGATTTTTTGCCCTGCGCCTCAATGCCAGGCTCTCCAAGACGCGTCAGCCAACGCCGGTGGAGCGTCTCCGTTGCAGTCGGCTGTCCTTAACCCGGCGCGGCTGCACTGTTCGTTAAACATCGCTGCGCATGAGCGTCATGAGGACATACAGGATCCGGTGGGCGGTCAGTGAAAAGAATGAGGTCTATACCATGCCCGCAGCTTCCGCTGCCGACGCTCGCAAGGCTTTTGATACAGTCAAGCTGCCTGGTGTACGTGTTCTTTCCGTCGAGTTGGCAGAGGATTCAGACGAGGGGGCCGCGGGAAAGCCGTGCCCGTTGCGCCCGCGGCCGCCCGGGCCACTGAAAGCCGCTCAAGAACTGCCCGATGAACCGGATGTTTAGCCAACGGGCTTGACTGGACGCGGCGATTGCGACTTGTTTACATACCGGACGTCATTGGCGCCGCGCTAGTGAGCCCGAATGCCGTTGCATGCGCACACTTCTTGCCATCCTGTTGCTATTGACAGCTGCGCTGGCAGTCCTTTGTGCTAGCGCATACTTCACCACGGCCGCGAGACAGGCCGAGACGCAGTCGGAGCTATCTCACAGCAAGCTGAGTGGGCAGCCAGTCACTGACGCGGATATTGCAGTTCAGACGGCGCACATTGCACATCAAGGTCGACTTTGGGGGTTTGCTGCACTGCTGGCTGGCAGCGCTGCATTTGTTGCGATTGTATCGGTACTGCTAGTACTCTTGCTGCAGGCTAGGGCCCCCGCCGCGCCTTTGGGGGCGGGCGGGGCCCTGCCTGGTAATGCTGGCTGCAACGCCGGTCAGCAGCGCTGAGAGTGAACGAGCGCGAAGCACAAATGAGCACACCCAAAGCCGGTCACAGACCGGCGCTCCGGTCCGCTGACCTCAGGACGCCATTGGGTCCGCCCGCTTCGTCCGGTCACGGTGTTGCGATGGGATTGAATCTAACCGGTTTCAGGGTTGAAAAATGATCTTGGGGCTTTGCCTCGATCCAGGGTAGAGCCGCAGGGCGGGCCCTCCTTCGCTAAAGCTATGGCGGGCAGGCCAACCCTTTGCTGAATGATTGGACGTTGGGATTCGGAACCGGGGCAACTCAGCGTTTTTCTTTATGGTCCGTCCTGCTTCATGAGTGTTCGCAAGTAAGCCTGGTAATCCCGGTAGAGCCGCACGCTTGCAGGGCCGCCGGGCTGGCGGGTCATTTCGGGCGCGCTCATCATGCCTGGGAATTGGTAATGCAGGATCTTCTCGAAGTTGGGGAAGCGGTCAAAGTCGCTGATCAATCCGCTGATCGGACGCGGATGCAGCTCGATCCCGTTCCTGAAGACGAAGGTCTCGAGGTCAAGCCACAGATGGCACCCGGCCTCGTCGCACAATGACTGGAGCAACGCTGCTGCCTGCTCGCCCGTGAGGTCACTCTCGGGCATCCGGTGGAATCCGAAGGGGCCCAGGATGTCCAGATGGGGCAGCAACTGGCGATAGGTCGCCTCCGCGCCCTGCAAGCCGTGCGGGTTGGTCGCCAGCAGCACCGGCTTGTCCGGGGCGTGGCGCCGGACGTGCGCGGTGAAGGCCCGAAAGAACTCGACCATCTGCCGGCGTTGGACCTGAGGATCACCGCGGTTTGGCGTGTAGAGGCCGCCGCATTGCTCGCCGCTGACGTACCAGCCGTAGAATGAGGGATGCTGCCCGTAACGCTCCCATAACTCGTCCGCCACCCGCCGATGCCAGGCCAGCGAGTCGGGCGTGTAATCGAAGAATGCATACATGCCGACACCGGGCATGACGTGCAGACCCAGCTTGTCCGCCTCGTCCAGGATGGTCTCAAGCGGGTCCCTGGACGCGATGGGCATCCGGGCCGGATAGAGCTTCGATGGGTAGTAGGCCCGCCCCGGATACGTGTCGGGACTGAAGCTGTGCTCGGTGCGATGGACGAAATTCTGGAACATCATCGTGATCACCAGAAGGTGCTGGCCGGTGGCGTGCATCGCCCGTACCATCTCGCGCCAGTTCCCATCCGTCATCCGCCCTAATTCCGAGTTGAACGGTTTTCCCTCGCGCTCGCAATGGTGGTAGAGGTCCACCCAGGCGCCGCCTAACCGGCGTCCGGACCGCGCGTCGGAAGTGAGAATTTCCAGTGGTCGTTCGCATCGCAACGTCACGTCCTTGCCCCGTGCAGTAAGGATCACACGGTGCAGACCGGCCTGCCCCTGCATCGGTTGCCGAAATCGGATTCCTGCCGCTGACTTGGCGGCCAATTGAAGTGTCGCCTGATGCACACATCGTTCCGGCACTTCCGTATCCCAATAGACGGCGACATCGAATGCCTTGGCGGTGTCGGCCTCGTTGCGCACGGCGCCGCGGATGTCGAGGGTGATGAGGTCCGTCACCGGCGATGGAGGTATCAGCGTCAGGCTGACTGTGCCCTGGTTTCCCGAGCCGGAGGATTCCTCCGCTCGGGTCCCAATCACGCCGATCTCGACCAGGATGGCCAAGGCAACGGACACCAGGACAAGTTTTTGATGCGGCTTTGCAGGCACAGCAGTCCAATGAGAATAATCATGAGGCCCGATCAGGCAAGGCTCCAGCCCTCAAGCCAATGGGAGTTTACTTTTCGGATCGTGCCATTGGGACGAAATCCACGAGGGGAGATAGGGGACCCAAGGTGCGGGGAGAATGCCTCACGCAGCTTCGTTGCGGTTGATCTGGGGCGCGGAGTAGATGAAACACAGACGCGCCTGCCGTTGGACGGCTGCGGCCAGGTCAGGATGGCACTCGCGATCGACTCAACGTAACTGACTTCCGGTGCTGGCCGTGTCTGCCGGTGTCGTATCAAAGGCACCTAGTCATCTGATGTTCACTGTTCCTTTAAAAGTGAGCACAGGATTCCAGGTTACGCCATCGATGTAGTAAGTGGCATACCGGTCTGAGTATTCGAGGCCGCAGGGCATGTATGAGCATACAAAGATTTCACTCCCAGTTCTGTCTTTGCCTCCGACAACTATGGCATGAATCCTTACCAAGGCTCCGTCCGGCACCCCTAGATCACTTAAATAAACGCGCTTAGATTCACCCTTGGTTATGTCACCCGTATGACCAGACTCAGTCCAAGTTACACCACTGTCCAGGCTATAATAAGACGCTATCCTGGTTACAAACCAACCATAGTAGTTTCCTAGCACGAATCCATTGAGTAGCCCGGAACTGGCTGTGGGAGGCGTTTCCATAACCCAGAACTGTGCGGAGGCCAAGCTCTCAGTGTCGTCAAGTGGGAAGGTACCCTTGATGACGAGCGCGCCTGCCTTGGGAGTTTCTGTGAAGCCGATGGTGTATACCTCACCCATGGCGGTGTACCCGAAGGTGTAGCTCGTTTTGGGGGTGAGCCCGTGCGCGACCAGGACGTAGCTCGGTAGCTGCGGGTCTACCGTGTTCACGACCACCTGCCCGGCCACTTTGTCGTTATAGGTCACGTCGCAGTGGTACACTGGCGAGCGGCCTCTCTGTGCTGCCGATGCGGTGAGGGCTGGCCCTGTGGGGCCCAGGAGGAGGGCGCAACCCACGGTGAGTAATAGGAGTTTATTCATAGTTCCGCCTTTTTGATATGAGTTTAGTTTTTGAGCGCTCGCCCGTAATGGGCGCTGCACACGGGATGGATTCTTTTTAGAAGCATCCCCAGGTAATATTCAATAACAATGGCAGAAAGTGGAGTAGTTGTCAATGCATTATTACTAGGAGCCGTTCAACATATCTTATGCGACATTGGAAGTTTGGCTTGGCCCTGACCCTGCGCCCCGCGGTCCGCGCTGTGCCCGCGTCAGCCGCCTATGGATCCTTCACAGCGAGAAGGGACACGCTGGTTCGAGGCGATTGAATCCAACACCTTCAGTGTTGGAAAATGATCTTGGGGGTGGCGCTGCAACCAGGGTAGGGCCGAGGGGCGGGCCCTCCTTCGCTAAAGCTATGGCGGGCAGGCCAACCCTTCGCTGAATGATTCAATCCCGTTGGGATTCGCAATATGGGTGATGGGCCTTCCACCCGCAATTCCGCAGGGATTCGCACCAACTGCCCGGCGACACCCCCCCTTGGATCAAAAGAAGAATTTAACCGCAAAGAACGCAAAGGCCACAAAGTCAGTGGTCGAAACCCCTTCTTCGTTACTTTGTTACCTTCTGTTCAAAACAGGATTAGTTCAGCGTTTCACCGCCCACCGCAATCCCGAAGGGGTCGACTTCAAACAACAGGAACTCACGCTCAGACGCCAAGACTGCGAAAGGGGGTGAGGATGTGTGGTGGTGGTGATTCGGGGTGGTGAAAGCCGTTAAAACGGCTGAAGGGCACGCCAGAGCGCCGGGGTCACCTGGCTGAAGCCAGGTGCTAATGAGAGGGCGTAGTGTCCGTGCGGTAGGTCCGGTGGTATTGGATTCGGGCGCCCAAGCTCTCGATGAGACTGACGCATCCGGCTGAAGTCGGGTGCGAACCTGAGCAGGAAGCCGGGTGCTAATGAGAGGCGGGGACGCGCGGGGGGGGTGGTATGGGGTGGTTTTTACGCAAAGACGTGAAGACGCGAAGATGAAGGAGCAGGTGACGGACAAAGAGGGACGCTCAGCCAGTCCGGCGGTCAGAAGATCCTCTTTGTTTTCTGTTTCCTTCTGTTGAAAAGGTTTCCGTCCAGAAAACCACAGACTGGTCAAGTCCAATGGTGAATGATGAATGGATACGAATGACCGGTTGGCGGGTTTAGTGTGGTTCGGCCAAAAGAAATGTGTTTGTCGTTGTTGAGCGGCGATGCCATCCTGCGCCCTTATTACCGAGGGAGTATGGCTGGAAGACGCCGACGAAGACACGACGATTCGTTGATGGAACTGGTTGCCCGGTTGGTTGTCGTCGTCTTTGCGCTCAGCCTGATCTCCCCACAGGTGCGTCAGATGATAGCTGCGGTCGGTTTTGTTGCTATCTGTGGGGCAGGGGTCGTGCTTGTGGCCGGGCTGGGTTGGGTGATTTACAGATTCGCAACACGGGAGAGGAGGACCAGCTTCATCCTGCGCAGCGTTCGATGCGACACGTTAGAAGTGGAAGTAGCCGAGGAGCCCAAACCGCCCCAGCCCCGAACCGACCTGGGCGAATACGTGAATTTCAATGGCAGCAACCTGAAACAGGCTAAACCGCATACGACCGCCGAACTGATCGAACAACTTCGGAAGATAGATTGGTTTCAGTTCGAGAAACTGGTCGCCCTGGTTTATCGCAAGCTCGACTACGCCGTCACGCGCCGAGGTGGTGCAAATCCAGACGGCGGACTTGACCTTATCATTGAGAAGGACGGACAGCGATGGGCAGTTCAGTGCAAGCAGTGGAAGACTTGGAATGTGGGTGTGAAACCGGTGCGAGAATTCCTTGGTGCCCTGACTGACAACGGAATCCAGAAAGGCATTCTCATTACCCTCTGCGGCTACACGGGCGGGGCAAAGCAGTTGGCAGACAAGCACGGGATCGAGATAATCAATGAGACCGGGCTGGCGCAGATGATCGAGGACACGGACGCTCGATACGACCCTGAGACCTTGGAGATTCTCAACGACAAACGGAAGTTCTGCCCGAAATGCGAGGCGGAGTTAGTTCTGCGGACCGCGAAGAAGGGGCATGGCGCGGGCAGCCTGTTCTGGGGGTGCTCGGCGTATCCGAGATGCCGGTTCACGATGCCGGTGTGATGTGAGGGTTTGGCTGGGGCTGCGAGACAGGTCGGATGTCGCCTTCATTCCCCTGTTTATGCTGGTTGTCGCCATTACGATCTGGGGCACATACTTTCGCCGCTGTCCTCAGTGCAACCACCGATTGGTGTTTCGCAAAGAAGACGTTTGTGGCACGTCGCTTTATCGTGAGTCACATCGGATGGTGACATCCTAACGTGTGGACAGCGAACAAGGGCTCCTACCATCCCGGCAGGGGTCGCAGCGGGGGGCTCAACGCCTGTGATGGCGTGACTTGCTGGCATCCCTCCGGGATGCCTGGTGTTATACGACGAGGTTCCGGTGGTGTCGCTCGTGCCTCGCTCAACCACCGGCTAATCGCTACGAACCCTCCGGGTTCGGACGCGGTGCGAAGGTGAAACGGTGAAACGGTCGGGTGCCCGGGTTGCGAATCCCAACGGGATTGATCTTGAATGACGCCCGCGTTAAGCCGGTCATAGCCCGGCGCTCCGGCCGCGGGCGAACGGCAACAACGGAGCGCCGGTGTGTCACCGGCTTAAACCGTGCCTGAGTGCAACCCCGATCAGAAGCGTCGAGGGCGAATGCGCACGCCGCCCCCAGCAAGCACACCCAAAGCCGGTCACAGACCGGCGCTCCGTTGCGCGGACCTCAGGACGGCGTTGGCCCCGCCTGCTTCGTCTGGTCACGATGTTGGGAGGCGATTTGATCCAACACCTTCAGTGTTGGAAAATGATTTTGGGGTTATGCCTCGATCCAGGGTAGGGCCGTGACCGGCCCAACCCTTCGCTAAATGATTCAATCCCGTTGGGATTGGTCTTGAATGGGCCTCCACTCTGCACTCTGCACTCATAACTCTGCACTTGTCCCAGGTCCCATAATCCCATTCGTGTCATGAATTGTCATCAATTGTCATGAATTGTCAGTGGAAGCACCCCTTCAATCCCTGCTATCTTACCTCCGTTTTTGGGTCCTTTGAACCGGTTGCCTCGTGGCCGCTGCAGCCGCCACCTGGCTCCGTTCAGGATCCTGATCTTTGACATATACGGTTGAATCAGCAGGACGTCCGGGAGTGGTCCAGGTCGGCCCGGGCGGCGCGCCTCGAGCGCGACCGCTCGGGCCCCTGCCGCACCACTCTACCTTTATGACCTTGCACCGGTTCTCGGGTCCTGTCGTTTGGTGCAGACAAGTGTAAAAAAGTGCGGAAAAGTGCAAAAACTCCCTCAGAGCGTGAAGGCCGGGGAGGGGCTAAGGGACTGCGGACCAGGGACTGGTATCTGAGGTAATGAACCGGTGAACGATGTTAGCGGGTTACTTGGCTTGGGTGAGCTTGAGGGAACGCAGGTTCATTGGGCGCCAGGTTGCTGGATTTTTGGGGCGGACGATGACGGTGAGATTGCCGGAGGTTTGGACGGCGATGGATCCCAGGTGGAGTTCGGTGAACTGGTCCCAGCCGGAGGTTTTGGGGGCTTGGCCGGTGAGTGTTTGTCCGGCCACCTCAACAACGAATTCGGAAGCACCGGAGACGCAGGCGAGACTGGCTACGACCTCGAACGTGCCGGACTGAGGCACTTGAATAGTCCAAGAGACCGAATCGCTGGCGTTGTCCCAGAAACCGATGTTCGGCTGGCCGCCCTGGTTTTCGGTGTTGATTTGGTCGCCATGCAAATCGGCGGTGTCGGCGCCGAGCCGGAGATTGCCCTTGGCGTCGGGGGAGATGACCTGAGGCGGCAGGGTGAAGGGGATGTTTTTGAGGTTACTGCCGTGGATTTTCAGTGCGGCCGTGAACTCGGAAGGGCGTTGCGAGGGCAGGGTGACGAAGAGAGCGTCGGCGGTTTGTTTCCAGGGGATCTTTCCGTCGTAGCCGAGGAGAGTGACCGTGGAGATTTGGTTACCATCTTCGCCGAGAGGTTTGGCAAGCGAACGAATGACGAGGGTGTTGTCTTCGGGCCATCCGAGAGCAATGGCATAGAGGGTGGCGTCTTTGGAGGTGAAGCGGATCTCCTTGGCGCTGTATTTGAAATCCTCCTTGAAAGCGCCGCCTTTGACCTTGAGGGCACTTTCGCCATAGACGAGCCAGGGCCGGGTGCCGAAGATGGCTTCGCCATGGATGTCGTTCCAGTCGGCGAGTTGGGCGAGCATGACTTCGACCTCGGGGTCGAGCGATCCATCGGGGCGTTGGACCACGTTGAGCAGGAGATTGCCGTTTTTGCTGACGTTATCAACGAGCATGTGGATGACCCAAGACACGGGGCGGAACTTCCAGTCGCGATTATAATACCAGTCGCCGATGGAGGTATCGGTCTGCCAGGGGTGGGGATCGATTTTAGGCATGATGCCGCGTTCGAGGTCTTCGACCCAGCGGCCATCGGATTTCTGTTTGCAGGCGTAGATCGCTTCGACGTTGCCGTGGTGGCGCGCGGCGTCCTGGTTATATAAATGGGCGATCATGCTGAGTCCGACGAAGTGATCACGGCCAAAGGCGACGCCGCCATCGGTGTAGAGCAGGTCTGGTTTATAATTATCCACGAGTTCCCTGATGGCGCGGAACCACTGCTGATGCCACCTGGGGTCCTGGCTGTACCAGCCGGTGTCGCCGGGTGTGGCGGGAAAATGGTAGAGGTCCCAGTTATTGGAATTCGCGCCGTCGTAAGGGACGCCGGCTTTGGGGCCGGACTTATCGGAGCCGTGACTGCTTTGGAACCAGGTAAAACTGGCGCCGAGATGTTCGGACACACCGAAACGCAGGCCGTGTTTGCGCGCGGCCTGTTGCCACTCGCCGACGACGTCGCGTTTGGGGCCCATGTTGACGGAATTCCACCGGTGGAGCTTGGTGTTCCAGAGGAAGAAATTGTCGTGGTGGGAGCCCATACTGACAAAGTACTTTGCGCCAGCTCGTTTATAGAGCTGCATGAGGCGGTCCGGGTCCCACTTTTCGGCTTTCCATAAGGGGATGATATCCTTGTAGCCGAACTGCGACGGGTGTCCGTAGTGGTTGGTATGATAGCGATAATGCTTGTTGCCGGGCTCGTACATGCCGCGGGCGTACCAATCGCCATTCATGGGGACGGCTTGAGGACCCCAGTGGGACCAGATGCCGAACTTGGCGTCGCGGAACCAAGCCGGGTATTGGTAGGACGAGAGAGATTGGAGCGTGGGCTGAAATGGGCCGGGTGCGATCGTCAGATTGGTGAGGGGGGCTGGAGCTGCCGACGCGTGGAGCGCAGTCAAGCCGAGCGCAAGAGCCAGGGTAATCAATCTCATTGGGTGGGTGTGTGATGGTTGAGTTTGACGGGCAGTGATCATCGTTAGAATCCGCGGAGGTTGGTGCTGGTGCGTTCCGGCAGCCCCGGAGCGGGTGTGCGCTTGAGCACCCGGTATTCGATCCCTCGCTGTTCGCAATACTCGCGCTTGCCGCCCTTATCTCCGTCCTCGTTTACCACGTAGATATCGGGGGCCAGTTGCTGGATTTCGGGATCGGCATCGAGCCACCCTGATCCGGAAGAAACGAGCGCCTGTTTGACGAATTTTATGGAGCCGACGACATAGCGACGCTCGTCCTGGGGGATGAGGGGATGCCCAGCGCCTTTGAGCAGGCGGATATTCGCGTCGTGGCCGATCACGACGTGGAGATCTCCCAGCGCGCTGGCTTCCTCAAAGAAGCGCACGTGGCCGGAGTGGAACCAGTCGTAACAGCCAGTGACCACGATCTTCTTGCGCCCTGGAGAGGTTGGGGTGGGCGCGGGTACCGGAAACCCCGCGAGGTCTGGCTTGTCAATCACGTGATACATGATGCCGTTTTGCTCGCAAAACGAGCGACGGGGTTCGGTGGCCTGGGAGAAGGCGTCGGCCCAGACATCCGGCTTTGCGCCGGAGATGACGGGCAAAGCATCCGGCTCGATGGGCGCACTGAGTGCTATTACGTGGCTGACGAACCTTACCGCCCGCAGCACATAGGCCCGTTCTGCCTGAGGGAATTTGGGAGGACTGCCCTCGAGAGCTTCCAGCATTGCGTCCGGCCAGAGGAGAACGGTGAGTTGACCCAACTTTGAAGCGGCTTCCAGGAACCGGAGGTGCTGCGAGCGGAGGTCATCGAAGCCGCCGGAGACGATGATATTCCGGGAGATCATGGTTTTAGGCGGAGGTTGACCTTGAAAGCGCCTGGGACGGGGGTGGTTGACAGCACGAACAAGTAGCCTCCGCCGCAGCCGGAAAACATGGCGCCGGGGTAATGGCGCTGGTAAGCACGCAGGAGTGCTTTGAGATCCAGTTTGAGCGAGGGGTGAACGACGGTGTGAGGCAGGATTTTTTCCCAGCAGCGCATGCACTCGTTGAACGAAGCGCCGAGGGAGGCAAGGTCCAGTCGGCGGATCGCTTCAAAGCAGTCGCGACCCGTTTGGCCCAGGCGGGCGATCCAGCGTGGATCCAGGTTCCTGATCCCGAGCGGGCTGTAACCCTCGGGACGCGGTTCGACGGGGAGGACATGCAGCACGCGTTCCAACCATTGGGCGGCACGAGTGCTGTTGAGTGATTCGATGTGGGTGGGAAAGACGCCGCCGTTGGCCGCGACGTCATAGTCCAACCGGTTAATACCCGGGTAGATGAGGCCGATCATGTCCTGGGAGCCACTGGGATCGGCTTTGTCCTGGTTCTCGGCCTCGTAGAGTTCGCGGACCAGGTCGGCTGGGGGACGATGTGGCAGGCGGCCGCGCCACAACTTCGAGGCGACGGCGCGGGTGCCACTGGCGATGCCGGAGCGGTCCATGGGGCGGAAGCTGGGTTCGATCTGAACCACGACCATGGAACCGGGCGGCTTGGGGTTGTGTCGGGAGACGAACGGTTGGTCGATCCAGCCACCGGCCAGGGCCAGGCGGTTGGGGAGGGAGCCAATCGCCGACGCGATGGGCCATCGAGGGGACGAGTTCGGCCTATTCGGCATGGCGGGTCACTCCACGACGCGTTGACCCCGTTTCCGCGCGCCGTACTGGGTCTTGATCCACTTATAGGTCGCTGCCAGGCCCCGATCCAATGAGGTGCCGGGCTCCCACTTCAGGACTTGCTTGATAAACGTGTTATCGCTGTTTCGTCCCGCGACACCCTGAGGCGCGGAGAGATCGTAGTGCCGCTTCAGGCGAACACCGCCGATGCGTTCGATCTTGGAGAGCAGGGTATTGATGGAAACGAGTTCACTGCTGCCCAAATTGATGGGAGTGGCGATCAGATCATCGCAATGCATGATTTTGTCGATGCCTCTGAGGCAATCGTCGATGAACATAAAACTGCGGGTTTGGTTGCCGTCGCCCCAGATCGTGATTTCCTTTTTGCCGGTATCGATAGCCTCGATGACCTTGCGGCAGAGGGCAGCGGGAGCCTTTTCGCGGCCACCGTCCCAGGTGCCGTGCGGGCCGTAGACATTGTGGAATCGGGCCATGAACGTCTTGAGCCCGCGTTCTGCCCAGTATTCCTGGCAAAACATCTCGCTCATCAATTTCTCCCAGCCGTAGCCGCGCTCGGCCATGGCCGGGTAGGCGTCCGATTCCTTGAGAGCGCGCACCTTGGGGTCCTGTTGGAGCAGCGTGTTGTAGGCGCAGGCGGAGCTGGAGAAGAAGTAGCGGCGGGCTCCCGCACGCCAGGCGGCTTCGATCATGTGGGTGTTGATGAGAATCGAACGCAAACACTCAATGCGGAACCGCTCGATGAACCCCATGCCCCCCATGTCCGCGGCGAGATTGTAGACCTCGACCGCACCTTCGCAGGCGCGGTGACAATGGGCCTCGTGGCTCACATCCAGGCAGAGGGACTCGACTCCGGGAACTTGGAGATACCATTCGTGGAGCGGTTTTTTGTCGACCGCGCGGATGCGCGTATGACCGCGCTGCTTAAAATACGCAGCCAGGTTTCCACCGATAAAACCGCCGGCTCCGGTGATGACGATCAGGTCGTCCTTCCGCAGCGGGGTGTCTTTCTCAACCAATCGTTTTTGCTGTGTCATAAAATGGGCTCCGATTAATCCTGTGCCGCGCACATTGTCTCGCGTTGGCGGGAGCAGGATAATCGTAACTGCACAGTGCCCACCATAGGCCTTTTCCTTTCGCGCGGGAATGGCTAAGGTTGGCCGGTGCATGGATATTATTGACCTGTAGCCATGAAGCAAAAAGACCGCACACTGGCCCGTGACCAGGCCATACCGGAGTTTTTCTCCAAGGCGGTTGCCGATGCCCGGCGGTTCTATCTTGACCTGAATCCCCCCAAAGAACAGAAGTTAGCCGTGGTCTGCGGTGGTATTGAGCATTGCACGGCGAGCTATGCCGTGCAGCGGGCCACCTTTCCGTTTTACTCCATTGAATACGTGGTGCGGGGCCGGGGACAGGTGAGGTTGAAGGACCGCAGCCTGCCCCTGCAGCCCGGAGCGATATTCACTTACGGTCCCGGAGTGAGCCACCACATCTCGGGTGATCCAGCGAATCCTCTGGTGAAGTATTTTGTGGATTTTACGGGAACCGAGGCGCTGAAGCTGTTGCGGTCTTGCCGGTTGCCTCCTGGGCGCGCTGGGCGAGTGTTTCCCCCGATGGCGCTGCAACCGCTCTTCGATGAACTTATCCAGAGTGGACTGAGGGCGCGGCGTGAAAGCGCGGAGCTCTGCGTAAGATTGCTGGAATGCATGGCGTTGCGAATCGCCAGCGCGCCGGCCCCGGTGGGGGGAGCTGAGACACCTGCCTTCGCGAAGTATCAAGAATGCCGCAGGCTCATCGAACAAGATTTTCGGCGGCTCAAGACTCTCGAACAAATTGCCGCCGAGTGTCACATCACCAGCGCTTACCTTTGCCGCCTGTTCCGGCGCTACGATAACCAGAGTCCTTATCAATGTCTGTTGCGTCTGAAAATGGGACTCGCTGCAGAACGGCTGCAACAAACCGACGCGGTGATCAAACAAGTCGCAGAGGAATCCGGCTTTTCCGATCCGTTCCATTTCTCGCGCGTTTTCAAGCAAGTTTTGGGACTGTCGCCAGCGGCGCTTCGGGGTTTGCGCTAAGCGTTTGAGATCTGCAAGGCCCGCGGCTCAGCCCAACGCCAATGCAAGTTTGAGTGGTGCGGTGTTCCCTCGACAGGAGCTCATTTCTTTTTCAAGCGAGCGGCGATATCGGCACGAAACGGGGGAGGCTTCAGGAGGAGATTTCCCTTGGACGCAGAGACCTCATGAGTCGCTACAGCGCTACCATTCAGCGTGTCCCACCATTCCACAGACCATACGCCGTCCGTGAGACCGCCCAACGTCACCTGGGCTTCAGTGACGGGCGGGGGTTCTGGATTCATGGCGCCCTCGGGCCAGTTGCAGGCGCGATCGAGGAGCCAGACCAGAGCCTCCTGGGTTCCCGCGACCCCGAACGGGATTACCGGGCTTTCGCCGGGTTGGAACTGAGCGGGCGTGAAGTCGCCGCGACCAAGGCTAGTGCCTTGAAGAAACGCGGCGAGAGCCGACCAATGTTGGTAGAGATTGGCGGAGTGGATACTCTCCCACCACCAGGTCATACCTGTGCCGGCGGCGCCGGTGAACGCGCCGCTCCAAATCGCCTGGTGGAGCGCACGGAAATGAGGATCTGAGTCCGGCTTCCAGCCCTTCCAATCGGTGCCGTACTCGCTCACGAAAAAGGGCTTTTTGTATTTCTCGTAGAAGCGCAACGTCTTTTGCGCGGTCATTTGAGCGGGATGTTTTTCGTTGTAGGAATGGTACTGGGAGAAGTCCATTTCCGGCAGCGCAAACAGATCCGGACGTTCGCTTCCGCCGGTGAAACTGGACGAGATCAGGTGCTGGTAAGGATCGATGGATCGGAGGTGCCGGCCCATATCGCGATGCCAGGCGATGACATCGTCGTGCTTGAGATAGGGATAGACGTTATCGATTTCATTGAAGAACTCCCAAGCGAGGATATTGGGGAAGGCCGACCAGCGAGCTACGAGATAGCGGAGGCGTTTTTGATAAAGATGGCGGGCTTCGGCATGGGTGAAGAAATCATTTTGAGACAGGCAGGGGCCGCCGTTGGTTGCGTTGTAGGGGTGGCGCGGCCAGAAATTGTTGCCGTTCCAGAAGTCGGGTTTCACCTCGAAAATGCCGTGGTAATCAAAGCAGAGCATGACATAGATACCGCGGCGCTCGGCCTCGGCGAGGACCTGATCCAGGCGCCAGGCGTTGTCCATACGGTAGTGGAGTTTGTCGCCGCGGTCCCACTCGAGGCCGAAGGCGTGGTGCCACATCCAGATCCGAATGTAGTTGATGCCCGCTTTTTGGCAGGCAGCGAGCCAATCGTCGTAGTCGTAAGTACCCCGACTGCCATGCCAGCAGACGCACAAGCCATTGAGGAAGAGAGGCGAGCCGTTATCGAGGCAGAAATAGCGTTTTTGGGTGGGCTCGACGCGCACCAAACCGGGGCGTGAGCCGGCGGCGACATTTACGACAGCCGAACCTTGGCCGACCCGTTGGCCCCGGTGAACAGCGGTGACCACCAACTTGTGCTGGCCCGTCTCGAGGGGAAGCCAGCGGATTCGCCAGTCACCCTCGCCGCGGGGAGAGAGAACTTCGCGATTGCCCTCGAGATTGCGGTCGTAGTCACGGGCGAAGAAACCGGGCACTTTTACTGCCTTGCCTGATGGAGGTGTGACCTCGAGGTCCAACGAGATAGCCTCGGGATCGAAGCGATTGGTTTCGGCAGGCATTCCGGAGACGCGGACTTCGGCACGTTCGAACACCTGAGGTTTGGCAGGGGTAAGTTTTAGTTCCAGGTGGGTAGCCTGGTCTGCACTCCAGACGGAGCGGGCGATTAAAACGCAAGCGATTAGGAGCCAGGCTGAGATTCGGCTGATATGCACTGGGTTGATATCCACCAGCCAGGGCGGTGGAATCAAGCCCAAAGCGCGGCGATCCGTGCCGATGGTAGCATGATATTCTGCGCGCGGATGCTTCACGAAAGAGCGCGCGTGCAGACCCGGGTCGCTCCCGGGTTAGCGGTTCCCCAGCAGAAGGGCGGCGCCGATGCCGAAGATGCAGAGATCCACGATGGCATGGCTTACGTAGCCGGGCCAAATGGAGCGGAACTTGATATACATGAGGGACCAGATGGCGCCACCGACGAAGACCCCGAGGCCACAGAGCGAGACAGCGATCGGCCCCAGATAAACTGAAGTAGCGACGACATGATGGAGGGTAAAGAACAGGGCTGAGGCAGCCACCGCTGCGGGTTTGGGCATCAGCCGTTCGCATTGGGTGACGCAAAACCACCGCCAGACGTATTCCTCCAGGACGGAATTGATCATGATCCAATAAAGCGCCGCGGCGGCGTATTTGAGGGGAGAACCGAGGCCGATGGCGGTGAGTTTTTGGGCGAAAGCCTGCTTGTCGATCAACGTGTCGCCGACGAGCAAGTAAACCCCCAGAATGAACATGGAGATGAGGATTCCCGAGAGAATCCCCATGCCAAAACCTCCGAGCTTTGGCGGGGAAAAGCTGAATGGTGACCGGTCGACCAAAAGCAACCAGACCAAAGGCAGCCCGAACAGCCAGACCTTCGTGAAGCCGAACAATAGCGTGCCGGCGAGGGAATCGGGAAAGAGCATCATGCCGAACACCACGCCGAGGCTTGGGGCCGGGACCAGCAACGTCAGGGCCAGCAGAGCTTTTCGTTTGTCAGTCATTTTGGAGGCATTCAGGATCGAGACCTCAGCGCGCAGGTAGTCTACCCGCTCAAGCTTCCGAGATCCTCTGCATACCGGCAAGAGCAAGATCGAAAAGCGATGGCACTGCAAGCAGAAATCCGTGGTCAGGCCTCAGCCGAAGATGGGGCCGCCTTCGCGAATTGCTGGCTTGCGTTTCCGAACGCCGGGTAAGGTTACCCGGCCTACAGGATACCGGACGCCGGGCCAGGGTATCCGGCCTATAGGGACGCGTGACCTCGCGCGGCGAAGCACTTGGACATTGGGGGAGCCGCGAGATGCGGGAGCGTGCGCCAAGCGGGGGTCCTTGAAGTAGGGGATGCAGTTTTCTTGAAAAAACAGGTTGAAGGCCCATCATGTGGCGTCGCCTGAGGGCGAGATTCAATTGCCATGTCATACCGAGCCTGGTTTCAGTGTATCAACCCGGAATGCGGAGCGGTTTATCCGCTGCATTCCATCATATATCAATGCGAGAAGTGCGCGTCGTTGCTGGAAGTGCAGCACGATGTGCAGGCCCTGTCTCGACGTGGCGCTGCCGCGTGGATGAGGTTGTTTGAGGAGCGCTACAAGTCCAACGAATGGCCTTATGGCTCGGGAGTGTGGGGCAAGAAGGAGTGGATTTTGCCTGGGATTGCGAACGAGAACGTGGTCTCGCTCTACGAAGGCGGCACGAACCTGTTTTGGGCGGAGCGGTTCGGGAAGATGATCGGGCTGCCGGATTTGTGGATTAAGTTGTGCGGCAATACCCACAGTGGTTCCTTCAAAGATTTGGGCATGACCGTGCTGGTTTCGCAGGTCAAGCAAATGATAGCCGATGGGGCGCCCATCAAAGCTGTGGCTTGCGCCTCGACTGGGGACACCTCCGCGGCGCTGGCGACCTATTGTGCGGCGGCGGGCATACCGAGCATTGTGCTGCTGCCGCGCGGCAAGATTTCATTGGCCCAGTTGATTCAGCCGGTGGCGAATGGCTCGCTGGTGCTCTACCTGGACACCGATTTTGACGGGTGCATGAAGCTGGTGCAGGAGATCACTAAAGATCCGACGTTGTATTTGGCGAACTCGATGAACTCGCTGCGGGTGGAAGGGCAGAAGACTGTCGGGATCGAAATCGTGCAGCAATTCGACTGGGAAGCTCCGGACGTGATGATCATTCCCGGTGGTAACCTCGGCAACGTTTCAGCGTTGGGCAAAGGGCTCTTGATGATGAAAGATTTGGGGTTGCTGGCCAAGCTGCCGCGGATTGTGGTAGCGCAGGCGGAGAAAGCGAACCCGCTGTATCGTTCCTACCTGCAAGGCTTCGAGACCTTTGAACCGATCCAGGCGCAGAAGACGTTGGCCAGCGCTATTCAGATCGGAAATCCCGTGAGCTTCCAGAAAGCCGTGCGCACGCTCAAGCAGTTCAATGGCATAGTGGAGCAGGCCAGCGAAGAAGAGTTGGCGGACGCCGCGGCGATGGCGGATCGGACCGGGATGTTTAACTGTCCGCACACCGGAGTCGCTTTGGCCGTGTTGCTAAAGCTGTTGAAGGCTGGAAAGATCGACAAATCCGAGCGGGTGGTGGTGATTTCCACCGCGCATGGGCTGAAGTTCATCGAGATGAAGGTGAAATACCACGAAGGAACACTCGATTTTCCCACCCGGCATGCGAACCGCCCGGTGGAACTCCCCGCGCGGTTGGATGCGGTGAAGGAAGCCCTGGATAAAGCATTGAAAACGGGCAGCCCCGAAGGGTGGTAATCCAACTGATGCGGGTAACGGGCGGCGTGCCACGGGTTATTGCTGCGGCGCACCTGCTTCAGCCCGCGCCACGCAGGCATTTGTCCCGCTGGCAATGGCGAAGGGAGATTGCAGGCAGGGGCGGTGGTTGGTTGGGTTCAAGGCAGGACTTTTGGCTATGCGCCCAGGTCGGCCCGATCGATTGGGTTTATCGCAACAGCACCGTCAGCAAGGGAGCCATGATCAGGCTCGGCAAGTAATCCGTCAGCTCGATTCGTTTGAGTTCAAAAATGACGAGCCCGACGGAGAACACCAGCAAACCGCCGGTGGCGTTGACGGCATCTACGAGGTTGTGGGTTTCCAGGAAAGGCGCGACGAAGCGCAGCACCAGTAGAGACAACGTGCCCTGGATGGCCAGGACCGGCAGGGCCGAGAGCAGGGCGCCCCAGCCGAAGATGCGGGCGAAGCCAGCAGTGGCCAAGCCTTCCATGACGCCTTTGACTGCTAATGGGTAGAAATAGCCGCCAAGACCGTCCTGGACAGCCCCAAGCAGACCGAGCGGCGCGGCGCAGTAGAGCGCGCTGCACGTTTCAAAGCCGGCATTCATGCGGTCCCTCTTGCCCGAAGGGGGATGCGAGAGGTGATCACGAGCTATATGGCCCAGGCGGTTGGAGAGTTTTTGCAGGCGAAGTGCCCGTCCGGTGAGTTTCCCCAGCATTAGGGCCAGCAACACCACCAGCACTTGCCTGACTATCAGCGAGAAAGGCCCGTTGAGGCTTTTCCAGGTTAATACCAGTCCAAAGGCCACCGTGAAAACCCCCAAGAGCACGCGGAAAAGCGATTCCGTTTGAGGGGAGAAAGGTTGGCGGCGCGCAAGTCCCGCGACCCCGCCAATCACGATTCCCGCCACATTCAGAATGGTGCCGATCATTGGCAGGCATGGTAGGTCTTGGGAGCCGGGTTCAAAGCCAAAAGTTACCTCGAGCAAGGCGGGGCAGGGGGTACAGTTTGTTCGGGAAGGTTGTCGTTAATCCTGATGACTTGTGTTCGCGGTGCGGTTGTATATAAAGCCCGTGTAAGATGAAACGTAATCCTTCAATCCTTTCGATCGCTAAGCTCACCCGTCGACAATTCCTTCGTTCCACAGCCTGCGTGGCGGCCGCCTTTTCGATTGTGCCGCGGCACGTGATTGGGGCGCCTGGAGAAACCCCGCCCAGCCGCCGGCTTAACATCGCGGCGATTGGTTCGTCTGGAATGGGCGCCGGAGACATCAACGCCGTGGCCGACGGCAACAACATCGTGGCGTTGTGCGATGTGGATTGGGCTCATGCAGCCAACACCTTCAAGAAATTTCCCGGCGCCAAGAAATATCGTGATTTCCGGGTGATGCTGGATGAGATGGACAAAGAGATTGATGCCGTCATCGTCGCGACACCCGATCACGTGCATGCGGTGGCGGCTATGGCCGCGATGAAGCGGCGCAAGCACGTTTATTGCGAGAAACCCCTGGCGCATTCAGTTTATGAAGTGCGGGAACTGATGCGAGCCGCCAAGGAATACAACGTGGTGACCCAGTTGGGGAACCAGGGTCATTCATTCGAGTCGATTCGCAATTTCTGTGAGTGGATTTGGGACGGAGCCATCGGTAACGTTCACACCGTGAATGCGGGTTGCCGCAGCGTCAACTCCGCCCTGGATCGCCTGTCCTTATTGAGCGAAAAGCACACCCCGCCTCCGACCCTGGATTGGGATCTCTGGCTTGGTCCCGCCCAGGAGCGCCCCTATCATCCGACCTATCTTCCAGGAAAATGGCGGTCGTGGGTTCCGTTTGGAAACGGCACCGTGGGTGATTGGCTGTGCCACGTGGTGGACCCGGTCTTTTGGGCGCTGGATCTCGGTTCGCCGATGACGATTCAAGCGCAGGCTAAAGACTATGATCCCAAGGCTCACGCGGACACTTTTCCGAGAGGCGAGATCATTACCTTCCAGTTCCCGGCCAAAGGCAAGCGTGGCCCGGTAAAGCTGAATTGGTATAGCGGAACGGAGCGCATTCCGCGTCCGCCGGAAATGGAGGCGGATGAGAAAGATATCGAGATCGGAGCGGCGGTGATGGGCGACAAGGGCACCATGGTTTACGGCTCTCACGGCGCGAGCCAGGTGCGGTTGATACCGGAGGCGAAGAATGATGCTTACAAGCGCCCTGCCAAGACCCTCCCCAGGGTGCGAGGTCATCATTGGGACTGGATTCAGGCTATTCACAACGGCACCAAAGCCGGCTCTGATTTTAGCGCCTACGGCGGGCCGCTGACCGAATTGGCCATGTTGGGCATTATCGCAATCAAGCTCCTCGGAACGGAACTTCGCTGGGACGGGGTGCAATGCCGTTTCACGAACAGTGCGCAGGCTAACGAATTGATCAAGCCAACTTTCCGTAAAGGTTGGACGCTGTGAAACGGCAGACCTGAGACGACTTGGCGGGCTGTCGCGCGCCGCCAAGGGAAAAGGTTCGGGTTTCCACGGGCGCCCGCGAAAATGGTGAAAATGAAGATTGCAATCCGCCAGGAATCAGGCACCTTTTGGCTTCGAGTCGGGGCGTAGCGTAGCCTGGCTAGCGCGCTTGTTTCGGGTACAAGAGGTCGTGAGTTCGAATCTCACCGCCCCGACCATTTTTCTTCCAAGGATTCCACCTTCCGACGGGTTTCTCCTGACGATATTTCCGGTTGTATAGGCGTTTGAATTGCGGGATAGTGGATTGGGCTGAAACGGCCTGGACTTTCGCATGCAATACGAAACCGAAGCCAAACCGGCGGGAATGGCGTTTACGTTGATCGAATTGCTCGTGGTTATTGCCATCATCGCGATTCTGGCGGCCATGCTGTTGCCGGCGCTGGCCAAGGCGAAGGAAAAAGGCCAGAGGGCTCGCTGCATTGCCAACGTCAAGCAGATCCTGGCTTGTACACACATGTACACCATGGATGCCAACGATACGCTGCCTTACACCGGTTGGAGTTCGGGGACCTACAATGTGCCCAACTGGTGCTACACCCGCACTGCGAATTCGACTAACAAAGACAATGTAGCCCTTGGCCAGCTCTGGTCTTACCACACCCAAAAGCAGCTTTATTGGTGTCCAATTGAGCAAACCAACAACCTTTTTTTCAGGCTCCGCGACATGCAAGTGACCAGTTATACTATGAACGGATCGGTATCGGGCTTCACCACGGCACCGACGGGGAAGCCTTACACGTCTTACAAGATGGCTCTCTTCAAGCCACACTTTATGATTTATTGGGAATCCGATGAGAAACAGCCCTCGTATTATGACAACGCCACCAGTCAGCCGGATGAAGGTGGGAGCCAGCGGCACAATGGCGGAATCGTGATGGGGATGTTCGGTGGGCAGATCGAATTCATTAAAACACGCGCCTACTTCCAGGAGGCTGGGCTGGGTGGGTTCCGGGGGCAGAGGCCTGGGCGGATGTGGTGTAATCCGGGAAGCCGTACCGGGGATTAGGCCAGCCAAGACGGAAAACTGAACTACTGTTGCATCACGATCAATGAAACGCGGGGAAAGTCTCTCATCGGTTAGTGTGGCATTGGCAGTTTTGTTGACCGGCATCGTCGGATGTTCGAAGCCGACGAATGAAAATGCAGCTGCTGGCGCACCACTTAAACCCAAAGAGGCCGCCACCCAACTCCAGCAAGCCTTCGAACAGGCGCCGCAGGAGGTCAGGCAGACCGTTGCAGCCGCGTCCGACGCACTCCGAAGGGCGGACTACGAAGGAGCGGTCCAGTCGATCCAGATGATAAAGATTCGCCCTGATCTTTCACTGAGCCAGGGCATGGCAATCCATGCGTCGGAAGTGGCGTTAGAATCACGTTTGATCGCCGCCATGCAGGCTGGCGACCCGAAAGCCAAGCAAGCCTACGAACGGCTGAAGAGAATTCGACGGAACTGATTGACGACCGCCTTGTGCGGGGCTCGGAAGTCAGGACAAAGGCGGGCCTGGGAAAAGTCCCTGGAGCTAAATAGAATAGCCCGGTTTCGACATGGAAACCGGGCTATCAAGGTGTTACCCGCCGATATGGTGGGTATTTGTGAACTCAGTCGAGAGCGAGCGGAGCGAGAGGCCGCTGATAGAGCATTTTCGAGGGCTTCGCGCTGGGCTGAACAGTCGGCGCCATAGCCTCGGGTTGCGGAAGCGGGGCGAGGGCCTTCGTGGGGATCATTTTGGCAGGTTTAACAACTTCCTCCACCACCGGATCAACGACATCATTGCCATCCACGCAATGTCCCGGGCCGATCAGACCGTTGTTGTAGGCATCCAGGATGCCGGCCAAGGCAACAAATGCCTGGCGGACAGGGCTGTTACCCTTGAGGGCCGCGATTTGAGCGGGCGTGTAGGTGTTTAAGAGCGCCGTGGCTTCAGTAAATGCCACTTGGGCTGCGCTGGGGTCTGTGCCGTTAAGAAAGTTCAGCTCTGCGGCGATATAGGCATGGGCCAGAATGTAATAAGCATTACCGCTGGGCGAGGTCCAGAGCGCTTCGTAATAGGTCTGACCGCTGAGGAAAAAGGGCGTCTCGGCCCCGGTGTCTGCCAATTGTGCCCAAGTATCGTCGTACGGCGCCGGGCCGTATTCTGAGTGGGTCTTCCAGTAGCCAGGGGTTAAGGTGCAGCCTGGGGGCTCGTCGCAAGGGGCGGGAACCATGATTATAGTTACCTGCCCGACAATGACTAACTTCCCCTGATCATCTAAACCATAAGGCACCAGCAATACTCCAACCAGTTCGTCACACCCAGGAACAAATCCATTATGCGCAGAAGCCATTTCTACAAGTTTGTTGGCCCGACAATCCGACCAGTTTTCCGGGCCATTCAAACCGTTGCTAGATTGTGAGAAGTCGAGCAATCCCCAAATTGCACGTTGGACATCTCCATAGGTGTATGAGCCCACACAGGGTTCAGGCGCAGGTTGACCAATAATCAGCCCTTTTTCAACCCGGTTAAGCAGCCAGTTCACCGCACCTAGGTACGCTGGTTTGTCAACAACCATCGAAGCTCCCAGGTCGTAGCTGCAGAGGGTGGCCACATCGAACGGCGGATCTTCAAGGTTTCTGCCTACATCCACACACCACCCATCGAATACACCGAAAAGATTGGCTCCATCATAAAGCCACATGTCCAGGTAACTGGGAACCCCCAGATCGCCTGGGTTTTTCCAGTTCTGAACCGTCAAGGTAGCCGGGATCGCAGGAACAATATCACATGGTCCCGCTTGAGCTTTTGGGACTCCGAATAGGGCCACCGCCGAAACCGCTGCACCCGCCACGGTCACTTTTAGAATACTTAGTGCTTTCACGACTTGTTTCTCCTCCCAATATGTTGTTTGTTTGCTTTTGTTACTGTAACTGCCCAGATGGTGCCTGAGGCTCATCATAGGCAAACTACTTCCTATCACTGACTTGATGACTGTGCTTATTCATACCCTACGACGCCACTTTTGAATGTCAATAGGTCACTGACGAGGAATCGTCGCACACTTCGCTCCACTCGTTATCTGGTGAACTCTGGCGATTCTCCAGAAAGCCATAAGTGAACCCTTCATCGAGTCGACCAGACGACTTACTCCCAAATAACACCCTAGAATCCCACACCTAGTGGGAAGAATCTTACTGAAAGCTAACACCGGAAAGCGTTTTCGCCATACCGGAAAGTACGGAACAATCCCGGGGAGAACTACTGAATGGGTCATTCGTGCATGCGACTGTTTGACGCACGGGGCGCATCAAAGGCCGCCCTTGACTCACCCTGGTCAATCCGCAATGGTTACCGTCGCCCAGCAGTAGACTGAGACGCAAAGTGGACCCCTTTATGCGCATTACCCGGTTACCTCTCATTGCCAGCCTCTCTTTGCTAATCCCAGCACTGTGCTCGCACGCATTTGACGGCCACAGAAAGGAGTCAGGCCCGCTAACCCTGGAAATCGCCGACGTGGCAACGGTATCGGAATTCGACACGGTGCGGGAGTTTACGGTAACGGTTACAAATGCCAGTGAAAGTGCGCTGGGTATAGAACTGAGATTTGAGGCTACCGTCGAGGAGTGCATCCCTCGTGGTCCGACCCGCCACACAGTGGAGTTAGCAGGGCAGACCACTAAAGCCGTGGTGTTTCAGTTTTCCATGGCAACCAACGCCCATTCCGCTTTGTATCCTTTGCATGTTTTTGCCAGCGGCAAGACGTCTGACGGAGAAATCAAGGCCCATGTGATTCAGATATTCTCTTGTGATTTTTCTGCTATCCCGACGAAGCGTGAGATGCCGCCCACAATCATTTCTTTACCACCTCAAGGCAGTCTCGGTTTAGCCTCGTTGTGGCAGGCAGGAGTTGCCTGGCAACGAATTCAGGGTCCCTTAGTTCGGATGCCAACAGGATGGCAGGGAAGCGATCGGGAATCCTCGGCCTACTTCGGACGAGGTCCTGTGGACCGCGGCCAGGTGCGCCAGGCACTGCAGATCCATCCGCCTTACAGGGGTGGTCCCGGCACCCTGTTTGCTGAATACCGGCTGAAGCTGCCTGCCACCACCCCTCTCGAACTCTCCTTTTACATGGCCATTCGTGACCACAGTGCTGCTGAACCGCCCAGCGATGGAGTGACCTTTCGCGTTTGGATGGGCGAGGAGAAGTTGTTCGAGCGCCACACCACAGCCAAACGCTGGGAGCCCGGACGGGTGGACCTCTCACGTTTTTCCGGTGAAGAGGTAATCCTGCGGCTGGAATGCCACCCGGGGCCCAAAAACGACACCACCTGCGACTCAGCTTACTGGGGTGACCCGGTCATCGCGGTCGGGCCACCACCGCAGTTGCTCACTTCCGCCGGGAGAGCTGATTTGGAAGCGCGAACCCGGGTAGCGATTCAAACCGGTAACGCCACAAAGGGTGGCGCCGTTTTTGAACTGGACGGTGGCATGCGGGCGGCGGTTTACGCGGGGCCAAATGGGATCACGGATGGCATCCTGGCATTTGCATCCGGGGACCGGGTAGTGACCTTCGAGGGAATGAACATTCAGGTGAACGATCGTGAACTTGGGGCGTGGCCAGAAGGTGTCGGTGTTGAACAATGCAATGTCAGCCGGAGTGCAGAGGGGACGGTCAAAATAATGCACCGGTTTCAATCCGCAGAGGGAGCCAGAGACCTCATCGCAGAATTTTGGTCGGAGGGCTCGGGACTGAGACTGAAAATCACTGGCCCGGGCATCACCGATCTGGCCCTCGGACGAGCAAGTCATCGTGCTGGGAGAGTATATTACGGGCACGGTTATTGCGTCGTTAAGCCAGGCAAGTTTGTCGCAAACGGCGGTGGGCACGATCTCTCAACCAGCCACGTCGGCTTTGAATTTGATAACGGAGTCTTCCTGCTGAATGCGTGTGACACCCCACCCGGGAGTCTTCGTATAGACCCCGAAGCGCAGACCTATGCTCTGCACACTCATCCGGACACCACGTTCACCTTTGTCCCCACCCTAGTGGGAGCCTGGGATGCAGCCCTGAAGTATCGGCCACTTTACGACAAATCTCCCGCCCCGGCGATCAGGCAAAAGGCTGGTCGATTTGTTTTTGATCTTTGGGGCGGCAGCTACGCCGAAAACACGCGCCTGCTGCGGCGCTGTTTTGACTATGGCCTGACTAATTCTCTCGCGATCATTCATGTCTGGCAGCGCTGGGGCTATGACTACCGCCTGCCGGACATTTTCCCTCCTAATCCGGACTTAGGTACGGTGGAAGAGTTGGCGGAGCAAAGCAGGGCCTGTCGTCAGGCTGGGGTCCTTTGGGGACTGCACGACAATTACATCGACATCTATCCCGACGCCACCGGCTTCAACTACGACCAGGTCACCTTCAATCGCGATGGTCAGCCTCGCAAAGCCTGGCTGAACGAAGGGCGCAATGCTCAAAGCTACCAGTTCCGACCAGACCGGGTACGCCCTTTCCTGGAGCGTAACTTGGCCCTCATCCAGCCATCCCTGCAACCCAACACTTCGTTCGTAGACGTGTGGACCTCCATCAACGCTTTCGATTTCTACGACCGGCATGGGAGTTTCCATTCCCGAACGGAAGCGCTGCGACATTGGGGCGAGTCATTCAAGCTCATTCGAGACACCTTCGCCGGTGGCCCAACGATCAGCGAGGCGGGAAGCGACCAGTTGATTGGCTGGCTGGAGGGGGCAGATTGCCAGTTCCTTCAAATCAGCCCTGAGGGCGCTGAATTCAACTTGTCGGTCCCCTGCGATGATTGGGCGCGTGTACCTTGGTTCGATGTGGTCAACCATGCGCGGTTTAGTCTGCACGGAGTGGGGTATTCCAGCCGTTACCAGGGCGGACGCTCACGTGCCGAACACGGCATTGATAGCGACGATTACATCAGCACAGAAATTCTGACCGGCCATGCGCTAATGACGGATCGCGCCTCGATGGTTCGACGCGCAGTGCGGAAGTACTGGCTCGCTCAGGATTTCATAGAGAGCATTGCACTGGATGACATTGTCGCGGTTCGCTACGCGGACGGGGACCTTCACCGCCAAGTCGTTGGCTGGAAGAGCGGCGCCCGGGTGTGGGTGAACCGCAGCCAGAAGGACTGGCGGGTGGAGGACCGAGTCCTGCCTCCATATGGTTATTTGGCTCAGAACGGAGCGATTGAGTCATCGATCGAGCGGATCGGATTACACGTGGTCGAACAGTCGCGATCCTCTCGCGCGTTTTACGCGAATGCACGCCGCTATGATCCAGATGCGCCTCTTAGAATTCGGCCAGCAGCCACCCGGATTGAGCACCGCGGTGGCCGGGATTTTCGTATGATCGTCGACTGGGAAGCAACGGGGTCCGCGCCCAAGGACCTGATGGTATTCTATCATTTCAGCCGGCCGCAACCGGGTCGCTACAGCCGCCTGGAGTACGCAGGAGGCGGTCGGCCTGAAGTCCCAACTTCGCGTTGGCTGGGAAGGATTACCACGGGCGGCGACTGGGACCTGAGGTTACCAGAGCACCTGCCGCCAGGAGATTACGAGGTATTGGTGGGCCTTTACGACAGCGCAAATGGGCGGCGCTACCGACTGTACGGCCACGAGGATCCGGATCGCCGTTATCGGGTTGGCACTATGACAGCGAACTCCGAGGTTGCCACGGGGCGAACTAATGTGACCGGCATGGAGTTCGCTGCGGCTCCGGCTTTTTCGGATCCGTTGCCACAACCGGAAACCGGACCCGTCCAACTTGGACCAGTTACCACCACAGGCGGGCTGAGAATCGACCGAGTTCAAAGGGGACTCAGGATTCTGCCTCTGCCAGACAGCGACGACTCTGAGGTCAGCATTAATCTCGGTCAATTCCGCGGAAACGATGGGGAAACGCACTCGTTGCAATCGATTGATTCTCGCGGGAAGGTGCTTCGGAGGATGGCATGCAGACGGGAAAAAGACACTTTGACATTCACCGCCAAACAAGGCGATTTCGGATACCTGTGGGCAGCCGAATAAAACGACATCTGAGGTTCGCTTACACCGAAGGTCCACCTGGGGTAACCGAAGCAGGCTCGCGCGAAACTGGGAAGTTTCCTGCGAAGGAGACGGCCTCCTTCGGCACCTCGGTCGCCATGAATGCGGGGTCAGCCACTCCGGCCAGGTTGCTCAGGGTCAAAACCATCTGAGCAATCTTGTCTACCTCAAGCTGGAGGGAGGATCATGTCCAAGGCCGAGCCCAGCAATCTCTCACCCGTGCCTGGCACAACTGTACGAGGCGCACTGACCGGCAGCGGGGTTAGACTGGGGGCGCCGAAGAGGCACAACCCGATTCCGTGAGCGTCCCGCACTACCAGGGATCTTCAGTTTGGAGGTCGACCTTCGCTTCTTGGCTGCTAGGCCAAGCCAGCCTGGGTTTGCTGTGCCAGAACCCAGCCAATTGGGGTCAATTCTGAATAGCTCGGGCGACTTTGCGGTTTGACCGCGGGAAGGTGTGCTGATAGACATTTCCCGCCGGATTGTTGAGCCGCGAAGACAAGAACGTTACCTAGTCTATTAGAAGCCACTGCTATGCCCAAACGAAACGATATTCACAAAGTTCTCATCATTGGTTCAGGCCCGATTGTGATCGGGCAGGCCTGCGAATTTGACTATTCCGGCTGCCAGGCCTGCAAAGCCTTGCGGAGTATGGGCTACAAGATCGTGCTCGTGAATTCTAACCCGGCCACAATCATGACGGATCCCGCGATGGCCGATGCGACCTACATCGAGCCACTGACCGTGCCGGTGCTCACGGAGATCATCGAAAAGGAGCGCCCTGATGCGTTGCTTCCCAACCTAGGAGGTCAGACCGGTCTGAACCTGTCCGCCCAACTGGTGAAAGCCGGTGTGCTGGCAAAATACGGTGTGCGGGTGATCGGCGTGGACCCGGAAGCGATCGAAAAAGGTGAAGACCGCATCATCTTCAAGGAGACGATGAAGAAGCTCGGCATTGAAATGCCTCGAAGCGCCCCGGCATTCAGTGTCGAAGAGGCGGAGAAAGTGGCTGCGGAGCTGGGTTACCCGGTGGTGGTGCGGCCGGCTTATACCTTGGGCGGCACGGGGGGTGGCCACGTTTATAACGTGGAGGAATTGCGGGTGGTTGCCAGCCGGGGTCTGGCGGCGAGCATGGTGAATCAGATTCTGATCGAGGAATCGGTGCTGGGCTGGGAAGAGCTGGAACTGGAGGTGGTGCGCGATGCCAAGAATCAATTGATCACCGTCTGTTTCATCGAAAACGTGGACGCCATGGGGGTGCATACGGGCGATTCCTATTGCGTCGCTCCCATGTTGACGATCGACCCGAAACTGCAGGCGAAACTACAGGAGTACTCCTACCGGATCGTGGAAGCGATCGGTGTCATCGGCGGCACCAACGTCCAGTTGGCGCATGATCCCAAGACGGGCCGGGTCGTGGTGATCGAGATCAACCCTCGCACCTCCCGCTCATCGGCCCTGGCGTCCAAGGCGACCGGTTTCCCGATAGCCCTCGTCTCCGCTAAGCTGGCCGGTGGATTGACGCTGGACGAAATTCCCTATTGGCGGGATGGTACGCTAGAAAAATACACCCCTTCGGGCGATTACGTCGTCGTGAAATTTGCGCGCTGGGCTTTTGAGAAATTTAAAGGTGCGGAAGACAAACTGGGGACGCAGATGCGCGCGGTAGGTGAGGTAATGAGCATCGGGAAGACTTACAAGGAAGCGTTTCAGAAGGCAATACGGTCGCTGGAAAACGGGCGCTACGGGCTCGGTTTCGCCAAGGATTTCAATAAGAAGTCGCTGAGCGAGCTGATGCTAATGCTGAACGAGCCGACCAGCGAAAGGCAGTGGATCATGTATGAGGCATTGCGTAAGGGGGCAGCCGTGGAGGATCTGCACCGCAAGACCTTCATCAAAGTCTGGTTCATCCAGCAGATGAAGGAATTGGTGGAGCTAGAGGAACGCATCTTAAATTATAAAGGACGCGACCTGCCGGACGACCTGTTGACGCAGGCGAAACGGGACGGCTTTGCCGACCGCTATCTGGCGATGCTTCTCGGCTTGCCGGAAAGCCTCATTCGCGAGCAACGCAAAAAGCTGGGCGTGGTCGAGGCGTGGGACATCCTGCCGGTAAGCGGCGTCGAGAATGCGGGCTATTATTACTCGACTTATAACGGCCCGGATCGCGTGACCACCAGCAACCGGAAGAAGGTGATGGTGCTCGGCATGGGGCCGAATCGCATCGGCCAGGGAATTGAATTCGATTATTGTTGCGTGCATGCTGCGTTTGCCCTGCGTGACGCCGGCTACGAGACCATCATGGTTAATTGCAACCCGGAAACGGTTTCCACCGATTACGATACCTCCGACAAGCTGTATTTCGAGCCGCTGACTGTGGAGGATGTGCTGTCGATTTACGAAAAAGAAAAGCCGGAGGGTGTTGTGGTGCAGTTCGGTGGTCAGACGCCCCTGAATGTCGCAAATGAATTGGCTGCTGCCGGGGTGCGGATCCTGGGAACCTCACCGGATACCATCGATTTGGCCGAGGACCGCGACCGGTTCCGGATCATGATGGAGAAAATGAATATCCCGATGCCCGAGGCCGGGATGGCCAGCAGTTTTGAGGAAGCCCGCGTTATCGCAGCCAAGATCGGTTATCCCGTCATGGTGCGACCTTCCTTCGTGCTCGGCGGTCGCGGCATGCAGGTGGTGCATGACGAGGAAATGCTGCGCGAATACGTGACCGCGGCAGTCGATGTCACGCCCGAACGACCGATTTTGATCGACCGCTTCCTCGATAACGCCACTGAGGCCGAGGCGGATGCCCTGGCCGACGGGACAGATGCTTTCGTGCCCGCCGTCATGGAACACATTGAACTGGCCGGCATTCACTCCGGCGACTCCGCGTGCGCTATCCCACCGGTAACACTGGCGGAAAAGCATATCCGGACGATCGAGGAATACACCCTCCGCATCAGTCGCGAGCTGAAGGTTTGCGGCGTGATGAACATCCAGTATGCAATCTGCCAGGACAAAGTCTATGTGCTGGAGGCGAACCCGCGCGCTTCACGGACTGTTCCCCTGGTGTCGAAGGTCTGCAATATTCCCATGGCGCGGATCGCGACGCGGTTGATGCTTGGTGAACGATTGCAGGATATTGGTCTGCGCCCGCAGCACATTCCGCACACCGGCGTCAAGGAAGTTGTGCTGCCGTTCAACATGTTCCCTGAAGTGGATCCAGTGCTGGGACCCGAGATGCGCTCGACCGGAGAGGTGCTGGGAATGGCATCGACCTTTGCGCTGGCTTATTTCAAATCTCAGGAGGCTGCGGGTGGCCCCTTGCCGCTCAAGGGCACGGTGTTCATTTCTGTTATCGACAAGGAAAAGCCGGGCATACTGGACACGGCCAGGCGGTTTGCAGAACTGGGCTTCGGCATTAAAGCCACCCAGGGCACGTATCAACTCCTAAAAGAAAACGGGGTGCCTTGTGAGTTAAGCCACAAGATCAGCGATCACCAACGCCCGAATGTAGTGGACGAAATCAAGAGCCGGCAAATCGACCTGGTGATCAATACTCCGAAAGGCAAAACGAGCGCCGCGGACGATGCCTACATCCGCAAAGCGGCCATCAAATACAAGGTGCCGTATGTAACTACTACCTCCGCCGCTAGGGCTGCGGTGGCAGGTATTGCTGCTGCCCGCGCCGGGCGGTCCGAGGTGAAGGCCCTGCAAAGTTATCACCAGGATATCGGCAAGTAATCGCGGCAACTTTCCCGCGACAGCTCCGTGTTGGATTCAGCGATCTGACCGGCGGCGGTTACACCCGTTCGCCGGTCTCTTCTGCGCAGCGTGCGAGATTTGATTGCGAATGGATCAAGGGGATTCTACCGTCGATTCATGACGATGTCTGGAATCATCGCTGGCGTTTTGCTCAGTCTGGGCACCGCGCCTTTGGTCGCGGCCCCTGGTGCGTCTTTTACCTCACTGTTTCCCGAGGAAGGGATTCCAGAAGGTTGGCTGGTAACCCAATGGGACGATCTCAAGAAGCCCGCAGCGCCTGGTGTGGTTTGGAAGGTTGAGCAAGGCGTCCTGCACGGCAGCGACCCACGGGGTACTTGGCTGATGAGCGAGGTGGAGTACAGCGACTTTATTCTCGAATTCGAGTGGCGCCTGGGTCCCCGGGGCAATAGCGGTGTGGCGCTGCGTGTTCCCATGGCCGGCGACCCGGCCTTCGACGGGTTGGAACTCCAAATGGCGGACCCACGCTACATGCCGGCGGAGAGTCCAATGGCCCCGGCGGAATTAACCGGGAGCCTTTATCGCGCAGTAGCCCCGCGCGTGCAGGTTTTCAAACCCGAAGCCTGGAACCGCTACCACATTACCTGCGACGGACCGTTGGTGAAAGTCGTTTTGAACGGGGAAACCATCCTGGATCTTAACCTGGACGAGCAGAAAACTCCCACAAAACGGCATGATGGATCCGAAGCCCCTCCACTAAAAGACCGTCCTCGGCGCGGCCACATCGGCTTTCAGGAATTAAGCCGAGGCGGCGGCCACGTTGAGATTAGGAACGCACGGATAACAGAACTGCGAAAAGCTCAGGCGCGATCTGGAGAGGCTGAGCCAGCGAACAAATAAAGCGGCTGGAAGTAGTCCTCCAGCCGCCTGCAGAGTGCCTGCCCCGAGGGGCTAAGGGCGCTTTTAGCTTTTACGAAAGCACCCGGCAATCATCCCTTACAACCTCAGACGATAGAATTTTTTCACCTCCAGCGGCCTGATCACGTACGGTGTGGTAGCCCCCGTAACCTCGGTGTAGGGACCGGTCACATTATCCGCCTGCTCCAGGATCCCCATGGGCCAGGTGATCTGGATGCCTGAGATAGGCGCGGCATCAAAGTTATACCGGGCGACTAGTTTCGTGGGTTCCACGAGGGCTGTCTCACCCGCGACAATCTGTGCGATCTGCGGTTGCGTAAGCTGAACGTTATAGAAACGGATGTCGTCCAACAGGCCTTCGAGGATCTTCCACCAAGCGTCATGCGAGCGGCCGATTTCGATCTGCTGGGCAGGCCACGACCACGCACGGGTGTTGGGCCGTGTCGTGTCCAGCACGCCGTCGATATAAACCGTGACGCTGCCTTCTGCTTCTTGGTTGAACACGTAGGCGATGTGGTGCCAGTTGTCGTCGTTCACGAGGCCGGTCGTCTGAGCCGTGTAAATCCACTCCGGTTGCCAAAAAATGCCGCCGCCGTCAGCCAAGACGATGACATCACCAGCTGAAGCGCGCCGGTCAATAATCATCGACCCTTCGTTACCGGCGCCCGAGGTTCCGGCAGACTTGATCCAAAAGCCTATGGTTCCCTGCGTGGTGCCGAAATCGGTGTGCCAAGGGATCACTACCTGAGAGTTGGCGGCGACGGAGAACTGCATGACGCCGGTGCGGGTCTTGGAGAGCGCATCCGTGCTCGACTCGATCCAGGTGGCATTATTGTTGCGGCCGTCGTGAGGCACGCCTTCTGGTTTGGAATCCGCCACGAAAACCGAGGGAGAAGTGCTGACGTTGAGTTTGAGTTCAATGCCTGCGGCTTTGCTGTTGATCTGGAAGATCTCCTGCAAGCTTAGGGCGCGATCGAAGAATGCCACGTCATCGATATCACCGAGAAACCAGTTGCCGGTGGAGTCCAGAACGGCGGTGCCTATATTGAATCCAGTGGCTGCGCTTCCATAATTAGCCGTGGCATTTCCTCCGGCGGCCACCTGCTGGCCATTGAGATACAGGCGCATTTGATTGCCGTCGGCCTTTGCCGTAATGAATAATAGTTTATTTGAGGGGATTTTGCGGACAATGGTGACTCTCCCGTGCGCCAAAACTAACTGTGAGGACTCTGGACATTCGGGGCTCTCGGGATTGACTTCCCTGAAGAAAACGGTAGGTTTTGCGCACCTAGGCCTCCGCTTCGGCTTGCCGAAGCTACTCCTGCGAGGCCGTAAGGGGGCCTGGAGGCCCCCTTCCTTTTGTACCTTCTTAGTGGTTGACCGACCGGCGTGAATGCGGCCGTTTTCCTGGACTAAAGTTGTCGCAGAGTCCCGTGAGAGACCACCAACGGGATTTGGCAGTTGGTTCTTCCAGCTGCCTCGAGTTCTCAGTTCCTTCGGCTCGTCAAGTAGAGGGGGCGACGAGGATGTTGGGTCGGTCGGGGTGACAAAGCAGTAACGTGGTTCTCATGGCGTGCCGCGGCGCTGGCGCAAGTCCACGGATTAGCGCCTTTTTGCTCTACGGTACGATTTTGTTACTGGTTCAGGCGATAACGGCTGGGATTCTGGCTTTAGGGCGGAGAAAAGCGGCTTGGTTTGGCGCAACTTTCTGTTAAACTGGGCGTTAATAGAAAGAGTAGTTTTTGGACTATGCCGCAATTTTCATACAAAGCCCGCCGGCGGACGGGCGAAGTGGTGGAAGGGATACTCGACGTGGCCGACCGATCGGCGGCCTTGATGCAAATCGAGCGCCTGGGACTGTTCCCGGTGGCGGTCGAGTCGGCCAAGGCGGGTGTGATGGCTATTTCGGGTTCAAGCCGCCGCCAGCGGACTAATTGGAAAGCCCTGCTGCCTCCGACCTTTCAAACGGCGCTTTCACAAAAACGCAAGCCCAAGCTTCAAGAGTTAGCTACGTTTACCCAGCAGTTAGCCAACTTGCTTCAATCCGGCATGCCGCTCACGGTGGCGCTCAACAGCATGACGCACCTGGAGTCTCGTGGCATTCCTGCCGACGTCAGCCGCGAGTTGCGCCAGGACGTGATGGAAGGACGCAGCCTTTCGGACTCCATGTCCAAGCAACCGCGGATTTTCTCGGATCTCTACATCAACATGGTGAAGGCCGGAGAATCCAGCGGCGCCCTCGTGGAGGTACTGCGCCGCATGGCAGATCACTTTGAGCGGTTTGCTCAGGTGCAGGCCAAGTTTACCTCGGCATTGATTTACCCGGCTTTCGTGGCGGTGGTGGGTATTGGAATCATGTTTTTCTTCATGACCTACATGCTGCCCAAGTTTCTGAGCATTTTCGAGGGCATGAGCGTCGAGCTGCCTTTGATGACGCAGATCCTGGTGGGCATCAGCGATCTGTTTTCGGGTTATTGGTGGCTCATTGTGGCGGTTTTGCTGGCGCTGGTGATCATGTTCAAACGGTTTCAGGCAACCCCCGAGGGTCGCCGCCGGATTGATCAATGGAAAATGGGCGCGCCGCTTTTTGGCAAAGTGATTAAGCTAAACCTCTTCGGTCAGTTTGCGCGGACCCTGTCGACGCTGCTCGAGAACGGCGTGCCGGTGCTGACGGCCTTGAAAATCACGGAGCAGGTCATTCCGAACATTGTGGTACGGGAAGCGATCGCCAAAACCAGGGAAGAGGTGACCGACGGCAAGACCATTGCCCAGCCCCTCGCGCGGAGCAAGGTCTTTCCCCAGCTCATGGTCGACCTGGTTAAGATCGGCGAGGATACCGGGGACGTCCCAGGCGCATTGAAAAATGTGGCTGATACCTACGAGAGTGAATTGGCAATTGCCCTGCGGGTGCTGACAAACATGATCGAGCCGGTGATGATTATCGTCATGGCCCTGGGCGTCGGCTTCCTTCTTCTGGCCGTACTGTCCGCCATGTTCGCTATCACTGCCAACATCGCTCGCTGATGCTCCCGTCCGTGTACTACTCAGGGTTTCTGCAACGCCTCCGGCGCCGGGGCGGTTTTACCCTGCTGGAGCTGATGATCGTGGTGGGAATCATGGGCATTGTGCTCACCATGGGGGTGCCCTTGGTTTACCGAATTAATCACAAGGAGCCGATGCGCAAGGCGATAACCGAGGTCATCGAGGTCTGCAGCAACGCCCGCGCCCAGGCGATTCTCAAAGGAGTGCCGATCGACCTGGTTTTCTACCCCCGCGAGAAACGCGCCAACATTTCCGGTTCGGTAGTATCCCAAGCTCGAACACCTTCGCCCTTCGGAGATAAGGTCCTGGGTGAAAGCGTCGCGCCACCGCTGCCCCCTGGTTCCGGTCGTTCTTTCCAGTTTCACGAGGACATCAATATCGAGATGCTAGACGTGAACCTCAGGGAATATAAAGACGACGAAACGGCTCGAGTTCGATTCTATCCCAACGGCACTTGCGATGAGATGACGCTGATCCTGCATTGTCGGGGTGAGTGGAAAAAGATCTGGCTGGAAGTGACCACCAGCCTGGCTGACGTGGGAAATGTTCGATGAAACCTTTGATCCGCCAGTTAGATGCCCGAGTTCAGCGCGCCGCCCAGGCTGCGTTCAGTTTGATTGAGGTCATGATTGCCCTGGGCATCTTTTTCATGGCTGTGTTCTCCATTCTGGCCCTGGTCTCGGGAACCCTGCGCAATGCGCGTGCTTTGCAGCAGCCAATGATAGACGCCGGGATGGCTGCGGCTCAATACGTCAACACCAACCGATTTTCTGAAGGTACTGTTTCCGGAGACTTTGAAGATGAGGTGCTCCGTGACTTCTCGTGGGAAGTGGATACCTACGAAGCCGCCACAAACGGGTTGCTCCAGGCGGACGTTCTGCTTAGCCGGCGCGGTTGGAGCAAGCCCGAAGTCCTAAAGATTTTGGTGTTTGATCCCAATTTTCGTCGTTCCCCAATTGGACCGCGGTGATGATCTTTATTCTCCAGTCTGACCAGTGCTATTCGGATAGAGGTGAAGCGCGAACGCTGTCGCGGTGGCGAGGCACAGCGGCTTTTACGCTTGTGGAAGTGCTGGTAGCAATCGGCATCCTGAGCCTGGTACTTGCGGCCATATATTCCAGTTGGACGGCGATTTTGCGGGCTTCGAAAGTCGGGCTTGAGTCGGCAGCCGCGACGCAGCGCTCGCGAATCGCAGTGCGAACCATCGAGGATTCGTTGCTTTGTATCCAATCCTTCGGAGCCAATCAGGATTATTACGGTTTTATCGCGGAGAACGGGAGTCGGGCGGCGCTTAGTTTTGTGGCACGGCTGCCCAAATCGTTTCCGCGCAGCGGCAAGTTTGGAGACTTGGAAGTCCGGCGGGTTAGTTTTTCACTCGAGGAGGGTGCCGGCTACGGTTCGGGGCGGCAACTGGTGCTGCGGCAGGCCCCGCTGCTGGCAGACTGGGATATCGACGAGAAAGAGCATCCGTTGGTCCTGGCAAAATACGTCAATGAATTCCAGCTTGAGTTTTGGGATTCACGCAAGAACGACTGGGTTGAGGAATGGGTCGACACCCAGACGAACCTCATACCACGCCTCGTCAAGGTTTCCATGCGGTTGGCCGACAAGGCCAATGTGAAACGCGAGCAGGAGCAAGAAGTTGTCCGAATCGTCAGTATCCCCTCCGTGACCGTGTTGCCGATCTGGCAGACGCAAGTACGGCCTGGCGGTACGAATCTGCCACCAGGGATGACGCCTCCGGGTGGCGTGCCTCCAGGGACCTTGCAGCCAGGCATGATGCAACCGGGGGTGGCGCCGGGTAATACGCTGCGACAATGAGAATCCGACTTTCAGCTTCAAACCGAGGCATCGCGTTGATCATTGTTATGATCTCGATTTTTGTGCTCACCATGCTGGCGGCCGGTTTTGCCTACTCGATGAAAGTCGAGATGAAACTGGCCCGGCACGCAAGCAATGAGACCGAACTCCAGTGGCTGGGACGTTCGGGTGTGGAGTATTGCCGATGGATCCTGGTGCAGCAGGCCAGTTGTCCCGCCGAACCCTACGACGCGATGAACCAAACCTGGGCTGGTGGGGCAGGGGGGCCTTGCTCCACTAACGAAGTGCTGGCCGGGGTGGAGAAGGAAATCTTTTTGAATAACGGGAGCTTCACCTGGAAGATCACGGACCTCGAGAGCAAGATGAATATCAATACTGCCAACGAAGCCATGCTCCAGCAGGCCATGATCCTGATGGGTGTGGGGCCGGCAGACACCGCGCCGGTGGTAAACTCGATTCTCGATTGGATCGACCCGGATGACAACAAGCGCATGGATGGCGCGGAGAATGCCTACTACGAAAGCCTCGAGCCTTCCTACAGCGCTAAGAATGGCCCTATCGATGATATCTCCGAATTGCTTTTCATCAATGGCATCGCCCCGGAACTGTATTGGGGCCCCGCCTCAAGCAACAGCCCGCCTAGCGCAATTTTGGAGCGCATGACACGCATGTCGCGTCGCAACCAGGTGAACGTACCGATGGTCGGCCTGGTCGACTTGTTCACGCCGGTTTCCTCCGGCAGAATTAATATCAACACCGCTTCGGCCGAGGTGCTCCAGTTAATACCCGGAGTCGATCAATTGGTGGCGGAATCGATTGTGGCGGGGCGCCAGGGTGAGTGGGACCCCAGCGGACTGACTGGTCCTTACCGCAACGTCGGCGAGGTAAGACGCATTCCCGAGGTGAATATGATCGTTCAGCGCTCGATAGAGCAGTTTTGTGACGTGCGCAGCCGCACCTTTCAAGCGGAGGTCACTGCTACCGTCGGCGGCTCTACCCGCACGTTCTACGCCATACTCGTGCGCCCTACTCCCCGCGATTGCCAGGTGATCAATTTTTACTGGCGGTACTGAGTCTCGCGCCCTGGTCACAAACTCTTCCGGTATCGGCTTTGGACTTTCGCTCCATTTCTTGCTAGGCTTCGAGAGATGTTGGATCAGGATCGCACCCGGATTACCTATCGCTACGAGCGCGTGCGCGCTTTGGCGGCGGGCGTGCTGGAGGCGGCCGCAGTGGTCTTCCTCTTGCTAATCGCCGTTCGTGAGTTCAATCCCGGGCCGTTGTCCAAGGCGTTGATCGCAGGCGGGGGCAGTTTTGGGCTGCTCCTGGCTCCGTGGCTTGTCTCTCATGCCAGGGCAGTGGGTTGGGAATCGACCCAAGCCGCGTCGCGTCTGTCGGCCCTGAGCGCCGTTTGTTACCTGGTGATTGCTTTTATACCCCTTCTGCCGGTCTTTGTGTTAGGATCCGTGGTCGCGCAAATGGCGTCTTCGTCGATTGTTCCATTTCTCACGCAGATTTTTCACGAGAACTATCCTCAAGACCAACGGGGCAGACTTTACGCCCGCACGGTGGTGATTCGGATCGCTGCGGCTGCCTTGTTCAGCTACGGCGCCGGATGGATGCTCTCGAGCGGTTCTGGTCGCTACCAGTGGTTGCTCCTGATTTTTTCACTTGCGGCTGCCTTGACCAGCTACTGTCTTTCGCGGTGTCCATCCAAGTCTCTGGCAGCAACGGAGGGCACCCATCCTTTCCGGGCGCTCCGGTATGCGCGGGAAGATCGGGTCTTCCGCCAGACATTGATCGCCTGGATGTTTCTGGGGTTTGCGATGTTGATGATCTCTCCCATGCGGGTGGAATACCTGGCGAATCCCAAATATGGAGTGCTTTGGCGCGGAGAAGCGCTCACCGCGGGGTTGGTGGCCTTATTGACTGGCGTGATTCCCAACATCGCCCGGTTGTTTTTGAATCCGCTTTGGGGCTGGTTGTTTGATCGCATGAACTTTTTCATTTTGCGCCTGAGTCTGAACGCCGGGTTCATGGCCGGTATCATTTCATTTTTCGTGACTGGCAGCTCCACGGGCCTCGTTATTGGCGCTATTCTTTGGGGCATTTCCAGCGCGGGAGCCGACGTGGCCTGGAGTCTCTGGGTGACCAAGTTTGCTCCGGCAGAACGGGTGGCGGATTATATGGCGGTGCACACGTTTTTCACCGGCGTACGGGGCGTCGTGGCTCCCATCGTGGCGTTTTACCTGGTGTCCGGAATTCAACCGGCCGTGCTCGGTTGCATTTGTGTCGGCTTGATCCTCATCGGCTCCGGCTTCCTCATTCCGGAAATCAAATTTGGCCGAGGGGCGAGGCGGGGAACTGCGCTGGTTGAAGAGGTGTCGGAATGAACAATGAGAATAGCACCGGCGACAGGGTCGGTGTGGGTGCTTCCGGCGTCCCGGGACCCGCTGCGACCGAGGAGGATTGCTGGACAAAACCAACAACCTTATCTAAGGTGCCCTAACCCTTCACACCGCTATGGCAGACTACGAGAAACTCGGCGTTTTCTACCTGGGACGCTTTCACGATCTCGAGACGAAAACGACTTCTTCGGACCTACTTCTGTACGAATCAAAGCACTTGGTCACGCACGGTTTAGTGGCCGGCATGACCGGTAGTGGCAAGACGGGTCTCTGCGTGGACCTCATCGAGGAGGCCGCGATTGATGGCATTCCTGCTATCCTGTTGGATCCTAAAGGTGACTTGGGCAATCTATTGCTTACGTTTCCAGAATTGCGCCCCGAGGATTTTTCCCCGTGGGTGAACCCAGACGAAGCACAAAGGCATGAGATTTCGGTTGCCGAACTGGGGGCGCGGCAGGCTGATCTGTGGCGCAGTGGGTTGGCTCGCTGGGATCAGAGCGGCGAGCGCATTCGGCGCCTCCGCGCCGCCGCCGAATTTGCCATCTACACTCCGGGCAGCACTGCTGGCCTCCCCGTCTCCATTCTCAAGTCGTTTGCCGTGCCACCGGTGGATATCTTGGAGGATGGGGAGTTGCTGCGCGAACGCGTCGCCTCCACGGTCAGCAGCCTCCTGGCCCTCGCCGGTATTCGGACCGATTCACCCCACAGCCGAGAGACGATTCTCATGTCCCACTTGCTGCAACATGCCTGGGGGGCCGGCTGGGATCTTGACCTGGCCACCCTCATCCACCAGGTGCAGCAACCTCCGATGCAGCGCATCGGCGTCTTGGACATGGAGAGTTTCTTCCCGGCCCCGGACAGGTTTGAACTCGCTATGCGTATCAACAGCCTCCTGGCCTCGCCGAGTTTTGCCTCCTGGCGTGATGGTGAGGCTCTTGACATCGGGCGGCTCCTCTACACCCCGGCCGGCAAGCCGCGCGTGGTCATCTTTTCCATCGCTCACCTCGGCGATTCCGAGCGGATGTTCTTCGTGACCTTGCTGCTAAACCAGATGCTGAGTTGGATGCGTTCCCAGTCCGGCACCAACAGCCTGCGAGCCCTGTTCTACATGGATGAGATCTTCGGTTACTTCCCTCCAGTGGCCAACCCGCCATCGAAGCAACCCCTGCTCACGTTGCTTAAACAGGCGCGCGCTTTCGGGCTCGGCGTGGTGCTTGCCACCCAAAACCCCGTCGACCTGGATTACCGGGGATTGGCCAATATAGGCACTTGGTTTATCGGTCGTCTGCAAACCGATCGCGACAAAGCCCGCATGCTCGAGGGTCTGGAAGGGGCGGCGGCTGGCCGGGGCGTCGCGTTCGACCGTGCCAAAGCCGAGCAAATTCTGGCTGGCTTGGGCAGTCGCGTTTTCCTGCTGCATAGTGTCCACGAGGAAGGTTTTGATGTTTTCGAGTCGCGCTGGGCAATGTCCTATCTACGTGGGCCTCTGTCCCGCAACCAGATTAAACAACTGGTCGAAAGCCAGCGGTTGCTGCCTGCACCCTCTGTTCCACCCGCTCCTGCACCGGTGCACCCGGCAAGCGCTGCACCTTCCGCCGTGCCGTCGGCGCCCGCCGCCGTCTTGCGACCCGTGTTGCCGCCGCAAGTGCCCCAGTTTTGGCTCCCCGTTCGCGGTCAGGTCCCCGCGGATTCCATGGTAGTCCTTCAACCCCGGCTTTTCGGGACGGCCCAAGTCCGATTTGCCGATGCCAAACTCAAGATCGAGGCCCAAAAGGACGTGACTGCGGTCACCGAGATCACCGACGGCGCTATTCCGGTGGATTGGGTGGCTGCCGAATTGTTCGAGATCAGCCTATCGGATTTGGGCAAAACACCGCTGGATGGCGAGTATATCGCCCCCGCCCCGCCCGCCAGCCAGGTGAAGAATTATCCCACCTGGGCTCGCGATTTCGAAGCCTGGATCCAGAGCGCGACCACGCTGAAGCTGCTTCGTTCGCCGGTGCTCAAACTCATCTCACTGCCCGGAGAGGAGGAGCGTGATTTCCGTATTCGCCTGAATCAGGCGGCCCGCGAGGAGCGGGATGCGGCGGCGGATAAACTGCGTCAAAAGTACGCCCCGAAAATTGCCACACTCCAGGAGCGAGTTCGTCGCGCCCAGGCCGCCAAACAAAGGGAAACGGAACAGGCCCAGCGCGCCAAGATGAGCACGTTCATTTCCCTAGGTTCGACAGTGTTGGGAGCTTTCCTTGGGCGCAAGGTTATTTCCGCTTCAAGCCTCGGGCGGGCGGCTAACACCGCTCGAAGTGTCGGTCGCGCTGTCGAACAGGCGGGCGATGTAAACCGCGCTCACGAGACGATCCAGGCCATGCAGCAGCAATTGGGCGATCTCGAAACCCAGTTCCAGACCGAGGCGGATGCGTTGACAAAGTATTTCAACCCCGGCGCCTCTCTGGAGTTCGTGGAATTGAGGCCTACCCGCTCCAACATCAACGTCCGCCTTGTGGCCTTGGTATGGGTGCCCTTCGCGCGCAGTTCGCTTGGGGTGCTGACCCGCCTCTGTTGACCCCATATAGCACCGTCGAATCATAACCCCAAATCAACCACTACAGTGACAATGTTCCCCTCCTTTTCATCTTTGTGGTCTTTGAGCAGTTTAGGCGCCACGGTTCTCCTCTCGTTACCGCTAGCCGTGGCGGCGCCCACTGTCGTGCCGGATATGAAGTGGGCGGATACGACTCGCTTGGGACGGCCGGTTTCGAAGGATCCTTGTGTCATCGCGTTTGGCAGGCGTTACCTGATGTACTTTTCCCTGCCACCTTTCGACACTAGGCTCGCGCCCAGTAATGCCCCTGCGGGCTGGTCAATTGGTGTTGCCGAAAGTCACGATCTTAAGGAGTGGAGAAAAATCGGCGAGCTGTGGCCGGAGCAAGAGTGTGAAAAAAAAGGACTTTGTGCGCCGGGAGCTATTGTTATCGGCGAGCGGGTTCACCTCTTTTACCAGACTTACGGCAATGGCCCGAAAGATGCCATCTGCCATGCGGCCTCGGAGGATGGTGTGCGTTTCCAGCGCGATGCCAGCAACCCGGTGTTTCACCCGACGGGCGATTGGACGGCGGGTCGTGCGATCGATGCCGAAGTATTCCCGTTTGGGAGTCAGTTGCTCCTCTATTTTGCCACGCGCGACCCGCAGATGAAGAGACAGATGATCGGTGTTGCGGGTGCCGACCTGAAATCCGATTTCAGCCGACCTACCTGGAAACAGCTTTGCGATGCGGCCATTCTAAAGCCGGAGTTGCCCTGGGAACGACTTTGCATCGAAGCCCCCTCAATTTGTCGGCGCGGGGACACGCTCTTCATGTTTTACGCTGGTGGCTACAACAACGAACCGCAGCAAATCGGCGTGGCCGTCAGCAAGGACGGACTGAGGTGGCAGCGACTGTCGGATCAACCCTGGTTGCCCAATGGCAGGCCGGAGGAATGGAATGCCTCGGAGTCAGGCCATCCCGGCGTGTTCGCGGATCGTGACGGAAAGACCTGGCTGTTTTTCCAGGGCAATGCGGATCGGGGTCGCACCTGGTTTCTGTCGCGCGTGCCGGTGCTTTGGGAGAACAACTGTCCCCGCGTGGCGTGGAAGAATTGAACATCGCAGTTTTGCCGCTTTTTCCAGAGTCGCGGGCGGCTGTCTTTGTTGTCACTTACAGCGTTTTTGGCAGCCCGAAGCTGTGAGTGCCTAGATTTTTGATGTTCCGTGAAACCAATGCGCATTAATCTGCCTACCTCAAGGAAATCCTTGGAAACGGTGATATGAAGAACCAACTTACCTTGCTCTTAATTGGTTGGTCAGGCTGGGTGTCGCCAGTCTTTGCGGAAGCGCCTCTCACGCTTTGGTTCGACCGGCCCGCAGAGAATTGGAGCGAGGCCTTGCCTATTGGCAACGGACGTTTGGGGGCAATGGTCTTTGGCGGAGTAGATAAGGAGCGATTCCAACTTAACGAGGAAAGTCTTTGGGCCGGTTGTTCTTTTGAAGCATGGCCGGAGGGTTTTTCCCGGCATCTCCAGGAGGTGCGACGGCTGATCTTTGCCGGCGAAAATGCCGCAGCCCAGGCCTACGGAGTCAAACATCTGGTGGCCACGCCCACCTCGTTTCGCTCCTACGAGCCTTTGGGGGATTTGTGGCTGGACTTTGGTGGTCTGGATTCGTTTTCCGGCTATCGGCGAGACCTTCATCTCGCAGACGGAGTGGCACGGGTCAGTTTTTGGCGGGGTGACGCCACCATCCGGCGCGAGGCCTTCGTTTCCGCTCCGGACGATGTCCTGGCGGTCCGTGTGGTGACCGACCGGCCGGGCACATTGGACTTCAAAGCCGGTCTCACGCGGGCCCGACACGCCGTCGTTACAGCGGACGGATTTGGGCAATTGCGCCTCGACGGCCAGATTGTGGACGTGGAGAAAAAGGACGGGGGTTATGACGACAATCCTGGCGGGTCCGGTCCCGGCGGGGAGCATATGAAATTTGCCGCTCGTCTTATGGCACGAGTCGATCGAGGAAGCGTGGTGACCGAAGGCCACCAACTCTGTATTGCAGGTGCAACCGAAGCCGTCCTGCTGTTTACGGCGGCCACGGATTACAATCTCGCCAAGCTCAACTTCGATCGGACCATAAACCCGCAAACAATCTGTGAGAATACTCTCGTTCGAACTGCCAAAAAAACCTGGAAGCAACTGATTGAAACACACCTGTCCGAACATCGCGCCCTGTTCAATCGCGTTGCCTTGAGGTTGGGCGGGACCGATCCCGCTTTGGTGAGGCTCCCCACGGACGCTCGTCTCGAGGCTGTTCGCAAGGGGTGGGATGACCCTGATCTCGTTGCGTTGCATTTTCATTTGGGACGTTATCTCCTCATGGGGAGTTCGCGGCGTCCGGCGCGTCTGCCGGCGAATCTGCAGGGCATTTGGAGCGATAAGATGTGGGCGCCATGGGAGGCGGACTATCATCTCAATATCAACCTGCAGATGAACTACTGGCCCGCTGGCGTGGCTAACCTGCCTGAAACAGTTGTGCCTCTCATGGACTGGTTCGAGCTGCTCGCCCAGCGCGGTCGCGAATCCGCAAAGCGTCTTTATGGATCGGACGGCTGGGTGGTTTACCTGGCCACCAACCCGTTTGGGCGGACCACTCCGAGCGCGTCCACTTTGGAATCTCAGTTCCTCAATGCATCCATTGACCCGCTGTGCGGCGCCTGGATGGCCGCGCAATTATTCGACTTTTACCAGTTCACCGGCGACCGCGATTTTCTACAACGGCTATATCCCGTACTGCGGGGCTCGGCCGAATTCGTGTTGGATCTTCTACTGGCTGCACCCGACGGCACCCTTGTGATCGTACCATCAGCCTCGCCGGAAAACAGTTACCTTGATCCGCAAACGAGGCAACGCATTCGTATCACGTTCGGCTCGACCTACCACATGAGCCTGGTGAGGGCAGTGTTTGATGCGACGGATCGGGCTGCAACGATTCTCGAGACTGACAAACCGATGCGGCAGCGCATCCAGGAGGCCCGCGCCAAACTTCCGACCATCAAGCTTGGTCCCGACGGGCGTATCCTGGAGTGGGCTGAGCCATATCCGGAGGCTGAACCTGGCCATCGTCATATTTCGCATCTTGTCGGGTTGCACCCCTTTGATTTAATAACCCCGGCTTCGCCGTCGTTGCTCACGGGTGCGCGCAAGGTTCTGGATTACCGGCTGGCTCACGGAGGTGGCGGCACAGGCTGGAGCCTTGCCTGGATGGTGAATTTCTTCGCTCGGTTGCGGGACGGCGATGCCGCTCGTGAGCATTATCTCGCGCTACTTCGCCGAAGCACGCAACCAAACCTGTTAGACAGCCATCCGCCATTTCAAATCGACGGTAACTTCGGTGGTTGCGCCGGCCTTGCTGAAATGCTGCTGCAAAGCCACGAACGCCCACCGGCTGCAGCGGGTATCTCCGAGCAGAACTTTGTTCTGGACCTTCTGCCCGCTCTTCCAAAAGCCTGGTCTGACGGCTCCGCGAAAGGTCTCCTCGCCCGAGGGGGATTCGAAGTGGACCTCGACTGGAAACAAGGCCGAGTGGTGAACTACTGCATCATCTCGGATCGTTCCCGCGAGGTGACCGTGCGCGTTAACGGCAAAACCACGTTGGTTCGATCGAAGAAGCGCTGAGGCCGTTGATCTGCGTTGAATCCCGGTCTCGTCCAAGGTTGTGATGTGCGTTGGATCCCCTAAAGGGGACTTGGGTTTTGGACTTGGCCATTCTCAACCGTGACCAGCCTATCTTACGCGCGCGATGGGCTTTACCAGTGATTTGCGCTTCATCCGGATTTCGATATGCGGCACAATGAAGGAATGAAGTCGCTTACTGAACATCTGTGGTTTGAAACCCCGCACCGGCGTGATTATCTGAATATCACGAGTACCGTCGAGGACCTGATTCGCAAGAGCGGGGTTCAAGAGGGTTTGTGCTTGGTAAATGCCATGCATATTACTGCCAGCGTTTACATCAACGATGCCGAAGACGGCCTCCTGCATGATTATGATGTCTGGCTCGAAAAACTGGCGCCGCACGCCCCCACCTCCCAATACCAGCATAACCGCACGGGGGAGGATAACGCGGATGCCCACATGAAACGCCAGGTAATGGGCCGTGAAGTCGTCGTCGCGATCACAAAAGGCGTGCTCGATCTGGGCCCGTGGGAACAGATTTTCTACGGGGAATTCGATGGCCGCCGCCGCAAGCGTGTCCTTGTTAAGATTATCGGGGAATAGCCCTCTGCCGCCTTACTCGCTGGCTTTGATGGCCGCCCGCAATTCTTCCAGAAACTGCGGCACTACCACGTGCGGGTCGTAGACCCGGCCTTTGAAGGGAAGCGTTTCGATCGGCAAATACCCCCGGTAATTGGCGGCCCTGAGGAGGCTCACCAACCGCTTCAGGTCGATGCGTTCCGTGCTTTCCCTGCCGTGGGGACTCTCCTTCACTTGGAAGTTGACCGCGTAAGGCAGGACTGCCGCAATTTCCTGGTAGGGGTTACCGTGGTTAAAACAGCCAGTATCCACAATCACGCCGAACCAGTCGGAATCGACCTCACGAACAATTCTCAAGGCCTGCTCGGCGGTCTTCAGCATGTCCCCATGGTTCTGGATGCCCACGATCACGCCGTGCTTTTGCCCGAAATCGGCGCAGGTTCCCAACGACTCCACCATCCACGCCGCCACCTCCTCCCATTTCTGCTCGTATCCTGCTGGCACTGCACCGGCAAACACGCGGATCACGGGAGCGCCCAGCTTCGCCGCTACTTCGATCCACTTCTTCACCAATTCCACGTCAGCCGCTCGGCTGGCTTTGTCCGGCGACGCAAAATTGTTGCGCACACCCGTGCCGGAGATATCCAAGCCAAGACGGAAGGCGCGGCTTTTGAATTCGTAGATGTAGGCGTCGGTCGGAGGGTTTGGGTAGTTCGGGAAATAATACCCAGTGGGATCGATCGCATCGAAGTTATGCCGGGCGCAAAACTCCAGTAACTCGAAGAGGGAAAGACGCTTGGAAGCTTCGCTGGAAGTCAGTGCCTGGTTAAAGGAGTAGGCGTTTAAACTGGTTTTCAGGCGGGACCCGGCGATACGGTTTCCGGGTTGAGCGGCGGGGCATATCCAACCGGAGACACCCAGAGTTGTGGCGCATAGAGTGGCCGAGCCGGTGACTGAAAGAAACCCCCTTCGAGTCCAGTTCTGAGGCATAAGCATTTGGTCTGCTGTTTTGTAGCGAGTTGCTGTCAGGAAGGGTCCACCTGGAATCCCATCTCACGGAATCGTTGCAGTTTATAAATCAAAGCACGCCGGCTGATTCCTAGCGCCTTGGCAGTTTCCGTGCGGTTGTAGTTATGATTCGACAACGCCTGAAAGATGGCCTGGCGTTCGATTTCGCCGAGTTGCTCGGCCTCCCCTGGGTCGACCATTGGTTTTGTGGCCTCGGCGGCGCGGATCCGGGCGGGCAAATGGTCGGGCAAAATGACCTCACCGAGTGAGAGTAATGACGCGCGCTCCATGGCATTACGGAGCTCACGCACGTTGCCCGGCCAGGTGTATCGTGTCAGGCAATCCACGACGGCTGATGAGAAGCGGGCCTTGCCCTTACTGAATTCGGTAATGAAGGTACTGGCGAGAGGCAGAATGTCCTCTTTGCGTTCACGCAACGGGGGCACGTGGAGTTCAACTACGTTCAAGCGGTAGAATAAATCTTCACGGAACCGGCCCTTTTGAACCTCCTCCTCGAGGTTGCGGTTAGTGGCCGCCACGACGCGGGCGTTTGTGTGCAGTTCCTTGTTCGATCCGATGCGATTAAACAAACCATCCTGCGTAATGCGCAGGAGTTTGGCTTGGAGTGACGGCGCCATGTCCCCAATTTCATCGAGAAAAATCGTGCCGCCATTGGCTTGTTCGAAACGCCCTATACGCTGGGCCACCGCGCCTGTAAACGCGCCCTTTTCGTGCCCGAACAATTCGCTTTCCAGCAACGGTTCTGGAATAGCCGCGCAATTCATCTTGACCAGTGGCCCATTGTTCCGGGCGCTCCAGGCATGAATTACCTCCGCCAGGATTTCCTTGCCCACGCCACTCTCCCCGGTAATGGTGACCCGACTCTCGGACGGCGCAATTAGTGAAGCGTCATGCAGCACGGCCCGCATGCCGGGACTGACAGCGATGACGTGCGGTGGCAATTGACGGTCAGCGTTGAATTTCAGGGGGGTCTTGAGCGACAACCCTGTAGCCTGGCGCACGGTGACAAGGAGTTCGTCGAGGTCAATCGGTTTTGCCAAGTAATTCAGCGCGCCATCACGCATGGCGTCCACCGCTTCCCGGATGTCTGCGTAGGCCGTCACCAATAGCACCGGGAGAACTGCGCTTGCCTGCCGGGCACGTCTGAGCGTCTCCAACCCCGAAATTCCGGACATCCGGACATCGGAGATCATCATCTGAAAATGCTCTGATTGCAGCTTGATCAGCGCCTCCTCCCCCGACGAGACAGGCACCGTTTCGAAACCCTGGCTTGTCAGGAAGGAGTCCAGCAAACTTCGCTGCCCCGCATCGTCATCGACGATCAGGATGCGCGCCGTTCGGGTTCCATTTCTCTTTGTCTCTGTGGCCACTGCGTGTTCGAGAGGACGGGATACCTGTCCCGGTCTGTCCGAATGGAGCATACAGGAACCTCCCAGGTGGACAACGTCAATTTGGCAAGGGTAGCTTGATGGCCTTGCGCAAAAGGCGAATGACGCAGTTCGCCAAGAATGAATCGCAACCGACTCGTTATTCGAATCCCACACCTACAAACGCATGCACCGATTCCACTTCAGGCACTGGTTTCAAGGTTTTGGGCGGAATGGCCTCAGTCTTAGGGACCCGGATATCTTCCATGCCATCGAGCATGCTCGAACAGCAGGCGCATACGTTGGGATTCCTGGACAGCGAACTCCCATCTGCCCTCATCGGCTCCCCACAACAGACACAAATACGTGGATTCATTAGTCCCAATCTCCATTCTGTCCCACACGTTTGACCAACCGCTGCAGGGGAGCTGACTATTTGGAGCGAAACCACACCACTACTCCCCTGGTTTCTTTCTATGTCCTAACTACTGCCTGATCTGTGTTTGACCGGGCTCCTTATTACACTGCCAGAAACGCTCGTAGAAAGCAATGTTTTTTCCTTGTTTGCCAATGTTTTTTCAAACCGGCCCGTTGACCGAGTGCGGACACTCAAAACACCTGATTATAGCAGCGTCACTCGCACCAAAGTCAGATCATCGGGCAATCGAATAGCTTGTGAGAATTGCAGCAACCGAGATTCGATCCTCATCAGGTCCAAGCCAGGCATTTCCTCCTGCAGGATTCTCAGCAGCCCGTCCTCACCCAACAAAACTCCCGAGGAATCAACGATCTCCAGAGCGCCATCCGTGAAAAACAGCAGTTGATCACCCCGGTCCATGACCACTGACGTCTGACTGAACATTACCTCTTCCATGAGACCGACCGCTGGGCATCTAGCGTCGAGTCTATCGACGTCACCTCCGGACCGAAAAAGAAATGGGGCAGGGTGCCCAGCCCGGACATAGTCAAGCTGCCCCGACGAGACATCCAGGAGGGCACAGAAGGCTGTGGCAAAATAGCCATCCGCACCAACAAGTTTGTGAAGTCGCTCGTTCAGTTGGCTGATGAAGAGTGCGGGGGAAACCAGCGCGGCGCGACACTCCTCCCAAATGGACCGGAGTTGCATTGTGTAGAGGGCCGATGCAACCCCGTGGCCCATAACATCAGCAACCAGGATGAGGTAACCGTCCGGTGTTACTTGCTCGAAGCGGTAAAAATCGCCTCCGACCAAGTCCTCGGGTTGATATCGAAAATCAAAACGCACGCGGTCATCCGGTTCGAGGGCTGATTCCAAAGCATGTTCCTGGATCGCCTTGGCACGGTTCAGATCCGTGATCAGGTTAGTCAGGTCGCGAAATACCTCGACCCCGCCTAGGATTTGGCCGGCGGGATCGCGCAACGGCGCGACGGAGACCTCTACTGGGATGCGATGCCCCTGTCTGTGCTGTGCAAAGACAAGCAACGGGGTCTGGCTTTCTTGGCCTGTGATCATCGCCCGGTGGAGTGGGCAGTGCTCCTGCCCGCACAAGCTGTGCCCGTCCTTGTCAATATGGACTAGCAGGTTCTCCGAGCAGGCATGGCCAACAATTTCCGGTGCAGTCCAACCGGTGATGCGTTCGGCGGCGCGGTTCCAAAAGACGACCTTGCGGTTTAGATCAGTGATGTAAGCGCCATCTGGCAGGGCGTTCAGGATCTCTTGGGCTGTGGCACCGGTGGGGTCGAAGCTGTTCGTAGTCATAGAGAATGCGGGGTGGCTCTCGGGGCCCAAACCAGAGCGACCACAGGGCGGCTGTGCGTCGGTATCATAGGCTGGGCTTGAGAGAATTTTCCTCTTGATAACCCGGTTCTGTCAATGAGGATTCCTGACTCTCACGGCTGAACAGTGCCAGCAGCATTTCACGTGACCTGAAACAAGGGGTTAGGTAGTTTCTGAACGGTGATGACTCGTGACCGTTTTGATCGATGGTGTGAATGGGGCATTCTGGGGTTGGTGCTCGTCATTCTTGTCCTGGGACCCCTGGCAATGGGAGCCGTGGGAGCGGTGCCGTTCGCCATTATTCAAGTGTTGACCGCCGGAGTCTTGCTGCTATGGGGAGTCCGTTTGTGGATCGATATTCGTCCGAAATTGCTGTGGCCGCCGATTTGCTGGGGGGTGTTGGCCTTCGTGCTTTACGCCGTTGGTCGCTATCTGACCGCCGACGTGGAGTACATTGCCCGGCAGGAACTATTGCGAGTGGTCGTGTACGCCTTCCTTTTCCTCGCCATCCTAAACAATTTGCATCGGCAGGAGTGGATGTCGGTGCTGGTTTTCACTTTGATCTTCCTGGCCATGGCGATTGCGGGTTATGCCACCTATCAGTTCGTGACCGGGTCCGATCAGGTTTGGCACGTTCTCAAACCCTACGCCAAGCGCGGCTCAGGCACATACATCTGCCCAAACCACCTGGGCGGTTTTTTGGAAATGTTGTTGCCCCTGGGTTTTGCTTACACTTTGGTGGGACGGCTGAAACCGGTTACACGAATCCTAATCGGCTATGCCTCTCTTGTGATTACCGTTGGGATCGTGGTGACGGTTTCACGCGGAGCCTGGTTGTCTACGGCGGTCGCCTTGGTGGGTCTTTTTGGCGTGCTGGCCATGCAGCGGCGCTACCGCCTGCCTGCGCTTGTGGCTGTGGGGGTTCTGGTCCTCGCAGGCCTCTACTTCATGCCGCGAAATCTCGTTTTTCAAAAGCGGGTCAGAGACCTGGTCACAGCGGATAATCGTGTGAGTGATGGCCTGCGCTTCGCTCTGTGGCAGCCCGCCTATCGAATGTGGCAGGATAACCCGGTCTGGGGGGTTGGTCCGAACCACTTCGATGTTCGTTTTGGAGGGTATCGCCCCGATCGGGTGCAGATCCGGCCGGATCGGGTGCACAACGATTACCTTAACACCATGGCGGATTGGGGTGCGGCAGGCGCGTTACTGGTCATCGGGAGTTGGGTGTTATTAGGAATTACGCTGCCAGGCATTTGGCGCACTGTTCGGGTCGGCAACGCCGATTTCAGTCGTAAAGCCGGCAGCAACAAGATGGCTCTAGTCGCCGGCGCATCCGCGGGAATGGTGGCGATCCTCGTTCATTCTGTGGTCGATTTCAACATGCACATCCCAGCCAATGCAATCCTGTTGATCACACTGATGGCGCTCGTTGCTAGCCATGTTCGGTTTGCTACGGAGCGTTATTGGATATCCGCCGATGTGCTGATAAGGAGTGTGCTGACACTGGTGTTGCTCCCAGGGATAGTGGTTTTGGTGGCGACCGGGAGTAGGCGGATTTCTGAGCAACGGTGGTTGCAGCGGGCGGAGGCGGCCGAGGTTTTTTCGGCGAACCGGTTGGGCTGCCTGAAGAGCGCCTTTGAGGTGGAGCCTCGAAATCCCAGAACCGCGTTCGAGATAGGGGAGTCGTTGCGCCGCCTGAGCACAGAAGGCGGTGAGACGTATGAGAGTTTCGCGGGTGGGAATTATCGGACGCTGGCCGAGGAGGCCATGGTTTGGTATGGGAAAGCGTCGGCACTGAACCCCTGGCACGCTGCCAGTTGGGCGGGGCACGGATGGTGCCTGGATTGGTTGAAACGCCACGATGAATCGCCCCCTTTCTTTGAGCGCGCTTTGCTGACGGAGCCGAATAGTTACTGGATTATGAATTTTCTGGGTATCCACTATGTTGAGGTAGGCAATTATGCGGCGGCAAGGTCCGTTTTCGAGCGGTCTCGACGCCTCGAGACTGCGCGGAATGATATCGCCCAGGCCTATTTAGGCATCGTAAATGCGCGCTTGCTTGACTTTGCCGCTGGCAGCCTTGAAGCACGACTCAAGGGTGAAGGCCAAACTAAACCATGAGATCGGCGATCCATGTTTTGTGCGCACGTTGGGAAATGGCCTTTTTTACGCCGAAAAGCGCCCGTTTTGGCAGGGAAAAAAAAGTGGGATTAGTCGTTGACAACCAATGACACGCATTTACAATTGGGCAAAGATTTGCAATAAACTGCACAATAGTCCCAGGAGCACATATGAAAAAAACGCGAAGCTTAGTTCAAGGTTTGGTTGCATGTGGAATTGCTTTAGCCATGGTTTCCACGTTGGCCGCTCAAACCGCGGTCGAAGGAGTCGTCAAAGTGGTGCGAATGAAGGGATCGGCCCGCTACACCGCAGGAACGTCGGCTTGGCAGCCACTTAAAGTGGGTGCGGTATTGAAGCCCGGCACAGTGATCCAAACCAGCACAGACCGTGGTTCATTTGTCGATCTGGTCCTGGGTGATGGGAGTCTGACAACGCTGCAGCCGGCGCATTACAACCCGGTGACCCCTGGTCGTCCGCCATTCTCCCAAGCTTACTTGGCAAAGGCGGAGCAGAACACCGTGCGCCTGACGGAAAACACCGTCTTGGCGGTGGACAAACTGACCTCAATCAATACGGGCGCTGATGTTGTCACTGACACCCAACTCGATCTCAAGGCGGGACGAATCATTGGTAACGTCAAGAAGATGTCTGCCGCCTCCAAGTATGAGATCAAACTGCCCAATGGTGTGGCCGGCATCCGTGGCACTTTTTACGACATCAGTGCTGATGGAGTGGTCCGTGTCGTGACCGGCACCGTGGTGATAGCTTACGTCGGTGCCGATGGCTCGGTGGTTACGCAGTCCGTGAGCGCCGGCCAGCAGTTTGATTCTCGCACCGGCCAGATCTCCCCGATTCCTCAAAGTGTGATGCAGGAACTCCAAAGCCTGACTCCTGCGGGGGGCGCGGCGGTTCCTTCCCGTGGTGCGACCAAGGTAAACGTCAGTCCGGAAATCCTGTTCATTTCGCCCGTTGAGGGACAATCAGGATCGTTCGAAGAGATGCCTCGGTAATTGTAGCTCCCATTTCTGAAAACCAGAGCGGCCTTGTGTTGCTCTGGTTTTTTTGTTTAGGTGCCGACGGTGAAGCTGCTGTCTCCAAAGCGCGCGCCACTCGTAATCGCAGCGACCGTTATCCTGCTGATCGGTTTGGTTCGCTGGCTTGAAATTCAGTTTATAGAGAACTGGGAGCGCACCACATTCGATTTGCGCGTGCGAAGCGCACTCTCGTCTTCCTCTGCGGCCGCGACAAACCTGAGGTTTGTTTATATTGACGATGCCACAATTGATGCGGTGATAAGTGGGTCGCTGGGTTACCGGTTTGGTTTATACTGGCCGCGACAGGTTTATGGGCGTCTCGTCCAGGAACTGGCAGCCCGGGGCGCGAAGGCTATCGCCATGGATGTGATCTTCGGCGAATCCCGTCCCGACCATTGGCCGGTGCAAATGCAAGATGGCTCGCTGATAGAGTCCGACGAGTTCTTTGCCTTGCAGCTATCCGCGGCCAGTAACGTGATTCTGGCGGTCACTCAGGAAGTCACTCCGCCCTCGCTCTTCCTCACCAATGCTTTCGCCTGCGCGGATATTTTTACAGACAAAGACCCGGATGGCATCCTTCGTCGGGCTAAAGCCTTCCGCGTCTATCGCCACTGGCATCCCGTGTTTCGCCAGCTTGAAGAGGATCCTGAAATGGGCGTCGATTTGGACCGGGCAATTATAGAGTCCCGCAAGATTTTGCTTCCTCGCCCCCCGGGGTTCGAGCCCATTTCAATTCCCCTGGATGAAGCGGGCCAGTTTGAGCTTACGGATTTTGTTGGGGATGACGTGCCTGCAGACCTGCCAGCTAAGGCGAAACCGTTTACTGAAGAGCGGATCTGGCACATGGGCATCGTGCTCGCTGCTCGGGAACTGGGACTTGATTTAAATGAAGCAAAGGTTGATCTGCATGAAGGACGTATCGAGCTAGCTTCTCCCTCAGGAATACATCGCGTAGTGCCCGTGGATGGCAATGGGTTCTTTTTCATCGATTGGTCGCTGCCCGTGGGCGACCCGCGTCTCCGATCCGTCGCCGCTCACGCTCTCCTGCGCCAAAACCAAATGCGGGCTTCTGGCACTAACGTTGATTCGGGGAACGATTGGACGGGCATGTTAGCTATTGTGGGATCAAGCGCGATGGGCAACGACCTAACCGATCGTGGTGCTACCCCGCTCGGGGGAAACACGCTCCTCGTTAGTAAACACTGGAATGTGGCGAATTCGGTAATCACGGGTCGGTTCGTACGCAAATCCAGCCTTATGGCTGACCTGGTGTTAATTGCCTTGCTGGGGTCGGTAGCTGCTGTGGTCACCTGGCGTTTTAGGGCTTTGACCTCTTCCGCGATGGTTTTGGGACTGGTGGTGATTTATGGTTTTCTGGTCTTTCTGGTCTATGCTCAAGGTCGTTACTGGCTGCCATTGATTCTGCCAGTGGGCGGGGCACTGTTGATGACGCACGTCTGTCTCATTACCTGGAAGGTGACCTTTGAAGAGGCGGACAAACATCGCGTCCGGGCAGTTTTTTCCACTATTGTGTCTCCGAAAATAGTCCAGGAACTTCTGCAGGCGGAAACGCTGCCATTCGGAGGCGCGCGTCGAGAGATCTCGGTTCTCTTTGCAGATGTGAGAGGATTCACCACTTTTACCGACACCCGAGAGGCGCGTGCGGAAGACCATGTGCGCATGGTTGGACTCACAGGACAGGAGGCCAAGCAGTATTTCGACGAACAGGCTCGGGAGACACTGGATACGATCAACCTTTATCTTGGCCTGGTGGCTGACCAGGTGATCAGGCATGAAGGGACTTTAGACAAGTTCATCGGGGATTGTGTGATGGCTTTTTGGGGTGCGCCAGCACCAGAACCAAGTCATGCGGCGGCTTGTGTGCGTGCGGCTATCGATGCCCAACGAGCGGTATTCGAATTGAATCGACGCCGGGAGGAGGAGAACAACCAGCGTGTGGTGGAGGTGCCTTCTAGGCCTCCGCTCCCCTTGTTATACTTGGGCACAGGTGTCAGCTCAGGGATGATGACCGTCGGATTGTTGGGAGCAGACGCTCGTGAAAACTTGCGTCAGGGCAGTTACACGGTATTCGGGCGCGAAGTCAATGTGGCGCAACGCCTCGAGAGCTTGTCAGGTTCGGGTCGTATTTACATCAGCGCTTCAACCTACCAACTGCTGCAGCGTGATGAACCGGAATTGGCGGCCGCCTGCGTGGCCCTACCGCCGGTTACGGTCAAGGGTATTCGCGGCGAGATCCAAGTCTACGACGTGTGTTGGCATCAGGACGCAAGCGATGAGGTCGGGAAGCGCTCGCCTGTGGATGATTCGAGAGGGTTCCCACAGGGCTCTAAAGGCTGAACGGGCTGTAACCTGGGTCTCCGCGTGAGGCTCACGGTGCCAGTTTAGTCTGTTTTCGCATTTGTGGTTTCGTGTCCCGGTTGTTACGTTCCGTTCATGCGAACGGTTATCTACCCGGGTAGTTTTGATCCGGTTACTAATGGCCACCTCGACCTGGTTTTCCGGGCTGCCCGGCTATTCGACCGGGTGATCATCGCCGTCGCCCGCAACGAAAGCAAGAGCCCCCTTTTCTCGCTGCAGGAACGGAAGCGCATGGTGGCTCGTGCTACACGCCATTTGCCAAACGTGGAGGTCGATTCTTTCGAGGGATTGCTGGTTCAGTACGTCGAAAAAAGGGCCGCCCACGCAATCATCCGCGGTCTGCGAGCGGTCTCGGACTTTGAGTTTGAGTTTCAGTTGGCCCTGATGAATCGTAAGTTGAATGAGCGCATCGAGACCATCTTTATGATGCCAAAGGACACCTATACCTTTCTTAGTTCACGTATTGTGAAGGAAATTGCGTCCTTGGGCGGTGATGTCACGTGCTTCGTCCCAGCCCACGTAAGGACAGCGCTGAAAATGAAATTGGCGAAACGTTCTGGTCAGGAAGGATGAAATCATGGGAATCTCCGTTAATTTGAGGCACCTCGAGAGGGAGGATGTGGTCCTCGAAGGTGAGTTGCCGGTGGAAAAGCTGGATGTCGATGCTGGGGATGAGGTAATTACTTTGCACGAGCCTCTCCGGTATACCATTGCTGTGCAGCATCTTGAGCAGAGTCTCTTGTTGGAGGGTCGGTTGAGGCTTGCGTTAGAGTGTAACTGCGTTCGCTGCCTTAAACCCTTTGAGTACATTATTGATCTGAATCCTTGGCGATGCCATGTTCCCTTGGAAGGTGAAGATGCCGCGCCGGTGAATAACGATTGCGTAGACTTGACGCCCTACGCGCGAGAAGATATTCTGCTCGAGTTTCCGCAACATCCGTTGTGTAAGCCGGAATGCCGCGGGTTGTCATCTAAAACGATATCATCCGTGAAGAAGACCGGCGATTCCGTAGATTCTGAGGCTGGATCCTCACCTTGGTCGGAATTAAACAAGTTGAAGTTTTAGCGGTTAGACATTTATTGATTTATGGGTGTTCCCAAGAGAAAGCCTTCGAAGAGCCGGCAGCGTATGCGTCGTGCCTACAATAGCGTGATGACTCTGCCCCAACTCAGCACGTGTCCGCAATGTGCGGCGCCTTACGTGCCCCATCGTGTTTGCCCCGCCTGTGGCTATTATAAGGGCCGTCAGGTTCTGACCGTTACCGCGGAAGCTTGATCGCCTCGCCGGCGCAGGTATTCCTGCGCTCTGCCTCATCTATGCGAATTGCCGTAGATGTCATGGGTGGAGATCAGGGGTGTGGTGTCGTTATCAAGGGAGCTTGCAAGGCGCTGGAGACTGATCAGCGCATCTCTGCGCTTTTCCTCGTTGGCAACCGTGCCGATATTCACGCCGTCCTGCCGAAAGGAGGATTTCGTGACCATCGCATGCGGGTTATCCATGCCTCGGAGGTGCTTACCATGGAGGACAAGCCCGTTGCTGCCGTGCGGCGCAAGCGCGATGCTTCGGTCGTACGGGCTATGGAACTGGTTAAGGACGGCAAGGCGGATGCAGTTATTTCGTTAGGAAACACCGGCGGGATATTTGCCGCAGCGACCTTCCGGCTTGGACGGATTGATGGTGTGGACCGCGGTGGCATAGCCACACTCATCCCCACCCCCCACCACCATTTTGTCCTCATGGATGCCGGTGCTAACGTCGAGTGCCGCCCGGAGAACCTGGCGCAGTTCGCCGTCATGGGTAGCATCTATGCGCGGGAAATACTCGGCTGCCCGACGCCGCGTGTGGGTGTCTTGAGCAATGGCACTGAGGATACCAAGGGCAACGAGTTAAGCCTTCAGGCTTTCAAGCTCTGCAAGGCCTTGGACCTCAATTTTATCGGTAATGTCGAGGGGCATAACTTGTTCGAAAACGACGTCGACGTCGTGGTTTGCGACGGTTTTGTCGGTAATATTGTGCTGAAGACCTGCGAGAGCCTCGCTCGAGCCATGTTCGGCATGCTCAAGCGGGAACTGACTGCAAATCCGCAGCGGCAGCTTGGGGCATTACTCGCTAAGAGTGCTTTCCGCTCCATCAAGCGCCGGATGGATCCGGAAGTCTACGGTGGCGCCCCGTTGCTCGGTTTCAACGGAGTGGTCTTAAAGGCTCACGCCTCTGCAACCGAGCGTGCCATAGCCAACGCTATCACCGTGACCGCAAATAATCTCGAACACCACGTGAACCAGATCATTGCCTCGGAAATCGCCCGAGCCAACAAGCAGTTGGCCTCGTTTGTTACTGCGACCGGCGAGGTCCCAACCTTATGAGTCCATTACATTCACCCAGATTCAAGAACCCTCGAGCCCGGTACAATTTCCAAGGTCGTACTTGCTCAATTACCGGCGTGGGGTCCTATCTGCCCGCCAAAGTCTTGACCAATGGTGAACTGGAGCGCATGGTCGATACCACGGATGAATGGATCACATCCCGCACGGGCATTAAGGAACGGCGAATCGCCGCCGAAACCGAATACACTTCCGATCTCGCTACCAAGGCTGCGCAGAATGCCCTTGCCAGCGCGGGAGTCCCCGGCGAGCAGGTCGACTTGATTATCGTGGCCACCATCACTCCCGATATGCCATTCCCGTCGACCGCGGCCCTTGTTCAGCGCAACATCGGGGCACGCCGCGCGGCGGCTTTTGACATGGAGGCCGCGTGCTCAGGGTACATCTACGGACTGGAAATAGCCCAGCAGTTCATTACAACGCGGACTTACGACACCGTGCTAGTGATCGGAGCCGAGAAACTGTCGTCGATTGTGGATTGGAGCGACCGCAACACGTGTGTTTTGTTTGGCGATGGGGCAGGGGCTGCGGTTTTGCAGAACCGGCCTGCGGCGCACGGTTTGTTGACCGCAGTCATGGGTGCTGATGGCAACAAAGCGGATTTGCTGTTCATGCCTGGTGGCGGCAGTCGATGTCCTGCTACGGCTGACTCTGTGGCGGCCCGCAGGCACTACCTGCGCATGGAAGGCAAAGAGACTTTTAAGAACGCTGTGCAAGCCATGCAAACCGCCGCTGAAGAGGCCTTGCGGCGGTGCGACCTGGATATTGGCCGGATCAAATGCATTATTCCCCACCAGGCCAACCGACGGATCATCGATGCCGTGGGCGATCGCCTTGGGGCAACCCCTGAACAGATGTTCGTGAACCTGCATAAGTATGGAAACACCTCCGCTGCTTCCGTGGGCATTGGCCTCGATGAGGCGGTCAAGTCGGGTTCCATCCAGAGGGGGGACTTGATCCTCCTGGTCGCTTTCGGGGCAGGTCTCACCTGGGGTGCGGCGGTGATCGAATGGTAATTGTGCGCAAACACTTACTGTCAATTGACGCTAATGAATGTTGTGCTAAGTTAGTAGTGACGCTATGAGCGCAAGAAAAGCTGTAACCAGTCCCCTTACTCCGGTTAGTGTTGAAGCCCGCCAGACCCTTTTGTCCCTCTCTCCGGACTCTGTCCTGCTGCACAAGAGCGGCATAGAATTTCGCAGTGCGGTGCCTTTTGCCGCCTGGACGGAAATGACTCTTTCCCTGGAATCGCCCGCAGGCGAAGGACGTGTCCACTGCAATGGTGTGGTGATTTCCTGTACCGGCAACAAACATCTAGGCTACCACGTCTCCATGGTTTTCACCGGCCTCTCGCGCCAGGCGGAAGCTCGCCTCGCCGTGATGGCGGGTGCCCGTTTCGCCTAGTCCAGCCACTACGCCCACGGTTTGTTTTTTTATTGCGTGCGCCGGTCAGGGTCTCTGATATTTTTGGCGCATGGAATTATTTCATCGGATTCTCAAGACGGCGGTGGACGGGGGCGCTTCCGACGTTCACCTCAAGATTGGCACCCCGGTCATTTTCCGCATTAACCGCCAGCTGATCGCCATCGAATGCCCCTATCCAGCTGACGATTGGATGGTGCGGGTGGTGGATACGATCACACCGGCTCATCTTCGTAAGCGCCTGGAGCAGGAGCGGGAAGTCGACTTCTCTTACTTCGTTCCATCCATAGGGCGGTTCCGTACTAATCTCTTTCAGCAGCGCGGTCAATGGTGCCTCGCCATGCGCTACGTGAAGACAATCGTGCCTAGCTTTGAGGAATTGGGACTCTTGCCACAGATCAGGAAGATTGCGGAATCCCCCCGTGGGATTGTTCTGGTCGCGGGTTCCACCGGGTGCGGAAAATCCACGACACTGGCCGCGATGATCGAACACATCAACGCCAACTTTAAAAAACACCTCATCACTTTAGAGGACCCGATCGAATATGTCTTCGAGGACAATCAGTCAGTCGTGGAGCAGCGTGAGGTTGGTTTGGATACCCTTTCATTCCACCATGCGCTCAAGCATGTGCTGCGGCAGGATCCCGACATCATCATGATCGGAGAAATGCGTGATTCCATCAGCTTTACGGCGGCTATGAGCGCGGCCGATACTGGCCACCTTGTGCTGTCTACCCTGCACACCACCAACGCATCCCAATCAGTAAATCGCATTCTCGATTTCTTCAAAGCCGATGAGCGGGAGCAAATTCGTCGGCAGCTTGCTGGAACCCTGCAGGCAGTCGTTTGCCAGCGCATGGTAGCGACCGTTGCGGGCAGCATGACCCCGGCGCTGGAAATCATGATCAACACGCCGACCGTGAAGAAACTTATCGAGGAGAATCGTCTCGACAAGCTGAGCGCGGCCATCGAGACCGGCGTAGATGACGGAATGCTCAATTTCAACCAGGCGCTCTTTAATCTGGTGAAGGAAGGTAAAGTCACGGAGGCGGAAGCCCTTTCGAAGGCCACCAATCCACAGGCGCTCGAGATGAATTTCAAGGGCATATTCCTGGACGAGGGCCGCCGTATCCTCCAGTAACGGCTCCTACTTCTTGTCCGTGCCCACACGCCGGTCCGAACACTGAGGCGGCTTGTTGCATGTGACCTGGTCGCAGGCCTCCCGAGTGCTGCCGACTTTGTGTTGGAGGGCGTTAGTGCGGTTTTGACTGGCTGTCCTGGGAGCTAGACGCGCGGTCGTGGGATGCTGCCAGGCGATGGTGCCGCGGTGCAACGTAGAGTTCTCCGCCCTCAAGATGTTGAACAATCATCTCTACCGTTCGCTCGATTGCTCCCAGGTTCTGGCGCACCACCTTCAATGCGCTTTGACCTAGCTGGTGCCGTCGTTCCGGGCTGTTGAGCAGGTCCGCTAGGGCGGATTCGAGTTCCTGTGCATCCTTCACTTGGACGGCCCCGTCCGCCGCAACAAAGGCTGCCGCGATCTCCCGGAAATTCTGCATGTTCGGGCCGAAGAGCATCGCCTTTCCCAACGCACCCGGCTCGATCGGGTTCTGCCCCCCTTCTGCGGTAAGGCTCTTGCCGACAAAGATGACGGTGGCGTGCTCGTAAAAATACTTCAGTTCACCTGTTGTGTTGACGAGCAGACAATCGATTTGTCCCGGTTCGTGTTTTGTGGACACGCTTATCTCGTTCCGGTAGGCGAATTTCAACCCCGCCTGCTCAAGTTCACGCCCGACCTCCCTGCTGCGCTCGAAATGGCGGGGTACAAGGATCAGGAACAGATTCGGAAAGCGCCGTTTCAAACGCAGGAACTGGGCGGCCAAAAGCGCCTCTTCGCCTGCGTGAGTGCTGCCGGCCACGATGATGGGGGATCCTTCCATGACGCCAAGCCGCTCCAACATACCTTTAATATTTACCAAACTCCGGTCCTGGAGTTTTGCGGCATCGAATTTCAGGCTTCCGACCACCTGAATAACTTCCGGGCGGCAGCCCAGATTGCGCAATTTTTCGGCGTCCTGTTCGTTTTGCGCACCTACTCCTGCGAACGACGCAAAGAGAGGCCTGAATAGAAAACTGAACAGGCGATAACGAGGGTAAGAACGATCCGAAAGGCGAGCGTTTACGAGGAATACTGGGATGCCGAGGTCGTGCGCCCGCCAAAGGAAGTTGGGCCAAATCTCGGCTTCCACTAGGACAATTGCTTCCGGTCGCACGGTTGTCAGGGCTTTGGTCACAATCCGACGGGTGTCGATCGGGTAGTAGATCCGGCTGATGTGGCTCGGCAGCTTCCGGCGCAACTCACCCATGCCAGTGGTGGTGGTGGTGGAGACGACGACCTTGAGGTTGGGCATTCGGGGTTCCATCGCGCGGATCAACTGTGTGCAGATGTTGACCTCCCCCACGCTCACGGCGTGTATCCAGAGAGTGTGGCGGTTGGTTATAGCCTGCTTGAATTTGGCATCAAACTTTCCAAATCGCTGCCGAAAGCCGCTGCGCCATTCACCCCGCCGCTGCAAGCGCCAAAAATAATATGGCGATGACAGAAGGAAGAAGATCCCGAATATAATGTTATAAATGAACCGCACTGTTAATGCTTCCCTTTCAATACATTTTGGCAGTTTCTCTATTCGCTTCGCAAAGCTTTTTTAGCACCTTTTCTGCAACCCGCGTCTTGCGGCTCCGCCGGCGCCTCAATGTAACACCACTGTTCCAGGGCAACTTCGAGGCACAACCCTAAACGGCTGTCCAATGCCGCGCAAAGACCCATTTGCGTTTGCGAAAGGGTCCAAGACAGGGCACAATTATCCTGGAAGAAAAAACCGCCCCGATCCGGTTTTTCGCCCGCGAAAGTCTATTTATGCCGCAAGCCATCATGGATCCCGAGCAGGTTCGGCGCTTTGCCGAAGAGCTGAAGCGGTTCAACACGGACCTGCAGGACAAATTGGCGTCGCTTCAGGCTCGGTTCGCCGCTCTTAGCGATACCTGGCAGGACGAGGAGCAGGCCAAATTTGCTGAAGAATTTCGGCAGACAATGAAGGCACTCAAGAAATTCATTGAGGTATCGAACCTGCAGACTCCCTACCTGTTACGAAAGGCCCAACGGATCGAGGAATATCTGAGTCAGCGCTGATCTATGGCCCCTCGCGCCCAAGTCAATTCCATCGAGGCAATCGAGGCGTTTCGCGCCCGGTTGGTGGTCTACGCGGCTCAGGCCCGGGCCGCTCTTGATGAATGCGGTTCCGAGGTCATCCGCACTCGGTTGTGGCTCGAAAACGATCAGCGCAGTCTGATCGAGGCCATCCTGCGGCGATGTGATCGCTCGGTCCAAGAAACGCAGCAGGCCTTGTTCAGCGCCCGGATTTCATCTCTGCAAACGGAATGCTCGGCAGAGCAGTTGGCGGCTCATCGAGCCCGCCAAGCCCGGGATGAGGCCGAGGCTCGGCTTCGGCGGTTAAAGCATTGGTCTGGCGATTATGACAACCGTGTCCAGCCGCTCGTCAAAGAGGTTGAGAAACTGCATTCGATTCTCTCTTTTGATCTTGTGCAAGCCGCCGCTTCGTTGAGTCAGACCGTTAGGGCGCTCTCGGATTACGCGGATCTCCGAAGTGAGTCGTCTACCCTCGAGAACCCTGCGCAAACGCACGCTGCTGTGGAAACACCCTCCGCAGCCGGCTCTGGTCCGGCTGATACCAAGGTATGAACCCCGCCGCATCCCGCCTGGCCGCCCTAACTAAAGAGTTGTCTCTGGCCTGGCAGCAAACCCGAGAAAGCTGGAAGGACCAAAAAGCACAGGAGTTTGAACAAAAATATTTGCGCGATCTTTGGGGCAGTGTGGAAAAAACTCTCGTGGTGATGGAGCAATTGGAAAAGGTAATCGCCAAAATCAGGAAGGACTGTGAATAAAACTCCTGGAGTATCTACCGTGCTGAGTTTGGTCGAGCAGATCAAAGCAGCATACGATAGCTTTAGCGAAGCTTCAGCCCAGTTGGTTGTTAGTCACAAACGTGCCCTGCTAAAGGAACGTCAGCGTGGAGAGACGGCTCTCCAGGAGCATGGGAAAGTCTGCGCAGCCGCGGCTACTGAGGCGCGGAACCTTTACGAGCGGCAGAAGACCACCCTGCAGGCCCATTACCTTAGCCGCAAAGCCAGGATTTCCCGGGCCTTTCAATCCAGCAAAGAACAGCGTCTAAAAGAGATCGAGGATCGCAGTGGCGCCCGCAAGTATGAACTCCAAAAACTGTTACTGAAAGCGGAGCGCGATAGGGACGCCGATTTGGCCGCTGCGACCCAGGAGTTTGAGCAGTATCGTCAGGAGCTCACGGCGCAAGAGCAACGGCTCGCAGCTCTGGAGGGATCAGTTCAGGCAAGCATCGCGGGTTATTCCGTCTTGCGCACCCGTTTTCTACGAATTTACGAGGACAGCTGCGTGCGAGCGGACCAGGATCACCACGTGGCGCTGGAGGAAATGAAGCGCCTGATCGGTTCAACCCAGGCGAAGGCGGACCGCTTGCGGGACCTAGTATGGCTGCGACTGGTTCGGTATTGGTGGATCTGGGGGGTGTTCCTTCTTCCGCTCGGTGCAGCACCGGCCCTCGTTTCTATTTCCGTTTTAGAGAACCGGGGCGTTACCTGGATGCATACGTTGGGCGGCGTCTCAGCCGCATGGATTTTCCTACTGACGCTTAGATATGTGGCACAACGTCACGCTTTACCGATCGTTGTGGCTATTGGCACCGACCTGGCCAAAGCACGGCGGACTTGCGAGTCCGGAATGCAGCAGTCAGAGGCGCATTACTATGCGGCACGCGACAAAGCCCAGACGGCGTTTGACTCGACGGCTCAAACTTCAGAGGTCGAGTTGAAGAAACTCACCACCGAGGCCGGGCATGTGCGTGTGGCGGTGCGGCGCAGCGCGGATGAACGGACAGTCAGCATTGCGGCGCGGCACGAGGAGTTGAGTCGCGCTTCCCTGGCTCGGTTCGAGGAAGACTACGCCGTGGCGGGCGAGGCGCTCTTGCGATCCGAATCCGAGGGAAAGAAGGCGATTTTGGAGGCTCAAGATTCCGTCGCCCGGCGGCTGGAGGCTTCCATGGCTGCGGAGCAGGAACGGTTACGGCGAGAATGGCAGGCGGCCACTGGTGCTCTGTTGGCTGTGCTCGAAGAAATGAGTCAAGAGGCATCGCGCATTTTCCCGCCCTGGGACGCCATGATCCGGGACGACTGGCACCCGCCGGTGGAGTTTGCTGGGGCTGTGCGGTTTGCCACGGCGTGGCTGAGTTTGAGCGGGCTGAGCCAGTCCGTTCCCTCGGGCGTTTTTCCCGTAGCTCCGCAAGGACCTCTTGAGATCCCGCTGTGCCTGACGTTTCCGCGCGAGGGTTCTATTCTGTTCGAGACCAAGAACACCGGGCAGCATCAGGTCATCGACGCGCTTAACGCCATCATTTTGCGCCTACTGTGCGGGTCACCTCCGGGGCGGTTGAATTTCACGATTTTCGATCCGGTGGGCTTGGGCCAGAATTTCGCAGGTGTCATGCACCTCGCTGACTACGAGGAGCAGATCATCAACAGCCGCATCTGGACCCAGAGCGGGCAGATTGAACAGAAACTGGCCGATCTGAATGAGCACATGGAAAAGGTCATTCAGATGTATCTCCGGAACGAGTATGAGGACCTGGAGCAATACAACCGCCAGGCCGGGGTCATCGCGGAGAAGCTCCACTTTCTGGTCGTGGCCGACTTCCCGTCTGGTTTCACCGACACCGCCGCCCGACGGTTGCTCAGCATTGCTGCCAGTGGCGCTCGTTGCGGTGTTTATACCCTGATTCATTGGGATCAGCGCCAAGCTCTTCCGCAGGGCTTTCTGCCCGACGAACTTCGCAAGAGCAGTATCTGCCTTGCGGTGGGAGCGGAAGGGGCGGTGTTGCTGCCCCGGAAACTGCCGGGCGCGGAACTGGTGCTCGAAGCTGCTCCAACGCCGGACGTGGCGACCGAGTTGGTGCACCGCATTGGCCGGCTGAGCCGCGACTCCAGCCGGGTCGAGGTGCCTTTCGACCAGGTGACTCCCGCTTCTGAGAAGATCTGGACGCAAAAGACGGAAAAAGAGCTTCGCGTGCCTATTGGCCGGACTGGCGCTACGAAGCTACAGTACCTTGAAATCGGCAAAGGCACCTGCCAGCACGGTCTTATTGTAGGCAAGACCGGGTCCGGCAAGTCCACGTTGCTGCACGTCATCATCACGAATCTTTCCCTTTGGTGCAGCCCCGACGAGGTCGAGTTCTACCTCGTCGATTTCAAGAAAGGCGTCGAGTTCAAGTGCTATGCCACGCGCAAACTTCCGCATGCGAAAGTAGTCGCCATTGAGAGCGATCGCGAGTTTGGCTTGAGCGTGCTCCAGCGAGTGGATGACGAATTGCGCAGGCGCGGCGACCTGTTCCGCCAGATGGGCGTTCAGGACCTCGCGGGCTACAAGAGGGTAGGTGGTACCGAGCCTATCCCGCGTTCTCTCCTGATCATTGACGAGTTTCAGGAGTTTTTTGTTGAGGACGACCGGATTGCTCAAAACGCATCCCTGCTCCTCGACCGCATCGTTCGCCAGGGACGCGCGTTTGGTATTCACGTCCTACTCGGCTCGCAAACGCTGGGTGGCGCCTACACCATGGCGCGAACCACACTCGGCCAAATGGTGATCCGAATCGCGCTGCAATGTAACGAAGCCGATTCCTACCTCATCATGGACGACTCGAACCCTGCCCCCCGGCTTCTGTCGCGCCCAGGGGAGGCGATTTACAACGACGCGGCCGGTGCTCTCGCGGGTAATAGTCCTTTCCAGGTGGTGTGGCTTCCGGACGAGGTGCGTGACGATTACCTGGCGCGGGTACAGGCTCACGCCGCGGCGGTCGCACCGGGTCACAGTGAGCCGATTGTATTTGAAGGCAACGCCCCGGCCGACGTTCGGGAAAACTCGGTCCTCCAGAAAACCCTGACGGCGAAATCCCTTCGACTCTCACCGACGGTCCGGTTCTGGCTCGGCGCACCTAACTCCATCAAGGGGCCGACCGAGGCGGTCATCCAACGCCAAAGTGGGAGCAACCTACTCGTGGTTGGGCAACGAGACGAGGCGATCCTGGCGTTGATGGTAATCAACCTCATCGCTCTGGCGGGCCAGCATCCGGTTGGAGGAGTGCAGTTTATCCTATGTGAAACCACCGCGCCTGGGTCTGCCCAGCGTGAATTCCTTGATTATGTACTCAGCATGATTCCACACCCGGTTGAGCGCCTCAAGCAAAACGATCTGCCAGCCTGTTTCCAGGAGTTGGGCGCGGAACTGGATGCCCGCGCCGGCGATCCTGAAGGCGAAAATAAACCGTCCCGGTTCATCTTTATCCACGGCATTCAGAAATTCCCCAAGCTCCGTTACGAGGACGATTTCAGCTTTTCGTCAGATGCCAACAATGCGAATCCGGGTGCTGTGTTGAACCGGTTGATATGCGAGGGCGCGCGTCTCGGTTTCCATTCCATCATCACCTGCGATACCTACAACAACACCACACGATTTCTGAGCCGCAAGGCTATCAGTGAGCTTGAGATGCGACTCCTGTTCCAGATGAGCGCCAACGATTCCGCGAGTTTGATCGATAATCCGAAGGCTTGCCAACTGGGAATGCATCGGGCGTTATTCTACAATTCTCAGGAGAGCCACTTGGAGACCTTCCGGCCTTATGCCTTGCCTGATCGACACTGGGTTCAGGAAGCGGGAGAGCACCTTAAACGCTTGCTGCGGACGCCGCCAACTCCGTGATAAGCCCTCCCTTCGGTAGCGTCTTTTCCCTTCTCTGGCTTGGAACTTGCTTCTTCTTCACTCAACGGAGCGCACAACCCCGCACCGTTGGAAATTCAAATACATGAACTACGATCGTTTTCCGGTCAACGTGTTCGATGTCATCCTGGTCACGGTGATCATTCTGGGCATCTTGCGCGGCCGCAAGAACGGCATGTCCGTCGAGCTTTTCAATCTAATCAAGTGGACCTGCATTCTGGTAGTGTGCACGTTGGCGTATGAGCCGGTGGGTCGTACTGTAGCCCAATCCAGTCCGTTTAGCCTCCTCTCGTCCTACCTCCTGGCGTATCTCGGTCTCGCCCTAATAATTTACGGCTTCTTCGCGCTTCTCAAGCACAAGGTGGGTGACAAACTTCTGGGCAGTGATGTTTTTGGACAGGGTGAATATTATTTAGGCATGGTGTCCGGCCTCTTCCGTTTTACCTGTATTCTGGTCTGCGCCTTAGCCATGCTTAACGCTCGCTATTATAGCCAAAATGAGATCAAGGCGATCGCTCGGTATCAAAACGATGTTTATGGCAGTGATTTTTTTCCGGGGCTCTATTCCGCCCAGGAAACCGTGTTTCAAAAATCTTTCTCCGGCTCCTGGATCCGTCGAAACCTCGAGTTTCTCCTAATAAAACCGACCGCTCCGGAAGAAAAGCGCCTGCGCCAAAAAGAATTCGCGCTGCCGTCCTGAGCCGACAGCCTGCGCTCGAGACGAGCCCGGTCTATCCGAACCGGTGATTCGGCGTGACGTTCGGTAGCGTTGGCGGCATCCTTGCCAACACAGGTTCCGGGGCGCATGGATAAGTCGTCTGTGTCCTGTTGGGGACCTGCAAGCAGTGGCATGGCCGGCATTTTTTCAACGAACTTCCTGGAGCGCGTCAGGGCTGCCAGTGACATCATCGATGTCATCGGCTCCTACGTGCCTTTAAAGAAGGCGGGTGCGAATTTCGTTGCCCTGTGCCCTTTTCACAAGGAGAAGTCTCCGAGCTTCAACGTTAATCCGAACCGCCAAATCTTCCACTGTTTCGGGTGCCACAAGGGCGGAGACGTCTTCACGTTTGTTAAGGAATATGAGGGGCTGGATTTCCCTGAGGCGGTCAAACGGCTCGCCGAGCGCGCCAGGATTCCGATCGAATACGAACGCGGCGGCCCGGATCAGCGGGCCGGTTTTCTCAAGGAAACGCTGCTCAATATCCACGAGCAGCTCACGCAGCGGTGGCACAACACGCTGCTCAATGAAGCTGCCGGTCAGCTCGCGCGGGGTTATCTGCAGCAACGCGGGGTCTCCGCGGAGGCGATCTCTCTCTTCCGCCTCGGAGCCGCTCCAGATGCCTGGGATGACACGGTGAACTGGGCCAAAAACAAGGGTTTCGAACTGGTGGATGTCGAGAGGGCAGGTCTGATACTGCGGCGCGATGCCGGCACAGGCTATTACGACCGGTTCCGGGGGCGCCTCATGTTCCCCATCTGCGATGAACAGGGACGCGTCATCGGGTTTAGCGGCCGATTGCTTTCCGGCAACGAGAAAACGGCCAAGTACGTCAACTCTCCCGAAACACCTATTTTTACCAAGAGCAAAGTCTTTTTCGGCCTCGATAAATCCAAGCGGGTGTTGCTGGACGTGGGGCAGGCTGTCGTTTGCGAGGGGCAGCTCGACCTCATCGCCTGTTTCATGGCGGGCATCCAGAATATCGTCGCCCCCCAGGGGACCGCCTTCACTTCGGACCACGGGCGAATCCTGAAGCGTTACGTGAACGAGGTCGTGCTGTGTTTTGACTCCGACGAGGCCGGCCAAAACGCCACCGTGCGATCCCTGGACCAGTTGCTGGAATCCGGCCTGGCGATCCGCGTGGCCGTCATTCCGGCGCCGCACGATCCGGACAGCTTCATCAAGGCAGAGGGGGCGAATGCTTTTAAGCACCTGATCGAGCGGGCTGCTGGGTTTTTCGATTATTATCTCGGGCGCCTCTGCTCGACAAATGACACCAACAGCGACAAGGGACGCCTGGCGGTCTTGAAAGGCATGGGAGAGGCCGTGCTTAAGACCGGCAATCAGGTTCTCATCGATAAGTATGCGCAGGTCACCGGCCTGCGTCTCGGGGTCTCTCCAGATGCCGTCCGCGCCGAATTCAGGAAGATCGCGCGGTCACGACCGGAGACCTCTGATCCAGCCGAGCCAGAGTTGGAGACGGCGCCCACGAGTTCACCACCTTCGCCCCAGGAATACTGGCTGCTCAAGCTGCTGCTGTTGAATCATGACCTCGCGGAATGGGCCGCAGCACACCTCGACCCTGCCTGGATCCGGCACGCGGTCGTGCGGGAGGTTATGATTCGTTACCTTGAGGCCGCCCCTGCGGACACCTGGGCGAGCTTGCCGGGTTTTTTGGACCAGTTCGAGGCGGAGTCTACGCGCGGACTTATCACGAAGGCAGTCACGGAAGATCGGCCGCTGCCGAATCCGCGCCAGCAAGTCGAGGACCTCGTTTTCCGGTTGCGCAACCTGAGTTTCGACCGGGAACTTGCGCGCTTGATTCAGGAAGCCAGCCAGCCCCACGTGAGCGAGGAATCGCGTCTGGAATTGCTGCACAAACAGCAGTTCCTTCGCCACCAAAAGCGCCAGCCGCTAGCGCCTTTGAAGGATTGAGACAGAGGCATGACGTTTCATTTGGTCGACTGACTGATGCCAGAACACCGAATTGCGAGTCTAGCTTTGCTGCCATCATGAACCACGAACGACGCGCTGCTAACTGGCAGCCAAGGTGGCGGAATGAGACTCTGAGGTTTAATCAGGCGCAAAGAAAATCGGCGTGGAGGCTTTTTGGGCCGCCGCGCCGATGGGTGGGGTGATTCGTTAGGAAGTTCTTAGCCGACGAATTCCGCGTGGATGGCGCGCATGGCTTGCTCGCCTTTGGCGAGGTCAATGACCACGGAGACTTTGATTTCGCTGGTGGAGATCATGTCGATGTTGACGCCTTCACGCGCGAGAACGTCGAACATTCTGCCGGCGATACCGCTGTGGCTCTTCATGCCGACACCGACGATTGAGAGTTTGCCGATGTTCTCGGTGGCGATGACGCGGTCAAAACCGACATCGGCTTTGAGGTTTTCAATGACTTTTTGGGCTTTAAGCAGGTCCGGCTTGTCGACAGTGAAGGAGAGATCGGTGGCGGGTTTGCCGCTGCCGTGGCTTATGTTTTGGACGATCATATCCACGTTGATGTTGGCATCGCCGATGGCCCTGAAGACTTTGGCGGCGATGCCAGGCGTATCGGGGACGCCGACCAAAGTGAGTTTGGCTTGGTTCTTGTCGAGTGAAACGCCGCGCACGACGACGCCTTCCATGCTTTTGGTTTCTTCTTTCACAATGGTTCCTGGGTTTTCGTTAAGGCTGGAGCGTACTTCGAAGATGACTTTGAATTTCTTCGCAAATTCGACAGAACGGGATTGCATGACTTTGGCGCCAAGGCTAGCAAGTTCGAGCATTTCGTCGTAGGAGATTTCCTCAAGTTTCCTGGCCCCGGGGACGAGGCGCGGGTCGGCGGTGTAGACGCCGTCGACATCGGTGAAGATCTGGCAGAGGTCCGCCTTGATGGCGGCGGCGAGGGCGATGGCGGTGAGGTCTGAGCCCCCGCGGCCGAGCGTGGTGATCTGGCCTTCTGGGGTTTGGCCCTGGAACCCGGCGACTATGACGACGTGGCCCTGGTCGAGGAGTTCGTGGATGCGCTTGGGGGTGATGTTCTGAATCTTGGCTTTGGTGTGGACGCCGTCGGTAACAATGCCGGCCTGGGCGCCTGTGAGGGATACGGCTTTGATGCCCAGGGAGTGGAGGGCGATGGCGGTCAAGGCAATCGTGGTTTGCTCCCCGGTGGCCAGGAGTACATCCATCTCGCGGTCGCTGGGAAGGGGCATGATGTCCTTGGCGAGGCGGATCAAATTGTCGGTTACGCCGCTCATGGCGGAGACGACGACGACCACGCGGTCGCCGTTGGCGTTGTACTTGGCCACGCGGGCGGCGACGTTCTTGATGCGGTCGGCATTGCCTACCGACGAGCCGCCGTACTTTTGGACGATTAAAGCCATATAGTTATATCTAAACGGATTCCGCTCTATGGGAGCGAGGGCTAAGAACAATAATGAAGGAGGGTTTTGAAGCCAAGATGTTTTGCCGGGACCTTTGGTTGCAGAGAACGGGTGATTCATCTGGTTTTT
>DIXK01000003.1 GCA_002428665.1 Verrucomicrobia subdivision 3 bacterium UBA6082
CCGACGTGGACCAGGCCGTTTCCGTTTGCGGCGGGGCTTGCGGCTCAATAGCCCGATCGCGTACTTGCGGGCATAGCCGCAGATCGAACAAAACTCGTCCAGGATTTTACTTTTGAATCGCCGCCCCACTCGCTGGTAGCGGTCCCAGATCGCCACCAGGTATTCTTTCTTTGATTTGCTGCCCATAATTCTGCCTTTTCTGCCGGTAAGCAGAATTATGAGTCAACCGTTCCCTCCCCCCGCACCCCCCTCCCTTTCTTTGGTCACATTTAATGTGAGTCAATTCGGGTATTAAAGAAGGGTTTTGTTTTCATAGTTCAACAAGCAGATTCAGGTTATTATCTACCTCTTTTCGCTGGATTCGTCAATCAAAGTTGTGGATTCCATGCGTGCAGTATTATATTCTATAAATTATATGTTGGTTGTCTTGAGATCATGAACGCTTTGAACTTTTTTCACAGATCGGTCAGCCGCGCTCGCCCGGCTTTTACCCTGATTGAACTTCTGGTGGTGATTGCCATCATCGCCATCCTGGCCGCCATGCTCCTCCCAGCGCTTACCCGTGCTAAAGCGCGCGCCCAGACCATTGGCTGCCTTAGTAATACCAAACAACTTCAGATTGCTTACGAGCTTTACTCCACCGACAACGGCAACCGGCTCATGGATAATTCCGTGACCGGCGTTTCCAGCCCCGGTGCTCGCGCCTGGATCAAGGGTAACGTTCAGGAGTTTACCGCTGATTACATCAACGATCCCCGCAACGGCGTTCTCTTTCCGTACAACTCCTCTCTCGGCATCTACAAATGCCCTTCCAGTCGGGCGTTTGTGAAAGGTTCTGGATGGGGCGACGCCAGCCGGGTAACCCATAACCGGAGTTACTCCGTCTCGGTCTGGCTGGGCAGCAACCTGACCCCGCAGGACTTGATCGCGCAGAAGTACTCCTCCATCCGTAATCCTTCAAAAACCTCCGTGTTCATTGAGGAAAATCATATCAGCATCGACAACGGCGCCATTGGCTTTAATCGCACCAACGTTGCCGGCGTTTGGAATCTCCCCTCCAACCGCCACGTGAACAGTGGGAACTTCTCATTTATGGACGGCCACGCCGAGACCTTTCGCTGGCGCGGGGCGCGCATGAAACAACTGAGTGACCAGTATTCCGCGGACGACTCGCGCTCTCAGCGCCCATCCGCCGCTACTAACCCGCTCCACAGTGTGCCTTGGGATGCGAACGATCCGGATTTCATCCGCTTGGCCGAGACCGCGCCTGTGCTTTAAACCCGGTCCTTCTTACTTCGGCTTTACCGGCGGGGGAGCAGGTGGTTTTGGTGTGGATTTCTTTTTTGGCCCCGGTGGCCGGAGGTCCGCTTCGAAATGGCCCGCAATAAAGCTGCGTTGTTCGTCTGGAAGCGCCAGGTAGATTTGGCCCGGAATTCGGTTGCTCGAGGTTTGGCCAAACACCAGTCGCAATGCGTATTCGTTTGTGATTGTTCGGGAACCCGGTTCCTCACCGGGGTTTTTCCACCGTAATGTCACGCGCGGGAAGGGACGGTCATCTCCCGGCTGATACTCAAACGTGCGGCCGCTCAATTGGACTGCGGTGGCTGCGGGCAGGCGGAGGATCACCCCCATATCCGGTTGACCGGTCTCCATCTGTCGAAACCCAAGGACCCCGTCAATAAACACGACCCGGCGGGCGCGGAATCCTTGTCCGTTGACTCGCCCGGCCACTCGCGCAGTTGGGATCGCGGCGTTCGTCAAGAGCAAGGTCCAGCGGGTGTTCGTGGGCACGGGTATGGGGGGAGGCGGGAGTTTTGGTCTGGCCGTCGGCGCATTCGTGATCACCACCCCACCCGGCCCACTGCCAGGCAGCCACTTGTCTTTAAACACAAACGCGACCGCACCGGCCGCCACCAGAACGAGCAATCCCCAAGCCCACCCGGGAACAGTGGACGCTTTCTGCGGGGCCAACAGGACTGAATCGGGTGCCGTGGGAAGCCCCGATCGCGGTTTTTCAGCCAGCGTGCCCGCAATAACCAGCTTTGAATCCGAACCACCCTGGAAACTCGGCACGATAATCTTCTGGAAGCAGGTAGGGCATTCAATTCGGGATCCAGCATCGCCGGCCGCAGCGGTCAGGTGCTGTCCACATACCGGGCATGCAAATTTAAATTCGCCCATGAACGACCCTGCAACATTCCACAGCCGGAAATCCAGCTCAACCTTTTTTGACAGTGACTTTCCTCTGGCTTGCCCGCAGATTTTCCCGGTTGAAGCGAATGAAGACAACCTCACCCGTATCCCGAAGCGGCCGTTTCGGTGTCGGCCCGGCCGCGGACGTAGCCCAGTTTACCGAATCAATATCTTTTGACTGGCGGCTCTGGCGCCAGGACATCCAGGGCTCGAAAGCCCATGCGGCCATGCTGCAGAAGGCGGGTCTGCTGACCCGGGCTGAATTACGCGCTATCGACGGCGGGCTGGACGCCATCGCGCGGGAAATCGAAACCGGGGCCTTCCGCTGGAAACCCGCCTTGGAGGACGTCCACATGAATATCGAGGCCGAGTTGACCCGTCGGGTTCCGGCCGGAGCCCGGCTGCATACCGGGCGCTCCCGCAATGACCAGGTCGCGGTGGACATGCGCCTCTGGGTGCGGGCGGAAATCGACGCGCTCCTTGATAACTTCCGCTCTCTCGAACGCGCGCTCGTCGCCCTCGGCCAGCGCTACATCGATGTGATCATTCCCGGTTACACCCATTTGCAGCGGGCGCAGCCGGTCTACTTCGCCCATCACTTGCTGGCCTACGTCGAAATGCTGGCCCGGGATGCCGGCCGTTTCGCGGATTGCCGGGAGCGCGCGAATGTGTGTCCCTTGGGAAACGGCGCCCTCGCCGGTTCCACTCTGCCATTGGACCGTGAGTTGGTGGCCAAATTGCTCGGGTTTGTTGATGCCCAGGGTCGGCCTCAGCTCACCCAAAACTCGATGGATGGCGTGAGCGATCGCGACTTCGCCGTGGAATTCTGCGCGGCTGCCGCCTTGCTCGCCGTGCATCTCTCGCGGTTGGCGGAGGACCTGATCCTCTGGGCCAGCGCCGAGTTCGGTTTCATTCGTATTTCGGACGCTTACACCACCGGCTCTTCGCTCATGCCGCAAAAGAAAAACCCGGACGTGGCCGAGCTGACTCGTGGCAAGAGCGGCCGGGTGTTGGGGAACCTGGTAGCCTTATTGACCTTGCTCAAGGGCCTCCCGATGACCTACAACCGCGACCTGCAGGAGGACAAAGAAAGGCTCTTCGACACTGCCGACACCGTGCGCGCCACGGTTCGCCTCTGTGCCGGTATGTTGGGCGAAATCAGCGTGAATCCAGAGGCTTGCCGGGCTGCTGCAGCCGATCCTGCGTTGCTGGCAACCGACCTGGCGGATTACCTCGTTCGCAAGGGCGTTCCTTTCCGCCACGCCCATCACGCCGTGGGCGCACTCGTTGCGTTGGCGGAGAATTCCCAGCGCACCCTCAATCAACTCACTCTGGAAGATTTCCGCAGCGCCGACCCCCATTTCGAGGCGGATGCCCTGGAGACCTTCGACCTCGCGCAGGCCATGACCCGCCGCAACCTGCCCGGGGCTCCTGGGAATAAACAGGTTCGGCTGCAGTTAGCCCGCTGGGAGCAGCGCCTCAAACCGGGCAAAGCCAAGCGGCGGTAATCAGCCCAGCCAGCCATGACGGCAACCCACAATGAGCTGCTGACCACTCTGCTGCAACAGGTGTCGCGCTCGTTTTATCTAACGCTGCGCGTGCTGCCAGCCGGGATCCGCCGGCCCATCGGCCTGGCCTACCTGCTGGCCCGGGCTACCGACACCATCGCCGACACCGGTTTGCTGCCCCTGGAAGAACGATTGGCGGCATTGCGCCGGTTCCAGGACCGGATCCGGGGCGCAACTCAAGACCCGCTCGAGTTTTCTGGATTCCTCCAGCACCAGGGTTCCGCAGCGGAGCGCCGCTTGCTGGAAAACGCCGAAACCGCCATCGGCTTGCTCGCGGACCTGGACCGGACCGACCGCCAGCGCGTTTCCGAAGTGCTTGCCGTCATCACCAGCGGTCAGGAACTCGATCTCCGCCGCTTCGACGGTGCCGCAGCAGACCGGCTCATCGCACTCCAGACGATGCCCGATCTGGATGATTACACCTACCGGGTGGCCGGTTGCGTGGGGGAATTCTGGACCCGGATGTGCCGCACCCATCTCTTTCCCACCCGGGCCATGGATGAAGCCTGGCTTTTGGATCAGGGTATTCGCTTCGGCAAGGGCCTGCAACTGGTCAACATCCTGCGGGATCTGCCGGCCGATCTCCGCCAGGGACGGTGCTACATTCCGCTCTCCCTCCTGGAACCCGCAGGCCTCCAGCCGACTCAACTCCTCGATCCGGCCAACGAGCCGAAGTTCAGACCGGTTTACCGCCAACTCCTCGACCTGTCTGAGGCCCACCTCTGTGCCGGTTGGGCCTACACCAAGGCTTTGCCGCGCTCTCAGGTACGGCTGCGCCTCGCCTGTGCCTGGCCCATCCTCATCGGCCTGGAAACCCTCGGTAAACTGCGAGCAGCAAACGTCCTCGACGCCTCGCAACCGGTTAAGATCAGCCGTCCCGCCGTCCGCCGCCTGGTCTTGCGCTCCCTCCTGGTCTATCCCTCACGCGCCCGTTGGGAAAACCTTCCCTCCGCGCTCCTTACCCCAAGAACCACTAACTGAACCTGGCACTGCGGTCCGAATTCGCCTGGCTGCGGTTTCCCTCGCCGCAAAACCCCTGCCAAGACATCCCTCCCGGCACCTCTGGCGGCGCCACCACCGGCACACTGACAACATAAGCCCCGTAATGTTCCACCTCGCCCATGGGAACCACCCGCACATCCTCGTCGCACATGCACTGAAAGAACGCATGCTCGCCCCGCAACCGCAGGGCCTGAAAACAACGTCTGCAAAGCAACACATTCATCACACCCTCATCTTACCTTACCTCCCAGATTTGCCATGTTACAAGACGGTGACATTGGGCAAGGGAAATGAACCAGGTCAGATTCTGCCCTCACGCAGGCGACGAAACTCACGACAACCTCACTCGGCAGTGCCGGGAGGTTTGGCGCCCGCTGGGTCGCCGAGGCCGAGTCTCCGCTCCAGTTCGGCCACGCGGCGCAGCGCGTCCGGAAGCCTTGCCAGGGCGATCAATTGCCGCTTGGTCTGCCGGTCAGGTTGCGCGGGAGAACCGAGGTATTTCTCGCCGTCCGGAATGTGGTTCATCACGCCGGACTGGGCAGCCACCGAGACGCGGTTGCCGATCTTGAGATGGCCTGCCACGCCGACCTGGCCTGCGAGGATCACGTAATTGCCCATGCGGGTGCTCCCAGCTATACCCACTTGCGATACCAGCAGGCAATGTTCGCCGATATTCACGTTGTGGCCCACTTGTACCAGGTTGTCGATCTTCGTGCCCTTCCCAATGACCGTCGGCCCCAGGGCGCCCCGGTCGATGGTCACATTGGCCCCGATTTCCACGTCATCGCGGATAATCACGTTGCCGATTTGCGGTACCTTGAGGTGAATCCCGCCGTCGAGCACATAGCCGAAGCCGTCGGCTCCGACCACCGTTCCAGAGTGAATGCGCACGCGGTCGCCGACCTCCGTTTGGGGGTAAAGGACCACGTTGGGGAACAGGTTCACGTCCTCGCCCACCCGGCTTAGGGCGCCAACATAGTTGGCGCCCTGCAGGACCGTTCGGGCGCCGACACGCGCCTTGTCGCCGATCACACAGCCAGGTCCGATATGGGCCGTAGGATCCACCTGGGCGCTGGCGGCCACGACGGCACTGGGGTGAATCCCGCCCGCATAGACCGGTTCGGGGAAAAACAAAGGCAACACCTTGGCAAAAGCGACCCGGGCATTGGGCACGCGAATGATTGTTTTGCGCGTTGATTGGAAAGCGCCGTCCACAATAATGGCGGACGCCGCGCTCTGGTCGGCGCGGGCAAAGTAGTTCTCATTCTCCGCGAAGGTTAAATCGCCCGGTTGAGCCCGGTCGGCCGGGGCGAATCCCGTGAGCTGAAGTGAACTGTCTCCCAACACCTCGCCACCGAGGTGCCGGGCAATTTCCGCAGCAGTAAAAGGCATAATGATTGACGAGGCCAATGGCGGCCACTATAAAGACGACAGGCTGTAATTCAATCTCAACTTTGAAGCCCACAGAGAAATCAGCAACAGACTACAGGAGAAATTAATTATGTCGCAGAAACCTCTAAATGTCGGTCTTGTCGGTGGCGGCAAAGGCGCATTCATCGTGCATCCCCACCAGAAGGCCATTCACTTTGATGGTACCCGTCGCGTGGTGGCCGGTGCTTTATTTCCCGATCCGAAAATCGCTCTCGAAGAAGCCGCTAACTGGCCTTACCCCATCAAGGGCTACGCCTCGTACACTGAGATGATCGAGGCGAACGCCAAGCTCCCGGACGATGAGAAGCTCGACTACATCCTGATCGTTACCCCCAACTTTGTTCATTACGATCCGGCCATGAAGGCCATGAAGGCAGGAATCGGCGTTTTCTGCGAGAAGCCGCTCTGCCTGAACCTGAAAGAGGCCAATGATCTGGTGAAGGCCTCCCGCAAGCTCAACGTCCCCTTCGGTGTCGCCCATACCTACCTGGGTCACTGGACGAGCCGTTTCAGCCGGTATATCATCCGCAGTGGGTTGCTCGGCGATGTCCGCTGGGTGGACAGTTCTTACATCCAGGGCTGGCTCGCTTCCAAAATCGAGGCCACTGGACAGCAACAAGCTTCCTGGCGGGTTGATCCCAAGCGCGCGGGCGGTTCCGGCTGCGGCGGCGACATCGGCACGCACGCGCTCATGCAGTTGCGGTACGTCACTGGTCTCGAAGTTGCCCAGCTTTCCGCCCAGCTTGAAACCTTCGTGGAAGGCCGCATGCTGGACGATCATTTCACCATTTATTGCCGCCTCAATAATGGAGGCCGTGCCCTAGTGCGGGCTTCGCAGATTTGTATCGGCTTCAAGAACGATCTTGGGATCACCGTCGCCGGCACCAAGGGTTCCTTGGTCTGGCGCCAGGAGGAACCGGAATCCATCACCATCATGCTGCCAAACCAACCCGATCGCGTCTATTGGCGCGGTGCGGTTACGCCAGGTGACGGATTCCTGCCCAAAGACCTGCCTGCCGATCTCATGGCCGAGCCTACGATTCCCTCCGGCCACCCGGAGGCTTTCCACGATGCCTTCGCCCGATTGCATCGCTGCTTCGAAGCGGATGTCCGCAAATGGAAGGCCGGCAAGAAGTTCGACACGGATGGCGCCAAGTACGCCACCGTGGATGACGGCTGGATGGGCATCGCCTTTATCGAAACCTGCGTCAAGAGCAGCAAGAAGAAAGGTGCCTGGACGCCGATGCCGAAGAAAATCTGAGCACGGATTCGGTTCTTAATCCTCTTGTAAGGCGGCTCCTCGGAGCCGCCTTATTGTTAACGCACCGAATTCCTGCCCTGACCCCAAAAAGTGGCGAGGGCCGGTTTCGTTGTAACCTTTTGCTTCCCCGGAACTCCATAAGTTTGGCATTAAACAACCATGAGCGACAACACAAACAGCCCCTCAGCCACCAACCCGAGCGGCCGATGGAATCCTTATTTGGTCGGGACCGCGTTGGGTGTCTTGAGTTGGCTGGCCTTCGCCATAGTCAATACCCCGCTCGGTATCTCTACCCCGATCTCTTCGGTCGCCAGCTTCTGTGTCATCCCGCTCATGGGGGAAGAGGCGGTTGCCACTAACGCGTATTGGGCCAAGTTCCCCTTCAAATGGAATTACCAAACGCTCTTTCTCCTCGCGACATTTCTGGGCAGCCTGGTCAGTGTGCTCGCCAGTCGCAGCTTCCGCGTCGAAACCGTGCCCGCTGTTTGGTGCGAGCGTTTCGGACGCTCCAGCAGCGTTCGTTTTGTGGCCGCGTTCTTTGGAGGCGCTATGATCATGTTCGGTGCTCGCATGGCTGGTGGCTGCACCAGCGGTCATGGCATCAGCGGTTCGCTGCAGCTGGCCCTGAGCAGTTGGGTATTTTTCCTCACCCTCTTCGGCTTTGGCTTAATCACTGCGTTCGTCTTGTTCCGCGGCCCTAAGTGCAACACTTAAATCTCTCCCGCCCATGACACTTCCCTTAACTGGTGAAACCGCCAACTGGCTCGCCATTCCGTTCGGGTTCCTTTTTGGCTTCCTGCTCCATCGGGGCGGCGTGGCGGATTACAACGTGATCGTAAACCAGTTCCGCCTCCGTGACTTCACCGTCCTCAAGATCATGCTTACCGCAATTATCGTGGGTGGGCTGGGTGTCCTCGTTTTGCACGGCAACGGATACGCTGAATACCACGTCAAGCCCGCTAATCTCCTTGGGGTGGCACTGGGTGCCTCCCTTTTTGGCATCGGCATGGTCCTCTACGGTTATTGTCCCGGTACAGGTGTCGCCGCGATAGCTACCGGAAGCCTCCACGCCTTGGTCGGCTTCGCCGGAATGCTCGTCGGCGCTGTCCTTTATGCCTTGAGCTATTCTTGGATCGAGGCCCACATCCAGAACGTCGCCACACTCGGCAAAGTCCGCCTGCCCGACCTTTCCGGCATTCCCGACTGGGGGTGGTTCGCCATCCTCATCATCCTTGCCGGAATTGTATTCTGGTTCCTCGAAAGAAAATCACAGACCACAGCCTGATTTCCTGCGTGGCCAACTCGACATCCTTAAGGAGCATGAACGATTCACGCTCCCGCTTTTCCAGGTTGCCTAGTGTCCTTCACCTGACAAGAAACAACTACTGGTCAGAGCGCCAATTAGATCGCAAAACCTGATCCCTGTTTTGGTTAACTTCTCAGGATCTCTCTGCGCTTCTATGGGTGTGCGGTTGAAGCCAGTCTTAGGTGTGCACTACCAGGTCAATGACTCGGTCTTCAGCAGTACAAGATTAAGCTTGAAGGAGATCACTGCAAGAGTAGGGTTAGGGCAGTTCCCAGGTGTTCTGACGCGACGTCGCATGGGTGGATTCGCGAGCAGGAGCCCGCCGACCACCCCGCGACCAGTCCAGCCCCGGAACTTGGGACGGGAAAACAGTAAACAGTGAAATGACCTATGAAAAGCGATAAACCCCAGAACCTCCCTGTCCGTCGTTCGATTTGCCAATTCCTGTTCGCCGCCGCGGTACTGGGATGCAGCATCGCTGCCGCAAATGCCGACTTGGTCTTGCGCTATAGTTTTGACGAAGAGAGTGGTGACGCGCTGGACTCGGGCGCTGCGCCTGCTGCCAACGGCGCTTTCATGGGGGAGGCCGGCCGAATCAATAACACTCCGTCTGGCACCGGCTATGCTCTAGATGTCATCGGCGGCAATAGCGCCAACAACAACTACGTGGTCGCAGGCAACCCGGACAAACTCAATGACCTGACGAGCGGCATTACGTTGACCTGGTGGATGAATCTCAAGGCGTTGCCAGCGACGTCAGACCGGGTCATGGAAAAACTGTCCACAACCGGCGGGTTCGGTGTGCGTTTCGGTGCGCCGACGGCGATGACCACTGTTATGGCGCTAGGCGTAAACACCACCAGTGCCGCGAATAACTCACCGACAATCAGCAGTCTCAATACTTGGATTTTCTGTGCCGTGACCTATGACGGCTCGAAGTCCAGCCAGAATGTGCAGTGGTTCACCGGATCGCAAACGTCACCTGCCTACAGCCCCGGCCTTGGGAGCTACAACCGTGGGCCGATCACCAATACCCCCAATGCTTTCCGTGTCGGCAGCACCCCAGCGACCTCTGCCGATCGCACTCCGTCCGCCTGGTTCGACGATGTCCGGGTTTACAACAGCGTTCTCCCGATGGCGGACATCGAACAGATCCGGTTGGAAGGCGGCGGCACCGCGCCTTCAACGCCCAACGTTCTTAGTTTCCGGTCCGATTCAGGAGGCTATCTCCCCCCGGGAAGTGATGTGAACTTTACCGCCGTCGTTTCGGGTCAGGCGCCGTTGACAGTTCTGTGGCAGCGCAACGGGACGACGCTTTCCGGTGGCGTGGTCACGGCGGACACAAACCTGCTCTCGCTCAATTATGTTCTGCAGGACCTGGTCCCGGATAATGCCGGGATTTACAGCCTCGTGGTTACGAACGCGTCGGGGTCCACCACCAGCGCGCCCATCGCCATCAACGTTACCACTATCTATAGCACGGAAGTCCTCACCAATTTCTGGACGCAGGAGCCGGTCTATTTCTACTTGATGACTAATAACGCGGAACGCGGGCTGGCCTACTCTCCCTCCTCTACATACTACGCTGCCGGATCATTGCTCGTGGCGCACTACGTGAGCCTGTCTGACCTTGGTATCGCGGTGCTAAACGCCGAGAATGGCAACTACGACGGCTATTACCTGCAAACCACCGACGGTGGCAGCGTGAGCCTGACCAGTGGCACCCGTGCCGTCAACCTCGTTGGGGCTGCAGAGGATGGCGCCATTTATGTGGGCAATCTGACTATCAGCGCTACCAACGCCAACGGGGCGTACTTCTTATATCGGTATGAGTCGGATAGCTCAAGCGCACTGCCTGCGATTGCCTACACCGGTGACCCCGGCGGACCCAATTATCCCGGGTTGCGTTGGGGTGACAGCTTGGCCGTGCGCGGTTCGGGCGCACGCACTGACGTGCTGATCGCTCCTGCGGGGGACCTCGGCACGTTCCTCACCTGGCAAACCAATATCGTCGCTCTCCTGCGAACGACCGACGGCACGACCTTCACTCCCACTGTCATTTGGATTACAAACGGGCCCACGGCGTTTGCGAATGTCGGGTTGGCCTTTGGGCCAGGAACCAACACCTTCTTCGCGAAGCAGATTAATGCCCCGCTCCGGCTCATGGAATTCGACGCCGCCAGCGGGTTGGGTTGGGTGAAATACGAGTTTGATCTTGACGCCATCCCCGGCTGCGTCAGCGCCGTGGCGCTGAGCGCGGACGCAACCAGGTTGGGCGCGCTTTCCGTGGAGACGCCGGACAATTTCAGGTATTACCGCATCACCGATTTCGCGCGCAGTCCCGAGTTGCTCGACCAGGAAGTCTTCCCGCTGAATTACCCGAATCTAACCTCAGGTGGGCTGGGCGCGGTCGCCTTTGGTAAGAACGGAATAATCTACGTGCTGGATTCGGCGAACGGGATCAAGGCTTTTGCCCCGAATTCCGCCTACACGCTACCCGCCCTGTTCAACATCACCGGCGTCGCACCCCATCCCCAAGGCGTGACGATCTCCTGGCCGGCCCAAGCGGACCGGACTTACCAGGCGTTTTCAAGTGACTCGCTGACGGACGGTCACTGGGTGCCTGTCGGGTTGCCGGTGGTGGTGGACGGCTCGACTGTCTCCGTAACCAACCTTATCCTGAGTGAAATTACGGGCCCCAGATTCTATCGCGTCCGTGGGCAATAATCATGGCAGCATGAAAGGCGGACCACTTCCTCCGGCCTTGATCGTCGTTCTCTCTCTAGACAGTTTAGCGTGAATGGGCGAGGGAGTGCTGTTAACCGCCGGCTTAGGTTGCCGACCGGAAATGGCCAGCCAAAGCCCTGGACAATGTCGGTTGCATGAGTCGGAGGTGGATGCCAAGCTCCCGGAGCAGCAACATTTGAAACCATGCCGATACCACTGGGTAACCGATTCAAGGTCCGCACATTCCTGCTCGCCATTGCCGTTGCGGGATTGCTGGTGGCCTGGCTGCGTTACCCGGCAGAGAACCACTTTTCCGTCCTGAGTTGCACAATTTCCTTTCTAGGCTCGCCGGATGCCAACCGGAATCCGGAAGGCTGGCGTTTCTACCAGGTGGGTATGACGGCGTTGCTCCTGCTGCTGTGCAGTTTTGCGGCCGAGCGCCATGTAAAACTGCGCCCACGAATTGGGTCAACGGCGATGTGGAGCAGCGCGGCGATAACGGTTTCGTTCGCACTGCTCATGGCAGCGACGTGGATTCCCGATTCGCGCCAGGGAGAATGGTTTGGTATGCGCACCGGAGAGTTCCACACCCGCATAGCAATTATTGCGATCCCGTTTATGGCCGGCGGTATTCTGTTGGATGGCGTGGCGCTTCGAAGGTCAGGCGTGCGGTTCCGGGTTCTCTGGCCGTTTGTTGTGTTTGGCCTGCTGATGGTGACGGGCACGTCGATGTTGATGGCCTGGAAACGCATGTGCCGCGTGGATTCAACACTCTCGCATTGGCCTGGTGATGGACTGTACTCCACCCCTTTGTGGGAATGGATCGCGTTCACTTATCTTGTTGGGTTGATGGTCTGGCTGGGGCGGACGCGCGCCTGGCAACCAACGCACAACGCGGGAGGTCAGCCTCGGAGTAAAACGGCAGACTAACTGCTCAAGCAACCTTTTAACATGACACTGAGCCATCCGACCACCCTGATGTTCTTGGTCTACACCTTGGGCATGGTGGCTCTCGGATTCGCCGCCTGGCGCAGCACGAAGAACCTCTCCGACTATATCCTCGGCGGCCGACGCCTGGGCAGTTTTGTCACCGCGATGAGCGCTGGCGCTTCCGATATGAGCGGGTGGTTGCTAATGGGCTTGCCGGGGGCCATGTATGCATCGGGCCTTTCGGAATCCTGGATATCTCTGGGGCTGGTGCTGGGTGCCTGGTTCAATTGGCAGTGGGTTGCCGGTCGGTTGCGCGTCTATACCGAATTAGCTCACAACGCATTGACATTGCCTGATTATTTCACACACCGGTTCGCTGATCCCGGCAAGATATTGAGGGTGCTGTCAGCCTTGATCATCCTGGTGTTTCTTACAATTTACTGCGCCTCGGGCATGGTGGCCGGGGCGCGGCTTTTTGAACGGACTTTTAACCTGAGCTATGGTGTTGCGCTTTGGGGCAGCGCGGCTGCGACGATTGTTTATGTGTTCCTGGGTGGCTTCCTGGCCGTGAGTTGGACTGATACCGTGCAGGCGACGCTGATGATTTTCGCCTTACTGCTGGCGCCTGTTGTGGTGCTTGTCAAAGCCGGGGGCCTCGGAGAGGTGCTGGAAATTGTTCGCAGTGTGGACCCGGGCTATCTCGACTGGTTCCGTGGCACGTCCTGGGTGGGCATCATCTCGTTGCTGGCCTGGGGACTGGGGTATATGGGGCAGCCGCACATCCTGGCGCGGTTTATGTCGGCATCCTCCGTCAAGGCAATCCCCAGGGCCCGGCACATCGGTATGACGTGGATGATTTTCTGCCTGCTTGGCGCCATGGCTGTAGGCTTCTTCGGCATTGCGTATTTCGAGTCGCATCCAGATCAGTCGGCGCCGGTGCGTGCCAATCAGGAAACCGTCTTCATCACTTTATCGCAGTTGCTGTTTAATCCCTGGATTGCCGGCGTGCTCCTGGCGGCCATTCTTGCGGCCGTCATGAGCACGCTTTCCTGTCAGTTGCTGGTTTGTTCGTCGGCACTAACTCAGGATTTCTACAAAGCGATACTTCGGTCGGGGGCTGGGGAAAAGGAACTTGTATGGTTTGGTCGTTCAATGGTGTTGTTGGTGGCGGCTGTCGCCATCGCCATCGCGGCCAATCCGGAAAGCCGGGTCCTGGGCTTGGTGGGGTATGCGTGGGCGGGTTTTGGGTCCGCCTTTGGACCGGTGGTCCTGCTATCCCTGGTATGGCCGCGAATGACCCGCCGGGGTGCTTTGGCGGGCATGATCACAGGGGCTTTGACGGTGATCATCTGGCGTAACGGCGGCTGGTGGGGTCTATACGAAATGGTACCTGGCTTTGCCCTGGCTTGTATCTCGGTCGTCGCATTCAGCTTGTTTGACCGTCCGCCGTCCACAGTGATCACCGATACCTTCGCCCGGATGCGAGAGGAATCGAAAGGGTCTGGAGTATCAGAAAGTGGTTCCGAAGCGCGACAGACCGAACCAGCCGTCCCTGGTGTTGCGGGTCAATGATCGTAGTCCATCATTCGGTCAGCCAAGATGCATCCGCGCCTGTTCTACCGCGATCGTGTGCCCGCAAACGAACAAGAAGCGCAGATCCTGGCCACAGTCATGAGGGCTTCCGATACCGCCCCACAGGGCTTGGTGGACGGTTGCATCCCCCCGCGGCCTTGCGAACCCTATTTCGAAGCGCCGACCATCACCGTCGACAACGGTTTGCCATCGGGTCCAACCAGGCGTGCCACCGCCGCCCAGTCTCCGCCGCCTTGGGTGATTTTGAGAAGCAGCACGTTTTCACCCTGATTTAGCGACACGTTCACTTTGTCCTGCCCGGGAGAGCAGGGGCGGACCGTATTGTTGGCATGGATGACTTGACCATTCAGCCACACCTTCACTCCATCGTCGCTGCCGAGTTCCAGTCGGGCTTTCTGCGGCGTCTCACTGGTCAACACCGCCCGCAGGTAGGCCACGCGGTCACCGCCTGACATGGTTTTCAAGAGATCGATTGTGCCGGACTTTGGGGCGAGGACAGGGCGCCAATCAATGCCTGCGTCAGACTTCTCCGGTGGAAAAGCGATGTCGAACAACGCTGAGCCATCCTTGTCCGTCTGCGTGTACGGTCCGGCCTGCATCCATGCCAGGATGAAGCCGTCGGCCGATTGCCCCGCGTTGCGGATGGCTTTCATGGCGTCCTGAACGGCCTTTTGCAGTTCGGGAGTGCCGGCCGCGGCGTTCAGTTTTTCAAGGGCAGCCGTGCTTTGGCCGGGATACATAACTGCGAGACTGCGGGCTATTTGGACGGCGGAGACCGTTGCCTCCGCTCGGAAGTCGGTTTGCTCCGCGAGCCGAATGAGTCCGTCGAGGACCTCCAGCGAGGGAACTTGGCTCATAAGGGCGATTGCCCGGCGCTTTTCCTCAGGCCTGCGAGCCACCTCGACTACCCGTTTGAGTATGGAAGCCCGTTCCGCCAGCGGCACCTCTTCCAGTTCCGCCAACCGCAAACACCCATCACGCAAGGCCACAATGGCCTGGCTTGGATTGCTATTTGTTTCGGCGCACCTGAGCAGATGCGTCGCCGCGCGGGATTCGGGCCACGACACCAAGGTTCGGAAAGCGACGGTTCGGACCTCGGCATTCGCGTCGGCCATGGCGTTGAGCACCTGCTGCAAGGCGGCGGCACCGCCGGTATAGAGGGTGGCTGGCAAAAGCGCCGCCCTGGCCTCCGGAGTCGCGGCGTTCGCCAGTTCCCGTTCGATGACTTCGGCGCAGGCCACCTTGTCCTCCGAACGGCTGCAAATCGACCTTACGGCCTCCTCCGCCACACCGCGCACATCATTGGATCGTGTGGCTACCAGCACCCCGGTCAGATCCTTCAGTTGTGCCGCGCCCCCCATAACGCCAAGGGTGCGGGCGGCTTCAGAAGCCAGCACGGCATCACTACCACGCAGAAGCCGCGTCAAAGCCGGGAGCGCGGAACTCATGCGGCGGCTGATAATCGTCTCCAACACGGCTTTCCGTGCGGCGGAGTCCGTCGATTCGACCATGGCAATCAACGCCGAATCCACGCCTTTCCTCGACATGCGCTGCAGCGTACGCCGGGCAGCGCTCTTCACCGGTTCCGGGGCCGACGCAGCCAATTTCACTATGGCGGCCACATCCGAAGTTTCGCCATGCACGGCTAGGCACTCAACCACAGCGGCTTTCACGGCTGGATCCGTGGTTTGTTCGAGGACCTGGAGGACTGGTTTACGCGCGGCCACCTCTGGCAGGTCGGCTACCAGTCCAAGCAGCAGCAGTTGCCCCTTCGGTTGCATCGATGGCAGACGCGCGACAATGCTGTCCTGCGCGTCACCTGCCGCCGCGAATGCTTCGATAGCTGCCAGGCGCATCAGATCCTCCTCACCCTCGAGACACTGCACCATTAATGTTGTTGCCTCGCCTCCGGGCAACGTCATCATCAGTCCTTTTGCGGCGGCAATCCGGATCTCCGTTGGTTGATTGGCGGCGATGTTCAATTCCCGAAAGATTGCAGCCGCTTGGGGTCGCTTGCCGGAATCCGCCAAGCGCCAAGCGGCGGTGATTCGAGCGCGGTTTCGGTCCTTCTGCAATTCTGGACCCACTTTGGCGGAGGAGAGGACCCGGTTAGCTTCCTCCGTTCCGATCTGTCCCAAGGCGGACAGAACCGCAGGCGTGAAGGACGCATCGCCCTCAGCCAGGAGCTTGCTGAGTTGAGGCACCGCCTCCGCGACCCGCCTGGTTCCGACAGACGAAACGACGCCAATCAACAACTTGCTTCTGACCTTGGGCAGCGCGTCGGCCAGCGCTTTGCCTGCCGAGGCATAGGGGAGCGCCTCGAGCGCGATTCGGGCGGCGTGGCAGAGGTCTTTATGGTCCAGCAAAGCCGCAAGTGGCGCCACAGCCTTCTCACTGCCCACCAAGCCAAGCCAGCGGCAGATATAACGGCGGCTGTCAACCGTGGTGCCGGGGTCCTGGAGAATCTGCAGCAGGCGCTGTTCGATCTGGCTGCGACCCGCCGCGTCGCTTTTGCGGATTTGGTCCTCGATAGTCGCCAGAGGCTCGCGGCTTTGGCCAAAGGTGTATCCAGGCAAGGCCTGCCAGGCATCTTGTCCCGACGAAATGTTTGCGGCCAGCAAGAGTGTGGCACCAAGAACGACGAAGCTGCTTTTCATTGATTTGAAGCAAATGAGTTTCATGTGGGTTCGTTCTAGCTGAGGGTCCACGGTTCGCGTTTGGCCCGGCCGAGGATTCCGTTGGCGGAGTCGTCGTTCAAGAATAGCTCCTTCTCAGGATTCCACCGTAGCTTCCGGCCAAGATGAATCGCAATGACGCACAAATGTCCCACGCTGGCGGAACGGTGCGCCACCTCGGCTGGGGTAATGGTAAGTCGGCGTGAAAGGACGCAATCGAGGAAGTTGCCGTGGTGATTGTTACAGCGATACAAATTGATTTCCTCCGGCCCGATTCTTTCTTTCATCAGGGATCGTGGTTCGGTTTCGAAGCCGCCCCGGTCGACCCAAACCCAGCCATTGGATCCAATCCACTTCGCACCCATCCGGTGATTGCCTTCCGCGTTCTGCAGAATCATTTTTACCCCGTTGGCATAGGTGCACTCAATGCGGTAGCGGGTAGCGGCATCCCAAATGCCGGTCTTAGGAAAGTCAGCGTAGATCGGGTTAATCTCCACCGGCCCGGTGTACTCGGTGCCGAGGCCCCATTGAGCTATATCTCCGTGGTGACCGATCCAGTCCATCAACTGTCCGCCACCAAAATCCATTTGCCAGCGCCAGTTCCAGTGCGTGCGATCGGCTGAATAGGGCGCCCAGGGAGAAGGACCGCACCAGAAATCGTAATCGAGGTTTGCCGGTGGAGAAGTGAAGGGGGAGTTGCCGCCCGGGCTGCCGGTGGGCAATCCCACTTCCACGGTGTGCACCTTGCCGATTCGGCCGTTCCGCACCAATTCGCAGGCAAACCTGAAGTCACCGGTAGAGCGCTGCCAGGAACCTGTCTGCCAAACTCGCCCATACTGGGCTAATGTCCGGACCATGGCCCGGCCTTCAAGCAGATCATGGCTGAAGGGTTTTTCACCATAGATATCTTTGCCGGCCCTGGCGGCGGCGATTGCCGGGATGGCGTGCCAGTGATCGGGAGTCGCGAGCGAGATCACGTCGATATCCTCACGGGCAACTAATTCGCGGAAATCCATATACGCGGCGCAGTCTTCATTACCGTAATGGCTGTTGACCCGTTTTCTGGCGCTTTCCAAATGGTTGCGGTCCACATCACACACCGCCAGCACGCGGCACCGGTTGTCGCCCAAAAAAGAACTCAGGTTGCCCGAACCCATTCCGCCCAGCCCAATGGCACCCATGATGATCTTGCGGGAGGGTTTGCCCTCTGCACTGAATACTCTCCCCGGCAATACGAGGGGAATTGCCAACCCTGCCGCGGTGGCCGTTCTGAGAAAGGTCCTTCGGGAATGCATCTGGTTCGTGCTCATGGGCTCCTTGTAGAGCCAGCGAGTCGCCGGGTAAAGCAAAACCATCTAAAGAGTAAAGGAGGAGTCCGCTTTAGAAGTTTGTTTTACTCTGTCACGCGATGGAAGAGAGAGACTTTGGCGCCGGTGGTGATGGCGGATACCGCGGGGTGGGCGAGTCGGCGTTCAGCGCTGATCGCAAAGAACTGCTGGATGCATTGCGGCACATTTGCGATCACTCTTACGCCGTAACGAGTGACTGCTTCCTCTGCTACCAGGCTGGGGAGCGCAAAGAAGCCCAGCCCATCTGTTGCCGCCACCTTGACCAGGGCGGCATCGTCAAATTCCGCAATCAACCGCGGTGAAACACCTTGTTCACCGAACCATTTTTCCAATGAACGTCTGAGGGCGGAGTTCGGGCTGGGCAGGAGCGCGGGCGCTCCGTCAAGGGAGGCGGGGAAACGGGTTCTGAGCCGGGCGGCGAGCTTAGGCGCGGCACAAAAGGAAACGCCGCATTCACCGAGCAAGTGGTTAAACGTCTTAAGATTGCCGGAGGCTGGCGAGGGCTGGTCAGAGAGCACAATGTCGAGTCTGAAGGTTGCCAGTTGCGCCAGGAGGTCAGATACTTTTCCCTCGCTGCACGCGGCCTGAACCCCTTGGGGCAGGTGGAAGACCGGTTTCAGCATCTGGTATGTCAGAAGCTTGGGCAAGGAATCCACAATACCCACATTCACCCGGAGTGGTCGCGCTGTGGGTGCCTGCTTCATGGTGTTCAGCAGGTCCTCTCCAAGAGAGAAAATTTCCTCCGCAAAGCTGAAAACGCGCTGACCGGCCTCGGTTAGCGCCAGGCCTCGCGAGGTGCGGCGCAGGAGCTTATCTCCGAGGGCCTGCTCAAGTGCCTGGACTTGCTTGCAAATGCTCGGTTGCGAGACATTCAGCTTCTTGGCCGCCCGGGTGAGCCCGCCTTCGCGTGCGGCCACCCAGAAGTAGCGCAAATGGTGGTAATTAAGGAAATCCACAAGTCCCAGCATATTAGTTTTAAGTTATAGATACAATTTAAAATTGGTATAAGACTAAAACGCTAGGGGCCTGTTAGCATAGAAGTGGTGAAGAATATGGCGACATGCACTCGCATGTCTTTGAGATGCAGGTGGCTTGTCGCCAACAACCCGGCAAGTTGCCTCACAAGTTATTTATGCTTCAAAAAACGACCTCGAACTGGCAAGTTTACCATCCCCCACCAGAAGCGGTGGATGTGCTCACCCACTGCAAGCGTTTAACCATCGCCAACACCACCGCCGAACTGGTCGAACTTGCCTGTGGCGGTCAAGGCAGCCAATCGTTTGAAGTAGCCTACGATGTGGTCAGTCGGGGCCGATTGGTGGAGGCAACGGTGGCTCGCGTTCGTAACGGGGTGGTTGCCAATTACCTGGAACCGTACATGCGGCGGCGTGATCCTGATTGCATGGTCATCGGTGATGGGTTGCCCACGGACAAGGAATCGTTTCAAAGCCGGTTTGGCGGGGAGTTTGCTCCCGTGCGCCAGCAGACCTTCGACTGGCTCAAGAGCCAGGAGTTGGCCATGTTCGGATTCATGGCCGGCGGCGCAGGCATGGGCATGGACGCATTGGTGATCGCGCCGGCCAATGCAGGATTCTTCGCCCTGGGACTCGCCATGTTGCAGGGCATTTTGCCTGCGGATGCGATTCCGGCAGGCTTTTTGCCGCGGGCCATCATCTATGTGGCTCCCGTATTCCGTCACACGCATTTCAATGGACGCCAGGTGGTGGTGCACAACCGACGTGACGGGTTGCATGAATTGTTTTCCTACAACCTTTATCCGGGTCCCAGCGCCAAAAAGGGGATTTACGGCGTGCTGCTCGGTCTGGGTGAGCGCGAGGGCTGGGTTACGGCTCATTGTTCAACCGTTCAAGTCATCACGCCTTACGACAACGTGGCAACCATCATGCACGAGGGCGCGAGCGGGGGCGGCAAGAGTGAGATGCTGGAGCAGGCGCACCGGGAGCCTGACGGACGTCTGTTGTTAGGGGAAAACCTGGTGACGGGAGAAAGGCGATTCCTGGAGATTCCCCGCAGTTGCGAACTGCACGCTGTTACGGACGATATGGCCCTCTGTCATCCGGCACTGCAGGACGGCAAAGGCAAGCTCACGCTCATAGATGCGGAGAACGCCTGGTTTGTGCGGGTCAACCACATCGAACATTACGGTACCGACGTCCACCTGGAACGGCTCACCGCCGAACCGCCAGTGCCCCTGCTGTATCTGAACATCGACGCCGTGCCCCAGAGCCGGGCGCTCATCTGGGAGCACATTGAGGATGCCCCCGGAAAGCCGTGTCCGAATCCGCGGGTTGTCATTCCGCGGAAAGCGTTCCCAGGGGTTGTGGAGGGAGCAGCAACAGTGGACATACGAAGTTTCGGGGTGCGCACTCCTCCCTGCACCCGGGAGCACCCCACATACGGGATCCTGGGTTTGTTTCATATATTACCCCCAGCGCTGGCTTGGCTGTGGCGATTGGTTTCTCCGCGCGGACACGCCAATCCAAGCATAGTGGATTCCGAGGGGATGACCAGCGAGGGTGTCGGCTCCTATTGGCCTTTCGCGACCGGGAGGCGCGTGGATCATGCCAACTTGTTGCTGGAGCAATTTGTGCAGAATACCCGGATGCGCCACATACTCTGCCCCAACCAGCACGTTGGGGCCTGGCGGGTCGGTTTTATGCCTCAATGGATCGCCCGCGAGTATCTGGCGCGACGTGGTCCAGCGAGGTTCCGTCCCGAGCAACTGCGTGCTGCCCGTTGCCCGCTGCTGGGGCATACATTGCGTCAACTGCAGGTGGAAGGCCGGATGGTGGCCACTTGGTTCCTGCAAATAGACACCCAACCGGAAGTAGGGGAGGACGCTTATGACCAGGGGGCGGCCATGCTGCATGCGTTTTTCAGACGGTGCCTGGCCGATTTCCAGGTGCCGGACCTGGACCCCCTCGGCCGGCAGATCATCACCTGCTGCCTGGATAACGGAAGCCTGGAACATTATGAGCAGCTCATCCCAATCGGTTCTTGATATGGAAACATCACTGCCTCTAACGGACTCTCTCCCGGACTTGTTCACTGACACCGGTGTGAGCAGCGGCGTGATCAATGCCAGGCCACGTTCTTCAGGAGGGTGGAAGGCTTACCGTGCGACAGACCAGAGCGACGGAGCAGCCATCTCCCTTTTGGGAGTGGACTACTGGCGCTACCAAACGGCGGACGGTGGTGAACTTTATCTAACACAGTTTGGGCTTCCATTTCGGCACCAACTGGATCCCCAGAACTGGCATGCCTCAGGCTGGTTTGCTACCAGGGGACAACGGTTGCCGGGCACCAGTGTCATTTATAAAACAAGAACAAAACCCGTCCAGGGATCTGCGATCGATTTGATCGTTCGTTTCAGCCGAGTAGGGCAACCCGTGCCTCTTGAAACCTTCACCCTGTGCCAGTATCCGCACGCGGAGTTCAACAGCCCGTTTGAAGAGTTTTCGCTGGTGATGGAACTGCGGGCCGCGCAGCGCGGTTTGCAGCGCACGCATCTTTTTACCAAGAAACCCCTGGCCGTTTTTGTGCCGCATGAACAGCTCCAACCCTGGCAAACCGGGCGCTGCGAATCCAAAATCGCCGCCAAACGGGCGCGGCATCCCGAAGTGCCGATCGATATGCAACGGCACTATGTCTTGCTCTACGGCTGGGTAAACGGTCAAGACGCCGTGCAAACCGCCCAACTTCTTGGGCTCTCCGGGGAGAGCCGGGCGTCGTTCCTGACCTGGATAACCCAGGGCGCGATTGAAGACCTGAAACAACACGGGTTCCGTATGCTCGACATCAAACCGCAACATCTCGTTCTGCGCCTCCGCTCGGATGGGTCACTGGTTTTGCACCACGATGGCCGGCCCGTTTGTGCCCTGGTGGATTACGAACTCCTTGAGCGGATTTGATCAGACGGATCAAACGAAAGGGCTATCCAGGATTTTAATAACAAAAACGGGTTGGTTTTGTCGGTTTATGCTTCTGGAACAAGTCAGGCTCATGTTAAGTTTTTAAGATGCGGTATTTACGAATATCGAAGTGGCTCATTTTGGCCTTGGCCCTGGCAGGGGTAAGCACAGGCTGCACACTGTTCAATTTCTCCCGCACGATGACGCCGCGGGAATTCGAGTTCGTCGTGACTTCAGACATGCGGGAGTTCACTCCGCCGCAATATTCCGGGACTGAGTATTTTCGCGGTGCTTGTGAGGCGATCCGGGATGTGGGTGCTGGCGCTTTTATGATTTGTCCAGGAGACATCGACCCGCCGGACCGGGTTCGAGCCACACTCGATACGGTATTCGGTAGCAACTACCCATGGTATCCCGTGGTGGGGAATCACGAGGCGGAAACGCCGTCCGACATGGAATGGCTGCGCGCCTGGGCCAGCAATGATATCCCGGGACTGGTCCGTCGCGGCCCTCCGGGCGCTGAGACCACTACCTTTTCCTTCGATCATGGCAAGTTTCACTTCGTGGTGCTCAATCAATATTACAATGGCCAGAAAGACACCGGCTCCAAAGGGGATGTGGTCGACGAGCTTTATGAATGGCTAAAGTCAGATCTGAGGAGCAATCGTCGGCGGGAGGTGATCGTGATCGGACATGAACCTATCCTACCCACTCCCGACATGGATAACGGTCGTTTGCGGCACGAAACCGACAGCCTAAATGCGTATCCTGAGAACAGCCGCCGTTTTCACGAGTTGATGTTGCAGCACAAAGTGAAGGTCTACCTCTGCGCGCACACGCACAACGCTTCAATTGTCGATCTCGAAGGTGTGTGGCAGATCGACAGTGGGCACGCCCGCGGAAAAGGCGACCTCGGCGCGCCGAGCACTTTCGTGCGGTTTCTCGTGAAAGGACGGAAGTGTACGGTGGAGTTCTATCGTCAATCGGAAATTAACGGGCCCTATCGCCGCACGAAGGTGGTGCCTTTGTGATCTGGGGGTCTGATCTGCTTGGAGGGCATGAGGGACTTGGTCGACACGCCCATGCCAAGCGTGAGGTTGCGGCGCCTGTGGGCGGGTTGCCGTCTGGGCACCGATTAACGCTGCTGGGGTCTTCAGGCTGGCGCAGAGGGCTCTTTTTCTGCTTTTCAGCTGCGCGGTGCTGCAGCAGGATTCGCCTATGGCTCCTGCTGCATCCTCCCGTCACGTTACCCGAGCTTGTTCCCGGCGCGCGTTCCTGAGCGCTACCGGTGCGGCGCTCGTCCTGCCTTCGATCATTCCGTCCCGCCTTCTCGGGGCGGATTCTCCCGCGAACCAGATCACCGTCGGGTTTATCGGGACCGGGGGGCATGGGGTGGACTGGAACCTGCCCCGCTATCTCAAGCGCAAAGATGCGCGGGTGGTCATGGTGTGCGATGTGGACGGCCTGCGAATGCGCAAGACCAAGGACATGGTCAACGCCTATTACGATAATGAGGATTGCGCCATGAGCAGGGACTTCCGGGACGTGCTCGCGAGGAACGACATTGATGCGGTGATGATCTCAACGCCCGACCATTGGCACACGCTGATCAGCGTGATGGCCGCCCGTGCGGGAAAGGATGTCCAATGCGAAAAGCCAACCCTTACGATCGATGAAGGCAAGGTTCTCACTCGCACGATCCGGAAGCTGAAGCGGGTTTTTCAAACCAGCACGGAGGACCGTAGCGTGCCGGTGTATCACCGGATGGCCGAGTTGGTCCGCAACGGCCGGATTGGTAAGCTACAGCGGATTGAGGTGATACTGCCGCGGCAGCCGACCGGAGCGGGTGATCCAACGCCCCAACCGGTACCTGAAGACTTTGATTACGATATGTGGCTGGGGCCGGCTCCATTTGCCCCTTACACCAAGGAGCGTTGTCATTGGAATTTTCGATGGATTTGGGACTACTCCGGCGGAATCATTTGCGACTGGGGCACACACCTCTTTGACACGGCGCAGTGGGCGAATGACACAGAACTGTCCGGCCCCGTGGAAATCGAGGGGACAGGCACACATTGGGAAGGTGGGTTATATGACACAGTGAAGGACTACGATGTGACCTATCGTTACGCTAATGGGGTGGTTATGACCTGCAAACCAGGTAATCCCAGTATCAAACTGGTGGGTACCGATGGGTGGGTGGGCAACCGAGGTTGGCGCGGGGAGTTGGAGGCCAGTTCCACGGACATTCTCAATTCTAAAATCGGTCCCAACGAAATCCACCTGTACACCAATCCGGATGGCGAACATGCCGACTTCCTGGATTGCGTGAAGACGCGTAAGGACCCCTATTTCCCGGTGGAGATCGGACATCGCGTGGCTACGGTTTGCCACCTGGCCAACATCGCCATCAAGGTTGGCCGCAAGCTAAAATGGGACCCGGAGAAGGAGCATTTTCTCAATGATCCCGGAGCCAACGCCTATCTCTCCCGACCGATGCGGAAACCGTGGCATTTGGAGGGATAAGTGCCAACCTTCAGGTTCATGAACCACTTACTCTCTATCGGATTCGGCGCAATTCTCGCCGGTCTTCCGGTCTTTGCTGAGGCAAAGCCTGCGGATGACGTCGCCGCTCGGCCAGAGACGCTGAAAAACACTATCAAAATCAAATCACCCGATGGTCGGATTGAGCTGGGTTTCGGCTTGGCGGGGCTGGATGCGAGGACAGGGAGCCCCAAGTACTGGGTGGCACGGGATGGCAAGCTCATTTTAGCTCCTTCCTCGCTGGGTTTCGAATATGAAGGTGGGGCGCTCGCGACGCCTCCATTCGTGGTTTTGGCTTCGGACCAACGTTCTCAGGATGCCGTTTGGCGACCGGTCTATGGCGAACGTGCGGAGATTCGCGATCACTTCAACGAATTGAAGGTAAGACTTGAACACACCACAGGGCAGGGTGCCAACATGGAACTGGTATTCAGGGCCTACGACACAGGCGTGGCTTTCTGCTACCGGGTGTCGGGGCGGGGTGAGGATACGCGGATCCGCATCCGCCGTGAGCGCACCGAATTCCGTTTCACTGCCAATCATGAGGCATGGGCGGTCTACTCCGCCCAGGGCGTTTATGCCAAAGTGACCCTGGATCGGGTCAAGGCCGGATGCGAGAGGCCCTTGGTGGTCCGGGTTGGCGGGGACTGCTTCGCCGCGGTTGCAGAGGCGCGGTTAGTCGATTATGCCCGAATGAAACTTGGACCCTTGGATGGTGTGCCGCACGCCCTTGTCAGCGTGCTGGATGGGCCGGTTGAGTCTGCCTTCCCGCTAAGGACGCCGTGGCGGGTCATTATGCTCGCGGACACTCCGGCAGCGCTGCTGCAGGGCAATGACCTGATCATGAACCTAAACGATCCATGCGCCATTACCGACACCTCCTGGATCAAGCCGGGGAAAGTCATTCGCGAGGTAACGCTCACCACGGCTGGTGGCAAAGCCTGCGTAGACTTCGCCCTCCGAAGCCGATTCCAATACGTTGAATTCGATGCCGGCTGGTATGGACCAGAGGGTGATGATGCGTCGGATGCAACCACTGTGACGCTTGATCCCAGACGATCGAGCGGTCCCCTGGACCTGCCGGAAGTCATCCGGTATGCGCAGGAGCGGGGGGTGGGTATCATCCTGTACGTCAACCAGCGGGCGCTGACTCAGCAGCTTGATACTCTCCTACCCCTTTTCCGACAATGGGGCGTTAAGGGCGTTAAGTACGGTTTTGTCAACGTCGGGTCGCAGGCGGCGACCATCTGGCTCCATGAAGCGGTCCGTAAAGCGGCCGAACATCAGCTGATGGTCGACATCCATGACGAATACCGGCCCACCGGGTTCTCACGGACCTACCCCAACTTGATGACCCAGGAAGGCATTCGCGGGGATGAAGAACGCCAGCCCCCGACATCGTCATTGGTCACTCTGTTCACCCGCATGCTGGCCGGGGCTGGGGACAACACCATTTGCTACTTTGACTCACGCGTTCGTGCACAGGCAAACCACGCTTATCAGTTGGCCAAAACGGTCTGTTTTTACAGTCCCTGGCAGTTTCACTTCTGGTATGATCGCCCGCCCAAGTCACCTCGCAGGCATTCGGGGGCTGGCGGAGAGCAAAATGTGATCCTGGAAGTGCCTGAACTACAGTTTTTTGAGCAAATTCCAACGGTGTGGGATGATACACGGGTGCTTCAGGGGGATCTCGGAGAATACGCGGTCGTCGCCCGGCGCAACGGCCAAAAGTGGTTTCTGGGAGCAATGAACGCGGAAACAGCCCGCATAATTAAAGTACCCCTGAGTTTCCTGGGTGCGACTGGTGATTGGACAGCAACAGTTTATGCGCACGACGTCGCGGTTGGAACTCCCACCCAAGTGGGTATTGTGCGAAAGCGAGTCTCGGCTGAGACCGCGATGGAACTGGATCTTTCGCCCAATGACGGCACGGCGGTTGTTTTCGAGCGATAGGGAGGACTAGGGGGTCTAATCAGCGGGAATGTTCTGGCTCTCGCTTGACGTCGATAAGGCACTTAAGATGTTTATTAACAATGTTTTGCCAGTAGAATTCCGGCTTTGTATGGCTCTCTGATCAGTAATCTAATAGTGGCTATTTGGCAAAACGGTTGCTAGGCTAATACCGAATGAAGTTCAAAGCCGAAGGTTGGGTATTCGCGATGGCTGCGTTGGCTATCGCTGGTATCCTTTTTATACCGGTGGCCGCGTTGAAGGACCCGACGGCCGCGCTGGAAGACTTCGACCCGGCGTTGCTCACCCGGGCGATGGCGTGGTGTTTGTTTGTCGTCGGCTTTTGGGGATTTAAATCGAGGTTTTGGCCCAAAGACACCCAGGAAAGCCGCCGCTGGCTTAGTGGTCCGCTTTTGTTGGTGGCACAGGCGGTCCTGGTGCGAGGAACTGGCGAACTCCTGAGCCGTGATCTCCTGTCGTGGACGTGGCTTCCTTTGGAGCCATGGATCTGGACGCCATGGTTCCTGGTAACTGGCTTGACGGGGATTCTTCTCGGGAGACGTTTCGGGCTGCTTACCTGCCTGACGGGAGGCTTGATGATCTATTTGTTTGCTGATCCGGGGCCGTGGCCGTTGGTGGGATGTGTTATGGCTCCCCTGGCCGGGATTCTGTTGTTACGTCGGTCACCCACCCGGGGGCGGGTATTGCGGGCTGGTTTGGGAGCCGGGTTGACGCTGGGCGTCGTCGCGGCAATTCATCAAGGTATTGCTGGAGAAGCGGTGGATGGGATTTCGGCCGCAGTGCTGGTGCCGGTGGCGATCGGGCTGTTGAGCGCGTTTTTGAGCTTGGCGATTCTGCCAGTCCTGGAGTGGCTTCTGGGTGAGCTTTCTGATGTGACGCTGGTGGAGTATGGCACCGATCATGCCCTGCTCGATCGGTTGCGCCAGGAGGCGCCCGGAACCTGGCATCATAGCCTGAACGTGGCGGACCTTGCGGAAAAAGCCGCTGCAGAGATCGGCGCCCGGGCGCTGTTCTGCAAGACCTCGGCGTTGTATCACGACATCGGGAAGCTGGCGGAACCTGCCCTGTTTGCCGAGAACACCGATGGACCATCGCCCCACGATCAAATGGATCCGCTCACCAGCGCCCAGCGCATTATTGGGCATGTGACTCACGGCGTTGAACTCAGTCGCAAATATGGGTTGCCGAGAGCCTTCCGAGAGATCATTGTTGAGCACCACGGTATTTCTACAGTGCGGTTTTTCTACGCCAAAGCCTGCGAACCACTTCCCGACGGGACTCCACCGACTGTCGACCGCAGCGCCTTCACCTACCCCGGCCCGTCTCCATCGACACGCGAGTCCGGCATTATCGCACTGGCCGATGCAGTCGAGGCGGCAAGCCGGTCGCTCCAGGCGAAGACGGAGCCGGAACTGCGCGCCTTTGTTCGCGGACTAATTGCCGACCGTATCTCCGAAGGCGAATTGGCGCAATGCCCGCTCACCCTGGCCGAGCTCGCGCGCGTTGAGGCCGCGTTCATCAGTTGGCTCAAGGGACGCAACCACCTCCGCCCCGCTTATCCCGGCCGGGTAGCTGAAACCGTGGCGATTGGCGAGTCGGCTGTCGAAGGCCATAGCGCGACTCAACCGGCGTGACCGAAGCTGCATTGCAGTGGTGAAACTGGCCCAGGTAATTCCCAGTCGTTTACAGGCTTAATCGCGGTGTCCCGGGGCTCAGAAAAGGAGCAGCCTCAGCCTGAAAACGCTTGGCTGCGAGCGCTATTAAAAAGCTCTCTTCACCACCCTGCAATTAGAGATGTAAATGGACATTGGGTGGCTAGATTAGACAAAAAATGCGCAACAAATAACAATCCATGTGGAGTGCAAATGCGATTATGTTTTAGTTTCCCGGACGGCGAGGCGGCCGGGGGCTTTGGGTCCCCGGCGAGCTCGCCTTGAATCGAATCATGTTTGGATCTCCTGGCAACTATTCCTGCAGAGAAGCTCGGGCCGATGAAGCCTTGGGCTCGGCGATGTTGCTGAAACGGTTATGACTGTGCCCGAGCCCTATCGATTGATACTGTATCTGGCCGGGATTCTCGGATTCGTCGGCCTGAATGCGGCGTATTTGGTGTGGGTGGAACGGAAGGGTGCGGGACGGTTTCAGCGGCGGCCGGGTCCGACCGAGGCAGGTCCGGCCGGTTTGTTGCAGCCGATCGCCGATGCCCTCAAGCTGATGTCGAAGCAGTTGCTGGTGCCTGCCGGGGTGGATCGGACACTCTTCCGGGTAGCTCCCTTGCTGATGATGTCTCCAGTCTTGATCAGCCTGGCGGTGATTCCGTGGAGCGAGAGTTTGGCGGCTCGCAATATCAACGTCGGTTTGTTGATGATCTTTGCGTTTGGGTCGATCAACGTAATGGCTGTCATGCTGGGGGGGTGGTCATCACGCAATAAGTACGCGATTATTTCTGCGGCCCGCGTGGTATCCCAAAACGTCGCTTACGAGATCCCGATGTTGTTGGTAATCGTGACAATGATCATGGTGACCGGAACCATGGATCTGAACGAGATTGTTCGGCAGCAGGAGGGATTCATCTGGAACTGGAACATATTTCGTGTATGGGTCAACCCGTTGATGCCGTTGACTTTCCTGGTGTTCTTCACTTGCATGCTGGCGGAGACAAACCGGGCACCGTTTGACATGGCGGAAGCCGAGAGTGAGTTGGTGGCCGGGGCTTACACGGAATACTCAAGCATGGGCTTCGGAGTCTTTTTCATGGCGGAGTATGCGAATATCCTGTTGGGTTGCGCGCTGGGGACCGTGCTTTTTCTGGGAGGATGGCAAAGCCCAATCGGGATTCTGCCAGGCGTATTCTGGTTCCTGGCGAAGATGTATTTCCTTATATTTACAGTCGTCTGGATCCGCTGGACCTTCCCGCGGACCCAGTTTTATGGGCTCCTTAACCTTTCCTGGAAAATCCTGATCCCGTTGTCGCTGTTTACGCTGATTCTTACCAGCGCCATGATGAAACTGTTCTGAGGTATGAAGAAAGCACTCCAGGAAATCAGCCAGGGCTTGATCAGCCTGTTCGAAGGGATGCGAATCACGCTCGGGCAGTTTTTCAAGCCGACAGTGACGGTGCATTACCCGCATGAGACGCTGAAGATGCCCCCACGGTTTCGCGGTCATATTGAGCTGGTGCGCGATCCGGAGACAGGCAGGGCGATCTGCTACGCGTGCAAGTTATGCGAGAAGGCCTGCCCGAGCGATTGCATCAGCGTGGAAGGCGTCAAACTTGAGGGAGCCAAGAAGCGAAGTGTGAGCAACTACATGCTGGACTTCACCAAGTGCAGCCTCTGCGGTTCCTGTGTCGAAGCCTGCCGGGACGGAGCCATTCGGTTTTCTCGAGAATACAACCTGGCTGGCTTAAGCAAGGATGATTACGTGATGGATTTGTTTAAGCGGTTAGAGAATGAGGCCAAGGCGCCTGAAGGGCAGGGCGGCGCCGCAGTGGAGAAGCAACCGGCGGCAGCCGAACCCAACCCGGAGGTGAAATGACCACATTCCCAGCCGCAGAGTGGATTTCAACCATGATGTTCCTGCTGGCCCTCGCAGCTGCGGGGTCGGGTGCTTTGATCGCCGCGTTGAGTACCCGGGTGATTCGTAGTGTGTGCGGTTTGGCGATCTGCTGCCTTGGACTTTCCGGTTTGTATTGGTTTTTGCACAGCCCGTTCCTGGCCATGATGGAGATCCTGATTTATGTGGGGGCGGTCTGCGTGACGATTGTATTTGCGATCATGCTGGCCGAGCCGGATGAGCCTGCGCAGGAAGAGCCACGGAAGTCCGCCCTGATCTGGACTGGGGTTTCCCTGACGGTGGCATTGGCCCTGTTTTGTGGCCTGGCGCACCTGGGGGTGCGGGGCAACTGGCAGGAAGCGCAGGCCCGGACTACGGATGGCTCCATCCGTGAAATTGGCATTTCCCTGCTGACGACCTACAGCGCGGCCTTTGAAATGATTTCCCTGGTGTTGCTCATTGCCATCCTCGGGGCGCTGGTGATTGCCCGGGGTGGAAGGGAGCATTCCTGAGCTTATGACGCCTCTCCTATTCAATCGGTTGGAGGTCTACCTCGTAGCTGCGGCCTTTATTTTGGCGGTTGGGGTTTATGGCCTGGTGCGCCGCCGGACCCTGATCGGAATGCTGATTTCCGGGGAGCTGATCTTCTCGGCGGCATCGTTGAATTTCATGGCGCTGAACCGTTTTACGGTGCAGGACCCGACCGTGGGGCAGATTTTTGTATTATTCATCATGGGTCTGGCGGCGGCGGAAGTTGCCATCGCGCTGAGCATTATCATCGCGATTTACCGGAATTACCGGTCCGTCAAGACCCACGACCTGGCAGAATTGAACGGGTAGCCGCATGCAGCTCACTCACGAACCACGTTTACTCCTGGCCATTCTGGCGCCTCTCGTTGGGGCGGCCTTGGTGATGGCTGCTGGCAAGCGCCCCAACGTCCGCGAAGCCTGTTCGTTCGGCGCCGCCGCTGTCCTGTTTGGAACCGTTGCCACGCTGATCCCCGGGATACTCGAGGGCAAAACATTTCACTTCACTCTGTTCCACTTGCTGCCCGGCCTGAGCATTTCGTTGCGCGCGGACGCGCTCTCGATGATTTTCGCCGTATCTGCCTCCTTCCTTTGGGTGGTTACGGTATTCTATTCCGCGGGTTATATGCGGGGCCTTCAGGAGCACGAGCAGACCCGGTTCAACGCGTGTTTTGCGCTCGCACTGTTCGGAGCGATAGGGTGCGCATTTTCGGATAACCTGCTCACCCTGTATCTTTTTTATGAAGTCGTGAGTGTGTGCACCTATCCGCTGGTGGCGCATCACCAGGATGAAGAAAGCTATGAAGGCGCGCGGAAGTATCTGACCTATTTAACCGCGACGGCCAAAGGGCTGGTATTACCGGCGATGGTGCTGATCTATGTGTATGCTGGCACGCTCGATTTCTCCGCGAACATCCGAACCGGCATCCTCCCGGACGGCGTGCCACAAGTCGTTGTGACCATTCTCTATGCCTGCTGCATTCTGGGTTTTGCGAAGAACGGTGTGATGCCGTTTCACAACTGGCTGCCCAGCGCCATGGTGGCCCCTACTCCGGTCAGCGCACTGCTCCACGCCGTGGCCGTCGTCAAGGTGGGTGTGTTCTCAACCGTGCGAGTGATGCTCTACGTTTTCGGCGTGGATACCATGGACCAGTTCAACCTGGGATTGCCAACCGCCTACTTTGTTTCTTTCACAATCGTAGTCGGCTCGATCGTTGCGCTGAGCAAGGACAACCTGAAAGCGCGGTTGGCTTATTCCACGGTGAGCCAGCTTTCCTATATCATCCTGGGGGTGGCCCTGCTCACTCCGGCGGGGATCAGCGGCGGGCTAATTCACATCGCCAACCACGCCTTTTCCAAGATTACCCTGTTCTTCTGCGCGGGAGCGATCTACGTGGCTACTCACAAGAAGAATATATCTGAAATGAGCGGCTTGGGCCGGGCTATGCCGTGGACTTTTGGGGCCTTTGCGGTGGCCTCGCTCAGCATGATCGGGGCGCCGCCGGTGGCGGGCTTCGTGAGCAAATGGTACCTGTTGAATGGGGCGTTTGACGCCGGGTCGGTAGCGATTCTCCTGGTGCTCCTGACGAGCACACTATTGAACGCGGCCTATTTTGCCCCGGTGGTTTACCAGGCTTTCTTCGGCAAGACGCGTCCAGAGGATGCGCACCATCATCACGGCGAAGCGAGTCCGGCGATGGTGATACCGCTGACGATCACGGCGGGAATTTCCGTACTTATCGGTCTCTATCCGCAGTTTTTCGCCCGTTTTCTGCACTTGATTTCATGAAACTGGTAAAGCTCATCGAGTTTTTGCGCGCCCGGCTCAAGACCGTCATCCGGGTCTGTTGCGGCTTGCTGGCGCTGCTGGTGCTAGCGGACATTATCCTGGTGGACAAGGAGCACGCGCACACGGCGGTGGAGCATCTCTGGGGTTTTTGGTCGGTCTTCGGTTTTTTGGGGTGTGTAGTGATCATCATCGTATCCAAATGGTTCGGCCACGCCGGGATCATGCAGCGGGAGGACTATTACGATGAATAGTTTTTGGCTTCACCCCTCACTGATCCTCATCATCGGTGCGTTGCTTGTTCCCTTCATCCCGGGACGATTCAAGCGGGTCTTTTTGCTGCTGGTGCCGGCGCTGGTGTTTGCCCGTGTTCTTACCCTGAAAAGCGGTGTGTTTGGCCAGGTGGAGTTCCTGGATTGGGATCTGGTGTTTGGCCGCGTGGACAAGCTCAGCTTGGTGTTTGGTTACATCATGGCGCTGATGTGCCTCATCGGCAACCTGTATGGGCTCCATGTCAAAGATGATCGCCAGCATGTGGCCGCGTGGCTTTATGTCGCGGGCTCCATAGGTGCCATCTTTGCCGGCGACTTCCTGACGTTGTTCTTGTTTTGGGAGCTGATGGCGTTTTCCTCGGTGTTCCTGATTTGGGCCCGCGGAAGGAAAGAATCACTGGCGGCGGGTTTCCGCTATCTCCTGGTGCACGTTGCCGGTGGGTTGGCGTTGCTGGCGGGGATGGTTTGGCATTGCAGGACCACGGGCAGTTGGGCTTTTGACCCCATGGATGTCACGAACCCGACGGTCCCAGTGTATTTGATCATGATCGGGTTCATCCTGAACGCAGCAGTACCACCTCTCCACGCGTGGCTGCCGGACGCCTACGGAGAAGCGACCTTCAACGGTTCGGTCTTCATGTGCGCATTCACGACCAAGACCGCGGTCTATGCCTTATGCCGTGGGTTGGCGGGGATGGACATCCTGGTGCCTCTGGGCGTGGCAATGGCGTTGTATGGTGTGGTGTATGCCGTGCTGGAGAATGACAGCCGGCGCCTGCTCGCCTACCACATCATCAGTCAGGTGGGTTACATGGTGGCTGGGGTAGGCCTCGGCACGCAGTTGGCGATCAATGGTGCTTGCGCCCACGCGTTCGCTCACATTCTTTACAAAGGGCTTCTGTTCATGGGTTGCGGGGCGGTGCTGCACATGACAGGCGAAAGCCGGTTCACTCAATTGGGTGGGCTGTGGCGGAAAATGCCTTGGACTTTCGTTTTTACTCTCATTGGTGGCTTGTCGATCTCCGCCTTCCCACTGTTTAGCGGTTTTGTAAGTAAGTCGATGATCGTGGCGGCTGGGTTCGAGGAGCATAAACTCTGGGTGGGTTTCTTGCTCATGCTGGCCTCGGTCGGCACCTTCCTCCATACGGGACTGAAGGTTCCCTATTTCATCTGGTTCGGTAAGAACCAAGCCTCCAAAGAAGTCCTGGATCGCGCGAAAGATCCACCTTGGAACATGAACGCCGCTATGGCGATCGCCTCGATCCTCTGCATTTTCATCGGCTGCTATACGCCTTACCTCTACAACATGCTGCCGTACGCGGTGGACTACCACCCTTACACGGCGTACCACATTTCCGAGACCCTGCAGATCCTGCTCTTTACCGCGGTGGGCTTCTTTCTGCTGTTGAAGAAGCTGGAGCCCGAGCCGGTGATCAGTCTGGATTTTGATTGGTTTTATCGCATGGGAGGAAGGGCCTTCCTGAAGTTTGCGCGGAGACCGGTTCAGGCGTTCGATACCTTCGTGGGCGAACTGTATCGCTACGCCGGCCTGATTCCGTTGATGCTGACGGCCCGCCTTTCCGGCCTGTTTGACATGTATGTCGTCGATGGGGCGGTGGACGGTTTGGCCAAAGCGGTGCGGGGTGTGGGCCAGCGTTTGCGGGGGACCCAGCGTGGCCAACTGCAGGAGAATCTGACGTTCGCTTTTGGCGTGGGCGCGGTTTTGATCCTCGCGTTCATTATTCTTGCATACTGGTAACACCATGAGCCTGTCCTACAACGACACTGTCCTGAGTCTGTTGATTTTCAGCCCGCTGGTGGCGGCCCTGGTGGCTGGGTTTATCCGGAGTGAAAACGGGCTGCGCTGGTTTACCCTTCTGGTGACCGCCGCACTGGCGGTGTTTTCGTTACCGCTCTATTCGCGATTTGACCCGAGTACTGCTGATTTCCAGTTTCTCATCAACTCGGAATGGATTCCTGCCTTGAAGATACGGTACGCGATCGGAATTGACGGCATCAGTCTCCTGCTGGTGTTGCTGACCACGCTGATCATGCCGTTGTGTGTGCTGGCCTCGTGGCGCTACATTACCACGCGGGTTCGGGAGTTCATGATCTGCCTGCTGGTAATGGAAACGGCCATGGTTGGGGTGTTCTGCGCCCTGGATTTCATCCTCTTCTTTGTGTTCTGGGAGGCGATGCTCATTCCTATGGCCTTGCTCATCGGGGTGTGGGGCGGGCCCCGGAAGGTTTACGCGTCACTTAAGTTCTTTGTCTATACGATGTCTGGCTCGGTGTTTCTGCTGGTGGCGATCATCGCCCTTTACGTGCAGGTTGACAGTTGGAGCATACCGGAAATGATGGGGCGCCCCTACTCTGAAGGGTTTCAGCGCTGGGTGTTTCTGGCTTTTTTTATATCTTTCGCTATCAAGGTTCCCATGTTCCCGTTTCACACCTGGCTGCCGGCCGCCCACGTGGAAGCCCCAACCGCGGGCAGCGTGCTGCTGGCCAGCATTTTGCTGAAAATGGGCACGTACGGCTTCGTGCGATTCGCGTTGCCGATTACACCGGCCGCGGTCCAGTTTTTTACCCCGGCCATCATGTGGCTGTCGGTGATCGCGATTGTTTACGGTGGTTTTACCGCGCTGGCGCAAACCGATTTGAAGAAACTGGTGGCTTATTCCAGCGTAGCCCACATGGGCTTTGCCACCCTCGGGATTTTCGCGTTGAACAAGGCCGGATTGGAAGGCGCGGTCCTGGTGATGATCAACCACGGCATCACCACGGGGGCTCTCTTCATCGTCGTCGGAATCATTTATGAGCGCCTGCACACCCGCGAACTGGACAAAACCGCCGGGATGGGCCGTAACATGCCGATCTTTGCGACGTTCGCCGGGGTGTTTGCTCTTTCTTCGCTAGCGTTCCCGGGAACCAACAGTTTCATCGGGGAGTTCCTGGTGCTGGCCGGAGGGTTTCAGGTTTCCAAGTCCATGATGTTGTTCGTGGTTCCAGGCGTGGTTCTGGCGGCGGCATATATGCTGCGCATGCTGCAGCGGGTGGCCTACGGTGGTACCCGCAATCCGGACCATTCCGGGGTCAAAGACCTCTGTTTCCGGGAAATCGCCACGCTCACCCCGCTCCTGGTTTTTGTATTTTGGATCGGCCTCCATCCCGCACCTTTTATGCGCGTGATGGAAACCAGTGTGCAAAAGGTGCTGCAGCAGGCCCAAGCGGGAGCCCCCGTGGCGGCAACACCGCCCGTGGCTGTGCTGCCCTGACATGATTGCAACAAGCTGCTGAATTTGATCGCATGAGTTTATCCAATTTCATGGCCTTTCTGCCGGAGTTGGTGGTGCTGACGGGAGCGTTGATCCTGTTTGTCATCGCCCTGGGGGAGAACCGGGTCCGCGCTGCCCGCCTCACGGCGCTGGGCACTGCGCTGGCGGTTCTCGTGACGTCCCTCCTTTGCTTCGGGCAGGAGGCAACGCTGTTCCATGGCGCGTACCGTGTGGATCTTTTCTCGCAGGTGCTGAAGCTCGTCTTCGCCATTGGTTTCCTCCTCATCCTCCTGCTGAGCGGTGGGTTGACCGATATCAGGAAGGATGTGAAGCCGGAGTATTTTCTCTTCCTCACACTGAGTGTTTCTGGATTGCTCATGCTGGTGAGCAGCGTGGACATCATCACATTGGTAATCGCTCTCGAGGTTTCTGCCTTCCCGCTTTACCTGATGGTGCCGATGCGCCGGGAACGTACCGGACAGCGGGTGCAGATGGAATCCGCCATCAAGTATGTGATGTTTGGGATTGCCGCCAATGGGATCATGCTTTTTGGAATGAGCTATTTGGTCGGGTTAACTGGCACCACGTCGTTGCCCCAGATGATGACCCGACTGCAACCGCTAATGCACACCCCTCTGGCGATCGTGGGTTTGGCGCTTACGTTTGCTGGTGTCTTCTACAAATTGGCGATCTTCCCCTTCCACTTTTGGACTCCGGACGTCTACCAGGGCGCCGCGAATGAAACCGCAGGCCTCGTGGCTTCCCTGCCCAAGGTAGGCGGGGTCGCCATCCTCATCCGGTTTGCTTCGTTGGCCGCCCCAGACCATCGGGTCGTGGCTTTACTGCTGGCAGTCCTGGCCGTCGGTTCCATGTTTTACGGAAACCTGATTGCGCTCCAGCAAAAGGATTTCAAGCGACTCCTTGGATTTTCAGGTATTGCCCATGCCGGCTACGCGGTGGTGGGTTTTGTGGCGCTGGATCAGGCCGGGTTTTCCGCGGCCATCTACTATATCACCGGTTACCTCCTGATGGTGCTGGCCTGCTTTGTCGTCATCTGCCGGGTCTCGCGTGATGGCTTGAACGTAGGAATCGAGGAATTGGCGGGGCTGCATCGACGTGCTCCGTTATTGGCGGTCACCCTCGCTGTCGGCGTTTTTGCCCTGGCCGGCATTCCGCCGTTCGTCGGTTTTATGGGGAAACTGGCGTTGCTCAAGGCCGCGCTGGCCAAAGGTTACCTGGTTTTGGTGGTCATCGCGATGGTGAATGCGGCCATCGCGGTCTATTACTACCTGTGCGTCGTTCGCGAAGCCTGGTTCCGAGATCCCGGAGATCTGCCGTCGATCCACCTTGACTGGCCCACGCGGACCCTTTGTATTCTGCTCATAGGTGGCATTCTCGCCCTCGGCATCTTTCCGGCGCGAGTGCTGAAGACGATTTCCAGTTCGATCGACGAAGCGAATCTAGGACCACGTTCGGTTCCTGCGGCGGTAATTGACGACGGGCGGGGCGGCTTGGTGCCGGGCGAGACACGGCACTTGGTGCAAGGCGTGGTGCCTTAGCGTGCCCCGCGGACGGTCGGTCTGACGGGATGATGGTGGGGTGGTGGAAGTCACTAAGCTAATGAAATCAATGACAAAATCTTGATTTCGCACCTGGCGCGTGCGATAAAACCCCATAGCCTTTCATTTCTTATGAGCGAACCCGGAATACCGCAACCCGATCCAAAGCACGCGTGGCGAGACTTGCCCGCGCAGTCCTTGCCCAAGCGGTCCGCTTCCGAGCGCGCGGCTGATTTTCTTGAGATTCACGGCTTGTTCGACGAGGCAACCGCCCGGGAACAAGCCAGCCGGTGCATTCAATGCCCCAATCCCACCTGTGTCAGTGGTTGCCCGTTGTGCAATCCGATACCTCAATGGATGCAGTTGACCGCTGAGGGTCGGTTTCTGGAGGCAGCAGCGGTTTTGGGGTCGGCCACGAGCATGGCGGAGATTTGCACGCGGGTCTGTCCTAGTGACCGGTTGTGCGAGGGTGCCTGCATCCTGGATTCGGTGTCTGAGCCGGTCTCCATCCAGTCGATCGAACGTTTTTTGATCGATTACGCGTTTCGCCACGGCCAGGTGGATGCCAGCACCGAGCCTCCGAACGGCCTCAAGGTGGCTGTGGTGGGATCCGGTCCTGGCGGGCTTGCCTGCGCGGATGAACTGGCCAGAAGGGGATACGACGTGACTGTGTTTGATTCGGCCTTCGTGCCGGGCGGGCTGTTGGTGAACGGGACACCCGCATTCAAACTGGATCAGTCTTTTTTGCAGCGGCGCATGGACATAATGCAAACTCGCGGGGTCACCTTTCGTTTGGGAGTTGAGCTCTGGGAGGAAGTGACGCTTTCAGAGTTGGCAGGAAACTTCGACGCGGTTTACCTCGGGTTTGACTGGCGCCGGGCGCGGGTGTTGGAGATTCCCGGAGCGGAGACCGTTGGTGTGGTGCCGGCACTGCCTTTCCTGCTCCAAAAGACCACTCCTGCAGAACTTGCCATTTCGCACATCGAGGTCGAGAACAAAACGGTGGTCGTGATCGGCGGGGGTGACACTGCTATGGACTGCCTGCGCACGGCAATTCGCTGGAAGGCGAAGGAGGTCATTTGCGTCTATCGTCGCAGTCAGACGGACATGCCTTGCAGCCGGGTGGATTACGCGGAAGCGCTGGAGGAGGGGGCCCGGTTTATGTTCCAGGTAACCCCGGTGGCGGTGGTGCCAGTCCCCGGTGGGGGAGTGGCTGGACTCCGTCTGGCTCGAACCCTGCCGCGGGCAGAGGGGGAAACCGCCGCGCGAATTCTGCCAGGAACCGAATTCGATCTGCCGGCGGATTTGATCATCCCGGCATTGGGCTTTGAACCGATGGCTTGTCCGCAGGCGCCGGAATTCGCCAGCTTGAAGTGCAATTCCTGGGGTGGTATCCAGGTCGATGATCGCCAGCGAACCAACCTTCCTGGCGTGTTTGCCGGCGGCGATATCACCCGCGGTCCCAGCACGGTACTGCATGCCGTTCGTGACGCACGCATCGCCGCTGAAGAAATCCACGCGTATCTCTCGGCAGCCCATCAACCGGCGCATTGACGAATACTTCGCCGCTTTCCGGGTCTGAGATGTCTCGCGGGGCAGACCGCCTTTCTGGGGCCACTCGGCCATGGCGGTTGTGTGAGGTTAGATGCTTCTTGTTTAGGATGTCGCTTCTTTTTAGTTTGCTGTAGTTAAGCGATTGTCCGATGACTCCAACGCTGCTCATAGTAGATGACGAGAAGACCACGCGTGAAGGCTTGCGCGCGGCGTTGGAGGATCGTTACGACGTCTACCTGGCCGACGACGCGAAATCAGCGAGCGAATTCCTCGAGCAGCAGCCTGTGGACGTGCTTCTCACAGACTTCCGGCTCCCTTCCGAGGATGGGATGAAGTTGATTGTTCGTGCCAAGTCACTATCGAAGCCTCCGATTTGTATCCTGATGACCGCCTATGGATCGGAGGAGTTGGCCGTGGAGGCGATGAAACATGGAGCGGACGATTACATCGCCAAAGGACGGCTCCAGATTGACGAATTGGAGATGCGGATAGCTCGCGCTCTTCGCCAGCAGAACCTGGAGGCCGAAAACGTGGCGCTGCATCAGCAGTTGGATTCGCGGTTTGGCATGGAAGGAGTCGTGGGGGAGTCTCCCCCGATGCGTGAGGTATTTGAGATCGTGCGGCAGGTCGCACCTACGCGTGCGACGGTGATGCTCCTGGGAGAGAGCGGCACTGGCAAAGAAATGATCGCGAAGGTGATCCATCAGCTCAGCCCTCGGGCACGCCAACCCATGGTGCCTGTGCATTGCGCGGCACTGAGCCCTAGCCTGCTGGAAAGCGAGTTATTTGGACACGAAAAAGGTGCTTTTACCGGCGCCCACGAGCGTCGCATCGGCCGCTTCGAACAGGCCCAAGGCGGTACCCTGTTTCTGGATGAGATCGGGGAAATCGATGCCACCCTTCAAATCAAGCTACTCCGCTTTTTAGGCGAGCGAACTTTCGAGAGGGTTGGTTCGAACAAGACCTTGGCCGCCGACGTCCGCTTGATCGCTGCGACCAACAAGAATTTGGACGAAATGGTGCGGGCCGGCACGTTTCGGGAGGACCTCTATTTTCGCCTCAAGGTTGTTGAAATCGTGTTGCCGCCCTTGCGGGAGCGGGCCAGCGATATCCCATTGCTGGCTCAGACCTTCCTGCGTGAATTTGCTGAGGAAAACGGCAAAGCTGGGGCGGGATTTACAGCGGACGCTATCGAGGCTTTGCAGAACTACCGATGGCCGGGCAACGTCAGGGAGTTGCGCACCGCCATCGAACACGCTGTGGTGTTATCGCGTTCCGACAAGATCACTTTCCGGGATCTGCCGGCCTCAGTAAGGGCACCGGCGTCACTTCCGCCGCTGGCAAACAAGGTCCCTGCTGAACCGGAACGCAAGTTCAATGTGGCGGATGCCGAGAAGCAGTTGATCATTCGTGCCTTGCAGGAGACGTCTGGCAACCGGAGCGAAGCGGCCAAGAAACTAGGCATGAGTCGGCGAACCCTGTACCGCAAGATGGCGGTCTACCAGTTGGAACACCTCTGATATGGATCTGCTGCAACGAACAATTTATCGTTTGGAAGAGGGCGGTGGCATTCGTTACATGCGTGTTGCGCTCGTGATCTTGGGGACTTTGTTGATCGCAACTTCCTATAACTGGCGGCTCTGGCAGAATTTTGGGACGCAAGAAGCAATGGACTCGGCGCAATTGGCCAGGAACATCGCTACGGGGCAGGGCTACACCACCCAGTTCATCCGCCCGCTGAGCATGTATCTTGTTCAGAAAAGCCAGGGCGGTGTCGTTCCGATTCAAACTGACGGGAAGGCTGATCCTTTGCGCATCAGGGGAGCGCATCCGGATTTGGCTAACCCACCGGTTTATCCTGTGGTACTGGCGGGACTGATGAAGGTTCTTCCTTTCCGTTACGCGGTCCCTGAACAACCGCAGCCATTCTGGAGCGTGCAGGGACAATTTGCGCGGTACCAACCCGATTTCTTGATCACGGTTTTCAACCAACTCCTCTTTTTCGGCCTGGTCTTTTGTGTCTATCGACTGGCAGGGCGGCTGTTTAATCCCACCCTGGCCGTGGCTTCAGCAGTCCTCTTGCTCGGAACCGAACTGCTCTGGCGGTTTAGCACTTCCGGACTCTCGACCATGCTCCTCCTGCTGCTATTCACCAGCTTGTCGTGGACCTTGGTGCGTTTTAGCCAGGAGACCGCTGCGCCGGAGCAGCACAAATACCGTCTAATCTGGCTTGCCGCCATTGCCGGTCTGTGGGTGGGCATTGGTGCCTTGACTCGATACTCCTTCGGATGGTTGATCATTCCCGTGGCCGTCTTCCTGGGATTAGTGGCCAACCGCCAGCGAGTTGCTGTGGTTGCTGCCGCAATCCTGGTTTTTGCCGCCCTTCTGACCCCCTGGGTGATCCGCAACGTCTCGGTTGGCAGCCTGCCTTTTGGCATCGCGACTTACGCGGTGTTTGAGAACAGCGGGGACCAATATGGGCTGCAGCGATCCCTTGAGCCTCAGGTTCCATCAAGGGTGACGACGGTGTTCCGCGTGAAGTTGGCGGCGGTTGCTCGCGAAATACTACAAAACGACCTTCCGGCGCTGGGTGGTACTTGGCTCACCGCCTTCTTTCTCGCTGGACTCCTCGTGCCGATTAGCAACGTTCCGGCAAGGCACTTACGGAACTTCCTGGCGGGATGCCTGCCTTTGCTGATCATCGTGCAGGCGTTGGGCCGTACCCAGCTCTCCACTGACTCTCCAGTGGTCAACAGCGAGAACCAGTTGATTCTTCTCCTGCCCCTGGTGATCGTGTTCGGCACCAGCCTATTCCTGCTGTTGCTCGATCAGGTCGAAGGGGTGGTGGCAGAATTCAAGACACCCGCCATCGCCGCCTTTGTGGTGGTGGTTTCGCTTCCGCTGCTGCTGTCCTTGACTGGCCAGCGAAGGCCCCCGCTTTCCTATCCGCCTTACTATCCCCCGTTTATCCAGACTTTCTCTGGATGGCTGCAGCCGACCCAGTTGACAATGAGCGACATTCCCTGGGCAGTGGCCTGGTACGGCCAACGTCAATCAGTGTGGTTGACTCCCAACACAGGCAAGGACTTCGAGGCGATAAATTCCTACCAGAAACCGGTGACCCTGGTCCATTTGAGTTCCCGCACGCTGGATCAGGGCCTGTTGAGTCAACTGACCCGTGGCACCGACAACTGGATCAAACTGGCGATGACAGCCTTCTCCAGCAAGGACCGCCTTGTGCCATTTGGACTTCCGTTTGCATACTTCAACTACCAGCAAATGATCTTCTGCGATTCCCAGCGCTGGCTCCTCCCCACCCGAGGAAGCGCGTCGGAGCAACACGGCAGCGGCCGGCCAGGGCCCGCCCCGCCCGCTGACCGTTAATCGTCTCAAATCTCCTCCCGCCCAGCGGCCAGCCTCCTTTCCGGGCCAGTTGGCGCTCGTCAGATTAGTGCATAAAGCCGAAGTAATAAGCCGGGATGATTATAAGGCATGTCAAAAAAAGGTAATCAAATGACAATTCCCGCACAGTCAGACTGCTAGCCGGTGTTAGGGTTTTCTCTGGGTGCAAAGCCGGGTTCTGCCGGTCCGGTCGCCGGTGGAGTTCGGTTTCGCCCAGAGCGACTATGATTGCGACGCTTTCGAGCAAGAAACAGAATCGGCTGCCCAGGATTCTCGAGCATGCCAGCGGGGACAAGCGCTTCAAAATCCTGGAAGCGCACATGAAGAAGCATCAGTATAATCAGGATGCTTTAATCGAGGTGCTCCACAAGGCCCAGGAACTGTTCGGCTTCCTGGAAGACGATCTCCTGCTATTCATTGCCTGCAAACTGAAGCTGCCGGCCAGCCGGGTTTATGGGGTGGCGACTTTCTACCACTTCTTCACGCTTAAACCCAAAGGTCAACACACCTGCGTTGTTTGCATGGGCACGGCCTGTTACGTAAAGGGAGCGGATCGGGTGCTTGCGGCGCTCGAGGAAAAGACCGGCATCAAGGCGGGTGAAACCACGGCCGACAACCAGGTATCCCTGTTGACGGCACGGTGCATTGGGGCCTGCGGCATCGCCCCGGCGGTGGTTTACGATGGTGTTGTCACGCCGCGTCAGACGGCCGAGAAAGCGGTGGAGCAATTGAAAGGATGGACCGGCCATGATCATTGACGACCTGACTGAAATTACGGAGAAGGAACTTGCCTCGCGCAAAAAGTTTACGATTCGTTGTTGCGTGGCTGCCGGTTGCGTCTCTTCGAACTCTGTTGGGGTCAAAGAGGCACTGGAGCGGGCCGTCCGGGATGCCGGTCTGGAAGACCAGGTGGAAGTGCGCGGGGTCGGGTGCATGAAACTTTGCTGTCAGGGGCCGCTCGTTCAGGTGGATGAGCGCAATGAGTCGCCCGGCGCGACGGTGGAGATCCGTTCCGTCGACACAGGACCGCTTTATCAAAAAGTGACCCCGGAAGATGCGAGCGCATTGATCGGTACTCTGCAGGGTGGGAGTTCCAATCTTTCGCAAGCCGATCCGAAGCATCCCTTTTTCGCCGAGCAATTGCCGATTGTCCTAGCCAACAGCGGGGTGATCGATCCGGATCGGATCGAGTCGTATATCGCGGCCGAAGGCTACCAAGCCTTGCATGACGTTTTGCGTGAGTTGACTCCGAAGGATGTTCTCGATTCGGTGCTGCAGAGCGGGCTCAGGGGGCGTGGCGGTGCCGGGTATCCGACTGGCCTGAAGTGGGGCACGGTGGCGAAGACTCCAGGCACGCAGAAATATGTGATCTGCAATGCCGATGAAGGAGACCCCGGGGCCTTTATGGATCGCAGCGTTTTGGAGAGCGATCCGCACAGTGTATTGGAAGGCATGGCGATCGCCGGTTATGCAGTGGGTGCCAGCCAGGGTTTCATTTATGTGCGTGCTGAGTACCCGCTCGCCATTACTCGCTTGCAAACCGCGATTAAGCAAGCCAAGCAGTTGGGCTTGCTGGGAAGCGGCATCTTCGAGTCGCCCTTCAATTTCAATATCGATCTGCGCATTGGTGCCGGTGCTTTTGTTTGCGGCGAGGAAACCGCGTTAATGGCTTCGGTCGAAGGCAAGCGCGGCACGCCACGGCCGCGGCCGCCGTTCCCGGCTGAAAGCGGACTGTACGGGTGTCCGACGCTGATCAACAACGTCGAGACTTTTGCCAACATTGCACCAATCATCCGCAAGGGTGCCGAGTGGTTCTCCGGTATTGGCACAGAGAAGAGTAAAGGTACTAAGGTCTTTGCACTCGCGGGTAAGATCACGAATACCGGGTTGATCGAGGTCCCCATGGGAACGCCGCTGCGAAAGATTGTGGAACTAATGGGCGGTGGTGCGCCAGACGGCGGCCAGATTAAAGCCGTTCAGACCGGCGGGCCTTCGGGCGGGTGCATTCCTGCAGACGCCCTGGATACCCCCGTGGATTACGAGTCGCTTACCCAGTTGGGATCAATCATGGGTTCCGGTGGTATGATTGTCATGGACGAGACTACACGGATGGTGGATGTAGCTCGGTTCTTCATGGAATTCTGCATGGATGAGTCGTGTGGCAAATGCATTCCTTGCCGTGCAGGGACCGTCCAGATGCATGAAATTCTTACCCGGATCCTCAATCGCAAGGCCACACGGCGCGACCTGGAGAAGTTGGAGGAACTCTGTGACATGGTGCGCCACACCAGCTTGTGCGGGTTGGGGCAGACTGCGCCCAACCCGGTAATCAGCACGTTACGGTACTTCCGGAACGAGTATTCAGAATTGCTGGTGGAGGACGCCTACGGTCCGCGCCGGAACGGGAACGGCCAATGCGCCCAGCCAACGGCGGACAGCACTCTTTGAGGATCTGACATTATGGCTGCAAAAACGTTAACCATCGATGGCAAGCAGATCAGCGCGGACCAGGGCGCTACAATCCTGGACGCGGCCACAGATGCGGGCATAACGATCCCCACGTTGTGTCACTTGGATGGAGTCTATGACGTGGGAGCCTGCCGACTGTGCCTGGTCGAGGTCGCCGGAATCAACAAGCTGTTGCCGGCATGCACCACGCGGGTCCACGAGGGTATGGTGATCAAGACGGACTCGGAGCGCCTGCGGAAGTACCGGAGGATGACTCTGGAACTGCTGTTCGCCGAGCGCAACCACGTGTGCGCGGTATGCGTAGCGAACGGGCATTGCGAGTTGCAGTCCCTGGCCTATTCGCTGGGCATGGATCACGTGCGCTACGATTACCGCTTCCCTAAATGGGGTGTCGACAATACCCACACGCTGTTCGGTATGGACCACAACCGGTGCATTCTGTGCATGCGGTGCGTGCGGGTCTGTTGGCATATTGAGGGCGCTGGAACCAAGAATGTCTCCGGGCGTGGCAGCGGTTCCCAGATTATCTCCGACCTGAATCAGCCCTGGGGAACCTCCGACACTTGCACGAGGTGCGGCAAGTGCGTCATGGCCTGCCCCACGGGCGCACTTTTTGCGAAAGGCGCGACCGTCTCGGAAATGGAACGTGACCGAACGAGACTCGAATTCATCGTCACTGCACGGGAGAAAAAACAATGGATCGCTTGAGAGTTGCCACTGTCTGGCTAGGCGGATGTTCCGGTTGCCACATGTCATTCCTCGACCTGGACGAGTTCCTCATCGACCTCGCCGGCATGATCGACCTGGTCTACAGCCCGGTCATTGACGTGAAAGAATACCCCGAGGAGGTCGATGTTTGCCTGATTGAGGGCGCTGTGTGCAACGAGGATAACCTGGAGATCCTGCGCCGGATCCGTGCCCGCACCCGCCTTCTAGTTTCGTTTGGTGATTGCGCTGTCACCGCCAATGTCCCCGCGATCCGCAACCAGTTGGGGTTGCGCAATGATGAAAGCGTGCTGCAGCGGGCCTACGTTGAGGGGGCGCAATCGAACCCCGGCGTCCCTCGTGAACCAGGAATTGTGCCACCACTGTTGCCGCAGGTTTTGCCTGCACACCAAGCGGTGCATATCGACTACTTCCTCCCGGGCTGTCCGCCCCCGGCGGATCGGATCCGTACCGTGCTTTCCCAACTGCTCCGCGGTGAGGAACCGCACCTGGAAGGCGAACAGCTTAAATTTGGCTGACCCTGTTATCCCGTTTTTGCCATGTCCAAACGCATCGTCATTGATCCCGTGACCCGCATTGAGGGGCACGCCAAGATCAGCATTTTCCTGGACGAGTCCGGCCAAGTGTCGGACGCGGAGTTTCACGTCGTCGAATTTCGTGGATTTGAGAAATTCTGCGAAGGCCGGCCCTTCTCCGAAATGCCGGGGATAACACCGCGCATTTGCGGCATCTGCCCGGTGAGCCACTTGCTGGCCTCAGCGCGGGCAGGCGACGCCATCATGGCTGTCGACATTCCGCCTGCCGCCGACAAGTTGCGGCGCCTGATGAATCTCGGGCAGATGGTCCAGAGCCATGCGTTGAGCTTCTTTCACCTGAGTGCGCCGGACTTCCTGCTGGGATGGGACACGCCGCCTCAGAAACGGAATGTCTTTGGGCTGATTGCCGCCAACACCGACTTGGCCCGGGCAGGCATTCGCCTGCGCCAGTTCGGACAAGAGATCATCGAGATTCTAGGCGGTCGCAAGATTCACCCGGCATGGGCGGTACCGGGCGGGGTGAGAAGCCCGCTGACCGAAGAGGGGCGCAACCGCATCCGTGCCTGGCTGCCTGAGGCCTTTGCGACCACACATACCGCGCTTGATCTGTTCAAGCAGGTACTGGATAAGCACCGGCGGGAAGTGCAGATCTTCGGTAATTTTCCTTCCTTGTTCATGGGCCTGGTGGAGCCGGACGGAACGTGGGAGCACCACGGGGGGAAGATACGCTTCACCGATTCCAGCGGCAGCGTAATTGCCGACCAGTTGGATCCCCTGAAATACGACGAGTATATCGGAGAGGCCGTACAGAGTAATTCCTATCTGAAGTCGCCTTATTACCTTCCGCTAGGGGTTCCGGACGGGATGTACCGGGTGGGCCCTCTGGCCCGGCTCAACGTGGCCGAGCAGATGGGAACACCCAAGGCTGACACCGAATTTCGATTGTTCAAAAGGATGGGGCATGGCGCAGTAACGTCTTCGTTCTTATATCATTACGCGCGGCTGATCGAGATTCTTACCTCGCTGGAACGGATCGAGGCTTATATGGGCGATCCGGAACTTTCGAGTGAATATCTTCGGGCGGATGCCGGGATCAATAGCCTGCGGGGAGTTGGAGTCAGCGAGGCCCCGCGGGGTACACTTTTCCACGACTACACTGTCGATCGCCAAGGCTTGCTTCGGAAGGTGAACTTGATCGTGGCTACCGGTCAAAACAATCTCGCCATGAACCAAACGGTGGCCCAGATCGCGCGCCATTATGTGCGAGGTAATGAGATCCCGGAACCAGTGCTGAACCGGATTGAACATGGCATTCGTTGTTACGATCCGTGCCTGAGTTGCTCGACCCATGCGGTGGGACAGATGCCCATGCTGGTCCGATTGATTGATGCCGGCGGCAGAGTCGTCCGAGAGATCGCACGAGGTTGATTGGCTCGGGAGTTCAAATACGCGGCGGGCAAGCAGTAGTCTGCTTGCCCGCTCGCTTTTTCCGAGGGCATTTATTACGTTCGATGAAGTGCAGATTCTCCCGGAAAAATGCTTAGCGCCTTTGCTGGTTATTGGTTATGGCAACACGTTGCGCAGTGACGATGGTGTCGGACCGCGCGTCGCCGAAGCCGTCGAGGTGCTGGAATTGGCTCACGTCAGAACGCTGGAGTGTGGTTTGCTGACCCCAGAATTGGCGGATCCCATATCCCGGGCCGGAACGGTCATATTTGTGGATGCCGCCCTGGATGCCCCTCGAGAGGTCAGCTGGCGTTCCTTGATACCGTCAGAGTCCTCCCAAATCATGACTCACGCGGCGGACCCAAGAACTTTGCTGGCTCTGGCTCGAGATGTGTTTGGACACGTTCCTGATGCCTGGTGGCTAACCATTCCCGTGCTGAATTTGGGCATCGGAGACGCCTTATCCCCGGTGGCTGAGGAAGGTTTTTGCGTAGCTGTAGGCCTAATCCGGCAGGTGGCGGAGGGCTGCAGTGTCCGGTGAGTTAGCGCCCCGTCAGGAAAACAACAATTCCGTGCTTTCTTTGCTTGCGCGAGGGCTCTGGTCGTGGCAGAGGCTAACACCAATCAAATGCAATTGTTGCGCAGGCATGCTGTTCACTGGATTCTGGCTCAAGGGCCCCGGGCTGCCGGGCTTCGGAGACCCCCGATCGATGGGGGTTTTTCCGGCACGGGATGGCTCCTGGGTCTCGCGCTGGTGATCGCTTGGCTGGGTTCGGGTTGTCAACCACCCCAGGACCAGAGCCGCGGTGTGCAACTCCTGCTCAGTACGGATGATCCCGCGCCGTTTACAACTTTCGAAGTTCGGTTTGATGAACCGATGGTGCGGAGCAGTTTGGTAGGGGCGCCGGTTGGCGAGCTTCCGCTCAGGTTTGTCCCAGCCGTGGCTGGCAAGTTTGTTTGGACCAGTTCCCGCAGTGGTTCATTTACACCCAGCCAACCGTTTCGACCGGGTTTGAGTTACCAGGTTAGACTGGCGCCCGGACTGCGTCGCAGCGACGGAAAACTCTCCACTGCCAGACTGGACCGCACACTCACCCTGCCTCCTTTTGGCCCCATAGAATGGGCTGGGCCGAGTGAGACTACCAATGCCCATTCCATGCCGGTTTTCCGAGTCTCATTCAATGCTCCGGTCCACGCCCGGGACGTTGCACAACACGCCGGATTTGCCAGCGCTGACGGCCGTTGGATCCCTGTTGGTGCCAGGCAGGGCAGGGATGTCGAACGAGGGTATGGTTCCTTGGATTGCCTCCCGGGCCTTTTCGACGAGGTGAGTATCATCGATGAAACGGGGGATGAACCGCTGCAGGGGGATCGCGTGGTGCTGTGGCCCTCGAAACCATTGGGGGTAGGCTCTGGGTGGAGGTTGGTCATTCAATCAGGCGTGCCCGCGGCGGACGGCGCGGTGAAGACTGTGCGGCCCTTCGAGAAAGCGATTGGAAGTATTATCCCGTTCGACCTGGTCAGCGCAAAGGTGCACCACAGGATTTACCAGGAACCGCGGTTGGAATTGAGCTTTTCCAAGCATGCTGCACCGGAACTAACCAATCGGTTTCGTGACTGGCTCGATATTTCACCGATGCCGGAATCCTTGCGCGCTGAGCTGTCGGGCTCGGTCTTGACTCTTTCTGGTGGCTGGGCTCGCGACGTGCCATACCGCGTCGTTCTCAAGCGCGGCTTGCCCTCGGCAGAAGCGTTTCAACTGGCCGCCGGACGGGAACTTCAGGTCGAGGTGCCGCCAATCGCTCCCCGGCTCTACTTTCCATCGTTTGCGACCGACCAGTTGGCCGGCGGCAGGCGGACGCTTGAGCTTCTGGCCGTCAATGTGCCTCGAGTCCGGGTACGGGCCAAGATGCTGGATGCCACAGGCGTTGTTCACCTGTTACGCGGGTATCGCGGTTACTTTGATCACCAGCCAACTCCGGATGACAGCCTGCCGAATTATCGGCGGCTGGACTTCAATCTGGTGCCTGGGCGAACGGTCATCGATCGTGAAATCGCGGGCACCTCAGTTGTGGATGAGCCCTCCAGGCTACGGCTGGAGTGGGATCCGTTGCTAAGCGGGCTGACCTCAGGTGTCTTTTTTGTCGAAGCCGAGCGAACGGGATTGGGGGGCGGGCCAGCGTTGGGCGCTCAGACTGTGGTACAACTCACCGACCTTGGAGCGGTCTGGAAGAATAGCGACTGGGAGACCCGGGCTTTTGTGTTCTCCTACAGCACAGGCCGGCCTGTTAAGGGGGCCAGCGTGCGGCTGTTCACTGATGAGAATGAGTGCGTTCGGGAAACTGCGACCGATGCCGAGGGAATGGCTCGGTTGGACGCGGTTACGAATGCCAGTTGGCTGGTCGTTCAGGCTGGGCAGGACTTGCATGCCTTGCCACTGCGGGAGAATAACCTGCCATCCTGGTGGTTCAGCGACACACGTTGGTTGCCTGACGTCAATCCAAACCGGTTGCGTTTCGCGTTGTTTTCGGATCGCGACATTTATCGCCCGGGAGAAACGGTTCACTTGAAGGTGATCGGGCGCGAGTTGACGGAAAGCGGATTGCGCATTCCGGCAGGGGCCATGGGGACCATTTCCTGTATCGATGCACGCGGGCGGTTGGTGCACCAAACCAATGTCGTTTTGAGTTCATTGGGTTCCGGCAGTATTTCCCTTCCGCTGCCACCCCAGGGAGTTCGCGGCGGATACCGAGCAGATCTGAGAGTGGGTGTGCAGGAACAGAGTCTCCCGTTTCAGGTGGCGGAGTTTGAGCCTGCTGCCTTTGATGTTCAGCTGGACTGCAAGCCAGTTTACGCTCATGACGAGAGGCCTGCCATACCTGTGCGGGCACGCTATTTGTTCGGCAAGGCACTGGATCGTGCCCGGGTGGCCTGGTCCCTTTCTGCGCGCGATGCAGGTTTTTTCCCAAAGGGATTCGAGGCCTTTGAATTCAGCCGGTGCGCCGAGGAAAACCGGTGGCATCGCTACGACACCGCGGTGGTGCTCGACGGATCGGGTGAACTAACGTCAAACGCCTCGGTCGTGATCGACGCGCATACCGCGCCAAACTTGCAGGCGCCGCAACCCAGGACTGTTTCTCTGTTGGCGGAGGTGACTGACCTGAACCAGCAAACCATTACCCGAAGTGTGGAGTTTACCCGGCACAGTTCGGAGTTCTACCTTGGCCTGAGGAGACCTAACCGGGTTTTCGAACCCGGACATGTCCTGCCGGTGGAAGTCGTGGCTTTGGGCGCTGACGGGGCGCCCTGGCCGGTGGCAGTCAAAGCGAAACTCGTCCTGTACCGGGTGAAATGGGAGATCTCCCGGCTCCAGGGTGCGGGCCGGTCCACCCGCTATCGCAGTGAGTCTTCGTTGGTCAAGGAGTTGGAACAGGAGGTTTTGATTCAGCCGGGGTTGGTCCAGGGGGACGATGAGTTGGGTGGTATGAAGGTCGATCAACTCTCTGCTCCAGGTGCCGGGGAATACCTGTTGGAGCTTTCGGGTCAGGATTCGGCCGCAAATTATGTGGTTTCGTCCGTCAGCTTCAGCGTCTCGGACGAGGCGGTGACGTCCTGGGATTACCGCAATGAACTCGAGGTGAAGCTGGTTCCAGATAAGCCGGTGTACGCACCGGGTGAAACTGCATTGGTGCTGGTTAAAACGCCAATCAGCGGTCAGGCTTGGGTGACCGTCGAAGCCGATCGCGTCCTGCATTCATTTCTCACCCGGTTGGACGGAAATGCTCCCGCAGTGCGGGTGCCGATTAAGTCCACGTACGCACCAGGAGTGTTTGTATCAGTCACCCTGGTTCGCGGCGCCGCTGACAGCCCTCTGGCGATTAGGGAACCCGAGTTCCGGGCTGGCTGTTGCCGGCTGCAGGTGGAGGACCCGGCGTCACGGCTTCGTGTTGAAATTATACCTGAGCGCGCGGAATACCGGCCGGGTGAGGAAGTTATTGCAGAGGTCCTGGTTCGAGATCATTCCGGCAAGGCATGTGCCGGGGCCGAAGTGACGCTCTACGCGGTCGACGAAGGTGTGTTAGCCCACACGGATTACCAGGTGCCGGACCTGCATTCGGTGTTGCTGGCACCCCGACGCCTGGAAGTTGAGTCTGCAATCAGCCTGCCGTTTCTATTGCCAGAGAATCCGGACCGACTGATTTTTCAGAACAAAGGCTACATGGGCGGCGGTGGTGGGAAGGAATCGTTGCGGCAGAACTTTCTCGCTTGCGCTGTGTGGCAGGGGACGACGAACACGGATGTGGCGGGTCGGGTGAAGATTCGCTTCGCCGCGCCAGACGGCCTGACGCGTTACCGATTGATCGCGGTAGTGCACACCCTGGCAAGCCAATTCGGCAGTGCTGTTGCAGCTGTTTCGGTTCACAAACCTCTCATGGTGCAGCCGGCGTTGCCTCGTTTTGCCAATGTGACCGATACGCTGAGCGCCCGGGCCGTGGTGATGAACCAAACCGGCAACCCGGAAAATGTCGTTGTTTCGCTGGAGCTAAGCCAGAACGCCGCCGCGCTTCCTGGCGCTGCGCTCTCCCGGACTCTTCGAGTGGCCGCTCAGAGTTCTGCGGCGGTGGATTTTCCGGTGCGTCTCACCGGCACGGGGCAAGCACAGTGGATTTGGCGCGCCCGTTTTGAGCAATCTAATCAGAACTTTTCCGATGCGGTTCGTAGCACCATCGATGTCGGGTCAATCGCTCCGCAGTTGCGTGAATCGATTACGCTGCGCATCACCAACGGATGCCCCGATCTCCTGCGCGAAGTAAATCCGCAATTGCTCGCGGGGCAGGGGGTGGTATCGGTGCGGTTGGCTTCAACCCGGATCGTTACCTTGAGCGAGGCGGTGCGGGAATTACTCCAGTATCCTTACGGTTGCGCTGAGCAGACGGCTTCCAGTCTGCTGCCCTGGGTCGTGCTGTTTGAAGCTCCGGATTGGGGGAGTTTTTTGGGCGAAACGGAGGCCAGCGTGGCGCAGTCCGTGCGGGCGGGGGTGGAACGTCTGTTGTCCATGCAAACCCGATCCGGCGGTTTGGGCTACTGGCCGCGCAGCGCTGAGCCAGCCCCGTGGGTCAGCGCCTACGGCGCCTTCGTGCTCGCCCTCGCCCGCGCGGCAGGGATCGAGGTTCCCCTGGGAGAATTTGGGGAATTGCTTGCTTACGTGCGCGCGCAGTTGGTGTTGCCGGGCAGGACGGATTCGGAATTTGATTGTTTGGCCATGGCAGCCCTAGCGGTAGCAGGCAGGGCTGAGCCTGGCATTCATACGCAATTTCTGGAAACAAGCCATAAACTGTCGGCAGAAAACCGGGCCTTGCTGGCCCTGGCAATGGCTGTTGCGGGCGAGGACCGCGACGCAGTCGGACCCTTGCTACGGGATCGTACTGAGCCGGAGAATCCTACCCATGCTTTTGGGTCACACGCACGCGTGACCGCTATCCGGTTGCTGGCCAGCGTGGCGGCTGAGGATTTGAAGGAAGCAGAGCGGTTGTATGAATCGCTCCAGTCCGGGCGCAAACGCGGCCATTGGGACACCACCCAGGGTAATGCCTGGGCCTTGCTGGCCTCTTGGCGCTATGCGCGCCTGACTGAAAGGCCACCTGTTCGAGTGGAAGGCACTTTGATTTGGGGTCAGGAACGACTGGAAACCGGAAGCGGGGCTGGGATCAGTCCAGCGGTGTTTCATTTTGAACTGACACCCGAGCGGGCGACGCGGCCACTTAGGTTCGAGAGTGCAACCGAGGGGCCCGTGTATGCCCAGGTTAGCGTGCGCTCACGGCCGGTCGTCAACCAGACTTCTGCTCAGGATCGCGGGTTTCGCCTGGAGCGAACCTATGCCCGGCTTAACGTCCACAACGAGCCGGAAGGGCTTGCGGGTTGGAAGACCGGCGACCGGGTCTTGGTCAGCTTAAGGCTGGGAGTGCGGGAGCCAGCCCGGTTCGTGGCGGTAGAGGATCCGTTGCCGGCGATTCTCGAGGCGGTAAACCCGGAGTTTAAGACCCAGCAAGCATCTAGCGGGAAACCGCTACCGGAGTGGTTCACGCGAGAGGACGGGGATTATTGGCGGAGCGATTTTCAGGAACTGCGACCGGACCGGGTTTGGTTCTTTGCCGACGCTGTGTCTCCTGGAGACTATGTCATTCGGTTCGTTGCCCGCGTGCGTGCGGCGGGCCAGGCCACGGCCCCGGCCGCGAAAGCGGAGGAAATGTACCATCCAGAGCGCTTTGGGTTGACGGATTCGTTCGTGTTGACCAGCGAGCCCGGCGATTGAAGGAGTGGATCACATGGAGGGCACTCGAGTACCAGTCAAACGATGGAGATACCGCAAGCGACTGTGCGTGCTGGTGATTTGCGGCTTGGGGGTGGTTTGGGTAGTTGGGCATGTAGCGTTGCGCTTGGTGCCTCTGCCGCCCGAGCTGTGGGAGGCTCCCGCGGCACAGCTTCAGATCACGGATCGCCACGGTTCACCGCTGCGGACGATGCGTTCCGCTACGGGACAGTACGCGGTGCCGGTCGACCTTACTGAAGTGCCGCACGCGCTTATGCAGGCGACTTTGGCTGCCGAAGATAAACGGTTCTGGCGGCATCCCGGTGTCGATTGGCGGGCCAATGCGCGTTCCGTCTGGCAGTTTGTGAAGAATCGGCGCGTCGTTTCTGGTGCGTCTACGATTACCCAACAACTAGTAAAATTGGCGCATCCGCGCCCGCGGACATTCCGGAGCAAACTCATTGAGGCATTGGTTGCCTTGCGCCTCGAGCAGGTCTGGAGCAAGCAGCTTATTCTGAGCGCCTATCTTAACCGCCTCGACTATGGGAACCTGAATACTGGCTGCGCGGCTGCGGCTGCCTGCTATTTTGGCAAACCGCTGGAATCCTTGAGCCCGGCCGAATGCGCGGTGCTTGCGGGCCTGCCTCAGGCTCCGTCGCGGTTGAGCCCGGTGCATTACCCCCAGCGCGCCGTGAAGCGCCAGCGGTGGATTTTAAAACGGATGCACGAGGACGAGCTTCTTACGACCGCTGAATATCAGCGCGCCCTGGAGGAACCGGTCAAGTTCCAGGACCTGAGGCACGCGTTTCTGGCCCCGCATTTTGTTGATTTGGTCTTGCGCCACGCTGACGAGGCCGCACAGGCCGAGCAACGGCGGCGAGCAGGCGGCTTGATCCGGACCACCCTGGACTTGGAGTTGAACCGCGTTGTTGAACAGTCCATCCAGCGTCAGATTCGACAACTGCGCCAGGATCACTTAACGGATGCGGCTTGTGTGGTCATCGACAACAACAGCGGCGGCGTACTGGCTCTGGTGGGATCTGCGGATTACTTTGAGGCGAGCAGCGGTCAGGTGAATGGTGCCTGGGCGCCCCGGTCTGCGGGGTCCACCTTCAAGCCTTTCAGTTACCTGTTGGCCTTCGAAAAGGGCGCGACTCCCGCCAGTATTGTGGCAGATGTACCCACGGAGTTCGCCACTCCCACCGGCCTGTTCGCCCCGGTGAATTACGATCGGCGCTATGGCGGGCCAGTCAGCTACCGTTGCGCTCTGGCTAATTCTCTGAATATTTCGGCGGTGAGAGTGCTGGCCAGCGTGGGCGGCGGTGCAGTGCTTCATGAGAAACTCGAGCAATGCGGGCTCACAACGTTGTCCCACCCCGCGGCTCATTATGGGCTGGGGCTTACCATCGGCAATGCCGAGGCGCGGTTGCTGGAGTTGGCCAATGCTTATGCCTGCCTTGCCCGCCTGGGTGTTTATCGTCCCTACACCCTGGTCTTGCCGGAGGGTAAGTCCCGGGCCGGCACGCGAGAGCAGTCCGAGGCGGCTCGGGCCACAAGAGTTTTTGATGCCGCGCAGGCTTACCTGCTGGCGGATGTCCTCAGCGATAATGACGCGCGCATTGCTGCGTTCGGAAGCGATTCCAACCTGCGGTTCGATTTTCGTGTCGCGTGCAAAACTGGCACCAGCTCAGATTATCGGGACAACTGGGCCTTTGCCTACACTCCGGAGTTTACCGTCGGCGTTTGGGTGGGGCGCTTTGACGGCGTTCCGATGCCTGGCATCTCAGGGGTAACCGGCGCCGCTCCGATAATGAACGAGGTTGTTCGGCACTTGCATGATCATCTCGGAACCACTTGGTATCCCGTTCCACCCGAGGTCATCGAGGCATCCGTTCATCGCGTGACGGGAAAACGGCTGCCCCTGGACATACCGGAAGATCCGTTTTGTGTGAGAGAACGATTCGTCAGGGGTCAGGTTCCGCCGCCGGAGTCCCCAGCAGATTACGATGAAGTGGGACGGGTGATTCTTCCCGCCGATTACATTGAATGGATTACCTCAAGTGACAACTGGCTGGGTAACAAAGCCGTTGTCGCGAAGCACACTCACCTGGAGATTATCTTCCCGCTGCCCGGGACGCAGTTCTATCTGGATCCTGATTTACCCGACCAAGGTGGATTGGTGCGGCCGAAGTGTCGTGGCGCCGAGAACCCGGTTTGGCACTGCGATACCTTGCTTTGCCAAACCACGAACGAGGGCATAACGGTGGTCTTGCGAGAGGGTGTCCACCGGTTGGAGTTGGTCGACTCGGCCACCGGCCTCAAGCGCGAAACCTGGATCGACGTGCGCTCGAGGTGATCCGGCGAAGTCGGCGGCTTGTCGGCGGAGCGCTGCCAGCCTGTTCCCCGGAGCGGTTTCGCCTCAGACTTGATGAAGTGGTGCGTGGTTCATAGTCTGTGACGACTGGATTACATGAACTGTTGTGCAACGCCTGTCTGGGCCGAAGATACCCGGATTCATTCCTACGACGCGGACGCGACCCGCAGCGCTTCGCTGGAGGCTGTTTGCCGTTTATTCCTGGAAGCGGCCTGGAGCCACGCTGAGTTGTTGGGGGTCGGCTTCGAGCAACTGCGGCGCCAGGGCAAGCTGTGGGTCCTATCGCGATTTCACTTGAGCTGCGGGGAGATGCCGAGATGGGGACAAGCCGTCACCGTGCGGACCTGGCCGCGAACCTCCAGATCGGTGTTTGCCATGCGGGATTTTCAGATGCTGGCTGCGGGCGGTGAAACCTTGGTCACGGGGACCAGTGCCTGGCTGGTGATCGACGCTGCGACCCGCAAGCCGCTGCGGTCGGACAGAATGCTGGCGAGCGTTACTGGCTTGTCCGACACCCGGGCGACAGAGCGCGATCCGGAGAGGCTCCCAGAGCTAGTGGGGGTCCCGGCTTGTGTGGCACTTGAAGCCCGGTACTCCGACGTGGATGTGAACGGCCACGTTAACAGCGGACGGTATGTGGGATACATGCTCGACACGTATCCGGCCGGGTTCCACGTGCAAAAACGGCCGCTCTCACTCGAGGTCAATTACCTGGCCGAGACGCGGGAAAAGGAGCCGCTGTTCCTCGATTCTTTGGAAACCGAGGCGGGAACCTGGTGCCACGGGCTGCGCAAGGCGGATGGGCTTGAAGTTTGCCGGGCTCGAATCCGATGGGGGGATCGGCTTTGAAGAAAGGCATTTCCGTGGTTACAGCCAAAGGGTTGTCGTTGCCAGGCCAGGAAAGCCCGTTAACAATTGGCACATGAGTTTCCGTGAGAAGATCATTGGCTGGGACGAGTTGGTTGGGTGGCGGGCTGCCCTTAAGGCTGCTGGCAAAAACCTGGTAGTTACCAACGGCTGTTTTGACTTGCTGCACCCTGGGCATGTGACCTACCTGGAACAGGCGCGGAACCTTGGGGATGCTCTGCTGGTGGGATTGAATGGGGATGATTCAGTCCGCCAATTGAAGGGTGAGGGAAGGCCAGTCAATGAACAGACCGATCGGGCACTGGTTTTGGCCGCCCTGGAAAGTGTGTCCGGAGTCTGTGTTTTTACCGAACGCACAGCCAGCCGTTTCCTATCCGTGGTGAAACCGGATGTTTACGTCAAAGGCGGGGATTACACGTTGGAGACCTTGAACCAGGAGGAACGTTCGATTGTGGAAAGTGCCGGCGGTCGGGTGGTCGTGATTCCCGTGGTTCCTGGGAAATCAACGACCAGCCTGCTAAAGAAGATCTCTAGCCTCTAAGCGTTGCGTTGTCAGACCTGACCGCTTGACCACTGCCGTGCCTCAAAAAGAACTCTTACCCGACCAGGGGCCGGAACGACAAGCTCGAGCTGTTTTTCCATTGAGCGTCTCTGTCTAGCCGGTTAGTGTGGCACGGTAATGAACGTATTTGTTACCGGGGGGGCCGGTTATATCGGCTCTGTATGTACCGAAGAGCTGCTCAACGCGGGTCACACGGTTACCGTCTACGACAATTTGAGCGAGGGACATCGTTCAGCGGTGGATCCGCGCGCCCGGTTCATTCTGGGGCGTCCGGAGGAGGCGGGAGATATTCTGCAAGCAGTCCAATCTGCGAAGCCCGAGGCGATTCTGCACTTTGCCGCGCACGCGTTGGTGGGCGAATCCATGACCAACCCCGGAAAGTACTTCCACAATAATGTGGCCAACGGCTTGAAGTTGTTGGACGCGGCGGTGGAAACCGGGGTAAATAAATTCGTCTTCAGCTCCACTTGCGCCACTTACGGTCCTCCGGACCGGGTGCCAATGACGGAGGACCTGCCGCAACGGCCGATTAATCCCTACGGCGAATCGAAGTTGATGTTTGAACGCATGCTGTCCTGGTTTCAGCAGGTGCATGGTTTGGAATTTGTGGCCTTCCGATACTTTAATGCCGCTGGAGCCACCGAGAGATTTGGTGAACACCATCGCGTAGAAACCCACCTGATTCCAAACGTGCTCAAGGTCCCCTTGGGCCAAGCGACGCAATGTGAGATTTTCGGAACCGATTATCCAACGCCGGATGGTACTTGCATTCGGGATTATATCCACATTGTCGACCTGGCACAGGCCCATATCTTGGCCTTGCAGCCCGGGAAACAGGGCTTTTTTAATCTCGGCAACGGTGACGGTTATTCGGTGCGGCAAGTCATTGAGACTTGTGAGCAGGTTTCGGGGCAGAGTATCCCGGCGATTGCGCGGCCACGACGCGCGGGAGACCCGCCGAAACTCGTGGCCTCCGCGGAAAAAGCGGTGCGTGAATTGGGGTGGAAACCCCAGTACCCGAAATTGGAGGATATCATCCGGACGGCTTGGGCGTGGCATCGCAAACACCCGGCTGGGTATCCGGATTAACCAAGACAGAGAGGCGGCGCAACAGAATTAGCCGCCTGGCAGAAACGATCAGGAGGAGCGGTGGGAATGAGGCGAGTATTATTGGTAGATGACGACGAACTGGTAAGAAAGGTCTACCAGGAGGGGTTGACGCGCACCGGATACCAGGTGACTGCAGTGGAGGATGGCCTGAAGGCGATCCACGAACTGCGGGTTCATGGTTTCGATGCGGTCGTGCTGGACTTGATGATGCCCCGATTGACGGGGGTCGATGTCCTGCGCTACATCCGCGGGGACGCAAAAGGGCGTGCGGTGCCTGTTCTGGTATTGTCGAACCTGTACATGGACGAACTCTCGCGGCAGGCGCTTGAGTTAGGTGCGCACAAGGTCTTATGGAAGTTTCGCTGCAGCCCATCCGCGCTGGCTCAAGACCTGCAGGGACTCTTGGACACCCGCGCTTCCGGCAGTGAAGCGACCGCCGGTTCCGCTGGAGCGGACGGCGAGGCTGCCCCGGTTCCGGCTTGGCCGGAGTTCCAGGAATCTGCCGCCGATTTCCAAAATGATGCCCGGCATGAATTGCTTTCCGCCTCCGCGCGTCATATGCGGGAACTCAGGGGTTTGCTAATCCTCTTGAAGGCAGACGAAAGCGGAGTGGAACACAAGTTTCGCCTGGAGAGTTTCTATCGTAAAGTCCATTACCTGACGGCCACCGCGGGTCTCGCCGAATGCCATGATCTCGCGCGGATGGCGGCAGCCTTGGAAGCGCTGCTGTTCGGCTTGATCGACAAACCAACGCTCTTGAATAAATCCGTTTATGCCACGTTGGACCAGGCGATGGACATGTTCGAGGCCCTCTTTGCTTCGGCTCATAAACCCCCTATCGGAGACGGAGCTCCGTTGCGCGTGCTCATGGTGGATGATGATCCGCTGGCGGATAAGGTGGTGGTGTTCGCCTTAAGGCTCGCGGGCTGCGAAGCCCGCAGCACAACCAATCCGTTTACCGCGCTGGATTTTCTCAAGCGCAATAAGTACGACCTGGTCCTGTTGGATATCGAAATGCCGGGAATGACAGGTTTCGAGTTGCGCCGGCAAGTGTGGGACCTGCCTGGCTATGAGCGGGTTCCGGTGATCTACCTGACCAGCCATCAGGAATACGCGGTTCATGCCGATCCGATTAGAGAACGGGGTGATGATCTGATCTCCAAGCCAGTGGCCCCTCTGGAGTTAGCGGTGAAGGTGGTCATGCACCTGCTGCGCCGATCGCGACTCGAGTAATGGCGGGCATTTGGGCCTGCCTCCCGGCTCGATCTGCCCTCGCCCCGAACCAGAGTTCCTGCTTGCCAAGCCCGGGTTGGTCCGGGCATTTTCTGACATGGCAGCAAGCAAAGATTCTGACAGTCTCGATTCCAGGTTTTACAAGCCCGCGGATTTGTTTTTTCCGGCCTACAACAACGTCGCCCTCACCTTTGACGACCTCACCCTGGCGACCCTTTATTCCGACATCCTGCCGCGTGAAACTCAGCTCGATCTTGCTCTTGCGGAGGGACTCGATCTCCACGTGCCGATCGTCTCGGCGGACATGGACACGGTGACCGAGTCGCGGATGGCAATTGCCATGGCGCTGAACGGAGGGTTGGGGTTGATTCACTACAACATGCCCGAACGGGATCAGCTTTCCCAGGTCAGTCGTGTGAAGAACCACGTCCACGGTCTTATCCAGGATCCGATCAAGGTGAGTCCGGACCAACTGATCGGGGATGTGCTGGCGTTGATCGAAAAGAAACACTTTGCCTTTAGCACCTTCCCGGTGGTCGATAGCAGCGGCAAGCTGCTTGGCCTCCTGCCCAGCCACGTTGTGAAACTGCGCTACGCCAAACGTAAGGTAGTGGAGGCGCTGACCCCGCGCGACCAGGTGCAGACCATCCACAAGAAAGAGTTGGGCCGTGACCCGATCCGGCGCGCGGACAAGTTTTTTACGGAGCATCCCGGCATCCACAAGCTCTTGGTGGTGGATGAGCAGGACCACCTGCATGGGCTCTTCACGATGAGCGATATCGAGCGGATCACCCAGGAACGCAACGCGCAGTTCAAGCCGGCGCGCGATAGCCATTTTCGCCTGGTTTGTGGGGCTGCGGTCTCGGCCACGCGAAATGCGTTTGGGGAGCTTGATCGGGAGCGGGTAGTGGCTCACGTAGGCGCGTTGGTGGAGCGCGGGGTGGATGCGGTGGCTGTGTCCACGGCTCATGGCCACAGCAAAGGGGTTGGTGAGGCTGTGCGGGTGTTGCGCGAGGTGTTCCCCAAGTTGCCGATCATTGCCGGAAACGTTACCAGCGGGGCCGGGGTCGAATACCTCGCTGATTGCGGGGCAAATGTGATTAAGGTCGGCCAAGGTCCCGGTTCGATTTGCACCACCCGTATCGTCGCTGGCGTGGGTATACCCCAGATGACCGCTCTCTATGTCGCGTCTCGGGCCGCTCAAAAGAAACGGGTGACTATTCTCGCCGATGGCGGCATCAGCAAGTCCGGGGATATCGTCAAAGCCCTTACTCTCGCGCATGCGGTCATGTGTGGCGGGATCTTCGGTGGATGCGCGGAAGCCCCGGGTGAGGTGATGGAGATCAGCGGTAAAACCTACAAACAGTATCGTGGAATGGGCAGCCTTGCGGCGATGAAGGCCGGGTCAGCCGCCCGATACGGTCATGCCTCCGATCGTTCGCGCAAAATCGCTCCGGAAGGGGTGGAGGCGTTGAAGGAAGTCACCGGATCTGTGGATCATGTGATGGAGCAATTGATCGGTGGTATTCAGGCCGGGATGGGGTATTTGGGCGCGGTCAACCTGGCCCAACTGCGCGAGAAGGCCCGGTTTATTCGAGTCAGTCCCGCTGGACAACGGGAAGCCGCCCCACACGATGTCGTGGAACTGAAGACGGGAGCCTAATCTGTTCCCTGACGTAAGGACCGCTCAGAACGCGATGGGGTCATTCATTTGCCCGCACTGGGAGCAGCGCGAACGGTCCACATCCGGGTCGTCCGTGTAGACGTAGCCGCATTTGGTGCAGCGAAAAATCCGGTCCTCGGTGGCCGTCGGAGCAAACCGGCGGCGACGCAGCTCGGAATAAATGGCAACGGCGGCGACGCCCAGCAGGAGCACCGTTACGTAGACCAGGATCAGTTCCGGTATGGACATGGCGCTCAAGGGCTGCCGCGAAGGGTTTTCAGGGCGACAAGGGCGGCCTGGCTCTCGGCGGCTTTTTTGCTTTTCCCCGTCCCTCGAGCCAGTTCTTTGCCACCGTGCTCCACTGTGCACTCAAAGACCGGATCGTGGTCGGGTCCATGAGCTGAGAGGACGTGATAGCGCGGAGGTTCCGTAGAGGTGGCTTGCAGGTATTCTTGAAGTTCGCCCTTGGGATTCTCAATGACCGGGGCATTTGAGAGCTGGCTGAGGCCTTCGTTAAACTGGCGAAGCACGAATTCCTGCACCGGAGCCAGTCCGCCATCAAGGTAGATGGCCCCCAGCACCGCCTCAAAGGTGTCTGCCAAAGCCGAAGGACGCTCGCGTCCGCCATGCAACTCTTCGCCGCGGCCAACCAACAGGTGGCGGCCCAACTCCAGCTTCCTTGCGTGTTCAGCCAGGGTCGTGCGGTTTACCAGCTTGGCGCGCGCTTTGGTGAGCGGGCCTTCGCCCAGTTGGGTGAAGCGCTGATATAGCTCGCTGGTGAGAATCAATTGGAGGACGGCATCGCCCAGGAATTCCAGCCGCTGATTCGTCCCGGACGGTCCACCTTCTTCGTGCGCCACAGAGGGATGTGTCAGCGCGAGGCGCAATAGATCGGGGCGGCGGAATCGATACTCCAGTCGGGCTTCCAGTTCAGAACCATCCTGCTCCATGACGCGTTCAGGGCTGGTCCGGTGTTGGCTCCGGCTGGCTGTCGGCAGCCGGGGACGGAGTTTCTTCCGGGATGGTTAAACCGTGCTCCAGCAAACGGGCCACGTCACGTTGCACATCTTCCAGTTGGTTCAACTGCAAGTCAGGATCGATCACCGTGAACAAATCGCCAGTGCCGGGCTGTTCGTAGACAAAAATCCGACGCCCTTCCCGAACAATTTGTTCTTTGACCTTCAACGCCCGCTTACGTTCCAGCATCACTGCCAGGATGTAGCCGGCAGGAATGTACTGCGGATCATTAAGCTCAATGAGTTTGCGCAGCAAAGACTCCGCCGTGTCCTTCTGAATGGTCTCCTGACGTGCCGGCGGCGCCTCGAAAATGCCTTGCCAGTAGGATACAAACCCTTTGCGATCGCGGGCGCCGTCGCTGTAAGACTTCTCCCAGCACGCCTGGCAAATGTCGAGGCGACGCAGTTCGGCGCGTTCGTCAAACAGCAGGGTGTGGTAGTGTTCTTTATCCGCGAAGCTTCGTTCGCACGCCTGGCAGGCGCGCGCTCGCGATTGGATGTTCCATTCAGTCATCAAAGCCGGATTCGTAATGGCACTCGGTCGTGCTCTTCATTATTGCCATTGGCCTTACGTCCGCAATATTCAAGTTCAAACGCCAAAGGCTCATGACCGGCCCGCCCTCCCGGTTTTTCCGGACTGGAACCCCGTGGCTCAGCGCGTGCCGGGTTGAAACGCTTCAATGCGCTGCTGACTCTCGGCAAGTTGCTGGCGAGTCATCCGGCCTTTCAGTTCTTTGCAGGCCTGAATCGCGTCCGGCATTCCTTGCGCAGCGGCCAGGCTAAGCCATTTATAGGCTTCGACTGGATCCCTGGCAACGCCATCCCCATCGCTGTGGCGGAGGCCGAGGTTGAATTGGGCGGGACCATTTCCTTGTTCGGCGGCGCGCCGATACCATTGGACGGCCTCGGCCACATCCCGGGGCACGCCACGGCCCATCACATACAAAACGGCGAGGCTGTACTGCGCGCCAGGATGGCCCAATTCGGCTGCCTGGCGATACCATCGCGCGGCCTCGGCCTCATTGCTCTCCAAGCCCTGGCCGGCTTCACAGAGCTCACCCAGGGCGGCCTGAGCTCCAGCATGGTTTTGCTGGGCCGCCCGCAGATACCATTGGGCGGCTGCGGCGTAGTCTTGTTTCACACCTTGGCCTTTGGCATAGACCCTTCCCAGCGTGTACTGGGCTTCGGGATCGCTCGCTTCCGCCTTGGTTGTTGTGCTTTCGAGGTCAATGACCTCCTCGGCTTCGGGTGGTGGAACGGCCTCCTCTCGTCGATTGAGCAAAACCAGTGCGCTTATCGCGACGCAAACCACGACGATCAGGATGAGTTTGGTCGGAGAGAACCGGTGACGCTTTGCTGGGCCGCTGAGAGGCATATGATTCCGAGGTATTCTGGCCTGTTCCGAATTGGCGTCGAGTCAATTCCAACTGCATCGTCCGCGCATAGGTGACGGTCTCCGGTTGTGGGCCGCTTGCGCTTACGCGGCGGGGCGGATCCACCCTTAACTTAGGCGTTTCAAAAACGGTTCGCAAAAGCGTTGACAATTCTGAGGCTTGGCGGACAGTTTAGGTGGTTATTCCATTCAAACATGTTGCAGCAAAGGGTTTCTCACAGATTACTGTGTGATGTGCCTGAAGATACTATGAAACACGGATGCCAATTATTTCCCAGTAAACAGTTCCGAACAGCCGGTTGGCAGGGCTTGCCATTGCCGGTCCATCCTGCCGGGAATACCGGGTCGGCTGGTGCGCAGTGCGCTTTGGCGCGCCCTGCCCCTGCGGGGCTTTTTCACGGCCGCTCAACAGCTTTCACCTTGATTGAGTTGCTGGTGGTCATAGCGATCATTGCCATCCTGGCGAGCATGCTGCTCCCGGCGCTCGGCCGGGCCAAAGACAAGGCCAAGGCCGCCCAATGCATCAGCAACCTGAAGCAGATTGGTACGGCGGCCACGATGTATGCCGAGGACAACAAGGACACCTATTGGATCAAGCCGGACCGCACTATCCCGAATGACGGACAGTGGGTGTTGAATCCAATCTCCGATGTTTTGCTGGCCCCGACGCACGGGTCGGCTTATTGGGCACTGGGTTACCTGGAGTATTTTGGCAAAGCGCGGCGTGTGTTCCGTTGTCCCGGCGCGAAGTATGTTGACGAGTGGCGTGAAGACGGGCGCAGGTTCCCCACGGATTGGTGGCTGAATTCGTGTTACGGGATTCACAACAACTTGCTGCTCAACTCGGGCTATCCGGATGCCACGGGTGCTTCCGAACCGGCTTCGATCAAGAAGGTCACAACCTACCAGAGTCCCTCCCGAACGATCTTCTGCCAGGATGCCGCCGAATCCAAGATGGAGGGTTCGGAGGATAGCCTCGGGTTGTTTCCTGGATCCGCCCAGATACTTAGCCAGTGGACTGCGGGCAGCAGCCTGCCGCCCTTGTACGGCGGCCATGCCTTCGAGTGGGAGTGGTACCGCCACAGCAAAGGGTGCCAAACTGTTTGGGTGGACGGACACGTCTCCAGGATCCGTTTCACCGGCTTAAGAGTAGGTATCGATTATCGGCATTATACGGGTGTCAACCCCGTTAAACCTGTGGAATAGCCCCAGGATTAAGAAAGAGCATATCATGAGACGTTTCCTCTGGAACAGTGTGGTGGGCGCGATGTTAATCACCCTGGTTTGTGCGACGGGCTGCAACCGGACCACTCCGCCGCCCGAACCACTGGAGGTTTCGGAATTGCCCGCGGTGGTGGAAAAGGCCTTTGCCAAGGCCGCACCTGAGACCAAAGCATTGGCCAGCCAGGTGGTGACGTCGGTTCAGGCGCAGGATTACGCGAAAGGTTTTGCTGCCGTTCAGGCGCTGGCGAGTCGGCCGGGCCTCAGCAAGGAACAAGTGAACGTCACCAGCCGCGTTATGCTTACCGTCAGCAGCCTCCTGCAGGCGGCGCAGGCGAAAGGCGATGCCGCGGCAACGAGGACCTTGGAGAATTACCGCAGAGACAAGTAACGTCACCGGCGCCCGGCTTCGGAGGGAGGTTGGGTGCGGAGGCTTTCTGACAGATGGAAGGGCGGCCTGGAGTCGATTTCTCCAGGCCGCTTTTGTTGATACTGCCCGCTATTTCTGAACCCTGTAGAACTGGCTCCCGCTGGGAGCCGTGATCGTGTAGGGATGAGCCGCGCCGGCGACCGCACTCCACGGACCAGCCAGGCTGGTCGCGCTTTCGAGCACCGTGCCCGTCCATTCAATGACGACATTGGCGCCGGAGCGAGTGGCTTTAAGGGCGCCGGGGATCTTTCCGGCGGAAGGTCCGCCCAGGGCGGCTACTTCGGCATCGGTCATGCGTCCGCTGCGCATTTGCACACTGCTCACGTAGACCGGCTGTACTTCGCCATCGTCACCATCGGCGAGCAGCAGGGCGGTGGAGCCCAACGACCAGCGCATATCGACGATGCCGTCGGTGGCGCTCAGGTACTGGGCGTCATTCGGGCCTAAAGGAGAGCTGCCAAGGGCTTGGGTCATCACATTCGTGCCATCGATATACTTGCCCAACTCGCGCTTGGTGAGGTCGAACGCGAACACTACGCGGTGCCACTCGTCGAGGGTTAGGTTGCCCTGATAGGAAGAACTGATGCCGAGGCCGTTGTTGCCGTTGATGAAGAGATCCGCATCGTTCGTATTGGTTATATCCGTCTGCCACATCGCGCGGTAGAAGCCCGACGTCCAGTTGGGATAGAGCAGGTCGATAACCACGGTGTATTGGTTGACATTCGCGCCGCCGCCGTTGGGGCTGATGCCGTGCGGGACGACATAACCACCCCAACCGCTGACGCCGGTTGTGCTTGGGTAGCACATCATCACATTAACCTGTTGGCCGCCAATGTCGCTGATGCCGAGGTTCGCAGTGGTTCCGAATTGGGTATCTGCCTGCACGGTTGCATTGAAAAACTGCATCGGCTGCCCAAAGGTTGCTCGGAGATCGCCCTGGTTGAAATCCCACTGCCCGGTCACCACGGTCGGTTTCGGGGCCGTGACCGTCAGGACGGCAGGCGGCGAACTTGTGGCCTTCTGCAGCCCGTTGTCGGCGACCAGCGTATAACTGCCGGCATCGCTGAGTTGCAGATTCTCGAAACGGAGTGCGAGATCCGTTTTTCCAGGCATGGCCGCACCATTGCGCTGCCATTGGTAAGTGATCGTGCCGGTACCAATGACCGAAGCGGTGAAGTGGTTGCCGGTCATGCCCGCTACGTTCTCCTGGCTTTCCGGAGTAACCGTGATTACCAGATCGTTCAGTACCGGAATCGTGGGGGGGATGCCCGCTGCCGTCGGCTTGCCCAGCGCGAAGATGTCGCTTGCCGAAAGCGGTACGTCGTGGATCTGAATGCTGTTGACAAACCCCGCCGCGGTTTCGCCGTCTTCATCGGTGAATAGAAGTGCGGTTGGGTCCAGCGACCAGCGACCGTCCAGGCCGGTGAGGTTCTGGGTTCCGACCTCCAGGCCATCGATATACTTTCGCAGGGTTTGGCTCGGCAGCGTTAAGTCGAATACAAAAGCGACGCGGTGCCAGGTGTCTGCGAGAATCAAGCCGCTGTAAGCGCCGGAGATGCCGATGCCGTTGCTGCCGTTCACAAAGAGGTCGCCGTCGTTGGCGTTGGCGGTGCTGGTCTGGAACAGCCCGCGAAACGTATCGGAACTGGCGGCGGGGAACATGATATCCATGATCAGGGTGTACTGATTCACATAGCTACCGCCACCGTTGGGGGCGATGCTGTGGGTCATGATGTATCCCTGGGTGGCTGTAGCGGCCGGGAAATTCATGACCACAGCGGTGCCGCCGCCGATCGTCGCGGTGGTGAAGCTCGTTACCGCTTCCGTGTCGCCAAAATAGGCGAGGTCGATGCCTGCGGTGGCGGTGAGATTGCTGCTGTTGAAGTCCCACTGCCCGGTGACCGCTCCCTCTACGGAGGCGGTCAGGCCGATCGCCAGGGCTAGTGTTGCGCCGGTGAGAATGCGTTTCATGAAAAGCCTTTCTTGGGTTGTCAGGTTGGTTTCGTCGGCAAATCAGTCTATCGCACACGCCTCGAATTGCGCCCCATTAGCAAGCCCAGGCCCGCCAAAAGCAGCAAACCAGTCGATGGCTCGGGGATGACGCCAATGCCTAATGCGGTGGGGCCGCCTAGCAGAGCGATTTCGTCGGAGGTGAGGGCGTAATCGGAAAACTGAACGCTGTTCAAATAACCCAGGGCCGTTTCCCCGTCATTGTCCGAGAGAATCCAGGAGGGACTACCGCTGTCATCCGGATACACGGAATAGCGGCCACCGGGGTTGCCTTCAGAGCCCAGGTCGGAGTAGCCGGCCAGCGCGCCATCGATATAGGTCAGGAACTTCTTCGTGGCATCCGCTTGCTCCAGATCCACGACGAGGGCGATGCGATGCCAGGTGTCCGGGGTGAGATTGCCGTTGTACATGCCACGAGTCCCGAGGCCGTTGTCGCCGTTGACAAACCAGTCCCCGTCGTTGCTGTTCGCGGCGGAGGTTTGGAAGAGTGCCCGGTATCCGGTAGACGTGGACGGATACAGGATATCCATGATCAGGGAGTAGCGATTCACGTCGGCGGTGCTGCCGTTGGCGGCGGCGCCGGGGAAGATTTTATAGCCGTCGGCCGAACCGGCGAGGGTCGGGAACCTCATGATCTGAGCCGCCTGACCGCCGATATCCGGTACCCCGAATGAAGTGGTTGTTCCAAAGGCCGATCCCGCAACCGCGGTTCCCGCGGGCTCGAGCGCGATACCGATTGACGAGGAAAAGTCCCCGTTGAATTCCCATTGGCCGGTGACCGCGGCACGAGTTGAATCGGCCAAGCCGAGGCACATAGTTGCAGTGATGCAGATAAGGATGCGTTTCATAGAGTAGAGGTTTGATTGGGACTAGGATTGGATAGTTTCAGATTCTGAGTATTGTTTTCCACCGGTGGCGCTGCTGAGGCGCGTATCCGTTCAGCATTCTGATTCTTGGCATTCGTGCCGTCGCGGCGAGCCGCTTGCAGTCGCTTGCACCCGAGAGCTTCAAACGCTCCCGAGCAGACGCTTTCCACAAACACCCCAACGCCTCGAGCTACCGGCCACGAACCCGTTTTCCTGCACGATATTATGCTTGCTTGAGCGGGTTAGAGACAATGGCCATTCCTGGCCATAGAGCGCCAGGGTCAACCGGGTGTTTACTTGAGTTGACGCCATCCTGAGGGTGGCGTTCGCGTCGCCGCCGACCTGAACCGCGGGTCGGAGAGAGATTCACTTGGAGCTTCAACACCAGGGCTTCCCCGGTGAAATCGCTGTCCCAGGCCCGGGCCAGGCACACTTCCGGTCCTGTCGATCGGCACCTATTCCCAGCGTTGACAACCTCTTGCTGCTCGATAGATTCACCGCACTCACATGTCCAAGCAACGTCCAAGCACAGCGGGCGCGGTCGCGGGCGGAACCTCGGTCAACGGGGAAACCGCAGACTGGCAGGGACGCGTTTTCCGGAATTCCTTCACTCGTCGAGGGCGGACGCACCGGTTGAAAGGTTGGTCTTTCAAGGTCCAATTCCATGGGCGGCGGCATACTTTCTCGCTGGTGGCGCGGTCCCGGTCGGGGGCGGCACAGGAGGCGCAACAGATTTATGGGACGCTCGTGACCGAGGGTTGGGAATCCGCGTTGCAGAAGCATGCGGCCCGGGGGATGACCGGTCGCGGGGCTTTCCAGGCAGCAGCCATGGTGGCGGTGGCGATGGAGAACTCCCTGGAATATTGGGAACAACGTCTGTTACCAGCGCGATTTCCGGAGGCTTGCCTGACACGGGATGCCGAGTATTCGGTGATCATTGAGCACGAGGGGAGCCGAGCCTGTTTTTTGCTCGGCTCGAATGAGCCTCCATTGGCTGCCGCCAAGGCCAGGGAGATTAAGCAGACCATTTTGGCGGAAGGCTGGGCGGCGGGTGTGGCGCGGTTTGAGCGTGAGATAACGCTTTCTATTTCCTGGTGGGATAATCCCAGGGCCGTGACCTACACCACATGTTACACCTTTCCGGGCATCCCGGTTGGCCTGGAGACGGCAGCCGCAGGTCCGGAGTGCGCCGTAAAGCCCGTGGTGGTGGTAGAGCCGGATCTGACGACTCACACCGCCTTGCATTACTGGCTAAGCCGGCAGCCGGGATTTGTGTGCCAGGTTATTTACCCGTCCGCGGAGCTGGCATTGAAGGCGCTCGACCTATCGATTGCGGCGCCTCCAGGCCTGGTCCTGATTAACCGAACCGCCCCAGACGGAAACCCATTGGCGAACGCCTTGAGATTACGCTGGCCGGACCTGGCGGTTTTCTTCTGCGAGATTTACGGGGACAGCCACGAGGTGTTTCGTTGCGCCGCAGGCGTTGACGCAGGCTGCATGTTTCGGCGCTGCCCTCCCGCTGCGCTTTTCGACCCGATCCAACCGGTGGTCCGAGACCGGGAGTTGACGGCGACCCAAGCCGGGCGTCGGATTCGACACTATTTTCAGAGCTTCTTCATCGATCCGGAGGCTGATGTTGCCCGGTCGGGTCCGGAGTCGGAGCAAGGCGTGCTAACCTATCGGGAGCGGGAGATTCTCGACCTGATCAGCCGCGGGTACGTCGACAAGAAGATCGCACAACTGCTGCGGATCAGCATCTGGACCGTTCACAACCACCTGAAGAACATTTACTACAAGCTCGGGGTCCATAACCGCACCGAAGCGGTGCTGCAGCATCTCCAGCGCAGCCAGTGATGCAGAGACGAGCCCCTCGCGGTTGGCCTGCGCGGCACTTTTCCGCACCGTTTCAAGAAAGGCTGAAGTCTGAAGGCTAAAGGCTGAAGTGATGGGGGCGGAGGACCGAGGGCAGAATGCGCGTTTGTTTTTGAGACGCGAAGGTGGAATATCGGTCTCGCCACCGAGAAGCTCCTCCAAAAAAGCACTTTTCCGCACTTTTCCGCACTTTTTTACACCGTTCCAAGCAAGGCTGAAGTCTGAAGGCCAAAAAGGACTATGGGACTACGGACTATGGGACCTCCAGAAAGGCAAAAGTACGAAGGCTGAAGGATGAAGTGAAACAGGCGAAAAGCTGAAAGCTAGGTCCGGACACCGACCGGAGGCCGGGGGCGGGCGGGCGCGCGCGCTTTTGGGGCGCGGCGCCCTGGGCCGCATGGTCCTGGGTGCCTTGTCTTTCTATTTAACCGTATATGTCAAAGAACGGGATCCTGAACGGAGCCGGGTGGCGGCTGCAGGCGGCCACGGGGCAACCGGTTCAAAGGACCCAAAAACGCAGGTAAGATAGCAGGGAATGAAGGGGTGATTCCACTGACAATTCATGACAATTGATGACAATTCATGACACGAATGGGACTATAGGACTACGGACTATGGGCTATGGACTACGGACTATGGGACTTGACCAGAAAGGCTAAGGCTGAAGGCAACCCTTTCGATAGGTTGGTTTGGTCGAGGGTGGGATTCGTTTTCCAGGGTCGGGCCGCCCCGCGGTCCTACCCTGGAAAGAGGCACAGCCCCAAGATTGTTTTTCAACATTGAAGGTGTTGGATTCAATGGCCTCGAACCACCGTGACCGGACGAAGCAGGCGGGGCCAACGCCGTCCTGAGGTGCGCGGAACGGAACGCCGGTCAGTGACCGGCTTTGGGTGTGCCTGCTGGGACAGCGCGTGCATTCGCCCTTGACGCTTCTGATCGAGGCTGCACTCAGGCACGGTTTAAACCGGTGACACACAGGCGCTCCGTTGTTGCCGTTCGCCCGCGATCGGAGCGCCGGTCTGTGACCGGCTTTAACCACACCCGGCCATTGAGGAGCAAGAATGATGAGATCGCCCCCACCGTCGCACCGCCCTCTGTCCTCCGTCTTTCTGGCATTCACCATTGGACGCTCGTCCGATCGACCGTCGTACCGGTCTGTCTACGGCCGGGGATGGTCAAAAAAACACCTGAGAGCGAAAAGTTGTCGAGCAAATTCGTGTTGTCGGGGACACTGACAATTGTTGCCAAAGCACTGACACAGGTTGCCAATTAATGCCAATTCATGACATTTGCTGGTAAGGACTGGACAACGGAGAAAATTTTCGTAGTCTCTCAATTATTCCCCCCCTGTACCCCCCCAGGCTTATTGTACGTACTTGTACGCACTTGTACGAAGTGCTGCTCGTACAATGCTGAAGGGCCTCAAGCGCCGTAGAGCGACTTGAGGCCCGTCTTCAGTACAACGAAGCTAAGCACGTACCTAGTACGCAGTTAGTACGTACTGGTACGTACCTGTACGAAGTAGTACGCGTACAACGCTGAAGGGCCTCAGGCGCCTAAAAGCGCCCTGAGGCCCGTCTTTAGTACTAAGTAGTACCAACAGTACTAAGTAGTACTAACAGTACTAAGTAGTACCAACAGTACTAAGTAGTACTAACAGTACTAAGTAGTACTAACAGTACTAAGTAGTACCAACAGTACTAAGTAGTACAACGAGGACTAACTAGTACTAAGTGGTACTAAGTAGTACAAGTAGGGACTTCAAGAAGCGAAGGAGCAGAAGGCAGGTGATTCAACGGAAGGTACTGACAGACGCCTTCCCGGGCCCTTGAGGGGCCGGGAAGGCTTCCGTGAAGAGGCGAAAATATTGCGGAAGAGGCGAATGATTGACCATGGAGGGGCTATGGGAGGATGGGACCAGGGGTGTTGGATTCAATTGCCTTGAACCACCGTGACCGGACGAAGTAGGTGGAGCCGCTGGTGCAGCGCTACATGGCGGGTCGTCCGCTCGAAACCAGCGGTGCACACCCCCTGTTTCCCGGGGTGGTACTCCTTGACAAGCTCGTTGCGAATACCATAATCCAACTATAGTCAAGCGGATTTGTGGGAAAGTAAGGTCCATGGAACATCAACGGAGTGAACCACTAAAGAAAAGGCATATTGTCGCTCGCCCTCCCCCATTACAAGGTGTCTCCGCGGGAGGAATGGGGCCGTCGAAGCCCGAACCCATTAGCCCAATGCAGCCCGCCGCGACGAAGGGATCGGATGGTCCCGGTGGAACACCCTGCCCGGTTGTCTCGAGGCAACAGCGGCAGCCAAACGTGCCGGACAGGGCGGTCCGTGTGCTGTTGGTAATGGCTTATGACGCGACTCGCATGCAGTTGAGCGAGTTTATCCAAAGCACACCCGGGCTAGAGCTTGTCAGCGCCCACGGCGATGCCAAAGGTGCGCTGAGTCAGGGCCTCCGTAAACCAGCCCCCGACGTCGCGCTGGTTGATGCAGTGTTGCCCGACCTCACCGGGTTTGAATGTGCCCGGTCGTTCAAAGCGATCGCTCCGCATGTGCGCGTGCTCATACACGTGGATCGCCTCCTTCAGTCAACCCCTCTGCTGTGCTTGAACTCCGGAGCATGCGG
>DIXK01000071.1 GCA_002428665.1 Verrucomicrobia subdivision 3 bacterium UBA6082
CATCGAACATTGGGGACAGGCTCTAGCTACTACCATGTTTCAGTTAGGATGGGTCAAGAGGTCTACCGGGACCTGAAGACAAGGTTTGAGCGCCTCGCACTCCATCGTGACGTCGACTCGTTGTTCGGGGCGTTTCGTGCAATACCCTTTCAACCGTACGCCCCGGTGCGGGACCAGATTCAATGCATCGTCCGAGCCGTCAACCGGAAACGGAGGGTCGCCAGACTCGAGCTGATTCCGCCTCGAACAGCATGCAGGGAGCGCAAGCCCGTCAGACCTTTCCAGCCCTCGACCTCAGCATGCTCTGTGTCACCTCGATGACGTCTAGAATCCCAATTTGTTCCGGATCAGCTTTGGCAAAGCGTCCTTGTGCATCATCACGGCGATGGTCTTCAGCCTAAAGTAGGGTCGGGACAGATAGATTCTCCCCTCGTAGTCCGTGCGGGTAAACCAGGAATCCTTGACGAGATAGAATTTCGCTCCAGTTTGATCTTCAGCGATACCGATGAGGTGCATGACGTGGTCTTCTGTGGTCTGTGCATTGTCGAAGGTCTGCTGCCTCTGACGCTGGTGCACCTCCTTTTCGGTAACCGGTTCTTCGATCTCCTTCAGGCTGACCTGCCGGTCTTCCGGGATGACGGCAAATCCGCGCCTCTTCTTGGCAGCGGATCTTTCGCTCACGTCACCGTCCCAGGCCACGGAATATCCGTTGTTTACCGCGTGGTCCACCGCCTCCTCCAACTCATCCAATGGAACATTGTAGAACGGCCGGCTGCCGGACCAGTTATCGGGGATCTCGAGCTGGAATGGTACATAAAAAGGGTGATGGGTGAATGAGGTAAGTTGCACGTATTCGGAGAGATCCAAACGCACAATCCGGTCACGGAATTCGACGGGGCTCATGGTCCTGCCGTCAAATTCGAGCGATTCGGGCGGTTTTCCCAGATACGCGTCCAGTAGGCCATCGAAACCGGATGGCCAGCAATCAGACAACTTGCGAGCGGGACGTTCCAACACCGCGTCGAGCATAGCCTTCAACACGGCAGCCATTTCCCGGTGGTCATGTCGGCCGTCCTCGTGTCGCCGCCCAGGGTAGGCGGATTCCGGAACAATGCCATATTGCCCGATAGCCCACAGAGCATCATGGATCAGGCTGCCTTCCCAGAAGTTGGCGTGGCCATTCCTTCTGATGTAAACCTCCGCCTTCTTGGGATAAACATGGCGCGCGATGAAGATCTCCGATAGGTCGAGGGTTTTCCCGAACTGTCGCAGATGTTCGGATTCTAGAAACGAGACGGCCGCGAAAGCCCAACAGGTGCCCGTCTTGTCCTGACTCTTGACTTGAGAGTGCGGTATCTCGTGGAGTAATCGAAACTCATAAGGATAATACGGACTCTTTTTGCCGGCCTGTTTCTCAGGATCGGCTTCGTTTCCTTGCGCGGTACCGCCAACCCAAAGCCCTACGAGGAGAATCCCGATCAAAATCCGCGTTGTTCCTAACATGATTGCCTTGATTTTCTAGGAATCCTCCCGAGCGGCGCAAGATAAATGACGAGTTGATCCTCCCCCCGAGTCTACTCGTCATCCCCCACAAGATCCGACTTGTTTTGGTTCGGCGAAGCCGCTAAGCATCACGAGCATGCTGATTAAAGCCCAGGATCGCCCCAACCAAAAGCCAGATTGTCTTTGCATGGGGAGGATTCTGCCAAAAGCCCCATAGAAATACTATGGTTCTGAAAATGTGAATCTCGCGAGGAATGGAGGCCGGACCACGGCTGCCGACGCACTGGAGACTTGGCACCCCAACGGTGTTAATCGGACCTGGGCTTGGGGCGGCCGCCGGGAGGCAAAGCACCCGGGCCATAGCTGGTAGGATCGCTCAGAAGTCGAGGTTGCTCGGCATAGACCCTGAGGGCGTCGCCTTGATCACGGAGCCAGTTGTCGAGTTGGCGGCGCAGCTTCTTCAGCCGCGAGGCGTGGCGGGGGTCAGTGGCAAGGTTGTTCTGTTCGTGCGGATCGGAAGTGAGGTCGTACAGTTCCTCGGCAGGCCGGGCGTGGTAGCGCCGAAGAACAGCGGCCGCATGGTCGTTGGTTTGGGCGGCGGCTTCCCAAGTCTGGAAATAGGCACGCTGCCCCAGGTTGACGGGCAAATCGATGTGGGTGGTAAAAGCGAACTCGGGATGGAGATTGCGCAAATACTTCCACTGGCCGTCACGCAGGGCACGACTGGGGTAGATATTAAAACGGCCATCGCCGCTGTGAGTCGTGAAGATGCGGTCACGGTGGGAGGATCGTTTGCTGCGCAGCACCGGAAGGAAGGAGCGCCCGTCGATGTCTTTCGGAGGCTTACCCCCGGCAGCTTCCAGCAAGGTGGGAAGAAAATCGATCCAACTGACCATGGCCAAAGTCCTGGTGCCGGGCTTGACCACTCCGGGCCAGGAGACAATCAAAGGCACACACACACCGGCTTCGTAGCAGTTCCACTTGGCAAAGGGCCATTGGGTGCCGTTGTCGCCGGAAAAGAGAACCAGGGTGTTTGTGCTCAGGTAAGCCCGGACGGCATCGAGAACCACGCCAAGATCGTCATCGGCCCGAGTCACCGCGGCCGCGTAACGCGCCCGCCAGGCGCGGGTTTCAGGAGTGTCTACACTGCCGGCAGGCAGGGGCAAATGGCTGGGGTCATAGCCCAGGTCGGTTTCCGGCCAGGGCACGTGGGGCCAGTTGCTGCCGACAAAAAGGCACAATGGTTTCGCCCCGTTTCGCGCACGGTTCTTCAAAAATTCCGCCGCCGCCGCAATGCCCGCGTGGTCATGGAAGGTGTCGTGGGCGAAGTAATCGAACCCATAATCGGCGGTGTGCCGGTAATGAGACACCTTGCCAAAGGCGACGACTTCATAGCCGAGTTCCTGGAAATAAGCAGGCCATTTCTTGATCTCGGGACGCGGTTTAGCATGGTTTGGCTCCGCACCGTTTCGTGCTGGCATGAGGCCGGTGAGCATGGCGGCGCGGCTGGGGGCGCACGTGGGCGAGGCGACATAGGCACGAGTGAAGATCATGCCGGCATCGGCAAGCCGCTGCATATTCGGCGTGCGCAGCGAATTGTCGCCATACGGTGAGAGATCGCCCTGGCTTTGGTCGTCAGTGAGAAAAATAACGATGTCCGGCTGTGGCACCGCATGGACAGCGATTGCGGTCAGAGCCCCGGACACACACAGTGCGATCAATAGACTTGTGGATTTCATCAGGCTTTTATGGATTCGAGGCAGCCGAGGACTTCCTGGCAGGGCCCTTCTTTTTCTTTGGTGCCAGTTGCTTTTCTGGCTTGCGAGGGTAACCGATACCCTCCGGCCAGGGTTTGACGTTGGCGCGCTCCGCCCACGCGTCCCATTTTGCGGCCAGCAACTTGACTTTTCCCGGGTGCGACTTGGCCAGGTCATGCTGTTCGGTGCGATCGGCCTTGAGGTTGTACAGTTCCCAATCTGCGCCGTAACCCAAGCGGGCGATTTTCCAATCACCCTCGCGCACAGCGGCGTTGACCTCATGCTCCCAGAAAACAGGCTGCGCGCGTTGGATTGGTTTCCCGGCAAAGGCAGGCACCAGGGAGGTCCCCTCCAGGGGTAGCAAAGGCTTGCCAGCCCACTCCGCCGGATACTTTGCCCCGGCAACGTCCAAGCACGTGGGCATGATATCGATAAGATGGCCGGGTTCCTGACGCCACTCACCGCTCGCTTCTATTCCTTTCGGCCAGTGAGCGATCAGCGGCGTAGCAATACCACCTTCGTGATTGTAATGTTTGAACTTCCGAAACGGGGTGTTTTGCATCCAGGCCCACGATTCCCCGCAAAAAACGGTGGAGTTGGCGCTGCCCAGTGCACCCGGGCCGCGCGCGGTGCCTTGCGGGCCGCCCTCGGCGTTGCCGCCGTTGTCGCTCATGAACAGGATCAAAGTGTTGTCGAACAGACCGCGTTTTTTCAGCCCCTCGACCAATGTTCCTACGGAGCGATCGATGCGCCAGACACAGGCGGCGTAGATTGCCATTAGGTGGTCGAAATGGTCTTTTTCGCTCTCGCTGAGCGTCTCCCAAGACTTGACGTCCACCGGGCGTGCGGCCTTTTGCCAAGCCTTGTCGATCAAGCCCAATTCAACCTGTTTCTTGTGGCGAGCGGCGCTTAGGGCATCCCATCCGGTTTTATAGTTGCCGCGAAAGCGGGCGATATCCTCGGGATCAGCCTGGAGGGGAAAGTGTGGCGCGTTGTGGGCCAGGTAGAGGAAGAACGGTTTCTTTTCGGCCACAGCCTCATCGATGAAACGGAGGCCGAACTCAGTCCAGAGATCGGTGGAATACCAGTCTTTGGGTAATTCGGGAGCGTTGGGCTGGATTTTCTGACCATTAAGCACCAATCGAGGCGCGGCTTTGCCTGTGGCACTGGGATAGTAAAAGCCCCCAGCCATAGCCTGCAGCGAGCGGTCAAACCGAACTGCGGGAGGCCTGGGCTCCTGGCTCAAGTGCCATTTGCCGGTCATGGCCGTGAAGTATCCCGCGGGTTTGAGCGCCTCGGCAATGGTAATACGGTCCCCGAGGAGCCGGCCACGAAAGCCTGGGTAGTCAGGGCCAAAATCGGTGGTCATCCACCCCACACCGGCCTGATGCGAATAGAGCCCTGTGAGCAAGGCAGCCCGGGTGGGACAACATCGCGCGGTGTTGTAAAACTGGGTGAACTTCACCCCACCCGCAGCCAGGCGGTCGATGTTTGGGGTAGGAATTTCCGAACCATAACAGCCGATGTCGGAAAAACCCATGTCATCGACCAGCATTACGATGATGTTTGGTTTTTTCTCGGTGGGGGTGGCAGCGAAGTGGGCGATAGGGAGCATCAGCCCAAGGGACAGGACCCAGGATAAGGTTTTCAAGCGTTGCATAGCGTTAGTTATTTCGGGCGGCTGACTTTTCAAAAGGCTTTTTAGGGGCTGGAGATGGGGGGCGACCAGGCCAGGGTTCCACCCCGACCCGACGCGCCCAATCCTGGTAGAGCGACCTCAATTCACGCACTCGTTGCGGCTGCAGCTCCGCGAGGTTGTTCAACTCCGTGCGGTCCGCCTCCATGTCGTAAAGCTCCCAAGGTTCGCCGAAGGTCGCGACCAGTTTCCATTTGCCATTGCGAACCCCAGTATGGCCTTCATGTTCCCAAAACAGGGGCTGAGAACGGGAAAGCGTTTGGCCCGGCTTAAACAGCGGCGCCAGGCTGATGCCTTCCAGAGGCCATGCGGCAACGCCACGAAGTGCCTTGGGGAATGAGGCACCGGCAACATCGAGACATGTGGGCATCAGGTCGATGATGTGGCTAAGCGTGTGGGTCAATTGACCTCGATGAGGCATCCCGCTTGGCCAGCAGAGAATGAGAGGTGCGGCAATGCCTCCCTCGTGGATGAATTTCTTGGTTTTCCGGAACGGACTGCTGCTGACGTGGGCTCCACCAATGCCGTAGCCACGGTAGCTCTCGCGCGCACCCAGAATCGATCCGGGAAGACTGCGGTTCGGATCCTCAGCCGCGCCACCATTGTCCGAGAGGAACATCACCAACGTGTTTTCCTCACGCCCAACCTTAGAGAGCACTTCCATAACCTGGCCAATGCCGTGGTCCAGTTCCTCCACTTGCGCAGCATAGACCGCCATCTCCTCATCCCACTCCGCTTGACGTTCGGGCGTGGCCTGCTCCCATGGCCGCACGTTGACGGGGCGTGGTGCGAGGGGCCAGCGCGCGTCGATGATACCCAAAAGCTTCAGGCGTTCATAACGATGCTCGCGGAGTTTGTCCCAGCCTATGGTCCTGTAGCGGCCTCGATGCTTGGCGATATTCTCCGGCTTAGCGTGCAGTGGCCAGTGCGGCTCGGTGTAAGCCAGGTAGAGAAAGAAAGGCTTTTTATCGGTGGCACTCTCATTGATGAACCGCACGGCGTAATCGGTGAAGGCATCTGTAGCAAAGAAACCTTCGCGCGGGGGAATATAAACCGCGTGGTCCAGGACCATGGGCGGGTTGGTGATGATACCGGTGTGCTGCATACCATACCCATAATAATTCATCGCGCCCTCGATAACCGCGAAGGATCTGTCAAATCCCCGCGCCGAGGGCCATTCGTTCGTGCGATAACCCAAGTGCCATTTGCCGGACATGCCCGTGCGATACCCAGCCTGCCGTAGCGCCTCGGCAATGGTCGGGGCGTTAGGGTTGAGCCGATCCGAATAGGCGGACGTGTTGAGTTGCTCCCGGATTCCCCGCGCGTATTCGTCTACCATATCCCCGACATGGGCCTGGTGAGGGTGCAGACCGGTCATCAGCGCAGCACGCGAAGGGCAACAGCGTGCGACGTTATAGAACTGCGTGAAGCGCAAACCCCGGGCTGCCAAGCGGTCGATGTTGGGAGTCTGGATCTCGCCCCCGTAACAGCCGACATCGCTGAATCCGAGATCGTCAGCCAGAATTAGAATGATGTTGGGCTTCTCTGCAGCGGCTAGGGACAAAGCTGTGAGCGCGCCGCAGGCAAGGACGATCAAGCGTTTCATGTCGTGGATAGTTGCTCGATGGCCCACTCAGGGTGCCGACTGGTACCAATTGCGTACAGCCTCCGAGAGGCGCTTCACCAGGTCTGGAGACTTGTCCGCAAGGTTGGTAGTTTCCGCGGGGTCTTTGCCTAAGTCGTAGAGCTGAGGCGCGGATCCATCGTATTCGCAGAGCAGTTTCCAGTCGCCTTCCCGTACCGCCAGGTCGGGCAGGTTTTCACGCGGACCACCCGGACGGTCTGGAGGGCGGCGCCAGAAGAGCGGAGCCCGGCGGGAACCCTGGTTCTTACCGAGCAAGACATCCGACACGTTTTCACCGTCAAAAAGCCCGGAATGACACTTCACGCCGGCCAATGCGAGCATGGACGGGACAAGGTCCATTGCTGAAAACACCGAATTCGTGTTTTGGCCACCAACGGCGCTTGCGGCCATCAGGCGCGGCGCCCAGGCAATCAGCGAGGAACGGACCCCGCCTTCGTAGAGCATGGTCTTGGCGCCCCGGAAAGGACCGGCTGAACCCGCGCCGGGTTCAGGGCCGTTATCTGAACAGGCAAGGATTAACGTATTCTCCCGCAGTCCCGGGTCACTCCGCACATAGTCAAAAAGCGGGCCAAGCTGCTCATCCATGGTTTTGAGAACGCCATAGTAAAGGTCACGTTTGGTGCGACCGCCAAGCCGGTCAGCCGGTGGAAAAAATGGCGAATGCACGTCGTCGGGCCACACGTTGATATAGAACGGTTTATTGTCAGCCGCGGCTTTCCGGATGAATTCGATCGTGGCGCCGACGAAACCCTCGGTGATTTTGGAACGATCCATCCAGATGATCGGACCGCGGCCCAAGTTATCGGAACCAAGGGCGTGTTTTCGCGGAGGCTCACCGTCATGGGCATTACACAACGGCAGGAGACGCGGACCAAGCCCTTCGAAATTAGAGAGGGACTCGTCAAAACCGTATTCTGTGATCAGTGGCGCCTCACCGACATCCCGCTGACCACCGAGGTGCCACTTACCGAAATGGCCAGTGGCGTAACCAACCTCCTTGAGATGACGTGCGAGTGTTGGGGCCTTTAAGTCCAGCCATTGTGCCATACCCCGGTTCACGTTCGCCTGGCGGTTGTTAAGAAAGGAGTGGATGTGCCACCGCTGCGGATATTGGCCGGTGGTCAGGGCGGTCCGCGAAGGCGAACAGATCGGTGAGTTGACGTAAAACTGCGTGAAACGCAACCCCTCGGCCGCAAGGCGGTCGATGTTCTCGGTCTTCACGACCGTATTACCAAAGCAGGAGAAATCGCCCCACCCCATGTCGTCAATGAAGACCATGATGAAATTGGGTCGGGTTTCTGTGGCGTTCAGCAGCACGACTGAAGCGAGCGCGAGGAGAAAAGCGCAAAGTCGAGTTATGGTTCGCATGACAAGATGGGGTTTAAATTGGCGGGTGGGTACCGATACGAAACGGTCACAGGGCCGGTTTGGCTTCAGGATGCCTGGCGAGAACCTCACGCAAGCGGGTGACTGTTTCGGGCTGGGAACCGGCCAGATTTCGCGTCTCTTTAGGATCAGCTTGATAATCGTAAAGCTCCAGGTCGGCGGTATCAGCGGGAGCACCAGGCTTTTTCCACTCCACCAAACGGTAACGCTCCGTGCGGATCGCGCGGCCAATAACCGGCTGACCGGCTCGGTGCCTTGGGAAGGCGTGGTAAGCATGATCGCGGACGCGCACAGAGGGATCACGCAGGACCGGTACCAGGCTGACGCCGTCAAGCCTTTGTGGCACCTCGGGTTTAGGCAACCCAGCCAACTCCACGAGCGTCGGGTAGATATCCACGGTTTCGGTTAGTTGCTTGGTGCTGGTGCCCGCCCTTGCGACACCGGGGGCAACGATGGCCATGGCGATACGGTTCGCTTGCTCGTAATTCGTATGCTTGGTCCAGGCGCCGTTATCGCCGAAATGCCAACCGTGATCTCCCCACAGCACGATAAGAGTGTTATCCGCGAGGTTGAGGCGATCCAATTCGTCGAGAACGCGACCCACTTGGGCGTCCATAAAACTGGTAGCCGCGTAGTAACCGTGGATCAGGTTGCGCTGCAACTCTTCGCTCAGAGGAGGGTTATCCGGAACAGGGGTGTATTGATTGAGTTCGCTGAGGGTTTTACCCGCGTAGCGGGGGGCTCCCTCGGGAGGAGTGTTACGGTCTGCGAGCTTGAAAGCTTTTGGATCGTGCATGTCCCAGTACTTCTTCGGTGCGCAGAAGGGCAAGTGCGGTTTAACGAAGCCGAGGACTAGGAAAAAGGGTTGGTCCGGTTTCTCTTTGGCAGCTCGAAGCCGGCGAATTCCTTCGTCCGCGATGCGGCCATCGGCATAGGCGTTATCCGGAACCTCGGCCATTTCCCAAGCCGCGCCACGGGGCAAGGAACGATTCTGACCCAGCTTTTGGTTTGAAAAGAATGCCTCTTCCCGCGTCAGCTGTCCGCCCGCGGAGTTTTCGGGTTTCACATACTCGACGACTTTGTCCGGTTGGAACGGCACGCTCCAGGATGCAGGATCCTCATGATTTCCATGCCCCACATGGAAAACCTTGCCGATGCCTTCAGCACGCCATCCATGCCGCATAAAATATTGCATCAAAGTAACCGCCCCGGGTTGGACACGACGGAAATTGGTACCGAGATCATAAATGCCCAAGGTCGTCGATCGGCTACCGGTCATCAGATTGTTGCGGGAAGGAGCGCAAACGGCCTGATTGCAGTAGGCCAAATCAAATCGCACACCCCGAGCAGCCAAGCGGTCCAGGTTGGGTGTCCGGGCCAGGTGATCGCCGTAACATCCGAGGACCGGTTTGAGATCGTCCACGCTGATGAACAGAACATTGGGGTGGGAGGCGGCGTGCGCAACAACCGCAAGGCTACTGGTAAAGGCGCACAACAAAGCTAGTGCAAGAATTCGTCTCATGATTATCGATTGCCAGTGGGTTCCAGGATGCCAGAACGCCACTGACTTCGGAAGCACCAAGTGCAGCGGGGAATGGCACAAAAGGGCATTCGAGCCAAATTCAGTCTTCAGCGGATGATCGGGACGAGCGCCTTCAAGTGTGTGCTCAGCAGGACGGTCTCAATCGGAACGCCGCCGAACCCGGCCACCAGCGAGAGTGCACGGCGATAGAGGTCGAGTTGATCTGAGTAAAGATCCCGCAATGCCTCCGCCGAAACGACCTTGTCGGTCTTGAAATCCACGATAATAACGCGGACCAGTTTTCCTTCGGCGTTGTGGCGAAGCACGATACGGTCGATAACCCCGCTCCACCAAACATCATTTTCAATGAACTCGACCGGCACTTCCTGCTGGGCTTCGTCGCGAGGTGTCTCCTGGTCAAACAGCGCACGGATCTCGGAAAACGCTAAGCAGTCATGGACCAGGCTCACTGCGGTCTCCGTGCCCTGGAGGATCAGGCGCGGGTCCCACCATTCAATTTGCTCGAATACCTGGTGCACTTCCGTGCCAAAATCCAGCCCGCCAAAGCTTGGAACAGATAGGGGAGCCTCCTGCTGTTGCCACCGCCTATGCCCCGCGTCGGACGGTCTTTTGCGTTCGCGTCTGAGACCGAGTTTGGGCAACTGCAATCCGGGTTGATACGGGAGTGCCTTGACTGAAGCGTCTGAAACCATTTTAAGTTCCGCAACTCCGGTCTCCCAGAGCACTTCGCCTGCTCCCCACCGTGACGTAGAGAGTATCTCTGTTGTCACCGAGTCCAGGCTGGGTCCGGATCCAGAATCCCGAACCCCGCCCATGATCCAGTCACGCGTCCGTGTGACCGTGCGTGCGTTTGTCTCCTTGCCCATTACAACAAAAGTGGCCTCCTTGGCGCGGGTTAAGGCCACGTAAAGAACGCACAACTCCTCGAGATCATCCGTTGAAATCTGCTCGGTTTTCAATTCCGCCAAGTCGGGCATCCAGGTGGTCAGCCACTTGGGCGGAGACACTAGGCAGCCAGTTATTACGCCTTGGGAGTCCTTTCGGAGCAAAACCTGGTCTCCGCCATAACGCCCCATGTCAAGATCCGGAAGGAATACAACGTCGAAGCCCAAGCCCTTGGCTTTGTGAATCGTCATAACGTGAACCGACCCCGCGGAGGAAGTCTCGCGAACGGTGAATCGCTCGAGAGTGACGATCCATTCCGCAAGAGTTACCTGGGCACCGACGCGGTGAGCCAGTTGATCCACTTGCTGGAGGCAGTAGTGTCCGTAAGCGCTCAACTGGCCGCCCATGAGAACTGCACACCATTCTCGCGTTACGGATGCAGCGCCGATTTCACACACACGTTGCCTCCAGTAGCGCCATACTGTTCCCCTTGGCCTCTCCGCTCCATTGGCCATGGCCACACTTTCCTCAAGTATCTGCCAAAGCGGACTTAAGAGCACATGCCCCTCAGCGAGGTGATCAGCGGGAGTATCAAGCCAACGCAAAGCATCCACGAGGGCCGCCAAGACAGGAGACTGGTCTGCGAGCGTTGCGTCGCCTTCCACCATAACATTAGTCACCCCATTAGCCCTCAGCCATTGGGCGATGGCCAGAGCGTGCTTGCCTTTGCGCGTTAGGATGGCGCAACTCAACCCTTTTCCCAAGGGGTCCATACCAGCGAGGACTGCTTTAATCACCCGGGCTCGGGGGGCCAGCTTTTCGTCGACAACGTCGCCGTCTTGCGGTTCGGGCGATTCTTCCAACCCGTTGGGCTCCTTGGCGGCCAGCAGTACCGCGGCATAGCCGGAACGGGTGCCCCGGTCTTTGCTGCAGACGTGATTCTCGTAACACCACCTGGACAGCGCCCGCGGGCTGAACTTGTCTGGATCCGCAAACGCAGGGTTGTGCGGACTGCAAACGCGATTGACGAGGTCGAGCACCGCGGGGCGTGAGCGCCAGGATTCGGACATAAGTTGCTCGTGGAAAGCACCGCGGTAGTGGGTCACCAACTCCTGGAAAAGGCGCGGTTCGCCACCGCGCCAACCGTAAATAGACTGCTTCAGATCCCCAACAACAAAGACGGACTTGGTACCGCTGTTATCCTGAATGGCCTCGTCGAGCCATGGATGGAGGACTGACCATTGCGATCGGCTGGTATCCTGAAACTCGTCAAGAAGCCAATGGTCAATCTGCTGGAACCAGCGAAAGCCTAGAAGCGCGATCGCCTGGGTCGATCGAATTTCCGCATTGGCCTCAAGCAGAAGTGGCAGGTCCGCAAAACTCAGGCGCCCTTTGCGCCGGGCCTGCTGCTCATAGATTTTTTCATAGGCCGAGACCATCTGGAACAGCGCGTGTGTCTTGCCCGCCAACGCGCATTTCTCTGCCGCAGTCCATGCTTGCAGGATATCCCGCAACTCGGCCATGACCGCTCCAGGGATCGTACACTGCTTCCGCTGGTATTGCAGACTCCAGTCGGCCGGAGGCCACTCGGACCAAATCTGGCAAAGCTTGCCATCGTCCCCGAGCCAGGTTGGCGGTCTTCCTGGGGCGGTCTCAACGTTACGCTTCGCCAGCCAATCCAAGGCAGTGCAAAGGGACTTTGTGAGACTCTTGTGGCCATAGGAGGTTCCGCAAATCCTTTGCCTAAGTGTTTCGGCCCGCACCCGCCATTGGGTATCGGCACACGATGGAAGACCCTCTGGCCAGAAGTCTGGGCCACCCCACCCTGCCGCAGATTCGACCGCGCAAACCAAACCGTGGTAGCTTTGTACAAACTGGTCCATCTCCCGGCGCAAACTGGAGGACGATTTTAGAGTCGCACGTTTGAACGTCTGGTAAAACGCATCGATATCGGAATCGGCGGCTTCATCAAACACCTGGGCGAGCAGCTCGCGCCGAGCGATTTCCGTGGCGGGTCCCTCCAGAATCTCAAACCCACCCAGCCCCAGCTCGAAAGCCAGCGTTTGAACGGAACGCGCCATGAAGCTGTCGATGGTGCCCAAGCTCAGGCGATCCAGTTCATCGGCCACCGCGGCCAGCAGCCGCCGCATCCCTGCCGGGTCCACGGCAACCATGGCGCCGGGTGCGAGTCCTTTGATACCTTTAGCTGGGGCGCCCTGAATCACTTCCTCAATATCTCCCCGCAGACGAGAACAACCTTCAGTGGAGGCGGCGGCCATAGCCAGCCGATTCAGAATACGCACAGCGAACTCGGCAGCTCCCTTGCGCGTGAACGTCAGCGCTACCAGCCTTTCCGGGGCTGCCTTCTTATCCGCAGCTTGCAGCAGGAGCAACGCGATGAACCGGTTGGCCAATTGATAGGTTTTTCCCGTACCGGCCGAAGCCCGGATCATCGTGTGTTGCAGTTTCGGAATCATACGATGCGTCCTCCGGGTTCCTTCGGAAACTGGTACTTAGCGGTGGGATCGCCACCCAAGAACGCCGCCCAACTCTCTCCAAGAGCTTGTTCCAGGCCGTCTGGAGCGATAGCTGCAAAATCGTCGTAAGCCGGTTCTGCCGCCGGGGGCCAGAAGACCCCTTGCAGGATACGTTGGGCTGCGGTTTCCGCCCAGACCAGGGCGTTCTCCAGAAGCTCTGGCAACTCACTGAATTCAATAAAGTCGGTGTCACTGACGGCCTCGGGCAATAGCGCGTAAAAGGCACGAGGCGGGTCTTTGAGTTCCAAGGCCGCTTGAACAGCCCGCACGTAGAGCGGAAGTTGGAGATCGGTCCACGCGTATTGGCTGTTTCTGGACCCCAGCGTCACCAACGGTCCCAAGGGTTTGGGGCAGGTTTCCTGTTTAAAGAGGCGCAGATGTGTTTGCCGCGGGGTGCTCCCTGCCCTGGCGGTTTTGTAATCAATCACCCGCACAGATCCATCCGCGTGGCGATCGATGCGATCCACACGCATTTCGAGCGGCAATCCAGCCAGCTTCAAATGTCGATAGGATTGTTCAACGGCCAGAATCGTCCACCCGCCCTGGGCTTGTATCGCCTGGACGTTCGCCAATGCGCGAAGCCGTTCGCGGGCAGACATCACTTGCATCCGCAGGAGAGGTGGCAAATCAGCGCCGTAACGTTGCGTCACGACATGTTGTAGCAAGGCCAGCCAGGTGTCGGCCAACTTCTGCGGGTCGGTCAGCGCGCAAGCAGCTGGGTCCTCGCCCCACACCCGGAACACTTCATGGAACAGGTCACCGAACTGCTTCGCATCCATCTCCGCATCGAACCGCTGAAAACGTTCCCAACGAAGAACCTTGGCGAAGTAAAACCGGGTCGGGCACGCCAGGTAAGCCCGAAGCGTGGAGGGGCTGAGGTGTGTCCAGGTCTTGTTACGAGCGGTGCCGGGCCGCGGCTGAATGCTCCAGGCACCGCGACTCCATGGGGGTGTAGCCCGCAAAGCAATATCGGGATCTTCTTTGAACCATTGGCCAACCCTCCCAGGCAATTCAGCAGGACCGGCGTGCAACAACACACGCGAAGGTCGGCAGGGTTCGCCGGTTGGGTCCACGTGGGCCGTAACCACGACGACGCTTCCCGTGTTTCGACGGCCCCGCGCCATCGCCGCATAAAGGTAGACCTCCCGAGCAAGCCTTGATTTGCGATCACGGAATCCAAGGCGCTCGCGCAGCACCTCGGTGATCAGCGGGTTGACAGAGGGATTTTCCGGCACCGCCCCTTCATGCATTGCCGCCAACACCAAGTGTGGTGCTGGGTCATACGGTAATTCGAGCCAACCCTGCAGCGGCAGAGCATCGCGGGAATGTTCGGCATCGCGAGTCATCGATCCCAAGGAGGCAGCCAGCATGCGCAGCCGCGTGGGGACGCTCAATTCAGCAAGCCTGGGCCAGGCCACGGTTTCATTATGGATGCGTTCCTGGACATCCCGCGCTTTAGAAGCCCAAGCCATCAACTGCTCCTGCAACACCTTCCCCTTCCCGCGGCAAGCTTCCACGAAATCTCCCGCCCGTTTAAGCAAAGCGCCAGCTTGCTTGAGCACTGCGGCTTCTGCCCCACCCAGTAGACGCGTGGCCAAATGCGTGGCGCCGGGACAATGCTGCGTTTCCCAATCATCTAATGCGCCAAAAACAGAACTTGCACCTCCGCTCTCAAGCCAAGATTCCCAAGCGAACGGATGGCGAGCAAGGCGTGAGACTGCCGCGTAGTCGCCGGGGGCTTCCACAGCGCCGGCCAGGGACTCCAACAATTCCGGCCAACCGTCGCAGGAACCCGCCTCTCCTTGCGGGTCGTAGGTCGGCCAACCGGCCTGTTGGAATCTTCGAACCACAGCGGGCATGAAGGCGCTGGCACACACACCCACACAGACTTCATCGCTGGATTTGCCAAGGCAATTCTGGACCACGGCTTCCGCCAAACCCGAAGCGTCCGCGGCCACACAGCGGGCGGTGGGCTCCGGAACTGAAAAGCGGTTGCGATCGGACCAAAAATCCGGCTTGGGTTGCCCCCACTCGTCAAAAGCCGCCGCCAAATCTGTCGGAGCGCACACCAGACAGGTAACATTGATCCCTTTTCGGGCGGCTGCCTGCCAGGCACGGACGGCAAGGAGAGTTGGGTCCGGCACCGCCGCGATGACAATCTCCTGCACCCCGGCGGGAAGGTCGGGCTGATGTGCCTTCTGGCGCTTGGCCAGGACTGGGTCATGGAAGCCCCACTGTTGCCAGAGCGCTCCGACCTTAGCCTCCAGAGCGGCCAACTCAGCCCAACGGTCAACCTCGGTCTCCAAATGGGTCTTTACCTCAGAAAACCCCAAATCGGCGGAGGCCAGTTGATCTCGGGCTTGTTCGATCTGCCTTCCGACCCCGACACACCAGAGGTCGCTTCCACGGCTAATCCCATTCGGAAAGAGATGCTCAACCTCAGCATCACTGGTTTCCCTCAGCACCTTCAGCCAACCGGCCCATCGCAATGAATCAGGCATGGCGGTGTCGGGCCGAAAGAAATCGTCTGGCGAGACCACCCATGGCCCTAAAACAGCCCCACACCCGCCCTTTATCGAACCCTCGGCGAGCAACTCCCGAAGCCGCCGACCCGACTCGCGCGTCGGCACGACAACCAACCTGCGACGCAACCGCTCAGGGGCGCTGCCCAACCAGGCGGCCACGAGCTTCACGCAGGGCTGGTCCCAGCCCAGAAAAACGGTTGCAGGGTTCATTGTGCCAACGTCCAGGGCCCGGGGTGACAGCAGGAGACAACTGGTCTCTCGCTTTGACAAAACGCCTGAATTCGCCCTAAGCCATGCCCGCGAACTGATGGTACACACAATGTCAAGCGGCCGTGGCGAGCTATTACTTCCTCGGAGCCCGCGGCTTAGGAGTATTCTCAGCTTAAGGCTCCTTGAAGTGAACGCGTCCAGTTTTGAAGGCTGATCGGCAGCGGCTCACGGCGTTTCTTTACTTGGAATCTAGCCGAGTCAGGGATATAGGGAGACCGTTGCATCCACAGACCTTTTATGAAACATCAATCACCATGGAGCCCGCGATGTCCCCAGATTGCGTCAGCGGCATGCGTTCTGTCGGCGATTTACCTCCTCCTGCCACTCAATTCTTGGTCGAATGGCCCCGAATCCTCTTTAGTCAACTTGGCCTCGGTCGCGACGCCCTCGAGCGCTTACGCCTCGGGGGACACCACCACCGGAGCCTTGAATGATGGGTTTGTCCCCCGCAATTCGCGCGATGACAGCCGTCGGTCTTACGGAAACTGGCCACGGGTAGGAACACAGTGGGTGCAATACGATTGGCCCCAACCTATCAGTACCAAACAAATCGAGGTTTATTGGTGGGATGATCGCCGGGGGGTGCGGCTGCCCAAAGCGTGCCGCCTGAAATATTGGGATGGGGCTGATTTCGTTCCGGTCGCGAAAGTCTCCGGACTGGGGGTCACCGGCGATCAGTTCAACGTTACCACCTTTGATGAAGTAAGGACGTCCCGATTGCGGCTGGAGATGGACTCCAGCGAAAAGTTCTCCACTGGGGTCCTCGAATGGCGAGTGTTTGACTCCGGCAAATCCCCCGCGTTTCCGCCTAAAGTGATAGCGGGGATCGACCGTTGCGTGATGCTCAATGGCAAGACCTATCTCTCCGGGACTATTAAGTCTCTCAAAACTGACCCCGCCGCGACAAAGGTGACGTGGGGCAAAGCCTTCGGCCCGGGTGAGGTGACCTTCGCAAATCCAAACGCCCTGGAAACCGCAGCGACTTTTTCGGCCTTGGGTCATTACACCTTGAAACTTACGGCGACGGAAGGAAGTTTGAGTTCGGATTCCGAGCTGAAGGTCACCGTCACTGAGCCCCCGCCTGTTGACCGACTGGATGTCGTGTATACGAAGCGATACCAAATTGACAGTCCGCTCTGGACCGACCGCGCCAAAGCCATTGTCATCAACTGGATTCCCCACTGCATTGACTATATCAACCGCACGAACCTGACCCAAGGGCAAGGCGGCATTGACAACTTCATTGAAGCAGCGAAGGCATTGCGCGGCGAACCGCACGGACCGCACAAAGGTTACGTCTTCGCCAATGCCTGGGTGCACCAAACCGTTGAGTCCATTTGCATCGCGCTCATGTTGGATCCGCAAGGCGATCCCGAGATGCAGAAAGCCCAGGCGGCAATGAAGGCGACGCTAGAGGATTGGATTCCCAAGATACTTGCGGCCCAGGAGCCGGACGGGTACTTGCAGACCGCTTATACCCTGGCCGATAAAAATCGCTGGAGCGAGCGCTGGTCGCCCCGCAATCGTGGGGACCATGAGGGATACGTGGCGGGGTATTTCATCGAATCCGCGATCAACCATTACACGCTCAGCGAGGGTAAAGACCGACGGCTGTACGACGCTGCCAAGAAGTTGGCTGACTGCTGGGCGGCCAACATTGGCCCTGGAAAAAAGTCGTGGTATGACGGCCACCAGGAAATGGAGCAAGCACTCGTACGCTTTGGCAGATTCGTCAACGACATGGAAGGCGGCGGGCATGGCGACAGCTACATCCATCTAGCCAAATTCCTGCTTGATTGCCGACGTGACGGCAGCGAATACGACCAGAGCCATGTCCCGGTGCAGCAGCAATACGAGGCCGTCGGCCACGCCGTGCGTGCCACCTACAGCTATTCCGGTATGGCGGATGTCGCGGCGGAAACCCATGACGTGGATTACCAAAGTGCGGTAATGTCGCTTTGGGACAACCTGGTCAACAGGAAGTACTACGTCACGGGAGGCATCGGCAGCGGCGAAACCTCGGAAGGGTTCGGGCCGAACTATTCCTTGCGGAACCAAGCCTATTGCGAGTCGTGCTCCAGCGCGGGGCTCATCTTTTTCCAGTACAAAATGAATCTTGCCTACCATGACGCGAAGTATGCGGATCTTTACGAAGAAACCCTCTATAATGCGCTGCTTGGGTCTTTGGATCTCGCCGGGAAGACCTTTTACTACGATAACCCGCTCATAGGCAGTCACCCGAGGTATCCGTGGCATGTTTGCCCCTGTTGTGTAGGCAATATTCCTCGCACTCTGCTGATGATTCCCACGTGGACCTACGTCAAGGGCAAGGAGAGCTTGTACGTGAACCTGTTCATCGGCGGCGCCATTAGTCTCGAGAATGTTGCAGGCACGGACATCGAGATGGTGCAGAAGACGGATTACCCCTGGAACGGCAACGTCAAGATCATGCTCAACCCGAAAGAGTCAAAACGATTCACGCTCCATGTCCGGATCCCGAACCGCTCTACCAGCAGTCTCTATTCTCCCACACCCGTGGTTCAGGGCTACCAGTCGCTCACCGTAAACGGCCTGTCCCTCAACCCCAGAATCCAAAATGGTTACGCTGCCATCCCGCGCACTTGGAGCAAGGGCGACCGTATCGAGCTGGTGTTGCCAATGGAAGCGCAGCGGATCAAGGCCGACGAGAGAATAGAAGCGAATCGCGGCCGAATAGCACTCCGTTACGGGCCGCTTATTTACAACGTCGAGGAGGCGGATCAACCCAACATCGATCGCCCCATCAGCAAGGCACCTCTCACCACCACCTGGCGCGGGGATTTGCTCGGAGGCGTGATGGCCATCAATGGCCAGTGGACCGACGGCAGCCCGTTATTGGCAGTACCCAATTACGCGCGAAACAATCGCCCGGGGGCCGGCGTAGCGGCCAAAAACGGCTCGACACGGCCTGACCCCGACACCGGAGGCGGCGAGCGTTTGAGGCAGGGCAACTCCCAGGTTTGGATCAAAGAAGCGTTGTGATCGCCACTGAAAACCGTCAGATTGAATGGAAAAGGCAAACCCCTATGAGTAATAACCAGATCACATCTCTCACGCGGCGCCGGTTCCTGACACGGGGGGCGGTGGCGGCGAGTGCGCTGGCGCTGCCGTACTATATTCCAGCCTCGGCTCTGGGACGTGACGGCACCGTTGCACCCAGCGAACGCATCGTGATGGGAGGAATTGGGCTCGGCGGCCGAGGATCCTATGATTTGAGCTGTATGTTGGGGGAACGAGGTGTGCAGTGGGTTGCCGTTTGTGACGCCCTAAAAGGGCGTCGAGAGGCAGCCAAACAAATGGTAGATAGGAAACAAGACAACAAAGACTGTGTCCCGTATGCCGATATGCGCGAACTCCTAACCGAGCGAGCCGATGTGGATGCCGTGTTGATTGCCACCGGTGACCGCTGGCACGCGTTGGCCTCGATCCTGGCGATGCGTGCGGGCAAGGATGTCTATTGTGAGAAGCCGGCCTGTCTTACGATGGCAGAGGCCCAGCTGGTCGTCGAGGCCGCCCGGCAATATGGCCGGGTCTACCAGACCGGTGCCCAGCGGCTTAGTGAACCGCATCATGTGTTTGCCATCGAAATGGCCCGAACCGGTCGACTGGGCCAGATTCACACGGCTTACGCGGATATTCGTTGGCGCGACGGAATGCGCCGCGACTGGTTGCCGGAGGAACCGGAACCAGCCAAAGATGAACTCGACTGGGATGTCTGGCTCGGCCCATGCCCGTGGCGCCCCTATAACAGCGCTTATGTAAATGGCGGGGGGTGGTATCATTATCATGACTTCGCGACTGATGTTGCGATGTGGGGCGCGCATACGGTTGCACAGGCCCTGGCCGGTCTTGATATGACAAACGTCTCCTTTATCGAATTCGAATATGAAGGACCGGATGCGACGATGGTCACCCACTTGTCCAACGGAGTAAGATTGGTTCTGTTCCGAACCACCGGTTCGGTTTGGGATCCGTGCAAGTTCTGGCATGGTGCTTGCGGTGAGCGGTTCGATGGTCCTGAAGGATGGGTGGCCGCCGCCGACGATTATTCAGGCCCCGACGTCTCCTCGCCGGTCTTGTTGCGCGATTACGATAAAGTGCTATCGGACTACAAGAGCCGAACCCAAAGACCGCTGAACCACTTGCGGGATTTCTTCGACTGCGTCCGGTCGCGCCGGCCCACAGTCGCGAATCCCGAGGTCATGTGCCGATCCATGAACATCTGCCTGGCTGCCGACATCTGTGAACAGTTAAAGCGAAGCCTGAAGTTCGATTTGCGCAAAGCTGAGTTCGTCGGCGATTCCGAAGCAAACCGGATGCGGTCTCGCGCTATGCGACCACCGTTTGTGGCCTGACGGTCTGTATGCGGCGCGGGATGCTTTTTAACCTTCAAAGGTATTCAGTCCAGGACGGACCCGGGATCCGGACGACTGTATTCCTGAAAGGTTGCCCATTGCGTTGTGCCTGGTGCCACAATCCCGAAGGCATATCGCGCAAACAGGAAATTATCATCCTCGAAAACCGCTGCGTTGCCTGCTACGAGTGCCGACGGGTTTGCCCCGTCGGTTCGCAAGAACCAGAGGGTGGGGTCCTGCCTGCCCGCGACGAACGCTGCCGATTCTGTGGAAAATGTATTGCCGCTTGCCCATCCCAGGCGCGCCAAATGGCCGGCCACGAAACAACCGTGCCTGATCTTCTGCAGGAAATCCTCCGCGACCGCATGTTTTATGAACAATCCGGCGGAGGTGTCACCTTTTCCGGTGGCGAACCGCTCGCTCAGCCTGAGTTTCTCCGCGCCATCCTGCGAACCTGCAAAGCCCAGGACCTCCATACAGCCGTTGATACTTGCGGCTTGGCCTCCACTGACGACCTTCTTGCGATCGCCCCCCTCACGGACCTCTTTCTTTATGATGTGAAAATAATGGACGATTCCCGGCATCGTCGTTTCACGGGTGCGTCAAACTCACTTATCCTGCAGAACCTCCGAGCCTTGAGCCAGGTGCATGGTCAGATCTGGATCCGCGTACCGGTCGTTCCCGGAGTTAACGACTCTAAAGATGACCTCCAAGCCATCGCCCATTTCGTCAGTAGGCTCTCCGGCATCCGCCAAGTGAACCTGCTTCCTTATCACCGCATTGGATTGGCCAAGTTCCAACGCGTGGGCCGGGAAGCGAAACTCGAAACCACGGCACCTCCCTCGGCCGAGACCATGGCTGGCGCCCGCGACATTTTTAGCCACGCTGGCATGCAGACGCTTATCGGAGGATAACCTGAAACTCGATACGCAAGATACCACCGCACCGAAAGATCTATGAACGAACGAACTTCCAGACTCCGACGAGAAAGTCTCGACACCCCCCCATCTATCTCAGGTGAGCGAGCACGTCTGATCACCGAATTCTATCAAGCCAATGAAGGTCGTTACTCGGCTCCCGTCATGCGGGCCCGCGCGTTTCTCCATCTCTGCAAACACAAAAGTATTTACATCGGTCCCGGTGAGTTGATTATCGGCGAACGTGGCCCCCGCCCCAAGGCGGTGCCGACTTTCCCCGAACTTACCTGTCACAGTGTCGAGGACCTGCGCATCCTGAATTCGCGCCCGAAGACATGGTATCACGTAGACGATGAATGTCTGAGGCTCTACGAGGAAAAGGTCATCCCCTGGTGGCGTGGACGTTCCATGCGCGACCGAATGTTCGAGGAACTGAGCCAAGAATGGAAGGACGCGTATGAAGCCGGCATCTTCACGGAGTTCATGGAACAGCGTGCTCCCGGACACACGGTCATGGACGACAAGATTTACAGCAAGGGCCTGCTCGACTTCAAACGCGACATCGCCGAGGCGGTGGCTAGACTCGATTTTCTTAACGATCCCGAGGCCTATGAGCGCCGGGAAACCCTCAAATCTTTCGATATCTCTTGCGATGCGGTCATACTTTTCGCCGCTCGCCACGCCACGCTCGCCCGTGAGTTAGCTGCCGCGGAAAACAATGCTATTCGCAAGGCCGAATTGTTCCGGATGGCAGAGGTCTGCGACCACGTGCCGGCACACTCTCCGCGCGATTTTCAGGAGGCACTCCAATATTACTGGTTCTGCCACCTCGCGGTTATCACTGAGTTGAATGGCTGGGATTCCTTTAACCCCGGCCACCTCGACCAACACCTTTGGCCCTTCTACCAAAAAGGCCTCGCCGAAGGTTCGCTGACGCCGGAATTCGCGCGTGAGTTGCTCGAGTGCTTCTTCATCAAGTTCAATAATCACCCGGCTCCGCCTAAGGTCGGTGTCACCGCTGCCGAAAGCGGCACCTACACCGATTTTGCCAATATCAACATCGGCGGGCTGCTTCAGGACGGACGCGACGGTTCCAATGAGGTCTCGCACATGCTCCTCGACATCGTGGACGAAATGCACCTCCTGCAGCCCAGCACGAATCTGCAGCTTTCGCGAAAGAGCCCAGATAGGCTGCTGCACCATACCCTCCGGGTCGTTGGACGCGGGTATGGATTCCCCTCGATTTTCAATACTGACACGGTGGTCGAGCAACAGTTGCGCCAGGGCAAATCCCTGGAAGATGCCCGAGCGGGCGGCTGCAGCGGGTGTGTTGAAGTGGGCGCTTTTGGCAAGGAGGCCTACATCCTGACCGGCTACTTCAACCTGGTAAAGGTGCTGGAAATCACGCTCCACAATGGGCTGGACCCTCGCACTGGCAAGCAACTCGGACTCACGACCGGTGACCCGCGTGAATTCCAGTCCTACAACCAGCTCTTCGCGGCATTCCGGCGGCAGTTGCGGCATTTCATCAACGTCAAGATGGGAGGCAGCCGCCTGATCGAACGGATGTATGCAGATCACATGCCCGCACCGTTTCTGAGTGTGCTGATTGACGATTGCATCCAGAAGGGCCGAGATTACAACGCCGGCGGTGCCCGGTACAACAACACGTTCATCCAAATGGTCGGCCTTGGTAGCATCACCGATTGCCTCAGTGCTTTAAAGGAGTTGTGCTTCGAGCGCGGTGGTGACGCCAAGGTCTCCATAAATCACTTGTTGAAGGCGCTCGAGGAAGATTTTTCTCAAGATGAAATCCTTCGGCAACGCCTTGTCAATCGCACCCACAAGTACGGCAACGATAATGACTATGCTGACAGGCTCATGCTAGACGTTTTTGATGCGTGCTTCCAGGAGGTGGACAACCGTCCCGACGCTCGCGGCGGTCGTTACCGAGTGGAAATGCTGCCCACCACGTGCCACGTGTATTTCGGCAGCGTCACCGGCGCGATGCCGGATGGCCGCAAGTCCGGCTTGCCGCTTTCGGAAGGCATCAGCCCAGTCCAAGGGGCAGACCGCAAGGGACCCACGGGGGTCATCCTGAGCGCCGCAAAAATGGACCACGTAAAAACCGGCGGAACTCTTCTCAACATGAAGTTTCATCCCGACCTCGTTTCCCAGGGTGATAACCTCACTAAATGGGCGCACCTTGTCAGGAGCTATTTCAAAATGGGTGGCCACCACATGCAGTTTAACGTGATCACCGCCGAAACTCTCCGCAAAGCCCAAGCCGATCCGGAGAATCACCGCGACCTTATTGTCCGCGTGGCAGGATACAGTGACTACTTCTGTGACCTCTCAGCAGCCTTGCAGGAAGAAATCATTTCCCGAACGGAGCACGAACAGTTCTAAAAAACTATTCGAGAATCAAGCTCGGCGTCCACTCGCCAGGGAGTGTTCAGTCCCCAACGTGCCAAGTCGTGGACACCAAATCCTCGCTGGTAAGCATCGGGGCAATCGCAAAGCCCTATTAATATGGCATCTAGCGCGATGCGAGGTGACCGTAACCCGTCAAAAGCCCCCTCGCGTTGACTCACGGCAAAACCTTACCGAAGGGTTGGGAGGTTTTCGGATGGTTGACTCGTAATCATGCTTACCGGGCGCGTGCCTTATCGAACACCATTTTGAGCTTTTGTTCAACTTGCTCTTTGAGTTGGAAGGGATCCAGTTGGTGATATTGATCACGGAGCTTTGCCTTCTGTTCTTGGGTCAGGTGCGAGGAGTCTAGCAGCCGTTGATACGGAGTCTGTGCCTTGGAATACTTGCGCAGGGTCTTGGAACCTTTACGGGTTTTGCTCAGCAGCTTGAGCGTCGGGCAGAAGAAGTTGTGGAACAGACCCCAGGTGCGATACAGATCGTTGATCAGGGGGATCAGTTTCGGTTGCTCCAGGCGCTGATAGCCCAG
>DIXK01000108.1 GCA_002428665.1 Verrucomicrobia subdivision 3 bacterium UBA6082
TTTATTTATGACGCTGTGTATAGTTGCAGCCGATCCATCGACGGCCAATGAGGAACTCGCATACTCAACGGCAGAATCTCATGTGCGAGCGCACTTTCTCCAGAGGACCGACATGGCAAGGAACTCAGTATTTCCTTCAATTCGGACACGTTCTTCCAATAAAGGTCGACGAGTAGGCGTCTGCCGGAAGCTAACCGTGCTTGCCACCTGGTCTAACCTTCTTGAGCACATAATAGCACGGCGGCTGGTAGCGGATACTGACATCACCCGAAAGCCAGGGGTAGAACAGATAAAGTTCTCCGTCGGTTTCCTTGATGGCGTATTGGGCCTGGATTTTGTCTTCACGATCCACGATCCAGTCCTTCGTCCATTTGCATCGGCTGGCCCATCGGCTGGCCCTACTTGATTTGCTGCCCTTGACGATCCCGACAATGTCGCCGCCATCGATAAATGTCATATCGCTCAGCCAAAACGTTTCGGTTGGCCATTTCCTCTTTCCGGGTACGAACTGTGACGGCGCAGTCACCAAATCGACGCTCACCCATTCACCGACCAGCTTCCCGTCACTGACGAACGGGTGCTCGAAAGGTGCTCCCACCAGCTCGGGTATCACATAGGTCCGTGGCCCGGAATAGGCCCCCAGCGGAATGATGCCCTTGTACAGGCCATAGGCCAGAAGCACGAGGATGATCGGGACTCCAACGGCGATTCGCCGCCAAGTGATGATTCGCCGCTTTAATCGGCCCACGCCCAGCAGTTCGGCATAGTCAGACGGGGGGCCCATCTCCGTGACCACTTGCTGGAAACCCTCCCAGTTGCGCTTGTCCGCGGGAAGCTCCGCATAGCGCTGCTCCAGGTGGAGGCAAACCTCTTCCATGATGCTTTTGCGGGACGGGTATTTCGCAGCCGTGAGAACGCGCTCCACCTGCTGCAGGTAATTACTCTTGGTGGATTCCCAAGTCTTGTCATTGGTGTTCATCGAATGATCTCCTTTCGGATCCGCTGAACGCTTGCGTTCATCTGATCCCAGTGTCGGTTCATTTCCTCGACCGTCTGTCGGCCAAGTTCGGTTCGCTCGTAGTACTTGCGCGGCGGACCTTCCGCGGAGGCCTGCCGCGTAGAACCCAGCAGGCCGTCGGCCTCCAACCGCGCAAGTATCGGATAGATGTTTCCCTCGTGGATGCTCAGGCCGTCGATGCTTTTGAGCGTTCGCGCTATGTCATAGCCGTGACAGCGCCCGTGCCCGAGCAAGTTCAGGATAACCATATCCAGCAACCCTTTCTTGAGCTGCGACTGCCAGTTACTCACATCTACTGTTTCCATAGCCGATTCTTTTGTTAAACCACGTTACGCAGTAGAGTCTATTACAGTATAGTGGATGTCAACAACAAAAATGCGCGGTCGGGTGCGAGGCGGTTTGAGCGATCGGTGACTGATAGACCAGGGGAAGACCTTTGGCGCAGTCTGGTGCGCGCAGCACCAGCGCGGGGTTTGGGGACGGCGCGAGTTCCCAACAGCCGAATGGCTGCGCGGCTGACGACCTGGAAGGCGTCAGCCTCGAAAAAAATGGGGCGCGCGGTGGCGAGCCGTGCGCCGTGGAGGGCCAGTCGGGCGGCTAGGCTGGCCGGCGGCTGGTGCGGAAGGGCGCGGTGATTTCCTCGAACCAAGGATGGCGTTGGATGGCTTGGCCCAGCTTCTCAATGCGGGCATAAACTCCGCTCTGGCCGATGCCGTGGCGGGCGGCGTAACTGTGGATGCGGGCCAGTGTGCCTGGCTCGCGCACGGTGAGCATGATGTCGTAAAGCTCGCGGTCGGGTGCGGGGATCATCGCGGCGATGGCGCGGAGCGCATCAATGGCGATGCGGCTTTCGTCAGGAAATTATGGAATCGACGATACAACCCCCCAATTCGGACTTCGTTTGTCAGGATTTTGTCAGGGAAAAGGCGCCCTCTTTGGGCTTTCTATACTTCGTAAGTCACTGATTGAGAATGGCGCGTCCGGCAGGACTTGAACCTGCAACCTTCTGATCCGAAGTCAGAAGCTCTATCCAATTGAGCTACGGACGCGTGTGTAAATAGCTACTTTTGAGCTACTTATAGAACTCGATTTATGGGTGCTACACCCTTCGGCAAGCTGCTGAACCCCCGACATGGCATGAAAGTGGCAACCAAAAAGCGTGTGAACTTCTGACCCGCAGTCAGAAGCTCCCATCCGCTCGATTTCAATCATGCCGACTATCATGCCCAAAGGTTACCCGGGGGCGTTCTGAAAAGCAATGCTGGCCTCGCCTCGCCCTCGCCTGCTTCCAGTTGCGTTGGCGCTCACTAAAATTGACCCACCTGTGCTCATTTAAATGGGACCTTTCGCTGGAAATGATTTTCCCTTTCCAAGTAGGTGTTTAGGCGCCTAAACAGAACGCAAGTCTCACAGGCCCAAGCCTGGCGGCGCGGCAGGCTCCAGGTTTGTGCTCATTTGGGCGGACCCATCCCCCCTTCGAGGTGGGTCTGTTTTGATGAGCAGATCCGGGTCATTTCCCGTGAGCGCTAACGCCAGTTGGGAGATTGTTGTCAGCTCACTCTGGCTCCTCCCATCAGAGGGAAACGGTGCATACAAGCAGGGATAAACAATGGGCAACCGCCACTTCGAGCGAGAGACCTTCTCAGTCGGTTTTGATGCAAATATCCGAAGGGGAGTTTATATCCACCAGCATTCCTCGAGGGCGCCGCATGGGGTTCTCGGCGAGCAGTCGGGCTATCGGGGCGACGACTGCCCGTTCCAGCGCCCGCTGGAGTGGCCGGGCACCGTACCGTTCATCGTATCCAGTGGCCGCTAAACGATCCACAGCCGCCTCCGTCCAGCGCAACTTAATGCCAGCAGTGACCAACCCTTCCCGTTGCGAGATTTCCTCAAGTTCTTTGACCGTGATCTTCCGGATGGATTCGCGGCCGAGTGATTGGAAGGGAATCACGGCGTCGATACGGTTGAAAAATTCAGGTCGGAAAAACTTCGCGACAGCGCGTTCGTAGTCGGCTTTCGTTTCCGTAAAGCCCATCGTCTTGCGACTGTCTGCGCCGAGGTTCGATGTTATTATTATTATGGAGCTGCGGAAGAAAGTGTTTCTGCCGCGTGTGTCGCTCAACCTCCCTTCATCAAACACGTTCATGAGAACATCAAAAATGGCGGGATCTGCCTTTTCGATCTCATCGAACAACACCACTGAAAATGGCTGTTGCCGCAACGACTTCACCAATTCGCTCGGTTCCCCATTCGGCCGCTGAAGCAAGCGTTCCGGCGCCCATGGACCGGAGTATTCACTCATGTCCAGCCTTATCAGGCGTTTACTCTGTTGCCCGCTTCCAAAGAGGTAATCGGCGATTGCTTTCGCCAGGGCTGTTTTCCCAACCCCGGTCGGACCGCTGAACAACAGCACCGCGATTGGCCGCTGCGGGTCATTCATCCCGGCTTTGAAGGCAGTAATCACTTTTGATGCCATTTGGCATGCCGCAGGCTGATCGATAACTCTTGCCGTCAATGCCGCTTCGACCTCCTCCACGGGTAAAGGCGAGTCATCCCGGAGAAAGACACTGGGCAGTCCAGTCATCCTTTGGAAATCCTCGACAACTGCATCAATCGTCAGTTTTGTCTGAGGCCGCGAACGCCTCGCCTCCTTGAACAGGTGCCGCATGAATCCAGCTGCTTTGCCTGGAAAAACCTGATAAGGCAGGAATCTTCCAAAAAGCTCACAAGTTCTCGCTCCCACGCCTCTTTCAGCGCTCACTTTCAACGTCGTGCCCAAGTGGGTTTCCATCTGCGTGGCAACATTTTTTGCCTCCGCTCGAGAGAATGTTTCCACACGGGAGATGGCAAAAACCTCCGTCAAACCGGGCAAAAGCCTGCGGCAAGCCTCCAGTTCGGACGGCGTAGCCTCGGCAATCATTCGCAATTCCGAGCGTTCAAGGAACGGCAGGAAAAAAGCCCCAACGCTGTCAATCGCCGTAGAACCACCGGCTGTCAAAAGATCCAGCAGGTTCTCGACGCACAAGAAGCCGTTCACCTTACCCAATTCACGAACCAGTTCTTCGCATCGCTCCTCCCATTGTCCGAGGTATTTCATCCCGGAGATGATCCGAGACGCGTTGGTCAGCCAGAAGCGGTACTCCTTTTGCCCAAGCCTCTGCTCATTCTCCTCAACCCGAGCGTCACCCCAGGTGCATTCCCGTGCCACCCGCGCCATGACGGTCGTTTTACCCACACCGGTTTCTCCAACCAGCAGCAAATTAGGAGTCCCTTCGCTGAGTTTGGCAGCCAGTTCCTTAACCAGAGTTTCCCTGCCAAACGCCAAATCGAAACGACCTGCCAGCGCACGTCTGGTCGATATAGGCTCTCCGGTTTGACTCAAAGTGGGTAAAGACTTCTCAGGAAGGAACCTGCGTTCACGAGAATAGTCGTGCGACTTCAGCCGGACGGAGATCTGATCCAAGGCCGCTGATTTGGGGGCGAGAAACCTCGACAGTTCTGCCGGGGTCGCACCCTGGAACCGGCTCCTCACGAAGTGACGCACCAATTCCTCGAAGGTCTTCGGTTCAAAGAAATCAAAATTCAGGCCCAGGGTTGGCATTGATGAACAAAAGGCGGCATCCTTCCTTTTGCCAATGACACAGGGAACTCGCAGCGTAATCAACTCGGGGCAGGGTTGAACCCTCTCGTCCAGCTTGTATTGGGGTAGCACGTCCACAGAGACCCATTTCAGCTCCGGTTCGGTCAAAGTTGCTTCAGAAAGATTATCCTGCTGGAGCGCATATTCGACGCCTTCCTCGAGCAGGCGCAAACAGTCCCGCGCATTTGCGGCGTAAGCGGCTCGGTTTTTGGGATCATCGACAAGGAACGCGGTGATGCAACCGGCGCAATCCTCGATCAATAGGACGGGGTATTCAAACGTCCTCACGTCCCACCTCCCCATTCCCGTTTCGAAACGAGCTGTGACAACGCGATTCCGCGAATGTCCTCAGCCGTCAATTTCACGTTGCGGAATACTCGACCGCTCCGAAGATCCATTGTCACGTTGGTTCGGAGATCGGTTAGAGTCGTTATCGGTGCAAATGACAGTGGATCAGGTCGCGGAAGAGACCCCGTGTCGACCATCAAGGAGCCGGAGAGCCACTCTGCGTGTTCGCTGAGCTGCATGCTAATGAACTCAGCAGGCGAGGAGTTGTTTGGGAACTCAGAGGCGATCACTTGGCGCAATTGCATTCCGTTGTCTGCTCGGATTGTCAATTCGGTTCCAGCGAGGCTCACGGCCAGTTCAATCGCGCCCGGACCTCGCAGCACAAGGCCGAGGGCAGACCGTTCCTCGTCCATCAGGGATGCTGGCCCCTCGATTAGTTTCCCATCATCCGCCAACTCGCAATCCAAACCACAAGATTCGACCGCGGCTTTAAGAATCAAGATCGGGTCGAGTTGCGCTTCCTCAGACAACATTCCCAGGTACTGGCTTACTGCATCCTTTGCCGATCGCGCTTTCTTCGCTGGGCGTTCATGGGTTCCGGTGTCAATTTGCTTCAACCCGGCGCCACAGACAATGATCAGTGCCTCTTTTACCTTCGACTTCTCCCATGCTTCTGTCATGACACGAAGCCACCCCACTTCCTGCAGCAATGTCTCAAGCGTTTCAGAGAGGCTGCCCTGGTTTGGCTGACGCTCGACCTCTTTGAGAAAATCCTTCATGGCCTCTTCTGCCAATAGATTGCTCAATTCCAACCGCCTGCTCCCCATTCCGGAAGCAATGAGTTTGGGTGAAGCTCTTCCCGCAACCCTGTGGGGGATTATTCTAAGCGAGTCAGGATCAAGCTTTGTCTGGACCAAACTGTCCTGCGCCTCCGCCAAAAGCGAACGCACACGGACCAATTGCTCGTGGATTGCATAGTATGCGCGCTCTTTGGGCGAACATTCCGATAGTTTCAGGGTCCTGTGGGGCCCGAGCTTTCCCAGCAGACGAGCATGCTTTTCGACCGCTTGAGCAAGCTCTTGAACTTGGGTGCGCGCATCCTCCTCCGAAACCGGCTCCGAAACGCCACGTTGTTCTGAGAACAGCAGTTCAGTTGATTGCACAACCAACTGATCGCCCGAAGCCAGTACACGGATGACGCCAGGATTCCCCGGTTTCATTGCCGAAAGGTGCACTCCTATGGGGTGAGCAATCTCGCGTTCGACCGCGCGCTTTAGCGCCCTGGCGCCGAGTCGAGGATCAAAGCCCTTATTAATCAGCACCTTTGTCGCTTCTGCTGAAATCCGCAGTTCACATCTCCAGCGCTTTAGACCCTCTCGGTCCCGCAGGGACTGCAGCAAGGCATTTGAAATCAGCCTAATTTCGTCCAGTGCCAAGGTGCCAAAGGGAATGACCCGATCGATCCTGTTGAAGAATTCGGGGCGAAAAAATTTCTCGGCGGCTCTGCGAAAAGAGAGGGCAATCTGTTCGCCCGTTTGCCCAAACCCCACAGACCTGTTGGTCTCTGAAGCGCCCAGGTTTGATGTCAGAATAACGATGGCGTTCGAAAAATCGGCGGTGCGTCCCAGCGCGTCCGTTAATCGTGCCTCCCCAAGGACTTGAAGCAGCAGGTCGTGAACCTCGGAATTTGCTTTCTCCACCTCATCCAATAGCACGACCGAGAAAGGTTGCCGGCGAATAGCGGACGTGAGGATCCCCTCGGGATTGTGGAATGTGCCCACAAGTCTTCCGACCGCATCTGCTCCGATGTATTCATTCAGATCGACCCGAATCATTCGCTCTGAATCACTGAACAGGTATGCAGCTATGGCCTTTGCACACTGGGTCTTGCCCACACCCGTCGGTCCGAGAAATAGAAAGCAGCCCAAGGGCTTGCCGATCTCATTCAACCTCGCCTTTGCGACGCAAATTACATCCGCAGCCGCTTCCACGGCTTCGGATTGGCCGACCAGGCCTTTTCGAATTCCTGCCACGATATCCCAGCGGCTAAGCCTCATGCGGTCATTCAGGAATTCGAGCGAGAGCCCGCTGCTCCTCTGGAAGGCGTTCAATACATCCTCGCGGCCTATATCTCGCTCCGCCCTAACGCTCGCGAGATGTTTCATCATTTGTACCGCCTTCCCTGGAAATGCGGCGTCTCGCACGTATCGCCGCTTTAGGTCGATGATTAGGGGAATGGCCTCGACAGCAAACTTGCACGCATTCCTGTCCTCCAGTTCTCGGCGCTGGGCTATGCAAATCAGCAACGTGTCAATTTCACTCGTTTCCCCAACCGGGAGAATTTGGAAAAGGTCAGCAAAGCTGCGGTCTCTCTCCTTAAGTATGCGCAAGGCCTCAGGAGTAATCTCGGCTATTACCGAAACGTCTCGCCTCTCGAGGAACGGCTTCATTACGTCCGCGAGGCACAAATTCGAATCTGAACTGACGCCTGCCTGGAAAAGCCCCAGGACATCATCGATATGCAGGCGCAGTTTGTGTTGCTTGCACCATTCAAGAATGGCGATCAAGCGCTCCTCCCACTGACCGACGTAGCTCATTCCAGCGATCAACCGCTGAGGCTCAATATGCCAAGTGGTCTCGTTAACGTAGTACCTTAGCCGGAGATTCGGATCCGACCTCCTGCGAAAAATGCACTCGTGCAGAATTGCCGTTTTACCGGATTTCCTTGGGCCAACCAACATCAGCGAGCGGCGATCGCTTTGTTTCCAAAGCGCGGAGATCTCCTCGACCAACTTGTCGCGCTTCAAAGCCCTCTGCAAACCGTCGGGATAATCCCAGTCCAGGCAGCGTCCGACGCTCTCAAGTTCATCCTGGCCTGAGAGGCGTCTGCGGCCTCCACGCAGGCCTCGACCGGTTAGTTTCTCGGTCTTCCAAACGACCGGCAATTCCACCTCGACATCGATGACGCTGATCGAAGCCTTCCCTGTCAATTGGCCGTCCAAAACGTCCGAGTCTTCCCGTTCGCGCTCGTCTTCACGGATCTTGCGCCGCAAGACCTCTTCTGTTTTGACCGTCAGGTCTTCTGACGAGTTCAGCTCGAACCAAACATCCCGAACGCTTGGAATGTGTCCGAGTTGCCGGTCGAACATCTGGATCAAGACGACAGGAAAGCGCGAGTGAACACCGGTCTTTTTGGGCATCACCGAGACCTGGACTTCTCTCAACTCCAGCTCGGGACAATAAGTCCACTTCACCAGCTCTTCATGGCTTGCTCTCGCCGCAAGCCGGTTGAGCTTGCGTCGGATTTCTTTCACCAAATCGGACATTGCCCTGCTTATGGACCGCGAATGCTCGGTCGGCTGATCGAAAAAGAGGGGCCGAAGGAAATAGGTGCCTCGCTTTGAATCGGGTTCTCTTCGCTCTTCTACGTAAATGGGGATGGTGAAGTTCATTCGTTGAAGAGCGCCTTCAGGGCTTTTTCTCTGAACCGATCGAGCAGCGTCTTTATCATTGGCCCAATGCTTACGTAACCCCAGGAGATACGGCCCAGACGTTCATCCTGCACCTGGTTTTGGACGTAGTCGTATCTTCTGAGAATGGTTTGGTCCTCCCCGACCTTTGGGGACTCCACACCGTCTGGGGCTTGGTATTCATCCAAACCGGCAGGAGCGACGTCTACCAGGAAGGACCGCAATTGCTTTTCTTTCCCATCCTGGCGGATGACTCCGTGCTTGCCTGATTCTTGAGCAAAGCATGGATGGACCATCGGTCCGGTAAACTCAAGGACCACGCCAATTAACCGAATAAACCCCAACAGATCTTCCATTCGTCTGATGGGGGTTCTTTTGATCGGGCGCCCCCCTGGAGTTTCGGGTGCTGAGGGCTCCAGCGCCAGGCACCGGACTCTCGCACCCTTAGCCTGGGCCACCTCTGCGTATGCGAGGACGACCTCACAAAGCAGGTCCAGATGACGACTGTAAACAGCCAGGCAGGCTCTGTTGGTTGGATGAGGCCATGTCAGGTCCAAATACCTTGAGAGCATCTCCTGCCAAGCGGTTTGGAGGCTGCCGACCGTCACAGTTGGGGCGTCGCCGTGACCGAAGATATGAAGCAGATGAGCATCTTCGGTGTCGCAAACCTTCTTTTCGAATTCGTCGGTGTCGCCCAGCGCTGCCTCTATCTCTTTGAGTTTCCACCGTGTGCTTGGAGCGCCCTCTCGTGTGTTGGGGTTCGTCCGTGAACGTGCCGCAAAGCGCCTGAGCCGATATTCCAGGTTGCACACGGATGTGTATGCCGCACCCCGTTTGAAAGCCCTGATTTCCCGGCGAATGGCGCCGCAGGCCATTGCCAGAGCCTCCGCCGCACCACCTGAGGTATTGATGCGGACCGGCTGCCCTTGTGCATCCAGCCGCGGTTTCAGGCCGACCTGGAGTTGCCCGTCCGAGATGGCGACCGAGGCGGAGAGCAACAAAGTTCCATCGTAGCCGTTGATCCCTTCCGCAAGAGGCACCAACAATCGCTCCTGAATAGCCCGCTTGAGAGGACGTGCCCCATACTTCTCGTCGAATCCTTTTTCTGCCAGCCACGAAATCGGCTCGTCGCCCAGAGTCAAACTGAGGTGCCGACTCAAAACTCCATCGCGCCGTTTGATCAGGTTCACCTCCCGGCGTGCGACCTCGAGAATCGCCTTGGAGTCGAGAGGCACGAAAGGGACAACGGCATCAATCCGGTTGAACAATTCCGGACGCACAAACTTCTGGAGCACGTCGGTGAAATGCTCGTCGGCATCAACTCGTGACTGAACAAAGCCGGTCGACACCTTGGAATAGGACTGGGCGCCAAGGTTGGACGTCATGATAACCACACTGTTTGTAAAATCCGCCGTTCGTCCTGCCGCATCCGTAAGCCGCCCTTCACCCAGGACCTGAAGCAGTAGATCGTAGAACAGTGGATCCGCTTTCTCGAATTCGTCAAAGAGCACGATGGAGAACGGCTGTTCCCGAACCCTGGCGGTGAGCAAGCCTTCACTGCCGCCCGCCTCACCGACTAGTCTCTTCACGGCGATTTCATCGCTGAACTCTGACATGTCCAGGCGGATTAATCGATGTGGGTCGCCAAATAGGAGTTCCGCCAGGCATTTGGCCATCTGCGTTTTCCCGACCCCGGTAGGCCCGATGAAGATCAGGGACGCCAGCGGCTTCTGCGGGCGGGCCATGCGCGCCTTCGCAGTGGCCAGAACGTCGGCGACCAGGTTCACCGCCGCGGCTTGGCTCAGCAGGCGCTCGGAAAACCAGGACCGCACCTGGGAGAGATCCATGGGGATCGTTTCGTCAACCAGGAAGGCCGGCAGACCAGTCTCCCTGGAGAATTCTCTGAAGATGAGTTCCTTAGTGATTTCGTTTTCCAGTTCGGGCGTCGCGATGAGGTTCCGAAGAAAACGCAGTGGCCGCCCCGGATAAGCTGAGTAGCCGCCGAAGCGCCGGTGCAGACGGTCCGCAGTTTCGATCGCTTCGGGAGTGAAACTCCGTCGCGTGCGCCCCTTAGTCCACTCCGCCCACCTTGAGAGTATTCTTCGGCCGGTGGCCAGGTCCGGTTCCTGAATCCTAATTTGGCTGAAGACATCGACCAATCTTGGGTCCGTCGTCTCGATGATGGCTAGCTGCTCAGGCGTGCATTCAGCAACGACCTGGATGTCGCGCCGCTCTATGTAAGGCCGAAGAAATGCCGCAATTCCCTGCTTATTCTGCTCGCTCTTGCCAACCTGGATCAGTTCTAACAAGTTGCCGACATGCAGGATGGATGGCTCGTCCCGCAGAGCCTTACAAACGGCTGCGCATCGCTCCTGCCACATCCCAAAGCCTGACATTCCCGCCACCAGGCGCGAACCTGTGGTCGTCCAGGCTTTATGCTTTTCTAATCCCACCGAAGAGCCGCGACGGACACACTCACGGAAGATCGCGGTCTTGCCACTGCCGGCCGCCCCGACAAGCAATACGCTGCGGACATCCAGTTCGGTCAACTCCCGCGCAAGCCTCTCAACGGCTTCATCCACTTCGAAGGCCTGAGGTTGAGGACCCGGCTCGAGCAGCGTTGCATTCTCGCGCAACACATCGTCCTTACGGGACTTCAGGTCGTCGGTTTCCTTCTCGACTTCTTTTGGCGTACTGGGTTCCCAGTTCAGTCGCGTGCGCAACACCGACATGTCTTGCCATCGCCCGAGGGGAATGAGATTGCCGATCGATTTCAGGGCACCGTGCCTGATGAGAGCAATCTGAATGTGATTCGGCACCAGTGCCCGCAACTTCTCCTGATCACGGGCGACAACTTCGATCCCCAGCGCGGGAACATACGCGACCCAGGCCGCCTCAACCTGGCACCACTCCAGAACATGGAATCTGAGCTGTACAGGTTCTCGCCACGATGGGGTCCGTTTCGAGGGGACCACCTGCACATCAGTCGTCCACACCTGAATATCGGATGGGATGGCCCGCTGGTGGAGTTCATGCAACTGAAGCTCGTCGAGAACCTCCTTGGCTTTGCGGGCCAAGACCCGCTCAGCTGGAAATTCACTATCCCCAAGCTCAGAAATGCCTGGCACCAGCAGCGCTTCAGTTTCGATAAAGCCGCTGCCTAGCGCTTTCGTTATGACTCTCAGTTCTCTAGGCGCATTTTGCATCATAATGGGGGCGGATGAGTTCCGTCCCTTCATCGTCCCCGTTTAACATCATGACGGGAGACTGTAAACCGACGATTACAGTCTCACTTCAGTTTACTGTGCAGGCCTTCGGTCAGGCAACCTGGGAGTGGTGCTGCTTTCATCTTTCATTCCTCAACTGCAAACGCGCCTTTGAACCGCGGTGGCATTAGTGCAAGCCCCGGCAGGCGCCCAGCGGGGTTTGATTTGCAGTGCCCGAGGAGCAACTCACAGTGGAATCACAATTTGGGCTGAGCTTTGGCAAATGCTCGCGAGCTCATTTTTTTCTATTGTTTGCTTTGCGTATTGAGAAGCTCTGAACAAATATCTTCAACGGTGGTTTGCGTCAGAAGAGGATGTAGAGGAAGCGTCAATACTCTTTTGGCAAAATCTAAAGACGCTGGGACAAGGAAGTTGCGGTATGCCGCAAACGCTGAAAACATGGTGATACACGGGTAATGGAAACTGGTTTGGATACCCGCCTCGTGCATTCGACGCCTCATTGCATCCCTTGTCCTTTCATCCGGCGCTAGGACCGCCATTAGATGATATGCGCTGGCGCCACGGTAGAAACGGAAAGGTAAGGTCAAAGCCGGACAATCTGCTAATCTACGCCAATAATACTGAACAAGTTCTTTTCTCTTGCGGTTTCCGATCGCTAACTTTTTTAATTGTTCCCGGCCAAGGGCGGCGCGCAAATCATCCATCCTGAAATTGTATCCGCCCTGCACGACATCGTACACACCTATGCTTTTATCATGTCGCTGCCACGTAAGGCTAGTCATACCGTGTGAACGCAGCAGGCGCAGCCGCTCCGCTATGTCCTCCCGATTTGTAATGACCATTCCCCCTTCTCCTGTAGCAAGGTTCTTATTGCTGAAGAATGAGAAAGCCGCCACATCACCCAGGGAACCACACAAATGGCCATGGGGTCTGCGTCCGCCTGCATCCTCGAACCTCGCCCCCACTGCGTGGCAGGCGTCCTCAATCAGAACTAATCCTTTTAGCCTGCAGAGCTCCACGATTTCCGACATTCGGCAGGGGTATCCGCCATAATGCATCACGACCACTGCCTTGGTTTGGTCCGTTATGCACCTTTCGATCTCAGCCGGATTAATTGTCGGTTCCGCCAAGCTCAGAATATCAACAAACACAGGGTGTGCCCCAACAGCACGTGTTATGTTAGCTGCGGCTACAAAGTTTAAAGCGGGTTGTATGACCTCATCTCCCGGACCAATCCCGGAGGCTAAGAGCGCCATCTGGAGTGCTGCGGTTCCGTTGGCTACGGCGAAACAGTACTTGATGCCATGAAGTGCTGAGAATTCGTTCTCGAAAGCCTTCACCTCCGGTCCCATGGTAAGCCATTTATTACGCAACACTCTTTTGACAGCGGAATCCTCTTCACAACCGTAATTGAGCTCGCTGAGAGTTATGCGAAATTCAGACACGGTGAAATTTCATCGCTGCTTGTGTTGGTGAAAAGTTTCTGGGCGCGCGCGTAATCATCGGGTCGCCCAACATCTAACCACAGACACTCGGTGGGATAGGCATACACCCTCTCGCCTGCGTTTATGAGTTTCGAGGCGAGTTCCGGAAAATCTAGGTGCTTACCTGGTTTGATAAAACTCAAAATGCTGGGCTCATATACATAAATCCCCATGCTCACATCGTAAAACTTTTCCGGTTTTTCGCGGTAAGCTCTGACACGCTTCTTGCTGTCCAATTCCAAAACGCCTAAGTCAAGTTTTACATGACGTCGATGAGTGGCGATGGTTAACAAGGACTTGCGCTTGTGATGGAAAGACACAAGAGCGTGGAAATCCAGATCGGTTAACAAATCCCCGTTCAGAACCAAAAACGTTCGATTTAAATCCTTGATTAATGCCAAGGATCCTGCCGTGCCCGTGGGTTTCTGCTCCTCTACATACCGCAGGTGGATGCCTTTAAGCACTGGTCGTCTGTGGTAGAAGTACGCTCTAGTCAGCTCCGCCAAATGCCCGAGCGCCAATGTAATGTCCGTCACTCCGAAGAGCTGCAACCGTCTAATCAGGATCTCAACAACCGGGGTGTCGCCTAGAGGAACAAGCGGCTTCGGAAAAGTGGCAGTAAACGGTTGAAGCCGGACACCTCTACCCCCAGCCAAAATTACAGCCCGCATCCCAGTGGCATGACCCTTTCTTACTCTAGAATAAAAACTCTGGATCATACTTGATACTCACCTGCCCTGTATAACGATGGGTTTAGGCGGACGTAATCGGCAACACGCCTCAACCCCAAATCAAGCTCAACCGTTGGCGTCCACCCCAAGAGCCGCTTGGCTCTCGCAGAATCACACAGAAGACAGTTGACCTCGCTTTTCTCTGGTCGCTGCCGGTCGCCGACACTTACTACTGCTGCTTTGCGTCCCACGGATGCTAGGCATCTGTTCGCAAGTTCGCCAATGGAGATCGCCTTACCGCTACCAAAATGTATCGTCTCCCCGTCGATGCCATCCGTATCTATAGCTAACACGAATGCTTTTGCTGTGTCTTCGACGAACGTAAAGTCACGCTTGGGTGCGAGGTTTCCAAGTACAATCTTATCCGCTCCAGAAATGGCTTGGCTCAAAATAGTCGGAATAACGGCTCTGGACGATTGCCGAGGTCCGTAAGTGTTAAAAGGCCGTAGCACGACGACTGGCAGATCAAAACTCTTGTGATAGGCCTCGGCTAGCTTGTCGGCGGCGATTTTTGTGGCAGAATAGGGCGTTTGCCCCTGCAAAGGGTGTTGCTCGTTGATCGGAACTACCATCGCAGAGCCGTATACTTCACTCGTAGAGGTGATGATAACACGTCTGACCTTGTGCAGGCGGGCAGCCTCGAGTACATTAAAAGTGCCTATAATGTTCGTTCTAACGTAAGATTCTGGCGCACGCAATGAGTAGGGAATGCCGATGAGCGCAGCCAAATGCAAAATCCGATCAACACCTTCGCTAGCATCGTAGACTACCCGCGCATCGCAGATGTCACCGAATACAACCTCAAGTCGGGGATCCGATTTGACTCGAATATCTTTTAGATAGCCCCACGAACCTATGCTGTTGTAGTGGACGAGCGCTCGGACATCGTATCCGACTGCTAAACAACCCTCCACAACGTGGCTGCCGATAAACCCCGCTGCTCCTGTAATCAACACTTTCATCGAGCCGCATCAGGTCCCAACAAAGAGGCCTGATTGTGTATTAGTGTATTTTGGTCTCTTATCATGTCAGAATTCTCCGTTCCTGCCCCGGGGCCGGGAGCAATGAGATACGATCGGCGGGAATCTGTCGGTGGGGACACCGGTGGCAGCGCTGTCATGAATGGTGCATTTCCAGCCACAGCTAGTGTTGCAGCCTTTAGCGCAGGCTCAAGTAGATCAGGTCTCGTGGCTTCGCCAACACAGATCAGCAAAGATGCGGTGCGCACTCCGCGCAGCAGGCCCAAAACAAACAGCGTTGATGATTCCATTTCGGTCGCGAGCACACCAGCACGTCGAAAGCTATCCCAACGTAACGCGATCTCAGTTGGTTGTAACTGCTTCCTCGGGGACTCTGAGTAGTAGGCGTCTTTACAGTGCACGATTCCATGAAAAAAGGCTCTTCCCGTTTCCTTTAAGGTCTTCATCAAGCCCGATGTAAGGTTGAAGTCTGGAACAGCAGGGAAGTCAAGACTAATGTATTGTCGCGTGGTGCCTTCATCTCGGATGCAGCCGGTAGGGATAACCAAGTCACCGGGTTGAAGGTATGGTTGAACGACCCCGCAGGTCCCCACCCGGACGAGAGTTCGTATCCCGAGTTCGATCAACTCTTCGACGACAATTGCCATGGCGGGCGCTCCAATACCGGATGAGACAATCAGAAGAGGTGCGTCCTCAACCTGGGCTTCGTGACACACGAATCCACGCCGGTTTGTGAGTTCACGACCTCCGCCCAATAGTTTGGAGATGATCGGCACACGGTCCGGATCTCCCGTGACGATAGCACATTGCGCGTTCGTTGAACTTATGCCTAAGTGATCCATAGCAGATTAACCCTCTAGTCCTAATTAGTTGTTGAGTGAGCACGCTCGAGAGTGCTTTCTCAATAAATTCAGTTCGAACCGAACACCATAATCCCGATCATCTTCTAACTCTAATGGTGGTGTAATCTCTGCACCGGCTTCGCACAGTAAACGTAATGATTGAACGGCGCCGTATCGAACTCTATCATCCCTATCTTGACAGCGTTCCGAAACTAGGTCAACCAACGAAGAGTCGCAGGTCGCCATAGCTCTTTTGCCGATGGCCACCACCGCCTCAAATCGGGCAAGTGCGTTGGGATGTGCCTCTGCAATTTCCGGGATTTTATCCCACACGCGATCAGCGCTGTCGAAAGCGGAAAAGCAACCTCGCGCCCAGCAGGCTACATGTGACGAATCGGGGTCGGCCTCCAACATTGCGTCCAATCCACGGATCAGCGCACAGGCTCCTGGGACGCCAGCGAGCTCGCCGCAAAAATAAGCTGCATTAAGCCGTTCGGTGGGATTCTTTGAGGCCAATCCCTCAGCCAGAATTTCGATTCCACGCGCCTCGGCCTTCGGGCAGCGGGAAAGGCCTAATGCTAAGGCGGCAAATTGCCGAAATTCGCATGAAAGCTGACGCTCGCAGGCAAACACCGCCTGCGCGCCCAATGAGCCGAGCCGGGCCAGAGACCACGCTGCTTCATCACGTACATAAAAAGATGAGTCTGACAAAGCAAGTGCGAGACCGTGTGCAGAGTCGGCACTTGGAATCTTTCCCAGGGCCTGAGCCATCCTCCATCGCACATCGAAGTCCCAGTGCGAAAGCAGATGCCTCACGAGCGCCGGAACAGCGGTAATGATTGAGGGGTGCTTTGTGAGGCTACTTAGTGTCAGCCCCGCTGCCATAACGCGTGGCCACTCATTCGTGTGCCTTAGCTCAGCAATGGCTGAAGAAATCATCTTCTCCGTTGTATCCGAACAGGGGGGCAGAAATTCTCTGTCGAGGCGCGCAATATGCGAGTAGTGGTAAACCAAGCTGCGTGGTTCAAAATGCACTCGGTAGCCTTGTGGTAGTAGCTGTTTCGTCCAGTAATGGTCTTCAAGTTCGTATACAGTTTCATCAAATTGTTGCTGCTCCCAAACGTGGCGGGGGAACATGGAGTTTGCATTCCAAAAATCCGAATTCTCAACCTCGATTCGAGGAATGAAACTTGAAAAAATATCTAAGTCTCTTTTGTCGAGAAACCGTGAATTGATGTTGTATAATTGACCGCCATAAACTCCAGCAAGTTTAGCTAAGTGCAAGTGTGAGTAGAGGTTAGTAAGCCATTGGCTATTACAGGGAATCGCGTGCCCGCTTAGGACGGCTATGAAGGGAGCCCGTGCGCGCTCAACGGCTTCGTTCAAGGCGCGGCCGGGACGATAATCGTCTATCGAAAACACGCGGTCAGCAAAACGCTTTGCGATGTCGTCGGAACCATCCTGTGAATGGTTGTCGATTGCCAAAATTTCTGGTTCGGAGGGGAAATCCTGTGCGCGCAAGGCTCGCAAAACGGCTTCGAGGTACTGGGCCTCGTCACGGAAGCGGACAATAACGGAAATCTGTGGCGCATTCATTTATCCTGCTATCCTTGAACTCTTAACTGCATTACCGCGGCAGAAAATGAAAGAGTCGCCGCAGAGAACGTAGTCGATTCCGCTTATTGCCGCACACATCAATGCGTCCGTTAATGTCCGGCAAATTGGTTCGCCGTGCCGATTAAGGCTGGTATTTAACAACGCTGGCAAACCCGTCAATTCAGTGAAATGGCCAAGAAGTTCCCAGAGTGCTGGTGCGGCGGTGCGCGAAACCGATTGCAATCGTACCGTGCCGTCGATGTGAACCACACCTGCGCAGGAGCGTCGGAATTTGGGCCGCACCGGCACTGCGATAGTCATGTAATCAAATGTGGCAGGTCCGCGAGCGGGACCACAAGCGATTTCCGCCAAGTCCTCGGTCCGAATGCAAGGCGAGAATGGCATTATGGAATCTCGCCCCAAGTTCTGATTGAGCCACTCTCGGCAAGTGGGATCGTTTGGGCGGCAAAAGAGACTGCGGTTTCCTAGGGCACGAGGTCCGAATTCGGCAGGCCCGGCGCATCTCGCGACAAGTTGACCGCTTGCCAACAACCGCGCGGCCAAGTGTGCGGTTTGTTCAGGTGAGTTGGTTCGTAAAGTCCAACCCGGAAGGGCATTCGCGGCGATAGCCGGTTCCCTCTGCGCAATGGAAGTGCCGAGGAACATAGATCGGCATGGCGCGACCTCAATTCCCAGTTTGTTAGCCACTGCCGCCGCAGCGCCAATTGCAGTTCCTTCGTCTCCCATTGGAGGGGATACAAAGAGGTGTCGAAGGTTGGGGATTTCAGCAATTTTTCGATTGAGGCTTACGTTTGCAAACAAGCCGCCAGCGAGTGCAAGCTGACCGTCAGCCCTTGAGGCGAGTGTCCGCGAAACCAGATCCACCATTACTTCCTCCAAGCGGCGTTGAGCGGAAAACGCGATGTCCCTCGGCTCAAATCGTCGAAGTTGCTGAGCCCAGGATTGGGTGTAAAGCGGGCTATCGCGTGTCCAAGATCTCACTGCTGAGCCACTAACTCGCAATCTAAACTTTCCGGATTTCGCGGGCTCGAGTCGCAAGGCTTGGGACATGAGTTTCGCAAGCTCAGCACATGGATGCCCCCCGGCGGCCAATGCAGTGACCTTCCCCTCATCTTGAAGGCGCCTATACCCCAACAACTCGGTGATAGCAGCAAAAAAGAAGCCCGCCGATCCATCTGCGATGGGAGCGGACCATCTTTGCACTAGAGTTCCGTTTTGCAACCGCCATGCAGCCGTTGAGATTTCATCACCTTGCCCATCTGCGGTAACCACAGTGCCTTGCTTGAAACCGCTCAGAAAGGCGGCACACCACGCATGTGCCAGATGGTGGTCAATCCTCTCAATCTTGGCACCGTAACGATGAGCTGCGGCTATTAAATCTATTTCAAACCACGCACGTTCGCGGAGCATGATTGCAAGAGCGACAGACTGCTTGTGCCGCTGAAGCACATCTTGCAGAAGAGGAGAACCTGCGGCCGCGAAGATAATTTCGCCTGGACCGGTCCTGTTCATCGCGGCCTCTAAGGCACGATGCGGGAAATTACCATCTCCTTTAATCCTGCTGAAGCGCTCCTCGGCCTCTGCATAACACAACTCCCCGTCCCGCAGCAGTATTGCTGCGCTGTTGTGCTCACAATCGCCGGCAATGCCAATGATATTCATGAAGTAACTTGTTTTTGCAGAGCTTTCTTGAGCTGGGCTAATGCCTGGCCAGGAACAATCGGGATTCTCTTAAGGCGATAAGGATGATCGGCGCTGGTATTTATTCCAGGGATTGTAGTTAACCCGAATTCCAAACCCACATCGGTGAAAAACGATTCGTGAGTAGGCGAGAAGTCTCCTGGCTGACCATTTGGATAGGCAATAACTTTTGGCCGGTTTCCGGTTTCTGTGAAGAGCAGATCACTTGACATCGTCAGCTCGGCAACAACATCTATTGGAGTCAGCGACGATAGCACAGTATGTGTGTGGGTATGGCATCCGAGGGTTACTTCAGGTGGCCGATCTCTCAATTGAGGCCAATCCAACGAACCAAGACCCTCCAGTGCAAAGCCCAACTCGGCCAGACGAGCGTCGCGCTGAAGGGGTGGGAGTCGTTTCAAAACGGAGCACCAATCGTCAATTATGCTGGTAATGTGCCCTTTGCTGCCTCCCCACAAGTCAAGAGCAATTTCCATGTGCAAACGGCTGTATTCCAACGAGCGAACTGCTTCCCACCAAAATGGTTCGCGTTTGCTCACATAACGAGTCGCTGGGAACATGGTTGCGGCCAGCCGAAGCTCCCGCAGCGCTGGAAATGCATAGCTTTCAAGATCTTCGTAGCAGTCGTCGAACGTAAGTGCTGTCGTAAGTCCATTTTTGCCCGCGCGTAACCCTTGAAGTGCCTCCATCAAAGGCTTTAGTGTGCCCGACGACTTCAAAGCGATGACAAAATCATCAAACTCGGTCTTCTCTACTGTCAGTCCCCAGCGATCCTGATCTGCACTGGGGGCGATTCGATGAAATAGGAAAATTGCGCAGCTCATGTGACCTCAGTTACGGTGATGAAATTCCCGTGTTTCGATGAAATCTCTCGTTTGGCCGTGAGGGGCTTTGCGAATACGTGCAGCATCTTGCGCAAACGGGAATCCGCACCCTTTCCTGCATTATCGCACGAAATCGTTCAAGCAAAGGAGCGCAAAAGAGCTCTCGCAAGGATGATTGATGGATATCGCCTAGTGGCAGACTTACACAATTTGAGCTGAGGACGACGCGCCCCGAGGCCAATACCTCAAGTGAATCCCATGGTTTTGAGCAAAACCTCAATGGCCCCACGAAGGTGGACGCGTCACTATAAAAGCCAACTAGGGCTTCAGCTTCAAGGTCCGGAATGATACTGACCCTTGCCCCAAAGCGTCTTTTAATCTCGTTGAGTATTCGGGTGAGCTGGAGGGTGTCAACACCTATCCGCGCACTGAAATCCGGGTTGCGCGCCACCGCATCGAATCCAGGTAAAATAGCACGTGTTCGTGCTGCAGTTTCTTCGGTCGTGCCGTGGAGGTGGATTACCTCGACTCCGTCAACTGGATAGGAAAGCCAATAATCGCAATACTCTGCCAGTCGCTTGTAGTTTTCAGGCCGCACAACAATCCGCATATAAATTGCGGGAAAACCATAAGCGGTTCGCGCCCTAATAATTCCTGCCAGTTTTTGTCCAACTGCCAAGGTCTGACTCTTGAGACCCCGTATGTGGCTCGCCATAGGCTCAAGGCCGTCGATCGAAAACCCAACGGATTTGAAATGCTCCCACTTTAGACTTCCCCTGGAGAGCAACTGTCCGTTAGTCGACAGGTGCGCAACTGGTCGGCCACTTGCACGATTCAGACGTTCGGCAAACCAGTCCAGCAATGGGTGGAGCATCGGCTCTCCACTAAACAATCCAACTTCAGCGCCCAGGGCGGCGACATCCGAGACCACTTTCTCGATGGTGCCCCTCTGCATAAATAAGCGCGCGACACCGCGGCTGCGCCGAAAATCGCAGGCAGGGCAATCGGCATTGCAGGCGTTGGTTAGCTCGCAATAAACGAACTGAGGAGAGTGACGCATCGAGCTCATAAGGATCCTGTCGGCTTCCGCACGCACGAGTGCTTCAAACTAGGTTCTAGTTGGATCTCTTCCAGGCCGTTGGCCGAAATCCATTGTCGCATTTCCTCAATTGAATGCTCCGAGAGATCTCGGCAGCAAAGGGTGTCATAGAGTGTAAATGCGGTACTACGTGGATTAGGCTCTCCGGAGAAAGGCCAAAGACCTATTCCCAAGAACCAACAAGTCCAGAACAGCATCACGCGGGGCGCCCGCCAAGCTCCCGGTAGGAAGTATCGAATCCACCTATACAAAGAACGTTTATTAGGATACACGTAAAACCCAATGCGCCCCCCCTTGCGACATACCCTCGCCAGCTCTTGGAACCCAAGCTTAGGATTTGTAGTGTGATGAAGAACTCCTTCGCAATAGACCAGATCGAAGCTCTCGTCCTTAAATGGCAGGTTCAAGACATCACCACGAACAAACACATGGTCGATGGATGGCCCAGCAAACTTTGCGATATCCTCCACTATTTGGCTTGCATCCAGTGAGACAATCTTGGCGCCGGTATCACGCAAAGAGAAATCAAGCCTCGCCAGTCCGCATCCTGCGATCAGAATCTGGCAGTTCTGCAAATCTTGAGGCCTGAGAGCAATTGTCCTAAAAAACTGGAGCCGTTCTTCTGAGGTCGTTAGCCCATATCGCAACTGGGTTTCAAATTGCCCAGCTAATACCCGTCGCCATTCTTCTGTGAACTGTTGCACAGTAATTGAATTGGGTGTGGTCAGGTTGAGAAAATTATCGGCAGAGGTATTGGCCGATCGTCGTCCTTCGCTCAACATGACTTGTTGGGAAGCGACAATAGCTTCGAACCACTGAGGCAATGAGGAGCATATACAAGGGTTCATGAGCCTTCCGCTAAAAGTATTTCCTCCATTACCTGAAGCACTGCCTTCTTGGTATCCTCGCAGTCACAATAATGTGAAGTTATGTTCCCCGTCATGTGAAGGGCCTCACCGCGACATCCACCCCCGCACCAATATCGTATAGCGCACTGTTGTGTTTGTGCTTGAAGCCATGCCTTACAACCGTTTTCTCCGAGCTTTGCCGCTCGACGCCTGAGGACGTCGAGCGTCAGCTGGCGCTCCTTGAAAGCCCCTATTTCACAAGAAGGGCTCACGGTTAAGTTGCAGGGATACACTACCCCGGCTGCATCACAGTAATACTTTGAATGGCGACCAAGGCCGCAGTTGGCTGCGAAGCGCTGATGCTTTATCAATGTTTCCCAGTATTCAAGATCGCTGTCTACGAAGAAGTTGGCCGGTCTGTGCTTCCGCCTGACCCTCAACAGTTCCGAAATCAGCGTTGAGAGTGCAACGGGCTGCCAATGTCCTCCAGAAGCAGCACGTCCCTGCTCAACAGTGCGATATATGTGCAACGCTGATGCTGAATGCTTTTCCGCTATCGACCAAACTGCATCTATTTCGGAGACGTTTCTCTCACCCACGCACATGCTAATGCCCCAGTCGCTTCCGTGTTGACGAAAGAAAGCTATGGCTTCAACAATCCTAGCGAAGCTACCAGACCTTCTAATCGTGTCATGAAAGTCTTCGCTGCCATCGATTGACACCATCACTCGGCACCGGATGGTGTTCAGAAATTCGATCCACTCCTGTTGTAGGTGCCAACCATTCGTGTAAAGATAAGTTTGGATACGACGCCGATTTAGCCACAGCAACAATTCCTTTGTGTGGGGTGCTAGGAGGGGTTCCCCACCTTGAATCGTAACGGCGCCAGGTTGGGCCCCGACGCCATTCACTAGCAACATCTCCAGACCAGCTATCAAGGTAGGCCAGTCGGCCTCCCTTTTTAGAGGTTTTCCCGAATCAAATAAGCAATGCGGACAATGGAAATTACATGATTGAGTGATGCCAATTTGGACTACTCGTCGTAGCTCGTCATGCGTCACGCGTTCGATCTCGACAGGGCTGGGTGGCGGCGCGCATCCTAACACCACGACGGCCCCTTTTCGCCAAAGAAAAGTAAGAAGCCGAAACACGTCAGCTTTTAAGTGAGAAGACTGCCGGAGCAGCAGATGTTTGCCCTCAACTTCATCCTGAAAAGCCTGTAAAAACCTTGCACAATCAGCGCAAACGGCCATCCAAAAGAGTCTGTCGGGAGAGATGAAGTACGTCGCTTTGCCCCGCGTTCCCAAGCGTAATAATCGGGAGCCCAGACGAAAGGAGCTCGCGGTCCAGTCGGGGGCCGGACCAAGCAGCGGGGCAACGTAGAGAAGGGATGAAGAACATGCGGGGCCGAAACTGGCTGCTGCGAGTTCCTGTCGATTGTCGGGAACTTCGTCAGTGAAAGGAAAATATACTCTCAGTCTAGAGTTCCACATGCTGTTTTATGGAATCGATCAACCGGCAGCAGAGAGGCCTGAGCCAATGGCGAGTTGTGGCGACAAATAAGAAAAGACCCGCAAACGATGCCGTCTAAGTTGCTCGCAAGCAAAATGCGAACAGCATCCAGGCAAGTATCTACAACCGGTTCGCCTGGAGAATTGAAGCTTGTGTTGAGTAACATCGGGTACCCAGTAATGTGGCCGAATGCTTCGAGTAGCGCGTGGAATAGAGGATTCACAGTCGCGGTTACCGTTTGGACGCGGCTGCTGCCATCAACATGAACGATTGAAGGGAAGCGACGTCGTGTTGCGGCGAACGCTCTGCAGAATAACAGCATATAGGGGGACCCCTCTTCAGGAATTTCAAAGTATTCACCCGCGCTCTCTTTGGTTATCGAGGGCGAAAATGGTCGATACCACTCTCGCCGCTTCACATGCTTCGCTAACCTCTGAACTGCTTTCTCGTTTCCAGGATCGACAAGAAGCGATCGGTTGCCCAACGCACGGGGGCCACTCTCGCTTCGGCCCTGCAACCAACCAATAACATTACCGTTTGATAAAAAATTAGCGGTGGCTTCGGTTATGCTAGGCAGAAATCGCACTTCAGTTTCGCTACTGGCCGACATGATTGCCACCGCTTCATTGATCTCAATGCGGGTAGCTCTAAGCGTTCGGCCGAGGTAGGGGGATAGTGCCGTGGTTCGCGAGCGTGAGTTTCTTCGGTGCAAAAAGTTATGCGCGAACAGAGCCGACCCCACCGCTAGACCGCTATCACTTGTGAATGGCGGTATATGAAGTGGTCCGAAAGCGCTCCGGATTTCAGAGTTCACACCTCCGTTCAAGCCACACCCTCCCGCAATGCAAATTCCATCGATATCCTTTGTCCGTTGTCTCTTAATGAACCTCAGAAACCTGCCGATTTCCGTTGTTGTTTCTTTTTGAGTTGCGTACTGTAGAGTGCGCACGAAAGCTTGCGCTAGTTCGCCCGTTTCGTGTCCTTCGAAAGGGGCTGCTCGTTTCCGATTCCGAGTGGAAAATCCCCACGGCTGTGAGAGCACCAACTCCGGACCTTCGAATTCACCTCCTGGAAAATGCTTTAGGAGCGCACGTAGCCGAGGCACCCACTCTTTCTTTATAGATCCGTATGCCGCAAGAGCCATCAGTTTGCCCGGACCATCGGCCGGCGACATCCCAAATAGAGCTTTAGCCACAATTTCCCATATGATACCAACCGCAAAGTCGCGTTTGTAAACCTTCCTTGGGCCAAAGAACTCGTGTGGTTCAAGAACTCGCTTGTATCCGACAGCTAGGCACCCCCGACAATTCCAATCGCCCTCCCCATCATACGATAATATAGCAGCGTTCTGGAAAGGAGAAGTAAAGTAAGTAGACGCAGCATGCGCAAGATGGTGGCGCAGAACAATTGCAGGACGGATCGCGCCCCACAAATCAAATATTCCATGTGGCGTTCGCGATAAGCGATCGACTCCACAGATCTGAGTGTTAGGTCGGCTACGAGTTGTGCGAAATGGTGTTTGGTAACCTACCCCCACCGGATGGGAGGACTTCCATCGCTCCCAAAGGAGACAGCTGGCATGGCTGGGAGCTATTTGCTTGAAACGTTGCACATACGCCGCACTGGATTGAATGCCCCCCGCAGGAATATGTTCACGAGCGCCCACGAGCTGGCTTAAGGGCCGCCTTTGATTTCGGTATCGCCATGCGCGAGGTGGACAGCAAGGTGGATGCACCCAAGGCAATGCGTTACTTTCGAGGTCGAAACCTCGTGGATCCGTGTGGAAACTCTTGATCCGAAGGTATTCAAATCGGGTAGTTGGTTCTCTCCTATTACCACGTGCTTGAAATCGGTCAGGCGGAGCACAGAACAGTGCAGTTCGGGCACGGCCGACCAGACCTTATTCAGAATAACCATTTGTGCAGTCGAAGTTGCAATCCGAGGCCACAACTTCCGAGCCAACTCACGCACCTTTGTCGAACCAATAGCGGGGTCGATGTAAATCAGCGACTCCAGTGGCACGAGGTCATAGGGCCGGCTCAAGTCAATCCCTGTGGCAGCCCGAACTCCTCGTCCGGCGGAATAGGAATGCCCCAGGGCAGTGACGACGAACGCGAGGGAATTGTCTTCAGCACCGGTTACGATCGTTAATCCGGATTTGTTTCTTAGGATCGCCTGAAGCTCACTCACCCCAGCCGGATCATGGGACAGCCAGGAATGCTCCAAAGTTGGGAAGGCCCGGCAATGGGCTTCGATGAAGGCATGGCGCTGGTGAATGGGTAGTCGTTCGAGTAAGCACATGAAAGCAGACAACTGCGGGTGATTAAAAACTTCAAACCAGTGGTGGGTTGTGCTCTTGGGCTGTCCGATTAATTGAGCCAATCGCCGGAAGGTTACCAGGCGCTGGGCCTGTCCTGACAATCGTTCTCTCAACTCTCTAAAGAGAGTAGGTCCGGTGAATGGATATGCTGGGGGAACTATTGCTCCCGAAAGTTTTTGCCGCCCTACATCAGTTGATTCTGCCATGCCTTTGTGTTTGGCGGCGTACTGACCTTGGGACTGAGCAACTGAAGACACGCTGAGGCTTAATCCGGCCACCGTCGCAGCACTGAGAACCCCAAGATTCGATCAGGCGAGCGATGACCTTTCGATGTGTGGCCGGCCCCTATGACATTTTGTCAAAATTTCAACCAATATTATTCATTAAATCTTCGCAGCCCCCTGATTAGACACCCCTCAACTACCTAAAATGAAAGGGTGCAGGACCATGTTTTATTAACAGTACGCGGCGGGAGACAGCGCACTCCGCGGCGTGGTCCGCTTTCTAAGAAAGAGTGGTTAGATCGGAATTCAGGAGCAGTGGAAAGCACGGCCGCCCGAGGCCTCTACTCCAACAAGTATTCCGGCGGGAAAACGACGCGAAACAAATTTTTCGATGAAAAATCACTTTCTTCGTACCTAGTGTCGTCAAAGACACATAATGTAAGAGTGCGGGACCTTGCTTTGATGCCCTTGGCAAGCGGAACATTCCATGTTCCGCTTGCCATTTCCTTTGGGGCGTCCAGAGGCTTCTCCAGGGAGGAATCGGCTGGGATTTGCAGCTTTGCTGCCAACTGGCATGTCCGTTACAACAGGACCCTCGCGAATAGGCAAACCCAGGTCAACTCTGCGCGAAAGGGGGCGTGCAGATCATGAGGCTACGCCCCGTCTGGCTAAAAAGTTCTACCTGCGTGCAGCTCTCAGGCTTTTGCCGGGATACCTTCAGGCGTCGAGGAATGCCGTGGGGGAACGAGCGCCTGCCGGGCCGCATCCGCTATAAACTGCTACAGCTGGACCCAGAGGGTGAACAGTTACCCAGGTATTATTGGCCAGACGTGCAGGCCTTCATGATGGCTCCCCCGATGCGCAAGTCGCTGGAGTTTGTCCCCGTCTTTACAGTGCAACCTCTCCCCGAGAACTCCTTCCACATGCCGACCCAAGATGAACCGATCGCCGTGCCGCTTTGCTGGAGGATTGAGCAGGCTGCACAGTTCCTCGATGTCTGCCGGGATAGTATCGAGAACCGCATGATCGAATGGCAGGACGAATCTCTTGCCTGCCGGGTTCGCTGCGGCAGGACCGAGCTAAAGATCGGCCGCAACTTCGTCCGGGTGTGCTACCGGCCAGACGTCGAAGCCCTGCTCAAAACGCCCGACTTCCAGGAGTCGTTAACGGCTGAAACCAGCTTCCATCGCAGCCATTCCCATAAGGGATTCTGATGACAAGAGGAGCGGAACAAGAAATGACTCGAACAACAGCGACAACAATGACTCAGCACCAAAAACATGGTAAAAACCAGCTCGTTTCTGCCGACCCTCACGGGAACCGCATAAACAAAAGCTCCCATGCAGGTCGGGAGGAAAGCCATATAATGGAATTTGTAACACTCCTCCCTGACTCTGCCTCAGTTCCAACGGTTTACGGGGCCCCAGTCTGGGAAACAAACAACAGCGGTAACTACGGACAGTCCGCTTTTTTACCACTTTTTCTGCGTGTTTTAGCTGCGGACGGTGCGCCGCTTTTCACCGCTATAACAGTTGGGCGGCTTAGCCGTGCGGCTGCCGCCAATTAAGCATTGATAATGAGTGAGTCTCCACACAAGCCAAAGCAGCCCAAGCCCCGCCAGGCTTCGGTTGAGCTTGAACTGGGAGACTACTTTTCAATTGGACTGGTGGGAGAAAAGCTTCCCGAACCGGACGAGGAAAGCGGCATTTACCGCCCGCGCGTTTACGATGGCTTTCTGAACGCAGACGGTTACGGACACTGGGTCAAACGGAGCAGCAAGTCCAAAACAGAGGAAGGGGCTCTTGAATTCTTAAACAAGGAACTGATCCCTAAGCTACAGGCAAACTGGCTTAAAAGGGCCGCCGAGCTCGGCGTGACGCCAGAGCAAAAGCGTTCCATCACCGACAAGGACGAGCGTCCTCTAGAAGGCTCGCTGGAGGAAGAACTCCGAGCTTGGAAGGCTAGGCATGGAAAAGATCCTTCAAGGTCTAGATCGACGTTTGCGGGTTACCAGTATGCTCTCGACTCGTTTGTACGGAATTCCGGTTCTCACGTGAAGGAACCGGACTATGTATTCACCAAGGAGGACTGCCCTGAAATACGGGACGGGATGTTGAAGGATTGCAAGAAGCCCGGCGGTCGGAAAAAGCTGATGGAGAATCTCCGGTATGTGCTGAAGCAATGCCCACGTTTCCCTATCAAGTTGGTTTCCGAATTCAAAGCCCCAAAGGTCAATCCAGACCGGAACTCCGTCTCAAAGCAGGATTTCCCGTTCACTCAGCAGGAAAGAAGGATCATTTGGGAAAACTTGCCGAAGGCAGATCCCACTACCAGGGGCCTCGTCCTCCTCGCCGCGAACTCGACTCAACATGGAACCGACGTTGCCAACATTGATGTCAAGGATCTGCGTCCAACAATGCTCTAGTTTTCACGCGCACCAACGTGCACCAAAACGTGCACCAACGGATTAAAAAGGATAGAATCGGATACGTTCGGATTAGGCTGGATGTCTGTTGTAAGTGCATGCTCAGGAGGCTTTTATACTCCGATTCCAACCCTCGACCCTCCCGATGGAAAATCGATGCGTTTTTCTCATAATGTTCTTTTAAAGATTCGGCCCTATGTGGACGAATCTGCAATCTCTACCGAGCGACCCTCTGCCAATTCAGCAGAAGGTTTGGATCGAAAGATTCCTGTTGTCAGAAGTAAACAGAGACGCGCTTAGATGAAGCGGGAAAGCGCTCAAGTAACTCAGACTCGATTCGAACGAGAGCCCCAGCCATCTGCTGGAACTTTGCAATCTTGGAATGATCAGGATGAATCGCGCAACATTCGTTGATGCCAGCTTCCCAGAAGGAAAAAGCCCACGCGAACAGCCGGCAATGCTCGTAAAGCAGCCCGCCATCTTTTGTGTTGGTTTGCTCCGCAAGGGCGGGTGAATGGGCCAATTTGTGAAAAGAGCCGTGAACCGCTTCTGAAAGGTCTCGGTATACGGCGTGATACAAAAACTCCCAGATTTCACCCAGCGCTTTACATCGCGCCAACATGTCCTGCAGATGTGCCGGAGGCGACGGAACCATGGCCTGTTCGCGAACCTTCTTCAGCGCCTGCAGTTCGCGTTCCGCAGCACCTGCATACCTCTTAGCAAAAATCGCCACCTGTGAGTTTCGCGCAGGAAACATTTGGGTTAGACCGGTGTGACGTTTCCTGGACGAACGTTCGGCAGCCGCAAGCAGAACATTTATTGCGTCGGCTTTCTCATCACGCACAAAGACACCGACCAGCGTGACAGCCTCAAAAAGGCTGCGAGTCAGGGCTGCCGAGGCATAGTAGCCGATGTCGAGCTTGTCTTGAAACGTATCGGCCACATCTCTGAATAGAGAGAATGTGCGTTCCACCGTTGAAGCGAAGGCCATCTGAGCTAATCGCGGCTGCCTAGCGGGTAGCGACTCAACCAGCTGTGCCGCATGCAAAATCAGCGGAGGCAACGACAAAGCATAATGCTTTTGCAGTTCGAGGGAGATATCGCGAGCTGTTTGTTCGGGCGCATTCATGATTCATCAACACTAGCCATCTGCCGCAACGGTCACCGAGGCATCCGATTGCAGAGAAATTCGTGAACTGGGAAAGGCATTCCCATGTTTCGTGGAATACCAAGTTCTACATGTCCAACGGACTCCCTGAGAGACACTTCTCCAGGGCGGTTGAAGGGAATACGGGGGATGCCGAAAGCACAAGCTGTTTCTTCTCGGGCCCTTGGGCTCATGCATTTTTCAGCCTGCAAACTGGCCAAAAGCGAGGGTATGAAGAGACAGCCCGGGAATCTTGCTCATCAGTCAGATCCGTATCGCCTGCCCTCCAATGGTGCAGGCCTCTCACGAGCGACACTTCTTTATCGCCGGCTGCGCGATTGCCTCGCGACAGCTCAAATGTCGAATGAGAGAGCCTCTCCGCCCAGGGATGTCTTAGATTCCAATGCAGAGAAGTCCACCTTCTTAATCTTTGACCACGCAGGTTCGCCTTTTGGAATCCAACTCAGTTCCGGTGCATTCCCGTTTTTCCAGTGCTCTGGCGGCAAGCCGTAGACCTGTTCGAGCGTGGAAACACCACCAATCTGGTTCAGTTCAAAAGCGATTTGCGAATCGCTGATGCCTCGGCTGCGACGAACGAGCACATAAAAAGCCCGCCCGGCCCCGTGCGAAGTGTATTTCTTGGTAAGATATGGTTGGTCAGGGAGTTTTTTGAGGTCCAGTTCATGTTCCCTGAATTTCACGTAGACCTGATAAAGTCGATCCAGGGCTTTGGTGAGGACGGATTTGTTTATATGACCAAGTGCTTTTTTGTCCCTTCCCGGAAAGTAATAGGGGGAGAGGGGATAGCGCTGCTCATGCCAGATCCTGTGGGCCTTCATGACAAACTTCAAACCCTCATGGACCTGAACGTAGTTATTGTATTTCTTGGATTTCTCTGCCCTGCGAACACACATTGAACCCCCGTCAGATGTTAAACCACCGGGTTCATCCGGGCGCGCATCGACCCTGAGCGTTACGGTCTCCTCAGTCCGGAGGCCCGTCATGCCCTCGAACAGCAGTTGCCACCCCAACGTTTCGCTTCGTCGTGAGGACATGAGCACTCCGGAAACGGTATGGAGCTCGTTCGCATCGGAGGGCGCGAATTCCCGGCAGTGAGTTGCATCTGATGCTGTGTAGTATCGATCACGGGCGCCTATCGGGTTGGCGGTGAGCAACTGCTTTCGCACGGCCCATCGCATGGCGTTGTTGAGGCAGTTCAAGTCCAAGTCCACGGTCCGTAAACCAGCACTGGGGTCGGGTTCGTAATCCTCAATACCTTTCCTCTTCGCAGCTTCCTTTTCCTTCTCGATGACCTTTGCCACCCGCCAATCCTTGTATCCGTCAATATCGTTTTGTACCAGGTCCTCGGCTGGTTTATCCGTGTTGAAATACTTGAGGAGCGTCTTGCACCTGACGCTCTCCGCACCCAAATGCTTACCAGCTCTGCGTGCGACACCTTTTCGATTTGGACAGCCAGCCTCGTCGTAAGTCTTCACTACGATGGCGACGGTCACGGCCGCCTTCTTGGCCGCTTCTTCCGGGGCGAGGGCAATCCCCCTCTTGGCGGCGAGTTTCGCAACTCTGCGCGTGTCGCGCATCTTAATGGCCGTTTCGATCGAAGTAGTGCCGAGGGAAAGATAAGGGCGCTGACCGTTCGCCTGCTTTGGCCGGATATATTTCCGGCCCTCGTCATCCTCGTAAATTCCGGGTTCCTTGTTTCCCTTCAGCGGCCCCTTCTTGTAGACGTAGAGAGTGTATTTTGCCATAGCAGCGAACTCCAGCCATGGCATGAAAGTGGCAACCAGGCTGTTTTGTCAATGTTTTTGAGGCGCGAGGAGCTTTGATTCTGTTGTACTTATGCGAGAATGAACACCCCGGGGGACTAGCTCCGAAGTCAGAAGCTCTATCCAATTGAGCTACGGACGCGTTGAGACGTGCTTGTTTTCGAGCACGTCACCTGTTGTAACCTTAGATGGACTACGAGCAGAGGTCAACCTCAGCCAATGCCAGGATCAGGATTAAGGAGTGTGGCCTCGCCAACAGAAAAAACCCTCCTCCGGCGAACACCAGAGGAGGGTTGAAACAGGCCGCGTCAGCGGGCCTTTTGGGTTAGTTTACGGCGTATAGGAAACCTGGTAGAATCCCTTTTGGCCCGCGGGAATAGGCCAGGTGGCGGTGGTGCCGGTGGCCTGGATGGTGCCGGCCGTGGTCCACTGCGCGAAATCCTCGGTCTGCCGGATGGTGTAGGTGGTTCCGGAGATAAGGTCGCTTAGCTGTAGCGTCAGCGTGGTGCCTTCCTTCACGACGGCAGCCGTCGGTGGGATGGTGATCTGAACGTCATCCACATAGAACACTCCCGTGAGCGGTCCGGGGCTCCCTTCGGCCGTTCCCGTCCAGCCCTGTACCAGCAGGCGCCATTGAACGAGATTGCCGGTATCCGTAGGTGACCCGCTCCAGAACTGGTTGTAACTGGCCTTTATGGTGGTCCATTCGCCCGTGAACACTTCATTAAAGGTGCCGTTGAAGTTGATGCTGCGACCGCCTTCATCGTAGAAGGTGAGCCAGAAGCTCGTGCCACCGTCCGCGATCGGCGGTGCCAGCCCGGGATCGCCCTTGAACTTGCACTGGACCGTGGCGTTCGCCGGGAAGGAGAACGCCGGCACAGTGGCGGAGCGCACTGCGGCCCAGGGATATTGCATGCTGCTAAAATCAATCGACATCTTGAGCGCTTTATTACCTTGCGGTGCGGGCGTCTCCAGCGACGGGGTAATGATGCCGCCACTGTTCACTACGCTGTAGAACCCGAGCAGGGCCGTGTCATCGGCGTAACTCTCGAAATTATCGATCAGGGTACGCATCGGAGACGGCGGCGGGAACTCCACCAGGGCGGCGTCCCGGACCTGCAAGTCGTCGATGTAGGTGACCGAGGCGAATGCTTCTCCCGGAGGATCGCCTTGTCCGTAGACGTAAATCTGGAATTGAATGATATTGTTTAATTCGGGCAAGGCGAGTGAGTTCCATGGTTTGGCGATTGTATCGGCACGGAAATTAAAGATCTGCCAGTTGGTGCTGGCAGGCACTGGCGAACCCCAGCGGCCGAAATTGCCATTCCCGTCGAAGGCGTAGACAAACAGCGTGTTGAAAGTCGCTTTCGCATATTCCGGATCGCCCGCTACCCGGATGGTGATATACTGCTCGGGTTTGAGAACAAGTGCCGCCGGGAGTTGCGGACCGACGAGAACCTCGGTGTCCCAGGCAGTGGAGAAATAGCGTTCCATCTTCAGGGAGTTTGTGCCTGTGGAACCCGTAGCCACATAAGGCGAAAGCGTGATCAAACTGGAACCCGGGTGCCACTCCATCGCCAGGTCGGAGTCGCTGGCGTATTCCCAGGTTTGCATCATGGCGACCCCGCCAGGAGCAGCGGGCGGATACACGGGCGCGGCGCGGATCACCAGGTCATCGATGTAAATAGTGGAGTTGAATTCGGTTCCTGGAAGTTCACCCTGCCCGTAGATCACGATCTTGAACTGCACAATGTCGTTCAGGGCGGGCAATGCGGTGGAATCCCACGGTTTGGCGATGCCGCTCGCCAGCATGTTCAAGACGGTCCAGTTGGTGCTCACGGGCACCAGCGAACCCCAGCGACCGAAATTGCCCACACTGTCATAAGCGTAAACATAGATTATTCGGTAAGTGGCGTTGGTGAACTGCGGGTCGCCGGCAATGCTTAGAGTAACATACTGCTCCGGTGCGATAGCCACCGGCGTCGTTAGAACCGGCCCGGAGATGGTTTCCGCGTCCCACGAGGCGGCGGCAAAAAAGCGGTTTACCGATAAAGACTTCGTGCTGGTCGAGCCCGGTGCCACATTGGGCGACAGGCCTATCGTGGACATCTGCGGAGTCCACGCCGCCAGCAGATCGGCGTCGTTGGCGTATTCGAAGTCTTGAATGACCGTCTGCCCGACAGCGGCTGTTGCCAGGAGGCAGCCACAGAGCAGGCCCTCTAGATAACTATAACTACCTTGAGTGTTCATAGATTCTTAAGGTCTTGATTTTTTGGTTGTGTGTTAAGGAATGTTGGCATCGTCCCCTCGCAGCCCCGGACTGTCAAGCATATTGCGGAGCCCGAGAACCGGTCCGAGCCCGGTCGGTGAGGACTCAGCAGAAGATGAGACGGACTCTGCGAGCTTCCGAACGCCGGGTATGGGTACCCGGCCTGCAGGACGCGTAGGGAGGTCTCCGGTTGCAGGCCGCGTGACCTCAAGCGGTGAGGCGGCCCCACTCTTAACTGGTTGCTACCCCCGGTCATCCATTGCGCTTTCTCCGGCCCGGGTCCTGCGCTATATTGGGGGACTGGTCCGATGAAATCCCGCGCGCTTTTGATCGTTTTGTTGGCTGTGTTCGCCTGCCTCGGCACGGCGAAGGAAACTCGTTTTCTCAACGTCTCCTACGATCCTACCCGGGAGCTTTACCAGGAGGTTAACCGGGTGTTCGGTCGGGACTGGCAGGCCCGTTCCGGGCAAGCTGTCGCCTTTCAACAATCCCACGGCGGTTCCGGCAAGCAGGCACGTTCCGTCATCGACGGCTTGCCGGGCGACGTCGTGACCCTAGCCCTGGCCTACGACATCGACATGATCGCCAAGCGTGGGAAGTTGCTGCCGGAGGACTGGCAGCAGCGATTGCCTCACAACAGCGCCCCGTATACCTCCACCATCGTGTTCCTGGTGCGGCAGGGAAATCCCAAGGGGATCAAGGATTGGGACGATATCGTGAAACCGGGTATCAGCGTGGTGACGCCAAACCCGAAAACCTCCGGGGGCGCCCGGTGGAATTACCTGGCGGCGTGGGGGTACGCGCTCCGCCAGCCCGGGAGCGACGCGGCCAAAGCCCGCGAGTTCGTAACGCGGCTTTTCGGCAACGTGAGCGTATTGGACACCGGCGCGCGCGGAGCCTGCACCACCTTCGTTCAGCGCGGCATCGGGGATGTGTTGATTACCTGGGAAAACGAGGCCCTGCTCAGCTTGCAGGAATCCGGCAAAGGGGCTGTGGAAATCGTGATGCCTTCCGTCAGCATCCTGGCCGAGCCGCCGGTGGCCTGGGTAGACCGGGTGGTGAACCGGAAGGGCACCGCCGAACTGGCCAAAGCCTACCTTGAATTCCTCTACACTCCGGCGGGACAGGAGATTGCCGCCAAGCACCATTTCCGGCCGCGGCTGGAAAGCGTGGCTCAAGCCTACGCTGCCAAGTTTCCCAGCATCACCATGTTCACCATCGATGAAGTATTCGGCGGCTGGGCGCAAGCCCAAGCCACCCATTTCGCCGAAGGGGCTATCTTCGACCAAATCCAGCGCGCGCGCCGCTAGTCCAGCTTGGGACAAACCGGCGCCGCCATCGCAAATCCCCGCTACGATGCCGGCAGGTCCACACTGATTCCGTGCACTCGTTCCGGGGTTTTGTCCGCCCGGCGGTAGAGACGCGTGAAGACTTTGGCCTCCGGTGAATCTGCTGACAGGAGTCGCGCCACAGCTTCGGGGGGAACGGGTTGGTAAAGCAACTCAATCTCGGCCGTGAGCGGTCCCGTCCGTTCGGGCACGGAGATGCGATAAGTCACTTGGTCGCCACCCCCTTGCTCGCGATGGAAGTTGGGGTCCTGCGCCGCCTCACCCCGGATCGCAATGAGCTCGCGGTCGGGCGCCTGCGGATCGAAGCCGCGCGGGGGAAGCCGATTATCTTTCAATAAGGCGGCGCCACGCAGCAGCGACCAGGTTGGTTTACCTTGTAGATCGCCCATGATCGCCTGGTACACCTGCACTTCTTCCGGGCGGGTGATGACGTCATAATGGGGTGGATAGGCGGCGTCCAAGCCCCGGATGTGCCCCTGGCGGTCGAACCCACCAGATTCGAACAACACCCGACCGCGGCGATCCTTCAGGGTAACATGCAGCCAGGCGCGACGGTAGGGGTGACCGGTGGGAAACTTATGGCCGGTTCGGTTTATCACCTGGGTTTCCAGGATCACCAGGCCGGACTCGCGGCGGGCGGTGGCCTGGAGTTCGGCGGCCCGGGCGAGCTGGGCGCGGGATTCCTTGATGAGCGCTTCGAAATGCGACGGTTCGGCGTTGGCTTCCAGGGCCCGTCCATTGGCAAGCAGCAACCGGAGCATGAAGACATTGCCGCCGGCGAACTGATGCCGCCAGAAGGGTTCCCGCGCATCCAGCCAGGGCGGCCGGGCGCTAATCTTGATCGGTTCATCCAGCCGCGGCAGGTGGCAATCCTGGCAATGGGTTCCCTCGGCGGCAAAACCGCTGTGGCGCCATTCGAGAAACGGCGTTTGCTCCGGAAACTGGCCCGCAACCTTGCCATCAGCCCCCAGCACGGGGGTGAACAGCGTGTGGCAAGTGCCGCACAACGCCGAGTCCTGGGTGTGTTTCCCAAACGTTGGGGTGTAATCGACATGGCGGCGCATCGGCATGGTCACCACGTCCTCATACGGCCCATAAATCAACCGCTCCTTGCCGAGAGCAAACTGGCCCGTGAAACTCTCCGGCGCACCCAGGTTGCCGGGTTCGATCTGGTGGCACAGGGTGCACCCCACTCCTTCCTGCGCCAGGGGGAACTTCCGGGCCTCATGATAAGCGAGTTTCTCGCTGCCCTGCTCCCGTGCCTCCGCGCGGGCCATGGGGGCGTGGCAGGTCAGGCATTTGTCCTCGATGAATGCTTTGTGGTCCGGGTTTTCCCGAACCTCGGCTTCCATGGTCGCGCGCCAGAACGGATCCTTGAAGGAATGGGCCATCATGGTCCCGCGCCAGTCGGAGGTGATGGAGACATCCCGGCCACGGGAATCTATCAGGGCACCGCTCCATTGATCGTGGCAAAACGCACAATTGGCCGCGCCACTGAAGCGTTCGGTGGTGTGATCGGACAGATCGTTTGCAGCGGCGGCCGCGCTGAGGGAGAACCAGGTGCACGAGACCCCCAGCGCGTGCGAAACGACTTTGGGGAATGCCCAGCCGGAAACCTGCCTGCAGCGTTTGCTCAAGGAGTTCATGCATTGGTAATGTCCATGCAAGGGTTGGCTGGTGTCAATGGCGGCGTGTGCTATGACGACCCGATGGATTCCGGACTCGCGGGCCTGGGAGACTCTCACTATGGTGACGCATGATCATGTTCCAAAGGTCACCCAAACGGCTGGATGTAGCCGCGAACCTAACGATTCCGGGAGCTTCCCGTTCACGCCCAGCGTGGGTCCAGAATTGGATGGTGGCAGTGGTGGTGATCGCGTGGGGTGTGCTTGCCGTTACGGCCCCCGCCGCACCCGCCCTCCGAGTGCTCAGCACGGCCAAGACCGGAACTCCGATCCTGTTGAATGGCGGATTTGAGGAGGGCGAAGGTGCCCAGACCCCCCCGTGGCGGCCCTGGGGTGAGGGCTTTCGCGTGGCGGCCAGGGAAGGACGCGCAGGGTCTCGCGCCATTGTGTGCGAGCGCGCGGAAGGTGGACGAGAGAACGGCGCGAGCCAGACCATTACATTAAACCGCACCCAGGTCGCGCCCTTCGTAATCCGGGGTTGGAGCAAAGCCGAAGGAGTCAGCGGCAGTCCGGACAACGGCTATTCCCTCTACATCGACATCGTGTATGCCGACGGCACACCCCTATGGGGACGGACCACCAGTTTCCGCTGTGGCACTCACGATTGGGAGCACCGCGAGTTTTTGGTTGCCCCGGAAAAACCGGTGCGATCCATCACCCTGCACTGCCTTTTTCGCGGGCACACCGGCAAGGTCTGGTTCGACGACATTTCGCTGGAAGAAATCGCCACCCCTGCGGGCGCGGTCCTGGTGCATGGGATACCGGTAGAACCTGGCAAACCTACCCGCCCGGGGAGCGGGAAACCGGCCAAGACCTACGCTACCCAGGATGGATTGCAGTTAAGACTGAGCGACGGACAGGTCGCCGGGGTGCGGGTCGGGACAACGGATCTCGCGGCGGAAGCCCCCTCAGGTTTCCTGGTGCGAGATTTCGCGGCTGGATCGGATTTCTTTGAGTTCAACCAGGGGGCCTGCGAGTCACTCGGTCTACGCTTGCAGAGCCAGGTGACCGCTGCCTCCAATCATATCGCCATCGAAGGGCAGATTATCGACACGACAGGAAAAGACCGGGCGGTGACGCTGTTGTTCGCGCTGCCGATTGATGCCCGGGAGTGGCAGTGGGGTGATGACATGCGCCAGAGCCGGAAGATTGAGGGAGTATCCGAGTTTGCGCACACGGTGCCAGTGGGGGCAGGCGCAGCCGGGCGCATTTCCCGTTACCCGTTGGGTGCGATCTGGAATGACCACGCTGGAGTGGGCTTGGGCCTGGACATGGCGCACCCGGCCCAATACAGCATCGTGTATCACCCGGGCACCAGGCAGTTCTACCTGGCTTACGATGTTGCGCTCGTGAAAGAAACCGCGCTCTTTCCGTCCGGTGCCGGGTTCCGGTTCGTGTTGTTCCAGTTTGAACCTCGCTGGGGATTTCGGGCCGCGCTGCAAAAATACTACGACATCTTCCCGGAGGCATTCGTCAAGAGAGTTCAGAAGGAAGGCACCTGGATGCCCTTCACGGACATTGCCCGGGTGCCGGGCTGGCAGGATTTCGGTTTCGCCTTCCAGGAAGGGGCGCCCAATGTGCGGTTCGACGACACGAACGGCATTGCCAGTTTTCTCTACGTGGAGCCGATGAGTTATTGGATCCCCTTGCCGGCCGCCGTGCCCCGTGATTACGACAGTGCCCTCAAGGTGTTGCGGGAGGACGCCGAAGGAAAACGCGGCCCCGAACAAAAACGAATGGCCGCCGCCACACTCACGAGCGGCGTGCATACGTCGGACGGACAGTTCGCGCTGTACCTGGTCAAGGCCCCGTGGTGCGACGGCGGAGTCTACACCCTTAGTCCCGACCCGGAAATCGCCACGAACACGGCCGCGCCGCAGAACAAGGCCTCCGTCATGAAAGCCTCCATCGATGCGGCGTTTGCGAAGCATCCGCCGGACACCAGCACATTCCCACCCGGCGCGGGATTGGACGGGCTGTATTACGACTCGCTGGAGATGTCGGCGGCCATGCTGAACTATCGCCGCGACCATTTTCGAACCACGGCAGCGCCGCTGGTGTACGACTTCGAGGGCCGGCCTTGCCAGCTCATGATTTTCAACACCTGGAAATTCGTGCGGGAAACCGCCACCGAACTTCATGCCCGTCGCCGTCTTACTTTCGCAAACTCGGTTTTGTGGAACTACTCCTTCCCTGCCCCGCTGCTCGACGTGATGGGCACGGAGGTCAACTGGCTGCACGCAGGAACCTATGCGCCAGATACGGACACGGTGATGAATTTCCGGCGCGCCCTTTGCCGCCAAAAACCGTATTGCCTACTGCTAAACACAGACTACGGGAAGTTTACGGTACCCCTGATGGAATGCTTTTTCGAACGCTGCCTGTTCTACGGGGTGTGGCCCGGGTTCTTTGACCAGGAAGCCGCCTCGAAAGACCCTTACTGGGCTTCGAGCAATAAATGGTATGAACGAGATCGGGCTTTGTTCCAGAAATACATCCCGCTCTTCCAGCGGATCACCAGCGCCGGGTGGGAGCCGATTCCCCTGGCCACCACCGACAATCGGGATCTCTGGCTGGAGCGCTTCGGCCTGGCCTCGGAAAAGTCCCTCTATTTGACCGTGTTTAACGCTACGGAAAAAACGCAGGCCGGCCGCATTCGTCTCGATCCTGCTATCGTCGGCGACTTCACCCGGCCGCCTGTGGACCTGGTATCCGGACAACGGCTGAAAGGCACGGAGCAGGGCCTGGAGATCCAGTTGGGGCCGCATCGGGTCGCCGTGCTGCACCTGGAGCGATAGGCGTTTTGCCAAGTTGGCTGCACCCGCGTCGGCCCGCGGGACAAAACCTGGCTGAAGATCGGCGCTCCGTTGGGGCTGCCTGCGTGCGACCGGTCAGAGTTCTGTGATCCGGATGTTGCGGAACTTGACGACCGAGCGCGCGTCGTGATTCTGCAAGCCAATATACCCGCGGGTGGAGCGGGTGGCCTCGGCAAAATCCACAATCTCCTCGCCGTTCACCGCTACCTGGATCCGGTTTCCCCGGCACGTTAGGCGCACGGTATTCCACTCGCCAGCCGGCTTGGACATGTTCTTGTTGGGGGCGATGACATCGTAGAGTGACCCGGCGCTGCCCTTGTGCGGAGCGCGGCCGGCGTCGTCCACAATCTGCACCTCATAGCCAGTGAAGGTGGGATTCTTCACCAGGGCCGAGCGGAAATGGATGCCGCTGTTGCCGCGGGGGCTGATGCTGTATTCCAGTTCGAGCACGAAATCACCGTATTCCTTCTCGGTGCGCAGCCAGGAACCGCTGACCTCGGGGTTCGTGGTCCAGTTCGTGCCGTTGCGGCCGACCAGCACGCCATCCTCCACCGTCCATTCGCCGCCAAACATACTCACCCACCCGGAAAGGTCGCGGCCGTTGAACAGGGCGCGTGGTTCCGCCTCCGCGGCGCGGACAGATAAAACCAGGGCGGCCAGGACTGCCAGCAATGACACAGCTCTCAAATTCATCATGGCCCTGTAGCTACCACAGGTTGAGACGCTCTTCAACCGGCATCGTCGCTAACCGGCCCGGGCGGAAGGTTTTGGTTCAGGTAACGGGTCAGCAGTTCGTAGAAGTGTCGGACGGTATTGTGTCCCTCGCTGATGCCGTGACTGCGGTTGGGGTAGGCCATCATCGTGAATGGCTTGTTGTAACGGACCAACTCGTTGATCAGAGCTTCGACACCCTGGTAGTGCACATTATCATCCCCGGTTCCGTGCACGATCAGCAGGTTCCCCCGGAGTTGCGAAGCGTAAGTCACAGGCGACCCTTTGCGGTACCCTTCGCTATTGTCCTTGGGCAGCCCCATGTAACGCTCCTGGTAAATGGTGTCGTAATAGCGCTGGTTGGGCACGGCCGCCACCGCTATCCCGGTGTGATACAACTCCGGATACTGCAGGATGGCATTCAGCGTGGAAGATCCGCCGCCGCTCCAACCCCAGACTCCCACCCGTTTCGCATCCAGGTATGGCCGCTCGCGCAGTAGTGTCCGCACTGCGGCTGCCTGGTCCGCGCTGTTCAGAATGCCCACCTGCCGGTAGATGATTTTTCGCCAATCGCGCCCCCGCGGCGCGGGCGTGCCGCGGTTGTCGACGCTCATCACGATGTAGCCCTGCTGGGCCAGCATCCAGTGCCAATAGCCACCCCGGTCGCGCCACTGGTCCATTACGGTTTGCCCCCCCGGCTCCCCATACACGTAAAACAGGACCGGGTATTTCTTTGCCGGATCAAAATCCGGCGGCGTCAGGCACCAGCCATCGAGGGTGACATCCGGGCTGATGTCGACACGGAAGAACTCCGTGCCCGGCCGTTGCAGGGTGGCCAGTTTGTCGCGCAACTTCTGGTTCGTCTCCAGCACCCGCACACTCTCGTGGCCCGGCAGCCAGATCAGCTCGGTGATCGGGGGATTGGTGAAGCTGGAATAGCTGTGCAGCGCCCATTGGGAATCCGGCGAAATCTGGTAGTCGTGTGTTCCCGGTTGATTCTCCGGGGTCAGCCGTTCGGCTTTTCCACCTTTCAAGCGGGCCCGGTACAAATAGCGTTGCGTGGGATTCTTTGGCGAAGCGATGAAATACAGCCAGCCATTCTTCTCGTCGATACTCTCCACCGAGATCAGATCGAACGGACCGCGGGTGATGGGCCGGATCCGCTTTCCGTCCTGCGACACCCGGTAAGCGTGGCGCCACCCGCTCCGCTCGCTAAGCCAGAGGAATTCGCGTCCGTCTGCCAGCCAGCGTGTTGGATTGTTGTTATCCACCCAGGCGTCGTCGGTCTCGACCAGGATCGTGTGCGTGTCCCCCGTGATTGGATCAGCCAGAATGACCCGGTTCGTGTTTTGCAGCCGGTTGAATTGCTGCAACATGAGGGTTTTGGAATCCGTGGCCCAATCCATTCGGGCGAGGTAATGTTCCCGCGGATCACCCGGGATGTTGAGCCAGCGGGGTTCCCCCCCATTCACCGACACCACACCCATGCGCGCGGCGGAATTCTTTTCGCCAGCCTTTGGGTACGGAAAGGAAATCGTTCGGGCATACAGGCTATCGGTCTGGTTGAGCAGAAAGAACACCCCAACCCCGGAGGTGTCGATTTGCCAGAACGCGATGGACTCGCCATCCGGGCTCCAACGGAAACCGTCCCGTAAGTCCAGCTCCTCCTCATACACCCAGTCGAAGGTGCCGTTGATGACGTTGGTCGACCCATCCGTCGTCAGGGCGATGATAGTCTTTTCCCGCAGGTCCTCGACGTAAATGTTCCGTTCGCGGACATAGGCCACGCGGTGGCCGTCGGGGGAGAATTTGGCGAATTGAAGCGAGGAAGGCTCGGCATTGCCGCCAAGCTTTTTCAGTTCCCGGCTGGAAATATCCAGCACCCAATAATCGCCCCGGTTGTGCTGTCGCCACACGCGTTTGGTGTTTGTGAAGAGCAACAGTTTCGAGCGGTCTGTGGAAAACGCGTGACTGGAAACACCGAACAGACCGGATTCTCCGGGCGGGATCAAGGCCTGTGACGGAACCAGGATCTCCCGGTTCCCCGTGGCGGAGTCGATGCGTACCAAATCCCGGCCGCCACCTTCCTTTGCCGATTCCCACTTGTAATACGCCGTGCCGTTTGGTCCCCACTCGATCGACCCGTAGCCCTGGCTCCCGAACTCACCCGTGGTGAAGATACGCTCCACGGTGAGTTGCGACTTGTTGGTGGCGTCTGCGGCCCATGCGCCCGCGGTGGCCCACACACAGAGGCCGGCGGCAACAAATGCAGCCAAACGGCGTGGCATCGCGGTAAACCTTCCGGTTTCGGAGAATGTCATGCCTGTATCTAGCTGGCAGACTGTGCCATGGGCAAGCGCTGAGTCGCGGGGAACTCTCATTTGAAGGCAGGGTTGGCCCCAGGCCCGGCAGTCGTTCTTTGACTTCTTGGGGCAAAAGCCCTGTGGATTGCCCTGCCAGAGCGTGCCGCGGCATTGCCAACCTCATGGGTGTCCGTTACGGTTTCCTGAACGCATGAAAATCCAGAACCTTACCATCGGCCAACGGGTCAAGCATCCGGCGCACGGCACCGGTACCGTCAAGAGCCTCAATGAGCAAATGGCGGAAATCCGCTTTGACGATGCGACACGAATGATCGATCCGGTGCTTGGTGAGTTATCTCCGGCAGAGCCCACGGTGGCGGTGAGCGGCCTGGAAATGCCACTCAAGCAGTTTATTGAAGCTTCGACCGAAACCCTCCTCGCCCGCCTCGGATATGAGAACCCCGATGCCGTGGTCGGCGGGCTGGGTAAGCGCTGGCACCATGGCAGAATGGTCTTGCACCCGGCTGACCCAGTCTCCCAGACCAAGGAAATACCGCTGGAAGTGTTTTTTCACAAGGTCGTGGGCGTCAGAAATCAGTTGCGGGTTTTGGAGCAGAAAATCAACGTCCACCCGACACTCACCGACGGGGAAAAGGTCGAGATGCAGCAATACATCACCCGCTGCTACGGTTCACTGACCACTTTCAACCTGCTGTTCAAAGAGAAGGAAGACCAGTTCTGAAATTGGGAGAACCGCTAGAACGCAATTGACAACTCCCGCGGGCGGGATTCGTTATCGAACCGGATCCAGAGGAGTCCATCTTCTTTGCAATACTGATGGTTTTCGAGCGGTTTGCCGTCCAGGGTCACGGTGCGAGGCGCGCTCCGCGAGGACAACAAGACCACCGCGGGCGTATTGGCTACGCCTTCCACCATGAGCTTGGTCCGGCCACCCTCCGCCTTCAGCGGCAAGGCTTTGCAGGCTGAGGCCAGCACCCGAGGTTCCTGTGCCTTCACAGCATCCAGGTCCAGCAGGAAGAAGCGGCCGGCCGGGGTCAACTCTACCTCATGACGCACGCGCAGTTCCGGATCGAACAGGTTCACAAACCGGCCGGTCACCTTCCGGGCCGCACCGGCAATCGATTCATCCAGCCCTGACGCTACCAAGTACGGTCCGCGCCGCAGCAGGAGGTAATTCGTTTCGCGCCATTGTGCCCCGGACCGTTGTGCTCCCTGCCGGGCCGCATCGATCACTTTCATGCTCCCTGCGGCTGTATCCGCCAGGACCACCGGGTTTTCCTTCAGCCACAAGACCCCACCGCGGCCTACGTCGAGCCATTGGCCGACAGAGGCGTTGGCGCGATCTTTTTGAATCTGCAGGGCCTCGAACAGATGTTCGCGCGGCGTGGCAAAGCGTCGTCCGTCTGAGTTCCACCAGTCCCGGACAGCGTGGTAAGGATCCTGGTCGTCGTCGCAAACCACCAGCGTGCCTCCCTGCCGAACCCATTCTGCCAGCGGGGCATGCACTTCCGGACTGAGCGGTTTCATGCCCTGGTAAGTCAGGAACAGCAGCCGAATCCCCTTGAGGTAGCCGGGGACCGTTACGTTCTCCAACTGCACGGGCGCCACGGGCATGCCGCGCTTCAGCAACGGCAGGGCCAAGCCGTAAATATGACTCATGTGTGGATCGCTCGGTTGGGGATCCCCACGCTGGAACATCAGCGAATCGCTCACCACCAACCCCACGCCCGTGGTCCCGCAGTCCCACTCCACGCGCGGTTGATTCAGATCGTTCAACGCATTCATGACCACTTGCAGTTCGGTGGCGTAAGCCGGGGGAATGGGCTGCGGATTTGGACTGCCCGCGGGGTAGCGCCCCCCAAAGACCCGCTCCGGCCACGGCGCCACCTCGTACTGCCAGACTTCGGGTTGCAACAGCGATGCCACCAGCGTCGACTCCCAATTGACCCGGTAATCCTCCCAATCATGACGCGGATTATCCTCGATGGGGTCGTTCAGATACCAAACTCCCCGGCCGGTAGCGCGGACCAGATTCTGCATCGCGCCATACTCGAGAAACGCGGTTTCAAACGTTCGTTCTTTCAACGCGCCACGAAATCGGTTCGGAGTTCGGGACGTGCCGGTCCAGACCTGGGCGATGTAGCCGTCGCAACCCTCCAACCGGGCCAAACTGGATTCGGGGCTCACAATGCGCCAGTGCGCATAGTTCAACAGGCTGTGTGTGGGAACGTAACACCGCACTTTCTTGCCCGTGCGGCGGTTATAATCCTGGATGTGATCAAACACCTGTTGCAACGCACGACGGTAGAGGAAGTACTTCAGTTTCGAGGAGCGCCACTGCGCATCCACCGAAGAATGCGGTGGAGACCATTCCTCCTGGTAGTAACTCTTCCATTCGCGCTTGAACCCCTCCGAGTATCCGCCGCGAACCCAAAACTCCGGCTCCTCAAGGTGAATCGCCTCCACGCCGGCATCCAACGCCCGCTGCACTCCCACGCACAGGAATTTCCCGAAATTCGTGCCGGGGCACATGTAATACACATCGCCACCATGGCTGATCTTCTTTCCGTCGCGCTCGGTCTGCGCTTCGTCCTCGTGGTTCACACCATCGAAACGGCCATAGAGGTAATCCTGGTATTCCCCCCAAGAAACGCCGGTCATCACGTGAATCCGATACCCGCGGTCGCGCCAGGTCTGAATACGGCTTGGGAGCCGGGCATCAATCCCGTAAACGATCGCCACGTCGGATCGCAGGTTCCCCCGCGGGCTCCAAGCCTGGCCCGTCTGGAAACACGTGCGCTCCAGCACCTGGTCGGGATCGGCGGGAAAAGCGGGAGGCAGTTCGGCAGCCGTCAGGGCGCTCAGCCCGGCGAGAAGTAATAAAGAGTTACGGATCACCATGGCCCAAGAGTGGCCGAAACGCGTAAGACTTCAAGCAAATGGGTGGCCGCTCTCGTAAGTCACCAGAACTCGGAACCATGGAGGTTTCGGTTCTGCGAACTTCATCGTGGAGCGACATCGGTGGGTCGGTTCACCGTTTGGTGTCCACGCTTTAGCGTGTCGGTAGGGTGAGTGACACCCTGAAGGATGGACACCGAACGAGCTGCGACACCCATCCCGCAAGGGATGGCAGCCATTAGCCGGTGGTGAGCGAGACACGCGCGACACCACCGGTAAAGGGGAAGAAAAGGAAAACGACCCCGCCAGGGGTCGCAGATCATGTCTTTATTCACCCACCGTTCTCAATCGTTACCTAGGTCAAGCCAGACGTCACCAAATTGTTGCTTTTGCGGCCGCCGGTTTTCTGCTTGATTGAGGCGTGATGGCAATGAATACGGCTCCTTTTCGTTCTCTGGTCGCCCTGACGGCTCTCTCGGTGCTGCCCTCCCAGGCTGACGGCGACTCCCTGCCTTCTTGGAAAGATGCTTCCGCGAGGAACAGCATAGTGAAGTTCGTGGAGGAGGTTACCACGCCCGGTTCTCCCCATTATGTGAAACCGGCCGATCGGGTGGCCGTGTTCGACAACGATGGCACCCTGTGGACTGAGCTTCCGACCTACCCCCAGTTCTATTTTGGCATGGCACGGGTTAAAGCCAACGCGAGCCGGCATCCGGAGTGGAGCGCGGTCGAACCCTTCAAATCCGCCCTCGCCGGCGATCTGGAGGGCGTCGTGGCGTCGGGTGTGCGGGGCTTGATCGAATTAACTGCCGCCCCGCACGATGGCCTGACGCCAGACGAGTTTGAGCAAGTGGCCACCGCGTGGCTCAGCCAGGCACGACACCCGCGATTTGGAAGGCCCTACACCGAATGTGTTTACCTGCCGATGCTGGAGTTGCTGCGCTGGCTGCAGGCCAAGGAGTTTCAAACCTACATCGTCTCTGGAGGCTCGCAGGAGTTTCTGCGGCCCTGGACCGCGCACGTTTACGGAATCCCCGCCAGCCGAGTTATCGGCAGCACGGTGGTTACCCGCTGGGAACGGCGCGACGGCAAACCGGTGATCGTGCGCACCGGAAAGATCGAGTTGGTGAATGACAAAGAAGAAAAGGTGCTGTCCATTCAGCGTGTGATCGGGCAGCGGCCGATCCTGGCGTTTGGAAACTCCGACGGTGACCTGCCGATGCTGGAGTGGACGGCCGGGGGAGCTGGCCTGCGGTTTTGCGGCTATGTGCACCACACCGATGCCGAGCGTGAGTACGCCTACGATCGCCAATCAAAAACTGGCCGCCTGGACAAAGGCCTCGACACCGCCCGCGCCAAAGGCTGGACGGTGGTGGACATAAAGCAGGATTGGCACCGGGTCTTCAACTTCGAACCCGGCCCCCGCTAAAATTGCCCCCTTTTAACTTACCTACCCGCTCTCCTGCCCGAGCCGCGGCTTTGCGAGGCGTAAGCTCGCGCGGTCCATTTCAGGATTTCCAGGGCATTAGCGGGGTCATTAAACACCGGGGCGCGGTTGTGTAAGATGCAGTCGGCGAAGTATTCGCATTCGGCGGTATAGGGGTTGATGGGGCGAAAGGGGATTTTCTTGAAGTGCGGTTTTCCGTCTTTGTTTTGGGTGGCGTCATACCCCGCGTCGCCCAGGCCGAAGAGGCCTTCGAGGGTGCCGGCGCTGCCCTGACCGATGGTGCCTTCGGAGAGAATGGCACCTTGTGAACCGTAAATCTCGAGGCGCGTGCGGCTCGCTTCGTCCGGAATGCAGAAGAAGCAATCGACCGTGGCGAGGGCGCCGGATTTAAACCTGATCAACGTCGCGGAAGCATCTTCGCTGCGGTACGAGTGAACCAGCCGTCCGGTCGATGCGGTGAGGTGCTTGATGGGGCCGGCGAAATAGCCGAGCAAATCGTAGAGGTGGGTGGCCATGTCGATGAGCGCACCACCGCCGCCGAGTTTGGGATCCTGGCGCCACGCCGCTTGGATGGGGGGATACCAACAGGAGAGCTGGGCGCGGAGGTAGACAAGCCGGCCGAGCCGCCCCGCATCGATGAGCTCCTTGATGCGCCGATGTGCGCCGTGGAACTTCATCATGTACCCTTCCTGGAGAAACACGCCGTGCTTGCGGCACGCGGCGACGGCGGCGCGGCCTTCCCGCAGGTTCAGGGTCAGCGGCTTTTCGCAAAGGATGTGTTTGCCCGCGGCGGCGGCCAACTTGATTTGACGCGCGTGGCACCCGACCGGCGACGCGATATATACCGCCTCAACCTCAGGGTCGGCCAGGAGGTCAGTGTCGCGCGTGTAGGCCCTCTTGACGCCGAACTGTTTCGCAATCCCTTCGGCGTCCACTGGGTCCATCACGGCGACCAGGCGGCAGTTTTTGGCCCGGAGCAGGCCGGGAATAGTTTTGCGCCGGGCGATGCCGCCCGCGCCGATCACACCAAAGTTGATTTTTTTCACGATTCTAGCTGAACGCCTTGATCACCTTCACGAGCGCGCCCGCGATTTCCATCATGTTCTGTTCCGCATACACCGGGTAGGCAAAGCAGGTGAAGGTGTGCTGCTCGTGCCACCGGGCGTTGGGAACGTGCACTTGCGTGTAATCGACGCTGGCGACGTCGGCATATTCCTTTGAAGTGAAGGGAAATCCGGAATTACCGAAGCCCTTGTGTTCCTGGAAGGCTCTCTCCGTGTGGCATTGTGGCCAAAACACTTTCCAAACTGGTGCGCCCTCAGCGCCAGCAGCGGCCACGAACTGCTTTATATCGCAGCTCATTTTTTGGAGATCCAAAGAGAAGGCGCAGACATACCACCCGTTCTGGCGTTCGGGGGTGTCAATAGGGGTGTATCTGACCTGCGGTAAGCCGCCCAGGGTCTCCAGAAGAATGCGTCCGTTGCGGCGGCGGGCGGGCATGTTCCAAGAATCCATCCGGGCCAACTCCGCCAGGCCGATGGCCGATTGCATCTCGGTCAGACGATAATTCCAGCCGACCCGGTTGTGAATGTAGGGTAGCTTTTGCTCGAGGGCGAGCAGGTTGAGCCGCTCTTTAACGTCGTAGCCGTGGTCACGAACACTGCGGGCCTGCCACGCCAACTCCTCGTCATCCGTCGTAACCATGCCGCCCTCGCCGCCGGTGGTGAAGGTTTTGTTTTGACAGAAACTGCATCCCGAAATCCGGCCGAGCGTGCCGGTTTTCCTCCCTTTATACACACCGCCGAAAGCCTCGGCATTATCCTCGATGACCACCAGGTTGTGCTTCTTGGCGAACGCGTTGATTTTGTCCATGTCGCACACGTTGCCATACAGGTGCACGGGCATGACGGCTTTGGTGCGGCGGGTGACGAGCTTTTCGGCGGACTCAATGCTCAGGCAGTGATCGTCGAGGTTCACGTCGGCAAAGCGAGGGATGGCTCCAGCCTGTACGATGGCGAAGCTGGAGGCGATAAAGGTGTAGCTGGGCACGATCACTTCGTCCCCGGGCCCAATACCGAGGGCGGCCAGGCCAACGTGCAACGCGGCCGTGCCGGTGGCGACGCTGATGGCGTAACGGCTGCCCTGCCAGCGGGCAAACTCCTCCTCGAACTCCATGCCGCATTTGCCGGTCCAGTAATTAACCTTGCCCGAACGCAGCACTTGCTCAACGGAACGTATGGCGTTTTCATCGAACGAAGGCCAATGCGGCAGCGGGGAGGTGACAGCCTTGGGTCCGCCATGCATGGCGAGCTTCTGCGAAGCGAGTGCTTGGATGGAGGTCATACGGAAAAAATGTGTTGTGCTCCAAAAATACAATGGCCACAGTTCCAGACTAGCAAAAAGGAGTTGTTTATGGCGAAATACCCGGGTCAGCAGGCGCGGTGTAAACGATTGCCCGGCTGCCTGCCCACCGGAGGAATGCTATGAAGAAATACAACGTCGGTGTTGTCGGTTACGGCTGGGCGGCAGAGGCGCACATCCCGGCGATCAATGCCGGCCCCTGGGCCCAGGTGACCGCCATCTGTTCTTCCCGGCCACTCGAAGCCCGCGAACTCTCCGCCAAACACGGCTGCCCACTCAAGGTGTATCGCGACCTCGCCACCCTGCTTGCCGACCCGGAAATCCACGCCGTTTCCATCTGCAGCTACCACAAGCAACACCCGGAGCAAGTCATCGCCGCCGCCCGCGCCGGCAAGCATATCATCGTGGAAAAACCGCTGGCGCTTTCTCTGCCGGACCTGCACGCGGTGGAACAGGCGGTCACGCAGGCCGGGGTAAGATTCTGCCTCTGTTTCGAATTGCGGTTTTCCGCGCAATTCCGCGCCATCCGGTCCCTGCTCGACCGCGGAATGCTGGGGCAGCTGCATTACGCGGAGGTGGATTATTACCACGGCATCGGCCCCTGGTACCGGGAGTACGAGTGGTGCACAACGCGCGCCGATTGCGGCAGCAGCCTGCTGGAAGCCGGATGCCATGCGCTCGACGCGCTGCTGCTATGCATCGATGACGAGATCGAAGAAGTCTTCACCTGCGGCAGCCAGTCCAGTCATGCCACTTACCAACGCTACGAATATCCCCCTACCACCGTCACCGTGCTTAAGTTCAAGAGCGGCACGGTGGGCAAGTGTGCGTCGGTGATCGATTGCTGGCAGCCTTACTATTTTCACACTCACTTGGTGGGGAGCGAAGGCAGCCTGCTTGATAACAAGTTTACGTCAAACCTCATTGACGTTTCGAGCCGGCAAGCGTGGAACCAGCTTTCGTACCAGCCCGTGGATTCAGGCGACGTCCGTGATCATCCCTACCAGACCCAGTTTGACGCGTTCTTTGAAGCCTTGAATGCCGGGCGCGACATGCCACTGACCGCACTGCCCCAGGCCGTGCGTACCCATGAAGTGATCTTCGCCGCCATGCGGTCCGAGCAATTGCGACAGCCCGTGACACTTGAGGAAGTGAGGTCCGCGCCATAACCGCAGCGCTCCGACCCCCGACCGCTGATCGCTGCCGCCGCTCCGCAACGTGGCCTACTCAATCTGCCATTCCAACACCCCGGCGGAGAAGCCGGCCTGCAGATCGATCTCCAGACGCAGCGCCGACGTCGTTACCGGCTCGACGGACACGCGGTTGAGGCGATCGGCTTTTAGCGAGGATGCGGCGTCTTTCCCGGCTGGCAAGGGTTTCCACTCCTCGCCTGCTTTATAGAACAGCCGAAAAGCTTTGGGCACGCGGCACTGGCCACGGCCCGTGTCGTCGAACCAATACAGGCCCAGCGCACGAACGGAGCGCGGTTGCTGAAACTCAGCCTGCAGCCATTCCGTGGTGCCCTGACGTGGCCAGAAGGTGTGGCGGGAAATCGATTGGTCCCCCGATGATTTCGGCAAGATGCCGTCGGCGATCGCTTCCACTGCGTCGCTCTCGTGAGTATGCGAGGCTCTGGGCGCGTAGTTCAGTTTGAGCACGTCCGCGGCCATCCATTCGTGGGCGTTCTGGCCGGTGCCGGCCACCGGAAAAGCACTGATGCGCAGCCGCGCCGCTCCCATGGGGACCAACGTGATATCTTCCACCGGCTCCGCGGTTCTTACCGGGCTGTCCTGCAGAATGGCGCAGAGCCCGTGCTTATCCAGTGTCCAGGCCGGGAGCCTTCTGGCTTTGGCCTGCAATTGAATTGGCATGGTGGCCAACGTCCAGGGCGTGTCATTCGCGGGCCATGAACGGTGCTGCAAGGTAAACGATGCCGCCGGGTCATTTTCATCGAGCACCAGCGCATAATTCCAGGGGGTCTCTGGCAGGATATCCCAAGCCGGCCATGCATCGGTCCCGCCGGAGCGGACCATTTTCTCGCCCACGCGCAGCGAGTAGGTCAAGGGCCCACGGTCGACCGAGACGCTGTTGTGGTTTTTGGCCCAGGTGCGCACTTTAATTGCCATGGGCAGGTGCAGTTCCACGGTGTCATTCGAGGACCACTCACGGTTAATCACCAGATACTGGCGCGGTTTCGCGGTGGTCTCGAGCACCTGGCCATTCACCCGCAGCTCCGGCCGGTCGCACCAGCCTGGCACGCGCAGGTAGAGCGGGAAGCGAGCGGTTTTGGCGGTCCGGATGGTGAACTGCACCCGATCGCCAAATGGATAGTGGGTTTTTTCTTCCACCGTGACTTCCTGCCCGTTCCCCACTCGAACGCGCAGGGAGGATTCATTGTAAAAGACCGCCGCCAAGCCGTTGTCCGGCGTGGCAAACCAGAGATGCGCGGCCAGGTAAGGCCAGCCGTGCCCGAAATTGTGCTGGCAGCAGCGGTGAGTGTGCGGATTCATCTGGAACATTGGTCCACCGTTTTGGATCCCCGGGCTATGCGAGCGGGAATCGGAGACCACCTGGTTTGGCGAGGTGAGGTAGCGCAGCGCCTTGAGATCAGCCGTGAGCGCCGCCGGCAGGGAGTTGTAGGCCGCGTCTTCACAGCGGTCCGCCCAAAGCAAATCGCCGGTGATCGACACGAGTGTTTCGTCGGACAGCATCTCCTCGACAATGCCGCACGTCTCGATTGCCTGGCGGGGGTCGTCAAATCCCTCCCGGCAGTTTTCGTCACTGCCGAACATTCCGCCCGGCACCTGGCCGTAAAGCTCGCGCACCTTGGTCCAGTTACGGTAGGCCGATTGCAAATCCGCAATCCGCTTCGATTGCATCCACCAGGTGGCGCCCTCGCCGAAGGCCTGGGCGATATTCACATTGTGCCAATTGGTAATGTCAGTATCCCAGCGGGTCGTGTGGCGGTGGTTTTTCTCCGCCAACTCCAGCAGCCAGCTCTCGCCGGTCCGGTTATACAGCCAGTAAATGCTGAAGAGATTGTCGCCACCGCGCACTTTAGGCCAATAACCAACCAGAAACTGCTCCTCCGGCAGCGCTTGCAGGTATTTGAAATACCGGGCCATGAGCGCAGGCACGCGCTTGTCGCCCGTGGCTTCGTAATAGTCCTGAAGGCAGAACAGCATGATCATGTTGGGCCAGAGGTCTTCGCGGCCTTTGAGATCTGTCGCCAAGCCGGTGCGGCCGCGATCTGGGCCAAACCACCCATCCTCCTGCTGGCTGTTGAATGCTCCTTCGATCCAAGTCCGGGCCTCCGTCATCATGGTTTCGTCACCCAGTGCGATAGCGCAGTTCAAATAGCCTTTCAGCCAATAAGGCACTTCCTCCCAACCGCGCTCGCCCTCCCCGGTTTTGCTCAGCCACGCATTCTTTTCTTTTTTGAGAAAGGTACTGATTTCGCCGAGGTGCCCGTGGAAACCGTCGGCCTGGAGGCGGAGTTGGTGACGCAGCCAGCCTTCCGGGCGGATCGTGCCAGCCGGCAGCTTGATGAGCGGCTGCGGTGCCAGCGGATCGCGATTCGAGACGTAGTGCTGGTTCCGATAGTCGGTGGGCGGCCGATCAACAGCCACCACCGCAGTGTTCGCAAGGCCGGAAGCAGCGGCAAGGCTAACCAGAACGCACAGAGTATAGACAAGTGGTTTCATAACAGAAAAACGAGTGCAGGACATTCCCCAAGCCGCGGAACAGCGCCGTCGGACCGCACAAGTGCGCGATCATTAGGCTGGCCCGCGAATGCTGGTGCAGAGAACATACTGAAAACTCTCGACTGCATTCTTGCCCCAGACCCGCCGTCAACACAACTCCGGAGTGCCTGAACCCTGGCAAGGAATGTCTCGCTTGCACGCTGGGAACACCTTTGCGACAGTCGTATCCGGAAATTAGATCATGAAGCACACACTTTTTCCGAAGCACATTCCTACCGCGTTCTGGCTGCTGGTCTGCGGTTTGTTCGCCAGCTCACTTCCCGCCGAAGGACCTGGCGGCACCCCAGCAATCGCAGGGACGGTGAAAGCCGCTGCCGGAGTCACCCCCGAGTTTTTTGCGCGGCAACTGGAGACGGCGAAGGCGCGGCGTGCGTCCTGGCTCGCGAAGGCCGAACAGGCCATGCCGACACTTCTTCGCACTCCGATGAAACCGGTGGCGGTCGTCACGCCCCAAAAAGACGCTGCGAGTTTCCAGGGCTGGAAGCTCGTGAACAGCGGCCTGCCGGCATCGGTCCTGAACAAGCCGCTAAAGACGGGCGACAGCTTCATCCTGGATTTCGGCGAGCATTTCACCGGCTACCTGACCTTGGCTCTACGCCGATTTGGCATCCCGGTGGACGCGCCGGTGCGTCTGGCACTGACCTTTGGCGAGGTGCCTGCCGAAGTTTGCGAGGATTTCGCTACCTACAAGGGCGGCCTGACGCGTGCCTGGCTGCAGGACGAGGTGTTAAATTTCGACGACGTACCGCAAACGGCATCGTTGCCGCGCCGCTACGCCTTCCGCTACCTGAAGGTGACGGTGGTTTCGTGCAGCGCGCACGGCAAGTTCGGCTTCGCGGATATCTTCGCCGAGGCGGTAACTTCCGCCGATGAAAACCGCCTGCTGGCCTTCACGGCGCGAAACGCCGACGAAGAGGCGTTGGACCGGGTCTCGCGGCGAACCCTGCGCGACTGCATGCAAACGGTGTTTGAGGACGGGCCGAAACGCGACCGCCGTCTTTGGCTGGGCGACTTGAGACTGCAGGCACTGGCAAACTATGCGACTTACCGGAATTACGATTTGGTCAAGCGCTCGCTCTACATCCTCGCCGGAACAGCCACCGATAATGGCCTGGTAGGAACGTGCTCGTTCGAACGCCCCGAGCCAACCCGTGGCGACAACAGCATTCTCGACTACACGGCGTTACTGGCACCCACCGTGCTGGAATACCTGGAAGCCAGCGGCGACCGCGCCACGGCCGAGGATCTGTGGCCGCTCGTGGTAAAGCAACTCGACTTCACCCTCGAACCGGTGAACGAGGAGGGCCTGTTTATCCCGCCCAAAGGCTGGTGGCTGTTCATCGACTGGCATCCCACGCTGGACAAGCAGGCGCCGGAACACGCCATTGTTCTCACCGGTTTGAAAGCCACGCTTAAGCTGGCGGAAAAGATCGGCAAAGGTGACGAAGCCGCATTCACCAAAAAGATCATTCCGCGCATGGAAGCCGCGGCTCGGAAACACTTGTGGGACGATGCGATCGGAGTTTTCGTCAGCGGCCCCAACCGCGAAGTCTCCTGGGCCTCGCAAGCGTGGATGGTAATCGCCGGTGTGCCCTCAGCGGAGCAGGCCCGGCGCGCGATGTCCTCTGTGCTGCGCTCTACCACCGCCGCAAAGCCAGTCACGCCCTACATGCACCACTACTTCGTTGAAGCCTTGATGGAAGCCGGGCTGCGCGAGGAAGCCATGCGCCACCTGGAGTTCTACTGGGGCGGCATGATCCGCAAAGGAGCGGACACGTTCTGGGAAGTGTATCTGCCAGACGACGACTTTGCCTCTCCCTACGGCGGCTACCTGATGAACAGCTACTGCCACGCCTGGAGTTGCACGCCCACCTATCTCCTGCGGCGGGAATCGCTGGGGCGTCAGAACAGAAACTGATTCCTGAGGAACCTATCAGCAATTCTGAGCCCAGTCGGGGGCGCCGCGCGAAAAAGCGGCCGGGAATTGCTTCCCGGCCGCCTGGTTTCATCAGACTCGCGTCTCTGTCGTGTTACTGCACTTTGACGCGGAAGTATTGCTGCGCTCCGGTCGGAACGCTCAGGTACGGTGAAGCGGCACCCGTCACGTCCGTCCAAGGCCCTTCGATCTTGTCCGCCGACTGCAGCGTGCCAACGCCCGGTGACCAGGAGGTACTCAGGGCATCGATCGGCGCGGTGTCGAAGTTATACCGCACAACCAGCGCGTTGTTATCCACGAGGTCGCCGTTCTTGATCTGGACGATTTCGGCATCGGTGAGGATGCGGTTATAGAGCCGGAAATCATCCAGCGCGCCCTGGAGTTTCCTCCAGTAGGTGTCGCGGGATTGTCCGAACATGTTGTTCACGCCAGCCGGCCAGTACCAGGCCAGGGTGTTGGGGCTGGAGGCGTCCAGTACGCCGTCGATGTAGATCGTTACGATCTCGCCCGCGCCCTGGCTGTAGGTCACGGCCACATGATGCCAAGCGCCGTCATTCACCTTGCCTACCGAGCTGAACGGATTGGCGCCCGAGGGATTAGCCTGGAAGAAGACCGTGCCATCTTCGACCCCGGAATGGCCGTGGTTAACGGCAATGATTGTTCCGGAGCCGGAGCCGCCAGCATCCCGGCGATCGTACACCATGGCCGCCTCGTTGCCACTGGCGGTGTTGCCAGCCTGGTCGTAACGCACCCAGAAGCTGATGGTGCCACTGGTGCCATTCATGTCTGCCGTCGGTGCGGCGGTGATGAGGCTGGGAGTTGAGGCGTTGAACTGCATCACGCCACTGCGAGCGCCGTCAGTCGCCGCCCAGGTGGCCGTCTGGTTGATGGCGTGGTGTGGCATGCCTACCGGCTTGGTGTCAGGCACCACGTTGCCTACAGTGCCCAGATCCATTTGGATCGGCGCCGCCTGGAAGTGAGCCTGGACCTGTGCCGGCGTGAGGGCTTTGTTGTAGAAGGCGACTTCATCCACCAACCCGTTCCACGGTCGGCTGAAGCCCGTAGGAGACCCAATGCGGAAGGCTACACTTGGATTCGGAGTGAAAGCCGCGCTGGGTGTCACGGGCCCGTATTGCACACCGTTGACATAGAGATAGGCCATTGATCCGTCATATACGCCAACGAGGTGTTGCCAGTCCGTACTTGGAAGACCACCCGAGACGGTGGCTACATATGCTCCCGAAGTGTTACCAAGGCGGAATTCCCATCCACCGCCACTCTTCATGTAGAACAAGTAGCCGGCGCGCCCCGCGTTGATGTCCAGCGAGGAGAGCGGGCTGAAGAGGTCCGCTGGGAGGCCGTTGGGCTTGACCCATAGCTCCACCGAGAACGGCCCCGAAGGATTCAACGCCGTGGTATACGGAACGTCGACGTAGGTACTGGGGGTAGCCAGTGTCCAACCGGAGTTCGGGAACCGCATGGCAGTGTCATCCGCCGCCAGGCCCGCTTCACCAAGGCCGACAGCGCCCTCAATAGTGCCATCAAAGCCACCGAAGGAATCCTTGGCCACGGTGCCGGAAAGTTCGCCTAGTCTCCAGTAGCCCAGCGGGCCATCGACAAGCACCTTGGCGGCGTAGCCTGTGGTCGGAATCGCCAGCACCGTCAAATGGGCCACTTCACTGTTAGTGGTCCCGGCGGGATTGGTGATCGTGACGGTATAGTCCGCCTCGTCAGCCGCAGTGATTCCAGAGAGTGTGAGCACGGTGGTGGTGGCTCCCGCAATCGGGGCGCCGTTCTTATTCCATTGGTAGCTGAGTTGGCCACCGTATCCTTCCGCGGTGAATCGCGCTACACCGCCCAGGTAGACGCTGGCGGAAGCTGGCTGTTTCACCACGGTCGGCTGGATGAAGGAAACGACCGTGACAGCAGCGGGAACACTTACGGCAGTGCCGTAGGCGTTGGTGACCACCAAGTCGTAGGTGCCGGAATCGTCAACCACCGCACTGGCTTTGGAAAAACTCGATGTCGTCGCGCCTGCGATGGCCACGCCGTCCTTGCGCCATTGATATCCGATCGTCTCCACGCCGAACGCTTCTGCGCTCAGCGAGAAGGACTCGCCGTTGAAAACAACACCCGCCGGGGCTTGGGGTTGGGCCAGGATCACCGGCTTGTCGGTGATAATGAAGCCTGCCAGACAGCCGCGGGTGAGCGTGTCACCAAGTCGTACGGATGAGATTGTCAGGGAGTCGGTCGACAGCGTTGTGCTGGCGCTGCTGACCGCCGCTTTGCCGGTGTAACCCTCTCGGGCGGTGACTACCGGGCCGTAAGTGAGGGTTTGGGAAGTTGCTGTCATATCATCGGTCACCGTCACCGTATTGAAGTTGGTGGCGTTGTCCGAAGCCGCGATCGTGCGGACGACAAATTTGTCGAAACCGATGCCGCTCTTGAGACCCGTCACAGTCACGCTGTAGCCAGGCGCACTGTCATCGAGGTAGGCAAAATTCACCTGCTCATTGCCGGGGTTCAGGTCTGAGGGGAGGCCGCCAACCCAGTAAGTGTTGTTGGCCTGCCAGATCACCGTGTAGAAGCCGGCGCCGGCGCTGTACATCTCGCTGCTGGACGCCGAAGTAGTGGTCACCTTCCATCGGCTCGGAGCCAGCCCGTAAGCCAGGTCAGTCACCGCGGGATTGAAGGGGGTTCCGCTATAGATGTGCGAAAAGCTGATGCCCACGCTGGTGCTGGCTCCGCCGCCTGCCTTAGGGTAGACGATCAGAGTCGCCGTCGCGCTGTTGGTGGTGCCGTAACTGTTGGATACCGCGCACACATATTCCCCGGCGTCGGCCACCGTTACTGCCGTCAGGTCTAGCGTGCTCATGTTCTGTCCGGGAATATTCACGCCGTTCTTTTTCCATTGGAAGGTTGGCGTGCAGCCCCGGACGACGACGCTGAAGCTGGCCGTCTCACCCTCGCTGGCCTCGAAGGACATCGGTTGCTGAGTGAAGATTGGCAGGGTCACTTTCTCAATGCTGAAGCTGACATCAGCCGTTTCGCCCCAGCCAGCGCTGTGTCCATACTTGAAGATGACATACTTGCCATTGTCCGCCGCCGTCGCCTCGTAGACCAGCGGCTCAATCCGGTCCTTGGCGGGGGGCGTCCACCAGGTGGCATAAGGCCCCAGGGCCTTCCCCACCGCACTCAGCGTGGCCACGGCGACCCGGGTGCCCGGGTTGGAGCCATCCCACAGAATGATTTCGCGGAGGTAGCTGTAGCCCTCAAACCGCATACAATTGGCTTCGATCGTGAGGATGTCGCCGCAACTGATCGGCGCCGCCATATAGTTGTATTCCAGGGCGGCTTCCGTATTGCCGGTGCCCGCGGTGGGGTTTCCCCAGAAGACCGTCTCGGTCGCACCGGCGTTGCCCGATGCGCCCGTACCCAGGTTGTCGCCGGCAGTGCCGTAAACGGCCGTCCAGCCGGCAGCTTGGAAATCAGCCAGGCTATTGCCAGGGTGATCAAAGGTGTCCGTGAAGACCACGGCTCCCTGGCCTGTGAAACACAGGGCCGCGGAAGCCAGAAGTCCGTTACGCAGGGTTAACAGTTTTTTCAACATACGCTTGTACTTTTGGTTTTTGGTTAAGGAATGATTGGAGTTCGGATTCTAGCGAGTGCAGTTATCGTTGAATGGCGGTTGGGGCCACGCACGGCGACCAAGAGTGCGGGACCGGCTCGATTCGGTCATCAAACCGGGTCCGCTCAGGCTCAAGGTTGGATGCTGGGAATTCACTATGCCCATTTATAGACCATGGGCGTGGTTCGGGGGTATCCCCCGAATGGGTAGTTTTTTCGCAGGCGGAAAACTCCGCTGCACGCCGTGGATCCTTGTCCGTGGCGAGGTTAAGTGTTTGGCTTATTCCGGCAGCAGGGTTAGCCGATAGAAGCTTGAGGGTCCCGGAGGGCTTTCATCGCTCGCTTGGACGGGCCCTCCCGTTCCCAGGATCACTGGGGCTGGCAGCCCGGGCAGGCCTACGGCCGTCCAGCGACCGGAGGTCAGATCCGCGGCCCTTTCAAGCTGATACCTGCGGCCCAGTTCCGAATTGAACTCGATTCGCACTGCCGCACCCACCCATTCAGTCCGGGTAAGTTTGAAACCGCTCACCGGGTCCGACGGCAAGGTACCGGCACGAAATTCATTCAGGTTGCTGATGCCGTCACCATCCAGATCCCCCGCGGCGTCCGTGGCGGAGAATGGGTTAAGCTGGAAACGCTGTTCCCAGCCGTCCGGCATACCGTCCCGGTCCGAATCCTGGGTGGCCCGTAAAGGGTCGCCGCCCACATGCCAGGCAGCGCCGATTCGGAAGGGTTCGGCGCTTCGGCTCGGCGGTTTTATGGCCAGGAAGTATCCCAGTGCTACCTGCTGCCAATCCACAGATACAGGATCGAACTCCCCGACGATCGCCACGAGTTGGGCTGGAGCTGTTGGGTTGGCTTTCGACCAGAGTTCGATTCGGCGAAGTCCGGGGCCTTTCATTCCCAAACCCATCGCCTGGGCTGCGTGGGCCGGGGAGTTTCCGAAGTTCATGCCCAGAAAAAGAGTCTGGTTGACGATTTGCACCCGGTCAAAAATCAAGTCCCTCACGGGATCAGGATTCATCACCTCAACCATCTTGGCGAAGAGCATTTTGCAAGCACCGCCCCAGCAGGCGCTTTGCCAACCCCCGGGGCTGCAAGGACAATCGACCACTTCGACGCACCCGCCAAAAACCCCAAAGGCACCGAAACCACCCGTCGGGCAACCGTCGTCTTCATCATCAATGCCGTCGTTATCGTCATCGGTGTCAATGCAGTTCGGCCGGCCATCCAGATCCGTGTCATCTCCCTCGAAACCGTAGACGGCCCCGCTGTTGCAGCAGGCTCCGAAGTAGTGACCGATTTCAATTTCGCTGGTCTCGGGGTGCTGATCCACGTCGTTGAGGCACCCGTCGCCGTCCATGTCGGGATCGCATACGTCTCCCTTGCCGTCATTATCCATGTCCGCCTGATCCGGGTTATCCGTATGCTTGCAGTTGTCGCAGGCGTCCCCCACCCCGTCGCCGTCCAGGTCCGCCTGGTCCGGGTTGGCGGTGAAGGGGCAATTGTCGAGAAAGTCGTAAAGTTGGTCGTTGTCCATGTCCACGTATGGGTAACCGTCAGGCTCGCCGTCGCAATTCATGTCCGGCCAACCCAGGCCGACCTGGTGCCAGGCTGTTCGCACGGCCCGGGCATCGCACGGGGTGAAGCCGTACGTATTCTGCTGAGCCCAGCCCCAGGCGAGGTTCGATTCATACTCCGCCGCCATGGCAAAGTCGGTGCCCGACACCTGCAAGGCCAGGGCGAAGTATTTGAGAATGCCTAGCTTTTGCATACCAATCCCGGGATAGGCGAGACCCAGGTTGGTGCCGCCGACCGTCATGAGGTAAGCCGCGTATGATGGAATCTGACTGTTGGCGTGGACATTCCCATTGTCAGGGTAGGCGCCATCACTGTTGGGAGATCCAGGGTCAAACCCGGAGACATGGTGCGGTGCCGACAGGTCACGAATGAAGTTGTTGGGATGTCCGGTCGAGTCTTCCCCGACGAGCCAGTTAGTATCACCCGCCTCCCAATCGGCAACCAGACTCATGATGTCGGCATAATGTTCGTTTAGTGCGCCCGATTGCATGAAGTAAACGAGCTCGCTGCCATATTGAATGACCCCATGGGTGAATTCATGGGTCATAATCTCGTAATCCACCCACCCGGAACAGATCGAAATCAACTCGCAGCCGGGAGTCCAGTTCGCAATCACGTCACACACGGTGGCATGGATGAAAACTTCCATTTGCGACCCGTCGTTGTCGTATGAATCGCGGCCAAAATTATCGTGGAAGAAGTTCCACGTTTGGCGGGCATAGGTGTTCGCCCATACCGCATCGGGATCCCCGAGGTAATCCTCGTTAAACCAGCCCTCGTTTGCCACATCCACATCGTCGCTCAGGTTGAAGCATGAGTCGTCAACCGAATTGGCCTCGTCCTCCGCGTCCACGAGGTCAAAATCAAAACCGCTCTGTTCCATGTTATTGCACAAGAGTAGTTGACCGGTTTGAGCATCTACAAACATCTCCCGGTGGAAGCCCCTGCCGATGGTTACCAGCCAGGCAATCCGGGGTTGACCGTTATCGATGCCGAGCAGGCTCTTGTCCAGAATCATCAGTTGTGAGGGCCGCAGCAACGGTTGAAGTGGAATTCCCGACCGCGCATGGGCGATGGCCTCGGCTTCGGTGGAGGTGAGCGTCGGCACCAGGTTCAAGCCGGCCAAACCTCCTGGTGGCGATATCTTGCCGGACATCATTGTGACCTCGCCGCCTTGCATCTGTACCACCAGGCCACCACCGTATACCGGCACGCCGTTATGGTGTTGGGCGAATCGAGCCGCTTCCTGCGGCAGTGTCACCACGCGTTCCAGGCCCAGGTGATTGTCCGGGTCCAACTTATTCAGCAAAGGCTTATAATCGCGCAGGAACTGCCGAGCTCGCTGCTCGGCAGTTGCCCCGGCAACAGGCACCCGTACTTGGATTACGGCAGGAAATCCTCGCTTGAACAGCACGCGAGGTTTCACCAGCGACGTCTGTTCCAATTGTCGCAGAGACAATACCTGGGGGTCGCGCTCGACGGGGTCCGGAATATAGGTCAAACCCGCCTCCAGGACCGCGGCTCCCCGCGTGTCGGCTGCACTCACCGCCCGTGGCCCATAGAGTGCGCCTGCCGGCAGAGACGGCACGTTTCCCTCGGCGGTCAGTCCGTCCGCCGCCACGACGACGTGGCGCACTAATTCGGCACCGCCGGTCAAGCCCGGCAGCGCCACCGAAAATCGGGTTTCCGGCCGCAGGTGCGCTCCTCGCAGCAGCACTCTGCCGCCGCGAGCATACACTTGGGAGGGTTCAATGGACTCAAGGCGCGGCGGCGGGGCGGCCACCCCCGCCGCCGTTATTCGAGCTATTTGCGCCCCGCATCGTTCGATGGTGAGGGTGATCGGGCCTGCCTCAAGTGGTGGGGTAATGCCTTGAATCTTTTGCGAGTTGACCCACCGTGAATTCACCAGTGGTGTCCCGTTCAGGAGCACCTGGTCGGCGACTCCAAAAAAGGCCCCGGTTACCACGAGCGAGGAGCCTCCGTGAGTGGAGAGCAACGAAGGAGTCATCCCGGTTACCAGGGGTTTGAGGACGCTCGTCTCGAGCACGACCGTGACTATGAATGAACAGGTATCGCGCAAACCGCAATCATCGGTGGCGATGCAGCGGATTGTCGTTTCGCCCACCGGCAGGAAGCTGCCGTTCGTGGGTGTGCAACTGATCACTACCGCCGGATCGTAGAAGTCTGTCGCGGCCAGGTCCGGGTAGAACACCCGCACACCTTTTGGATCGCACGTCCCCACAGTGAAGTTTTGCGGGCAACTCAGCACGGGTGGCGTGGTGTCCGAATCCACGGTGACCCGGAACGAGCATTCGCTGCTGCGCCCGCAACGATCGAACACCATGCAATTGACGACCGTAGTGCCCACCGGAAACACGCTGCCGCTGGGCGGTTTCGTGCTGACCGTCAGGTTCGTATCGTAATCGTCCCAGGTCGCCGGCGTGGGGTATTGCACCGTGACGCCGTTTGGGCCGCAGGTCCGTTGTGTGATGTCGGCAGGACATTGGATGGCGGGTGGCGTGTAATCATGCACGACTTTGACCGCAAAACTGCAGGAGGTGGCGTTGCCACAGGCGTCGGCGGCGCGGCACAATACGGTTGTTGTGCCCAAGGGAAAGACGCTGCCCGAGGGTGGGGTGCAGGTGACCGTCAGCGGCACGCCATGATCATCATGAGCGACCGGCGCGGGAAAAACGACCGCAGTGCCGTTAGTCGTGCAGGCGATGGCGCTTATTGGGTTCGGGCATGCAATAGTGGGAGGATTGGCGTTGGTGTAAACGCTCAAGGACATCACGAGGTTCGTATGGCTGCAGTGATTGGTGATGACCACAGTGTAATCGCCGGCGGCGCTGGCGGTGATATCGCACACCCGCAGGGTGGCGTTAGTTTCCCGGAGCATCGCCCGGCCTTTAAAGTACCATTGATATGCGGGCGTGGTGCCGGAAGCTTCAACCGCCAGCGTCGCGCACCGGGAATCGCAGAAGTTATGAGTCACTACCGGCGTATAGCTTATCACGCGAACGGGGAAGCAGACGAACTGTGCCGCACCGGGACTGGTGAAACCCAGTAACACCGCGAGCACGCACCCCACCAGATTTACGCGATGGCGGAAGGAGGGAACAAAGTGAGATTGGAGGAGTTTCATAGTACGCCTTTCTTCGCCCGTCGGAGTTTGTCGATTCTCGGCCACAGGACAGCCTTTCCACGAGACCAGGCTAATTGGGTGATGCGCTAACTATGCTCCGTGTCGTGTCCGCCAGTCAAGGAATTATTGCATCAACTCGTTCGGGACGCCGCGCCCACCTCAGTTCGGACCAGGGCGAGGTGCAAACGTCCCCATGACCCAAGGGAAATAACCAACGAAGAAACAACAGACTGGAGGAAATGAGAGAAGTAAGTGAAGGAAGGGCCTGGAACCATGAGAGGCGCCAAAGGCGCCCCCTCCCCCCGCCGCACTCCGTCCAGGGCCGGAGTGCGGCGGTACCAGTGCGGGAGTTATAATTACTTCCCGGGCACTAGGCATTGTCCGCAACTGCCATCCCGCCTCGGACCCATTCCGTCGCGCGGTCCGCCCCCGAATCCCTGACCCTTGCCCATACCCTGGCCTCTGCCCGGGCCCATGCCCTGACCCATTCCCTTGCCCTTGCCTCTGCGGTTTTGTTGCCCGATACCCGTCCCGTCGCACTGGCCACCCTTACCCTGTCGTTCTCCGTAGAATGGGCAATCCTGGTTTTGCCCCGCTTGAAGTCTTTCCTGCCGCGGCCCGGGAGGTGTGCGGTCCGCACCCAGGGCTGTGGTTCCGGTGAAGGCCATCGCGCTGACGGCCAGACCTACGATGATTGCTGTTTTGATGTTCATAGTATTTGTTGTTGTTCGTTTGTTGTTGTTGTCTTTACCAGCCCGGCTATCACTGCCTGGCTTCATAGATAATAGACGCCCTGGATGTGAAGGGACTGTGTGGGTTACGGACTAAAATTGTTAAGGAATAGTAAAAGTCAGCTGGGCCGATCCCTTGACATCAGGAGCGTCCTTGAGAACACTGGCCCGCCTATGGCTGAACCGAAAACCGCTGAATTGATGGAAAAAATCGTGTCGCTCTCGAAGCGACGCGGCCTGGTGTTTCAATCGTCCGAAATCTACGGCGGTTTAAACGGCTTTTGGGATTACGGCCCACTGGGAACCGATTTGAAGCGCAACGTCAAGGACTTCTGGTGGAACACGATGACCCGCTTGCGCGAGGATGTAGCCGGCTTGGACGCCACTATCATCATGCACCCGCGCATCTGGCAGGCTTCCGGCCATGTGGATACCTTCAGCGACCCCATGGTCGACTGTAAGACCTGCAAAGCCCGGTTCCGGGCCGACCAGATGAACGAGATCCCCTGCCCGCAAAAGCCCAGCAAGATGTCCAGCGAATGTCACGGGGAAAAGACCGAGGCGCGCCCCTTCAACCTGATGTTCGAGACCGTGGTCGGCCCGATCCGGTCGGACGAAAACATCACTTACCTGCGCCCGGAGACGGCCCAGGCGATTTTTGCCCAGTTTAAGAATGTGCTGGAAACCTCGCGCCAAAAAGTCCCCTTCGGCATCGCGCAGATGGGCAAGGCGTTCCGTAACGAGGTGACCCCGCGCAACTTTACTTTCCGCTCGCGCGAATTCGAGCAAATGGAACTGGAATTCTTCATCAAGCCGGATGAGGCCGTCGAAGCCATTTGTGGTTCCGTGGCGGTTCCCGCCGGCCCGGGGCACCCCGGCGAACCGCAACCAAACTGGGGCTGGCAGATGTGGCATCAATACTGGGTCGAAGAACGCATCCGGTTCTACGAGAACATTGGTCTGCCGCGCACCACGCTCGAGGAATACTGGCAGAAACCGGAGGAACTCGCGCACTACGCTCGCGCCACGGTCGATCTGCTGTTCAAGTTCCCGTTCGGCACGCAGGAATTGGAGGGCATAGCCGCCCGCAGCGATTTCGACCTCAGTCAGCATCAGCGGTTTTGCGGCAAGCCGATGACCGTGTTTGACGACGAACTCAAGGCCGCCTGGACGAAGCTGGACCCAGCGAAAGCAGGCGAGCTAAAGGAACGCTATTGCCAGGCACGCCTGAAGTATCTCACCAAGATGGGCGACCCGGCTACCGCCGAAAAGCAGGCCCGAGAAGATGCCGAAGCGCTGACTAAGGGCTATTACGTCCCCCACGTGATCGAACCCAGTGCCGGCGTCGACCGCATGATGCTCGCGCTGATTTGCCAGGCCTACTGCGAAGACCAGGCGCCCGATGATAAAGGCAAGCTGGAGTCACGGGTGGTGATGCGGTTCCACCCGCGGATTGCGCCGATCAAGGTGGCGGTTTTCCCGTTACTAAAGAACAAGCCTGAACTGGTGAACAAGGCCAGGGAAGTCCGCGACCTGCTCCGGCCGCACATGGCGGTGTTCTACGACGAAGCAGGTGCCATTGGCCGTCGCTATCGCCGTCAGGATGAGGCCGGCACGCCGTTTGGGATAACCGTCGATTTCGAAACCCTCGGCGAAAAGGACCCCGCCCTGAAGGACACCGTTACGCTGCGCGACCGCGACACCATGAAGCAGGAACGCGTGAAGATCGCCGACCTGGTGGCGTTGTTGACCGCGAAGGTGCGCTGAGACCTGCGGGTAACCGCAAGACCATACTTAATGTCCTGCGAGTTGGGTTTTCAGACACCCGATTTGCGTGCAACGGATTGCTTCCTGGTGAAGTCTGCTCCGGGACTTCACTGGGAAAGCCGCTGTCTCCCGAGAGGCTGCGGGGTCAGGCTGGGATCAAGCCAACTTCCACTAAAACCTGCCGCACCTTTTCGCGTTCCGGCGGATTGAAGCGGTCGAACGGTTCGGCCATGTAATCGTCGCACAAGCCGAGCAGCGAGGCGGCGCACTTCATGCCTTTGATGACTGCCGAGGCGTGTTTGCCCACTTGGTAGATGCGCCCGAGTTGGACGAGTTTTGCCTGGAGGATTGCCTCACGGGCGCTGTCGCTAGTTTCCACGGCGTGGAAGAGTTCCACGAACAGCTCGGGATAAAAATTGGCACCGCCGTTGATGCCGCCCTGGCCGCCCATTTTCAGGGTCGGCGCCAGCAAATGCTCCGGGCCGACGAGCAGCGACCAATCCGGGCGCTGTTGGCGCAGGGGCAGGAGGCTTTGAAAATACTCCAGGTTCCCCGAACTGTCTTTGATGCCGGCCACCCCTTCCAGATCGAGCGCCTGACGCAGAGTTTCCAACTCGAACACCGTCTTCGTCATCGAGGGCATGTTGTAAAGAAACAGCGGCAAGGGCAGTTCCGGGACCAGGTGCCGGATGTAATGAGCCAATTCGGGCTGGCCGGCCGGGAAATAGTAGGGTGTCGATGCCACAACCGCTGTGGCTCCCGCGTCGGCAGCGTAGTGCGCCAGGTTCACGGCTTCCACAAACGCGGTGTCCGTGATGCCTACCAGCACCGGGACCCGGCCGTCTACCAACTGGCAGGTGCGGGTGATCAACTCCCGGCGCAGTCGATAACTGAGATCCGGCGCTTCACCGCTTGTGCCCAGCACAAACAAACCATGCACGCCGCCTTTCAAGATGTGCTCAACCAGTCGTTCCAGCCCCGCCGCATCCAACTGATCCCGCTCGCGCAGGGGCGTGATCATGGGGGGTATAATCCCGCGCAGCGGGCGCGGCAACCCCGTGGAGGCCGGACTGGGTGTGGATGCCATGTGTGTGGTGTTGCTCATCAGTGAGGTGATCTTCTGCCCGGAAGGCCCGTTGGTCAAGCCGCTGCCGGGCAGCAAATGGGCATTGCCGCTCCACGGCTCGCTGCATACCGTGGGGGCATGAACCTGCGATGCATTGGCGGATGGGCCTTCGCTTGGGCCATGATGATAGTTGGACCGGGCGTGCCGTCAGTTCAGGGCGCTGGCACCGCGTCGGAACGTCCGGGCCTCGAGCCATTGAAACAAGTTTTCGGCACTTACAACGCGGCACCCCGGCGGGCGGATGGACGGGTAGACCTGGAATTTCTCATCCGGGACCTCGGCGCCATCCGTGCCAATACTTACAACTGGCTGGTCTGGCACGCTGCTACGGATTGGGACGATCTCCAGGCGTTTCTGCCCTTGGCCCGGGAGAAGCAGATTCGGGTGTGGGTGACGCTCGTGCCCCCCTCGGAATCACCGCCGCGCGCAAAGAATTACTCGGAACCGTTTCGCCTGGATTACGAGCGCTGGGGGGTCGAGATCGCCAAACTGAGTCTCGGCCACCCGAACCTGGTCGCGTGGAGCATCGATGATTTTGTCCACAACGCCAAAGAACTGAATCCGGACCGGATGCGGAAGGTCTTGGCCGGCGCACGGGCCGTCAACCCAAAGTTGGCATTCATTCCCTGCTGCTACTACCGCCAGTTGACGCCGGCTTACGCGGAACAATACCACGGCCTGTTCGATGGCATCTTGTTTCCGTACCGCAACGAGTCGGTGAAAGCCGACCTGTCCAGCGCCGGCGCCGTGAATGCGGAAGTGGCGAAGATCCGCCAGCTTTTTGGCGGCACCATGCCGATCTATGTCGATGTGTATGCTACGGCGCATTCGCGACTCGGGGACTCCACACCCGAATACGTCCGCGACGTGATGACCCGTGCCCATGAGAGCGCGGATGGCGTGCTGATCTACTGCCACCAGAATGAAGCCAAAAGCCCCGAGAAATACCGGGTTATTAAGGAACTTTTCAACGAATGGGCGGCCGCCCCGCGGAGGTAACTGTTGTGATCCCGCCGCGTTTTTCTGCCTCGCTCAAGTTGAACGAAGGCAAGATGCTCCGGTTTTTGGCGATTCCGCAGGAAACGTCATGAGAGCATTCAGAAGACCGGGTCACCCTGAGAACGTGGAACGTCATTGAATAAAGAGCAGCAACACCTCACTTCGCACGCAACCGGAAGGATCACACCCCTTCGCCTCGTTGCCAGTGGCGTCTTGTCTCTAGTCACGCTCTTCATCCTGCGTTTGCCAGCCCGAGACCCACGGTGGTTAGTCATTCTAGGCGGGGTTGCCGCAGCGGCGTTTGTGGTGCTTATCCCGGTGATGGTGAGAGGCAATTCCTGGCAGAAGATGATCGCCGGGATTTTGTTCTTTGCCCCCTGCCTGGGTTTGGTCTTTGCTGCGATTGGAACGATAAGTGCGATATCCGAACCCGATAACTCACCCCCCTCCAGTATCACCGCCTGCAACGTGGTGCGGCGGGGCCTGACGGATTTTGACCGGCAGATCATCGACAAGCACCAGCAGCTTTACAGCATGTCTTGCATCCCTAGTTCTGTGGAGATGGTGCTTAAGCTCTTGGATCGAGTGCCGGTTTCCTATTACGACCTACAAAGGCAATGGAAAGAGAAGTCTGACGGCAGCTTCAGGGATTTCGATGGAAAGACGGTAGCGGGTGTCACTTTTCGCCAACAGTTTACCTTGCCCCGCGACAACCAGTTTCCGTTGGCGGAATTATTCGAAACGATCCACGACGAACTGCAGGCCGGGCACTTTGTCATCGTGGGACTCGCCGAGGGTGACGGCTGGCACAACTGGGTGATCTACGACGAGGACGTCAACGGAGAATTCCTGGCTGTCTCCAAGGGTGCGACGGGTACCGTTGATGAGTATCACGTGAAGAAGGTGATTAGCCAAATGCAAGGCACCGATATAGGAACCTACCAGGTGCAACCTCAGCCACCGGCGGCAGACTGATTATCCCGGTAACGATCTTCTTGACATAGCCAAGCCTTTCTCCATGGTGGCGCCCGCAGTCCACGAGGCCCTGAAGTCAGGTGACGCCGCGTGCACTACTACCACTCATGAATGGGTCCCAGGTTACGATAGCTCGCAACAGTCATTCAGGACGCCGGCTCTCAGCCGGCTCGGCAACATCGCAACACCCCAGGCCGCTCCCCGGCCGACAATCTTGCATTGCCAAGGTGTGGCGGAAGGGCCAGAGAACTGTGCTGGCATTCATGCTGACCGCGACCTTCTGCGCACTCCCCTCCCCGTCGTTCGCCGAGGGCGAATCCGGTGTGGCCGTGCATTGCACCAAGTCCGCGCATTTTCTGGCCCCTCCGGGCGGACCCGGCACCCGAAAATACGCCCCCGATTTCGGCGTGAAACCCCTGCACCTGGCGGTGGACGTGACCCCGGACTTTGCCCGGCGAACGATCCGGGCCCAGGCCACCCTGCGCTTCAAAGCGCAGGTCGAACCCGTGGAGCAGGTCACCCTGGATGCCGTGAAGCTGGACGTGCAATCGCTCACCGGCACCGACCCGATCCAGGCTTGGCAGAACACGGGCGAGGAATTGGTCATCACCTACTCCCCGCCGCTCGCCCCGGGCCGGGAAACCACGGTCACGATCCAGTACACCGCCGAACCCCAGCAGGGGCTCTATTTTCGTACCCCGGAAATGGGTTACAAAGAGGGGGACACCCACCTCTTTACCCAGGGCGAATCCGTCCTGGCCCGGCACTGGTATCCCTGTTTCGATGCTCCCAACGCCCTGCTCACCACCGAAATCATCTGCCGAGTGCCCAAGGAGATGACCGTTATCTCGAATGGCCGCCTCGTGGCCGAAACCGATGACGCCAGCTTGGGTCTTAAGATGGCGCATTGGGCGCAGGATAAACCTCACGCCAACTACCTCGTCACCCTCGTGGCGGGCTACTTCAACAAGCTTGAGGACCGGCATGGCGAGGTGCCGCTCGCCTTTTACACCGTTCCTTCCCAGTCCGCCCACGCCTCGAATTCCTTCAACTGCACTCGGGAGATCATGGCTTTTTTCGAGCAGGAAATCGGGGTGCCCTACCCCTGGCCAAAGTACGACCAGGTGTGCGTCAATGACTTCGTGGCGGGGGGCATGGAAAACACCACCGCTACTACGCTCACGGATGGCACGCTGTTCGCTGCGGATACGGAAAATATCCACAACAGCGAAGGATTGATCGCTCACGAAATGGCGCACCAATGGTTTGGTGACCTGGTCACCTGCAAGGACTGGAGCCACCTGTGGTTGAACGAAGGCTTTGCCACCTATTACGAAACGCTCTACGAAGGCCACAAACACGGCCGCGACGCGTTCCTGGTCGAACTTTACCACCGCGCGCGCATGCTCACCGGGATGACTGGCGACTTTACCCCGATCGTCCGCCGCAATTTTGGGAGCCCGGACGAGATGTTTGGCCACCTGGCCTATCAAAAGGGGAGCTGGGTGCTGCACATGTTGCGCGAGCAACTCGGCCCCGAACTCTACCGCCAGTGCGTCAAAACCTTCCTGGAACGCCATCGCCACGCCACCGTGGTTACGGAAGATTTCCGCGCGGTAATCGAGGAGCTCTCCGGCCGGACCTTCGACCAGTTCTTCGACCAGTGGGTGTACCACGGCCATTTTCCCCAACTCGAAATCCAGCAGAGCTGGGATCAGGTCGCCAAACAGGTGCGGATCTCGGTGCGGCAGGTGCAGAAGGTGGACGACAACGCCCTGCTCTTTGCCTTCCCGCTGCCTATCCGGTTCACGGGCCAGTTCGGCGTGGTGGACCGGGTGGCGAAAGTCACCCGACCGCAGGAGGATTTCTATTTTCCCCTGGAGTCCGCCCCCACCCTGGTGCGGCTGGACCCCAATCTCACGGTGCTCGCCAAGATCAACTTCACCATACCCGCTCCAATGCTGAAACCCCAGTTGTCCGATGCCCAGGACGTGGTCGGACGCCTGCTGGCAGTGGAGCAACTCTCCCGGGCGCGAGGCAAAGAGGCTGTGGACCATTTGAAACAAGTACTTAACACTGACCCAGTGCCCGCCGTGCGGATAGAGGCCTCCAGAGGCCTGCGGACCATCCACACCGATGAGGCGCTGGATGCGTTGCTAGCCTGCGCGAGTCAACCTGATGCCCGGGTGCGGCGACAGGTGGTCGAGGATATCAGCGGGTTTTATCGAGAGAGTGCTCGCGTCTTTGCTCTCGAACTTCTGGAAAAGGAACGTAATCCCGCGATCCTGGCTTCTGCCATCCGGGGCCTCGCCGGCTACAGCCACAACGAAGTGCCCGCGGTCCTCCTGCGCTTCCTGAATACCGATTCGTATCGCAACAGTCTGTCGGACGCCGCCATCGCCGCGCTCCGCTCCCAGGATGATCCCGCGTTTATACCACCGCTACTGGACACCTTGTCCACCAACCAGGCGCGGTTCACGAGCCATGGCTTTGCCCAGGGCCTTTCCGCGGTAGCTTACCTGGCGCGACACCAGGAAGTTCCCGATCGGGAGCGGGAGTTCCTCCTGTCGTGGGTGAACGACCCAAGGCGCACGGTCCAGGCAGGCGCGTTGACCGCACTCGGGACACTCGGCGACCCCAAGGCAATTCCCGTACTGGAAAAATTTGTCTCCACCCCATCTGAGAGCCATGCGCAACGCGTCGCCGAGAACTCGCTCAACCGGTTGCGTGAAGGCCGGAAGCCGGCCGACGACCTCCGAAACCTGCGCCAGGAGGTGCAGGAGTTGCAGAAAACCAACCGCGACCTCCGCCGGGAATTCGACGAACTCAAAGCTAAAGTCGAACAGGACCAAAAAGCCGGGCCCACCTCCGCTGCCAAACCGGAATCCCCGCCGCCCGCTCCAAAGGCCCCCGAACCACCTGAACCCAGCCCTGCCCCAGTCAAGAAACTCGGCAGTCCGAAGGCCGCGGATGCCAGCCGTTGATAAGGCTCCGCTTTCTGACCCGGGTTTTTCCCCTCCGCAGCTTCCCTTTTGACCCTCATTTGACCGGGTCAAAACTCCTTGGCTCCCGATAAACCAAGGGGTTTCCAGTGTTGAGGTTTCTCCGTGTTGACCGCCCGCACCTGTTCAGGGGCGCTGGCCATGAAGGCGAGCGGCCCCGGAAACATCAATGATTACCTACTATACGAAACCATCCGGCAGCAACTCCCGGCTGCCCCTTCTCCACACGGCGACTACGGCACCGATGCCGGTCCAACTTCTCAATCCGACTTCCAGAGTCATCCCCATGCCGGACAAGCTGTCCTTTATTCCACAGCTTTCCCTGTTGCGCATGCTGGCGCGGCTCTGCCGTGAGTCTCGGTCGCGGTCACGTCAGTTGCTCACGCTGGCCTGGTCCACGGTGTTGCTCGCGGGTTCCGGGGCGCTCTGCACAGGGTGCACCACGATTTCCTACACCAGCCCCGCGGGCGAACGGTTTTCGCGCGTGGCGCTCGGTGCCAACACCACCCTCACAGCGCTCGAAATCGAGACCGGCACCAACGGCGTGCGCCAGGTGCGGCTCCAGGGTTATCAGCAGGACGCTTCCGAAGCGCTCGGCAGTGTCACCGAGGCTGCCGTGCGGGCCGCCCTCCAGGCGAAGTAAACCAACGGCTGCCCTCCATCACAAAACCGGCACGACGCACAAAAAACATCCCTCAACGATTTATGATTACCAAAGAAGAACTCCAGGAGCGGGCCCAACTGGTCCGCATTCACGAAGCCAATTGCCAGATCGAGCATCCCACGGAAATGGAACTCGCCTTTCGGTTGGCCATCATGCGCAAGCTCGCCATGGAATACCAACTTCCGCCGCGCCGCGAAGCCCAGGCCGGCGTTCCCGCCCGCGCCGACCGGGTCAATCGCTGAACCCCCGTCCTTTCTTTCCGGCTTATGCGCGCTCTATTGGTGGTTATCCACGGCATCCTCACCCGGCAAACCGAGGCGAGCTGGCCCGATCATTTTGACGCCTGGCTAGCCCGGCGGGATCCCGAGTGCCGGGTCCTTAAAAAGGAATACCGGGCGGGGCCGTTTCCGCGCTGGAATAACTGGATCAAAAACCGTCAACTCGCCCGCGGTCTCGCAGCGGAAATCGAGCTGTTCCGCTCACGCCCGGCTTCGGAGAATCCCGTTCCGGAGGGAGCCCTTTCGTCAAACTCTTTACCCCCGACCTGGTTCATCGCGCACAGCAACGGCGCCGTCATCGCGCTGCTCGCAACCCAAAGGCTCATTGCGCGCGGGTGCTGGGTCGGCGGGCTCATTCTCACCGGGGCGGCTTGCGAAGCGGACCTGGACCGGAACGGCATTCTGCATTGGGTACGGTCCGGCCAGGTCGGCGCGGCGATCGCCTACGGATCAGCGGAGGATCATGTGCTTGCCGACGACCCGCGGGCGGTGCCGGGTTTTGGCAGCAAGCTGCGTCAGTGGGCGTGGCGCAAACTGCTGTGGCCCTACGGTTGCCTCGGTCGCACCGGCTGGACCTGGCCGGGCCAGACGCCCCGAAGGTCCATCGCCAATCCGGATGATCCGACAAAGCTTTGTCCCACGCCCTTTCCCAATATCTCGATGCGCTGGTTTCCGGGCGGTCACAGCAGCTACTTCGTCCCCGGCAACCGCATTGCCACCTTCGAACTCTTCTACCACGATGTCCTGGCCACATCCCCGCAGGTTCCGGCCGTGCCACACTCGTTCCTCACCCAGCCATGAATGCCGCCCCTTCGCGCCCGCAAACCGCACCGAATACGCTCTATGCCCTGCGCCGCGGGTTCGGTCTTTGGGAACTCACCTTCGGCGGCCGCACCGCGATTCTCCGCGACGAGCTGGGTCTCCGGTATGTGGCCTGTCTATTAAGCCGAGGTTCTGCCGAGCCGATCCCTGCTGTGGATCTTCTCGGCTTGGCCGCGGGTCTGCGAGCGTCGGCACCGAACGGTGGCGGCTGGCTTCCAGGCAGTGGGGAACAGGAGACAGTGGTACAGCGCAGCAGCCGATTCGACGATCGGGAGACCCTCAAAGGCTTGGCCGGCCGTCTCCGCGAACTCCAGGTGATTCTCGACGACGATAACGAAATCGAACCGGTCAAAGCCGAGGCGCGGGTTGAATTCGAAGAACTGTGCACCTTGCGACACCGCCGCGTGTTACGCACGGCGGACCAGGCGCAGCTCGCCATGGATGGCATCAACAAGGCGCTGCGTCGGTTTTGCCGGCGTCTTGCCACCGCCTGCGATGCCCGGGGTCGACCTCATCCCGTGCTGCGGGACTTCAGCGAGCATCTCGAGAACTGTCTCCTGCTGCCCGCCCGCCGCTTCCTCGGTTCCAAACAGAAATATCGCGGCGGCAGCTACGATTACCGGCCGGAGCCCCCGATTCGCTGGGTGGTGGAATAACGCTGAGGCTTCGTGGCAAACGTCATGGGCCTCCCACGCAATAACTTCATTTTGTGCGTCCAAACGGCGAGTGGGACTTGTTCCGGCATTCTTGGAATGGGGAGGAGTATAATATGCGGACGGATTGACCCCGTCGCGGGCTAAGGAGTATTACCTGCGCAATCCCGCTTGTGTTGCGCGGGGGATTCCGGTATCGCAATGCGCTGAAAGATGAAAACAACATTGAAGTTGGTGCCGGGCTCGATTGTGGCTCCGCGCGGTTTTCGCGCCGCGGGGGTGTTCTGTGATATCAAGCGCCTCGGCACCGGCAAAGGTTCTCAAAAGGGCAAGAAACGCGACCTGGCATTGATTGTCTCCGATGTTCCAGCCGCCGTCGCCGGACTGTTTACGACGAATCAGGTTTGCGCCGCGCCGGTGAAGGTCTGCGTGCCGCGCGTGCAGCGCGGAAGCGCCCAGGCGGTGGTGGCTAATTCTGGCAACGCCAACGCCTGCACCGGTAAACAGGGAATGAAGGACGCTTTGGAAATGGTCCATTTCACCGAGCAAGCTCTTACCCTGCCCACGGGATCCGTGCTGGTCGGCTCCACGGGCCGGATCGGCGTGGCCATGCCCATGGACGAGGTTCGCGCCGGAATCATCGAGGCCGCGGTTGAACTGGGCGCGACACCGGCGCACGGAGATTACGCGGCGGAAGCGATCATGACCAGCGACACACGCGCGAAACAGATTGCCGTGGAGTTTAAGCTCTTTGGTCGCACGGTTCGGCTTGGCGGCATGTGCAAAGGGGCAGGGATGATCCAGCCCGGCATGAGCCCTACCGGCGCGCGTCCGGCTGCGACACCGCTCCACGCCACGATGCTCTGTTTCCTCACCACGGATGCACTGGTCGCACCACGAGTGCTGCAGACGGCTTTGAACGAAGCGGTAGCCAACAGCTTTAACCGGATCACCGTGGACGGCGACATGAGCACTAACGACACCGTGCTGCTCCTGGCCAATGGGAAAGCCTTCGACACCGGCGGCAAGAAAGCCGGGAGCCGGCCGCGCTTGAAGGATACGCGGTCAAAGGAGTTCCTAGTGTTTCAAGCCGCGCTCAATCACGTGTGCCTCGAACTGGCGAAAATGATCGTGCGGGACGGTGAGGGCGTATCCCGTTTCGTGACGGTGCGGGTGACGGGCGCCCGGTCGTTTGCGGATGCGGATGCGGCGGCGCGTTCTGTGGCCAACAGCCCGCTGGTGAAAACCAGTTGGCATGGCGGCGACCCGAACTGGGGCCGCATCATCGACGCCATCGGCTACAGCCCGGCGACCGTCGTCGAGGACAAGGTGGATATTGGCTACAGCGCGCCCGGCGGCCGCCAGGTGCTCTGGAGCTTGAAGCGGGGGCAGCCCACAAAGGCCACCTTTAAGGCGCTTTGCGCCGCAGTAGCACGGCGGGAATTTGATCTTCACATCCGCCTTAACCTGGGGCGCGCGGAAGCCCTGATGTACGCGGCCGATCTCACGGAAGAATACGTGGATTTCAACAAAGGCGATGTCAGCGATCCGGCGGCGCTGGGCGGTTAATTGCCGCGGGTGTAATCCCGCGTGCCGGGCCCGCCGGCCCGGTGTGTGCTTATGAATAAGACGCTCGTGCTCGGCTGCCTGGCTTTGCTGGGCGGCGCTTTCGTCCTGCCCCGTACCGCCGTGGGTGAGGAACCTTCCCTCCAATTCCATCCGGACGGTGCCGGTTTTGCCTTCGACACCGGCCTGGTGCGAGGCAAGCTCAGGGCGAATGGCAAATCGCAGGGATTGAGTTCGGTGGTTCACGTCGCGACCGGGGCAGTGCTGTCGCGGAGCATGGGTCTGATGTCGCATTACCGCGTCTTCAGCGCCAACCACCGTTACGGGGATGCGGCCTGGAACTGGCCCAGCGAGGCGAGGCTCACACCGGAAGGAACCGTGACGGTGCGCTGGCCTGCGGCCGAGGGACGCCCTTTTGAATTGCGCAGCACCTACCAGTGGGTTTCACCCGCGGAACTGGATGTGGTAACGTCGGTCCAGGCCGTGACGAACCTCTTGAAGTTTGAATCGTTCCTCGCGTGTTACCTCGATTCCGCCTTCACCAACGCCCAAGTGCAGGTAGTCAGCCTGCCCACGGCGAAGGGGCCGGGCTTTCTGGATCTCGAGGAAAAATTCGGCCTGTGGCTCGTGTTCCCGCGGGATCCGGCCGCTTTGAGCATTGTGGAGGATGGCCGGTGGAAGTATCCCCCAAGCCCGGTCGATTGGGTGCGCATGCCCGCTTTGGCGTCGCCCACCATTGTCCGGCGGTCGCCGTCCAACGGGCTCGCAGTGGTGTTCATGGCCCGGACGCAAGATTGCTTTGCCGTGCTCGCCCCGCATCAAACAGAAGCTCATTACTCGATGTATCTCTCCCTGCTGGGACAAGACCTGGCGCCCGGAAAAACCGTCCACGCCCGCGCGCGCCTCTGGATCGCACAAAACCCCACTGCCAGCCAGATCACGACAGCAGCGAACCGATTCACAGCGACTGCATCGCAATAATCTCGGAGTCTGGGGCAACGGGAGATCCATCGCCCCCTGCGATTGCCAGGAATCAAGCTGGCATGGAGCGGAGCCGTTTGGTATTATGAGTAGCATAGCCATGAATACCACGTGTTCCGGTTGCGCAGATCCAAGGCTCTCGAGCGCCAATACCCGCGGCTTTACCTTGATCGAACTTCTCGTTGTGATTGCGATCATTGCCATCCTGGCGGCGATGCTTCTGCCTGCCCTGAGTCGGGCCAAACAGCGCGCGCAATCGGTAGCGTGCCTGAATCATCTGAAACAGTTGGTCTCGGCCTCGACGATTTACGCCGGTGATTTCCGCGATTTCTGGCCGTTGAACAACCCGGGGAATTCGACGTTGAACTTGGCGAACCCGCCAGCCAACCACCAACCGGAGGTTTGGGCCGAGGGACGCGAGGGCTCAAATCTCGTGGACGAACGCTCGGCGGACGGGATGGTTTCCGACCGGGTGTCATTAATTGCGCCGTATCTGAAGTCGAAACAGGTGTTCCGCTGCCCGGGCGACCGCAAATTGTGGAAAGTGAACAACCAGGTGCTCACTCGTCCGCGCAATTACGGCATGAACAGCTATGTCGGCTGGAATGAGCCGCCCTACAACAGCATGCCGGACGCCACGAAATACAAGATCTTCCGGCGCGTGTCAGACAACCGAAAATCGTCCCAGGTTTTTATCTTCGGCGAGATCCATCCCGACAGTATCTGCCGCCCGATGTTCGGAATTCTGATGGATTCTCAGGCGCTGTATCACTTTCCGGGGAATTACCACTCCAAGAACTCGAATTTTGCCTACTGCGATGGCCGGGTCGAATCTCACAAGTGGGTCGATAATTTGTTCATCAATCCCTCGCCCGCCCCAAACAACTGGCATAGCCACAGCTCGAACATGATCCGCCCCTCCAGCCAATCGGACCTCGCCTGGCTCAAAGAACATTCCACCTACAGGAATTGAGGGGCGCGAGCGCCGACTGACTGTTCGCAAGCGTCTCCGGTGTCGCGGAAAAGACCATTGACCCCCACGTCGCTTTTAGCCCTGCCCCTGGGCAAAGCGGAGCTTGCCACGGTCCGCATCCCGGCCGAACATGCCCCGCATGAACTCGAGGCACCGGATCCGGTGCGGCAACTCACCGGTGTGGGCCAGGCTGATGCGTGTGTGCGCGGCGCTGCTGCTACTGCCTGGGGGAACCCTGAGCGCACAAAGCCGCGCCAGCGAGGTCGCGCCCGGGGTGACGGTCGATTCGGTCCGCCGGGTGTTTCACAATGGCGAGCATAATGCCTTCACCGACCTGTGCCAGTACCAGGGCCAGCTCTACCTGGCGTTTCGGAGTTGCCCGGATGGCCACATGGTGCATCCCACGGCCTCGATCATTGTGCTGCGCAGCCGCGACAACGGGGCGAACTGGGAACAGGTTCACCAGTTTGCGGTGAAGGAACGCGACACCCGCGACCCGCACTTCCTCGTTTTCCGCGACCGGCTGTTTGTCTATACCGGCACGTGGTTTAGTGGGTCGACCACGCTCAAGCGGGAGGATTATGATCTCAACAAGCACCTCGGTTTCGCCGCCTGGTCGGCGGACGGAACGACCTGGAACGGGCCCGAGTTGCTGGACGGCACTTTCGGTCACTACATTTGGCGGGCCGCCACTTTCGGCGACAAGGCTTACCTGTGCGGCCGGCGCAAGCCGGGTTTCGCAATCGGGCCTCGCGGAGAAGGTGACCAGATTCAATCGCTGATGCTGGAAAGCGACGACGGGCTGATCTGGCGGAAGCGCGCGTATTTTGCGGAGACCGCCGGGGACGAGACGGCCTTCTTCTTCGAGAACGACGGCAGCGTGCTCGCGGTGGCCCGGAACGGGGGTGGAAAGAACGCGCACTTGCTGCGGTCGAAACGGCCTTATACCGATTGGACGCGCCAAGACCTCGGCCGCCCCATCGGCGGTCCCTTGCTGGTGAAATGGGGCGATCGGATCGTGGTCGGCGGGCGAAAGACGCTCGCGGACAAGGGACCAAAGACCGCCCTGTACTGGCTCGTGGGAGACGCGTTGGTGGAGTTCGCCGAACTGCCCAGCGGCGGTGACACCTCGTATCCGGGCTTTGTGGAACTTTCGCCCAGTCGCGCCCTGGTCTCCTACTACTCCAGCCACGAACGCGACACGGCCAGCAAACCGATCACGGCGATTTACCTCGCCGAACTAACGCTGAAACCGTGACGGCTCCGTATGCGAGCCACTCGCCGCTTTCCCTCAGAATCAGCTTGTCTCCCCAACTACCCTCGGCAAGCACTCGCATGGATCACCGACCACCGCCGGCAGCGCGCACTGTCGGCAGATGCAGCGTCCACATAATCCAGCGCCTCGAAACTGCACCACGAGGCGGCGGTTCGTGTGCATCCGCTTCGTCAGCCTTTGGATTTCAATAGAAATCTCTGAGAACGCGTGTCTTGATTCCTAGCGTTTGCTCGGTTACGGCGAGAAAATCAGGCGCTACTTCGGCCTCGCCCTCCGGCCAGTACTTTCCGCAATCCACCACCAGTGCGAACCGATAAGCAATCCCACCCATGGCTCTGGACTCAGCCCCAGTCCATGCGTCCCGTATGGTCATGGGTATGGTCGCGTAGTTCATCAGCGTCTGACAAGAAGGACAGCGATTTGGCAGCCGCGAATCGTAAAAAGGGCTGTGTCCTGGCGCCTCTAACACCTTAATCCCGGCACCGCAACCGCAGCGGATGTCATCAAAAGGGTCAATGATTTCCGAGGTGTGATAAACCGTCTCTACCGCAAGGTGGATCTCGATGTCGTAGTACACTCCGTCCGGCCCCGGAACAACATTCAGCGGATACTTCAGCCCGCTAAGGTTAAGGTTGGCGTTTGGCCAGCGAATCAGCACGTCTGACTCCCGAAGATCAGCCAGGCGCAGTTCAAGGGCGTTCAGCGAACCGCCCTGTTTTTCCAGACCGGCGTGAGATTTCCACCAAAATCCTTCATCGTCCGAGTCCGAACTCAGGGGCCCTGTTCGGTGGACGGATGCCTGAAAAGTCTGGGACTTCGGGTCGCACAGGAAGCCTGCGGTTCGGAGGGCGCCGACGAGTTGGCATACCCCAGCCGGCTCCGGCCGGTATCCGCTGGTTTCAGAGAGAATGTAGAACTTGGATTCAACGCCCATAGGCTTCTGGTTTTGCTGAACGACGCGCATCACTGACGGCGCGTCTCGGATGTACGAAATGTAAACACACTCGCTCCGCGCCGTCCAGTGAATGCGCCTGGTTAACCACTTTCAACCATTCACTTACTCCGGCGATCTGCGACCCCTACCGGTGTCGCCGTCCGGGGTTCAACGACACCACAACCCATTCTCCAGACAGGCTCCTGGATTTCGGGATCTTCCCCACGGCCCCAACCGGCCCGCCTTCAGCGTCACACGCGAAAGCGGTTCATTTAGGCAGATAATCGTCGCGCACGGGAGAGAACACCTCAATCGCCACCGAATCCTCGAGGATGTCGGCGCTGTGTTCGACCGCACCGGGTATGCACCAGCTATCGCCCGGGCCGACATCGTGTGTTTCCGTCCCAATACGGAGCCGCATGCGACCGCTCACGAGGTACCCGGTTTGCTCGTGGGGATGGGAATGGTTCGGGAGCACGGAGTCTCTGCGGAGAAGGAACTCCGTCATCAGGGTCCGAACGCCATGCACCAGCGTCCGTCTCTCAATCCCTTCCAGTGCCGCCTGGTAACCTCCGTCGGTGTGCTTTGCAAACATGACTTTCTATTACCAAATCGGGCAAGACCCGAACAGGATTTGTGTTGCGATGCCCTGTGCGGGCAAGGCCGGACCGGGGGACAAACATGGGTTTGCCCTGCCAAGGGGCTGGATGGTGAGGGATTGACAACGCTATGTTCCCATAGACCCTTCCAACTTATGTCGAACTGGACTGCAAAGAACCTGAAGGTGTGCGCAGGCGTGTGCGCGCTCTTACTGACGTGGGGCACGGCGGCGACCGCGGCGGAAACCAAAGCGCCTTTGCTCCTGGCATACTTTATCCCCACGGACCGCGAAGCCATCCCCGGCTACGTGGAGCGCATTGACCGGGTGATGACCGAGGTGCGGCGGTTTTATCGCGAGGGGATGCAAGCCAACGGCTACGGCCCGATGACCTTCGACCTGGAGCGCGATGACCAGGGCGGGTTAATCGTCCACGTGGTGCGGGCGGCGCACTCAATGCGCACGTATGGACGCGACAGCAGCGGAGAGGTGCGTGACGAGGTGAAAGCGGCCCTGGACCGCAAAGGGCTGAATGTGGACCGCCGGACGATGGTGATTTTTCAGGTGCTCCTCGAGTGGCGCGATGGCCGGGCGATCGAGGTTGGCTCTTACGTGGGCGGGGGTTCGCACCTCGCGGGCACCGCGTGGGTGTACGACGACCCCTTGCTGGACCCGCGGCGCCTGGGCTCCACCGAGCCGGGCGGTTTCTACATGAAACCGGTTTCGATCGGCCAGTTTAATACCCACTACATCGGCGGTGTGGCGCATGAGCTGGGACACGCGTTTGGCCTGCCGCATGTGGCTGGGCCAAAGTCGATCGCGAAGCACTCCCTGATGGGCGACGGCAATCACACTTACGGTGAGGAATTGCGCGGTCAGGGCGCGGGCACCTATTTGCATCCGGCCAGCGCGATGCTCCTGGCCCGGTCCAGGCCTTTCGCCGGGCGGTTGCCCGATGCCAACGCGCGGTCGGTATCCGAATGCACCGATCTTCAAGCCTCGTTTCGCGATGGCCAATTAATGCTGAAAGGAACCTTTGACTCCACGCCTCCCGCGTTTGGGATCATTGCCTATAACGACCAGGTGGCCATTCCCGCGGATTACGACGCCACCGGCTGGGTGTCGCCGGTGGATGCGGCGGGCGCTTTCCGGCTGGCCATCGGTGATCTGGAGCCGGGCGAGTATGAATTGCGCCTGCAGGTCTGCCACACGAACGGCGCGGCCAGCACCTCGACCTATCACTACCGCGTAGGGGCGGACGGGGTGCCGGACCTGAAACCGTTTGCGCGCTCGTTTCTCGTGCTGGGGCAGGCGGTACGGGCTTACGGCGCCGGCTCGTTGCGGCGCGCAGCTACTCTGCTGGATGAACTGGATCGCGATACTGAAGCCGGGCCGGAACTCCGCCGCCAGGCGCGGCACCTGCGCGAACTGCTGCAGCCGCGCCCTTTAGAATCGCTTACCGCGTTTCCTGCGGAGCAGGTGCGTGCGGAAGTCTCCCGTTTGGAATTCGCGGAAGCCTCGGTCGGCTGGGGTGCGCCCTTGCGCGACCAGGTGTTGCCTGAAGGCGGAGGCACCTGTTTCCTGGTGGTGGATGGCACCTTCCACGAGCGCGGCCTCTTCGCCCACGCCCCTGCCCGGCACGTGCTGGATCTGTCCGGTAGCGGCTGGAAACGGTTTAAGAGCGGCTACGGCCTGCAGGATGGTCACGGAGGTTCCGTCGTGTTCGCAGTCCGCGGCGATGGCCGAGAACTCTTCCGCTCCGCCAAAACCACCGAGCGCCGGTTGGCGGAGATGGAAGTGGATATCACTGGGATAAAACGCCTGGAACTCCTGGTGGAAGATGCGGGCGACGGCACCGGCAGTGATTGGGGGGTGTGGATCGAACCCACGCTACAGCGGTGAACCTGACCCGTTCGCCATACGCATTTCGCAACATGAGCGCCGTTGCTATCAATCACCCCCCACGCCGGGGCGGGAAGGCCCAGGTTCATGAAAGACTGAACGCGTGATTTGGCTTCGCAGCAACGGTTTTTTGCTCGGCCTGCTGGCGGCTGTGGCGCTGGCGTTTGCCCTGCCCGGTCCCGGTGCCCGGGGTGGAGTGCTCCATGCCGACGTCGCTAACAATGTCGGCATTGCCCTGATCCTCTTTTTGCAAGGGCTCTCACTGTCGCTGGAGAAGGTCCGCAAAGGGGCGGGCAACTGGCGACTGCATCTCATCGTACAGTTGTTCACATTCGCCGTCTTTCCCTTAGTCGGGCTTCTGTTTCACGCGTTAGTTCCGCTGGTCTGGCCCTCAGAGCCGCCCGCCATTAGGGACGGGTTTCTGTACCTGTGCGTGCTGCCTTCCACAGTGTCCACGTCCGTGGTGCTCACGGCGGTGGCGCGGGGAAACACCGCTGCGGCACTGTTCAACGCGGCGTTCTCCAACATCCTGGGAGTATTCCTGACGCCGGTGCTGGTGCAATTGCTCATGAGCCAGGCAGGAAGCTCGACTCCGTTTGGCCCGCTGCTGCTCAAAATAGTCATGCTCACCCTCATCCCGTTCTTCGCCGGGATGCTGCTGCGCCGGCACGTGCTGAAGTGGGTGGAAGCGCACAAAGCCTGGGTGGCCCGCATCAGCAATACGGTGATCGTGTTCATCGTCTACAGCGCGTTTTGCGATTCCGTGCAGGAACGCATCTGGCAGCAGCACGGAATCGCAATGACGTCCACGGTTCTGCTGTTCGTGGTGCTGCTCTTTGCCGGCATTTCCGGGCTGGTCCACCTGAGCTGCCGCCTGTTCAAGCTGAACCGGGAAGACCGTATCGCCGCCTATTTTTGCTCCGTGAAGAAAACCCTGGCCATGGGCGTGCCCCTGGCGATGTTGATCTTTGGGAAACGCAGTGACCTTTCCCTCATTCTCCTGCCCATCATGTTTTACCATCCGCTGCAGCTCTTCGTGAACGGCCTATTCGCCAACCACTGGGCCAAAACCGATCCGCGCCGGGATTCCTGAGGTGTCTCCAGGTGAACCTTTTGGGGCAGTTGAAGGAATTTGATCCTGTGCTAGATTAACGCGTTAATCATTGAGGTAATACTCACTATTAATAGCTATGAGGAGCAGCAGCAGGAGTTACCGCCCGGTCCGAGGTGCGCGCGTCTCGCGGGCACAAGCTCACGGCGGTCCGGCGGCGGCGGTGTAGCGCAAGGAACTGCAGCAAACCAAACAATCAACGAAAAAACAGTATGGGCCCAAAAAAAGACACTCGAGTCGTTCAACCTTATCTCTTCTTCAATGGCAATTGCGAACAAGCGGTGGAGTTTTACCGCCAGGCCCTCGGCGCCGAGGTCGAGATGATGATGCGCTTTAAGGAAAGCCCGGACACGCCACCACCGGGCACGGTGCCACCCGGTTTCGAGAACAAAATCATGCACACCAGCTTCCGCATCGGAGAGTCCACAGTGATGGCCTCCGACGGTTGCGAATCCGAAGCCTCCAGGTTCCAAGGGTTTTCACTCTCGCTCTCGGTCGCAACCGAGGCCGAGGCCGACCGTGCGTTTGCGGCCCTGTCCGACGGCGGACGGGTGCAAATGCCCTTGACGAAGACTTTCTGGTCTCCGCGCTTCGGCATGCTGGAGGACCGCTTCGGGGTGGCCTGGATGATCATCACGATGCCGGCGGAAACCGAGTAGAACTCAAGACCCAGCGCCTGGCGCGGTTGCCGCGATCAAGTGGAGCCGGTGAGCTGGTAGCGCCTCGCCGTTCGGGTGACTTGGCGCGACATGTACCAGTCGTTCTCGACCAGGCTCAAGCTGCGGATCACGGTGGCTCCGAAAACTCGAGACCGGGACTGCGCCAGCACCGCGGCGAATCGCTCGCCGTCACGCAGCGGAGCGCGAAACCGGGCGACGGTCATGTGGGCCGTCTCCAACCGGTAACGCTGGTCCACACCCCCGGCCAGGCCGCGCTCCTGGAGTTGCTCGCGCAAACCGTCCCGGAGGTCATTCAGCAATACACTATCGAAGAATCCCTGGATCATCACCGCACCCGGAGAAACCGTGGCCCCAACAAACTCGATCCGCATCGACGCCGCCTGGCGCAAAGCCGCATCCACTGCGGCCAGATAGAGTTCCTTCTGCGCGAAAAACGGCTCGGGATGAACCGTAGCCGTGAAGAGCGAGAGCACCGTGAGATGCAACTCCGAGGCCGTGTAATAGTACTGCTCGGGCTCAAGGCGCCGCAATTCGCACAACCATGCCGTCACGCGCTGACGCACCTCCAGGCTCGGCCGGGCAATGACCGTGAGGCCGCGCCGTTGATCCAGTGTCCCGCTGGCCAGCAATGGGTCCAACTCAACATCGCCCGCCCGGATCTTCCCGATCGTTTCCGTCCACCACCGATCATACCGCCCCTGCAACCCGTCGCGCAGTCCGTTCGGCGGTAGCGGCTTTGGGTGGCTGGTGCTCATGTGCTTGGAATCGTTCGCGCGTCGGATGCTCAAACCGGCGTTTCGCTGAGGCCTTGTGTGGTGGAAAAGCGCGCGAGGGGCAACCGCGGTTACGGCACTCCCGCGCCAGCGTGGTCAAAGGCCTGGGCTAGTTCGGCGAGCGTGCCTTCGATGGCCACTTCGATCCGGCGCCAGTCGGGGATGAGCGGCGAGCCGAAAAGCAGGTCGTTGAATTCCACGAAGGCCTTGTCCAGGCCGCTGGCGAACAACTCGATCGTCGCCAGTTCCTGGTGATGATCGAAATGCTGGAGATTGTTCATCTCGGCGAACGCTTCGTAGGTCCGCACATACCCCCGGGCGTGGGAAAGGTAGGTGTGTTTTATGGCGCGGAGCGTGTCATGGCTGAGGATGCAGCCGCCGGCCGAAAGCTGGCTGAAAAAGGTGCGCGCGATGTCGGACGCCATCTTCAGCAATCCTTCGTCCGCGCTGCCCCCAACGTTCTGATGTTTGTGGTCGTAGCGAGCGGTCAGTTCCGCCTGGCAGATTCGGTGCGGACGCGCAATCCGGTGCAACTCCGCCAGAATGCCCACTTCAATGCCCCAATCGGAGGGGAAGAGCAGTTCATTTGCCGTGCTGGCGAAGGTCGCAAACTCGCCGGAGAGCGGGTAGCGAAAGTCCGCCATGTAATCGAGAAAGTCATTCTTGGGCAGCACGTCTCGAAGAGCTTTCACCAGGGGGAAGTAGAAAAGCCGCGTGACACGCCCGTGCAGTCGGTCCGAGTAGCGGGCGTAAAAGCCCTTGCAGAACTGGTAGCGGAGATGGGCCACCGGGTACAGCAATCGCAGCAGAAACCCGCGGTCGTAGGTCAGAATGTCGGCATCGTGAAACGCGAGCACGGAGACCTCCGCCTTGCCCAGCGCGTAACCCAGGGCGGTCCACACGGCCTGTCCTTTGCCCCTCGGCCCCACGGGCAGGACCTCGTTGATGCGGCTCACCACGTTTTGCACATCCGGGGCATCGTTCCAGAGCAACACACCGGATTGCCCCAACGGCTTCATGATCTGACGGGCCTGCTGGAACTCATGTACCGAGGCTCGGTCCAGGCTCACATAGACCCGCTTTACGAAACTCATCGTGGCGAGTTCCTCAATGATCCGGAGCATTGCCGGAGAGGATAAATCGTTGAAGATCGCGGGAATGATCACCCCCACCGGCGAGCGGCGCGAGGCCCGCAGGATAGCGGTTTCCAGCACCTTCAGATCCTCGGTTTCGAGGCGGGTGAAGGTCGGTACGATATTTTGCTGATAGTCCGGCATGAGACCCTGGTATTGCTGTATAAAAAGATAAAGACGACAGCCATGGATGCAAACCTAAAGATCCAACAAATCCAGATTCAGCCACTGCCAATGATCGCTGGAGGGCGCGCCGGATCGGGTTTCCCATGGTGTTTAGGTGAGGTTTCCCGCGGCCGACCGCACGAACATTTCTGCCGGGCGCGGCCGTTTTGCTTGACTTGACCCGGCGCCTCCCGCATTTACCCTGCCGTTAATCACGATGACCGAGCCAACCCGCGCATGAATCTATTTCGCCGCAAAAACGTTGCTCATATCCAGAGCGAGATTCTCACTGACCACAGTCTGAAGCGGGCGTTGGGTCCGGCGAACCTGACGGCGCTGGGCATCGGCGCCATCGTGGGCGCGGGCATATTCGTGCTCACCGGCCAGGCGGCGGCGAAATACGCGGGGCCCGCGATCGTCTTTTCCTTTGTGCTGGCCGGACTGGCCTGCACTTTCGCAGCGCTGTGTTACGCGGAGTTCTCCGCCATGATCCCCGTCTCCGGATCCGCCTACACCTACGGGTATGCCACGCTCGGCGAATTCGTGGCCTGGATCATCGGTTGGGACCTCATCCTGGAATACCTGTTTGCCGCCTCGGCGGTGGCGGTGGGGTGGTCGGGCTACGTGGTGTCCTTTCTCAAAGACCTGGGCATTGTGATTCCCGCAGCCTTCACCTCGGCGCCTTACGACCATGTTACCCCCGCGGATGCCGGCTGGAATGTCTGGCGGCTGTTCACCGAGGGCTGGGTCAGCACCGGTGCGGTCTTGAACGTCCCGGCGATGGTGATCGTTTTCCTCATTACCATTCTGCTGGTCATCGGCATCACGGAATCCGCCTTATTCAATAACATCATCGTGGCGATCAAGCTTGCGGTCATCCTGGCGTTCGTGGCCATTGGCGCCGCCTATATCAATCGGGAAAACTGGGATCCTTTTGTGCCGGCGGCACTGGGTGAAGGGCAATTTGGCTGGGGAGGAGTGCTGCGCGGTGCCGGGGTGATATTCTTTGCTTACATAGGATTCGACGCGGTGTCCACCGCAGCCCAGGAGGCGCGCAATGCCCAGCGCGACATGCCGATTGGCATCCTCGGTTCGCTGGCGGTCTGCACCGTGCTCTACATCGCGGTGGCCCTGGTGCTGACCGGTGTGGTCCATTATACCAAGCTCAACGTCCCCGATCCAATTGCGGTGGCGATCAATTCTCTGGGGGAAGGCTTGAAGTGGCTCCGGCCCATCATCAAGATCGGGGCCATCGCCGGGCTCTCCTCGGTGATCCTGGTGATGATGCTCGGCCAACCGCGCATTTTCTACGCGATGTCCAAGGACGGACTCCTACCCCCGGTGTTCAGTACGGTGCATGGCCGGTTCCGCACTCCCTGGGTGGCCACGGTGCTGACTGGTTCAGTAGCCGTCCTGGTGGCCGGATTGTTCCCGATCGGACTTCTGGGTGAACTGGTCTCCATCGGTACTCTGCTCGCCTTCGCGATTGTTTGCGCGGGCGTCTTCGTCCTCCGGTTCACCGACCCGCAAATCAAGCGGCCGTTTCGGACGCCCATCTTCCTGGTGGTCTGCCCGCTGGGTGTGCTCTCCTGCGGTTGGCTGATGTATGGGCTGCCGGCGGATACCTGGGCACGGCTACTCATCTGGATGGCGCTCGGGATCGTAATTTACTTCTCCTACGGCCGCCGTCACAGCAAGCTCAACCAACCCGCCCGGTCTCCCGCCGTGGTGGCCGACGCGAAGTAATCCGGAAAGCGGCCTCAGAGGCGGTTTGAAAGGCGGCTTTCAGGAAGGACGGCCTTCCATCCCCAGATACTTGAGCACCGCCGCGGTGCGGGAGTGCACGTGGAATTTGTCGTACACGCGTTTGAGGTGGTGCCGGACCGTTTCCGGGCTCACCGAGAGGTCGTTGGCGATTTCTTTGTTGGTAAAGCCGCGGCTGAGGAGATCGAGGATCTGTTTTTCGCGCCGGCTCAACGCGGTATCGCCGCCGGCGTGCTCCGCCGGAGGATGACGGAAGGCTTCCACCAGGCGGCGGGCGATCTCGCTGGTCATGGGAGCGCCGCCCTGCTTCACGTCTTTGATGGCCTGGATGAGTTCCTCGGGGCGGGTGCGTTTGAGCAGGTAGCCGCAGGCGCCGGCCTGCAGCGCGCGAAAGATTTTTTCGTTGTCCTCGTAAACCGTCAGCATGATCACTTCGACGGCTGGAGCGGCCTGTTTGATCCGCGCGGTGCATTCGATGCCTGACATACCCGGCAGGTGGATATCCATGAGGATGACATCGGGAGCCTGGCGCAGAACCTCGGTGAGCGCCTCCTCGGCCGAGCCAGCCGCCCAGAGGCAGCGCATGCCCGGGGTGCCGTCGATGATGCGCCGCAGACTCTCGCGAATCGTCCGACTGTCTTCGATTACGGCAACAGATATCAGCATAATCACCCGAGGGCTGAGGCGCCTGGCCCGGCAGCCCAATTTGAATTCTGCAGAAAATACACCGGCTTGCCTATCCCCCGAAAGGGTAAGTCCCCGCGTCCGCTCAGCGCACCGGCAGCACCAATTCCACGCGCGTGCCCTGCCCTGGCTGGCTGCGGACTTCCGCATGCCCCCCAAGCTGCCGCATGCGCGAGTCGATGTTTTTCAGCCCGTTGCGGTCTCGTTTGAGCGCCGCGGGATCAAAGCCGCCGCCGTTGTCCTCCACGATGAGGACCACCGCGGAGTCGGCAAAGGAAATCCGCAGCACGAGTTCCGTCGCCGCCGAGTGTTTGGCGGCGTTGGCCAGGGCTTCCTTGGTCACCAGGAAGAGCGAGTGCCGCTGCTCGGCGTTGAGCGGCAGATTCGGCAGCCCGGGCGCGACGTCCAGGCGGCATTGGATCGGCGTTGGCCGCAGGAATTCCTTGGCAAACAGGCACAGGTAATTCGCCAGGTTCGGCAGCGAATCGTTCTTCGGGTTGACCGCCCACACGATTTCATCCAGCGCCTTCACCAACTCGAGCGACTTTTCGGAAATGTCTCCCAGGGACGCCCGCACATCTTCGGGCGAGCTGCTGGGGCTGGCCGCCAGAGAGCTGAGCAGGTTGATTTCCGTGAGACTCGTGCCCAGGTCATCATGCAGGTCTTGCGAAATCCGCGAGCGTTCCTGCTCCAGCGCGCGCTGCTGCTCCAGCAGCGCCAGGCGATGCCGCATCCGGCGCGTCACGACGATTCGCGCGGTGGCGATGCTCCCGGCCAGCAGCAGGGCAACCAGCCCCGCCTGAAACCACCAGGCCTGGTAAAACCGCGGCAGCACTTCCAATGGTACGGACGCCCAGTGCTCGTTCCACTCCCCGCCCTCGTTGCGGGCGGTCACCTTGAACTGGTAGGTGCCCGGCGGCAGGTAACTGTAGCGCGCCGCCCTTTCGGCACCAGCCTCCACTGGCACTTCGTCGATCCCCGTAAGTTGGTAACGGAACCGGACCCGCTCCGGCGCCACAAAACTCAAGGCCGTATAGCGGAACTCCACCGCACCGCTGCCCGAGGAAACCTGGAGAATCGCCTCCGGGTCACGCTTGAGGTCCAGCGGAGCCATCGCCAGTGCTGGCTCCAGGCCGCCCGGCTGCTCTCTCAGCCGCTGTCCCGCAAAGGTCACTTCCTCGATCAGCACTGCCGGCGGCACCGGGTTCACGGCCACGTGGAGCGGATCCACTACCGATACCCCGTCCGCGGTGAGAAACCAGATCCGCCCATCCCGCGCCCGAAATCCCTTCCCGCTGCACTGGTTGCTGGGCAATCCGTCCGCGCGGGTAAACAGGCGCGCATCCCACGCCGTCTTTTCGCCGCGGATCGCCCGCATCAGGTCGGTTTTGATCACTCTCAACACACCGCTTCTCAGTCCCAGCCAAATACAACCCAGTCCGTCGTCGGTCACCTGGTTCATCGTTTCCAGGAAGGCGTCATCCGGGCCGCGGGTCACCTGAAACCGTTCCCCATTCCACAACCCCAGGCCGACGCCGGAAATAGCAAACCAGAGTCCGCCTCCCGCTTCCGGCTCCAGGCAACTGACCGGCCCTGCCGGCAACCCCTCGGCCTCGCCATAATGCATGAGGCGGCCCTGGTGCCAGCGCCATAGCCCCTCCTCCATGGTGCCGTGCCAAACGCTTCCGTCCGCAGTCTGCGCGATGGCTCGCACCTCCAGCCGGGGCAAGGTGCCCGGGACCTCCAGACTCCGCCGACCCGTGCTGTCCAGGACCTCGATGCGCCGTTCTGGCCCCAGCCGCTGTCCCAGCCATAGCCGGCCTTCCGCGTCCTCGTGCAACCGGAGCACCACCCGCGTTTCCCCAATCTCCGTCGCCGTATTCACAAAACGGTCCCCGTCAAATCGAAACAAGCCGCCTCCCCATGTTCCGGCCCAGATCCGCCCCTGCCGATCCCGGCACAGGGACCACACAAATTCATTCTCCAGGCCCTGTTCCCGGCCATAGTGCTGGATACGCCCATCCCGAATGCGATGCACGCCATCCCCATTCATCCCCACCCAAATCTCTCCCTGCTCCCCCTCGCACCCGCACAAGACCGTCCCTTCTGTCAGCCCTTCCGTCGGCCCGTAGCTGGTAAACAGCGCCGGGCGGATGCGAGTCAAGCCTTTGCCTTCCAGCCCCGCCCAGATGTTGCCGTCCCGGTCCTCGAACAAATAGCGCACAAGATCCGTGGCCAGGCCGCGCTCCCGATTCAAGTGCCGCACCTTTCCTTCCGGTCCAAAACAGGCCACTCCCGCGCCATACGTTCCCACCCAGACGTTGCCGTCGCGATCCTCCAGCACGCTGAGCACAGATCCCTTGTGCCTGGCAACTTCGCCACGAGTCTCCTGCCATTGGCCGCCCTCGAAACGGCGCACTTGGCCGTTACCAGCCACCCAGCATCCGCCCGCCATCGCGGCCGACAAGGCTTCCGGCTTGAAGCCGGGCTCCTGGTTGGTGCCCCACACCGTGCGCATTCCAGTCCCGTCCGCCACTTCCAACGAGTTCGGGGAGGCCACCCAGATGCGCCCGCCGGTATCCGCGCACAGAGTCACATAATCCGACCGGGGAGAAGGCTCCTGGAAATCATGGTTATTCAGGAGGCTCAACCGGCCCTCGAAGTTTACCATCCAGATCGCCTTGCGCCGGTCCTGCGCAATCCGGTGAACCGGCCGGTCCGCGGTTTGGTTTGAAGGCGGGGAAAAGACTGTGGGCACCCCTCCATTCAGGCGCACCAGTTGGCCGCCGTCGAACGCGATCCACAACTGCCCCGCCTCATCCACATGCAAGGCCACCACGGCCTGCTCGCCCAACCCCGTCCGCGAATCCAGAGTCATCGGCACAAACCGTACGCCGTCGAATCGCACCAACCCGCCAAACGTGCCGATCCACAGGTAACCGTCGGGGGTTTGGGCGATGGTAGAAACCGTGTTCGCCGGTAAGCCATCCTCCGCAGTCCAATTTTGCATCATGAACTCCCGCGGTCCCTCGGCCATCACCAAGCTTTCGGCGAACACGAACGCCAGCAACCCTGCGAGCCACCAACGCCGTATCGATCGCGAAAGTGTTTTCATGGCAGGCAGATGCCGGCATGTCGCGCCGGACCGGTGGGAGCGGGTGAGATCAGTCTCCGAGCAGTTTCTTAAGCGTATCGCGAGCCTTGTCTTCACGGGACCGGTCTTCCGCCGGGGGCACATACTCGCGCCGGATCATATCGAAATACTCGCAGTAATTCGCCAGGTGCTTTTCCGCCACCGGGTCGGCGCGCCGGTCCCGGCACTGGTAAGCCACTGTCCGGTCATAGCTCACGCAGTTGAGACAGACTTTGAGATCCGACCCGCAGGTGTGACACGATTCCGAGCGCCCTGGTCCACCCGGCAGCTTGTACTCCGTGCCGCATTTCCAGCAATGTTTCGTCAGAGCCATGACCCGCAGTCTAACGGAAAGCAGCGGCGGCGACAGCCCAATTAAACTGGGAACAACCAGCCTTTAAGGCTTCGCTTTGACGGGATTGAAACCCGGCGGGAACGTCTGGGGAGATTGGTAGAAATAGTATTCGCGAGTGCCCCATCCCCAACTGTGCAAGGCGTACATGTCCGCGAACCGAACCCAGCGGGCGGAGCCATCGATAAAGACCGTGTTGCCACCGGCCGGAAAAGGAGCGTTATCCCGGTGTTGAGGCATGTTGGAGTAAACGAACGTTCGCGGCGCAGCCTCCTGGCCACCCCAGGTGCCGTTGATCTTGCCGGTGGCATCTGCGGCGAGCGTGAACGTGGGTTTGGAGGTGCTGATCTTCACCGGGCTCAGTCCACGAACCGCGGGAGCGTTCATGGGATTCCAGTTGGTGATGCCGCCGAAGAACTGGTAGCCGATCACCCATTGCGGAAAGTTCGGCTCGTAAACCGGCAAACCGGGACGATTCGGGCAGGTCCACACCGACTGCACATTGGTCTGAACGATGAGCCCTACCGTCGCGGCCGCATCGCGCTCGGGAGGATTCAGGCAGTTTTGGACGTACGTGTTCGCGCTCCAACGGGCGCTTAGCACGAAATCCCGGTTGTCCACGGCATAGATATTCACTCCCACTGCGAGTTGGCGCAGGTTGCTGAGGCAGGCGGCGCGCTTGCTTTTCTCTTTCGCCCGCGAGAGCGCAGGGAGCAGCATGGCAGCCAGGATCGCGATAATAGCGATGACCACGAGCAACTCAATGAGGGTGAAGGCAGCCGACTGGCCGGGACGCACGAACCGTCGCAGAGAGGATGGAATACATTTCATAGCGGCTTATCAGAAATATCCGCACGGTGCCGCTTTAAGGCAAGCACATTCGAGACAACAACAACACTTCTCGCAAAAAAAAATGCGTCAAGACACAAAGGAGCGTCGCCCGGGTCCTGAGTGTTATCGGTCCTCTCGACGGCATGCCGGCTTCACGCGGGAACGAACAAGCGCCAGACTTGAGCGACAAAAAAGCAGACCACAAACCCGAGCGCGAGAGGCAGCAGTGCCGCGATGGCGGTCCATTTCAAACTTCCCGATTCCTTGTAGATCGTGTACAGCGTGGTGCTGCACGGGTTGTGGATAAGGCTGAACAGCATGAGATTAACTCCGGTCAGCAAAGTCCAGCCACCGGCCCGGAACACGGCCATCGTGTCGGCTTCGTTATCCAGCTCAAACATGATCCCGGCACCAGAACCGACGCCCGCCACCCGGGCGGTCAGGACCGTGAGCATGAGGACGGTAGGGACGACGATTTCGTTGGCCGGTATCGCGATGATGTAGGCGAGCAGGATGACGCCATTGAGACCGATGAAGAGCCCCAGGGGATCGAGGAAGGTCACAATATACTCCGCCAGGCTGAAGCCGTTGATGGTAATATTCGATACCAACCAGATGACGGCACCAGCCGGCGCCGCAAAAACCAACGCTCGCCAGAGCACATACATCGTACGGTCGATCAACGAAGTATAGATGATTTGGCCCAGGCGCGGAGGGCGATAAGGCGGCAGTTCGAGACTGAAGGCAGAAACCTCACCCCGCAGAACTGATCGGGAAAGCGCCCACGAGGCGGCCAACGAGAGGCCCACGCCCAGAAGCGCCACACCCACCACCGCCATGGCCGAGACCAGGCCGGCCAGGTAGGACGGCGCCAGCGCGCCAATGAACAGGCTGGCAATGAGAATCTGCGTAGGCCACCGGCCGTTGCAGAGCGCAAAATTGTTGGTGATCATGGCGATCAGCCGTTCGCGTGGGCTGTCGATGATGCGGGTGGCCGTGATTCCGGCCGCGTTGCAACCGAAGCCCATCATCATCGTGAGTGCCTGCTTGCCGTGGGCGCCGGCTTTGCGGAAGACATTGTCCAGGTTAAAGGCCACTCGTGGCAAATAGCCAAAGTCTTCGAGGAATGTGAATAGTGGAAAGAAGATGGCCATGGGCGGCAGCATCACGCTCACGACCCAGGCTGTGGCGAGGTAAATGCCGTCGATGAACAATCCCCGCAACCACCAGGGCACACCCGCCTGGAGCGCCGTATCGCGCAGCCATGGATACACTTGGTCGATGAGCAGCGAGCCGAGGAGTCGGGAAGGTACATTGGCCCCGACAATGGTGATCCAGAACACCAGAGCGAAAAGCAGGATCATGAGCGGGACACCCCAAAGTCGACTGGTAACCAGGCGATCGATCGACCGGTCCAGGTCGAAACGCGGCGGACCGTCCGGCCGGGTCACAGCGCGATCGGCGAGTCGGGCGGCATCGGCGTAGATGGATTCCACCAGTTTTTCATGGAACTGTGCGCCCAGTTCCCAGCGAAGGGACTGGGCCTGGGACAAGACTTTCGCGGCTTTGCTGGAGGGTGCGGGGTTCATGAGGCGGAAGCGAGGGCGGCGGACGCCTGGGTTGGCGAGGGTTCGGAGAATTCCCCAAGGCGCACCGCCTCGATCACGCGGTCGTCCCCGTCGAGCAACCGTAGCGCCAGCCAGCGTGCGTTGGGCAGGCCCGGGAAGGCTTCCTGGATGGCGGCCACGAGCGGATCGATGGCCCGGTTGACTTCCTGGTTTTGGATTTCTGAGCGGTAACCGCGACACTGAGTTTTGCCCGTAGCCACATCGTGAACCGTTTGCAGCAGGAGGTCGATGCCCTGGCGATACCGGGCGGCGGCAGGGACCACCGGCACCCCGAGATCACGCGCCAGCCGGCGTTCATCGACTTGGAGGCCCAGGCGCCGGGCCTGGTCCACCAGGTTCAGGCACACCACCACGCGCGGCGTGATTTCCAGGATCTGCAAAACCAGGTTGAGGTTCCGTTCCAACCGGGTGGCATCCACCACCGCCAAGGTGACATCCGGCTGGCCGAACAGCAGAAAGTTGCGCGCCACTTCCTCGTCGGGGCTGGTTGCCAGCAACGAGTAGGTGCCGGGTAAATCCACGAGCTTGAACTTGCGGCCGCCAAATTGGAACCCGCCTTCGGCGCGAACGACGGTCTTGCCCGGCCAGTTCCCGGTGTGCTGACGGAGCCCGGTGAGTTGGTTGAAGACGGTGCTCTTTCCAGTGTTCGGGTTGCCGGCCAGAGCGACGACGTAATCCCAATTCGTAGCGTCGACCCCGAGCGGCTTGAGGCCGGCAGGACGAAAGGACGGGCAGGTCTCGCAGCCGTGAGCGGGAGTTAGTGGTGCAGTGCTCATGCGGGTACGGGTTCGTGGAGACTCGGCTCGCCGCTTCGTGGGGTGCCGGCCGCACTTTCGAGGGGAGCGACTTGAATCAGTGCTGCCTGCTCGGTGCGCAAGGCAACGAGGGCGTGGCGCACCCGGTAAGCCCTCAACTGCCCCGCCGGGCTCTCCATCTCGCTGCCAATCACGGTGCCAGGGAGAATCCCCAGGTCCATCAGCCGCCGCCGCTCCGCGCCCCGGCAGCGGGGTGAGAGACGCACGACACGTGCGCTGCGGTCCAGCGGCACCTGGCTCAGAACCATCGTGCCTGGCGGCTCGGTTTCGGCCGCTTCGGGCACACTCACCGCCGTGATATTGGCCGCGACGACGGGCGCGAGCACCTGCTCCTCGCCGCCACACCAGACCCGCACCTTTTGCGCGTCGTTCTCGATCACCCGGACCAGGGTTCCCGGGTAGAGGCCCATGGCGCGAATTTGCGCGTACACCTGCTCGGGTTCATCCTCGATGTGCGAGATTCGCACCCAGTGGCCCGGCTGCAATCGCGTGAGCGGTTGGCCTGCGCCGGACACGTAGCCGCGTTCCGGGTCGGGGATGGGGTCCCCGTGCGGGTCGTGGGTGGGATGGCCCAGACCGGCCGCCAGGGAATCCGCCTGTTGCGGAGTGATGAAATGTTCCTGGCGCTCCGCCCGGCGATGCCATTCGGATTCAGCCACGCCAGTGTGTTCGGCCAGATGCTGCTCCCACAGCCGGTGGGCGCGGATGATGCTCAAGGCGTAACGTTCCCCGTCCGGCGTAAGCCGGGGACCTTCGGGCGCCAGGGTCGCGAACCCGCCCCGCTGCAATTCGTCCAACGTTTCGGCCGCGCGGTTCAGGGACACCGCCATAGCCCCGGCCAGGCTTTCGAGGGTGGGCGTGAGGCCGTCGAATCGAGCTTTGCACAGGTGCTTGAGGGCGTCTTCCGCGCGCACGCGCCGCGCGCCGCGGCGGCCGGCCTGCCAGCGGGCCACCAGGCCCTTCCGGGGCCAGGCGCACGCGGCCGCCAACGCCACAGCCAGCAAACCGAGGGCGAGGGCGGCCGCCGGCGAAACGGCGGCGGCCATGGGCTCGGTTTGTAGAGCACAATGCAACATGTAGCTCAGGCTACATCATCCGGGCTGGACAGTCAAACGGCTTTCCGGTATGCCCCCTCCCGCACATGAGCCGACCAGCCCAACGCGCCAAAACCGCCGCCCGGTCGGGCAAGACCCGCCCGGCCGAAGTCCAGGCGTCCGCCCTGCGCCAGACCCGGCGCGAGCACGCGAACGAAACCGCGGAGGATTACGCCGAGGCCATCGCGGAGCTCACCGCGGCCACGGGTGAAGCTCGCGCCACCGACCTCGCCCGCCGGCTGGGCGTCTCTCACGTTACCGTTATCCGCACGGTGGCCCGGTTGCAGCGCAATGGGCTGGTGACCACCCGGCCCTACCGCTCGATTTTCCTCACCGAGAAAGGCACTCGGCTGGCTGAAGCCTCGCGCCAGCGGCACGAACTGGTCGTGGAAATGTTGCGCGCCCTGGGTGTGCCCGAGGCCGTGGCGCAATCCGACGCCGAAGGTATTGAGCACCATGTCAGCCCCGAAACCCTGGCCACATTCCAGCGCTTTCTCCACCGCCAGGCCGGCACTCCCCAAAAGTGATCCCAGCGCCTTGGCCTGCCGCCCATCCCGACTGAGGAGCGCCAGGCACAATGACCGGATACCCTTCGGCAACCTCCGCTACAACACGTCCCTCAACAGCCCGGGTCGGACCGTTCCAACCAGTCGTTTAGCCAGCGGCGGGCGCCGGCGAGGTCGGCGAACTGGCCTTCCAATTGCGCTTCAAACGCGGCCTCCAAAATCCGAGCGAACTCAGGACCCGGTTTACGGCCGGCCTCGATGAGGTGGCGGCCGAGGAGGATCGGTTTGGGTGCCCTGTCCCGCAGGTTCAACTCGGCGGCTTTGTCTTGCAGGGCCACCACCGCTTCCGGAAGGCGGCGTGGGCTGGGCGGGCGGCCGAAGGAGTCGGCGGTCATCACCAGGCACAGGCCATCCAGCGTTTCCGGGGCCAGGCGCCGCGCGAGGCGCCGGACCACGCGATCGCTCACCACCTGCAGGTGAGCCATGTGGTTGGCGACGAGCGGAACGACACGGCAAGCGATAGCCGTGGGCGAATCGATGCGCTCGAGGAACCGCTCCGCCCGTGGTACGCCCGCGCGGTCATGGCCGGGCGAGACGATACGCGTGCGTCCCTCAATCACCGCTTCCTGCGTTGTTTCGGCCTTGCCGAAATCATGGGCCAGCACTGCGAGCATGTAGACGACGCGCGATTCCTCATCGGCAGCCTGCCAAGCGGGCAACGAGGCCAGGGCGTCACAGCAATGGCAGGTGTGAGCGAAGACGTCCCCTTCCGGATGCCAGCCGGGGTCTTGCGGGAGTCCCTGCAGGGCGGCCAGTTCCGGAAAATGCCGGATCCAGCCTGTAGCCTGCAGGAAGCGAAGCCCAGCTGAAGGCACGGTGCTCCGCGCCGCCCACTTGAACCACTCCTGGCCAACCCTTTCCACCGCCAACTCGGAGTATGTCCCCGCTATCTCCCGACATAGCTGCACCGTTTCCGGCGCGGGTTCGAGGTTGAAGCGCCCAGCCAGTTGCATCCCGCGCAACACCCGGAGGGGATCTTCCGTATACGCCTCGCTGGTGTGCCGAAGAATCCGCCGCTGCAAATCCCGCCGGCCCTCGAAAAAATCGAGCCACTCCCCGGAGCGCGGGTCGTAGGCGATGGCGTTGATGGTGTAATCCCGGCGCGCTGCCGCGTCACGCGGGGTGATGGCGGAATCGAAAGTCATACGGAAGCCCGTGTGGCCCGGGCCCACCTTGGAATCACGCCGGGGGATGCTGAAATCATAGCTGCCTCCGCCGGGCAGGTTCAGTTTCACCACCCCAAAGCTACGGCCGACCACGTCCGTGCCGCCCCAGCGGGAGAGTGCCTTGACCAGGCGGTCGTAGGAGACGCCAAACACCTCCACATCGAGGTCTTTTGGCTGCAAGCCGAGCAGCCAGTCCCGCACACAACCACCCACGAGGTTGGCGCGCTCCAGTTCCGGTGTCCCGGAAAGGATCTGTTGCAATTCGACTGGAATCATCGGGGTCATTGCCGGTTGCCGGGACCACCATAAGCGCCTCCAGGGCCGGGGCAAAGCGCAGAAAAAAGGCATTTTTTCATGGTCGCCCCCGGCAGATGTGGTAGGCTTGACGGTTAACCGGACCAAGATATGAGTTTTTACGAAAAATTGAAGTTTGATAGCAATGGCCTAATCCCGGCCATTATCCAGGAACAGAAAACCGGACGGGTGTTGATGATGGCCTGGATGAACCGCGCCTCGCTCGAAAAGACGATCGAAACGGGCAAGACCCATTTCTGGAGCCGGTCGCGGCAGAAATTCTGGATGAAAGGCGAGTCGAGCGGGCACACGCAGACGGTAAAGGATGTCGCGTTTGACTGTGACGGGGACACGCTGCTGATCCAAGTCGAGCAAATCGGGGCAGCCTGTCACGAGGGTTATCAATCCTGCTTTTTCCGGTCCATCCGCGATCAGGGGGCCAGCTTCAACATTACCGAAGCGCAATTGGAAACGCCGGAACAGATTTACGGGAAGAAATGACCCGTGATGGACGACTTCGTTCCATTTGCGAGCCGGACCTACGGCATCCTTTTCGTGGTGCTGATCTTTGCGCGGGCTATGGACTTTTTCAGCACCTGGGTGGCGACGCCGAACCTGGTGTTGGAGGGCAATCCCATCGCCAAGAAATTGGGCTGGAAATACGGTATCCCGGTTAACCTGGGGATGTGCTTCGGGTTTGCCTTCTGGCCCCTGCCCGCCATCGTCATCAGCACGACCAGCCTGCTGGTGGCGGCGCGTAATTTTCAATCGGCCTGGTTGATGCGCTCCGTTGGGGAGCACGCCTATCGCGAGTGGTACCTGGATAGGTTGACTGAAACACCGATCACCCTCTACCTGCTGTGCCTGGCTGGCAACACGGTGCTGACCGCCGTTGTCGGGGCGGGCCTGGTCTGGTTTAGTGTGGCGGGAAGGACCATGCTGGTGATTCCGTTGGGCGTCGGTTTGGGCATCATAGCCTATGCTGGCGCAGTGTTATTCTTCACCCTGCTGGGCACCTGGCGGTTGCGCCGGTCGGGCTGGAACAACCGGCTGGCCACGAATGGAACCGAAACCTTGCCGGCGAAGAAACGTGGGACTGAAGAGGTCTGCGCCGCAAGATCCTGGGAACAGACATAGCTGCCCCACATCCCACACACGCTCAATTTGTATATGTATTCACCGAGTTTGGACGAGTTCCGCAAGCTGGCCACGCAGGGTAACCTGGTGCCAGTCACCCGCCGGCTTCTGGCCGACATCGAGACGCCGCTATCCGCTTACCGCAAGATTCGCGGTCCGGGGGAATCCTTCCTGTTTGAATCCGTTGAGGGTGGCGAGCACCTCGGCCGGTATTCCTTCGTAGGCTGCAATCCGCGGGCCGTCATCCGACAACTGGCGGATCGCGTGGAAGTCATCGAGAACGGGCGGACGGTGGAGATGTACCAGGTGGACCCCCAGGCCGGCCGCGGAGGCAAACCCCCGATGAATAGCTCAGTGGTTCGCGATGGCCTGGCGGTGGTGGAGAAGGTAATGAATGGCTATCATCCCGTGACGGTCCCCGGCCTGCCCCGGTTTACCGGGGGAGCCATCGGATTTGTCGCCTACGAATTCATTCACGACGTTGAGCCCGTCGTGCCCCGGCCCCCGCGCAATGACCTGCACACCCCGGTGATGTACTTCCTCGTGGCCGATGAGTTGCTGGTGTTTGACCGGGTGGCCCAGACCATTACCGTGCTGGTCAACGCCAACACCTCCGACCATGCCACGGCCGAAGAAGCGTATGAGGAGGCGGTAAGCGAAATCGAACGGCTGGTCTCGCTGCTCGAACAACCGAGCGAACATCACCCGGCGAGCATTCCGGACGAGGTCCCCCCAGTCCCGTTCCAGTCCAACCTCGATCAGGCCACTTTTTTTGAGAACGTCCGCCGCGCCAAACAGTATATCACCGCGGGAGATATCATCCAGGTCGTCGGATCCCAGCGGTTCGCTACGCCGGTCAAGGCGTCGCCAGTGGATGTTTATCGCGCGGTCCGTTCCATCAATCCCTCGCCCTACATGTTCCTGCTGGAGCTGGAAGGCTTTTCATTGGTTGGCGCCTCGCCAGAAATTCATGTGCGCTGCGAGGATCGCCGCGTGGAAATCCGGCCGATCGCCGGCACACGACGCCGCGGTGGCAGCCCAGAGGAAGACCGGGCGCTGGAGCAGGAGTTGCTGGCAGACCCCAAAGAGCGAGCCGAGCATGTCATGCTGGTCGACCTGGCCCGCAACGATCTCGGCCGGGTCTGCGATTTCGGGTCGGTGCAGGTGAAAGATCTGATGATCATCGAGCGCTACAGCCACGTCATGCACATCGTCTCGCAGGTCGAGGGCCACCTATCGCCCGGCTGCACCACTTACGATCTCTTGCGCTCCACCTTCCCCGCCGGCACGGTCAGTGGCGCCCCGAAAATTCGCGCCATGCAAATCATCTCCGAACTGGAGCAAAACACGCGTGGCCCCTATGGGGGCTGCGTCGGTTATTTTTCCTTCAACGGCAACCTGGATACGTGCATCACGATTCGCACGGCCCTGTTGAAAGACGGACAGGCGTTCGTGCAGGCCGGCGGCGGATGGGTCAACGATTCCACACCGGAAGCCGAATTCCAGGAGACCGTCAACAAAGCCAAAGCCATGCTGAAAGCCGTGGCGCTGGCCGAAGGATTTTCACCCTGATCCCCCGTGCCTCAAGCCTGGAACCATGCCATGAACAGAATCACTCTCAGCGACCTGGTGGCGCCAACCGCCATCAAATTGCACCTCAAGAGCAACGACCGTGATGGCGCCCTTCTCGAACTCGTCGAACTGGTGCCGGATCTGGACCAACAGCCGGAGGCGCGGCAGACGCTGTTTCGCGCGTTGCAGGAGCGAGAGCAATTGCACAGCACCGGGATTGGCGATGGCATAGCGCTACCGCACGCGCGCAACGCCCTGGTGGGATTAGTCGACCGACCCGTGATCGTGTTCGCACGGCACCCGACCGGCATTCCCTATGGCTCGATTGACAGTGTGCCCGCACGGCTCTTCTTCCTGCTCATCGCCCCGACGGTAACGCTGCACCTGGGCATTCTGGCACGGATCAGCCGCTTGCTGCGCGACCTCAAACTGCGCCAACTCCTGCTGACGGTCGACAAGCCTGAAAAAGTGATCGCCGCGCTTCGAGAAGCAGAAGGCCGGGTGTAACCCCACGAGGTAGCGAAAAGTCCTGTCCGGACCTGCCTTTGTTTATGACGGGGGCGACGGCAACCAAAGCGCAGGCTCTTTGTGCCAGGGGAGGTTTCTTATTTCGGCGAAACGGGAGGAGATATGGCGATGAAATTGGGAGCCGAACTGATGACCGAACCCTTTGAGGAGACATGCCGCGCAACCACAGTGATTTGACTACCGCGTGGAGGGTTGTTTTGCCACGCCAGACTAAACAGGTAACCGGTCCCAACGGTAGTAACGAACGAGTGACCGGCCAAGTCGGAAGCAGGAAAAGTCCACGCGTGAACCAGGCGATTAGTCTCCACCACCCCCTTGTGCGCAAGCCCATCGTACAACAACAACTCCAGCGTTCCGCTCCTGATCGGTTGCGCCTTGGGACGCTGGCGGTTTATGCCATACACTTTCACTGCGATTCCATCGGCGCTACCTGGTCTACCACTCACATTTACGGGCATTGGCAGCGCGACCAGGTTCAGATCATCGATCTCTGAATCTTCAGAAGTTGATTTGCCGGAGAGACCAGAACTGGCGCAACCCGTAACCAGCAGGGCTGCGACCAGGCATGCGCCAAGGAGACCAGGCTTCCAGAAGGTTGGCGACGTCCAAGTGAGGGAGGTCTTACCATCTCTGAAGTGAGTGCCGCGATTCATGGTCAGGTTGATGGCGGGAACGGCATGAAGTGTTCATCTGGTCGCTGCAAACTCGGCGCATTCGTCTTGATCTCCGGATAAAGCGGCTCAAGCATTTGTTGCTGGAGCGGGTCGGTCTTGAAATTCTCCCTGATGCTGGAACGATCCAGGTGCTCGCGGGTGTTGGAAAGGGCGGACTTGGTTATGCCCGGATCCTCGGAATGCACCAGAATCTGTGGCGTGAGGACGATCAGCAACTCGGTGCGTGCGCTCACCTTGCTGGTGCTGCGGAAGAATATCCCCAACAATGGCAACCGGCCCAACAGGGGCATCCGTTTGGTGCTGGTATCATCGGCAGTGCTGATTAAACCACCGATGAGAATAGACTGCCCGCTCTGAACGCTCACCGCCGTTGTTGCGAGCCGCTGATTGATGATAGGTGCCTCAAAACCAGGGCTCACGTTCACGGTTGCGGTGCTGAGTTGCGTAATCTCAGGCGACACATCCATTTTGACGAACCCGTCGGGGCTGATGCGGGGCGTAACCGTGAGAATGACACCCACATCCTGGTAATCAAAGGTGTTCACACTATTACCGTTGACCGCGATCACCTGGCTGGAGGTGACCACTGGAACCTGCTGGCCCACCTTGATCGTTGCCGTTTGATTGTCGGCAGTGAGGATCTGGGGCCGGCTCAACACCTGGAGCCTCCCCTCGCTCTCAAGGGCGCGGAAAAGGAAGGTAAAGTTGTCTCCAGAGATAGCCGAGGAAAACCCGCCGTATTTTTGCAGCGCGGCCGGCAGGCCAAAATCTGTGCCGGTCTCACTGCTGGGATTGCCGTCGGAGGTGTAAGTCCATTCCACTCCCAAATCGTCTCCGCGATTCAGAGTCACCTCGGCGAGCATCACCTGGATCAAGACCTGGCGCTGGGGTTGGTCGAGTTGCTCAACCAACGCCTGGAGTTGACCGAAATTCCTCGGGGTTGCCGAGATCAACAGGGTATTGCTGTTGGTTTCCGCCACGATGGCGGCTTGCCGGTCCATTAACTCCTGCGCCATGGCCTGCTGGCCGATCGCTGCCGTTATGAGTTGGGTGTCCTGCCGCAAGAAATTTTGCAGCGCCGCCTGAATCTCCAGCGCGCGCGAGTTCTTCAGGCGATAGACCTCCGACTTGCGTTCTTGCGCCGGACTTGAGTCCAGCGTCTCCACAATCTGTGAAGCCAGGTTCACATAATGCTCGGAGCCACCGATCAAGAGACTGTTGCTCCGCAGGTCCACCGTCACCGTCAGAGCATTTTCCTCGGCGGTGCCGAGGATGGCTGAAGCCCCTACTTCCGCTGTGTTCCCGGATCCCGCCTCCTCGCTGGGCGCTTCATTCACCAGGTTATACTGGATCGTGCGGCTGTTGGCTGTTGGTGCGGTAGTGGCCTGGAGGCGGAACAACGACTGCAGCACCGTCATCATCTGGCGGGCATCCGCATTCTTCAAGGCAAACACCTTGATCGTCGCCATCATGGGCGAGGCCGCATCGAGCCGCGCGATTAACTGTTCCAGCAACTTCATGTACTCGACGGGCGCGGAGATCACCAGGGAATTGGCCCGGGCGTCGGGCACCACCAGGACTCCCTCCTTGAGAGCGGAAGCCATCAACTCCTTGCCTTCATCCGTGCGCGCGATGAATTGGAGCAAGGTCTGTCGATTGGGACTTTGCGGCGTAATTGCCGCGGGTCTCTGGTTCAAGACCTGCGTGAGGACAGACGCGAGGGACACCGCCCGCGCATTGACGAGGGGGAAGATCCGGATTTCCGACACCTGGGCAACCTGATCCGAGTCGAGTTTCTTAACTAGTTCAGCAATGCGCTTGATGTCGCTTTGCCCGGCGGAAACCACCACCGCGTTCAAGCGTTCGTCCACGTTGATCGTCACCGGCGAGGTCGTGCCGGGTCCGCCGGTCCGATATAGCGACGTAATGGTTTGAGCCACTTGGCGCACGTCGGCTTTGGCCAGGACCATCACCTGGACTTCCGTGCCTGGCTCGGTCTGGTCATTATCGAGCTGCGTGATAAGCGATTCGACCATGGTCAAGTCCTCGGGCGAAGCGCCAATGATTAAAGAATTCGCCCAACCATCGGCGACCACCGTGATGGGATCCGGCAACTGGCCGCGAACGGTGGGAGGACGACGCTGGAATAACTGGACCAGCGTCGACTGCAGCTTGCTGGCGGTCGCCTGTTTGAGGGGCACCACTTTGAATGTCGTTCGCGCGACCATCGGTTCGGCGTCGAGTTGCGCGATCATGCGCTCCACAGCCGCAAACGTTTCCCGGCCTCCGGTCACCAGCAACGTGCTCGTGCGGTCATCCGGAGTCACCGTTACGGGAATGGATCGCTCAGTCGATCCGGCAGCCGTTTCCCCTGCCCGTTTGGATCGAAAAAACTGCTCCAGGACCGAAGCCAGTTGCGAGGCTCTGGCATGCTTCAATTGAAACAGGCGGATGTCGGCGGCTTCAGTGTAGTCCTGCGAATCGATCTGCTTGATCAACTCCTTCACCACCAGCAGGTTTTCCGGGCTGGCCGAGACGATGAGCGTATTGGAACGTTGGTCCACGGTCACGGCGATGGCGTCTCGAGGAGATCTGCGGTTGCCACTGGCGAGCATTCCCGGCCGATAAACCCCCTGGTCGATCAGCGAACGCAACATGGTCGCAGCTCGCTGGGCATCAGTCCGCTGAAGCGTGAACGTTTGGATCAATCCCTCCTGGACCACCGGTTCAACATCGATTTGGGCCAGCAAACCCTTGAGCAATTCCAGGTTTTCCGGGCTTGCGGAAATGATGAGTGCATTGCTCAAAGGATCGGCCTGGATGTGAACCAAATCCTGGGGCGCGGCCGGTTGACCGGGCGGTGTAACGCTCTGGCGATGCGCGGCAAAAACCCCGGTCAACATGGTGGCTACGCGAGACGAGTCGTTATGCTGCAAACCGATGACCGTAATCCCGACCGCTGCGTTTTCGGGTTCGCGATCCAGTTTTTCGAGAAGGATATCGATGGCTTGGTTATCCTCGACACTGGCCACAATCAGCAGGCTGTTGCCACGCGTGTCGGGAACAATGATCGGACGTTGCCGTCGCGCGTCCGGGGACCGGGAGGCCTGGAAGCGCTGCATAAAAAGGGTCGTAAGGGTGGCGGCAAGCGGTTGGGCGGTCGCGTGCTGGAGCGGCACGAGGCGAACCTGCCCGCTCAACGCCAAGCCTTCAACATCCAGTTGCGCGATGAGGTTGGTAACCACGGCAAACGCGGTTTCGTTACCGGAAACAATCAGGGCGTTGGTGCGCTCATCGATGGTGACGTTGGGCCGGTCTTCAGCACGAATCCTCGCCCCGTATGCCCCCCGGTACAGGTCCTGGACCATGCGCTGAATCGAAGTGGCATCCGCGAATTGCAGCGGAAAAATCTGAACATTCGCCGTTGAGGGAACCGTATCCATCAAGCCAACCACAGCGGCCAGGGCTTTGAGATTGTCCGGCGTGGACATGAGGATGAGTTGGTTGCTTCCGCCCTGGGCGCCGCCCAATGGGTCAGCCAACACCTTGATGGGCTTGCTCAAATCGAGCAGGATGGGTTCCCCCTGGCTGTTTTGGATCTTTAGACGGCGGACTTGTTCCTGAAGCTCACGGGCCTCAAGGTTCGAATCGCCGCGAGTTCCCGGTCGAAGCAGCCCCTGGAGCAGATTGGCCAACTGCGCGGCTGTGGCGTTCTTAAGCGGCAACAACAACACGTCCGCTTCCGCAAAGTCAGCCGGCGTATCCAGTGCTTTGATCATCGCCTCCACCTGATCCAGCAGGGTGGCCCGGGCAATGATAAAAAAACCGCTGCCCCGGCCATCCCGGGTGATAGTGATCGGCTCGCCCGGCTGGGCAAGCCGCATTTGGGAAACCATCTGATTCACCAACGCCACCAGCTTGTCCGGATGCACGTTTTCCATAGGGACCAGCCGGAAGCCAAGCTGCGCGTTCAGGCCGGCAACATCGAGCTGCTTGATCAGCGATTCCAATAGCACAAAATCCGCGGGCTGCCCCCGCACGATAATGCTCCGGCTGCGAGGGTCCGCTACCACCGTCAGTCGCGCGGGCGGAATGACAAATAAAGGTTGACCGCTCTGCCCGCGAAAGGGACCACGCCCTTGTTCGCGAGTGGCGCTGCGCGGATCGCGATACGGTTGGCTTGCCCGGGATGGGTCCTGGCGAAAAAGTTCATTGAGCGTCCGAGCCACCACCACCGGGTCAGCCTGCTCCAGCGGGTAAAGACGAAGTTCGGTATCATTGCTGGCCTGGGCCCGTGTGAGGTCGCGGATCATCCCCTCTATGCGGTCCAGTTCATAGGCGGGGCCAGAGAGAAGCAGGGCATTGGCGGCGGGGTCCACCGCGATCACGACCTCAGGAAAAAAAAAGTCGTCCGCTGTTTGATTTGTCGAAGTGAGCGCGGCGGTGTTGCTGGAGGATGAAGTGGGGGAGTCGATCGCCGCGTTGTTCGTCTGGCCGGTAATGGGAATGGACTTCAAGACACCAGGTTGCCTGGGCTGAACCGGCAGTTTGTCGAGCACGCGCAACTCCCCGGCGGACATCCGGGAGTACAAATTAGTCAGCATCCCCGCCATTTGGGAGGCCGGGATCTTGTCCAGCGCGACCATCCGCACCTGCAGGCTATTGTCCAGCGCTGCGGCATCCAGGCGCCGAATCAGCTCATCGATTTCAGTAAAGTCCTCGGCGGGCCCGATGACTGTCAGCGTATTGCTGAAATAATCGGGCTCGGCGTTGACCCTCTGTTCTCTGGGCCGGTTGGCGTACATCGCTTCAATTTTCGAGGCCATGTCGTACGGATCCGCATTGACCAACGAATACAAATTCATCGTTCGCTGGGCGCGCCTGGGGGCCTCATCCAGCGACACCAGCAGCTTGTCGATAAGCTTGAAGGAATCCGGGGTGGCTGAAATCAGCAGGCTGTTTGACCGGTCATCGACCGCCATGGTGATGGGCAACTGCTGGCTCGAACGGCCAAACCGCGACGGGCCGCGGGTTAGCCCGCGGAACATTTGGTCCAGGATGCGGGAGATCTCCTGGGCGTTGCCGTTCTCAATGCGGAAAATGCGGAACTCGATGTTGCCCCCGGTGCTTTCACGGTCCAGGTCCTGGATGATCTGCAACACCTCCTCCACCTCCTCCGAGGGACCATCAATGAGCAGACTATTCGAAGCGCCCACGGCCGTGACGGTGGTCCGGCGGCCTTGCGTCCGCTGACTGCGTCCGGACAACGTACGGTTAACCGACTCGGCGACCGCGTCGGCTTGCGCCTGCTTCAAGTGCACCGTGCGGATCGTTGAGGACCCCTCGGTTTTTTCCTGATCCAGTGTCTGAATCAGGTTCTCGGCCAACCGGAGCTTGTCGGGGGGCCCCTGGATAACCACCGCGTTCTGCGCCGGTGCTGTGGCGATACGCAGTTTTTCTGAGCCGGTGCTGTAACTACGCGGGCCCCACGAGCCGTAACGATAGCCTCGGAAGGAGCTGGAGGAACCAGGCTCCTGAAGCATCGTCTCCAGCAACTGAACCATCTGGTCAGGGTCACAATGTTTGAGCGCAAAAGTGCGCACCTCCATGGCGACCTCCACCGAGGTTCGGAGTTCCTTGATCAGTTGATCAATCTGAGTGAACTGTTCGGGCGTGGCTGCCACAATCAGCGTGTTGGAATCCCCGTCCGCCTCGAAGCGAGGTTGGATCAGGGGCTCGTTGCGGCGGCCGGACTGGCGTTCCGTGAAGAGCCGGGCCAACGTTTGCGACAACTCCCTCGCGTTGGCCTGAGCAAGCTGATACGTGCGCACCTCGAAGGCGCCGCGGGCGGGTTCCACATCCAGCGTCTTGATCGCGTTTTCGATCAGTTCAATCATCGGGCCAGACGCTTCGAGGAGCAGCGTCTTGTCGTCGCTCGATGCCGTGGCCAGCGCGCGCCGGGGGGAATCCTCCGACCGATTCTGCCGGCCGTACAACTGCATGATCATGGTGGCGACCGAGTACGCCGAGGTGTACTTAAGCGTAATGGCCTTGATCTGTCGCGCGGATCCTTCGGGCACGGCATCCAACTGCTCGATGAGCCCTTCGAGGAGCTTCAACTGAGGAGCGGTGGCGGTCAGGATCAACCGGCTGCCGTAATCATCCGGCAGGATCAGTGCGTCCGCGGTTTTTATGTCGGTCAGATGTGCCGTTTGTTCCTGGTAAAGTTGCCGCACCTTGGCCGCGAGGTCACTGGGCCGGGCATATTTAACGGTGGCAATTCGGACCAGGCGCTCGACCGGTTCGCTGGAATCAAGCTGCTTAACTAGTTCCATAGCCTGCTCGATATCGGCGAGTGTCCCAATAAGGACGATGCTTCGGGTGTTCGGATCCAGGCTCGCGCGGAACGCGCGCTCCTCGCGTACTCGGGGTCCGCGGCGAACCAACGCATCGTTCAGAATGCGAACGACGCTGTTCGGATCGGCCGTCCGGCAACGGAAGATCTTGATGGTCTGGGCATCCTGAGAGCGGTTGGCATTAGTCTCGGATGCGGTGGGAACGGCATCGATTTTCTCGACCAACTTCTCGATCTCCTCCAATTGCCCGGCAGTGGGAGCGGTGGCGATCAGGCGGTTCGTCGCCGTGTCCACAATCAGGCGTGCTTTGGTTGCCGCGGCGGAGCCCGTGTCGCGTTCTCCCGCCACCGAGGGCATGGCCGCGCGAATCATCCGTGCCAACTCCTCGGCCGACGTGGATTGAGGATAGAATACTTTCAGGTCCCCGGCGGGCACGCCGCTTTTCTCCTCAAACTGCTTGATCAAGTCCTGGGCCATGGCAATACGGTCAGCCGGGCCAAAAAGCACCAGCGTGCGGGAGGCTTCGTCAAAGACCGCAGTGACATAGTCGTCGGGGTCGGGCGCGAGTTGCTGGTATTGTTTGGTTTGCTGGTTGAATTGGGTGCGGCGCGGTGCCGTGGCCGCGCCAAACGTGCGGTTGATCAAATCCACCAGGACGGCGCCCGAGGTATTTCGCAAGGTGTAACTGCGCATCTGGCGTTGCGAGGGGGAGGCGGCATCGACCTGGTCGAGCAAGCCACGCACTCGTTTAATGTTCGCCATGCGATCCGTGATGATCAACCCGCGTCCGCGCGAAAGCGGGGCCACTGACCCGGCGTTGGACAGCATGGAGGTAATCGACGGTGCAATTTCCGAGGCGTCCAGGTGTTCCAACGACAAGACAACCGTCACCACTTCACCGGGTTTGACATCCTCCGTGTTTTCCAGCCCGCGAAAGATACGCAGGGGCATTTGTGGTAACTCCTTGAGCGGCACCAATCGCAGGTAACGGCCCGATTCCATCAGCATAACCCCTTTCAGGGAAAGAATGAGGTTGAGTGTTTCCATGGCCTCCGCATACGTGTACGGGCGGGGGTCGCTGAAGGTCAAAGTGCCTTCTACGGTCGCATCTTTGATCAGCGGCTTGTCCACCATTTGGGCGAACCGGACCACAATGTCGGCATACGGGAGGCCGTCAAAATCGAACCGGATGCTGGGTGCGTCTGGATTGAACTTGCTTCCAGCCACAGCGGCTTGAGCCACCGTATTGGATTCCTGGGCCGTCACGCCAGTTTCTACCAAGGCAGTTGCGGGCGGAACCGTCTCAACCGCCACCTGGTTCGTGTCCGCGGCGACTGCTGGGGCAAAGCCCAGGAGAGACAAGAACAGGCCCTCGATCAAAAAGAGCTTCGCCCATGATGTTCGGTTCGCCGCGGAACTCCGGCTCCACGAACTGGACCGCAGCACCGCGGTAAACCATTTCACACTCCGGCCCAGGTGGACCTTAGGGCACTTATTCGGATTCATAGTCAGGTTCAATGGATACCCCCCAGTTCTGCCGGCAACTGTTCGGGGGAAAGCCGCTGTTTAGCTTCCAGGGTTTGGCCCGGCTCGACTGCCCAATACTCGTTGTCGATTTGCAGTATCACCCGGCTGTGAGAGACAAAGCCCGGGCGCGCGGGGCTGGGCAGGGTCCGGTAGTCGATCTTGACGATCCTGGCCGCGCCCAGCGTGTCACCGGACCGGTGGCGGCTGATCGCCATCGAGTTCAAGTCGCAGACGTGAACTTCGGGAACTCCACCCCACTCGGAAAGAGAAACCACTTTGATTCGATCAGGGCGGGGGCCTTGGGACGGTGTGCCGGCAATCACCGGAGGCGGTTCGATCCTGGGCCGGGGCACGTAAGGGCGCAGAAGGTCCCGTTGTGCGATCGCGTCGTAGTAACGGCGTTGCGGACTGTCCAGCGAGAACTCTGGCTTGAGCTCGACCTTGCCACCCAGCGGGGCGTCTTCGAGGATCAAGGTGAGATACCGGAATCGAGCCCGCACCCAACCAGGGCGGCTGGCCGACGAAAGCACCAGGTTTTCAAGGCGATGGATTTGCGGGGTCTGCTCAAGAACGAAGAGCAAGTCGAGCATTTTGTCCAGCGGCCCCTCGCCCTGCACACTCCAGCCCACCTCCTGCGCCCCCCGGAACCTCCGCGGCCCCACCGGCAAACGGCTGAACTGGGATTCTCTCAGCCCGAGGCGCACAATTTCCTCGGTGAGCATTGTGCCCGCCTGCGCGCTGGCGGTATCGGGATCCATCCCAAACGTGCGCGGAGCGAGACCCCTCAAAAAATCCTCCGCCGCGAAGTAGGCGCGTCGTTCTTCCTGGACCTGGCGGAGTTTGTCTCGCAACGCCAGGGTCTGGTTGTCGAGTTCCCGCAGTGGTTTAACGAAGATGACTCTCGCAAAGGAGATCCCGGCGAAAAGCACAAGACCGGAAACGACCACCGCCAGCAGAATACGCTCGCGTCGGTTCATTGCCGATCCCTCCTTCGTGACCGCCTTTCGGCATCGTTGCCCCCCTGATCACCCTCGCTCGATACCTGGGCTGATACGCTTCGCGGTTGCCCGGGCTGACCAAGTTCCTGCGAGCCGTCATCTTCCGGCCGGGCTGGAACCTTCAAGCTGGCGAGATCGATCTTCATCTTGTCCGGCAGGGTCAGCTCGAGACTGGATTGGAACGGGTATCCGTACCGGTCAGATCCAGGGGTCACCGCGAGCGGCTTGAGGTCATAGCCCGCGGCGCGCAGCCTCTTATCGATATCCGCGAGAATGTCTCCGCTGCGCGCCTGAATGGAGATATGCAGCGCTCCTCTCGCACCCGTCGAAATGGAAGTGATGTAAACGTCAGAGCAACCCGGCAACACCGCGCTCAGATGTGCCAGGTGGTCCAGCCACTCCCGTTTCTCCAAACTCCAATCCTGGACGGTCTTGGCGTTGAGACGAATCTTCCGGAAAAGCGGGCGGCTCTTGGAGACCGCTTCGATCTCGGCTGCCACCTGGTCTCGCACCGTGATCCGCTGATTGACCAGGTGGGTGCGAATCCCCCAGAGGATCATGAACAACACTCCGGCGGCGGCGGCCCCACTGAGAATCCGGATGCGCTTCAGATTGCGTGGAATTGCCGGCCGTTTTGGATGCAAGAAATCGAACGGCCAGGACACCTGGTCCTGTGCAATGAGCGCCTGGCTTAAGACCGTGAATGCGCCTGGATCAGGCAGTCCCGACGCAGAACGCGCCGGGTGGAGCCTGGCGGCGACCTTTAAACTCTGAAAAGGGTCAATTTGTCGGCATGGGATTTGGCAGCGTTCCGAAAGCGCCTCCACCACTGACGCCGCTTGCGGGTGGTCACCAGCGAGGAGGATTTCCTCAACCGCATTCTGGCGGGCCAGGCCAGCGAAGCTGTGGAGGCTCCGGACAACTTCGATCGTGATTTCATCCAAAGACCCGGTGCCGGTTTGGGTCTCGGGAACTTCTGGAGCCATCGCCGCCGTCCGGCTGAAAACCAGGGCACCTCCCACAACCACCTCGGTGATGACCTCGCCGGCTGACAATGAAACCATCGCCACCACCCGGTCCTTACCGGTCAGACCGCCTATCTCGAGCCCGCGTGCGTTGGCATAGGCGCTCAGACCCAGCGCGGCCAGTTTAAGGCCCGCCGCCGAAGCCAGGCGCTCGTAGAACTGCACAACCTCGCGCCGGACAACCGCAACCAACACAGCCACTTTTTCCCCAGCGGGTTCTTCCTCGCTTTTTTCCGTCGGCGTAGCGGCGCCGGGTGCGGAAAGCGATTCGTTGACCTGAAAATCAACAACCGCATCCTCGACGGGAAACGGAAGATCCTTGCTGATCTGGAAGTGGACCATGGCCACCAATTCCTCCTCGTTCCGGGGTTTCGGCAGCAGCAACGTCCGCAGGAACACCAATGATCGAGGAATGCCCATGACGGTGACCCCGGGCCGGGGTTTCAGATCCGCAAGCGCGTGAGCCAGGCGCTGACCGCATGCCGCCGGATCACCCGTACCCACGCTGATCGGGCTGTCGAGTGGCACGCTCGCAAAGGAGCTGATTTCCGGTTTTGACCCGCGCAAAACCGATTGAGCTATCCTCAGTGTCGTCCCGTTCCAATCCAACGCCGTGATGGGCCCGCCAGCTTTGATCGGGAATCCGCCCCGTTCGCGGAAGCGAGGTCGCCATGTGACTGCTGTTCTTATTATCCGGGTCACAAGCGAACTCCTGGGTTGGGCGGGTTATGAGCTACCTGTTCTGCGGAGCCAGGGACAAACGGCAGCCCCAAACGGCTCACTTCCCGCAGCATCAATACCACGGGCGGCTTCACCGCCCCATCGACGACCACCTCCAGCACGCGATAGTTCCCGGCTGGGATAGCGTAGGCCGCCACGAAAAAGTGGAACTGGCTGCTGCGCGTGGTCAGGTAAGGCGCAGCCTGTCGGAAAGCATCCGCGTTCAGGATACCCTCCTGGTACAGCCAGGCGGAGGTCTTCTTCGCTTCCGGGCTCAGACCCACACGCGCGGAAACGATGGATTCCGCCAGTGGCTCGTTCAGGCCGGGCAACGCCGCCAGGACCCGGGCGGGCGCGGTGTTCAAATTGACCAGTCCCGTCAACCGCTCCTGGTCCGTCGCGGTGCAGCGGTCCAACAACAAGGGCAATTCCGCTTTACCGATGCCCGAGCTGAAATCGATCTCTTTTCCCCGCTCATCTTTGAAGCTGGCCCTGGCTTCGAGCAGTTCCACCGGGTGGGCAAGCGATTGCCCGTTGCGATGCATGGCTTCGATGTAGGCCCCGGCGCTCTCCGGTAAAGCCACCTTCGCAAGGTCGGCGTCCGGATCGTTCAGGTTCACCCGCGGCTGACCTTCATGGTCCAGGTTCGGGTCATAACTGCAGACGGTCAGGAACTGACTCAAACCACCCAGGACCTGGGCGTTGAGTCCCTCACTGCTGGTCGAAATCGGGGCAAATGTGCTCTCCGGGTCCAGGCGGCCACTGCGAAACTCGTAGCTCCCGTAGAGCAGTGCCATGTTGAACTCGCTCACATTCAGCACTTCGTCCAGGCAGGACCAGGACGCAGTAGATTTCGCAACTGCTAAGTTGTCGGAATCCGCCGTGCTGTCTATCTCATCCGAAGAAACCGGCTCCGGCACCGGAGCCGCACGCCCGAGACTCCCAAGCAGGCTTTGGACGAGCGCTGGTGTCAGGTTCGGCAGCGTCTCAAGCATCGCCGGCATGGCATTGAAGAGGTTCAGTTTACTGGCTTCGTCGGTCAGACCATAACGAATCCCCCCAGGTTCAGCTAGGGAATAGACGGAGAAATACCATCGCTGCAAGCCATCATCACACACCAACTGATCCTGGAAAATGGCCGGGTTATCCTGCCATTCGATCGAGTCCGAAGACCAATCTGCAGCCACCCGCAATCCCTGGTACACCCCACTCATGGCCGTCGCCATGCTCTGTTCCCCGCGTTCCCCCGCGGCCGCCGCCGTATGCTCGGCGCTCAGCACGAACAACAGGCTGGCGGCCACCATGGAGGCCAGCATGATCACCACCAAAACAATGATCAGCACAAATCCCCCGGAACGACCGCAGGGCGGCCGTGGTGCCAATCTCCAGTCAAAGGGTTCGCGGACCCGCCAGTTGCGCGAAGCAGGTATTGCCCGGCCCCAGGTTCGGAGCTCCGCTCCCACTCCCGAGGCTGGCAGGCCGGCGTTTGCGCCACGTTCCGTGTTCATGGGGCTATCCCTCCCATGGCGAGCGCATTGGTTTGAGTGTACGATCTGTCCGCCGCGTAATTCGGGAGGTAAATGACCCGCCGATAAAGCTCGAACGGATAGTCTTCGGGAGACAATTCCGCAGGTAACGATTCGCCTCCCAGCGTCACTTCAATTCCGATAGGCAGCGTCGGCGCGGTCCAGCTCTCATGCCAGGTTGCTCCATCGTAATAGCGGAAGCGGAGGAATTGCACTTGGGCGGCTGCCATGCCAGCGGGAGCCGCAGGCGCAACCGCTTCCACCGAGGGATCAATCGGCGTGGCGGGAATGGCGCTTGTGTGCATCGACAGTGGTTCTTCGCTACGAACCAAACCAGTCTCGCCGTCGGGACCGCCGCTCGCGCGCACTGAGTAGCTCACCAGCCGAAATGGAGTGGCTCCTATGGCACCGGGCTGATTCGTCCAGGTTGCCGCCTTCGGAAAGTCCAATTTCACAAATTGAATCCGGTCCGGCCCGCCAACGAGCCCTTGCTGAAATGACTCGCACCGGCGCGCGGCACTGAGTTCAACGCTGAGCCGTTCCAGCACCAGTCGGACCGCCGAAAGCCTCGAGGATTCAACCAGCAAACGGTTGCGCAGCAATTCCGATTGCCGGTAAAAGAACAGCACCACCATCAGAATTCCAGCAGCGATGCCAATCCCCAGGATCACCTCAATCAACGTGAAACCGCACTCGGAGGAATGGGAGGTTCGGGCAACCGGTTTCATCGCAGGTCCTCAAAACATGGGGGACGTTTCCAGGGACCGGTCCGATGCTTCGGTTGCGGTTCCGGCGGGTGGGGAAACCTGGATCACCGGCGGCAGGAACTGCGTGACCCGAAACACAACCGGTTCGAACTTGTGACGGGCGACGATCTCGACTTTTTGCAGCGTGTTCAATCCGCCGACCGCATCCGGCACAGGCCCGACTGCCGCTTGCCAGACCCACAAATCAAATGGGGGATCAACCGCATTCGGCCCACTGCTTTCCACCGTTCGAATACCCATCTGCATTTCGGCGAGCACTGTGGCTGCCAAATTGCGCGCGTGTATGTTGAGCCGTAGCCGGTCTACTTCCTTGACGGAAGCACTCAGACCGCTGCTGATCACCGTCGCGGCAGCCACAAACAAAAACAGGGCGAGCACCACTTCGAGCAGTACCGATCCGCTGGCGGTGAATCGATCGAGCGTGGCGGTAGAAACCACATCGATTTGGTGGGGTAATCGTCGAGCGGGTCTCACTGCGCTGCATGATCGCCCGGTTCGCCCATGGCAGGTGCGTCTGTGCCGGTTGAAAGCGAATCCGAAGCCTCGTTCCCGGCAGCGGGTTCCCGGTGAGAAACCAAACCGGTAAACCCTTCCAGCCGCACAATCACAAATCGTTCATCCTCGGAACTACGGCTGGCTAGAGTTATTTCGGCTGAGTCGCAGGAGCCGTCGGGGTTGAAGGTGAGAGCCGGCAAGGAGGTTGGCCCCTCTGCGAAATCCGGCTCAGCCGTGGGTTCTGCCAGTCCAGCCGTATCCGGAGGCGTCACCGCCGCGGGATCGGTGAGCCGGACCGCCCTCACTCCCACAGCTTCATTCACGCCTTCCAAGCCCCATCGAGTGTCCATCAACTCACGAAACACCCCCGGCTCGGAGATAGGGTCAGGCTCCCAGCTTAGTTGAACCGAACTGAGCCCGAGAGCTTCCTCGGCAAGAGAAACTTCCGGTGTGTGCCCCTGGACAAACTCCACGCGCACACACCGTCCCAGGTAAGCCGCCTCGGCGCGGGCGAAACGCAGCAACGTTTCGAATCGCACCGTCCCCTCCGTGAGGGCGGAACCATTGCTCATCGATTGAATGCTCACCACCGCGACACCCGAAAACAACAACAGCAGGGCCACCGTCAACAGCAGTTCGACCAGGGAATACCCCAGCCGGGCACCGCGTTTTTGATCGGCACTTGCTCTCATCGTTTTGACCTTAAACCAGGCTGCACGCGCAAAATTGGGGTCGGATCCGGAGTCTAACCGTGGCCTACGGACCCGTGGCGGGCTGGCCCTGAGTTCCAGTTTCTGAATCGTCCAGGATCGTGGTTGAATCTTTGCCGGTTGAGTCCTTATCCTCGAAGAGAGAGATATCATCCTCCGTCCCCGCAAGACTATCCGGGCCGAGCGAATAGAGTTTGAAATCTGGAGTGGCAGAGTCGGCATCGGCCAGAAGGGTCTTGTCCACTGGTTCATAGCGGATTCTGTTGCCCCAGGCATCATCCAGCTTCACGCCAGGTTTGAGATACGGACCCTGCCATCGCTCTCCGAGTTTCTCATTCTCAAATGTCGGTTTCACCAGCAGCGCACCTAGGCCGCCCTGTTCTTCCGTGGGGTATTGACCCACATTCAAACGGTAATTGTCCAGCGCCGACTGGACTTGGGTCAGAAGCAACCGGGTGGTGTTCTTTTCCGCTCCTTTTTGCTGCGGCAACACGTATACCACCAGTGCGCTGGCCAACATAAGTATGATGACAATCACAAGGAGGATTTCAATCAGGGTAAAACCCGAAGCGGTGGCAGGCCGTCGAACAAAACTTTTAGAATGCTTCAGTAACATAGACTCATCAAAACAGTACGACTTACAAACGACGAACTGCAGTGGTTAGATATTCGATTTAATTCGCGGGGGAGACAATCAAAAAGGCAGCTCCATTCCCTGCCCCACCCTTCCGGCGAAGGCCAACACCAACCTCAGGTCAAAACGCGCTGGGCCGAATGGGATCCTTCCGACGTGTCCTGGATGCTCCTGGTCCGAAAGGACTTACCGGGAATTGAGGGTGCTGGCCATGGTGAAAATCGGCAGTAACAGGCCCAAGGCAAGAAATCCAATGGCCGCGGCTACCGCGCACAAGATGACGGGCTCAATCAGACGGACAGCTTCATCCACCTGGCGATTCGTGCGACGCTCGACCGTGTCCGCGATGTGCAACAGAACCTTTTCCAATTGGTTCGACTCCTCGGCTACACTGATCATGGCAATGATCTGCTCGGGGAACATGCCACCCGCACCCAGTGGCTCGGTCAGCGGTTTGCCCGCGCGCACATTCTCCGCCGCTTCGGCCACCCGCTCGGCCAACAGCGGAGAGCCGGTCGAATCCTTGCTGATGCTCAGCGCCTGCAACAAGGGCACGCCGTTTGCCAGCATCGTACCCAGAATCCGGCAGAAGCGGGTAATGGCCACCATGCGCAAGGCAGTTCCCGCGACGGGAATCTTAAACCGCCACTGTTCGAGGAATCGGCGGCCTGCCTTGCTTTTGAGCGCGGACCAGAGAAAGCCGATCGCCACCACCAGGACAATGGCCAGCAAATACCAATATCCGCGCACCAAATGACTCAACGCAAATAGCAACTTGGTCGGGGGTGCCTGCTGAACTCCGCTGAGCAATGGCTCAAACCGTGGCACGAAGAAAATCAATGCCCCGATCATCACCGCCAGTCCGACCACGGTCAGTAATGCCGGATAGATCATCGCACCGCGCACCTTGCCCCGAAGCTCATCCAGGCGCTCAAGGAACTCAGAGAGGCCCCGCAACACCTGCTCCAAAAAACTGGCCCGCTCACCTGCCTGGATCATAGCCAGGTGCAACGGCGGAAATACCTCTGGATGCTCCCGCATCGCTTGCGTGAGAGATTTGCCATCCGCCACCGCTCCGTGGACTTCCTTCAGCACGTCTCGCAGACGCAGGTTTACGGTGGATTTGACCAGCGAATTCAGCGCCCGCAGTAAGGGCACGCCCGATCCCAGCAAGTCTCCCAATTGGCTGTACATGATCCCTACATCGCGGCTGGGAATCCCACGCGAAAAAAGCTGTTTCCTTCGTTTTGCCGAACCGCCCAGGTTGCGGATGGCGATCGGGAACAGGTCCTTCTCATCCAACACGCGAAGCACGGCCGCCTCACTGTCGGCATTAATGGTGCCCGTGATGGTTTTTCCCCCGGCGGATTTTGCGCTGTAGTGGAATTCTCCCATTAGCGTTTTACACGGCGGTGCATTTCAAGACTTCCTCGACGGTGGTAATCCCAGCCCGCACTTTGCACCAGCCATCCTCGCGCAACAATCGAAGCCCTCCGGAGCGCGCGATGCGCACCACTTCCGGAGTCGAAGCGCGCCGCATCACGGCCTGGGCTATGTCCTCGTTCATGGCCATCAGTTCATAAAGTCCGCTGCGCCCGCGATAACCGATATTGCGGCAGGCCTCACAGCCCCCTCCGGCGTACAACGCCTGCCCCGGCTCCAGTGCCAGGTCCGGCGGGCACGCCGCCGCCTGCACTGCGCAAGGCCGTTTGCATTGAGGACATATCATGCGAACGAGGCGCTGCGCCATTACCCCAATCACCGTACTACTCACCAAGTACGGCTCCACGCCCATGTCTATGAGGCGCATCGGGGCGGAGCAGGCATCATTTGTGTGCAGTGTCGAGAATACCAGGTGCCCGGTCAAAGCGGCTTGAATGGCCGCGTGGGCCGTTTCCAGGTCGCGGATCTCGCCAATCATCACTACGTCCGGGTCGTGGCGGAGAATCGCCCTTAGACCGCGTTCGAACGTCATCCCGACCTTCTGCTCGACCGGTATCTGGTTCACCCCCCGAAGGTGGTACTCGACCGGATCCTCGACCGTGAGCACTTTGAGTTCGGGCCCCACAATGGCATTCAACGCCGCGTAAAGCGTCGTCGTCTTGCCGCTGCCGGTTGGGCCCGTTACCAGAATGATGCCGTGAGGACGGTCGATCAAACCTTTGAACGACTTAAACGTCAGGTCGTCCATGCCCAACTCGGTTAAGGTGAACAGCACGTTCGCCTTGTCCAGGATGCGCATAACGATGCCCTCACCGAAGAGCATGGGAATGACACTCACCCGCACATCGACCTGGCGGCCTCCGACCTGGAAGTTGATACGCCCGTCCTGCGGCACCCGCCGTTCGGCGATGTTCATACTTGCCAGGATCTTGATGCGACTGATGATCGCCGCCTGGAATTGATGGATCTGCGGCGGGACCGAGGCCTGCTGCAGCACCCCGTCAATACGGTAACGAATAGACAACTCGTGCTCGTAAGGTTCGATGTGAATATCGCTCGCCCGCTCGTGAATCGCTTCAACGATAATCTCGTTCACCAGCTTGATGACGCTGGCCTCCTGGGCCATCTCGAGCAGGTCCTCGCCATGCTCGGCTCCGGACCTTGCCTTTCCGGGCTCGCCGGTTCCCACCATCTCGTCAATGGTATCGCCACCGACGCCGTAATGGACCTTGATGAGTTTCTCTATGTCTTCGCGCCGGGCCAGAAAAGGCTTAACCTGCAGCCCGGTCAGCAGCCGAATATCGTCAAACACGCTCAGGTCAAAGGGATCGCTGGTAGCGACGCTAAGCGTGCCGTTGTCGCGTGAAATGGGGATGACCCGCTTGCGAAAAACAAACTTGGTCGGTAACGCCTGGCGCGTTTCCGCATCCATGACCGCATCCGCGAGGTTCGCCAGGGGAATATGCAGGCATTCGCCCATGACCTCGAGCCATTGCCGTTCACTCAAATAACCAAGTTGCAGTAACGCCTGGTCGAGTCGACAAGCCTCTTTTTCCACCAGTGCCATCGCCTCGCGCACCTGCTCTGCTGTGAGCAGGTTCCTCTTCAGCATTAAGTCCGCGGTATTCATCAAAGCCAACGACCCGTCGGGAGGCCGCCCGCCATGTAAGCGCCAATAACGTTCTCACGGCAACACAAAACAGCCCAAAAAGCGCATTTACCAGCCGCTGCCTTCGTTACTGCACCAAGCCCAGAGGAACGATCCGGTCGGGGCGTAGTTTGCTGGACACGATGGCGCAGTACGATACTCGAGCGGCACGGCTAGCGGATTTCGCCGGCGAAACCGTGCTGGCGCAATGCCTCGAACAGCACCAGGGCGACACAATTCGACAGGTTTAGGGACCGGGCCGGCGGGTTGAACATCGGGATGCGCAACCATTGATCGGGCTGGGCTTCCAACCATGCTTTCGGCAAGCCGGCTGTCTCCCGGCCGAATACCAAGTAATCCCCCGGTGCAAAGGGCGCTTCCGTGTAACGCCGCGGTCCGCCGGATTCGATGAACCAGAGTCGCGCTCCGGGCTCGAGGCTACTCTGGAACCGGGTCCAATTAGGCCAACGCTGCCATTCCACGTGTCGCCAGTAATCCATGCCCGCGCGCTTGAGTTGGGCATCCCCAAGCTGAAAGCCCAGGGGCTCTACCAGGTGCAAGCGGGTGCCGGTGGCGGCGCAGAGCCGGGCGACATTGCCAGTGTTCGGCGGGATTTCGGGTTCCACCAGGACGACGTTCATGAGGCGTAGAGCTTTGGCCGGTTGTAGAACACTTTTTCCAGCACCAAGCCATGGGCTGGCGCGGTCATCCCCGCCACTCGCCGGTCTCGCTGGTTCAACATTTCCGCGATTTCGGCTGCCGGAAACCGGCCCAGACCCGCTTGGACGAGGGTCCCCGCCAGCCCCCGGCACATCTTATAGAGAAAGCCATCCCCTTCGATGATCAGCGTGAGCAGCGGGCCTTTCTTCACGACGGCACAGCGGCTCAAGGTGCGCACCGTCGAGGCCACCCGGTAACCGGGGTTGGCGGCAAAAGACTGGAAATCGTGGCGTCCCACAAACAGGGCGGCTGCCGCGCGCATGGCCGCGAGGTTCAGCGGACGGGGAACATGCCAGGCACGATGCCGGAGCAACGGGTTCATGGCAGGATGGTTCCAGATATAGTAACGGTATTGTTTGCCGGAGGCGGAAAACCGGGCATGAAACCCCGCCGGCGCCCGCTGTGCCGAAACCACCCGGACGTCCTCCGGCAGCCAGGCGTTGATCGCCAGCACTAGTTTGCGCGGGGTCATGGGGCATTCGCCAGGAGGCACCTCGAAATGGGCTACCATGCCCAAGGCATGCACCCCGGTATCGGTTCGGCTCGAGCTGTGCAGCCGGGGATGGGAACGGAACAGCCGGGCCAGGGCGGCCTCCACTTTCTCCTGAACGCCGGTGCCGATCTTCTGCACCTGCCACCCCTCGTAGGCGGTGCCGTCGTAGGCAATAATCAGTTTGAACTTGAGCACGGCACCCTTCCCGGCGGCGACGTTCAGCGCGGCAGACTGTCCAGGTAGCTCTGCAGCAGGATGGCGGCCGCCATCTTATCCACCTTCTCCTTCCGCTTCTCACGCCGGACATTGCCCTGGATGAGAAAACGGTTGGCCATGGCGGAGGTCAGGCGCTCGTCCCAAGTCTTGATCGGGATCGTGACCGCCGCTTTTAGAACGGCGACAAATTCCTGCACTTTCAGCGCGGCCGGCCCGTAGCTGCCATCCATGTTGCGCGGCATGCCCACGAGAATCAGTTCGACCTCCTTATCCCGCAGCAACGCTTTAAGCCGCTCCAGGAACGGGGCAAAAGGCTCCGCCAGGATGTATTCCAGCGGTTGGGCGATGAGCTTCAATTCATCGCTTACCGCGATTCCCATCCGGCGGGTGCCGTGATCAATGGCCAGGATTCTCATAGCGCAAGGGGGAGCACCGGTTACAGCGTCTGGAACACTTCCGCCGCGGCGGCGACAGTCTTCTCCACGTCCTCCGGGCTGTGAGCGGTGGAGATAAAACCCGCCTCGAATTGCGACGGGGCCAGGTACACCCCCCGGTCCAGCATCCCGTGGAAGTATTTTTTGAATCGTTCGCGGTCGCTGGTCATGGCGTCGGCCAGGTTATGCACCGGCCGATCGGTGAAGTAGCCGCAGAACATCGAACCGCAGCGATTGAATGTCACCGCAATGCCCGCCTTGATCGCGGCCTCCCGCAAACCGGCCTCCAGGGCTTGGCCGCTTTGTTCCAGCCTGTAGAAGGCGTCCGTGCGATCGAGTTCCTGGAGCGCAGCAATGCCGGCAGCCATAGCCAGGGGGTTGCCGCTCAGCGTCCCAGCCTGGTACACCGGCCCGAGCGGCGCCAGGCAATCCATGATTTCCGCGCGCCCTCCGAACGCCCCCACCGGCAGCCCACCGCCAATGACCTTACCGAAGCAGCTCAGATCCGGCGTGATTTTGAAAAGCTCCTGGGCACCCCCCTTCGCCAGTCGAAAACCGGTCATCACTTCGTCGAAGATCAATAAAGCCCCATTGGCCTGGGTAATCTCTCGCAAGAATTCCAGGTAACCCGGCAGCGGCAGATAAAGCCCGGCGTTCCCCGGAACCGGCTCGATAATAATCCCAGCGATCTGGTCCCGGTTCGCCTCAAAGGCGGCTTTAACGGCCTCCCGGTGGTTGAACGGCAGGACGATCGTGTGCTGGGTGAACGAGGCAGGCACCCCGGCACTATCCGGATGGCCAAAGGTGAGCGCGCCCGAACCGGCCTTGACCAGCAAAGAATCCGCGTGCCCGTGATAACAGCCGTCAAACTTGATGATTTTATCACGCCTCGTGAAGCCGCGAGCCAGGCGGATGGCAGACATCGTGGCTTCTGTGCCGGAATTGCACATCCGGACCTTCTGCACGCTCGGCACGAAAGAGCAGATCAGCTTGGCCATGGTGACTTCGAAGGGGTTCGGAATGCCAAAGCTGGTGCCGTTTTCCGCCGCAGCTTGAACCGCCTTGATAATAGCCGCTGGGGCATGGCCAAGAATCGCAGGCCCCCAGGTGCCCACGTAATCCACATACTCATTACCATCCACATCCCAAATATGGGCGCCCCGGGCTTTATTCACGAAGAACGGCTGACCTCCCACGGCGCGGAATGCGCGCACGGGGGAATTCACGCCGCCAGGAATATACTTCAGCGCTTCGGCGAACAGGTCATCGGATTTGGACCGTGAAATCATGCCTGATTCTAGCGGGTGCGAAGGCAAAACCCACGCATTTTTTACTTCCCATGCGTTTGCCCAAGCTGCACTATATTGAGGTGTAGTGTGGTACGGAAGTAGTTCGAGGCGGGTAGACCCTTCCTGAGCGACTGTATTTGAGGGCGTTGTAGCTAGCCCCTCTAGTCAGACCACTTGATTGAATCGACGGGTACGTCACGTACTCGTTGCTTCATTGATTTGGGCGCCTCTGGTTCACTGAGCCTCTCTTCCCGGCCACCACCTCATTACTGAATAAAGTTCAATACAAATACGAACATGAAACGACGAAATGCCCCCTGTTGGAAGTTACCTGTCGCCCTGGCTGGAACAGCCTTGCTACTGACAACGGCTGCCCGCGCGGATTTCAATCCGATCCCGCTGACGCCAGAAAGTTTTACGCACGACATGGTCGTGGAAAAGACCGCGCCCGCCCCGCTGAACGTACATGTGTCCGCCACGATGGACGGTGGGACGAATAACAACGCCTGGACGTTTTTCGAACAAGGTTACCTTCCCAGCCTGCCTTTGTTCGGCCTGCCGCCCCAAGGGACGCAATTCGAAGCCCCCAACGACCCCTACCGTGTGTTCCGACTGGCTCCGAACTACGCCGCGAATAACGCGCTGCTCGTTTATACGAATGGATCGCCTTCGGGGTCGCTCAACTTTACCGCGCCGGCGGCCTATTCGGCCCTGGCTGTGCTGGCGTCGTCTGGCGGCGGCGAAGTGCCTTTCCTGGATTACACCGTTTATTTCCAGGGCGGGGCAACCCAGGCGGGAACGATCGTGGTACGGGATTGGTTCAACACGTCCGCACCCGAAGTAGCCTGGAATGCCAACGGCCGCATCAACATGGACAACGGCCAGGTCGGGAACCTTTACGGCACCACGCCCAAGCTCTTCTATCAGGAGATTTACCTGAACGACAACGTCACTCCGGTGACCCGCATCGACTTTGCCTCCACGAACGGCAACCGGGCGGCGATCTTTGGCGTCAGCGGTCTGACCGGTACGGGCTACAGCCCGATTGCAGTGACCGGTTTCAACCGCGACATGATCATTGAAAAAACCGCCCCGGTGAGCGGCACTCTGCAGAACCGGATCACTGTCACGATGGATGGCGGCGCCAACACGGTTACCGGCAACACGTGGTATGAAGCGGGCTTCAACCCCGCCGCACCCACCACCGGCCTCCCCACGGCAGGTTCCTCCATTTCGGCTGGTAACCGGACCTTCACCATGCCGGCCTCCTACGCTGAAAACAACTCCCTGTATCTCTCCGATTTCCGGGATTTTGGCGCCGGCACACTCACCGTGACTACGCCGGCGGTCTACACGGGCCTCTCTTTTCTGGGCGCTGCCGGCAACGGCCCCCTGGTAGTCAGCGTTACCGTGCACCACGCGGATTTCGGCACCGAGATCTTCGAGATCAGCCTTCCGGACTGGTTCAATACTACTGATTCATTCTTCACCGCCAACGGCCGGGTGAATCCCGTGGATCTGTCCTTCAACAACGTCAACAACAACAATCCACGGCTTCACGCCGTGAATGTCGTGTTGGCCAGCACCAGCCCTGTCACCCAAATTGAGTTCACGCGTGTGAGTGGCGGCCGTGGCCCGATCTTTGCCGTCAGTGGTCAAACCACCGCTGGAGGTAACTTCAATCCGGTTGGGGTGTCCGGTTACAACGCCGACATCGTGGTTGAAGCCAGCCCGGTGTGGCCGCCTCACGGTCTGCAAACCTACACCACCGCCAGCATGGACGGAGGCGTGGGCAATACGGGAGCCACCTGGCACGAACGCGGTTACTATCCCCAGTTCCCTGCGTCCGGTTTGCCCCCGGCAGGCGCGATTGTCACCAGCCTGGACAAGTCGGACCATCACTATCAGATGCCCGCCACCTACGCCGGGAACAATGCCGCTTTTGTGGACTCGGTGCGCAGCAACGTCAACCTGACACTGGCCAGCCCGGCGCCCTACTCCGCGCTCTCGTTCCTGAGCGCCACCGCGAACAACAGCGTGACCAACCAGGTGATCGTCCAATTCCAGGACGGCACCAGCGAAACCAATACTTTCGTCTCCCGCGATTGGTTCAACAACACCCCGTTCGCGTATACGGCTCGCGGTCGCGTCAACTTGATCAGCCGCACGATGAATAATGCGCACACGGAGAATCCGCGTCTGTATGAAGCGGAGTTTGCCCTGGCCAACAACACGAGCCCGGTGACCAATGTGAACATCCAGTTCCTGGGCGCGGTGAACCCAACCACCGGTCGCATGGCGGTGCTGGCGGTGAGTGCCGCAGCAGGAGCCGTCCGGCCGATCATTGCCACACAGCCCTCGCCCGTACTGACCATCGAAGGAAGTGATGCGACCCTGGCAGCGGTCATGGGCGGCGGCACTGAGCCGATCGCCTACCAATGGTATGTGGGCACCAGCGGCGCGTACGTGCCGGTGCAGGATAACACCGTGATCTCCGGGGCCACCACCCCCACACTGACCTTCACCAGCATCGGCTGGACCAACGCCGCTGATTATTATCTCGTGGCACAGAACGTTGCCGGTCCGTCCACCAGCTCGGTAGTGGCGATCACCGTGCGTTCCGGCCTGGCGGACGTGACGGTTCCGGGCGACACCGTCGCGCTCATCGCGGGCACAGCCCCGGCCAATGAGGACGCCCCCAACGCCATCAATAACAACACCACCAAGTTCCTCAACCGAGACATGGATGACTTCGCTCCGTTTGATCCGCCGGTGGGTTTCACGGTGAAGCCATCCGTGGGTGGCACCATTGTGAATGTACTACGGTTGTACACGGCCAACGACGCCGAAGGTCGCGATCCTGCCTCCTACCAGTTGGAAGGCTCGAATGATGACGGCGGCAGTTGGACGATGATCTCCTCGGGCGCGCTCGCCCTGCCGACAGCCCGCAACGCGGCCAACCTACCCCTGGACCCGCTGACCCAGGCTCTGCAGGAAGTCCGGTTCGCCAACAGCACGGCGTACACCAGCTACAAACTGAGCTTCAACAGCGTCAGGGACGGCGCCCAGCACCTGATGCAAATCGGTGAAGTCGAGTTCCTCGGCACCGTTGCCGCAGTCTCCGGCCCCCCGGTGGTGCAGCGCGATCTCCCCGCCAAAGTGCTGGTTTATGCCGGCCGGACACTGACGCTGTCCACCCTCGTCGGTGGCACCGCCCCGATCACATATACCTGGCAAAAGGGTGGAGCGGCCATGATCGATGGCGGCACCATCAGTGGCGCGACCACCGATACCCTGGTGATCGCCAATGCCCAGGCAAGCGATGACGGCACCTACCAGGTCATCGCCAATAATGCGCTGGGTACCGCCTCGAGCACGATGGCCACAGTTACCGTGCAAGTCATTCCTGACCTCAACGGCGACGGAACCGGTTGGACCTTGAATGGTGGCGCAACCGTCACTGATGGGCTTCTGACCCTGACTTCCGGCGAGAACGGCCAGGCCCGGAGCGTGTTTTACAACTACCCGCTCTACATCGGCAGCTTCAAGGCCTCGTTCACCTACCAAAACGTGAATGGCGGCGGCGCTGACGGCTTCGCGTTCGTGGTGCAAAACTCGGCCGTGGGAACCGCGGCACTGGGTGGCGCCGGTGGCGCCCTGGCTTACAACGGCATCACCCCGAGCGCGGCGTTGCTGTTCAACATCTACAACACCGGCGGCATCGCCCTCGGCACCAATGGCGTGCGTGTTGGCGACTTCGCCCCGACAGACCCCGTCGACATCCGCAGCACCAGCCCCATTGATGTGGAATTGGAGTATAGCGGAGGCCAGATGAAGGTCACCCTCACGGACACGCTCGCACCGAACACCTTCACCACCACCTTGCCGATCGATCTCCCCGGGTTCGCGGGTGGCCAGACGGCGTATGTGGGCTTCACCGGCGCCACCGGCGGCGTGAACGCAACCCAGACGATCCAGAACTTCCAGTACCTCCCGGTGCCCGCCGTCGCGGCAGGCAAGGGTGGGACTTCGGAAGTCGTCGTCTCCTGGCCGGCCTCCATCGGCGGCTATGTGCTCCAGTCGCGCGAGAATCTGACCGCAGGCACCTGGGCCAATGTGGCCGCTCCGGTCACTCAAGTGAACGATCAGAACCAGGTCACGGTCACCGCGACCGGCACCCAGTTCTATCGCCTGGTGCTGCAATAAGAGCCGACAAATAATTCGGTAAACACACGAGGCCGGGGAGTGATCCCCGGCCTCGTTTTGTTTATTCGCCGGCCTGGTCTATTAAACAAACGAGCCGGGCTCAGGCCCGGCTCGATGAAACGATACGAATGACCGCGCTTTAAGGCACAACAACCCGGTAGTACTTGGCGGCAACACCGGCTTGCGGCGTAATCGTCACACTGCCAGTGATGGGGCCTTCGTCCGTCCAATTCTCTGGCACTCCCAGTGTTAGTTTCGATTGGAGGGTACCCGGCTGGCTGGTGGTAATTACCAGGCTGCCATCCGTGCCTTTGGCGACCGTTACGACTGGCGAGACGCCCGTCGAGGTCACCCCCAACAGCTCCAGTTCGGCAAACTGCAGGCATTGTGCCGTGCTGTTGTTACGCGCGTTCTGGAAGGTGATCCGGTAACTGGAGCAGGAGCCGCGGCTCGGGAACAACACTTCCTGCATCGCACTGGTCAACGGATCCATGGCGTCGGCCGCGGCGTTGCGGCGTTCCGGAAGCGACAACGAACCTGACGCAATGAACTGCCAGGTGACACCGCCATCCGTGGAGCCTTCCACTTCGTAATCCGCCGGATCCCGTTGTACATCGCCATCAGCCGTGTAAACCCGAATGCCGGAAATGATGGTTGGGCTTAGCGGGGTCACGATGACGCCGACCGGCCCTACGAACGGCGGGAAACCTGCGGGCGCGCTGAAGCCGCTGCCACCATTCTGATGTTTGGTCATGGTGTCGTCAAAGGCCGCCAATGGAGCCCGGTTCACTTCGGGCCAGTACGTGCCCGCGGTGTCCCCGAAACCGGTAATCGTATCCGCGGAGGAAGTCACGTCCAGGAGCGTGCTCAGCACCGTGAGCGTGGCCGGCAGGCTGCTGATTTCACCCACCGAATTCTTGACGAGAACGGAGTATTGCGTGGCATCGCTGAAGGCCACAGTACTGAGGCTGAGCGTCGGGGAGGTGGCCCCGGCGATATCGGTCATAACGCCACCGACCAGCTTGCGCCATTGATAGGTCGGGGCTGGGGTACCGCTGGCGGCGACCACGAACTGGGCATTTGCCCCCACATACACGGTCACGTTTGTCGGTTGCCGAGTGATGGTCGGGTAACCAGAAGTGTCAGCCACACCCAGAAGTTCAACCTCGCCGATCTGCATCGCGTTGGCGCTGGCAACCTTGACCGTCGCGAAGGAAAGTTTGTAAACGGAGAAGCCCATCGTGTTGACAAACAACACCTGCTGAATGTTCTGAGCCACCGGATCCAAGGCCGCGCCGCCTGCATTGCGTCCGTCCGGGAGCGCGAGCGGGCCTTCGGCAATAACGGTGAAATTCGCGCCGTCATTGGAACCTTCCAGTTTAAACTGCGCCGGGTCTCGTTCCACGGCGTCATTCGCGTTGTAAAGCCTGATCCCACTCACAATGGTCCGACCGATCGCTGGTGTCACCGTGAAGCCTACCGGACCCAGGAAGGGCGAACCGCCATTGCCGCCGAAGTTCAGGTATTTGGAAGTGGTGTTATCGATCGAGTAGGTGGGGTTTTCTCCGCCGGGCCACGTGCCGCCAAACCCGGTGATCGAATCCCCCGGCGCGGTGACGTCATTCAGAGTCGAGATGATCGTCAAGGTGGCCACGGCACTGGTGGCGCTGCCAGCCGCATTGGCCGCGATGGCCCGATAATCCGCCAGGTCCGCCATGGAGATATTGCCGAGTTGGAGGGTGCCGGTGTTGGCGCCGGAAATATTGCCGCCGTCTGCCAGATTCACAAAGACACCGTTGGTGCCCTTCTGCCAACTCAGTGTGACCGGCGCAGTGCCGGAGGCGGCAGCGGTGAAAGCCACCGTCACCGCGCTGTTGGTCTTAATCGAGACGGGCTGAATGGTGAATACAGGCTTCACCGCGCCGGCGGTGCCGCTCATCGCCAGGATACAGGTACGGCCGGCTCCGGATTTCCAATTCAACTGCAGAGACGTAATGGGACTGCTGGTGTTGAGAACCGGGAAATCCACCGCATACAGCCGCGGGTTGCCGCTGTTCAGGTTTTCGAAAATGCCCGAAGTTGCGTTGATGCGGCCGTTGGCTGTCACGGCGATGGGGGAGACGTTGAACCAATCGGGAATTGAGACATCCTGGGTTTGTTGGGTGGTGTCCTGGTGCGAAATAACAACTTCAACCGTGAGGGCGCCATTGCCCGATGCGCCCAGAAAAGAAAGTCCGGAGTAGGTCGCAGGGGTATCCAGCAGGACGGCCACGCCAGGGGAATTCACCTGGTCCAGGAAGATGGCATTGGGGTCAGTATAGCTCGCCGGCATCTTGAATTGGTGGTCGGGCGCATCCACCGGAATCAGAGTCGAACCGGCAGCGGGTATGCCGAACGTGTTTGAGTTGACGTAGTAGCCCTGCTCAAACCAGGTGTTGCCAGTGTTATTGACGCCACCATCCATGGTCGCCGAAGTGGAACTGGCAGTTCCAGCGAGGTCCCAGCGCTCCGGGTAAGCAGCCTCAACCACGATATCGGCGTTGTAACCGGTTCCCAAAATGGGGGTGAACGATCCGCCGGCAGCGGCGGCACCGCTGATGGCCATGATGCAGGAGTGTCCGCTGGCGTTGCCGCTCACATACTCGATGAAGAGGTTGGTGATCGGGCTCGCCGACGCCGAGAGCGCCACGTCCGCGGTGTACAACCTGGGGTTGGCCGAATTATAATTGTCCAACGTGAAGGTCTGGGCCTGCACCCGGCCGTTCGCAATCCAGGCGATGTTATTCGGAACGCTGAACCAATCGGGTGAAGCGGCCGTACCGGAGGAGGTTGTGCCGTCCAACCTCTGGGCGGTAACTCGAAACTGGCAGCCGCCGTTGCCGCCGCTGGTCAGGAAAGAGATGGCGCCGTAGGCTGCCGGCGTGTTGAGTTTAAAGTTGGCGTTCGTGAAATACCCCACGTCCAACATAATGGCATTAGCGGCGGTGTAGCTTGGGGCCAGAGTGAATTGGTAATTGTTGGTGGTGATGGTTGAGCCTGCCGGTGGCAAGCCGACTGCAGCATCCTGCGTGAAATATCCTTGCTCATTCCAGGTATCGCCGTTATTGCCGATGCCGCCATCCATGGAGGCGGTGGTGGGAGCGCCGGGTTGGCCACCGGGAACCAGTGGCGCCGGCGCGTTCTTCTCAACAATCATGTCGTGGTTGTAGCCATAGAACGCGATTGGGTTGTAGTCTGCGGCTGGGCATAAACTGGCCAGCGTGGCCAATCCCGCAGTTATGGACAGGAGAATAGGGAACCTCTTGTTTTTCATATGCTTGATTATCTGATTTCCTTCGATGACCCCCGCGAACTCAATAACTTACCACAGAGTTCTGCACGCAGCTTCGCCATAGAGCAAACGCCGGTTATCAGGTCTTGCGAGCTTTTGCTGAACTGGTTCGCTTGCAACATTGACGTGCCACTTCGGTTAACGGGGTATATCTCTCATTAATCCGAAGCCGGGCGGTGCTGTCAATGTAAAAAGACAAGTTAGATTAAAAGCGCAGGCTTCATTGGTTCAGCATTTCTTAACCTGCCGGGACGCATGCCTGCCCTTGTCTTTAGCTTTGGATAACCCACCACCAGCCGACAAGTTTAGGACGGCTCGTCCAAGCGAATGGAAAATCAATGCCGATCCTTTTTTACTCGCCTCCGGTGTGCGACGGGAGTAGATTTTGAACCAAGCAAGCCACCTTTACGAGCGTCTCAACGCCCATGTTCCTGGCCCGAAACGGGAACCTTCCGGGGCGTGGGCACTCGAAATTGGCGAGATGAAAACTAAGACGAACCATCGTATTAACCTACGCACAATGAAAGCCCCAAGAGTTCCCTCCTTGAACACGCATCTGGCGCTGCTGGGTTCAGTGTTGTTGCTGACCACGGCTGCACGGGCGGATTTCGATCCGATACCGCTGACGCCAGAGAGTTTTACGCACGACATGGTCGTGGAAAAAACCGCGCCCCCACCACTGAACGTCCGCGTGTCAGCCACCATGGATGGCGGCACAAACAACAACGCCTGGGTTTGGTTTGAGCAGGGCTACCTGTCGACCGTGCCCACCGCCGGTCTCCCGCCGCAGGGGGCTCAATTCGAGGCCCCTAACGACCCCTATCATGTGTATCGATTGGCGGCGGATTACTCCGCGAACAACGCGCTGCTCATTTATAGCAACGGATCGCCTTCAGGCACACTGACGTTTACGGCTCCAGCGGCCTATTCCGCGCTGTCGGTGCTGGTTGCCGGTGGAGGGGCCGTGCCCTTTGTAGACTACACGGTCTATTATCAGGGTGGAGCTACCCAGACTGGCACCATAACGGTAAACGATTGGTTCAATGCGACCGCGGTTGAAGTGGCCTGGAATGCCAACGGCCGCTTTAACATGGACAACGGGCAGGTCGGCAACCTCTACCTCACCACGCCCAAGCTGTTCTACCAGGACATTTACCTGAATGACGGCGCCACTCCGGTCACCCGTATTGATTTTGCCTCCACGAACGGCAACCGGGCGGTGATCTTCGGCGTCAGCGGTTTGGCGGCCACGGGTTACACCCCGATTGCGGTGACTGGTTTCAACCGCGACATGATTCTGGAAAAGACGGCGCCGATCACTGGCACCCTGCAGAATATCGTGAATGTGACGATGGATGGCGGATCAGCGAACCTTTCCGGAAATGTCTGGTATGAAGTGGGTTACAACCGAGGAGCACCCACCACTGGCATCCCGGTGGCGGGCTCTAGCTTCACAGCAGGCAACCGCACGTTCGCGATGCCTGCAAGCTACGTTGGCAACAACGCAATGTTCATGGCCAACTTCCGAGAGTTTACTGCCGGATCATTGACGTTGAATGCGCCCGCCGTTTACACGGGGCTCTCCTTCCTGACGGCAGCTGGAAACGGTCCGGCGGTTATCAGTGTGACTGTCCAGCACCAGGATTTCGGCTTTGAGACCTTCCAAATCAGCGTTCCGGATTGGTTTAATGTAGACGGCCAAGTCTGGACAGCGGCGGGTAGAGTTCAAGCGCAGGACATGGCCTTTAATAATGTCGGCACCGCTAATCCTCGCTTGCACGCGATGGATGTCGTGCTTGCCAACACCAGCCCGGTGACGCAGATCGACTTTGCCTACGTGAGCGGTGGGCGAGCCCCATTCTTCGCGGTGAGCGGTCAAACCACCACTGGAGGCAATTACAACCCGGTGGCGGTTACCGGTTTCAATGCCGATATAGTAGCCGAGGCGTCTGAACTATGGCCACCGGCAGGCCTGCAGGCCTACACTACCGCCAGCATGGACGGTGGCGTGGGTAACACGGGCAACACCTGGCATGAACAAGGCTATTATCCTCAATTCCCGGCGTGCGGCTTACCGCCCGCAGGCACCATCATCACCAGCCTGGATAAGTCGGATCACCACTATCAGATGCCCGCGACTTACACCGGCAACAACGTGGCCTTTGTGGACTCGGTGCGCAGTAACGTTAATCTCACCCTGGCCAATCCAGCCCCGTACTCTGCGCTCTCTTTCCTCAGCGCGACCGCCAACAATAACGTTACCAACCAGGTCGTCGTACAATTCCAGGACGGCACTAGTGAGACCAACACCTTCGTTTCGCGCGATTGGTTTAATAATGCGCCTTTTGCTTACACCGCGCGCGGGCGTGTGAATTTGGTCAATCACACCATGAACAACGCGCACACCGACAATCCGCGGTTGTACGAGGCCGAGTTTGCCCTGGCCAACACCACAAGTCCTGTGACCAATGTGAACATTCAGTTCCTGGGTGCGGTGAACCCGACCACCGGCCGCATGGCGGTGCTGGCGGTCAGTGCCACTGCGGGAGCGGTCCGGCCAATCATCGCCACCCACCCGGTATCCCTCCTGACCATGGAAGGATTGAACACCGAGCTGACAGCCGTTATGGGCGGCGGCACCGAGCCGATTACCTACCAGTGGTACGTGGGCACCAATAACGTCTACGTGCCGGTCCAGAACGACAGTTCAGTTTCCGGAGCCACCACGCCCAAGCTGGCCTTTAGCAGCATCGGTTGGACTAACGCCGCCAGTTACTACTTGGTGGCGCAGAACATCGCCGGGCCTTCCACCAGCGCGGTGGCGGTCATCACCATTCGTTCCGGCCTGCCGGATGTAACGGAACCGGGTGACCCGGTGGTGGTCCTGATCGGCACCACCCCAGCCAACGAAGATGTCCCGATGGCGATCGATAACACCACGTCGAAATACCTGAACCGGGACATGGATGAAGTGGCTCCATTCGACCCTCCGGTTGGATTTACGGTAGCGCCGTCTATCGGCAGCACCATCGTGAATGTGTTGCGATTCTACACCGCCAACGATACCGAAGGGCGCGACCCGTCATCGTACACCCTGGAAGGTTCCAATGACGGCGGCGGTTCCTATACCACTATTGCCTCCGGAACCCTGTCGCTGCCGGCGACACGCAATGCGGCGGCGCTGCTCCTGGATCCTCTCACCCAGGCCTTGCAGGAAGTCCGGTTTGCCAACACCACGGCCTATACCAGCTACAAGTTGAGCTTCAACAGCGTGAAGGATGGCAACCAGGCACTGATGCAGATTGGGGAAGTGGAATTCCTCGGCTCGATTGCCGACATCCCCGGCCCGCCCGTCGTGCGCAAAGATCTCCCCGCGAAAGTGGTGGTTTACGCCGGACGGACCCTGACGTTACCGACGGTGTTCGGAGGGACAGCTCCACTGACTTATACCTGGCAGAAGGGCGGCGTGGCGCTGAGCAACAACGATCGCATCAGCGGTGCCACAAGTGACAAGCTGACAATCGTCAACGTTCAAACCAGTGACAGCGGCAATTACCAGTTGGTAGTGAACAACTCGCTGGGCTCCGCGTCCAGCACTGTCGCGGCAGTTACCGTGGAAGTCATTCCGGACTTCAACATCGACGGAACCGGCTGGACCTTGAATGGCGGCGCGGAGATCGTTGATGGGGTTCTGACCCTGACTTCGGGTTTCAACAACCAGGCCCGGAGCGTGTACTTCGACTACCCGCTCTACATCGGTGCGTTCAAGGTTTTGTTTACCTACACGGATGTGGGTGGCGCTGGGGCTGATGGATTTACGCTCATAGCGCACAACTCGGCCCTGGGCACCGCGGCAGTAGGCGGCGCTGGCGGCAACCTGGCCTACAACGGTATCACTCCCAGCGCGGCGGTGATGTTCAACATCTACAATACCAGCGGCATTGCCTTGGGCACCAATGGCGTGCGCGCCGGTGATTATCTGCCGACGGCCCCGGTGGACATTCGCGCTGGCAATCCCATTGCGGTCGAGATGGTCTACATGGGCGGCCAGATGGAGGTAACCCTCACGGATAGCATTGATGCTACCACATTCACGCTAACCGTCCCTGTCAACCTCCCGGCCTTTGCGGGTGGGCAGACGGCGCATGTGGGCTTCACCGGCGCTACGGGCGGCACGGCGTCAACGCAGACGATCCAGAACTTCCAGTATATCCCGCTGCCTACGGTCGCGGCGGGTAAGGGTGGTGTCGGGGAAGTCGTCGTCTCCTGGCCGGCCTCGATCGGTGGCTATGTGCTCCAGTCACGTGATAACCTGACCTCGGGCACCTGGGCCAATGTGGCCGCTCCGGTCACACAGGTGAACGGGCTGAACGAGGTCACGGTCAGCGCAACCGGCACCCAGTTCTACCGCCTGGTGCTGACGCAGTAACCACCAGCGAGTCATTCTGTAACGCATGAGGCCGGGGAGTGATCCCCGGCCTCGTTTATTCATTGGGAAATGCCCCAAAAACCAATCGTCAGCAAATGCATTGCCGGCGCAGCTCGCGAATCTTGTCGCGCAAGGAGGCGGCGCGCTCGAAATCCTGGCGCTGGATGGCCTTCTCGAGTTGGCGCTCGAGCCGTTCGAGGGCGGTGAGGGGACGTTTGCGCTCGATTTGATCGTGCAACTCCCGGAGGGTGGTCAGGGAGCGCTCCCGTTCGAACTGGAAGGTGTCTTCATCCAAATCCTCAAGCGACTCGATCTGGTTGATGGTTTCCTTGATAGCCTCGAGGGCATGCTGGTGACGGTTCTTTTCCAGTTCCTGCATGGCCCGGGCGGTGGCATGGACCCGCAAGACGTAAGGACGCCATTGCTCCAAGTACGTACGGTCATCTTCGTCCTCGGCATAGTGCCGGATGAGGTCGAAAGCTCGGAGGTTGCGGGAAGTATCCCTGATGGTCCGGGCCCAATCCTGGAGCTGGAACAGGCGGTGGTAGCGGAAATAGTAGAGGGTACCCTCGTTAAAAAGCTCGGCGCAGGCCTCCGCTGAAAGCTGGAAGTCCGCTTCTTTGCCTTGGGCCCGGGCCCGCGCTAATTGCTGCTGGAAATGTTCCAGGGCGGACTCCATGCCGTAGGGCCGGGCGCCGTCAGGGCGTCCGTCTAATTCGTGCTGCTCCACACCCAGGGGCGTACGCACCTGCAGCACCTGTCTCCCGCCCGTCACCGACACGAGCCGCGCGTCGTTGTCCGGGTCGAAAGGCCAGGCGTCCAGCAGGTCCCTGAGATCCCATGATTTACTAGCACCCATAACGTAGTGTATGTTCCACCCGGAAGGGCGCAGGAGCAAGGGAGATGTGGGCAAAAAAAACCGGTCAGCACCCCGGGAAAAAGCGGTGGCGACCAGAGGTCGAGGGGCTAGATTCGGGTGTCTCACCGTAAAAAAACAACGATTTCTTTGAAGAAACCTGCAATTTTTCGCTTGAACCCCGGAAACAATGGGATTACTGATGGGGCTCCTATGGCTAAAGCTCTTACTAAATCACAGATCGCCGCCTCACTGGCGGATACCGTTGGCATTTCCAAAAAGCAGGCTGTGCAGACCATCGAAGCGTTGGTCGGCCTGGCCTACAAGGGTGCCAAGAACTCCTTCACCATCCCGGGCCTGGGTAAACTGGTGCTCGTGAATCGCAAGGCTCGCATGGGCCGCAACCCCGCCACTGGCGAACAGATCAAGATCCCTGCCAAGCGTGTTGTGAAGTTCCGTGTCGCGAAAGCGGCCAAGGACGCAATCCTGGGCAGCAAGTAACTCTCGACCTTCCACCGTTTTCAAGCGGAGGCTTCGGCCTCCGCTTTTTTTTGGGAGGTGCGATGGCGCCCTTATTCGCGAGGTGTCTTCCATCACTCCCCGAAAGAGCGGCAGCGAACCGCTGCACTCCAGGACCTGGCGGCTGGTCTTTTGCCCTGCAGCCCTTATACTGCGCGCATGGCTGCTGTGTTCCGCTATTCCCACCGGGTGATTTACAGCGAATGCACCGTGGGCAACCACGTGTACTACGCCCGCTACCTGGACCTCTTCGAAGCGGCCCGGGGCGAGTTCTTCCGCCACGCCGGCGCGCCGCTGCCCGAGCTGCAGGCGGCCGGGACGATCTTTCCGGTAATCGAGTGCCGCCTGCGCTACAAGGCCCCGGCGCGCTATGACGATCTGCTGGCCGTCGAGGTGTTTGTCACCGCCATGGAGAAGGTGCGCCTGAATTTCGGCTGCCGCATCGTCCACGCGGACGGGCGGCTGCTGGTGGAGGGGGAGAGCCGCCACGTCTGCACCGGGCTGGATGACAAAATCAAACGGCTCCCGCCGGAGCTGGCGCGCCGGTTGGAGCCGTGGCTGGTCCGCGGCTGAGGCCGCGGGTGTTGGCGATTCGCTATTAGATCTCGGCGGCCTGGCTGCGGGCGCGTTTCCGAAGGTCTTCGTTCCCGGTTTTTTCCGCGGCGGCCTCAAGGCCTTTGCGGCGCACGGCGGCGTCCAATCCGGAGTTCTTGCGGCCGCACAGCTTCACCAGCGCGGCGCACGCGTCTTCCTTCACCGCGGCATCGCCACCGAACTCGACCAGCAGGTCCACCACAGCGGGGTCAGCGAGGCTGTCCACCACAGAGATCACGAGGCGCTTTTCGTCCGGCCGCTTGATCAGCGGGAGCACTTCGCGCACGGCCGCGATCTTGTTGGGCTGTCCGAGGTTCCGATTGCCCTGCACGTACTGCAGGTAGCCGCGCAAGGCCAGGACCTGGTGCGAAGTCTTGGCGCCGCCTCGCGCCAAGGCGAGCAACGGTTCCACGATGGCGCCATCTTCCGGCCATGTGTTGGGCCAGGTGGCCAGCGTGCGGACCGCCTCGTCGCGCAGGGCGTCATCGCCCTCCGCCACCGCGGTGGCATTGATGACTTTAAGCGCTTCCGGCCCGCCGGCAGCGGCGAGGGCATGCAAAGCCGCCACGCGAACACTCTCCTGTCCATTATGGACCAGGGGAAGCAGGGCAGGCACACTGGCCGCTCCCGTTCGCCCGCTGATGGCAATCAAGGCAGTCTCCAAATCGTCGCGCTCGGCGGCTACGGTGGTTTTCTGCATGCGCTGAACCAACGGTTCAAGCTGGGCGACACCACCGATCAATCCCACGGCCTGGACGGCCGCGCCGCGAACACCTGCTTCTTCCGCTTCGGTCGCCGACACCATCAACGGAATAGCGGCTCCCATCTGGCGCTGTCCGGCGACCCGGATCAACACTTCGCGAGTTTTGCCCTGGGCGGACTGCAGGCGATTCAGCAGGTCGGCTTCCACACGTTCGCCGGGCAGGCGAACCAGGGACGCCTGGGCGGCCTGGGCCAGCTTCGTATTCTGATCCCCTGCGGTCTCGAGCAGCGTGGGGATGACGGAAACGTCGCCCTGGCGTTCGAGCACATTGATCGCGACCAGGCGCAGCTCTTCGGACCCAGTGCGGGCGGCTTCGACGATCGTCGGTAGCGCGGCGGCATCGTTCCGGTCGGCCAGTGCCAGCAGGACTCGAGGCTGCCGTTCCGGCGCAAAGGCGCGCAACCCGCCCGCCAGTGCTTCGGTGGCCTTGCGGCCGGGAAGCTCACGCGCGGTGCGCAAGCCGATGGCGAGCAATTCCAGGTCGGCGGACTTGAGTTGCTCCATCAGGAGAGGGATTCCCGCATCACCGCGAGCCAGGATGACGCCACGGGTAGCCTCAAGTTGCTTTTGCTTCGGCACGGCGGCCAAGCGCACGGTTTCGTAGAGGCGCGCAGCCGGGGCTGCCTGTTTGTCGGCGAGGAAACCTTCGGCGCAACGGATGCAACCCTCGGCCAGACCCGGCATCCGGGACGGCGTGCCCTGGGTAAGGTTGCGGGTGAGGGCCTGCGCCGCGCGTTCACCGCCGATGCGCCCCAAGGCCACAGCGGCCGCAGCGGCTACCTCGTCGTCCGCAGCGTGCAGCCGCTCGATGAGATCGCTTATGGCGCCGACATCGCGGCGGACGCCAATGCTGTTGATGACACCCACCAACAACCGGCCATTCACTTGGCCCAGGGCTTGGCGGAGCGCCCGATCGGCTTCGGCGCCGGGGATAGCCTCCAGCCCGATTCGGGCCCAGGAGGAGAGTTGTTCATTAGTCAGCAACGCGGCCAGGTCCGGCACGGCGTCGCGGCTGCCAAACACCGCCAGCATTTTGCAGGCGATAGCTTTTTCGCCCAGGGGCTTGTCCGAACGCAACACGGCGAGCATTTCGGCCTCTTTGCGGCGAGATTCCTCAGTGAGGTTGGTGGCCGCCGGAGCGCTTTGCAGGTTAAGGACCGGCGCGGTTAGCGCAGCGGCCAGGAGAGCGGTGGTGAAGAAATTTCGGATAGTCATGATCGTTTTTCTTTCCAGGTAAAAGGTCGTTCCTCAGATTCGCCAGGGTTCGCGCAGTGCTTCCGAGCGTAACCGGTTGGCAGCCTCATCTCCGATGAACTCGTTCTTGACCGGGTCGTATTTAACCTGGCGATTCAGGAAGAGGGAAATGTTGGCGGCGTGACAGGCGATGTGCGCCCAACAAGCCGCGTCGGCATCCGCGCGGGTGTGGGCGCGGGTTTTGACGCAGTCCAGGAAGTCGCGAACATGGAAATTGGCGGGATAGCCAGAAACTTTGGCGCCCTTGCCAGTGAGTAAGGCGGGCGAACTGGCCGCAATCTCACCGTCATCGCCGGTCTCGATCCAGCCTTTGTCTCCTTCGAACCGGACGGGGCAGGAGCCGAGTCCGATCCAGCCATCGTTGCGCAACACCAGGCGGACGCCGTTGGCGTAAACCGCGTGCAATTCCTTGCCTTTGGGCTCGTATTCGACGGGTGCGGTATGGTCGGCGCTATTGGCCCATTGGCAGAGGTCTACGCAATGGGAACCCCACTCCAGGCAGCCGCCGCCGGTAAGACCCCCGCCCTTCTCAAAATTGAACCCATCGAGAAAACCCTTGTTGAACGGCCGATAAGCCGCGGGTCCCAGGTAGAGGTCCCAATCTACATCGTCCTTGTCGGGCACGGTTTGGGGCTCAGCCCAGCCGCTGGTCTTGGGATCGAGGCCGCCGGGATGGGCATGCAGGGTGTGAAGCCGGCCAAGCTTGCCCCGCTGGGCCAGGTCGACCGCGAACGCGAAGTTGGGCAAGCTGCGGCGTTGCGTTCCGGCCTGGAAAACGCGGCCGGTGCGGCGGAAGGTCTGCGCCAGCGCGAGGCTCTCCACGATGTTCTTCGTGCAGGGTTTCTCGCAGTACACGTCTTTGCCGGCGTTGGCGGAGAGCATCGAGGCCAGGCCGTGCCAATTCGGTCCGGTGGCGATCAGCACCGCGTCGATGTCCTGTCGCGCCAAAAGTTCACGGAGGTCCCGGTAGGTCTGGCAATCCTGGTTGCCGTACTTGGCATCGGCACGATCCTTGACGGCTTTCCGTCGGCCGGCTTTCACGTCAGCGATGGCCACGAACTGGACGTCCGGTTCCTCGAGGAAGCAGCCCAGCACATAGGAGCCGCGGTTGCCAATGCCGATGGCGCCCAGCACGATGCGTTCGCTGGGTGCGACCGCCCCGTTTTTGCCGAGCACCGCCCCGGGAACAATTTGGGGCAGAGCCAGGATGGCGCCGGCCTGCAGGGTGGCCCGGAGGAAGCGGCGGCGGCTGAAGGCTCGCGATTCCAATGCGGGGGAGTGGGAGGTTGAAGCGAGACCGTGAGCGGTCTTTGCTTTTAAGGCATTCTGGTATTGCATAAATTCAGATTCCGTAATCGCCGTGTTGCGCGTGCCCAGTTCGGGCCGCCGGATTGGACGCAAAAAACAAACGGCAGCTTCAGACAACAGGTTAAATCAGAAATTTTCCAGCACTAAATCCATCAAAAAATCGACGTAGCTCACCGACAGCGGCTCTTCGAGTTCGTAACTCTTGGCAAATTCCCCATCAAACAGGCCTGCTTTGAGGGCTGCGGCAAACTCCGGATCAGAGGTGGCCACGTTTTGTTCCTGGCACAGACGCAAGCTCAAGTGGTTTAAGTTGGCAGAACCCACGCAGGACCAGCCATCCACCAGCACGGCCTTGGTGTGAAACATGCCGGGATGAAAATAGACCCTCACTCCGTGTTTAAGCAGGTAGTTTGCCGTCACCACGTTGCTGCGGGTGCCGCCGACGAAGTCATTCACGCGCGGCAGCACCACGCGCACATCCACACCGCGGCGGCGGGCCTCCACCAGGCCGGTCAACACGCGTTTGTCGAACAGGTAAGGATGGGTGACGTAGATATGGTTTCGGGCTTTCCGGAAGGAACCAAGCACTGCGGTAGCGAACGGTTTCCAGGCTGTGCGGGTCGGGAGCAGCCGGACTTGAGTCCAGGGGCCGGGCGCTGGTGGTTGCCGTTTCGGCTTCCTGATGGCCTGCGCCACGTAGGCCAAGTCACCCAGGGGTCCGGAGTGGGCCCAGACCTTGCTGAAATTCTCCTCCAACACCCCAACTACCGGGCCCTGGAGTTCCACCATGAGATCGAGCCATTCGTAGCGGTACTCACGGCCGAGGTTCATGCCTCCGAGCCAGGCGTGGGTGCCGTCTACCAGGAATACTTTGGCGTGGTCCGCAGAGAACCAGGGGTTTAAGAACGAGCGCACCTGAACCTTGGAATCGTGCTCGAGATAGGAAAAAATAGATGCCGGGGGAACAAAATCTTCGGGCATCGGCGTGGCCGGAGCCACCGCCGCAGCCGAGAGGCTGCCCATCCGGTCGATGACCAGTTTGACCTCCACGTCGCGGGAGCGGGCTTTGAGTTGGTCGGCAACCGCTACGCCGATGTCGTCCCGGTCAAAAATGTAGATGTCAAAATAAACGTGGTTAGTGGCGGCGGCGATCGCTTCTGACAAGCGGGGAAAGAACGTGTCACCCCCGATCAGCAGCTTTATGGAGCCCTCTAGCCGGCGGGTGCCGGTGTAGGTATCGAGCCATTTTTCCCACCCGGCCAGGTCCATGCCCGGCGCCACGCCAGGTTCAGGCAGCGGCCGGTTGGCCCGGGGCAGCGGCCGGCGAAGAAAACGGAGGCTGGTTTGCACTCCGAGGTCGGCCAGGCGAGCGACACTGGAAACGGGGTTTTTCAACAACGCGATGCCGTGACTCTCCACGACCATGGCCCCGACGTTCTGGGCCGTGGTGCTGAGCCCCAGCCCACCTTCCGTGGTGTCGTACAGAGCGGCGGGGGTGAGCCAGACACATTCGCGTTGCTTGAGGTCCAGCAGCAGCGATTGCGTCAAGCGCTGGCGATTGGGAACCATGATCAGGAACAGCGTTTCGCTCGGATCACCAGCCGCCAGCCGGGATTCGATTTCGCGGGCGAGAATCTCGAGAGTTGCCTGAATAGAGTAGCGATGGTCGACCACGACCTCGGGCGGCACCCTGCCGGACTCAGCCAACCGGGCCACGCCGTCCCGGTCACGATAGAGCACACCTTCAGCCAGAAAAGCCTGGTAAAATGCCGCGTGGAGCGGTTCCGCCGGCGTGAGCGCGGAAATCAGGTTGGTAGCAATGCGCTGCCACTCCGGCCCGGCTATGACCCTGGCTTCACGCCAATCGCGATCCGGGCGCGGCACCCGGGGCAATCTCTTATCCCACTCGAGCAAGGCCGAGTTTACCCGGTAATCCGGCGAGTGAATCCGAAGACGGTCCCAATCCGCCTTAAAACCCTCCACGCCAGAGGCCGACGGGAAGTAAAACCGGATCCGGTTGCCTTTCACAAAAACGCGCGGGGACGGACGGTCCGGGGCGGTGAACTCGCGCCATTCCTGGAGAGACTGCTGCTTTCTGCTAAGGGACTCCGCAGGCACCGCGGTTGGAGCCAGCAGTGAAATGATCACTGCCGTGAGCAAGGTCAGCCGCGCGAACCATGCCCGCGCAAGCTGTCCAGTCTGCAGGCTGTCTCCACGATCGGCAGGTGCGGTGCGATGGGCCCGCACCCGGGGATTCCCGGCTGCATGGAAAACACGGGCACAGCACGCCCGAGGTCGAGGTGTGCTGCGCGCGCGTTCCTGGTCCATAAGCCCACGACGATCACTTCTTGCCTGCTTTTTTCCGTGGCGGGTTCCAGGTGAGCGGCCAGTTCGGATCCTCGGTGCGCGCGCTCTTCATCAATTCCTGAGCCCGGGACACGATCTCGAGGCGATCGGCCGCCAGGTCTCGCGTCTCGCCGACATCCGCCTTCAAATCGTAGAGTTCAAGCTTGGCGGCAGGACCGTTGCGTACGGCTTTCCAGTCGCCAAACCGAACTGCTTGCAACGGCCGACCTTCGTGCAACTCCCAATAGAAATACTCCCGCTGCGGGCCGCGCCCACCTTTAAGCATCGGCACGAGGGAGAAACCATCAGGCCGGAAGCCAGACGGGAGTTTGGCGTGCGCCAACTCGGCGGCGGTGGGCAGAAAATCCCAAAACGCCCAGGGATCGTCGCACACCCTGCCTGCGGGGATCGTGCCCGGCCAGCGGACCAAGGCGGCCTGGCGAAGGGCGCCCTCGTAGAGGCCGCGCTTGTAACCCCGCAACCCGGTGGCGGTTTGTTCGAAAAGCCGGCCAATCTCCGATTCGGGACTGAACGAAGAACCGTTGTCCCCGGCCATAAAGACCAGGGTTTTCTCATCCAGCTTGAGTTCTTTGAGCAAATCAAGCACCCGCCCGACATCCCGGTCGAGCCGGGTGACCTGGGCCGCATAACTCTTTTGCAGCAGGCTCCAGTCTTCCTTGGCATACTCGCCCACGTCATCGATTTCGTGTCGGCCATGGGGCAGCGTGATGGCGTAGAAGAGGAAGAAAGGACGGTGCTGATTGGCTTTGATCCAATCCAGGGTTTCAGTGGCGATCAGTTCCTGGGCGTAGGTTTTGCCGACGGTTTTCCCGTCGTTCCCCGGCAGGTCAAACCGCTGATCGTCGCGATAGAGGAAGGTGGGAAAGTAGCTGTGGGCGTGGCGCTGGCAGTTGTAGCCGAAGAAATGGTCGAAGCCCACTTTAAGCGGGCTGCCCGAGGTATCGAACATACCCATGCCCCACTTGCCCATGCAAGCGGTCGCATAGCCGGCAGTTTTGAGGATTTGGGCCACGGTGACCGTACCAGCGGGCAAGGGCAATTGGCCTTCGGGCTGAATCTCCCGGTTGGCCCGGATGGGGCAATGCCCGGAGTGAAGCCCAGTCATGAGCGAGGCGCGGGCTGGGGCACAAACACTTGTGCCGGTGTACGCCTGGGTAAACCGGGTGCCCTCGCGCGCCATCCGGTCGAGGTTGGGTGTTTTGATGAGTTTCTGCCCGTAAGCCCCGATATCGCCCATGGCGAGGTCATCGGAAAGCACAAAGATGATATTGGGCCGGGTTTCAGCCGCCGGAGCGTGGAATCCCGGCCAACCAGCCAGGGCGATGATGACGAGAGCAATGCGCCGCATATAGATGTCCGGTTCTTAACGGCCGCAGGCCGTGCCTGGAATTCTCCCCACTACGCCTCATCCGGGCAAGACTGAAGTCCGCAAGATCGGCCTTCCCCGCCAAGATCGGTGCCACTGCGGACCGCCGACCCACGTTCGAGTGGGTCCGGTGGTTGAGAACGATTAGTCCAGGCCTGCGTCCGCTTGTTTGAATGGAGTCGATGGGAGCCGCGCTATGCGATGGCACGCGAGACGCGCCGCGGCACGGACCTCCGGGTCGGGATCCGTGCAGGCGCGGCTCAAGGCAGGAAGCGTGGCTGGGTCGTTAAAAAAGATCAGGGCGCGAGCCGTGTAGTGGCGGATATCCCGATTCGGGTCGCAGAGGTTCTCCGCCAGCGCCAGGGAAGCATTACCGGTCTGGGCGGCCAAGGCCACTTTGCGGATCGCGGGGAGGCGGTCCGCGAGCCGGCTCTTCAGCAACTCCCGGGCCGGGGTTGACTGGCAACGCGCCAGCGCGATCACCGCGGCAAACCGTGGCCACATCTCCTTGGAATTCAGAAACGACTGGAGAATCTCCAGCCCGTTGGTCTTCCCCAACAGGGAGAGCGCCGCCGCGGCCGCCAGGCGGGCGTTGACGTCGGTCTCGGTGAGATTTGATTCCAAAAGCGACGCCGCACTGGTGTCGTTCAGTTCCCCCAGAGCAAACGCGGCGGCGAAGCGAACCGACCGATCCTTATCTTTCAATGCGGTGGCGAGCCGCTGGGCGGCATTGGTCGTTGCCAAATGTCCCAGGGACCAGGCAGCCTCGACACGCACGTCACTGCCCTTGTCCTGCAAGGCGGCGTCCAGCACTGTTGCCGCCCTGGCGTCACCCAGCAGACCCAGCGCTAATGCCGCTTTGCTACGCGCGATTGCGGCTGGGTCGTTCTGCAGAACCTCCATCAGCGATTGCGCGGCCTGCGGGTCACCAATGTGTCCCAAGGCCTGGGCCGCTGCGCCGCGCAGCTCGGATGATCCAGCTTGCAGCAAGGGCAACAAGTCAGGCACCGCCGAGGCATCTCCGATGTTGCCGACAGCCTCCACGGCAGCGGAGGCAATTTGCCGCCCGCTTTCAAACTCCCGCAGCAGGGCTGGTAGTGCGGCCGGTCGGCCTAGCCAGCCGAGCGACTGGATGACGGCGACGCGAGTGTAGGTATCGTCGATGTCTCTTTTGAGGTTGGCGAGGAGAACGGAATAGGCCTGGTCACCGCCAAGCCGCCCGAGAGCCTCTGCTGCCGAGGCACGAAAGAACGGGTCTCTGTCACGTTCCAGCACGTTTGCCAGGGCCGGCACGGCGGCAGGGTCTCCGAGCGCACCCAAAGCCTCGGTGAGACTGTCTCGGAAGCGAACCTCGCTTTCGCCTTGCAGCAGCTTGAGCAAAGCAGGCAACGCATGAGGGTCACGAAGCTGTCCCAGCGCCCCAACCGCCGCTTCTTTCACATCATCATCGACATCGGTTTCGAGTATCGCGATCAGAGGCTCGACCGCTTCAGTCTCACCGATAGCGCCGAGGGCCTCGCAGACCTCACGACGCACCTTCGCAGAAGGATCGGTCCGCAACGCATTCAGGAGCGGCGCCATCGCCCCAGGATCGCCCAACCGGCCCAGGCCTCGGGCGGCCCCCGTGCGCGCCTCCTCGGTCTTGACCGGGTCGAGATTAGCTATCAGCAACGGCAGGGCCTCACTCACGCCAGATTCGCCGAGGATCGAAGCGAGAGTTTCCTGAAGCGGCGGCGAGGCGTCTTTCTGCAAGGTGAAGATCAGTTCGGGAACCACCTCGGAACCGCCGATTTCCTGGAGAGCCCACGCGGCGGCTTCACGAACTGAATCATTTGAATCGTTTCGCAGGGCGAAGAGGAGCACTGGCAGGGCCTCACGCCCGCCAGCACGGCCCAGTCCCCGCACCGCTGCGGCACGCACCCGGGCTTCGACATCGTTGGTGATGGTCGTCCCCAGGGCTAAGGTTGCCTGGGCGTCACGAAAATCCTGCAGGATACTGACGGCTTGGTTGCGCACTTCACGATCCGCATCGTTACGCAGGGCTGCCACCAGCGCCGGGACAACCTCCGGACCCGGCTGCTTTGCCAGCGCTCGGACCGCGGCAGTGCGGACAGAACCAGCTTCATCGGAATGGAGAATCTGTATCAAGGTTGGAACCACTTCCTGTCCGTGGAATTCGCCCAGAGCGCTTGCGGCCTTTTCCCGGGTGTAAGGGGCGGGGTTGGTTCGCGCGGCTTCGCTCAACCCGGGGATGGCGGAGGGGTGTCCGATCTCTCCGAGCGCGGCGGCAGCGGAGCCCGCACTTTCCTGGTCCGCTCGCAGCGCCGGCAGCAAGATGGGGACAGCACTCGGGTCGCGCAGGACTCCCAGGAGCCTTGCGAGCTCAATGCGCACGCCGTTGTTGGTCTCGCGCGCATAGGTTTCCAAGGCGAACGTGAGAGTCTCCGGTGCGGTAATTTCCGCGAGTGCGCCCGCAACGCCCATGCGCACCTGGAGATTGGCCTCGCGCTGCAGGGCATTAGTCAGTGCCGACACGGCCTGCGCATCGCCCAGGCGACCCAACACGCTGGCGGCGAGTTCACGGACCGCCACACTGGAGTCCTCGGCAAGCGCTTTCGATAACCGGGGAATGATCCTGGTCCCCAGAGCCTCAAGCCGATCTTCAGGATCCCAGGTATGGCGTTGGCGTTTAAGGAGTCGGTCCTTGAGGGCGTCCACCCACAGGAGCCAGGCCAGGGAGGGGTTGGAACGCCGCTCCTCCCAGCGTGCTTCGGCAAACGCCCGCTGAATCTGGGATTCCGCGATGGCGGCTTGGTCGCGTCCCACGAACCACCACCGCCAGGCCCCGAGGAGGGCGAACGCCATGATGATACCTATGATCCACAGCCAGCTAACGCGCCAGGTTCCTACCCGTGTCTTGCGGTCCACTCGATCATTTAAGCGGGACTGCGGAAGAGTTCAAACCATTAATCGCTTTCATGTCGTTCTGCGATTTGCCGGTGTTATATGGCTGTTGGCGGCGGCAACGGAAGGGTTTGCTGACCTGGCAGCGGGACGCTGCCACGACCCGCAGGCGAGGACGCCTGCGCTACCCAGTCACGGCGATCCCTGCGAGAGCGCGTGCTGAAATCGGAGGGTTCCGATGTTCCCCTCGTTTTTCAAAGTTCCAAGCCCGTGCAAACAGTCTTTGACCGCAGGTTGATAACTTTGATAGTCCTTCCGAAATGAACCTGATCGAGGAGCGCATCCGGACGGGATTGTGTTTTGAACGGCGACAAGCCATGACTGAAGGAGCGCATGGCAACCCGGGATGGCATGCGTGGTGTTTACGGTTGATGCGGATCCTGGCGGCCTTGCTGTTGCTTCTGAGTTCACGCGCGGAAGGATGGTCGCAAGCGATCCTGCTCGGCGCGAATTCCACTGGAACCAATGGCCTTGTTTTGGGTCGAGTCGATCTGACGGAAGCGGCGCGATTATGCGGGAAGTTGCCTTGGACACCACTGACACTCAAGGGCATTGACACGACCACTGGCCAGAGCGTTCCGCTGCAATTTGTTCCCGAGATTGATTTCAACCCCACCAATCATGTCGTCGGGATGCTGATAGGGCGCTTCCCCCGGCCAGGCAGAGTGGAACTGCGATTGGAGTTCGCCCCTGCAAATGAGCGTGAAGCCAGCAATGCCTGGGACGGGCGAATCAACGGGCCGGGTTACACTGCCGAACACAACCTGAAACGGCAAGGCGGGCTGCCCTGGCGTATCACCTTTTCTCAGGGCAAGGTCCTGGACTCGTTTCGCTGGAACAACCGGGTTTATCACCAGAAAGAAAAGAGCTTCTACCTGTGCGACGATCGCGAGGCCACAATGGAGCGAGTGGCCACCGGCCCGCTCTGCACCGTCATTCGACTTAAAGGACGATTTGTGGAAGGGGGCCGTCACCCGGACTCCAAGCCAGGGGCGGTGTATGATTGGTGTTACTTTTCGGACCGGCCCATCGTGTATGTCCGTGCCTTGATCCAGCAGGCCACGCCCTTCGCCTGGGATGAGGTGCATCCACTGGAACTCAATTACCCTGGCACACTCATGCCACAGTGGTCGGGTGGAGATCCCTTGGCAGAAGGGCAATTTGAGGCCACCCATAAAAGCCTGCCGCAATCAGTCTGGGGCATGGTCCACGACGGAACCAATGGCATCGGGATGTTCCGGTGTGGCCAGGTGCTGCTCTACGACGGAGGCAACGGGACCTACCTGCAAGCCCACGGCGACTCTGCGTGGCAGAAATGGAGCGAGACCCAATGCGAATTCACCGCCTGTCTTTGGATCGGCAGCGGCGCCAAACCGACCGCAGCCTTTGAGGAGGTCGTCCGGCGGGAGGATCTCTGCGAAGGATGGTCGGTCACGGTGGACAGCGTCCGGGCGCGCATCGACGCCGCTGCCAAACAGTTGGCAGCCGGTTCTTTGGCCCAACGCCAGGACACCTGGTGGCGAGTTAAAGGGGCCAGGCAATTGGAAGCCCAGGGGAAGTTGGATGCTGCGGTGCAGGTTGCTGACGGTCAAAAACCCGGCACCTGGGTGGCGCTGCAGGCCGGTGATTTGGGGCTCATCCTGGATCGGTCCGCGGATGGGATCCGGGTGCAGACTCTGGTCGACACCTCCACAGATCAGGCCTTGTCGGCGGCCAAAGCACTGCCTTTGTTTGGCCTCACACTGAAGGAGACCGGCAGCGGCGCGGACGTGAGTCTCACAGCCGACCAAGGGTGGCATGAGGTGGCCGTCGAGAAGGAACGTCCGTCCTCCGACTCGCCCACCAAGGGACTGCGTCTTGAGTGGATGAAACCCTCGGACAAACGGCTCGGAAATCTGCGGGTGGTGGCCACGGTCACTCCTGAACCTGGAACCAGTTCGTTGCGCTGGGCCTTCGCGGTGGAAGACATCCCCGCCCCTTGGACTCTGTGGCGGGTGGTGTTTCCGCAGGTAGCCGTCGCCGACCTGGGGCAAAACGGAGCGGTGTTTTTCCCCAAAGCGGCCGGGCAGGTCGAGCGCAGACCCTGGCAACGGCCCGTGAAGTTTTCCGGCACCTACCCGAGCGGATGGACCACCATGCAATTCATGGCGGCCTACGATGAAACTCGGCGCACCGGTCTTTATCTGGCGACGCATGATCCCTATGGAAGCACGAAAGACCTGCGGGTCGAGTCGCGACGAGCGGATAGCGCGGTGGTGTTTGCTTTCGACCAACCGGTTCCCGACATGGGAAAGGCGGGCAACCGCTTCGAGTTCAGCGGCACCGCCGTGTGGCAGTTGCTGCGCGGCGATTGGTTTGACGCGGCGGTGACCTATCGGGATTGGGCGCGCCGGGAAGCCAGGTGGTATCCCCGGCTGGGCGGCCAGGGCCGCGACGACACGCCTACGTGGATGCGGGAGCTTGCCGTTTGGGCGTTGAGCGGCGGTGCCGCCAGCAACTGCGTGTCCGAAGTGCAGCCGTTTACCGATTACTTCGGGCCGCCGGTGGCCGTGCACTGGTATAACTGGCACGAGATCCCCTTCGACAACGATTATCCCCACTACTTTCCTACGAAACCGGGGTTCGCGGATGGCGTGCGTCAACTGCAAAACGCCGGGACGTTCGTGATGCCTTACATCAACGGACGGTTGTGGGACAACCGTGACCGCGGCACCAACGACTTCGAATTCACCCAGGTAGCTCTTCCCGCTGTGAGTAAAAACGAGCGGGGAGAGCCCTTTCTGGAATCGTATGGCAGCAAGGAAACGGACGGTTCCCCGGTTCGCCTGGGAGTTATGTGTCCCGCAACCGATCTTTGGCAAAAGCGGGTCCGCGACACGGTGCTGCGCCTGATGAACGAACAAGGTGTGAAAGGGGTGTACATCGACCAGGTCGCCGCGGCGTCGCCGACGCTTTGTTCCGACGCCTCGCATGGGCATCCCTTGGGCGGGGGGCATTGGTGGAACGAAGGGTATTGGCGGATGTTGGAAGAGATCCGCCGTTCCATGCCCAGGGACTGCATGCTGACCACCGAATGCAACGGCGAACCTTTTATTCGCTTTTTTGACGGCTACCTCACGTGGCACTGGCAATACGACGGCCAGGTCCCGGCCTTCGCAGCCGTGTATGGCGGAGCGATTCAAATGTTTGGCCGCTCCTACGGTGGCGGGCCGACACGCGACCTGGCCCTGCGCATGCGGGTCGGACAACAACTCGTTTTCGGCGAGCAACTCGGGTGGCTTGCGCCCGGGGTGGTAAATGAAAAAGAAAACGCCGCGTTCCTGCGCCAGGCGGTTCAGCTCCGCCGCAGGCTGAAGGAGTATTTTTATGCCGGCGAAATGGCCCGCCCGCCCAAACTGACCGGCAAAATCCCCACCGTCCGTGCCGATTGGCGATGGGGCGGTGTGAGCTGGGTCACGACCGACGCCGTGTTGACCGGCGCCTGGTACCAGCCTGCGGCCAAGCGCGTGGTTCTCATGTTCGTCAATGTCAGCACCGAACCTGTGACGGCCACGGTGGATTTCGACGCGCAGCCTTACGGGTTCAGCCAAGCTGCCCTGCGGGTCCAAACTCTGAAACCGGATGGACTGGGAGCATCGTTCACGTCGCCAAACAAAATCCATCGCACGGAGCTGTTCCCGCCGAATGCCGCATGGGCCTGGGAACTGTCATCTCCTTGATGTCTGGGCGAATCACCTCCAGCAAATTACGGCGCGCCTCGTCCTGCCCGACATCCAGATAAGCCTGATAGGCCGCACGCTGACCCTTGATATACGATCTCCGGGCATCGAGGTTTTTTTGGAAACACGAACGCCGCTTTGTCTCGCATGATTTCTGCCGCCTTTTCGGCCGCCCCAGCTGAATCAAATCTCAAAAGGAATCCATTACCACGGATACCCCACGCACGTCCAAGTAGCCGCCCCTCCGCAACCACCTGCCTACCCTCTATAATGCGGACCTGCCGTTCGCTATGGATTCCGCTCCTGGCCAATTCCTGATCCAACTCGTCGACGTCAACCATTCCCGCATCCACAAAATGAAAAGAAACTGCGTTGTTCGTCCAGACTCGCACACTGGCACTGCTAATGTTCGTGACCGCCAGAACAAACGGAGAGGAGGGCGACGAGACTTGAGCGCGCGCTACAAAGGCTCCCGTGCCCAGAATCAGACAGCAAGCAATAGCGTATCGAAGCTTCATATAGCGTAGCGCCGGATTGTATGACTTCACCATTCCGCCCGAACGGTGAGGATCGTGTTTCCTGGAACCTCGATCGAGGTGTCACAGGCTTGGCGGGGACGTTCACTGTTGTCGCTCAGGAAAACCTTTTCCGGCTTCGGGTCGCTCCAGGTGAGGCTGGTTTTTTCGGTTTTGTCGGTTAGGCCGAACAGGCGCACGATCAGGCCCTTGCCGTCATCACTGGGTTTGAGTGCGGACACCATCACACTGCGGTTGGAAGAACGCACCGGCGCTTTCGGCAGTTCACCGCGCGCGGGCAAAACGATGATCGGCTGGCTGCACTCCAGGCCACGCTGCGTCGCGTCTTCGGCTGAGAACCCGTCGAGGTGCGGGTAGATGAAGTAGCGGAACACGGTTTTATCCTCCTGTTCGGCGCGGTAATTGGTGTGCCAATGATTGTTCATGGCCCACGAGTAAATCGTTTGGGAGGGCTCGATCTTGTCCATCCACACGCGCGGGTTGGAGAGCGAGCCGATGAGGTTGGCGGTGACGCCGCCGATTTCAACCAGCGGCGCGTCCGGTGTGATCCAGGTTACGCCGCAGTCGGTGGTGGAGATATCCACCCAGCGCTGGACGGTGAACCAATTCTTGCAGGCGCCGGGGATCTGGTCGAGCTCCGGACGGACGACTGCCCAAGGCACATCCATGCGCAGCGTGCCGCCGGGGACGTTGAAGCCAAACCCGAAATGGACCCCTTCCTTCTCGCGGACGGGCGCCTTGTCGAGCGTGTTGATGACCTCGACATAATTGCGGAGGGCGTGCAACCGGATCTCACGCGTGAGACGCCGGCAGCCAGGCGCCTCGGATTCGACCAGCAGCGAGGCGATGAGCGGGCCTTTTTCCTTCACGGAAATCTTCACTGGACCGTTTCGTTTAAGGCCTTTGAGGTCGCTGCCGGGCAGGTAAAAGTAGTCGTTAAGGGCTGTCGGGGCGTTGGTATCCACGAATTCATGGGTTCCATAGACCAGGCTGGCGATGGCGCCGGTCTTCTCATCAACGCGCACCGTGATGGGCTGGGACAAGGCCGATTTCTCTCCTGCGAGGGTTAGACCTTCCACAGAAACGGCCGGGAAGTCGGTGTGGCTGGCGGCCGGTTTATCGCCGGTAACATAGTATCGCTGGGCGAGAAAACTGCCGATGCCGGGCCGGAATACGAGTTCGCCGGTGGTGAGTCGTTGGGAGACCAGCCTGCTGGCATCAGACGACAGTTCATGAGAGACGACATCGCCGGTTGTAGACAGGTCTTTCGGCACCACGACCAGCGCCCAGGGCAGGCCGAAACCGGTGGTATTGATGACGTCGATGACGTCGGCCTTCGTGCCGACGGGAAGTGCCGGGGTTTCACCGCGGCTGTCGTTGGCAGCTGCGATCAGGGCAAGCGATTGGCGGTCGGCATCAAGGGCATTGGCCTGCTTGATGGCCCACTGGCTTTTGACGAACGGATGATCGGGCTCGCTAATGCTGTTGTGGGCTCCCCAGGTGTGTTCGTCGTAGAGAACTGCATTGCGCCAGGCGGTATAGAAACTGCCGAGAGGATAGGCCTGGCGGTTGAAGAGCGCGAACAAGGTTTCTGCCTGAACCAGGCGCTCGGTCGCGGCACGGTTCAACGCGGTTTCACGCGCGCTCGAGCCCGCGCCATCTTCCCAATACGGCGTGAAATCGCCTTTGGCGATCGGCAATGTGTCGCCGTAACGGTTTTCGAAATCGTGGAACATTTCGGCGGTCGTGGCGATGACGAGCTTCGGGTAGGCGTGGGTTTCGTTCCACGCTTTAACCTGGTCAGCGAAGTTGACGTCAGGCGCGCCGTTGTCACCCAGGCAATGGCGGACCTGAACGTAATCGTACGCATAGCCTTTCGCCTCGAGCTGTTGGAGATAATTCATGAGGCGCTGCGTGGATTGAAACACCTGGTAGTAGCCGGTGCCCGTCATCCAAACGAGCAACTTGTCGCGGCCGTTTGGGCCGATCCACCAGAACGGTTTGTCGCCCCACGCGGCGGCGGTATGGCCGATGCGATCGCCGCCGTTCGGACCGATGCTGAAGTATTTTACACCGCTGTGGGCGAAGGCCGGCACCACGCCCCAGGTGTAGCCGGGGACATCGGTGATCATGGCCGATTCCACCGGCACGCCGGTGCGCTCGGTCAACACCGTGGCCAGGCGGAGCAGGCGCAGCATTTCCTCCGGGCGGCACAGTCCGGTGAGCATGTTGCCATAAAGGGCATCCAAACCCACCTGGCCGGACCTGACCGCGTCGAAAAACGCTTTTCGATTCTCCGGGCTGGCCTGCTGGAGGTAGCTGTCCACAGCCCAGAGGACCTCAACGTTCCATTTGAACCGGGAGCCCTCGGGATAACCGGCGGATTTGCGCGCGGCTTCCATGGCCATTTCGAGGTATTTCCACTGGGCTTTTTCCACGTCGGTCTGGACATGGGTGTAGCCGATATCCACATGCGAATGCGGCAGCAGGTAGACGACCCATTTGCGCACGGGCTTGAGCACGACCTCACTTGTGGCCAGTGTTTTACCGGCGGATTCGACGACAATCGTGGTTCGCGTTTCGTTGGTTACCGCCGGCACCGCGATTTCGAAGGTTTGCACGGGTTTGCTCAGGTCTACGTCCAGCGGTTCGGCGCCTGCCACGTGAATCAGGCCTTTGGTTTCCTTGCCGAAATGCCGAAGTGCGAACTGAACGGGTTGCAGGAGACGACCGTCGCGTTCGATCAGGATTGGCTGGGATCCCGGGGATCCGATCACGGTGCCGCTGGCGTCGGTGAGTTCAGTGCCTGCCGGGACTTCCAGACCAAGGCAATCGTAAAGCGCCCAACTGCCGGAGAGAGTGGTGATGGTGATTTCGTTGGCACCGGCTTTGAGCCATGTGGGCTCGAACGTGACGTCGAAATCCCGGGCTTGACCTTCCTTGGGCTGGCCTTGAATGGTCTGGTCGCCCGCGCCGCCCTCGGGTGAATACGAGGATTCGTGACCGTTGATCGAGATTTTCAAACGGGGCGGTGCCGACCGGTGGACATCGAGGAACTCCAAGTGAAAACGGCACGTGCCACCGGAAGGCGCCGTTTTGAGCCCGAACACTATGCTGAACGTATGTTGGCGTCCGCCAGCCCAGACATCGGCAGGGCCGGGCTGAACATATGGCCAATCGCGCTTGGGATCGGACTTTCCGACTACGAAAAATCCGTCCTCGCGAAATTCACTGTAGCGGTTCGGAGCGAGGGCAAACTCGGCATTATTGTCGTCCGGGGCACCAATCCGCCAGAGGAACGTAGTGGTGTCGTTGGCCGCCGGAAGGTCAAATGGGAGCAAGGTGCCCAGGCTGAAGGTGAGCCCGAAGAACAGGGCGCGAGTCATGTGGGTCATAGCGAAAGCGGTTTCAAGGTTGTGCGCGACGGGGATAACCTTAAACCTCCCGCGTTGCGGGTCAACGGGAATGTCGCAAGGTCCGAGGGAGCGCGGCTGTGTAGTGTTGGGGTTGCTATGGCTTGGTGCCAGTTTTCGGCCCGGCTTGAAGGTACCAACTGGGTTTGGAAAAGGCGTCAGAGCACGTCGACCTTGGGATGGTTTATTCCACCATCGAGAGTCGCCAATCTCATGCCGTGCTTTGTAGCCAGGTCGGCCAGGTAATGATCCGTTACCTCCTCGGAGGCTTCTGGCGCCGAATCCAACGGCATCAAATCATCTGGGATGCGTTGCACATTCCTTTCGCTGGCAAACTGCCGCAACAGCTTACGGGCCTGTTTCATTGGCGCGTTAATAGCCTTTCGATTCGTGCTTATGCGGAGAAAGCCCAACTCGGCCAAGGGACAGAGCACGACATCCCTGCCTTCCAGCCAGGCAAAGGCCTTGGCGTGCTGCGGATGGTTGGCCCAGATTGCCGCCAACAACAGGTTAACGTCCAAAAGGTATTTCATGGAAAGTCAGCCAGGGCTTCGCGCAGCGACGTCTCGTCTATGGGCCGGTCGAGGACTCCCACGGTGTAGCGTCCTTGTTTTTTGAGGGTGACGCGACTTCGCCCCTGGCGGACAGGTTCCAGCCTGGTCAAAAGAAATTGGCCTTCACCCGAAGCCTTGATCTCGAAGAGATCCCCAGGTTTTGCGGCCGAAATGACGACGCGCTTCTTGCTGTCCGCAGTGACTGTCATAGTGGGATTATCCCACCATTTCAAGCTGGTTTCAACCCATTTCACTTCACAGGCCGATGTGCCTTTGACACAGACCAGCGTCCCGACCCCAGGCATGGTCGAGGTGCCAGGTCAAACCCAAGGCGCCTACAAAACCCCGCCCTGATTATAGTTGTTTCGGAGCCGGCTTGGGGAGAAAATCAGGGAAATCACCACGCTAACCAACTCGGAGTATGACAACACCAATGACAGAAATGAGTGTAACGCGGCCAGTCTCGCAAGCGATGGACCACGCCAGGATGATACTGTTCCGGCCGTTCGATCTCGGGAAGTGGTTTGTGATCGGTTTTGGCGCCTGGCTGGCCACTTTGGGAGAGGGGGGCGGTTTTCCTGGCGGTTTCCACTTCGGCGGGCCTCGCGGCCACGGAGCGCACAACATCCGCGCGGGACTCGAACAGGCGCGCGATTATGTGCTGCAGAACCTCGCGTGGATCGTGCCGTTGGTAAGCTGTATCATCCTGGTGAGCTTTGCAATATGGCTGGTGGTGCTCTGGCTCAGCAGCCGAGGACGATTCATGTTTCTGCATTGCGTGGCGCTAAACACCGCCGAGGTGCAAGTGCCCTGGACGAAATTCGCTGCTGAAGCCAACAGCTTATTCCTGTTCCGGCTGGTGATCTCGCTGCTGGGGCTGTTGGTGGTACTCCCGCTGGTGGGCGGTTTCCTGGCGGTCGTGCTCGGCATGGCGCTCAGTGAAACGGTCAACCCGGTAGGGATATTATTGACGGTGGGGTTGGTGCTGGTCATGACGGTCGCGGGCATCGTGCTCTGGGTCATCGGACGGTTGCTGGATGATTTCGTGGTGCCGCTCCAGTTCCTGCGCCGCAGCGGGTGCCTGGATGCCTGGCGCGAACTGCGCCGCATGTATCAGGGCACCCTGAGCAACCTCGCGCTCTATCTCCTTTTCCGGATCGTATTGGCGATCGTTATTGCGATCGTGGTGATCGCGGTGGTCTTGGCGACCTGCTGCCTGGCCGGTTGCCTGATGGCTTTGCCGTACCTCGGCACCGTTTTCCTGCTGCCCGTGCTGGTCTTCGAGCGAGCCTATCCCCTCTTTTACCTGCAGCAATTCGGACCGGATTATGATCTCTTCCCCCCGCCCGCGACCGACAACGTGTCCGGAATGGCGTCTGCGTGATGACATCTCGCGCGATGGTGGTGGCGGGATATCACACAATTATGAAAACGACTGAAAACCAAGACCCTGCATGGCGAGAGCATCTCTCACCCCTAAAAATCACACTCCTCGCGATCAATGCCGCCTGCTTTGGAGCGACCATCGTCTTGTGGGCGTCCGGTGCGGGAGGCGGCCTTCTGGTTCTCCTGACAATTGGCGCTGGGCTGTCTTTGGGAGCAGGACTTGCCGGAGCTATCCTCGCATCGCGCAAGAATGCAAATCGCTGACAATTGTTATGGTGGGAATGCCAAACCCCGCTGCACCGAACTGCCGCCCAGCACTTCGGCGGCCAATTCGGACGTCCCGGAAGAGCGGTGGTCGGCGAGCTGAGCGTTGGCACAAAACTCGAAGGCGTTGCCCGTGAACAACTGGTTTGAAACTCTGAGGACGGGGGACATTCCTATTCAGTGGGAGGAGACGCTACAGCGCGGCTCTCCAATCTATCGATTTCTGTCTGAGTCCGACCGTCGCGAGCTGAGATCATATATCTTATGGTTCATCGGAAGTAAGAAGTTCGAGGGGTGTGCCGGGTTGGTGATCACCGATGAGATTCGCGTCCTCGTGGCTGCTCAGGCCTGCCTGCTGCTGTTGCATCGGGAAACGCCTTGCTACGAACGCTTGCGTCTGATTCGTGTTTATCCTGGCGCGAGCTACGCCCAAAGCTCCACGGAGCGTGTATTAGGGGAGTCATGGCAGCATGGAGTGGTCGAGCTTGCCTGGGATTCTGTCCGTGGTGGGGCCGCCAATCCTTTCGACGGAGATAACGTGGTATTGCATGAGTTCGCTCACCAGTTAGATGACGAGGATGGCAAGACCGATGGGACCCCGCTGCTTGGAAGAGGCCTGACTTACCCCGAACATGCAGGGGTGTACACTGCGTGGGCACGGATGTTGTCCACTGAATACGATGATCTCAGGCAAGACATTGAGCGTGGCCGCAAGACAGTGATGGATTCTTATGGCGGCTCGAACCACGCCGAGTTCTTTGCTGTCACCACTGAATGCTTTTTCGAGAAGCCACAGCAATTGCTCAAGAAACACCCCCACCTCTATGCGGAGTTGAAGAGGTTCTACAGGCAGGACCCCGCAGCTTGGTGTGCTGAGGCACCGGAGGACGCCACTGCGTAGAGCCAACCGCCGGTTGCGCCCTGGGTTTTGTTCTTGAGTCACTGGCCGGCGGTGGCTCACGCTGGCGTTCGACCATCCGATTCTATGGCACGTCTTGGAAAAACTGAGGTCTTTCAGAAGGGCGTTCGGGATGCACTGCTGGAGCATCTTCCCGAAGGCTTTGTCGCAGACCCGGAGCGACACCCGCGCAGTGTGCGGATGACTGAGTGGGGTGAGCAAGACCTCTGGGTTACACTAGTCAAAGGGGGCTTGCTGGACCTTCGCTTCGGGGTGACGTTCAGCAGTTATTCTGAGGTGCATCGTACCTTCAAAGGACCTCCACTGCCTGGCTGGCTAAATCCCAGGTTCAGCATGACATCCAGCAACATGCGCCAAATGAAAGGCTTGCCTTACCCTCAGCTTTTTCCTCTCACGGCTGAAAGTGACGAGGGATTTTGGTTTTGCGATATGGGCGACGCACCTTCGAGCATAGCCCAGCGGGTGCTCGGGTGCGTTCAAGGCGTAGTCTTACCTTTTTTTCGGCGCTTCTCTTCGCTGCAAGCCGTCCGGGAGTCTCTGGTTCATGCTGACGGATGGTTGATGTCTGAGAGAATGGAAAAGGTCCTGCTTATCGACATTGCACTGAACGACAAAGCACATTTCAAGGAATACATTTTTAGCAACTGGGACAATAAGGACTTCAGTGACACCCGCGACAGGATCGCCCCGAAGCTCATTGAGAAATTCCCCGCGTTCGCCTACGACTCTTTGGAAGGTCGAACAAGCGGCATGGAGGCGACGGCGGGATGACGATTCTGTTGACAATCGAACACCATCGGCCCGGCGTGCCTGATCTGGAGCGTTGGCCATGAAGAGACTGATCGCCATCGCCTCAGTTCTTCTTGCTCTGCTGGTCATGGCTGCAGTCGTGATTGCCACGCGTTTCGCTCCGTCGGCCAGTGCGCGAAAGGCATGGAAGGAGAAGTCCATCGCCGAAATCTCTTCGCGCATCAACGACTCGGCCTGGGTCACCAATGAGTTAGCCCAGATCCGCGCCAGAGGCACGAACGATCCGAGCGATTCGGATGGTTGGCTTTCGGAGCGGCTGATAGTGATGCGAAACGGTGACTGGCTCGCCTACGCCAACATCTGCCAGAAGGAGGATCGGCGTATTCAAGATCTGTTTCTTGCGCGCGCCTCGGACGGGCGCTGGTACTACTCCACCTTCCACTTCTGCAAAGGGATGATTGTCCTGAGAATGGAGGAACAATCAGAGGACTTGCCGGCATTCGCCAGTGCCTACTATCTTCACTCATTCGACGGGCATTCGGATCAGTGTCTCCAAAAGACATGGCCGCCGGGCAGAAAATGAGCAACGAAATGGCCAACCAGGCATGGCAGCCGACGCCGGGAGAGCGCCGCAGCCGATTTCGGTCCCTTTTGGCCCGGCGCGGCTGCACTTTGCGTTAAGCCTATGAAAGCGGAACGCCTGTTTAGGATCGTGCTGCCACCCGTCGCGGGTTACGGTGCGATTGCAGTCCTCGCGCTTTTGTCCTTCCGGATGGCTTACGGGCACGCCGCGTCGACGCCCTTCAGCAGCTTTCTCATGTGGAGTGGTATCGGCTCAGGTGTCGCCCTCCTGATCGGCGGCTTCGTTCAGGTGCGTTTCGGTTTGCGTCGCGCTGCCGTAATCACGGCGACATATGCGGTGGCCTTAATACTTGCCGCCGCGTATTTCGCACCTTATTTGGCCAGATGAGCGCCCGGCTTAACCACTGCACGCAGGCGACGCCGGGTTACGGCTTGCATAAGCTACTGGCTCGGGTGCCCGGCGCGCCTGGTGCAGAACGTTCGGCATTATGACTGCGCGGGCACGAAAATCTGCAGTTTGGTTAATACCTGGGATCCCTCTTGGGGTATTGATGAGTTCACTTTTGCTGCCGTCGGGACCGGTCGTTCGTGATACTCCATTCCTGCGCGAGTACTCGAGGATTCACCAAATGTCCACTAAGATCGCGCTCTACGCCCAGGAGCACACGGCTTCCCCTGGAGGGAGTATGCTTAGCACGAATATTGATGACTTGGCTGCAGTTGGCATACTCTCTTTGGACGACGTAACCTACATGCGAGAACACCACATCCAGTTCCATGGTTATCCCAACCGGATTGCCGGGGATGTTCCGGTATTCGAAACAGTATTCACCAACAGCAGGAACCCTCGCCGTATAGTCGGTTACAGCGACGGAAGCACCGTCTGGTACGATTTGCGCAGAGCACAATGAAGCCGAACACCTATCACCTATCAAGCCCGTGCCGTCAATAGATAAAAGGGATTTTATACGGAAAGATTTTTCTTTTCCGTTAGCGGACCGCGGAGCGGGAACGCCGACTTAGTTTTCCGTTTAGCAGCTCAGGCGCAGGGAGCCCGGCTAAACACCTATATGGACTCAATCGGGAGGGGCGGAGCCCGGCCTGCGCCGGGCCTCACCCCACCTGCCAGCCTCGCGATCAGACGCCGCGAAGCGGAACCAGAAACCTACGGCAGTACACCCTGGAGCTACCCAATCAAAATGAAGACGGCTACCGCGTCCCCGGCCCGGGGGCCGGGGGGCGGCTCCAGTTTTAGCGTGGGCGTGCCTCAGGGGCGGCGGTTCCAAAATCACTGAGCGATTATGTCGTGGCGCGCGGGTTGTGCCGCGGCTCCCTCCCGGCTAAGCTGAGAGTGCTTCAGCGGAGGATAGGGCAACGCTGGGAAGCGACCCGAGCGCCGTCTGAAGGCTGGTATACGGCAGGGCGGAGCGCCTTTTTGGGCGGTCCGCCCCGCTTGTTGCGGCGAGGCCCGCCCTGCCGGCACCAGCTTCAAAGCGATAAATCCGTTGTTGTTTTCATAAGCTTGGCCTGGTTGCGGTTGAAAGTGGCCGCTGACCGCAGGTCCCATTCAAAGCGGCCGGACTCCTGGCTTGCCCAACGCGGACCGGGGTGCTCGAAGCACAACAATCATGGTCGGCGATCTCGTGGGGGCATAGCGTTTTGGCGGATCCAGTTAGGCGCTCCGGGTTGCCTGCGGCCAGGGCTAAAGTTTAATTTCTGGCCAGGGCGGCCACGAGGCGTTCGGGGTCGAAGACGGTTTTGTTTTTGAGCATAAAGTAGGCGGCGCGGGCCAGTTTGATGGCGATGA
>DIXK01000006.1 GCA_002428665.1 Verrucomicrobia subdivision 3 bacterium UBA6082
CGATTCCGACCCTCGCCTCCATCGTTAAAGTTTGGGCATTTCGCCCTTTTCTCCCTCAACTGCCAGCAAAAGTGCCAGCAGACTCGAAAGCTCCCTCGAGCTTCTCGTGGTAGTTTTCGATCCGCCCTCGAACTCACTACCGTGGGTTTGTTCGGCCGCGTTATTCTGGCAAGCAAATGGACGCGGCCATGAAACTCAAATTCCGAATGTATCGGCGTGGCCGGATTTACTACGTCGAGGACAATGACACCGGCCAGCAGGAGAGTTTAAAAACGTCCGACAAAGGCGTCGCCACGCGGCTGTGGAATGCCAAGAATGAATCCTCCATTTTGGCCACCTCCAATCTCCAGGTTGCCCGCGCCTACATGGTGGCCTCCGATCCGCACATGCCCAAGCGGACCTGGAAAGAGGTCGTGGACTTCATCATTGGACAGAAAACCGGTGTTAACAAACATCGGTGGACCAGCGTATCCAAGCACAAGCCTCTGGGCCGTTTGTGGAAATGGCGCGTGGTGGACACCCGCGCAGACCAGCTTCTGACCCTGGTGAAAAATGGCACGGTTTCCACGAACGTCTACCTGCGACGTCTGCACAATTTTGCTTTGGATATGAACTGGCTGCCTTGGCCAATCGTGGCCAAACGACTTTGGCCTAAAATCGTTCACGCTGAGAAGCGCGGGATCACGCAAGAAGAACACGAGAAAATCATCGCCCGCGAGACCAATCCCGAACGTCGCGATTACTACGAGCTGCTGTGGTACACGGGCGGTTCTCAAACGGATGTCGCCCATCTGCACGCCGAGGACGTCAACTGGAAGGATCGCACGATCTTCTACCGTCGAAAGAAGACCGGCACCGACGCAATGCCCCGGTTCGGCGCCAAGACCGCTTCAGTGCTGGAACGGCGTCCGAATTCCGGTCCACTGTTCCCCTACTTAATTACGGTACGCGAAAAGGATCGGGCCACGGAGTTCAAGCAACGCTGCGCGGGCCTGGGCATTACCGACATTACACTCCACTGCTATCGCTATGGCTGGGCTGAGCGCGCGGCCGAACTTGGTTACCCGGAGCGCCACGCCCAATCCAATCTGGGTCACGCCTCAAAGGCTGTCGCCCGCGCCTATGCAAAAAGGGCCAAGGTGAAAACCCCGTCTCTCGAGGAATACGAAGAGGCTCAGCGCAACGCAGCGGGCAAAGTCATTCCATTGCCCCAGGACATCGACGTCGAGGGCCAACGGCTGGGGACCACTCCTGCCGCCGCGGAATCTGCCTAAACGAAGTCGATGAAGCTGATCAAGAAAAGCCGCCACCATGGTGAGATCGCGGCACGAACCCTCGAACACCTTGACCAGCTCACCGCCGAGGATCTCCGGCAGTTGGCTGAATTTGCTGACCGCAGGTTCGGATCTATTCCGCAGAGCCAATTCTCTGCGGAGGACGCGGTCCAAAAAGCACTATTCTCTATTCTGGCAGGGACGACGAAGGCCGGCTCCGGGCGGCGACCCAATCCTGAGCATTTACAAACCAAGAGCGCATTCCTGCACTACGTGAGATCAGCAATCAATTCGGTGGTCGAAGGATTTTGCCGTAATCGGGAGCTGCTCTACAAGCACGAGTCGATCCACGAAGCGGAGGATTCGGATGAGCGACAAACCGCGATTGTTCTCACTTCGGCACCTCTGGCCGATGCTGATGTCGGCATGGTCGACCTCAAAAGGGAATTGTTTCAGCGCCTTCGCGGAACCGCACCCCGCGAACTGCTTCCGGTGATCGGCGAATGGGAACGAACATTCTTTTGGGCGAGCCACGTTCCCTGCCGGCGCAAACGAGAGTATGTCCGTCAGGTCCGCGCGCTCGCGATGCTGATCCTAAAGAAGCTCGCTGAAGACCTGCGGCATTAGATATCGCCTTGCTCGATTCGCGGCCCAGTCGCTTCTGAGGTTTGTGTGCCTGGTTGAAGCGTCGCAAACTATCCAAGCTGTGTAATTCCGTTCCGATCTCCCCTCTGCGAAGCACATGGCCAGCGGATGAAGTCTCGACGATTGCGCATCTGTTGATTGTTCGTTCCCTTACGCCGTGGCAGTCGGCGACGCCTCTGATTCCAGCGGTCTCGACGAGGGACAAGCATTCACTTATTCTCGCGACGATGTGGCGAACCACAAGTATCCAATACGGCGCGAACCTAGCGCTCCTGGTTGACCTATGTCTCCCACTCAAAACGTAGCCACTACCAATGCCTCCCCAATTACTCGTCAGGGTTGGGAAGCTTGGCTCAAAGACCAGGAGCGGATTTCGTTCGACGAATACCAGCGGCGTCCGAACCGGCTGGTGTCCGATTTCAACGGCGAGAAAACCTTTATCACCGATTATATAGGCCGCGAGATTCTGGAACTCCTCCAGAATGCGAATGACGCCGCCGCCAAAGCCGGGGAACGCGGCAGCGTCCACTTTGAACTCCTCCCAGCAGGGCTAATCGCCGCCAACACCGGCGCCCCATTCTCCCAGGCAGGGGTCGCGTCCCTGAGGCTTCCCCACACCAGCCCCAAGCCCGGCGAAGGCCCCCAGATGGTCGGCAACAAAGGGCTCGGTTTTCGAGCCGTACTCAACTGGACCCGCTTCCCCATCATCCTCAGTGCTGACCTCGCCATCGTTTTCAGCGCCCGCGTCGCGAAACAGAAGCAAGCGGACCTGGTAGGCATGAACGAGGAACTGGCCAGTTGCATTAAGCGCCAACAAGCCCTATCAGGCAACCTCGTCGTCCCGTTGCTCGCCTTTCCCGGCTTCTCCGATGACGGGAACCTCACCAGCTACCTCGACAACGAAGAGCAACAGACCATCTATAGCCGTTGCCAGGAGCTGCGGAAAGCCGGCTACGACACCGTCATAGGAATGCCCTTCGACCGTCCAAACGCCCACGCCACCGCCCTCAGCCAAATCCAAGTCCTGCGTCCCGAGGTCCTCCTCTTCGCCCGCAACATTGAAAAACTCGAGGTCGCTGTCGAAGGCGAGCCTACAACCACGTGGCGCCACCGCCCCAGCGAAGCTGAAATCTCCCGCGTTCACCTCGGCGCGGATGACACCACCTTCCTGGAGTGGAAAGTGTACTCACGCTGCGCTCCGGTCCCGCTTCAGCACCTCCCGACAGGGCAGCCAAACGCCACAGACTACGAAATTGTCTTGGCCATCCCTACGAACCACAAGGTCGCTGCCTCCCACCTGTACTCCTACTTTCCCACGCAGGTCCAGTTCCCTTACCCCGCGGTCTGTCACGTTACTCTCGATCTCAAGGCCGACCGCCAGCAGCCTCAAGGAACCACTGCTAACCACTTCATCGTCGGCGAGCTCGCCGTGTTCATGGCTGAAACCGCCGAGCGCCTCGCCAAGGTTTGTAACGACGACGCTGGCCTGAAGCTGCTAACCGCACATTCCGCCAGCGATGGGCTTGAGCAATTCAATTTCCGCTCCCGCCTTCAGCAAGCTGCCAAGAAACGCACCCTTGTCCCCACCCGCGCCAGCTGCCTCTCAACCCCGCCCGCCGCCCGCCGAACCGACTTTGCCGACACCCTATGGCTACCCCAGGCGGCATTCCCGACCGTTGTCAGTGTCCAAGCCGGCCATAATCTCCTCCCAGTACTCCAATGGCTTGAAGTGCCCGCTCTCGCCCCAGCCGACTGGACAAATGCAGCACCGAAGCTCGTCTTCAACACCATAACCGAACGCGCAGATTTCATCGCGGGGGTGATTCGCCACAACTTCATCGCCGCCTACGACCTGCCCGGCCTCCTCCTCGCCGCTGACGGCAGCCCGGTGCCCAAGGGCTACAGAGTCTTTCTCCCGCCGGCAAATCAGACGCCACTCGCCTTGCCCACGTGGTTCGACATTCGCTTCCTTCACCCGGACCTCCGTCAGGCCCTCATGGAGCGCCTCAAGCCCAAGGACCAGGACGCACTAGCCATGTTGCTCTCACCACTGGGCGTCTCGCGCTACTCACTCGACAGCATTCTCAGCGCCCTCGTAGCACAGGCCAATAAGCGGGCCGAAGCGGAGCCGGCCAGTGAGGAGGACACTCGCCGCAAGCTGCTTCAGGCCCTCCGCTCTCTCTTCCCTAGCTCTATTCCCAAAGAGGAACGCCCAAGGTTTCCAAGGGAGGCCCTCGTCCGGGTTCGTACCCTGGCGGGCACGTACGAGGACGCGCGCAAACTCTACCTCAGCGCCGAATACGGCACTCGCGGCTGCATCCTTGAAGACCTCTATTGCCCGAGCGCGCCCGCCAAACTTACCGCCACCCCAAGCGACCTCGGTCTCGACCCAACCGACACGTCTGTCACCGAGTTCTTGCTCTGGCTCGGCGTCGCGGACCTGCCACGCGAAATTACTGCCAACAGCACCGATTACCAGTTCAACCTGTACGTGAAGGCCGGGTTGCCCGAGCCGCTTCAGATGGGTAACGACTACTTCTTTAAGACCGTAGACGACATCCCGAGCCTGGAGTTCAAAGACCTGCTGTCCCTCGACGGACTTAGCACCTTCCTCACCTCCGCTGCACCCGCTGCCGTGCTCGCCTGGCTCGCTACCGACCACCGGGCGGCAGGCTGGATGTCGCCATCAGGATCACACGGAAAAGTCGGCTCCCGCTACTCCGGAGCTTGGTCCAGCCGCTTCTATGACGGCCCCATCCCCAGCTACATTCGCTGGAAACTCCAAACGACCACCTGGCTCCCCACCCGCCTGGGTCGCCCTGCCGCCCCAAAGGAATGCCTAGCAGAGGCCGTCCCTGGCATCGCGGATCTACTCCCCCTTCCAGCACGTCCTACACCCGAGCAGCTCCAGCGCTACGGCATGCCGGCACAACAGGTTCGCGCCGCGCTCGACCGCGCCGGTGTCCTCCCAGGCTTCTCACAAATAGATCCGGACCAACTATATGAGCTGCTCTCCTCCCTCCCCACCCGCGATCCAAACGGCTCACTCGCCAAATCCGTCTACACTGCGGTACTCAGGCACTTCGACGGCGCCGACGTCCGTGACACCGCGGCTAGGGAGCGTTTCATCCGCTCCGGCAAAATCTGGGCGCGGAACGAAGGCGGCGAAAAATACTGTCCCGTCCAGGAAACCCGGCACGTCGACTCCGAGGACATCCCCACAAGCCTCTGCAAGAACCTGAATGTCGCCGCCTTGCCGAAACGCTCCGGAACCCAGAAGGTCGAAGCCCTCTTCGGCGTCAAGTCCATCGAGAGGAGCCATATCCAGCGCCGCATCCTCAGCCACCACCCCGTCCCCGATGCCGGCATCATCAATGATGACATCGAACAGATCAAACCACTGATCTTGGCTCTCCGCCGAAGCCAGCAGCAAAAGGCACGCGAAAGCCTCCAGTTCAGGCAGCTCAAAATAATCGTGTGCTCCTCGGTCGAAGGTGAGGTCGAGTACATCGGCCAGAAACAGCCCCTGCAGCTCGGCACCTGGGACTGGATTCTCGACGATGAAACCCACACTGCCTACATCCTCAGTGACCCCGAGGAAACCGACCGCTTCAACTCCGACCTGCTGGCAGACGCGGTCGGCCAGATCTTCGCGGCCGTTTTTGGCGTCGAGCGCGGCGACGACTTTGCCCGCCTCGTCAGGTGCCAGCGCAAAAACCGACTCCGCGTCCTAAAGCGCCTCATCGGCGACGAGGACATCCCCGGCATGGAAGAGCTCGAACGGCGCTATCGAGAGGAGGCGGCATCGCAGGCGGAAGCCCACGACATCCATCTCCCCGACGCCGGCCTTCTGCCCCCTGTCGCGCCTCCAGTCCAGCCAGTCATTGTCAACCCGCCGCCGCCCTCAGTGGTGCAGCCGCCACTTGCCGGGAATGGCGAAGCAAAGCCCCTCGAAATCGAGGCCAAGCCCCACACCCCGGCCCCACCTTCCACCGGAATCGCCTGCCGCGTCACCCGCGCCCTGTCATCCGGCCACCACTACTACGGCGGTGCCCGCCGCGTCACCGACGGTACATTCTGCGAGTACAAAGCAATGGAGTTTGAGGAATGCGACACTCCGCCCCGTTTCCCTGTCCGCATCGCTGGAATCACCGGCTACGAAGCGCCCGGAGTGGATGTCCTGAGTTTCGCCACGGCACAGGATAAGGATCAGTTCCTTAATGGCGACCGCCGAGATTCCCTCGTGGCTCGCTTCATCGAGGTAAAAGGCCGCGCATCCGAAGCGGCCAAGATCGACCTCCGAGACAACGCCGTCAAAGCCGCCCGAAGATACCAGGACCGGTACTACCTTTATCGCGTCTTTGACCGCGGCAACTGTTCCTACGAGCTCGCCGTCCTGAAGAACCCAATCAACGACGAAACCGGCGCACACGCCTTCTACGAAATAAACCTGGAAGCAGCCACCCGTACCGAAGAATTCAGCCTAGCCGGCGGCATCACTGAAACCTCCTACCGCCAGCATCTCGCCCCCGAGCCGCAGAAGTGAAAACGCCCGAAGTGCGGGGGGAGGCTCGATCCATAAGCCCGGTCTCAAATGGATCCGCCTTCATGCCGGAAGAGGAGCCACTTTTGGCTCTCCGGCTGCTTGAACCGGACCAACGCGAATTTGCCGGCGACCTTCTTCCCATGGAGCGAGAACACGATTCTGTCCTCCCCCCATTCGCGGTAATCGCACTCCCCAGCGTCCCAGATCTTGATCTCCCCAGCGCCATACTGGCCTGCCGGAATACTCCCCTCGAAACTGCCAAACTCTATTGCGTGATCTTCGACCTCAACCGCGAGACGCTTGACCCCCGGCTCCTCAGGGACTCCCTTTGGCACTGCCCAGCTCTTCAGCACCCCGTCACGCTCAAGCCTGAAATCGAAGTGATGAGATCGGGCATGATGTTCTTGAATCACGAATCTCGGCACGAAGCTGAAACTATCATTGAGGTCTGAGCGTTTCGACTTAAAACCTGGCATAAATATTAGCGACGAGCTTCGAGCCAAACTCGTGTGATTCATGTGCGCGGGTCTAAGCCCTGGGCGCCAAAGCGGGTGAGGGTTGGGAGTAGAGTTCACTCGAACGACTTGAGGCCCCTGCTTAACCTGGGGACATCGGGCTTTAAGAAATCTGCAGAATGTGGAATTCTTTATGCAACATGACATTGGGCGAGTACAAAGAGCAGATCGGTCGCATACCGTACGGGAAGCGACTCCCGACCGCGCTTTATGTGTACCGCGCGGGTCTTACAGATCTTAGCGGAGGGTTAAGGGCTGTCCTGGATCAAGTGGTGGAGCGATGCCAAATCTCCGGTGAATTCAATCTCGTCAAATTCAGGACCGATGAGCTGAAACTCTCATTTCTCTCGTATCCTGCGTTTCTTACTGCACCGCACCCGGCGCTGAGGCATGCGATAACCGTCGATCTGGTCTCCGGGAAAACGCGGCACACCAATTATACAAACAATATCAACCCGCCAATCTTACATCGGAAAGAAACATTTCTGCCTGTGGATCATCCGCTACGCCAGCAGTTCGAGGCTCTGACGCGTGCGGAGGAGGAAGCAGGGCTGTACGAGAACACGTCCACGATCGGCTTCAAGCTGAATTGGGAAAAACTCTTAGGATCGAAAGGACTGGAGATCGTTGGGCATACGCTGGCAAGGCGTTGCACGGTCACGGCCGCGCCCGAGCTTTCAACACGCGAGAAGTCGGCTGTGGTCGTTGAACGGCACAAAACGGCACTGACCAGGTACGATCTTTCCAAGCCCGTGAAGAGTCTACTCGAGTACGGCATCTTGCGGCCCGGTAAAACAGTGTTCGATTACGGCTGCGGGCAAGGGAGCGATATCCGGGGGCTGCAGGCTCTGGGTTATGACGCAGATGGGTGGGACCCCGTGTATCGGCGGGAGGTGGAAAAGCAGGAGGCGGACATCGTCAATTTCGGGTATGTGCTGAACGTGATTGAGGATCCAGCTGAACGGGTAGAAACGTTAGTGGATGCTTTCAGGCACGCCAAACGCCTGCTCGTTGTTTCGGGACTGATCAACGAAACCGTGGATACCGCTACGGCGAGGCAGTATGGGGATGGCGTGCTAACACGTTCGAACACATTCCAGAAGTTTTATGAGCAACAAGAGCTCCAACAGTACATCGAAGATGCGCTGGAGGCTACAGCTGTGCCAGTGGCTTTGGGAGTGTTCTATGTTTTTCGCGATCCGGCGGAACACCAGGATTTCCTGTCGTCACGGAGCAAGCGGGTAATCGATTGGGGGCGCGTAAGCGCGCAGCTTGGGCTCGGGGAGCCACAAACGCTTTGGAAGGCGCTTTACGAGCAACACAAGGACCTTCTGGACGGGTTTGGGAAACTGGCATTGGCGTCAGGCCGTATACCGTTGGCCGGGGAATTCGCCAAACTGGATGAACTGGTCGCAAGGTTCGGATCCGCCAAGCGTGCGTTGAGGGCTTTCGTCCAGGGCGGGGGCGCGGAAGGAACCGCATGGGACGATGTTCGGGCAAAGTTTTGTATTGGGAAATCCGGTCGGCGGCGGTGGGAGTTCCTTTGCGAGGAGCACAAGGAGCTTCTGGGTGCTTACTGGAAAATGGCGGTGGAAATCGGACGGATCCCGGAACCGGAGGAGTTTCCACAATACCCGGAGCTGCGTGAGAAGATCGGCTCAGGAAAACGAGCGCTCAGGCTATTTGTGCTGCGTGGTGGCGGTGAGGAGTTAAGGAAGTCGGCAGAGGCGCGGAAAAGGGATCTTTTGGTGTATGTGGCATTGGCAAACCTGAGGAAAAAGGTGCCATTCGGGCACCTCTCTCCAGCCCTAAGGTGGGACATTCGAAGCTTTTTTGGCAATTATTCCAAAGCCTTGAAAGCGGGGTTGGATTTGTTGTACGCCGCGGGTGACCCAGGAGAGATTGAACTGGCCTGCGAAGACCTGAATCTTGGTTGGCAAGATGGGCAAGCTTTGTATGTGCACCGCAGTTTGCTGCAGGAGCTGCCTGCAGTGTTGCGAGCTTACGTGGGCTGCGCCACGACGCTCTTTGGGGACATTTCGCAGGCGGATGTTGTCAAGCTGCACAAGGAATCGGGGAAGGTCACGTTCCTCGTTTATGACGACTTCGAGGGCAAATCGTTGCCGGAATTACATTACCGAATCAAGGTGAACCTGAGGACACGTTGGGTGAAGGTTTTTGATCACAGAGGCGAAGGTCAATTGTTATATTACAAGGAGCGTTTTGTTGCCGTTACGCACCCACGGCGGACCGCGATGGAAGCTTTCAGCGCCAAGGTACGCAGGCTTGGCATTCCAGAGGAGGTGTCGGCGGGTCCAAATAAAGCAGGCCTAGACAAGCTACGCCTAAAGCACAGGCTAAACGTAGATTTTGCAGTTATGCAAGAACGGTGAATCCCTGACAACGCGCGATGCGCTCTTGTGGTTCCACAATTTGAAAGTATTTTGCCATGAATTCCGCTTCGCTGAGTTTCAGAACGCTCGCTGTATCCATATTAAAGCATTCGGCGTATGGAGTTAAGCGTTCATTGGTTGCCCGATTGTTCTGCAGGCTTAACATTCTTAATGCACGATGGTGGAGGCTTGCTAGACGTGGCAGGTGCTGCTTAATGCGCGGTAGCCGATCAGCTTTGGCAGAGTTGGTAACATGAGATACAGGGGCAAGATTCCACATCAAGTCATGGGCAACAAAGCTCCAGGGCAAAAAGTGATCTATTGCGAAGCGGTTAGACAATGGTTCCAGAGTATAGATATCGATAAACCATTCAGGTCGGCCAAAGCGACCAAAAGCATCTCGCGCGTGCATCCAGAATTTGCGGGCAGCCTGTAATTTGCGCGAGATTGTGGCGTGAAGCTTGTTCACAATTCCTGGAACATGGGGATTCTTAGACTGGAGATATTGACACAACTGATACTCGGCATAGGAGCGCAAGATAGCACTATAAGACATCATGAAGCTTCGCCAGTCATCGTTCATCTCAACGACATCTCCGGAGGGGGTCGGACGAAGCCAATACATCGACGGCGACTCTTTTCCTTGGCTTTCCGCAGCAAGCTGTCTCGTGAATGCGTCCTTACGCTGATCAGGCAATCCTTCTAGTTGAGATTGGAAGTGCGCCTGAAGAAGGCGGGTAGGAACATAAGCGATGCAATCCTGCAACTGCTCAGTAGCCCATGTCGCCGAGGAAAGGAATCTTAGTATTTCAGACCTAGAACACTTGCTCTCCAAACCAGACGCGGCATGGAAACCACGGACCTTCTCTTCAAGCGCATCCCCCAACCCTAAAGACAAGCGGTAAAAGCAAACAGGATGCCACGCACCGACCGCCATCTCGTTTACAACCTTACTGACAGGAATCGCGTTGCTTTGGTTTTCAACGACAAGCTTCAAAAGACCAAGAAACCAAAAATACTTATATGACATCCTTTTGTGGCGAAACATGCGGGCGAGGATCAGTCCTTTTTCAGGGTTAAGCCCGGCAATTAAATCCAGTTCCTTGGACGGTTGAGCTTGCATCTGCGCCTGGTCGGCAGTCACTTTTTTCTGGAATTTACGCATGTGATTTACCCATGCCTGGCCCTTTTATCTTCTATGTATAGTCTGTGAGTATCAGGATTCTCGGCGGATAGAGCGCAAAACCAGGGCGACAGCAAGATGATTTAGTTCTTCCAGATCTTTCGATTTAGGATCTGAATCCAAGAGGCAAATCAGTGCCGGTCGGGAAGTCCCCACTGCATTATATTTCCAGCACCATTTTTCGGATTTGAATTCAAACTGAGAATATTGGGTGATCAAGAGCCACCAGATCTTTGGATCTTGTAGTAATCTCTCTGCAGATTCCTTTCTCGGAGACGACAAAACCTCTACCGCATGTTTCAACTGATCAGCCAAATGGCCCTGAGCTACATCTGTTAGACAAAACTTGATTGGCTCGCTGCTGTCGGCTGGGTGGGTGGCTACGACTGCTTCCTGCTTAAGAATCCCGCCGACGGAACTCCACTGGTTCCTAGCGACTTCAGGAATAAACACTTCCAGGTCGTAAGCATCATGTATCGGAGGGCTGGTTGGCAGACCGACTCGGCTCATGTTTCCCAACCATGATTGCTGAAGAGCAAGACTATACGGGAGGCTCAACCTCGCAACACGCTTAAAACCGTTTCGTGCCTGCCAGGAATTGAACTCTACAAGTGGAACGGTTTCCACCCGTAGCGAATCCCACAACACGCGATAATCAACGCCCTGGAAGTTCAACCACCGCATCCGCTCACTCAATTGTGGATTGGTGGCTGGAACAGCCAAGGACTCCAACTTCCCAGGGAGCAAGAAGACTGAAATATCCAACTTTGGCTTTCTTCCGGGGGCGTATTGTAAGTCACAAGCCGGGTTCATGACAATGTACACCGGAACATCTGGAGCTTTCCCAAATATATCCCCCAACATCAATAGCGGGGGTACCTCGCGAATCTTCCCAAGGTGCTCGACATACCACCCGAGCATTTGCGGATGCGGAGTTGCGGGTCCAATTAGAATTCCAGGCTCGGTCAACACCGCACGGTAGATTCTCTCTACCGGTGTGGTCGGCTGCGTATGAAATGGAAGGTGCTGAGTCGTGAGATCGAGTTGGTCAAGAGCAGAGCGAGCCTCCTGCACCTTCTTGCCATCGCGAAATTCATGGCTCAAAACTGCACCAAAGAGCTCCAACATATACTCCCCAAGAGGAGCCCCATCTTTTTGCAGGGCAACATGCTGAAAATGTGCATAATCCTGAATGTCCAACTGTAGAAACCGTCTCTCAATGTCGGCGGCAACCACTCCCAGGTGCTCCTTCAGCGTGATAAAGAAGTGCTGGAAATGTCCGATATCGCGAGTCCAAACGCAACTTGGCGCAAGCAGCCGGCACAGTGTCTCGAAACGGGCCGCGTCAACTTTTCGTAAAAAGAGGAATGACCCTCGGAGGTAGAAAGCGTGTTGGCGAAACCTTTCAGATTCGTCTCGAACGCCGTCGAGGCTGGAGAACAAAACTAGGAATGGCGTATCCCCGCGGCGCCGCGCGAGAACTCTGGCAATCGCGTGGGAACGAAGCTCAGATGTTGGTCGTTCTATCCTGGTTTCTCCTTCGAGATCGTAATCCAGAAACACAAGCTGAACCCCCTCCAATCGTGGCTCAGCTGGACCATCGATGGTGGGTGCCGTTGGCAAGTCGAAACATTCGACAGAGAGGTTTAGCTTTCTAAGGTTTTCAGCCACCTGCGTTGGAAAGCTTAGTTTTTCCTCGGCGTTCAAGAACACTGCCTTGACGGCCTCTGAAAGCGGCCCTTGCAGGACCGAACGTTTTCGCCACAATTCAATCAATCCGTCATTGGCGAAGATTTCCTGATCATCGCACCGAATGCCGTTGGTCACGAGTTGGCTTGCCCATTCTTCGTTTTCGGCGATCTGCGCCCATAACTCTTCGACGCCAATGGCCAAGGGCATCAAATTGCGATCATCAAAGGCATCGTCGATGACAGCGACCTTTGTCACTCCCGCTTGGGCCAAGCGTGCCGAAAGTGCTTCTGGACTTGCGATCATGGAATGTAGGGCCTCTTATTTCGAAAGAGTGAGAACAAAGGTGCTCCTTTTACCAGGACGAAAGCGACACTCTGAAGAAAGTTCCAGGGTCGCCTGATGGTAGTGCGCAATCTCCCGTGAGATATATAATCCAAGTCCTTTTCCTTCTCCAGGTGGTTTCCGGGTGAAAAATGGTTTGAACAGGTGTTCGGCGTCATCAGGAGAGACACCTGGCCCGTTATCTATCACGGCCAGTCGGCGTTCATTGACATCTACTTCAATAATGATCTCAGGACGAAAACCCCGCTCAACGCGCTGCTGTTGCTTGAGCCAATAGATCGAGTTGCTGAGAAGATTCTCCAATACCTGAATAATCATTCCCTTCACCATTTTCACCTCAAGTGCCTTCCCGACGGAAACTATCCGGACAGGTTTCGTTGAGATACCGTGTCGCTGCAGTTCTGCTGCATGACCATCAAGGACCTGCTGTGCCAGAACAGCGATGTCAAACGTTTGTTTGCGATTACGGCCAGATGTTGTGGTCGGATCGAGCGTGCTTAGTCGCTTTTGCAAAGTTTTGAGCTGAAGCTCTAAGTTGTGTATCGCTGTAGGTGATAGCTCTCGTCCGTTATTCTTTCCGTCAGCCAATGTGCTTAGGGCATGCTGTGTAGCCCGGTTTAATTCGTGAGCGAGAAACTCAACCATAAGCCCTAACCCAGCAAGGTGAATAACTTGCGAGCGTCCGCGTTCAAACTCATCCGCCAACGCCTGCGCCTCCTCCATCATGTTTTCAAGGCTCTCCACGGCATTGTCGATTTCCTTGAGGATGAGTTGTTCCTCAGGCGTTGTGGAGTGAAATTTGCGAAGTTCGGCGAGATTCGTTCGCAAAGACTGTTTTTCTTTCGCCAATCGTTCTCCAACTTCATCGAAACTGATCCGTAGCCGAGCTCTTTCTTCGTTATCAACTATGTTCAAGAACTGGCGCAGTTCCTCGTCCAGGATATGTCGTAGAATATTGACGAGCGCTTGCTTTTCGGGTGTGTCGCGTAGGCCCTCCCGATTCGTTTGGTCGGTGAGCGCAGGGTTTGTTAGAACACTAATAGAAACCCGGCCAATGATTTGCTTCCGATTGACTTTGAATCCACTTGACGAGTATGCCGTGGGATCCATACGCAGCCAATCATCGCCTTCGTCTCCATACGGTAGGACACGGAACCCGTCGCGGAACACCATTAATCCACCCGACCAAAGGTTAATGATTTCACCAATTGAATGCCCACTCACTTCCTTTTTTTGCAGCAGGCGGCGATTGAACCAAAAGACCTCCATCGTGAAAGGGCCAAGCGAACGAAGGACGTCGAGCGATGCCGCGGCGGAAGCTGAAAGCAATGTTGCTCCGCTGAGATCAAAAGCGCGCTCCCTTTTTTGATGCCGATAATCTACACGGCCGCGTAAACAGGGGTCCCCATTCTCTATGCTAAAAGACGCCGATACGTGAGCGTGACAGTTGTTGAGGATCATCCGGTCAAAATCGAGTAACGGAATAACGTCTTCGTTATAGCGTAAAGTCACTCGGTACCTTTTTTCCGGATCAAATGGACTATTGAATTTTGCGGCCTCGACGTCAGCAAAGCTTTTGAGCCGGGATTTTGTCCAGTTGGCATTTAGAGCACGGACAATAATCGCCGTCCCATGTAACTCTGGTTTTTGCTTTTGTGCCCCACTCTGGGCCTCGATTAACACATCGCCTACAAGCTCATCTGAGTCGTGGGAAAAACGCGACCAGTCGATTTCCAGTACGTTCCAGTGCGTCTCGTTTTTGCGCGTGGTTTCAACACGAACGCGCTGGCCCAATCTCATTACGGCTAGGCGACCCAAACCCTTTTCGCCAAGGATTGGCCGCTCTGGCTCACGACCGCTTTGCACAAGCGCCTCGCGTTCCTTACGGCGAAAGCGCGTGCCTATCGTTAAATAAACCTCATCAAGCTCATCCTTTGACATTCCGTGGCCTGTGTCGCGAATGACAATTTCGTTCGCCGCCTCTGCTTCCGCACGGAGGCTCGCTGGGTCTTTCGCGGCCCTTATCGCTGCCGCACATGTTTCAACTCCGGGGGCGGTGGGATCGAGTGCCTCAACTAGTTCCCGTTTCAGAACCTGAAAGGCTTCGGCGTACGCACCATAGTCGGTGACTTTGAGTGGGGGTTCGAGCGGTAATGCTCTCAACCTGGCTGGCCATGGTCCGGGCCATGAAGGCAATCTCACAGTCACGGAGACTTTGACGCCTGCGACTGAATTTGCGTCGAAGGCATTTTTGATAAGCTCATATAGTGCAACAGCATCAGTGCTGATCAACTCTGCTCCTAGATGCAGGAGTGTTCTGGCAGTGATCTTGAATCCCATATCTTATCCGAGGAGAGACAAAGTTCGTGTTTGTTGAGGATTGGTTCCCCCGCCGGCCGACTTCACGTATTGAGCCGTGAGTGCCTCTAAGAAAAGCCCAATCTGTGCGACCGTAGAACAGCGCGAAAGACTCACACGCAAACCGCTTGCTGCAACCCGCTCGTCGACACCCATCGACCTCAAAGTCTTTGAACCCTCGAGCGCCCCCGAAGAACATGCGGCACCGGTTCCAACAATTATTCCAGAAGCCGCCAAGGACGCCGCGATCTCTTCGGCTTCCACACCAGGCGCAGAAAAAAAACTTGTGTTGGGAAGCCTCGCGACGTTATGCGAGTGGATCACCACCCCAGGTATTGCAGTTCTTAGACTGGTTTCAAATGTGTCTCTAATTCCGCGCATCGCTTCCGACACCGAATCAGCGCATTCCAGTGCCGCCGCTGCGATACCAGCGAGCGCTGGGGTATTGGTTGTTCCCGAGCGAAGGCCACCCTCCTGACCGCCGCCTAGGAGCATTGGGTCAATCTCGATTCCCGGGCGTATGTAGAGGCCACCTATACCTTTTGGACCATGAAATTTGTGGGCCGAGAACGAAAGCAAGTCTATTTCCTTCCAGTCATCTTGGAGATCGACCGGTATCTTTCCAACTGCTTGTGTTGCGTCCGTATGGAAGATAGCGCCCGGGCAACGTTCGCGAATCAATCGCCCGATCTCCTGAATCGGTTCCAAGACGCCGGTCTCGTTATTTGCGGTCATGATTGAGACCAAGGCGGCATCCTCTTTCAAGGCTTCGCGCAGCACATCCAATCGGACGACACCCTGGTCGTTCACCGGGAGTTCAATGATCTCGAAACCGGTGCGACCAAGTTGGGCAGCCGGCTCCGCAATCGAAGCGTGCTCGATCGAACTAATTATGATTCGCCCGCCGGTGCGCCTTCGAGCAAAGGAGGAGAAAACCCAGTTGTTTGATTCAGTAGCTCCTGAGGTGAAAGTGAAGCAGCCCGCTTCCTCAGCATTCAGGAGCGTGGCCATAGCGGTCGCAGCTCGCCTTCGCGGCTCGTCGGCGCCAGTATAAGCGGCTGTCGAAGCTGAAGCGTTGAAATAGCATTCGGTCAGGTAAGGCAGCATGGCCTCGACAACGCGAGGAGTCGGCTGAGTCGTTGCGTTGTTGTCGAGGTAAATCATGGCTCCGGCTCAAGCGGTCTTCCGTATTGAATGCAAATAAGTCTGACGATTTCCGGGATTGTCTGCTCCGAGTCAATGAATGGCACTTGGGCGAAGACAGGTTCTGAAGTGTCTCCAGTCTTCGCGAGCATGTGCCCTCGTCCGAGCAATCGCTCCGCGCCACAATTCTTAATGCCCATTGCGATCTCGGCTGTTCCCGCGTTATCAACCTTAAGGATTAGCCGGTTACCGAGTTGAGAACGGAGCTGCATCGGCATCACATCCTTGTCTGGTCTCTGGGCGGCGAAAAGCAGGAAAATGCCAGCTGCTCGAGCTTTCACACTCAGACGCCCGACGATGTTCGGCACGGCGTCCTTGTAATCCTCGGTCTGCATCCAGTCAGCGAATTCGTCGTGGACAATCCAAAGTGTGGGCATGGACTTGCCGGTGGCACGACGGTAAGCATGAACATTAGCGACTTTTGCTTCCTTGAATAGCTCGTAGCGCCCGTTCATCTCAGCCACTAATCCTTCGAGAATCTGTACCGCTGTCGAGGGGTCATCAATAATGGAGCCTGAACCAGCCTTGACGTGAGGCAGGTCGTCGAGCGGACGATAGTCCACTCCGTATTTAGGGTCTATAAGGTAGATATGTGCCTCGTCGGGGGTTCGCGTCGCAGCGATGCTCAAAATCAGGTTTTGCATCAGCACGGATTTTCCGCTTCCTGTGATTCCCGCAATCAGCGTGTGCGGTTGGTTCAGGGGGTCCAGTAGCAATGGCTGGCCGTCTTCCTCACGGATGCCAACGCAGAGCTTTTCGCCATACGAGTTCTGGCTGTAGCTATGAAGATAGTCGAGCAGCACCGGTTCTGTATGCAAAACCTGCCGATTCGGCCGCTCTAACGCGATGGAAACGCGTCCAGATTCCGGTGTTGTGTTGATAATCTTGACGCCGTCCGAGGTGAAGATTTCGTCGGCACACGATTCAACGGCTTGAACCGTTAGATCCTTTGACCCCTGCAATTTAACGATGCCCGCGTTGGGCGTAAGAATCGGAGCCACACCCTCAATGAGCTTGGCGGGAAGCCCCCGCGTGACCAAGGCCTGGCGCAGTTGCATCGTAATTGCCGCAAGCCATACTCGGCCTTCTTCTTCCGACGTCTGAAACATTCTTGTGCGCGATTCAAGGAAAGCAATCAGGGGCGCCGACGCTTCAGTTGGGTTACAGCTCTTGGTTGCGATTGAAGGGCTTACTGTTGTCTTAACCAAACCTAGAATTTGGTCGCCTGCGGCCCCGCTCTGAGGAGTGGTGGGCGGTGTTGGCGGTTCGGGTGCTACGCCAGCCCCACCTTGCACATCATCAGGCGGACTCTGTTGCTCACTCTTCTTCGCCTGTGCCTTACCATCAGCCTTGCTGGCCAAGTGATAGAGCTTTGACTTTCCGAATGCCGGGTGGCCGTTGCGCAGCCGCAGCTCGGCAGTCGCCTTATAGTTGGCGCGGTAGTATTGAAGTACTAATTCGCGAACATGCCCTGGGCCAAACACCTCTTGAAGGGAATCTAGGCTGGCCCTTCCTTTGCCGGCAGGAATCCCTTTAACGGTGGAGACCTGCGCGGTGAGGTCGTTTGGCTCGTTCACGAAGACATGGGAGTATCCCCAAATGCGAACAGAGCATTGGCGCTGCCTTATCGCTCGACGCCAGGCAATGGTATCCAAAGGTGGTTGGCCGGGGGCAACGATGGTTTGGGAAACGAGTAAATCTGACAGTCGGGCCAACCAAATGTCTTGGTCGATGGTTTGCGCCTCTCCGTCCAGCGCCTCCGTCAATTGTGACAGGGTATCCGTCAGTTGCTTGGCAGATGTGCTTGCAGCTGCGCTGAGCGTGTCATGAGTTACGAACTTAGCTTCAGTCACCACGACGTCGAGGTGCATCGAACCATCGTCGTTCGTTTTTGGCGCAAGTACGAGCAGGTCGGCAATGTTCGTCCCTTCCCTTTTCCCAAGCCACTGGCTGTAATCGTCAAGAAAGCACCATGCGATGGGCCGGTCCGATCCCAGTTCCGATTGTACGAGGTAGCGGGAGAGCACCATCCCGAGAAGCTCGTTGGTGTTGTTAGCGCGGCGGGCTGCCTTCAGAACGAGACCTCCCGAAATCCTATTGGCGTCCTCCATGAACCGTCTGCAGAGCGCGTCGATCACTTCCGTAAGCACATCCGAAGCGAGCATGGATTTCAGCTTCTCCTTGAGCGTGTTCACGAGCAAAGTTTCACGTGCATCCGAGGAGATGATCAAATTGCGGCCATGCGTCGCCGATTGAACGTAGCGGATGACTTTGACGTGCTGTGCTTCAAGAAGCTTGCGGTCGAGTAATTCGTCCTGATTTACCACCCAAACAGCCAGTTCATGAGTCTCTCTGAAAATGCGTTCAACGCTCTGGTCGTCAAAGTCGAGACACCGCATGAGCACGGGACACTTACCGGCCACCCATGCGTCGTCTGCTCCGGGCGCACACAGTACCGCAAGCGAATAAAGGTAAGCCCAGCCGGTTTCAGTCTGAGCGGGGCAAGCTAGTTGGAGCCGCACTCTTCTGTCGCCCTCGCTTACCGGAAGTCGACGGCTCCACTGATGAGGTTGAAGAGCCTGGGGAGTAGCCGTTTCCCGCGATAACCACTCCCAAACGGGTTTGGCCTCTCGGGAAATCAGGTCTCGGCAGTATGCAATGTCGACCGGCTGCGAGCGGCCGTCGCGGCGTAATCGGTTCGCCGCGGTGATGTTGACGCGGACTTTAGCAAGGAAGTCACCGGAAGCTTCGGTTGGATCTGCTTCTGTATCTACACCGCGCGCTACAAGGTCACGATAAATTTGCCGCAAGTGATCTTCGTCCCAGTGCATGAGTAGCACTTGGCAGGTGATTTTGTCATCTTCCCTTTTGGCATTGATGCGGTTGATGCTTTCAACAACAGCGGTGGGAAGATCCGGAGAGTCACAGTTATAAAGCAGCACCGAGAAGTTATCTCGCTCATGGGGCTGGAGCCGGAGATACTCGATCATCTCCTGTTCAATCGTTGCGGCAGCCAAGCTGGATTCGTCGTCCAACGACGGCATTGCGGACTCACACGATGGCTCGGGCGGTTGATGCAGTGTATAAGCGCCAAAAGCTTGGGTAACGACGCGAGCCGACGCTTGGGTGTTTTCCCAAACCGGTGTCATCTCGGGATAAAGAGGGTGGACGAGAAGTTGTTCGACTTCGCGGAAAAAGAGTGATCCGGTCACGCCATCCGAAAACGGTGGCCGATCTTCGCCGAGTAGCTGTTCAATGAGGCCGAGAATCTGTTGCCGCCTGGCGGCGGCGGCTTCCATACGCAACGGATGCCACGGGCAAATGACTGCCATAGGCGGCCGGCGCCCAGAGCGTTGGACTTGTGCGAGGCCCACTCTCAAGATGACGCGCAGCAGCTGGCGCCTCGCATCTTGGTGTTTAAGTTCGTTGATGTTGAGCAGCAGTGCTTTATAGGTGGCTGCGACATCAGCGATCTTTTCGCTGGCTAGGACACTTTTGCGCAAGGCGAGCACGGCTTGGCCATAAACGGTTTCAAACGCTTTAAAGCTGGACCATAGTTCCGAGATCTGGGCCGGGAGCAGCCAATGGCGGGAACTGGCGCCTTCAAGGGTTTCCTTCCATTGGAAGGCCAGGGATTTGATTCGGTCTTGGGCGGGAATAAATGCGCCACGACCACCACCGCGGGCTACGTCAGCGAACCCTTCGACGTTTTCCAGTGAAAGTGAGACCGGCAATCCCTTTCGACCCACGACTTCATATTCAGCCAGACACTCGACCAACGTGGTCCCACGCTGCGCATGGTAGCGGCAAATGGCATCGAGGTCCGCCTCCTCTTGTGCAAGGACTGAACCGATAGGAAACTTCCACGAGAGTGACAATGTGACGACCTTGCGGTCCATTCCACCTCGCTGCCTTTGGAAGACGGAGACGAGAAAATTCAGCGTGGTTGCTCTCCCTGATTTGCTAGAGCCTTTGAACTTTGACTTGTCCCTGATTTTGGGAAGGACGTCTTGTGAGTAATGGCAAATTAGCGTTTCGGTGAATCGGATTTTCTTCTTAGTTAGAGATTCTAGAGAACCGTAGGCTCGTTCAAAGTACTCGCACGCACGCTGGTTCATTTCCAGAAAGCTGTTGGGCTTCTTTTGTTGTCGCCCTTCAAGAACAACATAGGCTGCTTCGAGCGAGGATAGCCCGCGGATTGAACGCTGCACGCACTCAAAGATGCCTTGAAAAAGGTCCACACATTCCATCTTCTTGCCGTGAACAAAATCCTCCCATTCAAGGTAAAGGGGAGCGTCTTTTTCCAAAGCATCACTGCGGCGTTCAAAAAACTCTCGGAACTCGTCCGACGCTGAGCCTGGTTTGCGTCCGATTTTGGTTAGAGCATGAAGCACCAATTCGTCATCAGGCGTGGGAGTTATCGCCTCCGCCTCCAACGCACTGCGCGTGCGTTCTGCAAAATCTTTAGCAGAGGTCTTTTTCGCTCGGTCGAAACAATGCGTACTGTAATTCCAATCAAATTTGAAGAGGAGGTTCTCCGTGGCAGGATTCCTGGCTCCTTCGGATTCAATGTAGTCGTGAAATGCCGATAGGAGCGGTTCCGGAATAGGAGGCTGCTGGTCGGGCGAGCGAAGCTGGGCTAGTCGACTTCGAAGAATATCCGGGTCCAAGAGTTCTTGAGCAAGCCCCCGTTTATCGAGATAACACTCTAACGAATAGTGGCTCCTGAATTTGGCCGCCCACTGTGAGGGTTGCGCCATCTTTGCTTCATTTAGCGAACTGAAACAGTCCTCAAAGAGAGGTAGGCCAATAATCGGTAGAGCTTTACCCGCAGCTCGACTGAGAACCTCTCCGCTTTTGAAATGCGTGAGAACTTCGGTAAGGAATTCCCCTGCTTTCGCCGTTGGACAGCGCCCCGTTTCGAACAAACCCTTTAGCATCGCCTCAATCTTCCTGCAATCTTCTGGCAGAAGATTGATGCCAACGCTCCTGGCTACGAAATCGACCCAGATGTGTGCGATGTCCTTGGCCTTCAAATCCGATGCGTCTGTCCTATCGCTATCGGCAAGGGACGCCTCTGCATCGTTTTCTACTTCTGCGGTGAGCGTCACGGAACCATTTCGCTCCCGATTGCGCACATTGACCGACGACTCAGTCGTTGTGTACGAAGGGTCAACGCCGTGTCCGCGAAGTTCGAACTCAGGAAACTGAATTTGGAGACGCGTCGCCCTAGCTCCAGCAGTTTCTTTCGCGAGTATGAAACCGACCAATTGTTCCGCGGTGAAACCAGAGAGGACGTGAAACGCACCGCGAAAGTCCGGATCCTCCTCAAGCTGCGGCCTGAGCTTTATCAAGACGTATTCGAGAGCGATGGCCCCCACGAGGGCGTCAGGTGCTTTAATGCTCATTCGCGTGAATCCATGGGGTTGAGGACATAAGTGCATGCGTCGCTCATGCGTTGTGCCAGCCCCATGCCGATCAAATGCTGGGCGAGCCTATCCCTGTTTTTCTTAAAATCGGTTTCGTCAAATAGGTAACTAAGCACCTCTATTTTGGCTTCGCTCGGGCCAATGACGATCCGGTAGCGTTTGTGGATCTGGCGAAGGAACGCGCTTTCCTCAAGGGGCGCATTTACGTTTGCTAGCACCAATGCGCGAAGCAAGTCGTCAGTTGGCGCGTAGCGATATCGGTTCGTTCCTCGCTTCGAAGAGAGACCGCATCCGGCAGCGATTGCAATCAGTCCGTCGCCTGTAGCACTTCGATAGAGTCTGTCCGCGAAACTATAAAATTTTTGAGCGAAGGTCTTTGGGTCCGCGGCATCGATACGGTCTCTCTTAAATGAACAGGTGCGAACGAGATGCTCCGCCAAGTATTCTTTCCTCGCCAGATCGTCAAGGGTGTCGTCGGCGAGCGTAGTAGCAAGAGCGGTGTCGGAAAAAGCAACTTCATCAATAAACCTTCGAACTGCCCTAGTGCCCAGTCCATCGTTCTGAAGATAGGAGCCGACTGCTGCCTTCCGCACGAGATCGCTCTTCGGCGCAAGGATCTCGCAGACTAATGGAGGCAAACCAGGCTGTCCCAGCATCTGGTTTGCCGTTTCTATTCCATAAAGGTAAAGATGAAAGCCCAACAGTGGTTGTAAATACTGTAAAGCGTCTTGATCGGGCAGGTTAAGACTTAGAATCGCTGTCACGTCTTCCGCCATTCGGTCGAACGCGGGATGGGTTTTGTACGGAAGGTAAGTGCCTCCTTTGGTGTCGCCGCGATCGGGCTCAGGGGACGAGATGAGCCGAATCAGCAGGCGGTTCCGTGAGGTGGTTGGATCAAATATGGGCGCCAGGCGGTCCCGGATTCGAGAACGCAGCGGTTCCGAAGCCCGGGTTAACATTAGATAAGCAAGCTCGCCCGTACGCGTAAAGATTACCCGGTTTCGTTCAAAACCATCTCCCTTTTCTCCGAGAGCCTCATAGAGCGCCGCCGGGCCAATAGGAAAAATGAATTGATTGGTCCATCCTCGCTCTGCGCCTGGTTCCATCGTGATCTGACGGAGGAGGCGGATAACGCTAACAAGCTCCCGGAAAGTGTCAAAGCGTGGGCGCAAATACGAAAAATCCGCAGGCAAGCGGTCACCAAGAGAAGCTCCTTCCTTCATCACCTGCAGCCATGTGTTCCAACCTTCCTCGTCGCTGCCCTGCGCATTTCTGAGGATTTCCTCCATCCGCGGATTGTTGAACAGCAGGTTGCGGAGTTGGAGTGATCGGTTGGCAACATATTCCGGGTTCTCTCCAGGGCGTGTTTGTGCCAAGAGCTTCCCCTGTCGAAACATGCCTTCCGCCATGCCGAGGAATTCTAACATCAGAGCGGAAAGGGGTTGCCGTTCCAAGCGGTGTCCCCAGATAGCCTCGGAAATCCAAGCGTCATGCCGGTCCTTGGAACCATAGAATTCCTCTGTATTTCCGTGAGCAATCATGATTCGGAAAGGTGAATTGGAAGCCGTTGAATCGTGCCGGACCCGTGAACTTCCATTAGGTGCAATGACTTCGAACTTGCCTTGAGCTGAAAATCGCGGAGGCACCGTTGTTTCAGTGACATAAAGTCAGCGCAAGACTCCCGCGAAAAACTCGAGGGCATAGCGCCATCAGCCACGCGGCATAAAAACTCAAAGCGGGGGAGCGTGAGCGGGAATAAAAATTGTCTGCCGTTCGTGCGTAGTACTGCATGCGGGACACCACTGTCCTTTCCACGCACGATTTCCATGCCTGGCGGTTCGGAATCCAGCTCGATCTGTGAGAGGTGAATGTCACTCACAGGCGACGTAGTTAGATCTAGTCCCGTTGCGAGATAGACTTCATTGGCATTATCGGCGAGCAGCAATCCGGTCCATATCCGATTGAGCCCTGAGGCAAGCTTACGAAGGTGCAAGCGCGCTGGAGATTTTCCTGCCTCAATCGGCTTGAGGATTTCTTCAAGGTACTCTCGGGCATGATGGAAGACTGTAATTTTCCAAAGCAAGTGCTTCTGTATCTGCGCTTGGGATGCTTGAAGGAAAACTCGGCGGCGCTCAGCCGCAAGCTCAGCCAAAAACATGGCAGTTTCAGCTTCGTCATTGATGTCACCGCGGATGTAGCGTCTGAGCAGAGCGTCAAAGTTAGGGTCGCGTTGGCTATACGGGTCAGGCAAGACTAGTTCGTCATGCGTAGCTTTGAGTTCTTCGTCCCTTGTTCCGAAAATAAGGAGCTCGTCGAGATCATTGGTCGTCTCATCACCGATGTGGAGCATGGAAAGAAATCGGTAAACTTCCCGTTTTCTTCGGTTGTTAACGGTGAGGTTTTCACCGAAAAGTGTTCGATGCAGGGCGGCCTTATGCGCGGTTCCAGCCTTTCCAATTGTATTAGCTTCTATCCCGGGCCGGATCACTCGATCTCTAGCATCGGGATGTCCCAACAAAGCATTAGCTAAAAGACAAAGCACTCCTCGTGTCGGCAAGTGATGGCCGGTGACATCCGCGATGCGCGCCAGCATGATGAGCTTCGCTCGCACTTCGGCTGAATTGAGAGCGCGGTAGTTACGCGAAAGCGATGACGATTCAGAGAAAAGCGGCTTTTCGCTCTCCTCATCCAAGCATATCCATTCGGGACGGTCGAGAACCGCAGCAAGGCAGAGTCTCATAATCTGTTCGCTGGGAATCTTGCTTAGATTAATGAGCCGGAGGCGCTCGCCGCTATCGATCTCGCCGCGTGCGTGAAGCCCAATTAAGCTCCTCTCCAGCGTTCGAACTAGGTCGGGTGCATCTGTGGGTAGGGCTCGGAAAAGTTCGTGCATCTGCCCATCGTTGACTGCTAGGACAAAGAACTCGTCGCTTTCACCGAATGCCGAATCAGCCATCCTTGCTAGTAAGGCAACATGATCCTGGCTGAGGTGGCCATTCGTCTTCTTACGCCACGCGGTAACATCGTAGATTAACGTAATCGTGCGTTGCCCCGCCGAGGTTCCTACATGGATGATTTCGACACCACTATGTCCCTCCCCGGAGTTTCCCGTCAGCGCTCGGACCAAGTCAAAACAAAGAGAGGTTTTTCCTGCTCCAGCGGTGCCCGTCAGCACCACGTTTCGAAATGATCCAGTCGAAACTGGAAAACAGTCTAGAATGAGTTGCCGCGCCGGATGATCAAAGGTGAGCCTTGGAACGTCGAGGTGTGCAGCCAGCTTGCCAACGTGCTCGGCCTGCATAGCCTCGTTGTCGGCAACGGGGCCGTAGGCTCGCAGCAGCCTGATCCACTTTTCCCCTTTTGTGAGCGTTGACATAGAACTATCAGAGTTGACAGAGCAGGCACCCTTCTCGGCGGCGCGGAGCGACTTTTAGGCCTCCGAGGGTTTCTGCCAGTGAGCGGTTCGGCTGCCGTTTCGCGAGCCGTTCCTGAGCCTGACGCCAATTCTCCTCGATCTGTGCCATGCGCTCCGGTCGCTCCAACTGAGCCAAGGACTCATCGCCGCACCAATAGAAGACGTTGCCATTCACACGATTTGGCTTTTCATACGCCTTGGCCTCTTCGTAGTACGTTGGATAGCGTTGTTTAAGGCGAACCCATTCGATTTTTTGCTGGTAAAAGCAGAAAAAGCATCCGCTGCGGGTGCGGCCCCACTCGGTATATGGGGGCATACCTAGGCCGGAATTTTCGAGAATCCGCTGCACGCCCTCGTAATCAATCCCATCTTCACGGAAAGGGAACACGGCTCGGATGTTTGGCTTATGGCTGATGTAACCTACACGTTCTTCGTCTGCCCGGATTCCAACGTAATTGATGCAGAAGTCGTCGCCGATGTACTCCTCGAAGGGCTTTAGCTTCATCATCCTTGTGCACCAACGACGATGGTTAGATGGAAGCATGCCACCATACTGACGAAGCAAGTCATCGAAGGTTGTGCCGAAGGTCGTTCGCACGATTTTTGCCCCTAATTTGCCTTCCAATCGTTCGAGGTACTCGTAAGTGTCTGGCAGTTCTTTGCCGGTGTCGTGGAAGATGTATTCCATATTCCGCACACGATCCCGAAGATGAACTGCGAGCGCTGCGCTATCCTTGCCTCCAGAGAGACTTAAAACATGGCGGACCAAGGTCGGGTCTTCAGGCCATTTACTTTCTTGGATTGGGGTCTCAGTGGTCATACGCGTGCATCACGACTTCTTAGATGTTTTTTCCGCATGGAGCTCTGTCCAGATGGCGCGCATCGCTGCGGCCAAACCATGGCGACCGTGCTTGCAAAGGATTTGCTGGAATTCTAGTTCAACCTGGCGGATGCGGCTTTCATCCATTCCGTTCCAATCCACAAGGTCGCCGACCTCACTACCATCGCTTTTGGTGATGGCGATGCGGCACGCATGGCCATTAAGCTTCCGGGTTGTGCCGATGAACGCCATCTCTGTGCGTTTGAAGCGTCCTGCGGCGATTTCGAGTTGGTGGTGGAACTCAGTCTCATCATTGTCCAGCCAACGCTCGGGCGATTTCCGGGCGAGAAGGTTTGCCACAGATTCCACCCATGCCCGATCATCCAGCGCGGGGTCAGCAAGTCTCAAAGCGAAGACTTTGAGTGCGGGTTCGGTTACGGCAATGGCGAGTTGGGCCGCGCGCTCAACGATGATGCTTCTTCCCGTGGGCATTTTCGGGTCCACATCGAAGGCCGCGTAGATCGCCTTACGTAGCCTTTCAATCAGATTTGGATAAGCCGTCCGAATTTCGTGCAGTGCTGTACGCAAACTAGCAGCCAATTCGTCGGGAGTCTTCAGTCCGTCCCTGTGGATAGGTGGAAGGCCGCAGGCCTCTGGAAGCGTGGTGAAGACAAGTTTGATCGGTTCACGGCCTTCGAGAAGCGCTCGTCGGACATCCACCGCAATAGCCGGTAGGTTGTTCGTCTTGCGGCAGTAATCCGGAACTTCCTGGCCGATGAAAACGGCCAATGGACGCACAAGATCAATCAGGTCCGTCTTGCTTGAATCCCGAGGATTAATTTTGAGCAAGTGCAGGAGCCTAGCAAAAACATCCGCACGGACGCCGGTCAGTTTGCAGTATTGGAGGTAAAAGAACTCAGGTTCTTTCATGAGCCGCAGGAACACGTCCCCGCCGACCTCATGGAGGTAAGTTCCATCTTCATAAAGCGCGACATGCTGGTGGTGCGTCGCGAGGTAGATGGCGATGATGAACGGCTGAAGTCCTTCACGGACTCCGTATGGTGGCAGGGATAGTGCGCGGAGAACATCCGGAACTGAAACCAAAGCGTCGGTGCCTTTGCTCTTCAGCGTCTCCGTGATGATGGCGAGCGACGGAAGCAAGTTGCAATGGTCCCTTTCCGGAGTGGGGACCTGAAACATCCAACCAGACTCCGTCTCTACGTGGAATCCGCCTTGCTTTAGGATCGAGAGATAGAGCGCCATCTCGGCCGGACGCTTCGTGTCGTCCATATCCAAGTGCGGCCTGTCTGACGCCGTCGCCATAGCCTGAGCGAGTTTTGTTCTGGCTGCAACCGCAGCGCTACTTGGGGAACGTCGGTTGATAAGCTCGTTCAGGACCTTTGGCGCTTCGGAGTAAATCCGGCGACACCGGTCTCCCAGAAAGGTCAGAAGTTCTCGTCCGGTTGCCAGTTCCTTTGGGCTGCTAGTTCCGTTGTAAAACCACTCGAGGCGCCTTCCAGTGGGGATAGCAAGATTCCCCAAACCGCCAAGCCGAACTCGGAGATTACGTTTCGCTTGACTAATTTGTCGAGACACCTCCTCCCGGGCGTACCTATCACCCGAAAGTTGAGGGGTGTTCCTCGCGACCCACTCCCATGCAACCAAGTCGCTAAGAGCGGTCACGGCCAGATCAGGTGGTTCTATGACAGCCACGAATAATCCCTTGGAAAGGCAGCTTTTCCGCTCAAGCAACGTCTCTCGCACACTGCGCTGTTGTGCCCGGTCAACCGGTAGAATAACTCGCAGGTTCAGATCCGCCCCATTACCATCGAGTTGGGGTGGATCGGCGAGAAGATCATTCAAACCCGCCGCTGGGACGAGTTTGACCTCTGCGTACCGCAGAGTCCCATTGCGTGCGTAATAGGCCCGTGGAACTAGATGCTCTGGGTGAACGTGGTCGCAAAGACGTTTGATGCCGTCCCCTCTGCTGGACGTGGCTTCAACCGCCTTAGCGAAAAGCTCATCCAGGTTCAACGAAGTGTGCGGCCACAGGCACAGACCTTTGACGGTACCGCGTTCGTAAATCACGCCGCGAGCACGTAGGGTCTTGATGGCATCATCGACGGCTTTCCTGCCACCCCGGACAGACGCGCTCACAACCTCCTCTGTAGCAGGGAGATCTGGGGCATCTAGGAGGCTCAGCATTGCGACCGTCTTGAGCACCGCTTCCTCTTCCGGGGTTTGTACCTGAGTGGAGGCTAAAACCGCCTCAATCACCCCCCAATGCGTGTGCGAGTTCCCCGTGGTAATGGTCGGCAGTAGGTTCAACCGTACATAATCGAAGAGGTGATCAATTCGATAGTGCCCAGCTTTCTCGACTGTTTGGGCTGAGTGCTGTTGAAGCGCCATCGGTTCGGCTGAGGAGATAAAACTGAACAGGGACCGCTCATTCTGACCGAATTGGCGCATTGTGCGCACAAGCACCGGAAGCGTTGTAGGATGAAGCGGAAATATTTTAGTTCCTAGGTCACTGAGCGAAACCGGAGCGGATGGTCCATAGAGCCCGGCCTTGAGCGCGGAGGTCATGGCCGCGTCCGATTCTTTCTGGAGGCCCTCTGCCAGCTGGCTAGTGTCCACGTTGAGGGTTGCCGCAACGAGAGCCGCTACTTGCTCAATTGGCTGCGCATAAACAATCTCTTCGAAGCGCCCAGCAATTTTGTCCCATTCCCTCTTCGATGCCGAATCCAATCCGGTCGCATATGCAGCAATTCCCTGATGCAGCATGACCAAAATCGCGAATGCTCTATCTCCACTGCGGTTGGCTTCTTCGGCCAATCGCTGCAGCAGAAAGACGTCTTCTGATTCTGGGTTTCGTGCGGCGTGTTCTAGATTTTTTCCAAGCTCGTCCAGGATCAGAAGGAGACCGGAATGCCGTTGGCGTCGAGATTTAGTGACCCCCTCCTGAACAGCAAGCAACACCTCTTCGGTCGTTGGCCGACTTTTGCGCGCGTCGCGCTTTAAACCCAGCGCACGAAGAACCGTCAACCCAAGGGGCTCGGCATCTCCGGTTGCGATAGCTGGCAGGAAAGTGGCTGGAGCAATCAGACGACGGAGGTCTCGGGGAAGTTCGTCCTTAGAGCCTTCCGCAATACGGGCGAGAGCAAGTCCAAAATCCGTCTTTCCGGATCCGTAATCCCCAGCGACACGCCAGGCTCTCTGGGTCGAACCCGTACGGAAGCCTGTCGTGATCCTCTCCAGCGCCTGCCGAGCCACAGGGGTAAGGATGTAACCGAGCGAAGAGGTCGGATCTTTGATATCCCGCTCAAGATGCACTGAGCGCATGAACCGCGGGTGAATTCGGAGTAATTTGGAAATGGCCATGCGGGTTAAACAAATCGCGGTGTTTCGTAAGCGGCTCTGAGATCATCGTGACCGTTGGTCTCTTTAACACGGCGGAGTTGACGAAGGTTTGCTGACTCCGTGGTTTGAAAAATACGGTGTTGAAAGCGAGCCAGGTCGGCCACACGAAGTAGTATCTCGCTTTCCGGCATTCTAAGGATGCGACCCGGGCTGTGGTCGCCTCCCACCAACTCCCGTAAATTTACTGTCTGCTCATGAGCAAAGACACGGTTCCACCAATCGTGGACAAAGAAAGAGAACAGCTGCTGCGGAATGGCAGTCTTTGGGCCGGTATCGAACGTGTAAAGCGTCTCCCATTTTCCCGCAAGGTTTTGCCGTTCACCCGCCTCTTGAATTAAACCTAGAACAGATAAGGCGCTGTCTAGGTGATCCTCTCCCCGGATGCCCCGGGGCGGGCGGTAGCTGTGAAGAAAAACTTCCCAATGCTGCTTCAGTGTGACGACTGAAGCAGCCTTCGAATTTTGCTCCGACGCTTTTCGGAAAGATTCTACGACAACTGTTGTGCTGAATTCTGATGTCGGCCAGCGGTTAAAAAGACACTCCCATGCAAAGAATGGAGCTTGCCTGTTCGTACATATCAACCAGTGAAGCAACCAACTGCTGGAGTGGTCCTCAAGAAACGGATCAAGGCCTGATGAGGGCGCGAAGATCAAATCTCCAATAGGGGTCAACGACCACCCAGAGTCGTTTTTGGAAGCGATCTGGAATGCCTCAATCCAGCACCGCAGCGCCTCTACCATGTTCTTGCCCAGACCGAGTGTGACGATTCCCTCATCAATATTCGTCAACGGATCGTGGCCCGAAACTATTTCCCGAATCGCTTTCGGAAGCCAGGCTATCCGCAGCGGGAACGTTTGGTGTCCTGAAAACCTATAAGCAGTTTCAATCATCAGTATGCTCTTCCCAATCAGTTACTGTGAGCTTCAAAGTCCTTCTGGCCTGCAGTGCCTGCTTTTACCCAAGCATCGATCTCTGACGTCAGGAATTTCCATAGCCGCCCGACTTTGTGGGCGGGCATTTTTTTGCGATCAATCCATTTATATATTGTGTCGCGGTTGACGCCCAAATGAGCGGCAATTTCTTCGACCGATAGCCATCGCTCTTGCATAAATTTGGATGCCCTTTTTCAATTGGAAACATGTCCAATTAGCCAGACGTTGGAGGAAATTTAGCAGGCATCTGTCCAACAAGACCAGAGAAAACCTTAAACCAACCGAGAAAAGCCTGCCAGCTCGCCAAGGGTTGTTCCAAGCCTCCTGGCCGGGCCTTTTAAGACGGCCTCATCGTTGTCGGTCCCAATTTGGGATATTGGCTTCTTCGCCAACCGGCCGCCGTGTTTCCGCTAATTAAACCGGTGAAAGGCACGATGCCAAGCCAGACACACGGGGTCTGGGCGGAAGCAACGGTTCGACGGCTGCAGGAGCGGACTCCGCGCCATGCGTTTTAGCAGGTGGGCTTCCGGTCCGGCTTCGTCAAAGCGGTCGGTTGCGACCAAAACCGTAAGGTCATCGGCAATAGACCAAAACCCCCGATCGAAGAGCCAATGGGCCGTTTTGCAGAGGGCAATACCGTTGGTTGGCGCGTTGCTCCCGCCACGCTTAAATTGATGGATATGAGCTGCGTCCAGCGGGGTTGTTCCGTCGACGGCGATCATTCTGTAGCGGGTGAGCGCACAGGTGTAATCGTAAGCCGGTAGGACTCGGACTGCGAATTTGGCATCGCGCTTGGCTTCGGAATCGCTGGACGATTGATAGCGTGTGGCATCCGCGGCCACGGTGTCTTCGTTTGGGATTGAAATCCCGGTCAGACCGTAGAGCTTCGCCCGCTCTTGGGGTTGGAAATAACGAGCGATAAGAAGCCGGCGAGACATGAAACGAAAATCGGGATCCTGAAGGCATTTCATTAAAGAAGCGTCGATCTCAACTGCGGTCGTACGCTGGCGATCCTCAGCAATGCGACCATCGGGCTCCAGGGGGCGCCAGACACCCTCGGTGCGGAGATGGAAGAACGGGAGCCGAACGTCGGGTTTGGTTCCCCGACGCGGTGCTACTACTCGAAAGTAAGAGCTGAAGCGGAATGCGAGGTCTCCGCTCCGCGGAAGAATACGGGACCCCAGCTTGCCTTCCTCGGCCAGGTCACAGAGCACCAGCAGAAGCAGCGGTTTGTGGGGAGCGATGCCTCTGGCGGGATCGTAATTGAGGTTATTGAACACCTTTAGCCAACGGGAACAGTCATGATGACCAGCCTTTCCGGGCACCAGCGAAAGATCCGTTTGATTTCCATTTTGCGTCATATCGCGAGCATGGTAATGGCGTTCGTCCGCGAGGCGGCAACCGCCTCAGTTATTATAGTAGAGCTGGTCTAAACCCGTAATCGACATTCTCATGCCTGGTTGCCTTTTAAGAAGGTTGGTCGCTAAACGGCAGCTTTTCAAGACTTCACCAACTGCACATGGTCTATCTGGTTATCGACTCGTAGCTCGATTTACGCTGTACCCGGTGCTGCGCCTGAACAGTGGCGGTCTTAAAGAACCTCGCTGAAGGCCTGCGGCATTAGATATCGCCTTGCTCGATTCGCGGCCCAGTCGCTTTTGAGGGACCAGAGGTCGCCACCGGTTCTTCGTGCGCCTGGATGAACCGTCGCAGACTTTCCACGCTGATGAGCCGGATTCCATTCCGATATCCCCTTCTGCGAAGTACGTGGCTTTGGACGGGCGGCTTGTAGCCATTGGCCGGACAAGGGAGGATCAGTTCGTTTAAGAATGACCTCGAAAGCCCAAATAGCGGATCACGCCCTTTTGGTGGAGGCAACCGGATGAATTCGACGTCAATTACCGGGGTGGTGTTGGAGGCCGATGCGTTGCTACCCGAATTCCTGTTCGCTATTTGACAGTGCAAATATGCCTTCAAGCTGGAAACGTTTACCAACCGCACACCTGATTTTGCATTGCCCCGTCGCAAAGCACTACTGCGCACCGGCGGTTGGAAATCATTCTCCTTGGAGGGGAGAATTAGAAGATTTAGGTAGGAGCGAGTAAGCCCGAAGTTTGGATCCTGTTGTCCCTGCCGTGGAAGGCGAAGATATTCAGGAGCAACCTCGACCGCGGCAACCGCGACAGTTGGAGTGGACAATGTCGCCCCAACCGAGGGACGAGATGTCACCGCAGCTGGTGCTTGGCCGATGTTTAAGAACGATTCTGTCTTCATCGGCCGGATTCTTAGCCGACCCATGAATTCCGAAACTCTTCTCCCATGCATTGGATTTAATCCAATAGAGCGCAATTCCGGCCAAACCACGGGAACTCCGCTAACTTGGGTTCCCTAAATCATTTTCTTTTCAGGGGTTCTCCTCAGCCTTTCTGCACAACTGGAGCCGGTATTCACCTGATTTTGTCGTCATGTATCTTGCATGTTTGCTACCGACAGAATCATCTAAGAACCAGGCAGAGTTGAGCTCATGACAAACCACCATGACCCAGAATCGTAAGCGCTCGGCGAACTTGGGCTTGAGTTTCGCAGCCTGCAACGACAAAGCAAAATACGAGCAAGCCCGCTTCCAACTCAACTAAGCCATCACACGTAGGCGAAGCAGAAGACGTACCCCGTGTAGTTTAGGCCAAATCATGCCACCAGTGCGAGCTTCAACTCCTCCGCGTGGAATAATCTTGCCATGCGTTCCCTGGATGCGAATGGCCTTGGCCCCTTCGATTCGGATGGTGTGTGCGTTGCTCGGCTTTCAAGGAAAGGGAATGCTGATTGGGGCGAAAAGGTAGGAAGTATCCATGAAATCCGAGTCTTGGCGATGGTCGCTCGCACATCAGCACAAGACGAGGACCAATCGCGCCGAGAACATTACCTTGTCGCAGAATGGGAGGTTCCTTTGATAGAAATCGTGCGCCAAGCCAATCCTAATTGATCCCCGGGGGCATCGCGGACTCCTCGCGATCAACGGCATTACACTGCTTCATTCCCGCTTCGTAAACGGCGGACGGAAGGTACACCAAAATGGATTTAGCGCGAGTCAACGCAGCCATTCTCCAGGCCGGGTTGTGCCACGCTGCAAGTGCCTATTCGAGTTTTTGGGTGAAAATATTCAGCAAATCAGGCAACTTCTCGACGGCTGCGTGCAGATCTGATTTTGGGTGAAACAACGGAATCCGCTTGGATTCATGGCCACAGAGTTGCGCTGCCATTGTTTTTGGGACTTCTGCCCTAAACAACATACGCAGGAAATAATGGCGGAGGCTGCCAAAAGACAGAGGTAAATATCCGTCTCCGCCATCTCTCTTGTTCGCAGAAGGCTCTACATTCCGAACGCCAGATTTCACAAGTAGGTGCCGAGATTCAACGCTCAATTGGTAGATTCGACCTGAGGTAGCCAATGCAAAAGCGTGTGGAAACAGTGGTTGAGCTCGCCCTGCAGACCGACCAGTTGCTACGAGGTACCGATACAGTGGAGGAGGAATTGGGCACGTTTGAAGCCGTGATTTGTTTACCGGCACGTGAATTAATTTTGAGTTCATTCTCAGATCGCATTCACGTAATCTCGCCACGTCACCCAGGCGCAGTCCCGTATAAACGGACACCAGCATCATCCCACGCCACTCTTCGTCGACAACGGTGAAGACCTTGTGCAATTCGGCCTCAGTAAAAGGTCGCTGGCGCAACCGGTTTCGATTGTGTCTGTGGTTAGGTGTTTTTTGCCTCTTCATTTGTGTTTGTACTGTTGCGGTTGAGCGACTGCAGATGAGCCTCGACTGCATCGTGATGGAGCTCCTCAAATCTAATCCACGACTCTTACTTGTTGCCTAAGAGCGTGTCTGAAAAGTAAGTCGCGGTTGGTCAGCCTGGCAGACACGGCAATGGTTCCCACAAAAACTTTCCGTAAAAAGTGAAGATTCGATTTGACATTTGGTGTGCGGTTTTGCCGTTCCATTTTCGGCGCAGCCGCCGTCGGGGCGATGAAAATCGCTACTTACGAAACCGATTTGACCGATGCCCAATGGAGTTATCTCCAACCTATGCTGCCTAAGCCGAAAAAACTCGGCCGCAAACCTACCGATCGCCGGGTGGTGATCAATGCGATCCTTTACGTGCTCAAGGGCGGGATTGCCTGGCGCTTGCTGCCCAAGAACTTCCCCCCTTGCAAGACGGTTTACCACATCTTCCGGGCGTGGAGTTTGAATGGCACCTGGGCTGCCCTCAATGATGCTCTGCGCATCTGCCTGCGTCTGGGTGAAGGCCGTAAAGCCCAACCCAGCGCGGCCATCCTGGACAGTCAAAGCGTGAAGTCTGACGGGCACGGCGGCTTGGTCGGCTATGACGCTGGCAAAAAGATCAAGGGGCGCAAGCGCCACGTTCTGGTAGACACGTTGGGGCTGTTGCTCGGAGTGATTGTCACTCCGGCAAATTGCCCGGAGCGGGACGGGGCGCAACAGGTGCTCCGGCGGGTAGGCGACTGGTTCAAAGAATTGCGTAGGCTCTGGGTCGATGGTGGCTACACCGGCGACAACTTCGCCCAGTGGGTGCGTGATCATTGGCCCAAACTGGACGTCGAAGTGGTCAAACGCTCGGATGTCGTCACTGGCTTTGAGATCCTGCCCCGGCGATGGGTCGTCGAGCGCACCTTCGGCTGGCTTATGCGCCATCGGCGTCTGGTGCGTGACTACGAGCGCACCGAAGCCAGCGCGGAATCGTGGATCCACTTGGCGATGATTCGCATTCAACTCCGTAGACTCTCGTGATGTTACCCGTTGCATGCTTTTTCAGACACGCTCTAACAGAACCCAGTTACCGGGCTTATCTTTGACTGAGGCTATCACCTGACGATTGGTGAGGTTGGTCATAGCCTGATAAAGTGTAGTCGCCTTGAACTCCGCTCCCAACTTCTCCTTTACAGCGTTTTTGATTGCTTCGCTGGTCCGCTCTTTACGATCCGACATCACCTCCAAAATGACTGCCGCACAGCTTCCATTTCTTGGCGTATATTCGCCTGCTTTGCGATCGTTCACTCCGGCACCTTGAGTTGGACATGTGGTTTGCACTGCCGCAGGGACGGGGATGCACGGTGAACTCGCCAGTTCTACGATGACACCGAGCTGCTTGTCGATTTCGGCAGTTTGCCTTTGGAGAGCGGCTTTTTGTGCCTGCAAGGTTTGTATGGCGTTTCTTACGACTTCTACAGGATTATCGATTTGGATTTCTGGCATATTCATGGTGATGGTTAAAATGAACGGTTGAAAATGACGCCTCTAGCCCAACGAACTGATTGGGAAATCCCCGGCAACCCTGCCTTTACGGGGCGGAAGCTAAAGTGAATCAAAGAGAAGCATGGTTTTCGTCGCCCACTCGCTCCCCACGCCCTTTTGGCAAGTAAGGCGAAATGCTCAGCCAGTGATTCCAAGCGTTTATGACAGTTGTCCGGGAACACGGGCGTATCTGCAGATCCCATTTTGCGACGCACGGCCAAGTAATTCGCCATCTTTGGGCCGAGCGGAATTTCAAGGATTTGAGCTCCGTGGTCCACAAACAACCGCAACGATGTGTTGTCATCAGACACATTCCGCCAACGCAGGCGAACGCAGCTCATGAGCGATATACCGCAATATCGTCCCAAGCGCAGAATGCCCTCCCATTCCGCGTCTGCGACATCTAATAGTTTTTCGAAAGCCACTCCCGGCAGAAGTGCCTTCGCCGATAATTTGAGGTTCGGATGGTTTTGTATCGTTTTCATCGAAAAATCTTGGAAGTTGTGGATTTACTCCACTTGTTTGGAATCGAGATTTGAGCCTTGGAAAACCGATTCACCGGCAAGTGACCAGCGTTGAAAGCGTGAAAGACCGAATGGAGGAGGAAACGGTGTGCCTTATAGATCGAAGCTAAATGATGTGTCGCTGATGTAATCGACATGAAAATCGATTGTTAATAAAGTGTGGAGACTCCCTCAATCTCGGGAAGTTCTGCTACAGCTGCCAATGTCACGTCCTCGCCGAGGTGCGTATAAACGTCGGATACAGCAATGGACAAATGCCCTGCAATTGCGCGCGCGATGGCCTCGGAGACATTGCCCTTCTTGAGCATCGAGGTGTGATTGTGCCTCAGACAATGAAAACTCAGAGGAAGAAATTTATCCGCACCTTCACGAACTCGACTGCGCACTTTGATTCCCCGATCTCGTACTCCCGCATCTTCGACCAATCCAACAAACTTGCGGCTTAATACTGACAGTTCGCCTTCCACAACGAGCGCGTACGCTCTCGGGAAGAGTGGCTGATCGAGGTCCGTCGGCCAGGTCAGCGCTTTGAAATAGATCAATAAAGGGGGAGGAATCGGTTTGGGCTCAAATAACTTTGTCTTTTTGACATTTGCCCGAATGAATTTACTTGGTAGTTCAATATCGCGATAGACAAGGAGTGATACATCGCGGAGGCGAAGGCCAGTGTAGAGGGCCAGCAGAATCATTCCGAACCATTCCCAATCGGCGAAATCGAGAACCCGCACCAGCTCTGCCTCGGTGAATGGCCGTCTCGGCGAGTTTTTCGGGCGAGGCGGTCTGCAAATGTCGCGCACCACGTTCTTTCGAACTACCTTTCGCACTTTTGCAGTTTCGAACATGCTCCCGAGCTCGTCCAAGTCTCGGCGAATCGTCGCGTCTCTGCATTTTCTGGCCACCAAGCGCGCCTTGTAAGCGCCGATATCGTCAGCGTTGATTCCCCAAAGCGGCACATCGCGCTTGCCGCGCCCGACTAAAATCTGCTCCAGCCTGTCGACACAACGTTTTTTTGCTCGATTTTCGGGGTACTCTGCCAGCAATCCACGCAACCAGCCTATTCCCGATTGACGAGGTAAATTACTGCCATTCACAGCCTTGTTGAGGGCTTGTGCGACTTTGTTCTCGTTCAGCGGAGTATCTTGAATTTTACGTTTCATATAGTGGGCACCTATGCGGCCTCGGCTCCTTGGGCTAGGGTGACGGTGGAGGGCACGCGCCCCGAAGCGGCTGCTTCCTTTGCTACACGTGCCGAAATGTCGAAGATGACCGGAACGCTCTGAACTGCATCCAACATCACGTCTTCCCCTAAATGCGAATAAACATCCGAGACAGCCACCGAGCGGTGGCCGCCGACTCTCCTGGCGATCGCTTCTGAAACCTTTGCCTTTTTGAGCATGGTCGTGAAGTTGTGCCGGAGACAATGGAAAGAAAGCGGTGCATACTTTTCGGCGCCCTGCCGGTGTTGTTGTCCCTGGCGTTGCCCTGTGGTGCGAACACCGGCAAAAATGGACAACTCTATAAACGCGTCACCGATGCGTGATATTGATCTGGACCCCGTCGTTGCCCACTTGTATGCACGAGAAAACAAGGGCTGGTCAAGGTCCGCTGGCCAGTCAAGGCTTCGGAAGAATCGCAAAAGGGGGTTTGGAATGGGTTTATCTTCAAAACGCTTTCCCTTTTTCACCGCCGCACGAATGTGCTTCGTAACTAAATCAATGTCTCGAAACACCAATCGACTAACATCCCCCAAACGTAGGCCCGTGAACAGGCCCACCATAATCATCCCTCGCCACTCATCATCCGCCACAGCAAACGTTTTGCGCAGTTCGTCACCAGTGAAGGGGCGCCTCGGCGAGTTTTTTGGACGTGGCGGCTTGCTTACCCGCCGAACGACGTTCTCGTAGACAACGTTCCTCTTTGCAGCCGTTTCAAACATCCCTCCCAGTGTATGCAGATAGGTGCGGACGGTAGAATCACCACACCCCATCGCAATGGTAGCAGCTTTAAACTTGCCAACGTGATCGGCTGAGACGTCCCGCATGCCAATGTTCGGATGACCGTCCTGACTGAGCACATGTTCAAGTAGATCAATCACTCGCTCTTTTCTGCGTAGAGACGATCCGGAACCAGTGTGTTCAGCGAGTAGACCGCACAGGTACGGGATCGCTTCTTGATCCGGAGTATTCTTTTTGTTTGCCAGTTTCCAAATGTTCTCGGCAGTTTCCAAAATCTCGGGAATTGGCACTGGTTGTCCATTACTCGCGTTCAGTAGCGCTTGAGCGCTGTTGGTCATTAACTTCACCACAGTGAGGTCATTGGTTTTGCAGCTGATGTTAGCCTGGGTCCCATTAGGGCGACGCAGCACCATGTAGCCGTACGGGGAGTTGGCGAATTTTCTGGTTGTTGCCATATTATTGGGTCCTTTCTTTCTACACTTCGGTTTTAGCTCCGTCTTCAGGCGAATGGTTCCTGATTCCCGAGACTCGCACGCCCCTGCAGAACACACTCAATAAGACAAGCCACCGATCCGATTGTGTGGAGTCTACTAGTTGTATGATTTTGCCTTCGGCGAGCGGGCCAAGTGGCGATATGGGCTGATTGCGGCTTTGACGCAACGCTGTGACATACGTGTGCCGCAGGGAACAGTAACTTGTCGTTGCGTTTTTAGATGTGATTGTGTGATTCATACTTCAAACGTTTTACATTCGGTTTTGCTTTCATCTTAGTTGCCATTAAAGAGAGCTACTCGGCATGAAATATTTTGGCCGGAAAGATTCAAAAAAAAGTCACAACATCCGCCCCTGTTTTATGGAATACACCTTCGTCCATTGCCGCATGGACTGCTCGCTTTTCGGGGGGTTCAATGAAGCTTCGC
>DIXK01000051.1 GCA_002428665.1 Verrucomicrobia subdivision 3 bacterium UBA6082
CGCCAAACCTGCCATCGCTTTGCCAAATCCGTGCCGTCCCGTCTGGACCTCTTCGTCCTCGAAGACCCGACGCAACGGCGGAGTACAAACCGCTATCAGGTTGATGGCCATAAGGCCCAGAACCTTCCCGAAAATCAGGCCGGGCAATACCACAGCCAATGGCCACAGATCGTCCGCTTGCAGGAGGGCGCTGATGGTAGACCCGCTCGCTTTCGCCAAACTGAGCAATAAGGCATACACCACCAGTGCCGCGATTGCCCATGACAACGGCATCAAAGCCAGCCGTGTCTTCCGTCCTCTTGCACTGGAGGGTTGCATGCTCATGCCTTAAGCCGAACGCCCGCGCTCACTAGCGCCGGGTGAATGACGCCACCTGTGCAGACAGAACGCGCTCCCGACGTCGAGTGCAGCGCGATTGTTGGGACCGGGAGTCACTGCTGTGCCCTCCGCCGCATAAGGCGAAACGGCAAGCCCACGACCAGCCCGATGGAGAAGGCCAGCCCGCCCGCCACCACGAACGCGATAAGGATGAACGGATCGAGGTAGCCCAGATGCATGCAGGCCGCGATTTGGAAGAGGACATCAGCCACAAGCGCGCCGCACGCTGCCGCAAGCACGTAACGCCGCACAAGCAAATGGCTCACAACGGCGGCAACTACGCTTAGACTCACGAGCACGATCAGTCCGATTGCTCCTTCGCTCATATATTCATCGCCGGTGGCGCCCAACGCCGCTGCGCAGTGGCGCGCCGCCGGCGACATCGGATTGCACACAGGACCGCCATCGGCGCGTCCACTGACGCAGCATTGTTAGGCCTTCCGTTTCTGACTCGCATAAATGCCCCTCCGCTTGTGGTAATCCTCAAGCGAGTGGAAAACGAGATAGTCTGAGACCATCTCCCATGCGACTGCTGCCTCTCCGCCCTTGAGCCAATCATTGCGAGAACCTCCGACTGGGACTGCACCTATTAGGAACAGTCTGCCGCCCTGCTTCTCCCAACGAGGGTAAGCCAAGGTCCGACTGCCGTCTGTCGTCGGAAAGCTCAGAACGACGACCTTTTTTGTGAAATTTGGAAGTGTGTTTTTCATCATGCGTGCTCGAAAACCCAACGTAAAAAAAGTGTATCCGCCGTGCCCGGATGCGGGGGCCGTACGAAGGTTCGTGTGGTGTGGTCGGGCATGGCGGATACACTCTCGTTGAACTGAGCCGCTGAGCCCACGACGCCCGAACTACAGTGGAAAGTATCGAGCGGAGTCTCCCCGCGCGTGTGAACTGGCGGCGCGTGCAGGCTGTCGGTGGGCCCAAACCCCAGCGCTGTGGGGCCGAATTCCCAGGCCTCGGGTCCGGCGGGCACTCCCATGGGCGTCGTCCTGCGCATGGAAAACAAGCTGCGCCCGCTTTTTTCCGTTGGCAAACAAAATCCATCGTGCCACCGAACGGCGGGGAGGGTTCTTTTTGGATCCGGCACCCCAGGGCGACGTTTCACTGGCCGTGTGCTTGCGCTGCAACGTCCCTTCAGGACTTCGGTTGGGCTCGCCGCTTCCGAACCCGGAGGGTTCACAGCGATTAGCCGGTGGTTGAGCGAGGCACGAGCGACACCACCGGCACCTCGTCGTATAACACCAGGCATCCCGGAGTTTATGCCAGCGGGCCACCTCGTCCCAGACGCATTGGACCTCCGCTGCGACCCCGGGCGGGGTCGTGTCCGTTCCCGCTGGTTACCAGGGGTGTCGCTGCGCTCAACCCCTGGCTAATAGCTTCCATCCCTGCCGGGATGGGGGCAGCGCGTTACACCTTCAATGGCTGGGCGCGACGAGCCGGTAGAAGCGGGAGCCGTTGAGGTTGGGGGATGGATCCGTGAGGCGCACTTCGCGGGTCAGGGGCTCGGCGGTAATCGCAGTGAGGTTCAGCCAGGCGCCTTCCTGGAGCGATTCGCGGAACTGCACGGCGTAGGATTTTCCCGCCTGCGCGAGAAACACCAACTCGCCAGGGGGCACCTTACCCTCCAGGTCGACGTGGAGAAAGCTCCCGGCGTCGGCGGGGTCAGTGCCGTTGAGCCACTCCACGTAATTGCAGAATCCGTCGCCATCGGGGTCTCCCCATGCCGAACCTTCGTAAGCCGGATCGAGGGGAAAATCGGCAGCCAGCGCGACGGCGTCGGCAATGACATGGGCGGTGGTCCCTTGATTGTGGAGAATCACCTGCCCCACGGAACCGGCTGCGAAAGGCCAGGAGCCGAGGAGCAACCATCCGTCCGGTTTCACGGACTGGTTAACAACCACATTGACCGGCGCGCCGCTGCCGCGGATTTCGACCGTCACGTTCGTGGCCCGATTGGCGTCCGCGGCCCAGCGCAGGTAAACCCGGTAATGGCCCTTCAACGGCACGTCCGGTCGAAACGCCACGCTCTTGGCACCCTTGCCGGTGTTGCCATCGTGCAGATAATTTGCGCCGTAGAATCCCTCCACCGAGGTGCTGGAAGTCCACGTGCCGGTGATTTGCACTCGGGCGGGGTCGAGGTTGTCCACGACCGAGACGGTGTTGGTGGGCAGATCCGCAAAGGCCCCCAGCCCGATCAGGCTGCGGAGTTCCTCGATGTGTTGTTGGTACACACCGCGGGGCGTGGTGCTGTATTTTTTGCAGAGGGCAGCGGCGGTGCCGGTGGCCACGCCCATTTGTCCGCCGGTATTCATCACCCGGGGGCTGCCGAGGCCGACGTGCGAGGCGCTGAGGCAGCGGCCGGCCATCATCAGGTTGTCGATGTTGGTGGAGTAGAGGCAGCGGAAAGGGATCCAGTAACTGCCGATGGAGGTAAATTGGGCGTAGGTGATAAAGTCATAGACCCCGGCCTTGGTGTAGTGCAGATCGATCTCCCGCGATTCGTTGACCACGGCGTCCGCAAAAAGGGGAGCCTGACGAACGTCTGCTTCGGTCAGGACGTAATCGCCGACGAGACGGCGCGACTCGCGTTTTCCGGCAATGTGCCCCACCCAATCCAATTCCAGGCTGGCGTTCGCGGGCCGCTGTTTCACATTCCACCAAGTGCCGTAAATGGCGCGGAACAGGTGATCGCGAATCGCTTCGGCATCGTAAATTGTGTCTTGTTGCAGGCCATACTCCCAATACCAATCGCCCCGGGTAGCGTAATAGTCCTTCGCCACATTCGTTGCCCAGGGCACCGCCGGAAACGTGACCGGAATCCCGGCGTCCCGGGAGTTCCACGAGAGGGTGCTGCCCATGACGAGCGTGTCGGGCGTGGCCGGGGCCAGCGATTCGCCAAACTCGGAGGTCGCCTCGCGGCCCACGCGGTGCAGCGCGCCCGCCCAGAAGCCGATCCAGCCATCGCCGGTGGAGTCAATAAACACCGGGGCGCTGAACCGGCGCTCGTCGCCGGTGCGGGTGTGCCGGGCATCCACACTGGAAATCCGGCTGCCGTTCGTGCGCACGGCAAACGCGCGCCACTCCGTGAACAGGTGCAGATTGGTCTCTGCGCGCAGCACATCCATACGCCGAGCGTCGCTCTGGATAAATTCCGGGGATCCGATCGTGAGGTCCGGCGTGTTGATTTCCGCGACAATCGGCCCGCGACTACGGCCGAGGGTGTGAACGCGCACATCCTGGCTGGCATTGCCGCCGGGGAACGGGCGATCGTGCACCAGCGCCACCTGCAATCCCTGGCGGGCGGCGGCAATCGCCGCGGCGCTCCCGGAGATGCCACCGCCGACGACCACCAGGTCAAACGGCCCAGCCTCCGTGGGAGTCTCCGGCAGGCCCAACAGCTCCCGGCGCCACGCGGCCAGCACCGCCAGGTCGTCGGGGGGCACGGCCGCCGGGTCCGTGGTCAGAAAAATCGCGTCGCAGCGGCCCTCGAACCCGGTCAGGTCGCGCAGGCGCACTTCGGCGGACCGGGTATGGATCGGGACCACGCCACCGTCCTGCCAGATCCAGCCTTGACCCACGGTGCCAAACACCGGCGCTAGTTCCACGCCGCCCACGCTCACTTTAAAAGCGCCGGGGTGGTCGGTCAGCGGCGCGGTCCAGTCTTTGGTCCGCACCCAAACCCGGTACAGGCCCGGGCCGGGAATCTGGACTGTAAAGGTGGCATCCGCAACCGGCCGTCCCTTGCCGTGGGCCAGCAGGTAAGGCGACCCCATCACATCGGCAAATTGCGGATCGACGACCCAGCCGCCGGGTTCGAAACTTTCGGCCTCCAGCAGCACCTGGCCCTGGCCGCTGGTTTCGTCGTCATAGATCTCCACCGTCGCCTGCGCAGGCTTTCCCACCGTGTAGCCCGGTCCGACTATCAGGCTGACGTCCACCGTGCGCACCGGGTTGGACTCGGCATTGTCCAAAGGCATGATGGTGACGGACTGCTGGATCACACCCGCCGCGAACAGGATCGTGTTCGTCGCGCTGGCGGTGTAATCGCGTCCGAGAATGGCCGACCCGCCGAAGGTGAAGGACACCGCGACCGGGACCTCGGTATCACCCAGGGTGCGCGAGATCGTCACGGCCCCGTTCATTCCCGGGGTCCCTTCCAGCGCATACGCCGCGGACGCCTCCAGGACGAACAGTGGAGGGTCGTTGTCGTCCTCCAAATGGACCAGCGCGGAATTAGTGCCGGACAAGACGAATGCCGTTGAGGGCGTTAGGGTGAGGATAATGGTTTCGACCGGTTCGGGCTGCAGATCATCGAGCGGTACGACGGGGATGGCCAGCGCGCTGGTTCCGGCGGCGAAGCGGGCCGTGCCGTCCAGAAGTTGGTAATCGACCCCGTTGATGGCAGTGCCGCCGAGCGTGTAGGGCACGTCCAGAGTACCCGCCGTATCGCCCCAGCGCTCGAGTGTGAACGCCCCAGGATGGTCTCCACTCTCCCTCGCGGCCGGGTCGTTGGCCCACACCGAAATGATCTGCATTCCCGGGGGCGGATTGCCAGCGCTGCCCTGGAATTCCACGTCATCCAAGCGCACAATATCCGCCGCATTGTCGGTGCTGTCCTGCAGGTAGAAGCGAAATTCCACCGGGTTCACCAGGTTGGTGAAGACCGACCCGTTGAGCAGGTTGGTGAGTTGCAGGTAGCTATTGCCGCCCGGCACCGTCACCGAAGCGAGGCGTTGCGTGAAGCCGTCGACGCTGGACCGCACGGTGACGGTTGCCTGCTGGCTATTAGTGGCCTGCAAACGCACCCACGCCGAGAGCGCCGTGACGTGCAGCACAAAACCGGGTTGCGGCTCGAGGCTGAACGCGACGTAGTCTTCATTGGCCACCGCGGTGTTTTCCGTGCCCGCCGTGACGTTGGCCCGGGCGTAGAAGCCGGAAGGTGCGGAGACGTAGGACCCACTCCCAAAGCCATGCGTGTTGCCGGTGACGCCGCCATAGCCAAACACGCCGAGCCCCGCGCCGGCCCGGGCATTGGCGGCGCGCACGCGCGCCGGGTCGGGGACCGTGGCGGCAGCGACGGCCGCCAGGCTGCCGGCGGTGTTGTCGTTTTCGTTGAACCGGTACGCAGCCAGCAGACCGGCACCCAGCGCGTCCACGTTCGCCAGCATCATGACCGCAGCCATCGCGCCCAGCACTTTGGCCCGGACACCACCAACATCACCATCGAATCTCATATCTCACTTTCCGCGCCGCTGCGGCGCCATACTATTTCGCCCCCTGCTGGGCCCGGACCCGGCCGCTGCCAAGTTCGTGCCAGCGCACGTAAGCCAGCCCCACATTCCAGGCGGCGTTGAAATTCACCCAGCCTTCCGGGTGGCGGAACTTGCCACCGGGATTAAAGGGATACATCTCCGTTCCCGGCGAAGCCGAGAGGGAGCCCCGCGTGGTTTCCAGGCGGGCGCACACGTTATCCGGAAACCCCCGCGGCCACCCGCGCTCAACCAGCGGGAAACCCTTTTCCGGCTTGTGCGGCGCCGCCGCGAACCGCGGGTTGCGGCCGAACAGGTTGTCCATTTGCGCAAACGCAATTTCCTCCAGGCGTCGCCGGGTCTGAGCATCCGGCTCTACCCACGCCGCCGCCAGGGCCACGGCGGTGAAGCCGGCGAGATTGCCGGGCTCATTCAGGCCGGGAATCGTCCAGTGCTCTTCGAGATCGTAGCGCCGGAAGTCCCACAGGTTCGCGGAGCGTTGGATGGCGACCTGGGCCCATTCGTGAATTTTGCGCTGCAGGCCCGGAGGCGCGTTCTCCGGATGATGTTGCAGGAACCACACCAGGCCGGTCATGGTTTTCTGTTCACTCATCCGGTGGCCCTTGGTCGTCCGTGGGTCGGTCCAATCGAGGTTATCCATGATCCACTGGGTATGCTCCCGGGCTGCCCGCAGGTAAACGTCCGCTTCCTCCGGACGATTCTCCCGGCGGGCCACCACGTGCATGAGCAGGTTGGGCTGAATCGTGTGACCCGGGGCATGCCGGCCTTTGTACGGATGCAACCGCCCACCCGTGGGATTGGGTTCGGCGATCTGTTGCGGTGTCAGGTAAGACTTCATGTCCCACTCGGGATCGATAGCCAGCACGCCAGAAGACTTCCAGTGTTTCGTGACAAATTCCCGGCAGCGGTCGTGAAAACTCTGGGGCAGCCAGGCCTTCAACTCGGGCCAGGCATAAAGCAGATACGCGAACTGCTCCACGGTCTGCGAGTGGATCTGTTTCGGCAGCGGGTCGCGGCTCGGGTCGCGCGTGGAGGGGTTCACCAGGTAATACCCCAGGCCCCAGTGAATGAGTTGCACGACATCCGGCGCTTTGGGATTCGGCGGTTCCAGCTCCGTGTAATAACGGCGCACGGCGTCCATCACCCCTTCGCTGTGGGGATTGTTGGCATCAAACTTAAAGTCGGGAGCCAGCACCCGGGCTTTGTCGCGGCCCCAGTTCATCTGTACCGGCATGGCTTTGACCCGATCCGGGTGAGACAAATACATCAGCACCAGCGAAGGGACTTCATAGGCGTAATAAGTGCCATCCCGCCACGGGCACCCCCCGTAAGCCGAAGGATGCGATCCCACGACACTGCGGCTATCGATCATGAAATCCACGGCGGTTTGCCAAAACTGTTCTTCCCAAAGGTGCCGCCGGATGGAAAACGGATCCGATTCCCCGAGGGCGAGTGTGCCGCCCGAAACGCGAACCACGTATTCGTGCGATTGGTCGGCCGGTTGAAAGGCGCTGAAGTTGCCGATGTGATCCCGGATGACTCCGCTAAACAAGGCCGCGGCGCCACCCACCGCCCGGATTTCGAACATGCTGCCGTCGGGGGAGACCGGAGCGGTGAACCGTTTTGGCGCGGCGGTGTTGTAGCCGACCTGGTTGAGCGCAACCAGGTGCCGGTTTTGCGGAAGCGACAAACCGGCCTGGCCCACTTGCAGGGTGACACCCGTACCCAGGGGTTCATTTGCACTGAAGAGCGCCAGCTCGCGCAGACGCACCGGCCCGCGGTCCGGCGAGACGAGGCGCACCCGTTGGGCTGTGACCTCGTTTTCGAAAGCCATTGCCAGTTCGAGGCTGGTGTTCCCGGAGACTCGGGCACCGGGAATCGCCTGCCACTGGCCGTCGCGCCAGTATTCGAGCGAAAACGCTTCCATCGCCGAGTCTGATTCCCATCCGGAATAGACATGCGCGCACCGCAACGCGCGGGGCTGACCTAGATCCAATTCAATCCACTTCCGGCTGGCATCCTGCCGGCTCAGCCAACGGGAATCGTCCGACACCACACCATCGACGGCTTTCTCCGCCGCATACCGGGGTTCGTAGGTGGAACTGACACTCACCTTGGCACGCAGGGCAAGGTTAACGGGGCTCTCGCCTGCCGGCGCGCCGAAGCTCTGACCGGCCAGGAGGATCGTCATGGCCGAGGCCGCGAGGAGAAAGGGTCGATAGGTCATGTTGCGCATCATGTGAGAAATCGTTTGAATATGGCTATAGCGGTTACTGGTTGCTTACCTGGTAATTGATGCCCTTTTGTATCTCAAACACCACGGCCTGGTGGCTCGGTTCGAAGGTGAACGGCACCGGGTTGTTGCTGCCGGTAGCGGTGACGACGATGCGGTCCTTTTCCCAGGAAGTGACATTCACCCGGATCATCGAGCGGCTGTTGCCGTCCGCGTGGGTGAATCGGAATTCCGTCCCAGGTGCGGCGACCGGGTAGACTTTGGCCTGGAGCGACCGGTCATCGAGATTTTTCAGCACGATGATTCCTTTGCCGCCGATGAACAGGGGTGTTTTGCCGTGAGGCAGCTTGAAGCCCGTGAGGAGTTTTGGGCCGGTATAGCGCTCGCCGGTGTCGAAATCCATCCATTGCCCCGCGGGCAGGTAGACGTCACGTTGCGTGGCGGTAGGATAATCCTGGCCATACAGCGGGCACGCGAGCAGCGATGGTCCGAGCATCCACTGGTAACCACGCACGGTGCTGTTTTCCCGCCCATATACCTGCGGGTCGTTTGGGAACAGCAGCGGCAGCGGGGCCATGCTCCAGGGAAAACCGGTTTCGTAGGCATCGATCGCCGCGCTGTAGATGGTGGGATGCAACCGCGCGTGCAGGCGGGCCGCTTCCAGCATGACCTCCTCCACCTGAGCGCTGCCGAAATTCCACGGTCCCATCCCCATGGCCATGACCGGGTGCACCGAGCCGAACTGCGCCACGCGCATCATGTAAGAGGTCATTCGCGGGTCATTCAGCGGCGGCATTTTGCGGTGCTCACCAAAAGTCCCGCCAACAATGTCCGGGTACACGTAAGGGAAGCCGCTATAAGCAAACGCCAGGGAATTGATCGGGCCCCGATCCTGGTTTTGGTCGAAGTTGAAATCCTCGATGCGGTGGCAGTCCATGGGGGAGCCGAGGTAACCATTGCGGCCCATTACAAAGACGCCTTTGTCCATGAGCACGCGGTTCACTTCGTCGATGTTGCCTTCCAGCATGTTGGCCACTTTGTAAGTGAACAGGTCCTCTTTGAAGCCATCCACCCCGTAGTCGAGCCACTTACCGCAGAGATCGATATACCACTTCACCGCTTCGGGATTCGAGCCATCCAGCAGGTACGCGGGCCGGCGGGGAAACCCGAGTTGCCAGGCCTTCGCCTGACCGTTCTCCTTCAGAAAATAACCTTTCCGAACGCCTTCGGCCGAGTAGGGACCGTCGGCAATGAAACTGATGCGCAACCCAATAAAGAACTTCAATCCGCGGCTCTTAAAATGGTTGATGAAGCGCCGCGGATCCGGGTAGCGCACCTTGTCCCACAGGCCGAAGCTGGTGGTGGCATGCAGGTTGGGATCTTCATTCGGCCAGAAACCCGAGCCCACCACCATCCACTCCAACGGGTAGCCCAGGCTGAGGTAACGCTCGACGTTTTCCGTCACCGTCTTCTCATTCGTGTTCCAGCCCAAAGCGCCGAACGCTTCCCAGCCAACACCGAAGAACTCGTACTTCGGACGGTAGACCGGGTAACCCTCGCGGTTCCGCGCCTTCAAAAACGCCGCGTAGATTTCCTCCGGAGTGCCGATGAAGTAATACAGCGCCGGCATGCGACGGGTCGAGACGGTGCCTTGCGTGGTCTCATCGCTGGTAACCCGGACAATTTTAATCCCTTTCTCCATGTTCACGCAGGCGACGCCTTGTCGCGGGAACACCAGGAAATTGCTGATCAACCGTTTGTGTCCCGGAGCTTCCTGGGCGCGGAACTTCTCGTCTACGTACCCGGTAACCTCGGTCGAGGTACGGCCCCAGGCGGCGTGCTCCGCCAAGCCAAAGGCTGGGGCCAGCCCCGCGGTGCGGGCCACCATGCGACCCTCGGTGTCGGCGGCAATGTCCAGCCGCAGGTAATGCGGGCCGGGCTCGAGGTCGACGGTGGCTTTCCGGCCGTTGGTGTTGGTCACCTCGATCAGGAGGCGGTCGACCTTCCGGGTTTGAATGCGGGCCTCCGCCACCGGGCTGCCGGCAAACTCGAGTCCGGAGACGGCATGGACGGGAACGATCAGGGTGCCATCGGGCCGGGCGAGGCTAAACCGGAAGCCCTGTTTTTCGACGCGCAGTTGGTATTGGGGAGTGGTAACCGTAAACGCGCGGGCGTCATCGCGAACCGTGAACGCAGGTTGTGGCGCAGCCAGGGCCGTATGCGCCGGCACCACCGCGGCGAGCAGCCAAACCGCCAACCCGACCGCTCGCGCCCACCTGGAAGCCAGGCGCGCGCTAGCGGGTGTCGGAACTAATTCAAGGCGTGGAGATGACATAGAAGCGGCGGGGCAGGTTGGTCGAGTCATGATCTTCAAAGGTGGCTACGGGATCGGCAAACAGTCCGTTGCCCAAAGCGGTCCATTGATCCAGCGGTTCCTCAGTCGCCGAACTGGCGCGCACGGTGTAAGGCTGGCCGGTGGTCCCGCTCAGCGCCAGTTGCAGTGTCCCATCCGTGCCGCGCGAGGCGCGCTCGATTCGGGGCCGCATCGGGCTGTAAATGAACTTGGCCGTGGCCGTGGTGTCTACCGCGGTCTTGAGACGGACCCAGTGGGCCGAGTAGCCCGCCGGGAACGCGTGCTTGAGCACCTGGCCCGGAGGCACCGGGATGCGCGCATAAACGGACCAGGTGTTGTTGGCCAGGAAATCGACCTCGATAGTGAACAGGACTTCCTCGCCGCCCTGGTGCGAGAGCTCCATCACCTTGTGCTGGTAACCGAGCATCAGGTAAGGGTCGCTAGGGGTGTTGGCGGTGACGGCGGTGTCCTTCCAGGGACCGCCCACTCCGGCGGGAGCGCCCATCTTCCACAAGTCATCCACGTTGCCAAACCACAGCGCCGCCTGGCCATCGTCAGAGCGGAACACGTGACCGTCGCTCTGGGCCTGGGCCGGAACTCCGGCGACCACGAACAACCCGCGCCACGACGCGAAATCGCTGATCTGCTTGTTGTGCGTGGCCACGGGGCGCACGCGGCGAAAGCCCCCGGCATCGACCCGTGGCAGCTCGTAAAACGTGCCATGCGCGTTGAACAGGTTGCGCTCGGTAACGACTTCACGCACTCCGCGCGGCCAGCCCGAAGCCAGGGGTTGATCGTATTCCAGGCGGCTCTTGGGCAGGCGAAACCGGTTGGTGCCCTCGGTGTAAATCACCGACGCGGCATCCACGCTGAACCCGGCCTTGGCCAGGCTGTAAGTGGTGCGAAGGGTGGATTCGGCGGTGGCATTGGTGGCGCGCCGCAACTGCATGGCGCCGCCGATTTCGTAATACGCCTCCCGGCTCACCCCGGCGGCATCCACAATCGTGGCCGCGAACTGCAGCACACGGGCGTTGCCGCTCTGGGCGCGGATGATGCCTTCACTCACCGCACGGCTGGTGCCGATGTCCGCGATGCCGGCAAAGGGTCCGGACTCCGCAGGCGTGGGCGGGTTGCCGAGAATGAACGCGGCGCTGACGTTCGGGGCGTCGCGGTCGGTGGTCATCCGCACCCATGAGGCCGAAAGCGTGGCCGGCAGCAAGTCCCAGACATAACCTTCGGGCGCGACCGTCAGATTGGTGAGCCCCTGCCAGGAGCCGCCGTTGGCGGGCCGATATTCCACTTTGAAGGTCACCGGGCTGGCGCTGCCGTGCCGCAGGTGCAGCACGCGTTGCCGGAAGCCGGCCACGAGGAAGGGATCGCTGGGTATGCCGGAGGTCACCGCATCCTGGTGCCACGGACTACCGAAACCGGCGGGCGCACCCCATTGCTCCAGGTCGCCGAGCTGACCGAACCACAGCGCGGAGTTGGCTTGTCCCGCCCAGGTATTGCCGCCGGTGGGCGACGAATCGTCGCGCGCGATCACGAGCTGCCCGTTCCACCAGCAATAATCGACCGGCATTTTCAGATAAGTGCAGATCGGCTCGAGTCCTTCGGGCGTCGTGGCGGAGAAGGTGCCGGGAAAGCGATAGAAGAGGCCGTGCATGTGTGCCAGCCGCACGCCGTCCTTGATTTCGCGAATCCGCGGCCATTCGGTGTACCAGCCATGCAATGAATCGTGAGTGAAGCTGCCCTTCGGCAGACGCCACGTGTGCCAGGATCCGGCTTCGAGGGTTTTCAGCAGCACCGACCGTTTATCCCAGCCGAGCGACCAGACGGGGTCGTTGAGGTTGGTGTTGCCATAGATGCCACCCGGCCCGGTGACTTCCGTAAAGGTCTTGCGCTCGACGATGTTCCAGGGGCCGGCCCAGTTGGTGCCTTCATGTTCCGTGAGCACACCCGCCGGGCCGTTGAAACCGGGATCCTTGGTCACACTCCATCCGGATTCGCCGTTGTTTGCATAGACGAGCCGGCCCTGCCCGCTATAACCGCCTTTGCCGTGAGCGCCGGGATGCGGCGCGAGGGGAGCTGTGCTGGAGGCGTTCTGGGGATCCCGGTAGATCGTCGTCACTTCCAGCGTGTCCACATTGACGTCGTAGAGGCCTTTCTCCATCGAGAAAAAGTAAACGCGATGCGCGGGATCGGTGAGATGCCGGGCGGTGGCGGTGAGGCGGCCGAACAAGACGCTCGGAGAAATCGTGCGGACGCCGCCCTCGGCATCGATGAAGTGCGGCCCGATGATCAACTGGTTCGATTCCCGGTGCACCAGGCGGTTGGCGTGGGTGCCACCCACGCTTTGCGGATGCGCGGTCAGTGCCAGGTTGCTGTCCACCATCCAGAGCCGGTCGGCGCTGCCCTGGGGAAAATGGGGGGGATAGGTGACAAACCAGAGCTTGTCCGCCCAGGGCACCACCGCCCCGATGCCAATTTCGCCTTCGCCGCTGAACACCGCCAGGTGCGGGTAGGTGCCGCTGATCTTGACGATAGCGTCCGGCTCGGGCGGCGTGACTCCCGTGATCGCGGCGGTCACCTGGTCGACATCAAATCCCGGGCCATTTCCGTAAACCGAGGTGAACACAAAATAGCGGGCGGGATCGGTGGCCGGGGTGCCTTTGTGGTACCAGGTGATATTGGTTGCGGAGGAGGCAAAGTCGGTGCCGCCGGCGCCGGAAACCGCCAATGCATAGCGCGCTCCGGCCTGGCCCCAGCCTTCACCGGTCAAGCGCACCCGATGCCATTGCCCGGGCGTCAAACTGCCCAACCCCGCGATGGTTCGCCACGCACCCCCGTCGTAGGCGGCCCATCCCGCCGCATCATAGCGCACGTTGATGGCCGGGTCTCCGCTCCCGACAGTTCCGGATGAGGTGGAGATGTGCAGGTTGAATTGGCGCTCGGTGGTGCTTTGCACGCGGAGATACCAATCCACGGTAAACGCGGTGGCGCCGCCCGAAGGCGGCAGGTCGAACCGGGCGCCCAGTTCGCGCCCACTTCCCGCAGTATACGCTGCCAGCCGCGCATAATGCGTCGTATTGCTGGCGGCCCCGCCCGAAGTCACGGTCACTCCACTGGTCAGCGCCCAGGAGGAGGAGAAACTGCCCAAATCGAACCCGTCCTGGATGACGGTTTGACCGCCCAGGGTCAATGCCCCCCAGCAGGTGATCCAGGCTGCGATTATCGTCTTTGTGGTATTCATCATGTCAGATTGTTGCGCGCCAATACCCCTCGACCAGCGTCGTTGGACGCCCCGGTTCAAAACTCAACCCGCCGGCACCGCGTCACGCGTTATGGGGCGTAAGCGCGCACGGCCAGGAGTGCCGCCGGCACCAATGCTGACGGTCGGGCCAGGCTAAGAATCAGACGCCGGGTGATCACCGGCGAGTCGAATCGGATGATTCGGCGCGATTCATGGTTTTCCTCGATGACCGCCAGGAGGGGCGCAGTTTCGGGGCGCGCCTCGGCCAAGGCGACGGAGGGATCAGCCAGCGCCGTCCCAACCGCGTGCCGGGTAGCCGGGAGACCGACCCCGTTCGCTGGGTTGGGTTCTTCGCGAACCTCGCCGATGGCTCCTGCTCCGGCAAAACCCTCGGGCAGCGCCCCTTCTCCGGCACCTCCGTCCCGCACGGCGATCTCCGGCACACAAAACGGCATGACCTGCTCCGGGTGGCCGAGTAGCACCGATTCCATGGGATGATCGTAATCCGTATCGAACACGAGTTCCAGTCGACCCAAAGTCTGCGGCTCGGCCCAGGTAAGGGTCAGTGTGGGCCGGGCATCGTCGAACCCGGCAACCCAGGCGTTGGGTTGGTGAGTCGGTCGATCCACCCCGTTGCGGACATTGACCGGGCCGAACACCGCCGGCGGCGGATCCAGCTCGAGGGCGAAATTCTTTCCGGCCGGCCGCCGTTGTGGGATCCAGAACTCAAACTCCGGCAAGCCGGAGTCCGGGGGGGGCGTCTGTCGAGAGGATTCGGCCACCGCGCGGTGGGCCTGGTTGGTGAGCGACAGGACGCCGGTAAGGCGTTGGTCGCTGAGCCACACCGCGATTTTGTCGTTGGCTTCGAGGCAGTAAAACGCGTAGCGCGGTTGGTCGATGTGCGCGTCGAACGCCAGCCGCACGGATTGCCCCTTGCCGGCCGGCAGCGTCACTTCGAGTTCCCCGAGCACAGTTTCCGGGGTGTGATTTTCCGGATGCACGCTCACCCGCAAGCTGGCCTTGAGCGTGGTCGGTTCCTCGACATCCACGGTGAGGCGCATGGCGGGGGCGGGTCCCGGCACCACTGGAAGCAGCATGGCCCAGGAATCGCGCAATGTGCGGCGCTCGCCGTTGGGCTCAAGACGGTGCAGGCGCAGCGAACTGCTGGCGGTGATTTCCGCCTGCGGCACCAGGTCCTCCGGGTCCTGCAGCTTGAGCCGGGGAATGAACTGGCCGGAATGCAGGAGACGCTGCTGAAGTTCATTGAGGTGCGGTTGGACGCCCGCCTCGCGCGGCATAAGGCCATGACGCCGGCACACGGCAGCGGCCCACCCCACCGCCTGGGCGCTATGGGCGCAGGTGGCCATCACGCGGGTGGAGCCAAAAGCGATGTGGGAAGCGCTGACCAGGCGGCCGGCCAGGAAGAGATTGCGGATGTTGCGGCTATAGAGGCAGCGGTAGGGGATTTGATACACCCCTTTGGCATGCCACTGGGAACAGCCGGGCTGCTTGCTGAAGACTCCGTCAACCGGATGCAGGTCAATTGCCCAACCACCGTAAGAAACTGCGTCCGGGTGTTCCCGCTGCTCGACAATATCATTCTGGGTCAGCAAGTAATCGCCCTCAAACCGCCGGCTTTCCCGTTTGCCAGGAATTGAGCCCACCCACTCGAGCGTCAGATTCTCCGCTTCGGGAAACTGGCCCGAGTTCTTGATGTGGTTCCATACCCCATACACCACTTTCCACAGTTCCCACTTCACCGTCTCCGTGTCGTGCACGGTGTCGAGGCGCCCGCCCCACTCGATCCACCACAGCCGGCAACCCGCGTCCCGGGTATTGAAATCCCGCCAGCGAGGAATGCGGGTAATATCCTTCAGCGCGAACGAGGGCGGAACGAACCGTACCGGCCGGCCGGTGTCGCGGGAATAGAAATACAGGGAATGCCCGAGCAAATCCCGCGAGGCGGTGGCCGGGGCAAATTTCTCGCCGAACTCGGAACTCGCCTCCGCACCCATGCGAAAGGCGGCCCCGGCGAGAAACCCCAGGATGCCATCGCCGGAAGCGTCGCAAAACAGGGGCGCGGTCACCTCGTAAGCCGTGGAGTTTTGGGAACAGAACGCGCGCACGGAGCGGATGGCATCCGGCTCGTCTTTGCTGGCTTCGTAAACCGCAGTATTCAGCAGCAGTGTGATGTGCGGCTCCGCCACGACCTTTTCCAGGAGGAGCGCATCCAACAGGTATGGATTGCCCTCCGGGTTGCGGAAGGTGTTCTCGACGAGGATTTCGTCCGCCACGCCGCCCTCCCGGGCCCAACGGTTGTTGTTGCCCAGATGCGAGGTCGCCCCGAGGATCCACAGCCGCACTTCGCTGGAGGCATTGCCCCCGAGCACAGGTCGATCCTGGATGAGAACCACCTTCAACCCCGCGCGTGCCGCCGTAATGGCACAGCACGTGCCGGCCAGGCCGCCACCCACAATCGCCAAGTCGGCCTCGCAGCGCTCCAGTCGCAGGTCGCGCCGGCAAGTTCCTTCACTTCGTAACATTCAGAGTACTCGCCCAGCAGGTTACCCAATCCACCCTCGGAGCACCTAGGCGAGTATGCGGATTCTTTCTAATAAATTGCGTCAAGTCCCGAAAGGGGGGCACCACCCAAAGTTGCTGGGTGTCCACCTTTCAGGGTGTTTCTCTTCTCCCGACATGCTGAAGCGTGGACAGCTCACTTAGGATAAACCTAAGCGTTTGTTCGGAATTGGGTATTAGCTAATGCCGCCGAACAGCACGATGTTACCTGAACGGGTGCCGAAAGCGGCCCGCTCCGGGTGAGACGGGCCAGTGCGGCGCGAAACAAAACCTAAACGCGAAGCATTCCGACCGGCAATGAAGTCCGGCGGGAAAAGCTCACTGTTGGAGACACAATTATGAAACTGACGTTGAAACACATGGACATCCGCTCCACCAATGTGGTGGACACCTTCGTCGAGGAACGCATCCTGTCGTTGCAGGATCGGCTGCAAATTGACGAAGCCAATGTGCGTCTGGAGCACCGCCGTGAGACCAGTCCGGCCTTTCGCGTTCATATTCACCTGGTAACCCCCGGTCCGGACCTCCTGGCCGAGGGCGAAGATCACACCATACGCGCCGCCATCGACAAGGTCATCACCCAACTCGAGGGCAAAATCAACCATCGTGGGTTTAAGCGCGCGCAGCGGTCCATGGCCAATCTGCGGACGCCCGCCACGATGCGCGCCCGGCGGAACTGAGCGGAAACTCGTGAACAACATCGCCGGGGCGCGACTGCGTCCCGGCAGCAAAACAGCACCAGAAACGGATATACTATGAAATGGTCATTCAAACTCGGACGCATCCTGGGTGTGGATGTGCACATCCATTACACCTTCCTGATCCTGCTGGGATTTGTGGGCCTGTTGTATTGGAGCGCCGAACGCAGCCTGGAAGCGGCGCTCACGGGGGTGCTGTTCTTTGCCGGCCTTTTCTTCTGTGTGCTGCTGCATGAATTTGGGCATGCCCTGGCCGCCCGGCGTTATGGAATAGCCACTCGGGATATCACCTTGCTGCCGATTGGCGGCCTGGCGCGGCTCGAGCGCATGCCGGAGAAGCCGGCTCAGGAATTCGTGGTGGCCCTCGCTGGGCCGTTGGTGAACGTGGTTATTGCCGCGGGCCTGTTCCTGGGGCTCTGGCTTGGTGGCTGGTGGCAGCCGCTCACGAGCCTGACGGTGACCGGCGGCAATATGTTCGAGCGGTTGCTGGTGGCCAACGTGTTCCTGGTGGTCTTCAACCTCCTGCCGGCCTTCCCGATGGATGGCGGCCGGGTGCTGCGGTCCTTGATGGCGATGCGGATGCCGTTTGCCCGCGCGACGCGCATTGCCGCCCGCATTGGCCAGGGCATGGCCGTGTTGTTCGGCTTCGCCGGCCTGTTTGGCAACCCGATGCTGCTGCTCATTGCCTTGTTCGTCTGGGTCGGCGCGGGTCAAGAAGCGGCGGCGGTCGAAATGCGGGCCTCCTTCGCCGGCGCCACCGTGCGGGACGCGATGCTTACTGATTTCCAGGTATTGAATCCGGGCCAGACGCTGGGTGATGCGGCCCGCTTGCTGCTGGCCGGTTCGCAAAGGGACTTTCCGGTCGTGGACGGGAGTCGGCTGGCGGGAATGCTCGCCCATGACGACCTGTTTCGTGCCTTGCGGGAGCAGGGCGAGCACCTGCCCGTGGACGTGGCGATGCGCGGGGAGTTCGCCGTGCTCGCGGCGGGCGATCCGCTGGAAACCGCGCTAGCGCCTGAAAACGTCGAGAAAGGACTGGCCATGCCGGTGCTGGTCGGCGGCCGGTTGGTAGGCTTGCTCACGGCGGAAAACGTCGGAGAATATTTCATGATCCGCTCCGCGCTCGAGGCGCGGGGCGATCGCCGCACCACGCCACCGCCCATCCCGCGGTCGGCGGCGGTGCCGCCGGTGCTGCCGTCATTGAGACCCGCACGAACCGGGTCCACCAGGGGCTGATCCCACGAATGCACCGACGCACCAACCAATCCGGAATTTGAACATCGACCCGTCGCTAGCGCGTGATCGGAGGTACCACCGCTCCAGCTTCCGGGATTTGGCACGCCTCATCATTTCTATATGACTGATACCACCTGGGTTTTGGTCGGTTTCAACCTATTCATCCTTGGGATGCTCGCGCTGGACCTCGGCGTATTTCATCGGAAATCGCACGTCGTCTCGCTCAAGGAATCGCTCACCTGGACCTTCGTTTGGGTGACGCTGGCGCTGGTCTTCAACGCGGGTGTCTGGCACTTCGCCGGTTCGCAGAAGGCGCTCGAGTTCTTCACCGGGTACGTCATTGAAAAATCGCTCAGCATCGACAACGTGTTTGTCTTCGCCCTGCTGTTCTCGTATTTCGCCGTGCCGCAGAAATACCAGCACAAGGTGCTTTTTTGGGGCATTCTCGGGGCCTTGATCATGCGGGCGATTATGATCGGGCTGGGTGCCGCCCTCATCACTCGATTCACTTGGATTATCTATGTGTTTGGCGCCTTCCTGATCCTCACCGGCATCAAGATGATCGTGAAGCGCGAGGAAGAGATTCATCCTGAGCGCAACCCGGTGGTGCGCTTGTTCAAGCGGTTCATGCCGGTGACGGCAACCTACCGCGAGGACAAGTTTTTCGTGCGTGAAAACGGCATTCGGATGGCGACCCCGCTGTTCTTGGTGCTGTTGCTGGTGGAGTTTACCGACCTGATCTTCGCGGTGGATTCCATCCCGGCGATTTTCGCGGTGACCAAAGATCCCTTCATTGTCTACACGTCCAACGTGTTCGCCATTCTCGGGCTGAGGTCCCTGTACTTTGCGCTGGCCGGCGTCATGAACAAATTCCACTACCTCAAGATCGGCCTGGGCGTGGTGCTGAGCTTTGTGGGCGTCAAAATGCTCCTGTCCCATGCCGCCTGGAAGATCGACACCCTGGTCTCCCTGGGGGTCATCGTGGTGATCCTGGCCATCAGCATCGTCTGGTCTCTGCTCCACCCAAAAGTGGTGGCTATTCCGGTGGGCGCCGCTGCGGAAACGGTTAATCCGAATTCGGCCGGGCACTGAACAAGTACCCGGCCGGCGAAACCGTGCCGCGTGTCCCGGCCGCCAGCGCGCCATCGTTGACCGGGGTCGAATGGACCTTTTCGGTGACCCCTTCGGATTTAGCGCCCGCACGTTTGTAGATTTTTTCTGCCATGATCAGGACATCACGGCTCACGTGATCGCGGACCTGGTCGGAGCTGGCGCGGATGGTGTTGCGCCTGAGCGGACTCGAGTGGCGAGGCCTTTGACGATCTCGATGTATTGCTGCAAGGCTCGCGAATTGTTGTTTCGGTTCCAGGCAATGCAATAGTCGCTCTTCACCGGGGGGGCCAGGGGCCGGAAGGCCACTCCGGGGTGGGGCATTTTCTTGAGGTGCTCGCGCGCCAGTGTCACGCCCAGCCCTTCGGCGACGAAGGTCATCAAGGCCGGTTCCAACTCGGCATCCTGTAAAACCCGCGGCGTGAAGCCCGCCTGCTGGCACGTGTCGTTGAGCCAGTTGCGAAAGCCCGGATGCGTCTCCTCGGACATGCCCACAAAGAACATCGTTTCCAGCTCACCCAGTTTCAGTTGGCGCTTGGCAGCCAGCGGGTGCTTTGCCGGCAGGACGACGACGGTTCTGGGCCGGGCAATGCTCTCCGATTGCAGGTTGCCTGTGGCCGCCGGAGGGCGGAGACCCACAAAGCCCAGATCAATCTTCCGGGCCTCCAGCGCGCGCAACTGTTCCGCCGGGGTCATGTCGAAGAGATTCAAGGCGACGTGCGGAAACGAGTGCCGGAACAGGCGCAGGGTTTCGGGCAGCAGCTCAAAATCAAAGTTGGACAAGTAGGCGATGTTCAACTGGCCGGTTTCACCGCGGCTAAGGCGTTGGACCGTCAGCACACTTTCCGTCGCCAGGTTCAAAATGCGCCGCGCATCCACCAGGAACGAGCGGCCCTCCTCGGTCAACGAGACTTTGCTCTTGGAGCGGTTCAGCAAGCGCACCCCAATCTCCTCCTCCAGGTTTTGGATCTGGCGCGTGAGGGAGGGCTGGGCTAAATGCAGCATCGCGGCGGCATGAGTGAAACTGAGACTCTCAGCCACCGCCACGAAATACCGCAAGTGACGCAACTCCATAATGTGGTCGGCAGTGTAGCAGTGTTTCAAGTGTTAGCAACCGACCAGTACGCGCCGGGAAAGCGCCGCTTATAGGCTAAAGGCATCAGCAGGGCACTTTCAAAGTATTGGCGGGCGCGCCGCCGGGGGGTGACTCTATCTATGTGACGAAACCATATAGCCGGAGAGCCTCCGTACTTTGGCTGGGGACGCGCGGGCGTGGCAAAGGCGCCATCAGCACCCCGAGCGCAGCTCTCAAGCTGCCGCTTTATGCGGCTGGCGGCGACCTCAAGCGACAGGGCACCAATCCGCCCGAGCTGATTGCGGCCGCGCACGCCGGCAGTTTCTCCCTGACCCTGGCCAATGAACTGGGACAAGCGGGCTACCGCCCGCGCCAGATTGACACTACCGCGACGGTGACGATGGAACCCAACGCGGCCGGGTGGACGATGACCCAGATTCATCTGGATGTGATGGCCACGGTGCCCAAGGTGGCCGCGTGCGACTTTGTGGACGCCGCACTGCGGGCGAAGGCGAAATGCCCCGTCTCGCGCGCACTCAACGCCAACATCTCGATGCGCGCCAGATTGGCCCGACGAGGCTTAAACGGAGGGTCTCAGACCTGCCTGGGACCGGACACCCCCAGCCCGGTAAAAAACAAGGCACTGAAGCGAAATGAAACCGGCAATTAAACACGGTGCGCTGCCGGGATGCCGTGCGCTCAAAATCATTTTTAAGAATTTATGAACTCAACTCTCGTCAAAAAGGCCATGGATATCGTGCTCAACCCGAATATCCTGGTAAACCTGATTTCACAGCGCGTCCGCCAGTTAAACTCCGGCGCTGGCGGCAAGTGCAGGCCTCTCGTGGCAGACATCGCGAATCTCGATGCCGCCGACATTGCCTTGCTGGAAATCATTGAGGGAAAGATTGGGTGGGAACTGCCTGAAGTCATTCCCCTCGTTCGCCCGGCAAAAAAGAATCGCCGGCGCCCCCAGCACTGGGGAGCTGGTTAGTCGAAGCCTTCCGGCCGTCTTAACGGCCGAAGCGAATTACACCCGGGAAGCCGGCCAGCGAAGTCATTTTCCAAGATACTTCCCTGGGTTACGTATCCGGTCGAGCCGTTCGGCTTCGAGCGCATCGAGGGCGAACCGCTGCCGCCGTTGCTCCAGGGCAACCGCCAGGGTATGGGGCAACAGCCACAGGCCCTTGAAAAGGTCAACGATTGTCTGGCAAAGGAGGTTCAATACATTCATATTCGTGTCGTTTAGGCCCTGATGTATGAACCATGCCACCTAAGGTCGATGCTCGCCAATACTTTGCTCGTATTCAGGCGATGCTTTCGATCTATGGGTGAAACGATCCGCTTTTTACACCCGTAGCACTTATGCCCTCATTTGACATTGTCTCGCAGGTTAACTCCATGGAAGTGGAGAACGCCGTGAACCAGGCCAAGAAAGAGCTGGCCAATCGGTATGATTTCAAAGGCAGCCAGGCGGAGATCGTCCTCGAAAAAGATGAAATCCGATTGAGCGCCGAGGATCAATTCAAAGTGCGCGCGCTGGCGGAAATCATGCTGGGCAAGCTCTCCCGCCGGAGCATCAGCCTCAAGAACGTCGACCAGGGTGAGCCTGCGGTCTCGCCTCTCGGGCATACGCGGCAGGTCATTAAAATCAAGCAGGGCCTCGAGCAGCCAGTCGCGAAGCAAATTGCCTCCTTCATCCGGGACAAGAAACTTAAAGTGACCACGCAAATTCAGGGCAGCGAGCTTCGCGTGGCCTCCAAGAGCCGGGATGAACTGCAAACGGTGATCGCGGCGGTGCGCGCGGAAGAATTTCCCGTTTCGTTGCAGTTCATTAATTTCCGCGACTGACCTGCAGAAGCGCAGGCGCTCGCGTTCGAGCCTGGCACTGGAGCCGGCCGGAACGGCTGACGCCTCGCCTCGGTCAAGCCTTTGGAGGGGTGGTTCGAGCCCCACTTACTCCAAATACGCGGGATCTCCCTGGCGTGCTGCGTTTTCGGTGCACCTCCCTTGTGCCAGCGCACAAAAGTATCTGAACTCGGCACAAAATACAGAGTCACCCGCCATGGGATTGCTTAGAATACCCGCCAAAACCGCGATGCAAACGAACACCCATCCAGCCACCATGGGCGGCTCGGAAAACTGGTGGCCGAGCCTCCCACGTGATCGGCGTGGCCACGCGTACCCAGCGAATCATGCCACACTCTGAATATCAACTGGCGCAAGCTCGCAGGCTGGGAGACGCGCGCGGCTTCACGCTCATCGAGTTGCTGGTGGTCATCGCCATTATTGCGATTCTGGCGGCGATGCTGCTGCCGGCTTTGAGCAAGGCCAAAGCCAAAGCCAGTCAGGTCAAGTGCGCCTCCAACATGCGCAATTGGAGTTTTGCCCTCGTTATGTATATGGCCGATTACCGCGATACCATCCCCTACATGTCGGTCTGTTTTGAAACCAAACCCGATGGGACGCGCTATCCCTTTGTGTTCGACGAACTGGCTCCCTACGTGGCGCGCTCCACCGGTGGGACTTACAGCAAGTCGTCGGTCTATTATTGGGACCTGCGCAAATGCCCCGGTGGCGGCTACGGTAAAGAACCCTACGGCACCGGTCCCGGCCCGACCAACTGGAATTGCTGGATTGGCGTCAGCCTGGGCAGCCGGCCGACCACCCGGCTGGGCGGGATGTTTTACTACGGCTCGACCGCCTCATCGCAGCCCATCTACCCGGCGTTGAAAGCGGCGCGGATCAAAAAGCCCGCCGACGCCCTGGCCTTCATGGACACCACGTGGTATTACGTCTATTCCCCGGGCGATCCCGCCATGAGGTTCGACGACGATTCCGATGGGGACGGAAAAGTGGATACGATCGGGATCTACAAACCGTTCAGCCATGGCCGGCCCACGGTGCACAACAACGGCGCGAATGTGGGATTGCTGGACGGCCATGTGGAACGTGTGCCCTACAAGAAACTCTGGGCGATCAATGCCTCCGGCGACGTAACCCATTCGTTCTGGTGGCTGGAGGATTGAAGTGGAATAGGACGCCCAACTTCATCACCACCCGCACTGGATCTACCAGGCAGGCTTTGGGACTGAAAACGATGGGTTCGATTTGCATAGGCGCCCTTCCCTCCCGGCGACCTGTGTTTGAACCCTTGACGCGGTTTATGGGCGGCACATAAAGTCCACGCATGGGACTAATGGTATTTGAAGTCAGGTGTTGGCAACGTCTGTGCCTTAGTATCCGATAGCATCCAGTCTTTCACATGCGAAGCAATAGTTGATCTATGAAGCGCCCGATACCGGTTTACCTTGTGACTTTCTGGCTTTGCCTGGGCATGCTCTTTGTGCTTGGAACCGTTGGCCGGTTAACCATTCCCTATGGGCAGAGCGGCCAACCTGTTCCGCCCTTTATTGCTTTGCTGCAGCTTGCGGCGCTTGCGATCGTCGTCTGGCTCGTTTGGGGATTCATCCGATTGCGGACTCTAGAGCGCTGGCTCTGTGTGTTATTCTTTGCGTACTGGGCGATCTCTGCGACCTGGGGCATAGCGCGCCTCTTCATGGACGGGACATCCATTAGTGTCGGTGAAACCGTTGTATTGGCTGTGATATGGCTGGCCGTATTTATACCTAATGTTGCCAGCATTGTTTACCTCTTTACTTCGCGGTTTCGTGAATTCGCACTTTGGTATGTAGAGGAGAGACGACGGGAAGGAATACGACGATATGCGCAAAAACAGGTCGAAAAGGGCCTGAAGAGCTAATTGGGTCGCCGGGAGTAGACGCGGTATGGGCGCTTCTTTTTCATCTTCACACGCTCGGCCCCGCACCACTAACGCCAGGCGTTTAAGTTGCTCATGAACACTCCGCAATACAGCACGCCGCAGGAGGCAGTCACTGGGCTTATTGAAGCCTATCGCACCCTCGACGTTGATCAGATCGTCGCGAACAAGGATTTCGACATGGATTCTCGTTTGTTCTGGCAGGACCTGGGCCTGCCCATTTCCGAGCAGCAGCTTTTGGAATCGCGTCACGCTTTCGAAGCGAACTTCCGAAAGGAGATGGAGGATGGGATACCTGATTACCGATCTGTTTCATTTCGCTTCGACGAACACGAGCAGCTCCAGGAGAACTTCGCGCTCATTTCTATTACCGGCACCACGGCCGATCAGCAGACTTTTCAATTGAAGCTTCCTGTCTTTCGCACTGATAACGGTTGGCGAGTGGTGTTGTATCCTGAATATGATCACCTGTGAACGGAGAGGGGTTTGCCGTTGGGGAGATGTTTTTGACGGAGGTTGGCCGACCCAATGAACGTGCGGGAGGGAGGTGCTTTCTTGCGTGTTTTCTTGCCGAACCCTCGCTCTCGATACGAGCGAAGCGAACCCCACCGAAGCCCTGGAGGGACGATAACATACGAGCCCAAGGGGTGGTTGGTTGTCGAGTTCGGAAGTTGACACCGTAGACAGGCAGTTGGAAACTGAATCTGTAGTCCTAACAAGTCGTTGCCCCTTAAGTCGCGGGTTGTGGAAAGGAAGCTGATGAAGAATTTGTCTGCTGGAAACCGTTTCGGGCCTGACGGCCCGCGACTTTAGGTGAACTCCTACGTTGGGTGGCTATGCGCGTCTCCATTCTGTTTCTCAGCCTCGCAGTTCTTGCCAGTGGATGCTCCGAGAAGCGTTTCCGTCAGAGCGGCTCGTCAGCGATGTCGCCGAACATCCAGCCAAACGAGAGCGTTGTTGCAGACATGTCAGCTTTTCGGAAGACCGGGCCACAGCGATGGGATGTTGTCGTATTTCACCCGCCGCCGAAGGAGACATTTACCCAGCCGCAGGAGATTTGGGTCATGCGGGTTATCGGCTTGCCGGGGGAAAGCATGGAGATTCGTGACGACGGCATTTACATTGACGGACGACGCGAGGCACAGCCGGAGCGCATCGCCAGCATTCGTTACGTTTCAAGTGTGGCACGTGCGCCGCAGTCTGGTGTAACTTACCCATACAAGATTGCGGTGGACACATACTTTTTGGTTGGCGACAACACCACCAATTCATTCGACAGCCGCTTTTGGGGTTCGCTGTCGAGGCAGAGCATTTTAGGTAGAGTGAAGGACAAATGACGCCACCTAAGTGCGCTGCAGCGAACCACCGCCCCGCTGGGCAGTCGGGCGGTTCAGATAATTTGTCAGCGACTCTCGCAACGGCGGTCGCTGAGCTTGATTGTTGGGTCTGATCCGTAGTCTTTCAGAAGGGAATCTTTGCGTGCGTGAACCACATCGGATGGTGACATCCTATCGTGTGGACACCGAACAAGTGCTCTCCCCATCCCGGCAGGGATGGAAGCTATTAGCCAGGGATTGAGCGCAGCGACATCCCTGGTAAACGGGAAAACACAGAAAACGACCCCGGCAGGGGTCGCAGTGGGGGGCTAAACGCCTGTGATGGCGTGGCCCGCTGGCATAAACTCCGGGATGCAGGGTATTTTACGACGAGGTTCCGGTGGTGTCGCTCGTGCCTCGCTCAACCACCGGCTAATCGCTGTGAACCCTCCGGGTTCGGAAGCGGTGAACCCGACCGAAGTCCTGAAGGGACGTTGCAGCGCAAGCCCAGGGCGAGTGAAATGTCGCCCTGGGTTACCGGGTCCAAAAAGAACCCTCCCCGCCGTTCGGTGGCGCGACCGATTTTGTTTGCCAACGGAAAAAAGCGGGCGCAGCTTGGTTTCCATGCGCAGGACGACGCCCATGGGAGTGCCCGCGGGACCCGAGGCCCGGAAATTCGGCCGCCCGGCGCTGGGGTTTGGGCCCACCGACAGCCTGCACGCGCCGCCAGTTCACACGCGCGGGGAGACTCCGGTCGATACTTTCCACTGTAGTTCGGACGTCGCGGGCTCAGCGGCTCAGTTCAACGAGAGTGTATCCGCCATGCCCGACCACCCCACACGAACCTTCGTACGGCCTCCGCATCCGGGCACGGCGGATACACTCCTTTTACGTTCGGCGTCATCTCGCATCGCGGTTGTTTGCATATGGCTGGCTTGGTTGTTGGCCAGGCCAGCCGCTTCATTCGGCCAAGGTTTCGTTTGCCAACAGTGGGTCAATCCGAATCCGCGTGATGATGTTCCGTGGGATGATTCGGGCGTGTGGGTCCGCTATGGTCACCCAACAGGCACTCCACTCGATGTTGATATGGATTTGGACGGCACTGTGGATTTTCAAATCAGCAGTGATGGAACCACCCTTGGGATATTCGCAACTGGAAACGGGGAAGTCATTGCCCTGCGGAGCTCTCCGCCGGACATGGGCGGTTCTGCGGCTCGGTTGTCCCTAGGCCAATCAATCAATTCACTTGCGCCCGTATCCTACGATTGGGTTGAGACAATTGATTTCTACGGACCAGTGGGCAATTCGTTGATCACATCAACGACTTCGGGCCAGTTAGGCTTTTGGGGTGGTCAATTCGGCTACCTAGGAGTCCGGATCCAGAAGAACGGCGATTGGTATTACGGTTGGATTCGCGGCGGAGTGCCCTTGAGCATTGTGCCGGAAGGAATCTTCTACGAGGCAGCACTCAGCTTGACTCCGAACGATGGAATCTTGGCCGGACAAGTGCCCGAGCCTTCAACGTGTGCGCTGCTAATTGGAGGAGGCGTGCTGATGGTGTGGTTCAGACGAAGGAGAAATGAAGGGAGGGGCTAACAAGGTCACTGGAGCGAACAGCCGCCCCGCTTCTCCGCTCGAAGATGGGCGACAATTCGGACGCGCTTTGTCCGCTCCACCCTCACTGTCGGCGGCTGTCGCTCAGTTCTGGCGTTAGACCTCGTTAACCATATGAACGCTTCGACATCGCTGACAACATACGACTGGATTTCCAAAGATAGATTTTGGCTTGGTTGCAGTGTGGCGACTGTCTTCGTGGCCGTGGGTTGGGGTTTTCTACGCATGGGGCACATCGGTTGGGGGCTTGTGGGAGGTGTGCTTTTCATTTTGGGAGTGCTGATGTTCATTCAGAAGAAGATCACTTTTGACAAAGGCCGGCGCGTGTTCCTAGAAGCGTATCGTTTCCTGGGGTTCTTGCAAGTCTGGCAGCGCACGCTCCCATTTGACCGGTTTGACGCTGTTGTTATTGAGAAGAAAGAGAGCGCCCATCCATCGTGGCCTCGTCAAGAAAGTCAGAATTACGACATTTCGTATCGCATTGGGTTGCGGCGGAAGGTGGGGCGTCCTTTTTGGATTCGCCACGACAGCTTTAGTTACGGCCAGCCGTATCTTCGAGTGGAGGAGTTTGCACGGAGGTTATCTTGTGATACCGGATTTGAGATTATTGAAGTCGAGGTCTAACCCCTATCAAGCCCGTGCCGTCAATAGATAAAAGGGATTTTATACGGAAAGATTTTTCCTTTCCGTTAGCGGACCGCGGAGCGGGAACGCCGACTTAGTTTTCCGTTTAGCAGCTCAGGCGCAGGTAGCCCGGCTAAACACCTATTGGGACTCAACCGGGCGGAGCGGAGCGAACGCCATCGAAGTCCTGAAGGGACGTTGCAGCGCAAGCCCAGGGCAAGTGAAACGTCGACCTGGGTTACGGGGTACAAATTGATTTTCCCCTTTTTTCCTTTCGGTTCCGGCGCGACTTCCACGCGCCGGAACGGAAAGGAAAAAAGGGAAGTTAGAGGAAGGCTCTTTACCCAGGGCAACAGTCGCTGCGCTCCTTTGCCGCTGGGCACCTGTTGGGCCTCCCCTTCGGGGCTTCGGAAAGGAAAAGGTAAAGGTGGGGTGGCCGTTTACCCAGGGTAGGGTCGTGGGGCGGGCCCTCCTTCGCTAAAGCTATGGCGGGCAGGCCAACCCTTCGCGGAATGATCCAATCCTTTCAGGATTGTTTTCCCGGGCTCCGTTGGGTGTCCCCGCTTCAGCGCGGCGAGGTACTTAACACCTGGAGAGTGGACTGCTGACGGGACTCAGTCCTCCTCCACCTCATCTGCCAGTGCCGGGCGGTAGATGCGGCGGGCGCGCGGGTCGCGGAGGGAGTTATCGATCTGCTCGAAGTGCGCGGAGAACTGGCGGAGTTCGGTGGGTTGACGGCCGGTGATTTGGCGCAGGTGCTTCAGGCGCTCGATAATGAGGGACTTGGCGCAGCCGCAGCGGTGGGCGACCTGTTTGGCGGTAAGGCCTTCCAGGCAATAGAGGCGGAACACTTGCAGCATGGGGGCTTTGCGCCATTGGTTATTCGTCTCGAGCTGCCGAATCAGCGCGAAGACCTGGCGGGCGGCATCTTCGGATACGGGTTCGGGTGAGGGCGCAGCGCCCGGGCCAGGCCGGGTTGCGGGCGCGGTCTCGACCTGCCGGCGAATGGCGGAGAGGTGTCGCTGGATCTGGCGCAAGCTCTCGCCGTTCACGGGCGGATGCGCGAGTCGCTGATGCCACACCCGGCTCCAGTCGGCGGCCGATTCCACGAATCGCCACTGACCCTCCGGACCCGGTTCCAGCAGCGTGTCCAGGGCCTGGAGCAGGCCTCCCTCGCGGCGGAGTGCCGCGGCCAGCAGAGGGTCCGCGCCGGTGGTGGTGCCGGTCAGCAACACGCAAGGCCCTTCCCCTCCCTCCCGGTGCGCTTCCAAACCGGTACGCCACCGTCCGGCGCGGACAAGACTCAAATAGACGGGCGTGGCGAACGGTGGCCACGTGCCGATCTCCCGCCACTCCTCCAGCGCCACGCCCGAGGCCCGAGGTGCATCCAACCCCAGCACGGTCCGGATGCAGGCACCCAGCCGGGCGAGGTCGAGCCGGTAAATCACCCGGTCGGTGCGGGTGATTTGAAAGGTCGGACAATCGCCCGAGTCGCAGTCGCAGACGGCGGATAGCAGTGGTTCAAGCCCGCCTTCTCGGAGCGCCTCTACGGCGGCTGGCTCCTCGACACAAACCCGGTGGCGGCAACCACAGGGTGGGTGATCTCGGCACGGTACGGTGAGCGCTTCCTCATGTGTGGGCTCGAGGAACGGCGCCACGGCGTGCAGTTGATCCCCCAACGCCCATTGCCAGTCCGCCCACAAGCCCGACCCCCCGCCCATGGCTTCGAGCCCGGACCATACGTGCTGGGCGGTGGTCATGGCGCGGCTGGAGGCCGGTTCTGATATCCCGGGGCGCGCGACAAGTAAGACGACCAATGCCGTGGATCGCGCTGGGGAGCCGGTAGGATCCAGGCAAACTCCTGGGAGTCCGGCACACCCGGCGGCGGGGCCACGGCCAGCACTTCTGTCTCTTCGCGGAAGATGTTGCCGCAGCGGTCTTCATCGCCGGCCATGGAAAGGGCGAGTTTTTCGTAACGTCGGCCGCGAAATTCGAATCGCGCGCCGATCGGGAGTTGACAGAAGGTCGTGATCATAGGTTTGAATCAGGTGTTACCCGAATGGGCGTCCCGGTCTCGGCTGCGGCGGCGAACTGGCGTCGCTCCAGCCAGGCGGAGAGCAGGGGGATATCCCCGGCACGACTGCACTCGGCCTGGTTGCAGGGGACGAGCGTCAACTGACAGGGCCGTTTCGAGCGCCAAAACGTAAACTCGAAGGTGGCGCGCGTAATCTCCTCCAGGCACGCCGGCCACTGCAGTTTGCGGTGGTCGATCAGGTCAAAGATATCCTCCGCCTTCCGAGTGATGCGTTCCCACGGTGTTCCCCGGTGATAAAACTCGACGCGGGTGAGCCGGACGCGGGCGATGCCGGGAATATCGGCGCACGCCAGGCAATCCCGGCCGCGATGCACCAGCGGGGCCAGGGTGTACTTGGCCACGCTAGGGAAAAAGTCCGGTTGGCCAAAGAGGCAGCGGCCGAAATGCCGCAGCAGCACCGTTCGCTCCCGGCTCCCGCAGCAGTTTACCCGCATTTCGCCGCGCCGCGGGTCATAGACCAGCACGTCGTGCTCCTGGGGCCGGTAGAGAATGGTGGTGGGCTCCCCGTGTTCGAGGGCGGCCTCGCGTCGGAAGGGCGCTCCGTGCCGCACCAGGAACCACCACTCGTGGTCGCGGCGATAGGCAAACACGCGCGCGCCCGGTCCGCGCCGCCAGGCCAGGTAAAACTCGTTGAGCCGGGCCTGCAGTTCCGCCAGTTGCGCCGCGTCCGGCCCGGCAAAGTCAGGCAGCGGACGGGTACTGGCCATGAAATAGAGAAATTGGCGGGGCCGCAGCATCTGTCGCCGGTTGTGCAGACATTCCAAGCGGGGCGGATCCTCCAGCCAGAGACTGACCGCCACATCCGCAGGTGTGGGGTCGGGTCCCAGCCGGAGGTCCAGCCCGGTCTCCTCGGCGTGCGCCAAAATCGTTTCCATGCCCGCCCGGCAGGCCATGCCCTGGACCAGGCAAAGCGAATCCACGAAGCTCGCCGGTATGTCCGGCGTCGGCTCCAGCAGCAGCCGCGACAGCCCCTCGTAATCCATTTGTGCCCGTGGTCCGGACGGCCAGGCAAATCCACGCCCGGCCAGGTATCCCCGCGCCGGAGCCAGCCACGCCAGCAACAACTCGGGCTTTAGGCCCCGCAACAAATCGGGGCTGCCAAACAGGTTTAAGGTCGCACAATTCATATCTGAATACCGCAAACCGCGGCCCCTCAACCCGTTGTCACCGGTTCCCCTTCTGCAGCCGGCAACCCCCTGAACCCCGCCGCGGTTTGCGGAAATACACCAGCACTTTACCAGAGGGGGTCTGACATCCGCTGTCACAGGGTAAAAAAACCTGCAAAAAGTTATTCACCGATTATTCACCAGCCGAAACGTCTTTTTTCGATCTTTCTCGCCGCCGGACACGGTTTGTCCGCGGTTCGGACCGGGAAAATCCGGCTATACCGGGTGTGAAGACATACATCGCTGCTGCAGGAGTGCCGACCGAGACGCCGCTCCCATCGCCCACGGGCATGGAACTGGCCGCCTGGGTGGGCTGCCTGTTCTTTCTCGTGGCCGGTTGGAACCAGGTGGAGAAGTTCCTGGACCGCCGGTCGAGCCGGTCCAAGCCGCGCGACCTGGCGCCGCAACCGCTCAAAGTTGCGGCGGTGGATCCGCCGGTGACCGATAGCTTCTGCCGCGCCCGACACCAGGAAGTGGGTGCCGAGCTGCACCGGCTGGATGCCGCCATGAGCCATTTGCGGAGCGAGCGGCGCGCCGACGTGGCGGAACTGCAGCAGAAGATCACCAAGGTGGAACGGGAGTTGGGTGAGATGCACACGTGTGTCCTGCTCAGCCGCGAACGCCTGATCCACATCGATGGCAAACTCGACCGCGTGATCGAGCGCCGCCAATGACCGGCCCATGGACACGTTTCCAAACGAATATGCCAGCCTGCTGCGGCTGATGCTCGCGCAAATCGAGCAAAGCGCCCAGCACCGGGCTGAGCTCGAGCAGAAACTCAAGGCCTGCCCGGCGCCAGACCTGCCGCTGCTCATCGCGCTTCACCGAGTCTGCCTGCTGCGCATCTATTTGCAGGCCGGCACCGACCCGCAGCAGCTCAAGGTGGCCCTGGATCTTTCCCGCCCGGTGATCGAATGGGCGCGCCTCCAGGAAAAGCAGCGGGAAAACGCCCTGGCGGAGCGGAAACAACGCGACACCTTGAAGGCGCGCAAGCAGGAGGAGAAAGCTAAGCCTCGCCAGGCCCTGACCCAGCAAACGCTCGAGGAGATCGAGCGCGAACTCAACCTGTTTGGCGAATGAAACCGAAACGCGCCGAGGTTTTTTTTCTGCCCTACCAAAAAGCCTGGATCCAGGACCGGGCCCGGCTCCGCATTTGCCAGAAAAGCCGGCAGGTCGGCCTCAGCTACGCCGACAGCTATGACAGCGTGCGGAAAGCTGCCGCGCTCCCCGGCCGCGATGTCTGGGTGATGTCGCGCGATGAAACCCAGGCGCGCCAATACATTCGCTACTGCAAACACTGGGCCCGGATCCTGGATCGCGCGGCGCGCGATTTCCAGGAATGGCTCTTCACCGACACCTGCAAGCCGGTCCAGGTGCAGGTGCTCGCCTTCGCCTCTCGCGGCACCGTGTACGCCCTCTCCTCGAACCCCGACGCCATCGTCGGCAAAACCGGCCACGTGAAGCTCGACGAGTTCGCCCTGCACAAAGATCAGCGCACCCTCTACGCCGTCGCCAAGCCGGTGATTCAATGGGGCGGCACACTCTCGGTGATTTCGACCCATCGCGGTGCCGGCACCGTGTTCAACAGCCTGATCCAGGATATCCAGTACCGGGGGAACCCCATGGGATGGTCGCTGCACACCATCCCCATTCAGCAGGCGGTGGCGCAAGGTCTCGTGGCCCGGATCCAGGCCCGGCGCGCTCAAGGCGGCGAGATGGGGCCATTCGAAACCCCGGAAGAGTGGATCGCCCGCCAGCGCAGCGAGTGCATCGATGAAGAACAATGGCTGCAGGAATATTGCTGCGTGCCGGCGGACGAAACCACCGCCTTCCTCTCTTACGACCTGATCACCGGCTGCGAGGAAACGGACTGCCTGCGCCCGGCCGGTTACCTGGCCACCGCGCCGGGGCCGCTGTACCTGGGGGTGGATGTCGCGCGCAAAGACGACCTCTGCGTGTTTGATGTGGGCGAGCTGGCCGGGGACGTGATGTGGGATCGGCTGCGGCTCGAGCTGGCGGGACGGAGTTTTTCCGAGATCGAAGCCGAACTCCGCAGCCTGCTCTCCCTGCGGCGCCTCCAGCGCGCGTGCATTGATGCCACCGGCCTCGGCGCCCAACTCGCGGAGCAGGCCCGGGAGCGGTTTGGCTCCAAAGTCGAACCCATCACCTTCACCTCCGCCATCAAAGAAGAGCTCGCTTATGGCTTGCGCTCTGATTTCGAAGCGCGCCGGCTGCGCGTGCCGCGCGACGAGAAACTGCGCGCCGACCTGCGCGGCATCCGCAAGGAAGTGACCCAGGCCGGCCACGTGCGGTTTGCGGGCGAAAGTTCCGACAGCCATTGCGACCGATTTTGGGCCAAGGCGCTGCGTCAGCACGCGCTGCGGCGCCGTCCCCGGGCGGGTGCCCGGGTAGTGTGAATTCACAAAACCTCAATAACCACGAAAGGAAACGAATGAAATTGTTGGGATGGAACCTGCAAATCAGCCGCGCGCGCGCAGTCGAACCGGTGCGCGCCAAGTCGGCCGAATACACCATCGATGAATGGCTCCGGGGCGAAGAGTTGCCCGGGGTGAACCTCTCGACCAACGCCTACGAACAGGTCGTCTGGGTCTATCGCGCCATCAATGTTTTGGCGGAGCAAGTGGCGAATGTGCCCTTCCTCTTCTCCCGCGGTGACCGCGGCCGGGAACACCTGATCACCACTGGGCCGCTGCCCGCGTTTTACGCGGCGCCGCACCCGCACCTGAACCGGTTCCAATACTGGGAACTGCGGGTCATGTGGCTGATGTTGCGGGGCGAATGTTTTCGCGTGCCCATTTATGAACCGGGACCGGGCGGCTCCGGGCGCAGGCTCCGGGGCGTGCTGATGCCCGATCCGGCGTTGTTCCAGCACATCGTCTCCGATCATCGGCTCCAGGGCTGGCGCTACACCGGCGGCGGACCGCAGGCGCCGCTGGCCGCCCAGGTGTTTCTGCCCGAGGAAGTGTGGCACGAAAGACTGCCGAACCCGTTCGATTTCTGGCGCGGGCTGGCGCCCCTGCGCGCCGCCGCCAACGCCGCCAACCTGGATTACGCCGCCGGCGCCTTCATGCGCGGCATTATCGAAAACAACGCGGATAACGGCTTGATCGTCCGCACCGACCAATGGCTCGGCGACGAGCAGCAGGACCAGATCCAGGCCGTCTTGCGCGCCCGCAAACGCGCCGCCGGGCGGGCCGACCGCGCCATCCTCCTCCAGGGCTGCACCGAGATCATCCGGCCCACCCTCTCCAGCAGCGACCTGCAATTCCTTGAAAACCGCCGCTTCTCCCGCGCCGAGATTTGCGCGGCCTTCGGCGTGCCCGAAGAAGTCGTGACCACCACGGAACACGCCAAATACGACGTCATGGAAGGCGCCCGGCTGAACTTCATCGAAAACCGCATCGCACCGCTCTGCAGCCGGCTCGAAGCCGCCGAAGCCGTCACCGTGCGGGCGCTGGATCCGCGCGCAACCGGCTGGTTTGACCTCGAGAGCCTCCCAGTGATGCAGCAGGCCCGCCGCACCCGGTTGGCCAGCGCCCGCGCCGCGTTCGAGATGGGCGTTCCCCTTAATGAACTCAATCGTGTGCTGGACCTCGGCTTTAAATCCCTACCGTGGGGCGACCGCGGGTATGTGGCGGGAAAACTGCGCGACGTCAGCGCAGAAACCGCACCCGGCGTTACCGGCGTGACCCACTCCCACTCAAACTCCAACCCCAACCCCAAATCCAATACCCTATGATGTTAACCCAACTCAGCACTGTTAAAGCCCGGCTTGGGCTCCTGGCAACCGACACCACGTACGACGCCCAGCTCACCCTGGTGATCCGGTCGGTCAGCGTCTGGTTCGAGCACGAAGCCAACCGCGAACTGTCGCGACAGGTCGGGACCGTTTACGAATTCGCGGCCGACGAAACCGAGCTGACGCTGCCCTGTTATCCGGTCGAGTCCGTGACGCGGCTGGAATACAAGTCCGACGAGATCAACGGTTGGGTAGCGCGGCCCACGGTGCGTTACCAGGTGCGCCGGGGTTGTATCCTGTGGCTGGCGGAGAAGCTCGGATCCTACCTGGAACAAGGGCGGGTGGTCTACACCGGGGGCTATGTGCTGCCGGGTGAGACTGCATTGCCGGGGCAGGCGGTGCTGCCGCAGGATCTGGAGCAGGCAGCCGTGGAGCAGGTGACCTACTGGTTTCAAAACCGCGAACGCATCGGCCTGGCGCGCTGCTGGGAAAACGCGGGCACCTACCGCCAATTCTACGGCGACCTCTCCCTATTGCCCAGCGTCCGCAAACTCCTCACCAAATACCGCCGGTGGCGGTTGTGAGGGGGGAGGACGGCCTCACGGAAGACCTACGGGTTCCAGATCGTGGACTGGATCTGCAGGCTGCAGAATACCCAGCCGTACACGATCGACTGGAGCCCGCTGGCATTGCCGGGGAGAGTGTTAGTGTGGTCTTTCTATTTCGCGCCGTGCTTCCGTAACAACTGGACGACACCTTGGTGGCCCAAGAATTGGGCGATATCCAGTGGCGTAGTCCCGAGCTTGTCTCTCGCGTTCGGATCCGCCCCATGATTTAGGACGGCTTTGACAACCTCAACATTGCCGCCGAACGCAGCGTTATGGAGCACGGTTCGTCCAGTGGTGTCAGCATTCCTGGGGTTGGCTTTACGCGTAAGTAACAGATCCACAATGGCCGCATTTCCAGATCGTGCCGCAATGAAAAGCGGTGTGTCATCAAGTGTGTTTCTGGCTTCAACAGCAGCGCCCCTAGACAAGAGGAACCTTACCATGTCCAGCTTGCCGCCGATCACAGCGCTATGAAGTGGAGTCTGTCCATCGCTATCTGTGGAATTTATCAAGGTGGGGTTACCAGCTAGCAACACACTCACCCGCTGAGAATCACCTGCCATGGCAGCAGCGTGAATGCCCACCGGCTTTATTGCGGATGAGACGCCGATCGCCTCATACTCTCGAAGCAAAGCAATGATGCGTGGGAACGCGGGTTGGCGTTGGGTGGTCTGCGGTTTCAAAGCACTTTCCAGTGCCGTCATTCCTCTCCTGTCTTTCAGTTGGACGTTTGCGCCTCTTTCCAAAAGAGTCTGCACAACAGCATCGTGACCTTGTTCGGCCGCGATTATGAGAGGTGTCTGACCGCGATCATTCTGAGCGTTTACGTCCGCTTTGTATGCCAGGAGGTCCCGCACTAAATCGTTTTTCCCCTGGGACGCTGCCAGATGCAAGGGCGTGGCGGAGGCGATGTTTCGCGCGTCAACGATTGCTCCCGCAGCAAGCAGAGTCTGAAGAACTGGGACACTGTCACCGAAAACCGCTTGGTGTAGTGACGTGTTGCCCACCTTGGTGGCAGCATTTGGGTCGGCGCGTCGTGTCAAAAGGAATCGGACAACCTCAGGGTGTCCCTCGATCGCCGCCTTGTGAAGCGGAGTGCAACCAAGCTTGTCCCGGGTGTCAACAACCGCACCACGCGTGAGAAGCACTCTTACCGCATCCATGTTTCCTTCTGCAGCCGCAAGGTGAAGCGCCGTAGCCCCGTTCTTGTCCGCCATGTTGACCCGTGCCCCTCTGGTCAGCAGAAATGCGATAATGTTTGTATCTCCAATTTTCGAAGCGAAGTGAAGTGGTGTCCAAGCAAAGCTGCTATAGTTCGTCGAGTTTATCGAACCTGGCTTGCGCAGGAGGATAAGGCGCATCTTCGACAAGTCCCGCTGTCCAACGGCTTGATGGATTTCGTCTGCTATCGCGACGAACCCTTTGGCCAGTGCTGCAATCACAAGCGCGAATCGGATCGCGCCCAATAAGGTTTTTCTCACGCCGTCCTCTCGGCTATAGCTTTGGCGAGGATCGATACCTCCTCGCGTCAGGTGAGTGAATCGAAATGCTTTGGACAACCGCATAGACCTATCCTGGGTTTTAACACCGCCGCGTCAAGGGACAATCGAAAACTGACTACACGAATGGACGGGAGTATTTTCCAGGCTGGGTAATATCGATGTTATTTTTTCCATAGGTGTGCATCGCATTTGAATTCTGTGTTTGTTCATGCCAGCGGTGGTCGGTCTCGGCGCCAATGTCACATTGCGCGCGCAAGACCTGTTCTTCCTGAGGAATGGATAAATTGCGTAGCCTCCACCAAATGGAAATGCAAATGATGCGAATGGGGATTGAAACAATGGCAGCATCGATGAACCCTGGAAGTCCCAAATCCTCACATCGCAATTCTTGCAGGTCGAAAACCCGCAGGCGTGGCGCCTCGAGTTCGCTTATATTTTACGTTACCCCTGCCCTTAGATCCTCCGCTGCATCCCAAAAATCGTTTTCGTGCACGATGAGCAGGCGTTTACCGTCTTTCCGCAGTCGAATCGCTGTTTCGATCTTCCTGCCATAACAGCAAAATGCCCATGCTGGATTTGCCAGTCCGCCCACCACCAAATAATGCAAATGCTTAGGCACATCATCCACGTAGATTCCCTTGAGTTCGGCAACGGCTTTTGCGAACTCGCTCTTTGGCCCTTTGTTGGAAAATCCAGTGATACAGAAATAATGCTCTGGAATCTCGATAGTCGGGCACGTCGCACAGATTCCCGGTAGAGTGAGTTCTTTTTTCGATAGGGAGTGTTCACTCAACTGAGACATCTGCTTTGCCAGCGAGACGGGAACGAACGAATCGAAGAACTGGAGCAACTGCTCGTGTTCCTGCTGGTCGATCTTGCCGTCTTTGAGAACGCCACCGATTACCGTGTTTAGCTCGTCATAGGGGTAACACCCACTCAGGTGTTCGTTCTCGGATATCCAGTCCTGCAGCCGGGTGAGTTCTTCCTTCTCGATCTTTCCGTCAGCGGTGATTCCGTGGAGCATTCCCTGCAACGTTTGGATGTCGGCGGTCACGGCATTGAAATAATGATTCTCGCCTTTTAGGTTTGAGCACAACCAAAGCAAGTCTTGCAACTCATCGGGAGTCAAAACCCCGTCAGCAAGAGCCGTCTTTATGTTTGGCACAACCTCTTTGAAAGGATGGCGGCTGGCGAATTTGCTGTGATCCTCGCACCAGTCGGAAAGCTCCTTCTGCTCAAGCGGCTCAATCTTCCCATCCAGAGCGATTCCCTTCAAAAGTCCCTCCAGAGTGTTAAACGCCTTTTCCATCCGCTGGCGGTCAGTGAAGCGTAAATACGATACATCGTTCAAATCGGATCGTTCAGCAGTCATGGGGTGACTCTATTCTCTATGCCAATTACGATCAAGTGGCCAGACAGGGCGGACGACATTGTGGCAGCGCCTCTGAGTAACAGGAAGCGCACCACCCTCCTTGATCTTTTCCCCGCGATGCGAAATGATCGGCGGCATGCATCGCCATGCGAATCCGGTTTTGTCCGTGCTCCGCACTTTTTCCGGCTTCCTTCCACGCCTAACCTGAACTTCAATTCAAATGCACACGCGCAGAGAATTTTTGAAACAGACCGGAGTCCTCGGCATCGTTACGGCCGCGGTGCCCTGGGGACTAGCGCAAACCAGCTCCGCCCAGACCGCAACGCTGCCGGACGTGGCGGTTGGGTATCCCGGGCCGTGGCAATTCCAACGGCCACGCGGGTCGATCATCCTGGTGAGCGATCAGCAACTGGTGGACCTGCAAGACCCGGATAAGGAGGTCGATCTCAGCTTGAGCGACAAGCCGAACCTGACCACGCTGCGCCGGATTTGCGAGCAGACCCGGGCCCGGGGCGGCCGCACTATCGTGCTGGCGTTCGACGAGTTTTGGTCGCAATACCGCCGGGGCCAGGGCGGCAAGCCGCGCCAGTTGTTGCCGGACACCGCGGAATACATTCGCCTCACCGCTGGCATCAGCAAAACGCTGAAGGAATACGGGCTGGGGCTGGAGTTGAGCCTGCTCAGCCCGCTGGAGTTGGGGCGGGGTTACGCGGCGAAAACCGGGGAGAAAGGCCGGTGGGTGCAATACCGGGAGGGTTACCGGGACCCGCAAACCGGGCACTACTCGGTGAACCTCTGGGAACAGCGCTTTTGGACGAATAACAAGGGCACCATCGGGCTGGAGCGGACCGGCGTGCGCGTGTTCGCGTTTCGCGAGCAGCGGGTCGGGACGAGCGATCAGTTTGTGGTCGACCCGGGCTGGATTAAAGAGTTGAAGGAGCCGCCGCAAATCGAGAGCGGGCAGGCCGAGCAAGGTTCCACCCGGGCGCGGCTCATGACCGTGCGCGGCAGCGGGGAAACTGGCGTGGGCGGGTTGAACCGGGTGTTGGTCGTGGTGAGCTACGACACGCCGGAAATGGATTACTTCAGCCCGCGGGCGCTGCCGTTTCTGCGGGAGTTGGTGGACCACTATCACACCGCCGGGGTGCCGCTCAACGGCCTGTATGCCGACGAGATGCACATCCAGCAGGATTGGGGCTACCACAGTCATCACGACGAAGGGCAGTTCACTTTCCGCTACCTGACCGCGCATTTTCAGAAAACCTTCGCGGCACTCTACGGCGCCGAGTTCGAGGACTTCGAGAAATACCTGGTCTACTTCGGTTACGGGCAGCACGGTTTTCTGCCCGGTGTCGAGGCTCGATTGAGCGCACAGCATGTCATGGGCGGCGACCCAGACGCGGTGCACCGGACCTTCCTGCTGCGGCGCCGCTATTACGACCTGCTCGAGCAGCACGTCGTGAAGCTGTTTGCCGACGCCAAACATTACGCGGAGGAAAAGTATGGGCACGAACTTGAAGCGCGGGCGCACGCGACCTGGGCGCAGAGCCCCACGTGCGACAGCCGGAGCGGCGCCTTGCCCGTGGCCCCGCGGCAATACGAATACACCGACGATTTTCTCTGGTCCAATACCGTGCAGCAGGCGGCGGCGGCCTGCAGCGATTATTTCGCCTGGAACGATTTTCTGACCGGCGGCGGCAACGACCACGCCGAGGGCGGGTGGTCGGATCGCGATTATTACGGCATCGCGCTGGGCTGTTCTACCGGCATTCTGAACCGGGTGCCCTATGCCTACGCCGCGGCCTGGGGCTTGCCGGCCGAAGCCGGGCGCCGGCGCCAGGCGGTCTGCGACGCGTTTGGCGCCTCGGCGAACCAGTGGTTTCAGGCCGTGCAGGATTCCCAGCATCGGGACATCGAGGTGCTCATGATCTACCCGATGTCGCTGGTCGCTTGCGAGGAGCGGTTCGGCTCCTGGATGACCCAATACGGCTACGCCAATTATGTCACCGCCCGAAAACTCGTGCAGCACGGGCGCGTTCAGGGGAACCGGATCGAGATGGCGGGGCGCACGTTCAACACCGTGGCTGTGCTGTTTGAACCGCTGCCACCGGCGGATTTGCTCGCGTTGCTGGAGCGGTTCGCCGAGGCGGGCGGCAAGGTGGTTTGGTCCGGACCCCCGCCGCGTCTGACATTTGAAGGCACGCCCGCCCTGGAGCGGTGGCAGCGCCTCTTTGGCATCGCGTCGCTGGGGTATCAACACGAAGGCCACAGTTTGCCTGGCCGCGCCATCCGCTTTGAGAACGTGCTCGAAACCGTTCCCGAACAAACCATCCTCACGGGCTTTCTCGTCGACCAGGTTTACCCGGTCACACCGCAAGAAGCCAGCGGAGCCCGGGTGGTGGCGCGCGTGCCGGACCGGATCGTCGGCACGCATCGGAGTCTGGGTTCAGGCGGATCGGCGACGTTCCTCGGGTTCCGTCCGCGGGACGACCAGTCCGCGGCGCTGGGGTACGAAACGCGCACCTGGTTTGAAGTGCTCCGGGCCCTGGGCGCTTACCCCGGTGTTGGCGATGCGGCCGCCCACGACAATCCCACGGTGATCTCCCGCACGACCCCCTATGTCTCGTGCCGTTTTCCGAACGGCACCATTACCCTCGCCGCTCATTACCGCACGCATGAGGAACGCTGGCCGGGCGGGTTTCATCGAGACGCCAAGGCTGACCAGGAGATCCTCACCCGGCACCCGTTGCCGTCGGACCGGTTGGAGTTCAGAAACTTCGCCGTGGCTGGCCACCAGGTGACCTATGACGGCGCGTTGACCGTGGCGTTTCGGCTGGGTGCGTCAGGCTTGCTGGCCTTTGCCGGGCATCAATGCCGCGGGATCGAAGTGGATGGCCGGAAGTATGAATTCTGCGCCAATCCGTTTCACGCCCTGGGCTGGGCGCCGGTGCTGCCGGAGCGGCGTGTTTCCGGCGGGGCCGTGCTGGAGATCTGGGCTCATGGCCAGGGCGGCCTCACGGTGCCGTTGTCCGAGCCTTGGACCGCGGGCAAGGTGTACCTCGAAGGTGGCCGCCTGGGCAGCCTTGGACAGGAAATCCCCGCCACTATCGAGTCAGGCCGATTGACGTTCGAAGTCCAACCCAATTGGCCGCGGCATCACCTGTTTTTCGTGCCGGCCTGAGCCGCGGCGGGCAACCCAGCAGGCGCGCTCACATGTATTTGGTCTGACCGGGAATGGCCACAGGGTAAAGCCCATCGGCCCCCGGTTTCACGGGCGGTTCCGTTTGCATCGTGAGGTCACCCGTCGGCGGGAAGGCGAACTTGGAGTCGACGGCTTCCTGCCAAGTGAGCTTCTGGCCCGAATACACCGCCAACTGGCCGAGAACAGCCGCCATGGTCGAGTCCGCCAGGGTCTTCCCGCGCTGAAACGGTTTGCCGGCGCGAATCGATTGCAGAAACTCCAGGTGTTCCTGTTCATAAGGCGACGTCTTTGACAGCGCGGCATCCGCGCGCCAAAGGATCTTGCCTTTGAGGTCCGTGATGTAAGGCGCCTGAAACGCCGAAAAGTAACCCCGGCCTTTGGTGCCGTGAAAAACATCCTTGTTCAGCCCGTGACAGCCCACTGCCGTGCGGCACGAACCGTAGATGCAGCGCCCGTCGGGATACTCATAGGTGACGTGGTTGTGATCAAACGACGTGCCCATGCTGCCCTGGAAATGCGTCGAGCGACCACCCATGCCGTGAGCCGCGTTGGGCATCACGTCGCCGAGCGCCCACAGGGCGGAGTCGAGATTGTGGATGAGTGATTGGGGGATATCGTCGCCGCCGAGCCAGGTGAAGTGATACCAATTGCGGAGTTGGTATTCCATTTCACTCCAGTTGGGCTGGCGTTCGATCAAGCGGTACGGGCCGCGCAGGTAATCGCATTGGATGGCGACAATCTCGCCGATCTCGCCGCCGTGCATGCGCTGGATCGCCTCGCGCCGGCCGAGATGATAGCGGTAAGTGACCCCGGCGAGGACGCCCGTGCCGTTGGTCTTCGCCAGTTCGTCCGCCTGCCGGATCTTCTCGATGCCGGCGATGTCCACCGCGGCGGGCTTCTCCACAAACACGTGCTTTTTCCCGCGCACGGCCGCCAGTGCGTAATCGGGATGGAACCGCGAGGCGCACGCAATCAGCACGACGTCGCAGTTTTCGATCACCCCGCGATAGCCGTCCAAGCCGCTGAATTGCCGGTTACGCGGTACCTGGATCCGGTCCGGGAACATCGGGGTCAGGGTGTTGATGGCGAGGTCGATCTTCTCCGGAAAAACATCCGCTGCCGCCCAGAGTTGGGTGCCGGCATCGCTCGTGAGCGCGTCGCCGGCCGCACCGGTGCCACGTCCGCCGCAGCCGATCAGCCCGAGCTTGATGATGTTGTTTTCCGCTGCGTGGGCGAACCGGCTCACATCGAGCGCCCCGACCAGCGCGCCCCCGGCCACAGTGGCTGAGGCTTTGAGAAAGCTGCGACGGGTGGTGGTGGATTCAATCTTAGGTGTGCTCTGTTTCATGCGTATCTTTCCAGGTTGGCCAACACGAAATCGAAATTAGCACTCCAGCGGCGGTGATCCAGCAATAACTGACAGCGGATGTCGGCGTCAGCGTCGGCCAATGCCAGCAAGGCGGTGGAGGTCATACCTTCTGAGGGCTTACGTTATACCCACAAAAAGTTTGAGATTCCGGCACGGTCCCAGCACACTCCGGGCCGCCGTACACTATGAACGAAGGCAGATTCTCCCTCGCCAGGCTTTGCCGCAGCCCGCGTTGGCTTCTGCTCTGCATGGTGTCCTTCCAGGTCGTGAGCGCTGAGGCGCAAACGGTAGATACTTTTAACCCATCTCCCAATGGCCTGATCGCCTGCCTGGCTCTCCAAAGTGATGGCCGAGTCCTGATCGGCGGCGATTTCAGCCTCTTGAGTGGTCAATATTATCCCCAGTTTGCCCGCCTGAATCCTAACGGCACCGTGGATTCCTTGTTGAAGTTGCCGGCGGGGGATGACGTGACAGCCGTGGTTTGTTTGCCGGATGGCAGGATGTTGGTCGGGGGGCGCTTCATGAGCTTCGGCGGAATGCCCCGGGGACGAATCGCCCGGGTTAATGAGAACGGAACCCTGGACTTGGGCTTTAATCCGAATGCGGATGGCACGGTGTTTGCGCTGCTGCCATTGGACGACGGCAAGATCCTGGTCGGCGGTGCCTTCAGCTATATCGGGGGCAAACCGCAGCCCAATCTCGCCCGCCTCTTCGCCGATGGCACCCTGGATACGAGCTTCACCAACACCCCAAATAACATCGTCTATGCCCTTACCGTGCAAACCAACGGCCAGATCCTGGTGGGCGGCAGCTTCACGGCGCTGGGCGGCCTTCCGCGCAACCGCCTGGCCCGGCTCAATGCGGATGGCAGCGTGGATCCAGGCTTTAACCCGGGGGCGGGGAACTATGTTCAGTGCCTGGCGGTGCAGCCCGACGGGCGGATCCTGGTGGCCGGCACGTTCAGCACGCTGGCCGGGGCGACGGTGTACCAGATCGGCAGGTTAACCAGCGAGGGTTCACTGGATGCCTCTTTTAGCGCTGGAACCATTGCCAATGGAACGGTTAATTCGATCGCTTTGCAGACGGATGGCCGGATGCTTATCGGCGGCTTGTTCAGCCGGTTCTCCGGACAGACTCGTTATAATCTCTGCCGCTTGAACAGTGATGGATCGTTGGACACGACGTTCACCGCCAACCTTAGTTCCGGTCCGTCTTATTCCGCGCGAGCGGTGGCGATCCAGGCCGACGGCAAGATCCTGGTCGGCGGCCTTTTCACCACAGTCGCCGGAGTTTCACGGCCGAACCTGGCCCGGCTGAGCAATAATGTCCCATCGACCGCCACGCTCGAGCTCGCGGCCTCGACCGTCACCTGGCTTCGCGGTGGCTCGAGTCCGGAGGTGTGGCGAACCACATTCGAAGCTTCCACTGACGGCACGAACTGGTTTTACCTGGGCAACGGCGAGCCCATGGCCGGCGGGTGGCAACTGGCCGGAGCCACGGTGCCCGAAGGCGCAGACATTCGGGCGCGCGGATTTGTGCGCGGAGGGCAATTCACCGGGTCCGGGTGGTTTGTCGAATCGCGGATGCATCCGATTATACTGGTGCCGCCCGCCGGCCATATCACGAACGCCTACGCATCGGCGACCTTCACTGTGTCGGCCGGAGGCAATCCTCCCTTGGCCTACCAGTGGTATAAGGACGGCGTCCCTTTGAGCAACGGAGGCAAAGTCAGCGGTGCTGACACGCCGGCGTTGTCCCTGAGCGCCGTGCTTGGAGGTGATCGTGGCGCCTACCAGGTTGTGGTCACCAATGTATTCGGAGCGGTTACCAGCAGCGTCGCCAGCTTGAGCGTGATCGATCCGCGCATCACCAGCCAGCCGGTCAACCGGACGAATAACCCGTTCACCACCGCTACGTTTGGCGTGACCGCTTCGGGGAGCTACCCGATAAGTTACCAATGGCGCAAAGAGGCCGATTGGCTGGCCAATGGCCCCACGATCAGCGGGGCCCAGACCTCGACCCTGACTCTCAGCAACGTGCTGGGTTCCGAGGCAGCGAAATATTCGGTGGTCCTGAGCAACCTGTATGGCAGCGTGACCAGCAGCGTGGCCAAACTGACCGTGGTCGACCCGTTAATGGCCGCCCAGCCGGTCAACCTGGTGGTGAGCCCCGGATCCGCGGCTACCTTCACCGCCGCGGCCATCGGCTCCGAACCCTTCGCGTTCCAGTGGCGGAAGGAAGGCGTCCCGCTGGCGGGGCAAACCGCCGGCTCTCTGGTGATCACCAACACAACCTGGGCCGATGACGGATCGTACGATGTGGTGATTACCAACGCATTCGGGTCAGTCATCAGTGCGACCGCAACATTGTCAGTGTCCCTCGCCGTCGCCGATCCCTGGCCGCCGGAATCGGTGGATTATGTGACCCGCACCGTGGCGCTCCAGCCCGACGGCAAGACGCTGTTTGCGGCGGATTGGGTTCGCTTTAGACGACTGCAGCCTGACGGGTTCAGGGACCAGGACTTTGCGCCCGGTACGGACGGTTCGATCTACACGATCGTCGTGCAACCCGACCTCAAGATCCTGGTCGGGGGCTGGTTTACCAGCTTCACTGGCGGTCTGCGGCGGGCGATCGCGCGGGTGAACCCGGATGGGTCCCTGGACAGCTTCAACCCCGGGTCAAACAGCGAGGTGAACTGCTTTGTGATTCAGCCGGATGGCAAGGTGATTGCGGGTGGGAGCTTCAGCCAGTTGGGCGGAGATTCACGCGACTACCTGGGCCGGTTGCATCAGAACGGCGTGCTGGACTGGAGCTTCACTCCGGACCTGGATGGCAGGGTCTATTCCCTGGCCATGCAGGAGGATGGCCGTATGTTGGTGGGCGGAGCCTTTACCAGCATCGGGGGGCAAACGCGAAAATTCCTGGCACGGTTCAACACCAACGGCACGCTGGACACGAGCTTCGTCGCGTCGGTTGCCATTGATTCCCCGGTGTTCGGGGTGGCGGTCCAGGCGGATGGAAAAATCCTGGTCGTCCGCAACTTCACGCTGCAATACGGCAGCTTTCACTACAACCTTTGGCGTCTGAACCCGGACGGCTCGGCGGACGGCGCATTCCAGGCGGCGAACAATGATTTTGTGAACTCCATGGCCATCCAGGCGGACGGCAAAATCGTGCTCGGGGGCAATTTTACCACCTTGGGAGGCAAGCCGCGAAAATACCTGGGGCGCCTCCATCCGGACGGGACTTTGGACACGACCTTCAACCCCACCGCCGGGGGAGTTGTGCACACCGTGGCGCTCCAGACTGACGGCAAGGTTATTGTCGGCGGCGAATTTGGTGCGATGGGTGGCCGGGGACAAGGCCCCCTGGCCCGGCTCACCGCGACGGATCCGGCCACGCAATCCCTCCAGGTGAGCGGCTCGACCATTACCTGGATGCGAGGCGGCACCAGCCCGGAGGTGTGGAGTACCCAGTTTGAAGGCTCCACTAATGGAACGGAGTGGACCAACCTGGGTCGCGGCACGCGCATTCCCGGAGGCTGGACGCTCACGACGGCCTCGATCCCGGAGCGCGGCACACTTCGGGCACGCGGGTTTTTGAATGGAGGCCGGTACAACGGCTCAAGCTGGTTTGTGGAAACGACGCTAGCCATAACCCCGCGCCCTCACATCCTCGTGAATGACAGCGAATTTGGGTTCCATGCGAACGCGTTCGGGGTTCCCATTGTCGCGCCGACGGGCCACACCGCGGTGGTCGAGACCTCGACTGACCTCGTCCATTGGACCCCCGTGACGACCAACGCCATGGGAACTACCAACTTGTTCTTGTATCGCGATAAGGATGCCACCTCACGGCCTGGCCGGTTCTACCGTGCGCGCCTGGATTTCCCCGAACCCTGATTTGGGGATGCGAGTCGGGTGGTATTAAAGCCGGCGCGCGGCTTCTTTTGGTGGCTTCCAGCCCAGACATTAGGGTATATCTCACGCGATGATGCGCCCTTCCGAAACCGCCATTCGTGCCTCACGCAGGATCACGGCAGTTGCTGTTGTCCTGACCCTTGGTTTTGCATTCGTGATGTGTCTCCCGGCAGCGGCGGCACCGCGCGGGTTGGTGGCCGGGCCGGAGGGCACGGTGTTGAAGGAGGGCGCGCCTTACGCCGGTGTGGGGGTGAACTATTTCAATTGTTTCCTGCGCACCTTGCAGCGCGAGGGCGATACCTCCTACGACGAGGGCTTTCGCGTGTTGGCCGAACACGGCATTCCGTTTGCCCGGTTTTGCGCTACGGGGTTTTGGCCCACGGACATGCGCCTGTATCAGACCAATCGCGCGGAATACTTCCGGCGCTTCGACGGCGTGGTGCGGTCGGCAGAGCGGCACGGGGTGGGACTGATTCCTTCGCTCTTCTGGCACTACCCGTGCGTGCCGGACCTGGTGGGCGAGCGGATGGATCAATGGGGCAACCCTGCGAGCCGCACGCATGCTTTTATGCGGGAATATGTGCGCGAGGTGGTGGGCCGGTATAAAGAATCTCCCGCCATCTGGGCCTGGGAGTTCGGCAACGAATTCAACCTGGCCTGCAACCTGCCTAACGCGGCGGAGCATCGCCCGGCGGTCGTGCCGACCCTGGGAACCGCCACCGACCGTACCGAACGCGACGAACCGACCTATGCCATGCTGAACACCGCCCTGCGGGAGTTCGCCCGGGCCGTGCGCCAAATCGATCCCGACCGCCTGATCACCGATGGCAATTCCATCCTCCGCCCGCATGCCTGGCACAACCTGCACGAGCGGAACTGGAAAGCGGATTCGGAGGCCCAGTTCCAGGAGATGCTGGCCCTGGTGTCGCCCGACCCGGTGAACCTGGTGAGCATCCACTGCTACGAGGAGGCGCTGAACCGCTTGGAAATCTCCGCGCGCGCCGCGGCCCGGCTGAAAAAACCGTTGTTCGTGGGAGAATTCCAGGTGGAACGGCCCGATTCACCCGAAGCCCCCGCGGCGCTCAAACGCTTTCTGGAACAACTGCGGCAGCACCGCGTGCCCCTGGCCGCCCTGTGGGTGTTCGATTATCCGCCGCAGGAGAAAGATTTCAATGTCAGCCTCGCGAACAGCCGGGCGTGGCAGTTGGGCGTCCTGCGCGATGGGAATGCCCGCCTGAAACAACCGGAAACCGGCGCGTCCACGAAGGCCGAGGATGCCCCGAAACAATTCCTGGTATTCAATACCAGCCAGGGCGCTTCCCCTGCGCTCTTCGCCGAGATCCGCCGGGAGTTCCCGCTCAACTCGGCCAGCCGCATTCAGCCGGGCATTGCCGCGATCTTCTCCTATCTCGGCCACCCCCGCGACCAGGTGGAAAAGCGGCTGCGGGAGTTTTTGCGTCTGTCGGCGGAGCACCAGATGCCGGTAGTGGTGCAATTGGACGGCGAGAACTGGTGGCAAGCGCGGCCGGACCTGTGGAATTGGTGGGATCCGGCCCGCCCGGGGTACGCCGCATCCAATCGCTGGAACGTGGAATGGACCGGGTGGTCGCCGGACGACGCCATCAAGATCGCGTGGCGCAATTGGGGGCGCCAGCTTCGCGTGCTCCCGCCGCCCAATTTGATGAGCCCTCGTTACCGCGAGGCGTGTCACGAGGAAATGCGCCGGCTGATTCCAATCGTCCTGGAGTGGTGGCGCGACCTGCCTCCAGCCAACAAACATCAGCTCATCGGGATCAAGCTCGGCTGGGAATCGTCCATCGGCGTGAACGCCTGGTATTACCCGAACGGCAACGCGCTGCTCGACCAGCCTTCGGAGCAAGACCCGGTCACCGGCCTGAAAGCGTCCCAGGTTCCCGACCGCGGGGTTCAACAGATCGGCTACGCCGCAGTGTCCACCGCCGGGCTGCGCCGGGAGGGAGCTGTGACCGAAGCGGACCTGGCGGAAGTGGTGCGACGGCACCTCGACGACCTCTGCTCGGTGGCGGCCCGGCTCGGGGTGCCCCGGGAGAAGCTCTTCACCCATGTGGCCGGCTGGAAAGAGGAGGAACGGCTCTACGGCACCGCGGTGAACGAGTTCAGTTGTCCGGGGTGGAGTTTCTATTCTCACGCGGCGGATCCGCGCCAGGACCAGGGTGTGCAAAAAGCCCTGGCCGAGAGCGACGCCCCGCACTGGGCGGCGGTGGAGTGGTTGTTCCAGGGACCGGCGGCGGAGAAACCCTGGCGCGACGCCGTGTCCAAAACCTTGGACGCCCCGCGCCTGCGCTACCTGTGTATCTACAACTGGGAAGGCATTCGCGACAAACCACCGGTCCTGGCCGCCCTGCGGCAGGTCTTCCAGAAAACCCCATAACCCGGCTCCCGGTCGGTATGCCTGCCTCAGTGCAAACGCCGGAACGTTGGTCTGATGCGTCTGTGACGCCGTGATCCGCTGGCATAAACTCCGGGATACGTTGTATTTCACGACCAGGTTCCGGTGGTGTCGCTCGTGCCTCGCTCACCACCGGCTAATAGCTGTGAACCCTCAGGGTTCAGAAAAGGTGAACCCGAATCGATCTCGCCGCCGCTAAGTCGCTGCCTCCAATCTGCTGCGGTTTTCTGCTGGCGCGTGGGGCGGATTTGGGGTTTGTTGCGGGCTGATGAAACAAGACGCCTCCACCAATCAGCCAGGTACCGTCAGGAACTGGACGCGGGCTGGTTTGGCCGCGGTTGCAGCTCAATTATTCCCCCTTTCCCGACCCCTTGTCGCGCTCATGGCGCTGGCTTTGCTGAGCGGCCTTCCTGGTCGCGCCCGTGACTGGCATGTCGCCGCGCAGGCAACCGGAGGCGATGGTTCCCTTGCAAAACCATGGCCGACCTTGCAGGAGGCCGTGAACGCTGCCCGCCAGACTCCTGGCCCCCATCGCATCGTAGTTCACAGTGGCCACTATTTCAATGTGGCGGCTACGCTCATTCCGGCCGACTCGGGTTTGGTGATCGAAGGTGACCAGCCAACACCGCCCACGTTTTACGGCGGTGTGCCACTCACCAACTGGCAGGCAGACGGAAAATTCCAGGTCGCGCCGCTGCCGCCCTCGCCCACCGGCAAGCCGTGGGACATCCGGCTTTTGCTGGTGAATGGCGAAGCTCGCCCCCGCTCCCGGTTTCCGGCCACTGGCACGTTGCCGCACGAGACGAGTTTCGGCGTCTCCTGGATGTCCACCACCGGTGGCGGTTGGGCACGCCCGCCGGCGGAGGCGGAGTTGACCACCCTGCAATATCGGGCGGGAGATCTCGGCGACTGGCTCGCCATTACCAACGCCGAAATCACTGTCTATCACATGTGGGATGAGTCCTGTGTCGGTATCGCCGCGCACGATCCCACGACACGCACCTTGAAACTCACTCCCCAATGCGGCCATCCACCGGGCGCGTTTGGCGTAAAAAAATATGTGCTGTGGAACCTGCAGGAAGGCATGACCGAACCAGGGCAATGGTTCTATGATCGCGCCCAAAACCGTATCGTCTATTGGCCCAAGGCAGGCGAGGAGATGGCACGGCTCCACGTGGTGGCGCCCACGCAAACCAGCATCCTTACCTTGCGCGGCGAACCGGGGCGGCCCATCACCAACGTCACCATCCGGGGGATACATTTTGCCGCCACCACCGTGCCCCTGGTGGCTGGGGGCTTTGCGGCAGCAGCTTTCGAGGGGGCCATCAGCCTCCGCGACGCCCACGATTGCGCGTTCGACCGCGTCGTGGTTCGCGGCGTCGCCGGTCATGGCGCCAAAGGCTCGGGCACCCTTCGCCGGACACGCATCGAGAACAGTGAAATCACCGATTGCGGCGCGGGCGGCATTTACGTGGGTGGCGAAGGGGCGGTGATCCGCAATAACCACGTTTGGAAAGTCGGGCGGAGCTATCCCAGCGCCATCGGCATTTATCAGGGTGGGCGCGATTGTCTCGTCAGCCACAACGAGGTTCACGACTGCTCCTATTCCGCCATTAATTATGGGGGCGTTTCCAACGTGGTGGAAAACAATTTGATCTACGATTGCATGAAGGTGCTGCACGATGGCGCGGCGATTTACATGTTCGCCGCCCGGAATTGCATTCTGCGCGGCAACCTGGCCCGCGATATTACGGACACCGGCGGCTACGGTGCCTCGGCCTATTACCTCGACGAGCGCAGCACCGGCTGCGTGGTGGAAAACAACGTCTCGCTGCGCGTGAGCTGGCCCGTGCACAATCACATGGCCACCAACAATATCATCCGCAACAACATCTTCGTGGTGCCCGGCGACGCCAAGCTCACCTTCGTGCGCTCAACCGATTTCACCTTCGAACGAAATGTGCTCTATGCCGCCGGCAAGATCCGCGTGGAAGGCGTCAATGGCGTGGCTCACTGGGTGAACAACCTCTTCTTCTCCGAAAGCGGGGTGTATGAAAGCGTGATCTTGAGCCAATATTCGCCCAAAACCACCACCACCAATCCGCCCCCCAACACGGTGACGGAAAATCCACGCCTGCAAGACCCCGCGCGCGGCGAATATCGCCTACGCCCGGATTCCCCGGCTCACCGCCTGGGCATCCAGCCCCTGGATGTCTCCAAGGCCGGGCGTTTGACACCTTGAAGGGTTGGACACCGAATCGGCGGGAACGGACACGATCCCGGCTGGGGTCGCAGCGGGAGGATTAACAACTGGGATGGCGTGGCACGCCGGCAGTTCTCCGGGATGTGTGGTGTTTAAGTCATATCAGGAGGCAATTGCATTCTCGCCAGCACGTCGCGGCGATATTGCTCCTCCCGGTCTCTCTCGTGGATGGCCTCGTTCACACGATTCAGATAATACCAGGCCTTAAGATTGTTAGGATCGGCATGGACCGCTTTCTCCAGCGTTCTTTGCGCTGAATCCAGCAGCCCTCGACCGTATTGGCGCTTCCCGGTGCCCACCAGCTTTTCCGCTAATTCCGCTGCTGCAGGATCGGTTTTTGGGAGTGCCATGGCAACTTCCCCCGGCTTAGTCTCGGCATCGGCTTCCAGAGTTTGTGGCTTGGGAGCGGCGCAAACACTGGCTCCCACCATGACGACTATGCTCCAAATACATATCTGCTTCATATTGATCATCGCTCCAATGCTATCGCCGAAAACAGAGTGCAGCCGCACCGGGTCAAGGGCAACCGAAAACAAACAAAACAGGTTCCCCGCATCGCCTGCACCCACTTGCCCGTTCTTATCGTATCTGCCTCCACACCTGCCGAAACTCCAGCCAGACCAACACTGCGGCTACTGCCATGGAACAGAAGGCGGCGAGGACCAGCCGCCACCAACGGCCGACTTGCAAGTGAACTGAACGGCTGGTCTTTGGCACTCGACCCAAAGGTTAACAGATCGGGGATGGTAGTGTCTCCGCATGGTTCTCACCGCTTCTTTTCCTGCGCCAGTAACCAGTCGAACTCCAGGTAAACTGTATCGGGGTCAGCGAAGCAATCCAAGGTGCGCTCGCGCAATTTGAAATCCGACATTCTGACTTTTGCCTGCCCCGAGATCCTGAGCAATCCGCGCGGCACCATAGTTATCTCAACCGGAAATTCCACGCGATTCGTTACTCCGGCAATCGCCAAGTCGCCCTGCGCCTCATATCTCCTAGGTGACTTCTTGGGCGAGTCTTCATCTTGGGCATTCAGTTCCGACAGACGGAACGATATTCTTGGAAATCCCTCTGCTCGCAGTTGCTTGTAAACAACGGCGTTGATTTGTTCGTTGTATGGCTCCCAACTCTGTCCGACGCTCTTGAGGCTCCGCACCGGCACGAAAAGCTCAGCCTTCTTGATCGGAGGCGAGCTTCGGGTGCCGGTAAGGAACCGGGCGTCAGCATCGACGGTTCCGCTAAGAATCCGTGTTTCAGCCTGCCACTGGCCGAGCCCGGCTCCACCGCGCACCGATAGCTTGCTGCCCGCCGAGGTGTGGAACCGGACTTCGGGAGCTTGTTTCTCCACAACTTGCCCGTTGAGGCTGGGTGCTAGCAGCCCCACGGTAACAGCAAGGCAAATTGTGCGCAGGGTGTTCATCGCTTAACGAGCAGGTCAGCGATCGGAGCCAGCCGCCGCTGACGTCCGATTTGGCTCAGCGCGAATCGGCTGGCTCGGATTCGCTGGACTGTCGGCATTTTGTGATACGAACCAATTAACCTGACGCCACATGCCATCCCACTGTGACAAAAGAGCAGCCGTGCAATTCTGGACGCTCCCGTCTGTAAGGGCGTATCGGCGAAACTCTCTACGACCTGACAGCAGGCCGATCCCGACAATGACCGTGTCTTTGGATTCCCACCAAGTGCCCTCGATCTCCCCAGTCATCGGGACTGTCGCGATCACTTTCGCGACGCCATCATCATATACGCAAAGTCCAGAACCATTGCTGAACACCACTCGGCTCGCATAAGGTGAGATCTCCTGATTCTCGAACCCGATGCTGTGGAACATAAAGGTCGGCTCCTTCACAGGCTGTCCAAATCGGTGTGCAACTGCACCGTCCAACTCTACCCTGACAATCTTGATGTCCTTGGCTTTTGCCAGATAGCCGTGGTAGTGCTGTGGGTAGCCGAACATGTCGAGCGGTTCATCAATCTCCTTCACAACGACCAACAGCTCTTTGTTGGAAATCCACTTGAAGGACGAAATCAGCGAGTTGGTGCATACTATACCTGCCTCGCGAACAGCTCCGTCTCTACCCACAATCCGAAGAGTGGTAAGCAGGCGATACGCGACGTGGGCTGAGTCGGGCGCCCAGGCGACGTCGAGTGCAAAGGGCAATGACTGGTAAACCCCAACATCCTGATCACCACTATCGTAAACCTTCTTCCCTTTTACTTCGACCGAGAATCTTGCCCATTTTGCCAGCGTCTTCGACGGCTCCGGTCCAGGCAGTGGCATCCCGCGCTTCTCTTTCGTCGCAACGATAATGCATGCCTCGCCATCGGGAGAATGAACGCGAGCCAACTCAGAAGCGGAATTACAACCAGTAAGGACGATTGCTGCTGTTATAATCAAAAGTATGCTCTGCTTCATGACGTTGTTTGCCGACCCTTGATTAGCATGTAAAAAGTAGATGATATTGCATATTAGGGCACATACGTTGAGTTTACCTTAGGTCGCAATATCATAAGGCTCGTGTTAAGAACCTAGGCGCCAGTTTAGATCCGGTCAAGACTCGAACCGGAGTCCCCGTGAGGTGGCGCCGCACCCCATCACCCCCCGCATCCCGGAGTTTATGCCAGTTCGTTCGGTGTCCATTCTTCAGGGTGTCACGCACCGCCCGACACGCTAAAGCGGGGACCCCAATCGGGAACCACCTTTTACAAAACCATGACAACGGCTCTTGACGGCCCCCTTAGGATATCTGCGAGTCAACTGAGCGATGCCCCCTACAGCCACAACTGGTTCCCGGAGATTCGCCTGGCAGGCCGCTTTTATTCTCCTGCCTCTGCTGGTGCTCGCGGGCGTCGGGGTCTTTTCCTTGCGGCAGGACCGCGCCCTGGCTCGACTCGG
>DIXK01000021.1 GCA_002428665.1 Verrucomicrobia subdivision 3 bacterium UBA6082
GGGTGAAGGGAATCGAACCCTCATCTCAATAACTGGAGCTTCGGCCTCCTTGATTTGCAAAGGTTTACACATCGGCGAACGACCCTAAACTCGCCGATTGTTGTTACTTTTGTTGTTACTATTACTTGACTAGTCGAGAACTGCTTTGGCCTTGGGTGGCCGAGTGGCGGATTGCAAACTGTCGTGCTATGCGGCTTGGGGTGAGGCGCGAACAATTAGGCTCGAGGATGCTCGTTTCGCTGACGTGGTGGACTATAAGGCCGCGTTTGCGCGTCGGGGAGCGGGACAGTTGCTACCAGGGCACCCACTTTGTTCCTATGGATGGCCAGTGCCAATTTCTTGCAGCCTGCACTGTGATGTAGGCGGTGCAAACAATCGGGTAGATGGCGAGAGGCCAGTGGAGACCGTTGATGAGGCCAAGGGCGCGTCTGTTTGCAGTTTTTAATAAGGGAAGGCCCAACTCGATGCGGAGGAGGGCGCGGCGGGCAACGAACATGAAGACGACGACAAGCACGGAGTTAAGAAGGTGCACCAAGTGCCAGATTGGGATTTCCTCTGGAACGACGTAGAGAGCGAGAAACTGGCTTAAAGGGTGGATTTGCCACCAGTCCACAAAGCCTTGCCAGATCTGCATGAGAATGAATTTGAGAATGAAGAGGGCGATACTTACGCGGCTATATACCTCGAGAATGCGATGGAAGTCACCGCGGCAGATCAGTTTGAGTTCGGTCGGGAAGTCGGTGCCCTCGTGAAAAGTGGAGCGTGCTAGGAAGAAGAGAGGCGAGTAGACGATGGACGTGGCTTTCAGTGACCAGCGATAGAAAAGAGCGGGGACCGCCAGTGTGTAGGTAAGTAACCGAATCACCACAGAGGGTAATAGTAATGACGGCATGAAGAGCGCGGTTCCGGTGGCGGGCGTGTCGCCGCTGGGTTGGTCGAGGAACATAGGCTCCTGGTCTTGCAAGGAGGCCTGGCCAGAGATGGGATGTCCTGGCACGATTTCCAGTGGGGTGCAGATGTCGGTGGTCAAGGTTATGCGAGCCCAGTTGTCGGGGATTGCCTTGAAAGCGGTAAGTGGGTGAGTAATAGAGGCCCAGATGGTGGCCGTCACGCGTGCTACCAAAGCCGCGAATAGTGAAACTGCCCAGAGTGGTAGTACTGTTCCGTAGCCGAATAGCCGGTGGGTGTGAGCCACGGCCGTTGGGATGTGATTTTCCCGGCCGATGATGATGGGGCCAGCGAGGCCGTTCATTGCTCGAAGGCTGAGATCCCGGATTGGGCGCATGAGCCGGTCAAATATGCTGACGCCGAGCTCCACGGATTTTCCAGTCCTTAATAACAGGATTGGGGCAAGGCAGGTGGCGGTGGCTAACCAGCGCAGTGTGTTGAAGTGAGCCGAGAGATAAAACGTGAGTGCGACGGCCAGGCAGGTTTCTGTTATTGCGAGGAGGGATACTTCGCCACGTGCGACCGAGCCGTTGTTGGAAATTAAACGCATAGGTCTGTCATTTGGCTCATAAATCTTTGAATAGCTCATCAACGTTGATGTCCTCGGCAGCGGAAGATCCATATCGAGACTCACCATCATATTCGGGCTCGCCTGGTAGTTCTTCTCGCAGCGACTGGGCCTCACTTGAGAAATGAGCTGCGGCTGAGCTCAACCCACCGAGCGTTTCTTCGCTTAAGAATGGTAATTCACTCAGAGCGTCAAATGCTTTCCCTAACGTTTCATACCCATCCGCGCGTTTGCTCCTCTCGTCGTTATCTTCCGGCCCCTGATAGTAACTATTGCTTTCCTCCTCGCCCCTTTCAATCAGTGCGGCCATGACTTGGCCCATTTTCTCTCTCGCTGTTGGTTTCTCGAGTTCTGTAGGTTGCACCTCCTGCAACATCTTGATGAACTTCGACACGTCGCCCGGGACTCTATCATCTTCCCAAGGTGAGTAATGTCCCTTGGCCCAATTGCTCACGTCTTCCAGGCAGTCTTCCCATGCATCTGTAAGGTCGACGGTCGGAGTCACTGCCAGCTCACGGCAGACTTCCATAAGAATTTCGAAACCCTCTGGATTGGAGTAAGCGCGAGCGGCGATGGCCTGCGCGGTGAGTTGATCAAGGACTTCTTTTAACGCGCCCCGCATCAAGGCGACGAAAGGCTTCAAGCCGGGGGATGTATCAGAACTTTTCAACAATTGTTGATAATTGCGCCATATGAGTTTAAGGACGGTTCCATTTTCTTTTGCTACCACCCGGGCTCTGGCAGTGAAATCAGCCCAATCCACTGAAGTCTGCAGCAGCGGTAACTGCCGGTCACCGGATTGACCACCCGCAAGCGACGAAGCTAAAAACAACCCCGCTTCGGAGCAGTTTTGGAGAAATCTCTGCCTATCGGCAGGTGACGCCGCTAGCTCTTCTATGGCCAAATCTCTGCAACTCGGATGAATCCAATCGATTTCGGTTTGAAATAGCCCAGGGGAGCGTTTTACAAATCCCTCAGTGAGTTCGTTCAGGACGCGACTGAATAGTTGTTGGTCTGCTATTGGGCAAAGCGCTTCATATTCCTTCTGAAGCTCACAGGAGAACCCCACCCGGAACACCAAAGAGGTTCTGAGCCCGTCTGATTCGAGCAGACTATATAGTAACCACCGATGGCTGGCGGGAAGCTTACGAAAGCTGATCCGCATTTGCTTCGTTGGATTCGCAAGTGCTTCCTCAACGCGTTGTTTGGCTTCCTGGGCCGAGACCGCTTTCTGGGCAAGTTCAGGCACAATTTCCTCCACCAAACGCCGGACCCGCTCCGGAGTGAAGTGTTCATTTTTCACCACGAGGCCAGCGTGGGCACGGACCAAGGACTTGGCATCGATCGATAGACCGATCGCCTTGGCATGGCGGTAGAGGATTCGAGCCTTCTCTCCAATCTTGAGCTGGCCCGCATTAACGACGACTTCCCCAAGTTTCGGGAAACGGTGATTTTGGCCAGCCACGTCCAGATTAGATTTGGCCATTTCCAGCAAATGGGCTCTGCAGGTTAAGATTAGCCAATGACTGTGGTCCAACAGCGGAATGATATGGGGAAGCTCAGACTGCCAATCGCTGACTCTCATCGGCTCGTATTCGGTTCTGCCAAAGAAATCGTCAGCGATGAAAACCTGGAGGAGGTCTTTTCGATAGCATTTAAGGATGTCGGTTGGATTACGACATTCTAATGCTTCCCACCCTAATACGATCTGGGTTAGAGCGATAACCCGCCCGATTGTGGTTTTTCCCATTTCCGGGGGGCCCTCAAGTACCACGAACCCGAACTCATTCAATTTGTCCCTTGCCGAGTAGTATGCCTGAGTAGGAACGAAAACTCTGGAATGGGCTTGGGCCAGAGCAATAGCGCTAGTGCTCCGAACGATGACATCTGCGTTGACGGTGTCGCGGAGGAATTCCTGGAGATCCCGCAGTGAAAGCAGTTGCGGGAAACTCCGCACAATCTCAGGGCTCAAGCGAAGCCATTGGCAAACATCGTTTCCATCATGAACAATGCAGCTTGCCTTCGGGAGGACCTCCTTCATAGCGGCCACCAGAGCTTCGCGCAAAGGCGCCGACACAGGAGCGTTCGTGAACACGCTGTAAAAAGTCGGGGGCTCCTTCCATCGCCCGCTTCTGAGGTTTTCTTTGATTTTGGCACACTCCTTTCTAACTGACGCAGCAAGGAGCTTGTCTGGCTTAGCGCCCGCCGCATTTGCCCCCTCTACGAACTTCACCTGGAAAACGAAACAGCCGGTCTCCTCTTCCCTCGCGGGATACCGAAGGGAACCTTCAAAATACATATCGCGCCCCCAGTCTCCGCGACCTCCCCATGCCTCCAACCCCAGACCAAGAAGAGCCTTGGCAAGGGCTTGAATTAATTGTTCGAACTCAAACCAGCCCAAGTCATCTAGCCTGTAGGCAATCATTTCTGTGCAGAATTGGGTTTCATTTTACCGGCAGAACAGATCGGCACCGCGGAAAATTGGCGCAGCCCCAGAATTGGCCGCCGGCGTTTGCCCCGGATTTGGCAGTCCGGAGAATCATCTTTGAACCGCATTTCGGGCAGCCGGGAGTTGAGTCGGAGGGAACAACGACTGGAATTACGGGGGTGCCCGCTGAGCTCATTACCGGTGCCTGGCGTCCAAAATGCGACGTGACCTGCGATTCTATATCGGCAGGAGCGTAACCGGATTTCACCGCAAAACGCACCAGTGAAAGTCCGGCGGCCTTGAATACGCCCTCGACCAATTGATCCCGGGCCTGGCGGTCCGCCCGGTCGTGGCTTTTGTCATCCAATTCGATGCCGAGGACGGGCCGCATCGTGTTCGGATCACATAATAGAAAGTCGACGTGCTTACGGTCGACTCGATTGGCGAGTCCACGGTTTTTCCGGTGATCGCCAGTCGCAACAAAGAACAAATCCCCGAGATTCACTTTCGGGCAGACGACTGCCCGGTCGCCAACCACGCTTCGCAGGACTTGGCAAAAGCTGATCTCCGCGTTGGAAAGAAAGTCGTCCCTGAGCTTAAAGGGCAGCTCCGTTGGCGTACCCGGCGGTTGCTCCTTCGTCGAAAGCCAATCCAGGATACGTTCGACGATGTCATCGATTGCCTCATCTGGAAGGCCGATGGCCTTGAGCACCTTGCGTAATAAAGGAAAGCGGTCTCTGGTTTCCATTCTTTGGGGTGTCGTTTTCTTCTTTGTCTGCCTTGAGGCTAAATACCGACGCGAACTCCATCCACCGTTCCAGCGGATTCAAGCGTGGCTCTGGATGCAGCCGCTGCCCTGTTAGCAATGCCGAACGGAATGTGCACCGAAGGCACACTGGCGGCCGTCGGAATGAGATGCCCGAGTTGGTCGTCAAAAAAGATATGAGGCTTCAAGACGCTAAGCACCCGGCCTTTTTCAATACCGCCCATGAAAAACGTTTCGGCGGCCGAGATCTTCCAGTCATTCAAGGTGGTTATAAGTCTTTCGTGGGCTGGGGCGTTCCGCGCGGTAACGATTGCTATGCGCAGGAGTGGCTTATAGCCAGGTACCTGTTTCACCCGCTTTGCCTCAAGCTTTTGGAAGAAGGAAATCTTTGTGATCAGGTCTTTTAAGGGACCAGGGTTATGCGGCTGAGTTGATTTGCGTCGTTCCGAATCCTGGAAATGCTCCAAGTCCTGTTTTCGGTAAACAGTTTCTGCCTCGTCATCGGCAATTACGCCGTCGAAATCGAATGCGATCCGCAGCTCCTTGTCAGCATCGTCGTCTTTTGCCGAGGTGGGAATTACTAAACCAGCGGGCAGTCCGGCATGGATGGCCGCCTGCACGTCTGCTTGCGTGGCGCTCAGAAACAAGGAGGCATTAAACGCAGGGACGTATGGGTGAGGAGATTTACCCGAAAGGAATACTCCGCGTGTTATATCCAATTTGTAATTAGCACATGAGCGAAAAAATCGCCGTCCGCTATCCGGATCGTTTCGCGAAAGCACTACCACCTGGACAGGCTCCTCATCCTTCCAAACAGAGTTAAGCCCGAGGAGGCGTTTAATGAACTGAAACGCCACACCCTGTGTAAAAGGTTCGTCTAAGCGCTTGCGTTGATACTGCCGGTAAGCCTCTTCGCCTTCGGTTTCAAACACCGTGTTGGCTTCCGCCATATCAAAAACGGCGCTGCTCGATACGGCTATTACAAGTTTTCTCTCAATCGGGTAAGGCATAGCTCTTTGGTTAACTCGGTTTGATTGTCTTGAAGACTTGCTCTCGGTGCCAGCTTAGGTACGCACCTTGACCGGTAATTGAGACTCGCCAAGAATTTGGGTCGGCGATGCCCAGAAGTTTGCGGGCTGGTGCGTCGAGAGCTTGGGAAACGATCACCTCACCTTCATCACCAACGGTGATGAAGCCCTGGTCGAAAAGGGCGTCGAGGTGAGGGGCGAGGAGGAGGCCATTGTAGACGTCGAGGCGTTCGGCGTCCGTGGCGCAGTCGGCCCAGGGTTTGATGTGGCTGGCGCGGAGGAGTTCGAGGATGGCCAGACCGGTGATGGCGCAACGGCCTTCCCAATATTCCATGAGGCCCTGGCGAAAGATGTCCTGACCGACGCGCTGCACCACCAATCGCTCGGCCTCCGTGGACCGCGGCAGGTTCGCTGTTTTGGCCCGGAAAAGGTGCAGGAGTTCGTCGGGCAGGCTTTTGCCTAGCTGGAATGCGCGGCGCAACAGTCGATGCAGGGCGGGAATATCGTGCGCCCCACATGCGCCTGCACAGCCGGGCGGCAGTTCGGTGGACACCGGTTCGCCCAAAGGCTGAATTGCGGGCAATACATTAGCTCTGGAGAACCCGGCCAGCAGGGCACCGGATTCATCGACCCCCAACCAAACGCACAACGTGCATTGCGAACTCGCGAATGCTAGCCAGTTGCCGGATGCCGGCCGCTCCAGATCGAACCCGTTGTCCACCGCCGCCTTTTCCAGGCGGGAAGTTATAATGGACGAGAGTTGGGTATGCACATATTTATTGGATGAGCTCAATCTGTTCTTTTTCTGGCGGCCTGGAGAGATCGCGGCGGAAGAGCAACTCCGATTCTTTTGAAGCATCTAACCGGAGAGCAATGTAGTCGTTAGTTGAGAGATCCTTCGGTGGCGGTGTTGTTGTCGTGATAATGTACTGGAACGGACAGCCACCGTGTGCTTCGAGGTCCGCCACCAATCGTGCTGCAAACCGGAAGTACCCACGGTAGAGGCGCAATCCCAGATCTGCTTCGCGTGGGCTGTCGTGCAGCAGAAACCCCGGGAGATAGGACCGACCTGAGAAGGAGTTGTAGATTAAACAGCTTATGTCCGACAACAGAACTGCGAGGGTTTCCATGGCTTCACCGCTCATAGCGCCCCGGTGAGTTATTTGAAAATGCAACTCGCGCTCCTCCATCTTCACCTCCCCGTCGTAATTGGCAGAAGGCAGGACGTTCTTGGCCGAAGTGGAGAATATCTTGTTCAAGAGATCCCGATTCGCATCATGCTCTGCCAGCAACCGGTTTAGCGCCTGCTCCTTGACAACGATCTGCCTCTTCAACTCGTCGATGGTTGCGGCTTGGGAAGCGAGCTTCACGTATTTATCAGGCGACTCGAGACGCGTCTTCCAAGCGATCAAGTTCTCCAATTCCTTGTCCAAAACCTCCTGAAGGGTCTTTTTCTGGCTCACTTCGCCTGAAATTGTTCCCTGCTGGCGCGTTAGTTCGCTCCGTTTCTCTTCAGCGTCCCGGATTTCCTTGTCCAAGGTATTCTGTTGCGATTGGATTCTGGCCTGAGCGGCAGCTCGCTTCGCCTCCATTTGCTCGAGGGCATGAGCATCTTTGAGTGCGTTCGCCTTCAAAAGTCGCTGACGCTCCAGCACGTAGCTGCACTCCCCGATGAGCACATCTCCGACAGGACAAAGCCTGTTCTTATTCTCCGCGACACTGCGCCTCAGCTCCTCCTCTTGTTTTAATCCGGCGCTCGCTTCTGCTTCGGCCGTGGCTTCAAGCTTGAAGAGTGCAGACAAAGTCTTCAGCTCCTGCTTGTTTGCCGATATACGCTCATTTAAAGAATTTATGTCCTGTTGCAGGCCCGCCTTTTTCCCCTCTGCCGCCTGGATCTGCTCGTCCAGCAAATACTTGGCTTTCATGGTGTAGCGCTTCAGGTCCGGCATCACCTCGTCAGTCACAATGTCTGCGGTGGAGATGTCGGCCCACTCGTCGGGCAATACTTTGCTAAGTTGCCTGCGAAGGTTTTCATCGTAATGATCGCGCCAGTAAGCGGGTTCCTTTTTTGCAACCTCCAGCGCCGCCTGCTCCTTTTCGAGCTTCCGTTGGAGTTCCGAGAGTTCCTCCTCGCCTTTCAGTTCATCGGGAAGGAATAGGCCAAGGACCATGCGCATAACAAATAGGGGATCCGATTTAGGGAAGCGGAAAGCTGGCCAGTCCGAATGGCTTCGCGGTGAGCGCCATTCGAACACGTTCTGAAAACGAGCTTCCTGGTCCCGCGCGCACCAAGCCAGCAGGTGACCCCAACGGATTGGCTCATTCGTGCGAACCACCGTGGGGGACTCGAGTGGATCCAGGAGCGCTTCGAGTCCAATCTTCCGGCAATAGCTCTCCTGGTAAGCCGATTCGCCTTTTTGATCGATAAGCTGCTCGATAGTAGCGTTCTTCAGCACATAGGAGGCCCGATTCTCGCCGAGTGGCCGCAGCACCGCCCATTTTATACCACTAACAAACAGTTCCGCCCCCACGTAGCCGTTCGGAAAAGCGTTCTTAATCAGCATGCTGTTGCTCCTATTGGCAAGCGTGCTTTCTCCCAAAATGTAACGCAGCAACCTGCAAAAGCTGGTTTTCCCCGCGCTATGCCCCGCCACATCCCGCTTATCATCCTCGCTGTCCGGTTCCTCCGCCCAGATGATGTTCAAGCCTTTCCGCAGAAGCACATCTCGAATCGGTGGCGCTGACACCTTGCTGTAAATCGCCAAACGACTTACCCATACGGTCGGTGTGGTCTTGAGCAGCGGCTTCGACACTCGTTCGACAATGTTCATTTGAATGTCTCCTATGTTATGGCGTATGTGGCATGAAGTGCTTCAATCTTCTCGATCGCCTTAGTCTCCTTGGCGGTCAGATTCCCGGCCTTCCGCCGCTGCTGGAGAGAATCTAGAAGCCCGAGAACAAGCCCGGCGATCTTGACCTGTGGTGGAGGAAATACTTGGCGGACGGCATCAAAATTTGCTCCCTTGCTGATTGGCCGCCCCGGCGCATTCCTCTGGATTTGTAGTGCACCCCGATGCGTTGCAAGGTAGTCGAGGCATTGGTGCCACTTTAGGCCTTGGGTCTCAATGGCCTTCACTTCAGCGACACTGGATTTCGCCCAGAGATCCAGTTTGGCCAGCGCCTTGCCTGTGATCAGGGCTTGGGACAAGTCCGGGTGCGTGGCCAAGATGAGAGCGTCCAATTGATCGTCGCTCTCAATGCCATCACGTAAAGCGATCAAATCCAATGCCAGAGCACAAATAAGATGATCAGGAGCGCCTGTGGGATAGGCTTGTGCAAACAAGGCGACCTTTGTCGCAGTGGGAAGTTCTTGATGCGCCGACAAACCGGTTTCTTTCGGTGGGTGACAACACCGGGAATCCGCCGGGGGCGGATCGAGGCGGGTTTGATAGGGTTTGCCGGTGCGGATGGCCTCGGTCATGGAATCGTAAATCTCCAGGATCACGCGCTTGGTGCGGAATTCGCCATGGGCTTTTTCGTCGTTCTTTCGGGCTATAGGGAACGTGTCCATGATATAATCCGTATCATCACGGCTCAGTCCGTAGAGATGAAAAAAAGCGGCGTCTAGTTCGCAGCGGAGACTGAAACGGCGAGAGGGATCCCAACGGAATGGTGGGTCGTTGAAGCCCACGTCGCACGCGAAGGCTTTGAGGTCCCAAGCGGTATACGTAAGTTCTAGAACCCGGGGGAGCAGCCATTGGGCAACCGTGGACATGGAGTCCCACCTGGCAGCGTTTGAGTAGGAGCTGGGCGGGAGCACCGGGAGTTGCTTGAGGATAAAGTAAGTTAGGCTGGTTCCCCCGACTTTTTGTCGAGCTGCGTAGTCGAGGCAATAGCAACAAAGTGAGGCGTACAGGCATGCCATCAAAGCTGGTTCTGCTGTTGGCATTATGAGCGGGAATTTGTGGCCAACTGCCGCGCGTGAAATCAAGGAAGCTACAACCGTTCGCTCGTTTTGAGGCTTGGTAACATCACGCCAACCCAACAGCCAGTCGCGAGGCCAGAGTTCCCGAAGCCGCGCGGCAACCTCTGCTTGCGGAACCCAATACCGGCCAGCAGGAGCATATTTCGGGTCTGCAAGCCTGGTGTCGGGCACATCTGGAAGAATGAGGTTTTCGCTGCCTTCCGGATGGTCCCGGTAGTCACCAAACCGATGGTTGTAGTGGTGCACCATCTTCGCCTCAATCAACGGCAAGAACTCGTCCTTACACACGACCTTATCAGCAGGACAACAGCCACGGCGCTCCAATTCGGCCCAGCTCTTGAAGAGGGCTGAGTCGTTCGCCATATCGAACATGCGAATGAAGCGCACCCCCCAAGGATTGCCCCGGGGATCGTCTTCACGCCAAAGCACCCCAGTCCGCCGATAGATGGCGAGGTTAATTTCAGCGTCGCGCCGAGAACGAAATGTAGGACATGTTCGTGTGTTGGGATTCACGAGTGCGAAATCGGAAGCTGTGAGACTGAACATCCGGTCTGGTGATCGTGCAGACCTCACATCCCGACTGTAGAAGGAGAGTGCTGCTGGCGAATGGAAGCGGTCTCCTCCCACAGTTAACAAACTGAACTTGAAGGTGCCGTGACCGATGGCTCCGAACAATCCTGGTCCGCTCTGGAAGTCAAATAGTGCGATTAGGCGACCCTGATCGACCGAACTGGTGAAGTAGTCCTTTGTTGTATCGTCCGTTGCAATTCCAGTTGGCACGATGAAACCAGCCTTCCCGGTCTTTTGCAGCAACTTGAGGTTGTGCTCGGCGAACACAGAGTAGGTATTCACGTCACCCTTCCCACATAGTGGAAAGCGATCAGATTGCCGGATGAAATGGCTCTCGCCTTCTGCCTTTCGGCTTGCGAGGCACCATTCCTGCCAAAGTTTGGGCTCTCCCTTAGGCAGCTTCGCAATAACCTCTTTGCGAGCGGCCGCGTTGACTGCATTCGCGATTTCCGGATTGCGCTGGGCGAAGAACTCCTGTTCTTGGAGCTTCACCCGTTCCCAAGGCGGATTCCCCAGCACTATATCGAATCCTCCTTTTGCGAACACTTGCGGGAACTGCAGGTACCAGTGGAAGAAACGGTATTGTGCTGCCAGTTCCTCCACTGTTTTGAGGGTTAACAAGGGTGGCTTTCCCTGGCCATCCTTCATCTGCCGCCACAATTCGTTCGTGGGGGCGACTTCGGCCAGTGGGCCGGGATTCTTCGGCCAGACGAATGCGGCGCACCAGGAATCAGCGATAAACTTCTGCTGCCGGTATTCCGTCGAGCCGAGAATGTTTTCCCATTTGGCTTCCTTCTGAGCCAGTTGGCTTGCGTCGACGTCTGAGGTTGCATCCAATTCACTGACAGCCTTGGCCACTGCTTTTGCGCCGGTGTCGGATGGTTGCGACCAGAGCGTGTCAAGGGAACGCTGGCCTGTGGCACCCTGTTTGTTCCGCTTCTTGAGCGCGCTTGACACTTTCCGGTCGTCGCCCTCAATCGGATCCCATGCAGCATCCGGAATGCCGTTGGCCATCAGTTCCGGCGTGGTTCCGAGGAGTGCATTTCCGTGCTGGATATGCGAGTTGAGGAACGTCAGCGGCAGGCCGGGTTCCACAGCCTCCATCCAGAGGCTGACCTTGCACAGTTCAACCGCCATCGGGTTCAAATCAACGCCGTAAATGCAATGCCCCACCACCTGCCGCAGCGCATGACGGTACTGCGCGCCAGAAGGAGTGCCGTTCGCCTGAATCCGAGCAACATGCGATGCAAGACGCCGGGCAGCCGCCAACAGAAAGTGTCCGGATCCGCAGGCTGGATCGACAATTGCGAGCGAGAGCAGCGCTTCGACAGGCTTGTCGGGGTTCTTGGCGATTGTGTCCGCGATGACCGGCTCCAGGGCGCTGTCCAAAAGCACCTGCACCAGACTGTCTGGTGTGTAGTAACTGCCGGTGGTCTTGCGAGCATTGCCCTTGGTTTCGCCACCCGTCGCAAAGCCGAACTGGCGGCCTTCCTTGCTGATCTGGGGGACCAGCTCCAGAAGGCTTTCGTAAACGCTGCCGAGTTCCTCGGGACCCATGTCGCGCCAGTTGACGCGGGCCAAAGCCCCGTCCTCACGCAACCACGCCAGCTTAAACACTGCGAGCAGGAGAGCGCGATTTTCCAGCTTCGCAGAGTCCAGCGCCGCACACTGGTTTTTTGCGAAAATGCCGGCCAAGGCAGGAAGCCCCAGGCGAGCTTCGCCTCCGGCCAATCCATGAAAAACCAACTTGGTGCTCTCCCAAAGATCGGAGAAGCGGTCATGCGCGCTGCGTTTCAGTGCCTTTTCACGCAACCGCCTCAAGCAATAACCCTCCGCATATAACGAACGGGCGGCATCTGGTGTGCCTTCCGAATGAAGCAGATTCCGCTCTTCAACAGTGAGGAGAAAGATCAGGCGATACACCAGCCGGAGGAGTTGGCTGAAATAGTCTCGCATTGAGAGCGAGCCATCCTGTAGCGCCGCTCGCAATGGTTTGTTTTCGGGATGGGACAGAAAACCCTGTCCAAGCGCCACCAGGGCATCTTCAACCCCGTTGCGGAGGTATTCACGAGCCCTGGTTCCCTCTTCCTTCCCTGCATTTCGCCACGTCTCCAGCGCGCATTCGGTAACCGCTTGCCCATCCCGCCCGAAACGGGTCTCGTGCAGTAAGAGCCAGAGTGCGGCAAAGTCCGCGTAGCGTTCCTCAGTGAAAATGCGCCCGAGGTCGGCCTCAATCCAGGCTGGCCGGGTGAGGCTGGCGTTGTCCCGGACGATGCGGAGGATTAGCCCGTCGGTTACCACACCCCACAATGCACCCTCGAAGGCATTGAGATATTCCTGGGCCAAACCGAATGGACTGCGACGGCGACCGTCATCGCCAAAGGCAGGAGAGAGTGTATCGATCCCCGTTGCCGCCGATGCGATAACCACCGGGACGCGGTTTCCCAAAGCAGAATGGCCGATTGGGTATTGCCGCTCCGACAGCATGACTGGTGCGACCGGGCCCAGGGACTCAAACCCGAAGCTTTCCTTCAAAAGAGCGGTTACGAATCGACCGGCCAGTGCGGAGGGTTCGGCTTTGGAGGCAATGCCGGCGGAGAAATCCTTCCAATGAGCCTGGGCGATGCGCCAGTAACGGCCGATTTCATCACGCAGGTTAAGCCCCTTGGGAACGCGGTAATCAGCCTCCGTCTGAGACCCGGCGGAAAGTTGAGCCACCTTCGACAACCATTCCGGCGAGAGCAAACTGCCTTCAATCGACAGAGCTTCAAAAGCCAGCTCTGTTTCCTTTGCCCGGATGTTGCGTCGTGAGGCCATGTTCAGTTCACCTGGGGGAGAAGGACGAACAGCCCGATCACATCAACCGGATGGAGGGCTTTTACGGTATAGCTGCCGCGAGCATCGGATGCTTCTCGGACCCGGCGATGATCGGCCAGGAGTGCCTGCGCACGACGCTCGGCATAGGCGTTCAACTCGGGAGCCTTTTCGGCCAAATGCTGCAAAGCTTGCGCCACGAATCGGTCGCGCACATGCGGAGGCGGATCGGACAGCGGGGCGGGCTGTAATAGACTTAAGGCGTCGGCACCTTCGAGCGGATTGCCGGCGCCTCTCCAAGCGATCGCGGTGGCCTCCTCCACCAGCATAGTATTATGGCGAGCACCACGTTGGGTAATCAGCTGGTGCCGCAGCCGAATCAAAGCAACCCAGGTCAGCGAGTGAACACCACCGGCAACCCAGCACCCAATGCGACCCAGCACCCCGGGATCGACCTCCAAATCGTGACCATTTGCCCCAAGCGTGCGCTCCAGCAATGTCTCGGCCAGTATGGAGACCAGTGGGTGACTTCGCTGAACAGGCCGACAACGCGGCGCAGGAGGGTAGTCGAAATCCAGGAGCATCGTTCCGAGCAACCCTTCTGCTTCGAGGCGCTCTTTCACATCGGCTGGTAAGGCCGTCAGCGGGGTTTTGAACCCGCGTTTCATGGCCTCCAGAGCACCACCGAGTCGAGCTAACGCACGCCCGGCAAAACGCTCCACATCCTCCTTGCCTCCAAGGGCGGCCAACGATTTATGCCACTCCGGCAGGACGTCCTCGGGCTTAAGGCGGCGTTGGGCAAAGACGGTTCGGTTGCGTTTAGCTCTGTCCGCGGCATCCTGCCATCGCGCCTCGATGGCCTTGGCCTCTTCCAACTCGACAAAGGCGAACGCCTGCTGACGTCGATTTGTTCGCTCGCTTTGCCGCAGCATCACGGCTTTCATGAGCGCCTTGCTGAGCGTGTGGCCGTCATCAGGTAGCGGCACCGGCACACCGAGTTCCTCCCGGATCTTTTCGGCCTTACGCAGGATCACCTCCAGTACCGCGCCATCGACAGGGTTGTTTTCCCCATAGATAAGAGTGGCGCGAACTACGGAACGCTTTTGACCGAACCGGTCCACCCGGCCCTCGCGTTGCTCATGGCGGGTTGGGTTCCAGGAAAGGTCATAATGAACCACAGAATCAAAATGCTCCTGGAGATTCACCCCTTCGGAAAGGCAATCGGTTGCGACCAGCAGGCGCTGCTCGGCTTCGCCCAATAGGGCGACCTTTTCTTTGCGCTCCTCGGCGGTGAGTTCCCCGGTGATCACATCCACCGTAACGTCTTTCAGCTTCGACTGCAGATGGCGGCCAAGGTAATGGGCCGTCGCGATATAGCGGCAGAAAACCACCGGGTTGAATCCCTCCCGGACCTGCTCCACCAAATGATCAGTTAGCAATCGCAACTTCGGGTCACCGGCCTGCCCAGCTAGACGCTCGGCTTTTTCGATGAGGCCGCCAAGGACAGCTTCTTCACTGGTGGCGGGCGGCTCTACGTCATCCTGCGAAAGAGAATCCGCGGCTCCATCAAAAATACGATCTTCCAGTTCTTCAAAACTGGTCTCATGATCCAGACCCGACCGGGTGTGTAGCGCCTGAGCAGCAGCCGCAGGGCTGGAGGCAACGCAACGCATCAAGGCCAGGGTGCCCCAAAAACTGAGGCGCTGCTTGCGTTCGTCGGTCCCGGCGGACTGCACCACCGTGGCGCAGTAATCGAGCACATCATTGAAAAAGCTCTCCCAGTCACCCGTGAGACGGTAGGTCAGTTCCTTCGTTTCACGGCGGGGGAAGATGCTGCCGTCTTTCCACTCGGCAATATCGGGGCGCCGGCGTTGGATGAAATGCCGCGAGAGACGGTCCCGCATCTGGTCTCGCTCTTCACCAGCAGCCGAGAGGAGTTGGCCGAACTCTGGTTGCAACAGACCCAGCAACCGGTAGAACGCGTCTTCGTCCCCGCTGTGCGGCGTGGCCGTAAGCATGACCAGGTGCCGGGAGGTGTTTTCGACCAATCCCTTTAAGAGTTCGTACCGTTGGTGCCGTCCTTGACCGGTAGCGGCACAAGTGTGGGCTTCGTCCACGATTACCAATTCGGGACAGGCGCGGAGGAACTCCGCCCTGCGCCGATCGCTCTTGATGTAATCGAGACTGACGACCGTGTGAAAATGGGTCGTGAAGATGCTTTCGCTGGGAGGAAGGCTTCGCTCCAACCGTGCGGCACTGGTTGCAGTTACTGCAACCGGACGGAGATGAAAATGCGATTCCAGCTCGGTTACCCACTGGTCCACGAGGTGCGGCGGACAGAGCACGGCGAACCGTTCAACCTCGCCCCGGTCCAGCATTTCGCGGGCTATCAGGGCTGCCTCAATGGTCTTACCAACGCCAACGTCATCGGCGATAAGCAGGCGAACCGTCTCCTGCTTGAGGGCCATCAACAGCGGCACGAGTTGGTAGGCGCGTGGCTCGATCGCAATTTGGCCAAAACTTCGGAACGGTCCGGCACCACGTCTTAACGAAAGCACCAGGGCATCGCGTAGGAGCAGTGCAGCGTCGTGGCCCGCCTTCTGATGCGGTTCCGGGGGCGGGAACGAAGCGTCGGTCACCGGCTCGGTTTCGAGACCCAGGTGAATGAGTGTCTGATCTTCTTCCGTGCCGGATACCGGGCGCACTCTCAGCACTTCACCGTCGCTGCCGGTCAACACGATCCACTCGCGACCCCGTGCCCTTACCAAGCTGCCGGGCGTCCAACGAGAGGACTTCGAAGTCGCTATGGAGGGTGCTTCAGGGGTGCTCATGACGCTCTACCGAGGAGTTTGGCCAGATTGGGAAGGTGTTTCGACCAAGCCTCCGGATCTGTTCCGACCACGAGCACCTCGAATCCTTTGTTGCGCAACTCAGTCAGTGCTTCCGCGTTGAGTTCCGTTAGGGACGCCGCCACGTATGACCCGCGCCAGACTAATGGCAAGGCTTGCCCGTCAGCTCGCAGTGGCTCATTGTCCGGTGCGGGCAGATCGAGCGCTTGAGCCTTTGCCATGAAGGCGGTCAAGGGGTCGGCAGGGTTGGAGGTGTCTGTGCCCGAGGCGTTCTGACCGTTTGCTGCCGGTCCTGTCAGCTTCGAGCGGGCGAGGCGCAGTAGAAGTGACCGGGCGTTCTCATCGCGGCGGTCCAGCAACTCATGGTCCGGCTGGTTGTAATAAGACATCAAGCATCGGTAACAGGCCGCCACGCACGAATCCCCCGGGACATCTTCGAGCGCAGTGGCCGCTGTGGGCAATGCTTTCTCGATATCGAAATGCATGATCTCCAGCGCTTCGCGAGCGACGATGGCGAGCAGGTCGGGCTCCACGGCAAGGCGCGTAAGGACGCCGGCCCCACCTTCAGTGGCCTCATACAACAGAAAGCCATTGCGTTCGTCCCGAGTGGGCATGGGTTCCGCCAGGATTTCGCCTTCCTCCAACTGGAAAACGGCTTCGATGCCTCTTAGCAAAGCGTGTTGGACTGTGGCCAGTGTGGTCTGTGAGAGATCCTCGATGGCCGGCTGCACCAGGAGTGCATTCTTGCGATCCTGAACGGTGGGCACGATCCACTGGCGAGGCGAAGCGGTAGGATCCGGGTTTTCATCCTCCCCCTCTTCATCGTTCTTGGCCCAGTAGCCCGTGACGGGATCCATTTTGAATCCGAGCTGAGTGCGATTCTTCCTTCGGCGCAGGCCTTTGTTGATCCGCGTGATGGTTGCGCCGGGACCATAGGCCAGCCGTGCTATCTCACCCTTAGCGTCAATGACCATACCCCGCCGCACATCCAGCAAATGATCACGCACAGCCCACTCGAAGGTAGTCTGCAGCTCAAAGCCCTGACGCTGCCGTTCCTCATCGTTGGCCGTGATGCGTTCGGCTGGCTGGGTGGCCACGTTCTCGATGCGGTAGGTGTGATTCACGATTTCCGCTTCCCCCAGGGAAGCGCCGCAGGCATGGCACAGGGAATCTGCGTCCGTCCAGTGGCCAGCCCCGCAAATGCTGCAGATTCGCACGGTCTTCGTCGGCAGGCGCACATCGGCCGTGGCACCCGCTTGTTGGCTCAGGGACAGCATTGCGCGAACCACCCGGTAGGCCCGGCCTTCGTGATAAACGAGGCTGCGTGGCCCGAACTCCGACAGAGCAAGAAAGCGAGGTCGCTGAAGGTAGGTTTGCCTCCCACGCCCATCGCTAGTAGCGGGGATGTAGGCCATCAGTGGCAATCGCGGGAAATTGTAACCAGGCAAAAAGCCTTCCGTGGCCAAGTATCGATAGGTGTAGAAATCACTCGAGAGGCTGCTCGTGCCTTTCTGCAGAAGGCTGAGCTGATCCATGGCTTGTGCATGACGCACCTGGGCCGCCCGCTTTTCGTGTTGCGGCGCAGAGTAGTTATCCATGGTGCGCCGGGCAGTGTCACGCTGGACCTCCGCGGCAATGAACAGATCGCGCCACCGATCAAACGCCTGGTCGAATCTTCGCGCTGCCTTTTGCACGATCTCCTCGGAAAATCCATCACGACTTGAAAACCAGGGGGCCAAAGCAGGCGTGAGGTCGTCTTTGAGCAGGTCCAGAACGCGACGAATGCGCCCCGTGGCTTCCTTCGAGACGCGGGGCAACGCCATAGGCTCCGTCACCTCTTTGCGGAGCGGGCGTAGGGGGTCTGTGAGGACCAACAGATCGGCTATCGAAGGATCCAGCGGCAGTTCAGTGGAGGAAAGCCAAACGGCGAACAGGTGGCTCTCGACCAGGTCTCGGTTGGCCAGATCCAGCAGGGGCGGTCTCACCTCGCCGTGGACCATGGCTTTAGGGTTGCGGAAGAAGTACTGGTCATGCGGGCTCAAGGCGGAGCTGTAGGTCAGAACCAGGGCTGCCTGCCCGCTGCGTCCGGCTCGACCGCTGCGCTGGGCGTAATTCGCCGGAGTGGGAGGAACGTTGCGAAGGTAAACTGCATTCAGCGCTGAGATATCTACCCCAAGCTCCATAGTCGGGGAGCAAAAGAGCACCGGCAGGAAACGGTTGGCTTCCCCAATTTCCCGCAGATGCTTCTCATCGGCCGACAGCTCGCCTCGTTCCTTCTCGCCAAAACGGAACCGTTTCTCTCTGACAACGCGCTTTTCGCCGTCGACCTGCGCGGTGTGCTCCCTTGCCTCAAACCCGAAGAGGGGGTGAATCGGGGTGCTCAGGGTGGCGGCAAGGTTCTCATATAAGGCCGTGAAGAACGCGTTTTCTTCAGACTCAACGGTTTCCAATGCCGCCCCTCGCTTAAAGAGAACACAAGCGTCATTCAGCCTGAACCCGACCTGCTCGCCAAATGGGGTCGTTTCTTCCGACACGAGTCCATGAACACAGGCGGCCCTGAGAAGGGCCTCGATTAACGTGTCGAACTCCTTGGGCTTGAGATCCCGCACCGCTGCCGGGTTGGCCCAGAGGGGATCGCCTTCCGGCGTTTTCGATGAGCGAAGGATCTTTCCGAGCGAGCTGCGGGAACCACCACGAACGATCAGATCCTCATCCCGCAGACTGGTGTCCTTCCGGGCTGGAGGTGAGATCAGAAGCCAACGGGCCCGGCGCGGCTTCTCATCTATGCCAAATCCCCAGGGAGCCCGCAGACGACTGTGAGACTTTTGCAGGAGTTGCTCAACGAAAGTTCCCTCCAGAATTTGGCTTCGGATGGCCATCCACTTGCGCAGGTGATCGAAAACCTGCCGATATACGGCTTTGCGCTCTGCAGGGCTCGCGAGACGCAACACATCAGGAGCAGTGGCGAACGCGGGTTCATCAGACGCCAAATCGTCCAGACCAAGGTAGTCCACCGTGACCAGCTTGAGCTGTTCAAGGTTAGGGTTGGTGTAGCGCCAACCGCGGCGTTGATCAAACCAGACCCGATATGAGAGCACCTGACGCAGTGTCGTTTCTGCTTCCTGCAGGTTGAAACCCTTGAGACCGGGCTCCTGCAGCCACTCCGCGCGCAGTTCAGGTGTGCTGCGGTCAAAGCCAAGCGCCCGCTGCTGGGCCAGGCCGAGTTCATCGGCTCGCAGACCCTTCGCTCCCGCCGCATCCAAGGCGCCAAGGAAGGCCGCCCGAATGAGACTGACGAAAAGGAAATCGTTGAAGTGACCCGACTGCAGGGCCGCATCCTGACGGTTGTCCGTGAACCCAAGCAGCTTGCGTGTATGAGGCGTAAGCCCTGAGTCAGAGCCGTGCATCCAGCGGAGCGCACTGGCAACCAGCACCGTGGTGGCTGAGCTTCGTCCCTCAGCAGAAAGTGAGGCCAGCCGCGTGCGGTCTCGCGCGGACGTGCTGTGAGTCATGCCGCATCGCAGGCAAAAACGGAATCGGCCAGGAATAAACCAGACCTTTAAGCCGTTCCCGACCCGGCCATCTGGAGATACACGAAATTCCAGAGCCCGGGAGGAACTGTAATGCTTTTTCAGACGAAGCGTGCCGTTTGCGTCAAACTCCAGCCAGATCTCCGGGTAATCCTCTTCGCGACCCGAGAACTTGAAATTCTCATCCTGCGCGTGAGGCGTAAGGAATCCAAAGACCTCCTTGTCAGCCGGCGCCGACTCGTCTTCCTCTGTTTCCTCATCCGGCCTGGAGGGGGCGCTGTCTTCGATGTCACGCGGAAGGAAGGCGCGGACCTCACCGTCCAGAGTCAGGCGGACGGGGTGGTATTCGTGGCCACATTCACGGCAAAAATGAAGCGGGTAGAGCCGCTTGTCGGGTTGGCCAGGTAGGAACTGTTGTCCCTCGACGGTGATTTTCCTTTTGCCCGCAGGTTCAAGAGTTGCGTATGCGTGTCCGGCTCCCGAAATAAACTGGTGCAGTTTGAAAGCAAAGAAGCTCTTGGTGGAAGCTCCGTCACGCCCGGTGCGATCCTGTTCCGTAAGACTTGATTGAAGCAGCAAAGTTCTCAGGGCCTCTCGGCAGAGTTGCTCGGGACGGTCGGCATCCTGGCTCAAGGCTTCCGCGGCCTCGTTGAGCGTGAGGGGACGTGCCCGCACCCAGCGTTGATCAGCTTCTGACCAGGCCACCCCGAGCCGGGTCTCCACCCAAATAACCAATGGATGCAGGCGCAAATCGGCATCCGACAATCCGGACGAAATGCCCGCGTCTATCACGGGTCCCAGGCGGCATCTTACGGAAGCAGCGGTTTCGGACGGATTCGTCACCCGCTCCAGAGTCTCGACGATGACATTGCTTTCCGGGATCTCCGTAGAAAACAGGCGCGAAGCCACCCGGCTGACAACTTTGCCCTTGTCCTCCACGGACCCCTCGCTGGCCATGGTGGCGGAGGTGCCAATGCACAGGAGGTTTTCCGGCGACAGCCGCTCGCGCACACGGCGAACGAGCAAAGCCACGTCGGCGCCCTGGCGTCCCCGATACGTGTGGAGTTCATCCAGAACCAGGAACCGCAGCCCGGCACAGTTCCCGATGACTTTGCGGTCCACCTCGTCCTGACGGGTCATCAGGAGTTCGAGCATCATGAAGTTCGTGAGAAGGATATCTGGCGGGTTGTCCGCGATGGACCGGCGTTCGTCCATATCCTCCTGACCGGTGTACCGAGCGAACGTGACAGGGCGCTCGCCTTTCACATTGCCAACGAATTTGTTGAGCTCCTCCAACTGGCTGTTGGCCAAGGCATTCATCGGGTAGATGATGATCGCCCGAGTTCGCCGCCCTGCTGTCTTGGCCTTTTCTGCCAGGACCGCGCTGACGATCGGAATGAAAAAACACAGCGACTTGCCGGAACCCGTGCCCGTGGTCACGACAAAGCTTTCGCCTTGAGCTGCCAGGGCAATCGCTTGCTCCTGGTGCTTGTGAAGACAAAGGGGAATGCCCTTGTCCTGGAAAATCTCAGGAATGCGGGGATGGATTGCACCGCCTTTTACCAGGATGTCGAACGAAGCGCCCGGTTTGTAGCTCGGATTGATTTGGATGAGCGGGTCCGGCCAGAAACGCCCCTCGGCGTAGATTGCTTCGACCTGCTTTTGGATATCCTCTGCCTGGATCGTGGTGAAGGAGGTTGCGAACTTCCGGTATTCGCCGACCACGCCATCCCGAAGAGAAAACACATCCATGCTTCGCGTGCTCATTTACGTGTTTTCTTTGACTGGGAGCGTGACCGCTTTTCTTCCTTGCCAGCCATCCCTGTTTTCACCCAGGCGTCCACTTCTGACGCCAGGAATTTTCTCAGCCGTCCGACTTTATGCCCAGGCAGCTGTTTGCGTTCGATCCATTTGTAGATCGTGTCGCGATTGACGCCCAGGTGAGCGGCAATTTCATGCACGGATAGCCAACGCTCTTGCATAGAGTATTCCCCCGCTGTTCACATTGGAATCAATTCCAATGCAGCAGAGCCTGCGGGCAAGATTGTAAAGATTCTGTCCGATTGGGCCAGAGAAAAGCGCATAGCGGCAGGACAGAGCAGTCGTCAACCGATCTGATAAACTGCAGCGCGAATTCAGCAGTAATTATCGAGAAAGGTTTCGCAGCAAATTGTTTATTCCTTTCCATCCAAGAAACAAAGAAGCAGATTCCTTCCTGTGAGCCCGAAGTCGTTTCTTCATCGCTTGGGGATAAAGCCGATTCGTAAAGGGCGATTTTCTGCTCGATATGAGCAGGCACTGAAATCGACTCCGAAGCATCCAGGCGGCGGTTCCGACATTTTTGATGTTCGGACAATGGACCTTTTGTTCGCTGATGAACAAATGGCAATGGAGACACTTGGGAGCAACTTCGACCGGCTTGCCAATTCGATAGACAGGATCGCCAATTCCACGGCGTTTAACCACCAAGCTCAGCAGGTCCGAGCAGTTGAACTTGGCGGCGGGCCAGGGCTCATATCAATGTACCTCCTGGCGTGCAGGAGGTATGCTTTTTGCGAAGTAATTGACCGTGCCCTCCAACCGCTAGAGATCGGCAAAAAATGGGCAGCCGAGCTGGGTTTGGCCAATATCAGCTTCCGGCAAGCCAGCTACGCCGATTTGCATGCCTCTGGCACATCAGATTTTGACTTCGCCTTTGCTGAGCATGCCTTGGACCTCGGTCTTGATTCTGAAAACGGCCTGAATCCGCTGGAGTTGCCGAGATCTCCTGTAGTTCCAGCCATGTATTTGCAGCTGGTGGGGGCAATGCATCAAATCCTCAAACCGAACGGATGTGGTTTGATAGGGGCGGGAACCGCGACACCCTCGGCTTTGGTAGCCCTGTGCGCTGCGCTTCGCGCCAATCAATTAGCCATTGATTGGCGGCTTACATTAAATAGGGACGGGCTCCAACTCTACGTGCGGCCAAATGGTCCCATTCTGTTCGACTCCACCGAAGACGAAGGTTTGGCAATCCTGGCCGATGCGCTTTCTGAACATAAAATGCCGCCTGCTGAAGGGCGCTCCCTCCAGAGAATATTCAGTTCAGGCACGAAATACTTTGAGATCACATCCGAGAATGAGGACACGAGATTTACCTGTGCAATATTTCAGGCCGCTGGACTCGCATATCTTTTCCAATGGAACTCGAAAGGTTATGAGGCGGCCACCATCTTCAGCGCAGCCAAATTGATAGCTTGGTCTGACAACGGGCTCCGAGACGCGAAAGACCGAAGGATAATTCACAGATTTGTAGACCCCCGTTTATCTCCATTCCTGACCCTGTGATTCCGGAAGCTTTTTCACCGCACCAGCAAGAATTTTCTGCCAACTTAGGATTTGCGCAGAAGGGCTTTGAAAACGCCTTGGACTTTCAATTCCTCGGCTGGGATGAGATTAGGGAAGTCGGGATTTTCGGATTTCAGGTAAGCTTGCCCGTCCCGTTTCACGAACGTTTTGAGGGTCGTCTCACCATCGATTAACGCAGCGACTACTTGGCCATCCTGAGGTTCTTGGCTGTGTTCAATTAGCACAATATCGCCACGCATGATGTGCCGCCCAATCATGGAATCCCCGTTCACCCGTAACGCGAAGGTAGTGCGTTTTGGTGTGAACCCGATGCTGTCCAGATCAACGGAGACGCATCCGTCAGGTTCCTGTTGACGATCTTCCGCGAATCCGGCCGGAATGGATCCGAAGAGCGGAATATCAACTATCCGCGCTCGGAACTGCTCAAGACCAGAAGTGGGCCGGAGCGAGCGGGCCTTCCCTTTGTCCCATCGAACGTAACCCTTCGTCTTAATGGCCGCCAAATGGCACGCGGCGGCACGGTGCGACTTAAAACCGAACCGCCCGGCAATTTCGCGATGCGTTGGAACGGGTCGGCCGGCCTGAGCTTCGGCTTCGACAAAATCCAAGATCTCCCGTTGACGTCGAGTCAATTCGGTCATACTATCCACCTGGATAGTATGCACGATTTAGCTTCTGTCAACCACAGCTTTGATGTGCCTCGCGTGGGGTGCTTTTGGTTTTCGCTTCGTCATCAAGTGTCAATTTCGCTAGCCTGCGCGTCGAAATGACAGCTGACTTCCATAAAGCGCCAAAAGCCTGGGCCCAGGTGAAACACAGCATTTTGGGCAATTATCTTTCGCTGTTTCTTGGCAAGCTGGGCCTGAGTGGCAGACCCGTTTACTACGTGGATGGTTTTGCAGGACCGGGTAGGCTGGAAGACGGCAGCAAAGGCTCGCCCTTAATTGCCGCCGAGTTAGCGGTTTCGCCAAAGCAAAAGAGCCGGCAGGGAATCCTTCAATGTATCAACGTAGAGGACGTTCTTGAGACATTCCAAAACCTGGAAGCCGCGACGGACCCATACGTAAAACTCAAACGAGTCCGGAATTTCCATGGGACTTTTCAACAGAAGTTGCCGGAGATCCTCTCTGCGATCGGCGACAACACGGCGTTTTTCTTTATTGACCCATTCGGGACCGAAGGAGTCGAAGTGGACACGCTCCAGAGAATCGCCTCTCGGCGTGGCAAGACGGAAATCCTGGTGCGGTACGACGATACCCGGGTAAAGCGATTGTTGAGTTGGGCTGTAAACAACGAGGACAGCTTTGACGAGGGGCACCGCAAAACGGCGAAGGCATTCAAGAGCAGGGTGGAACATTTAACCGACGAAAAGGCGGCAGGTATCATGGGCGTGCCAGAAAGCCAGGCACTGATCGATGGTTACGTGCGTAAGGTAAAGTCGGTGGCACCCCTGCGCTTCAGTTTAAGCTATCCGATCAGAAATCCAGAGACAAAGGGCCACCGGTACTTCCTAGTGCACTTCTGTAACTTCCCGGATGGGTATATTCATATGGCGAATTTCATGGCGAGAGTTGATCGATCAGTGGAGGGGGTTGGCGGGGACGACATGTTTGCCAAGCCGCAAATGGAGTTTATGGTGGTCAATGAGCACATCGCTGGGCAGAAGCGAAAAGAAATGGTGAAGGCTGTCTCCGATCGCCTTGGCTCGTTGTGGGTAGAACGTGGTTGGAGCAGAATTCAAAACCGTGATTTATTCGCCGGTATCGTGGATGAATTCGGCTGGAGCGTCCTGCGCAGCGAGTATGTTGAGGCACTTCGGAATTTGCAGAAGGAAGGTTTAATCACGCTAGAAGGCACTGAAGATAACAACTTCACTACGTTTCATTAAATGAACTCGCTCCAACCAGAGTTGCTCGAAGTTGCGCCGCCCACGAGGGCTGGTGACCGAGGCAGTGTCGGCCGTCACACAGCCAAAAAGACCCCAGTCGGGATGTGGTCATCGCCGGCAGTAATCGCCGAAAATAACTTTATATACAAAAGTCTATCGAATTGGGCGTTCAATGTTGCTGTCGGGTGTTCGCACGCCTGCCGATTTTGCTATGTACCGAGTGCGGCAACCATCAAGCAGGGGCCCAAACTTGCTGAATACGGTGTGAAAGACCCCGATGCTGAATGGGGTGATTATGTTTTGCTCAGGCCTTGGGACGAAGCAAAATTCTTGGCATCTTTGCGCACCGCTCAAAATACACCGAAGCGGCTACTGAAGCCCGACGGCAATCGTGCGGTGATGTACTGCAGTACGACGGATCCCTACCAGGTCATCCATCACACAGATCCCGACCAGCAGAAAGGACTTTCGCAACACGCCCGACTACTTGTCCGTCGTTCTCTGCAGTTGATCCGTGACCAGTCCGATCTGAACGTTCGGATTCTCACTCGGAGCCCGTTGGCGAGGGCCGATTTTGATCTGTTCAAGAGCTTTGGCCCACGGCTGCTATTCGGCATGAGCCTGCCGACGCTGCGTAACGATTTAGCAAAAGTCTACGAGCCGAAGGCTCCTGCACCGTCGCAGCGACTTGCGGCGTTGCGTGCGGCGCGTGAAGCAGGTTTGAATGTATACGTGGCTATGGCCCCAACATACCCGGAGTGCGATGAAGGAGATCTGCGCGCAACGCTAAAAGCCGCAGCAGAGCTCGAGCCGGTGACTATCTTTCACGAGCCGATCAATATCCGCGCTGAAAACGTGGAACGGATTAATGCCCAGGCCGACTCTCTCGGTATAAATCTGCAGACTCACGTTTTCTCGACCCGGGAGCAATGGCAGGATTATGCAGTGAGCGCGCTGCAAACGGTGGAACGGCTGGCCAAGGAGATTGGGGTTGCCGAACAACTTCATTTGTGGCCTGACAAATCCCTGGGGTCCGCATCAGTGGCCAATCGGATGTCAAAACCGGCAGAGTATTTGCGCTGGTTGGGCAAGTATTGGGGTCGCATAAGCGAGTGGCCTTAACTCTGTCGACGCATAGTGAGGTCACGTTCACGGGTACCCGTTAGGTACTTTCTGAATGCCTTCGGGTCCTTTTGCGCCACCAATCGGAGTTGCCGCTTGTTCATCGAGATCAATTGCGACGCACAAGTCGACGTATCCTAGCCGCGTCACAGCAAAGTTCTGCCCCCGTCGTCGTCCGCCTCCAGTGCTCGAAGATGATGACCATAGCCATGGTATCAAGTTCGCAATACTGCAGCAGGAGGCGTTTCCAACTTTCTTTCGTCTTGGCATCGGAGCTTTCCTCCCCATACAGCATCGCCTGATAGGCGCGCATCGCACCCGTGCCCTCGTTCACTAATTCGTCTTTCTCCCCGATGGGCAGCGGTGGCAGCGTGGCATACGGATTCAAAACGGCACCGTCCTTTATCGCGGCATATTTTCGAAACCACGGCACTTCGCGAAGCTCCGCGTTGTTCCGCCAAATTGCCGGGAGCACATATTTGATGGAAAGAGACCCCTTCATCTCTGGATGGAAGTAACCGTCCTTGGCCAGCGCACACATATCCACAATCCGACCGGCATCCGCTGCGCCCCGCAGCCAAGCGGCGAGTTTCGCTTCGTCCGGGAAGTAGTCCTCGATTTTGTCGGCAATGGTCCGCAATGTCGTGCGCTCGTGATTCGACCAGGTCATCAGCACGCCCTTGTTTCCGACAGCCTCGCGCAAACTCCGGGCGAACTCGACGTTCGGGTACGCTTGCTCGCAATTGATCCATTCCTGGTGCTTCGGCTGTGTGCCTGGCGCCGCCAACGTGTGGCAGCTCCACTGAAATGCGACCAGCTCGAACGGGCGCATGCCCTGGTGATACGGAAGTGCCACTGTGGATGTCTCAAAGTCAATGAAATGCAAGGGTCCTTTCAGGTCGGTAAGCCCCCCACGAAGTGCCGGAGCGATCCATTCTTTGCCCGAGCGAGTGTGCTTCAGCTGGATGATCTGGCGCGGACCATACGCACTGGTACAGGCTGAGGTCGGAATGTCGAAAAGCGATGCCTTTCCCTGTTCGACCAACTCGTTGACGATCGGCTCGCCGCTGGCCCCTTTGGCCAGTCGCAGTTGGTAGAGATCAAATACATGGGGCTTCATGGAGGCCAGAGACCCCCAGCACTCTGCGAATCCGTTTTTCTCGCCACCATCCTCAGTTCGATACTCGCAGTTCCGGCAGTCGTAACCGATTTGGGAAGGCAGTTTTTTCAGGTTTGGCAGCAGCCCTGGCAGGAGTTTTCCCGTCGCCACCGCCACTTCCTCGGCCAATGCAGCCACCTCAGCATCGGCTGAGAAGAGTGTAAGGATATCCTCCCGCAGCAGCTCCTTTGGGTCCCCGAGAACATCCACTTCCACTGTGCGTCCCTGCCGACGGATTCGGAAACGCTGACAAAGTCCGTCCAGGCTTGCCGTCTTGGCCTTGTCGGGTGTAAGCAGAAAGCAATTCACAGCCGCTTGCGGATAAGCGGCCCGCAGCACCGCAGCTTGGTAGGCGACATCCTCAAGATATTCACGCCACTCGGACCGGATACCGCCCGTCGCGCCAGTGAACAAGGTGCCTGCCCGGTATTCGTTGGAATTGCCAGCCTTGGATTTTACTTCAATCAAATCAAAGGTGTCGCCGTTCTTGCGGAGCACATCGATCCGAACCAATCGATTTTCGTGATAAATCGCCGCCTCAAAAATGGTGACGCGCTCGCTTTCCAGCAGTCGCCTGGTTTCTTCAACCGCCGTCCACGGGTCCAGCGTTGAAATCAATACGCCCTCGGGGTACTGCAGTTGGGCGAGTTTGCCGACCATGAACCCACCATCCGCCAAGGATTGCATGTACGGGTCATCATCCAGGATGGTCGGGTAGCGCAGCTTCTTGTAATACAGCTTCGTTAGGCAGTTGCGCGCGACCTTGAAGTCGGACTTGGAGAGATAGGGAGTGTTACTCCCTATCGTGCGGATCGCTTCAGTCACGCCGTTCATTTTTACACCTTCTGAAACCTGCCCTAGTGGCCAAGGCGATAGAGGTTGCGCCGGGAGGACCCCACGGTCAAGCGTCAGTGAAAATGAGTGCCGCCGGCGGTCAGAGCGTTTGACCTTTTCCGTGACCCTGCGATTGGCATCGCGCAGTACTCCACCACTGGGCAGCCCGCATTGCGGTGGCTTGGGAAGTTTGATGGTCGGAGTTTTGATACCCCAGAAGCTGGAGTGCGGGCTTTTTGCCAACAGATGCTGGCTTACCGAAGCTTCGAGGCGCACCTTCACCTTTGTCCAAGGTTCGAGGAAATCGATCCTAAAATTCCTGATCCAGACGTTATTGCCATCCTTCTTGTGAAAAACCGTTAGCAGGAGGTGGTTGATGGGCGCAACAAAATGCCGTCGCAGTTTGCTCGATGAGCAGGTCAGTATTACTCGGTGATTGGATTTCGGCTCGAACGAGCGTGTGGCCTTTAGTTCCAATGCGAAGGAACGCTTGCTAGCCACGCGCACAAGCCGCCGGTCGGGGTAACCTTGGCCAGCGCAGCTCTCAATCCTGAAAACCCTGAGATGTTGATCAAGTTGGGTTGCGAAATGGCTGGCCAGCCGATTCCCCATGGCCGGGCCGGTGACGTTCGAGTCAACCACGAGCGGATTCCTTTCAAAGTGACATCGCACGAACGCATTCCGCAGGCACCTGGTGATGCTTCTGATTTCCTTCCGCGACCACCGGGCTGCCAAACTCACTTTGGGCTTTCGCTCCCGGTGCATCAGCTCGTGAAAATAGTCGCCTAGATTGTTCATCGTCTTTCTCTTGATTCGAAAGGGGACAAGTGTGGCTCGCTCCCCTAACCTCTTGCCTCCAGGAGCGCGCGAGCACGTACCAACTCCAACTCAAACTCGTGGGCGCTACGCTGGGCTGTGGTGAGCTCCGCTTGCAACGAGCTTACCATGGTGGCGTGTGAACCCCGGGCATCGGCAAGTTCCTGTAAAGCCTTCGCCGCCTGGAGCCCAGCATCCCGCATGGTCGAGGTTGCCTGACTCAGATCGCGTTCAACACTGGTGTGGAGCGACTGAAGTTCTTTTTCGGCCTCGGATTTTGCCTCCTGCAGCTCATCGGCCCGTTTCCGGGCGGTCCCGACCGCTTCATCGAGCCGTTCGTTCTCCGCCGCGAGCGCTTGGAGGGTGTTGCGCAGTTCAGCCAGTGCCTGTTCTTGCTCCTCTCGCCCTTCATTCCGGGCTAAACTCCAAACTTCTCGAAAAGCCTCCAGCGCGGCCGAAGAATCCTTGGGGCTCTGGGCTTCCGCTTCGAGCTCCGCCTTCAGCCGAACCAGGGTGGACATCGAACCCTTGTTATCCAGCGCGGCGTGCAAGGCTACCAGGGTTGGCTTCTTGCCTTGGCCAGCGAGATTACTAATCGCTTTGGCGACCTCATCCTTCGTAATAACCGGCTTCATCGTAGTATCGTAGTATGATGCCGAGTGCTGCTGGCAATTCTGCTCAGTCAGCCCCCCTTCGGCGTAACGTAGATTCTTGGTGGCCGGGTCCGGCGTGCCATTTTTAGTGGGTTCGAAGCTGCCTGACCGTGTGCCACCACCCTTAATAGCTACGTTGCGGCTGTTTCTGTTCCGGCAGACGAAGCGGGGGAACACAGAGGGCCTTAGCGTTTGAATGAATCCAGACATATGCCGGGCGGATCTCGGGTTCGCCCGGCAGCTTCATTCTTCTTCACATGGTTGCCTCGCTTGCCAGAAGTGCGCCAAACAGAATTGTAGTAGGGGGCAGCTTTTGGGGGCAGGTGGAACCTGCTAAGAACCAAGACAACTGAACAGGAAGCGGAACCGCGTCGAAACCCAGTGGATTGAGGATCGTAACCAAAACAACGGATTACCATCTCCATGGAAACCACCTTGAATCTCACAATTGGACCGTTCTTTACCGATTCGGGCCTGGCCCAACAGATGACTGGCCGGATAGTGCCTCTGAACCTGAACATAGAGTGGGCCAATCCGCTGAAGGCAACACGGATCCCTCTGTTCCGGGAGCGTTTCTCCTATGCTCCGGACCGAATTCGGTTCGAGAACATTCTTTTCCACAGACACGATCTGCCCTGCGATATTGAATGCCAGGAGCATCGAATCCTAGACACAGTGCATGGTTTGTTCCTGCCTCTCGATATCCTGCTGGCCCAGTTGTATCGCAATCGCGAGATCTCCCGACCGATTTTTCAGCTCCTGGATGAACTCGCCGCAGTTGTGCCTTTAACCAGTCCAGTTACAAATCCCATCTCCACAAAGGGGTTGCTCGCGACGGAAGCAGAGGGAGCGGGTTTCCGACTCACGATGGCCTTCCATGAGGCAGGCATGGTCTATGCACATATCGGATGGCAACCGGATTGCCGGACCACCCGGTTTCACGTCGGCGTCGTGGCCCTTCAAGCAAGGGCTAGCGGGGAGATGGTTCCAGGCGGATGGATCGATCAACGCGATACCGGCATTTGCCAAGTCTTGGTCAAGGAACTCCAGCATCTGGTGCCAGACAGCCCTGCCACATTGCTGACTGAACGGGGAATGCAAGTGCTGGCGGCCACCCTTCCCAAAACCCATCACGAGGCGGCGTTTCACAGGTAAAACCCCGCCAAACCAAAGCGCGAATGAAGACTCCGTTCAGAGTGGAGTGTCGCGCCCGCTGTGAAGTTCGCCTAAACGAACTATCACCTGCGGACATCACCAACCTCACGGAATTCGCCGAGCGTCGTCTCGCGGCCAAGGGCTTGAACCCGTCGGCCGGAGAGGACGTTACCCAGCGCGCGCTGGTGGCAATTCTGCAGGGCTTGGAATCGGACCGGGGCGGCCGTAAGCCGCGTCTGGTGGACCTCGACAACAAAGACTCGTTCCTTAACTTCGTGCGCGGTGCCATTTCCTCAGTCGTTGAGGCGATGGGGCGCAAGTGGCAGTTTCGGAGCGACCATGTACCATGGGAGGATGGCATTGCCAGAACTGGGGAAGCGACTGCCCTCAGTCCTTCGCGGATTGCGGAACTCAGCGATCTGCGAGATCAACTCTTCCCTCGGCTGCGGGCTCGTGCGCCGCGAAGGCTGATGCGCACCATCGACGCTTGGGAGGAAGTGTTCACTGAAAGCGATCGCATCCCGGCCCCGGTGCATCGAAGATACGTGACCGAGGTCAAAGGCCTCGCCCAGGAAGTCATCACGGAACTGGGCGGAATCCGCTAGTTCCGAGGTAGAATCATAACAACGCCGACCAAGGACGGCGCTTTCTTCTTCAAAAACTCTCATTCCCTTCCTCAACCTGAGGAAGGGACTGGAGTTCTGCTTGCAGGTCGGGCCGATCAACCCGCAATTGCACCAGGTGACGCGGCAACAGCGGTCGCCACATAGAGGGATAGACGAAAAGATTGATGGATTCGGGCACCGACAGAGGCCCATCACCCCACGATCTCCAGGCTGTATCCAGTTCCGGCCAGAGCACACCGGCTCTCACGCTCACACCCACAACCGCCGGAGTCAGCGATCGGTTTTTACGCAGCCAATGCTTCAGCCCAGCCAACCAGCAGGGCGGAAGCGATTCAACTCCCCGAATCTGGACGCTCAATCTTGCCACCACACGGCTTTGTCGAATTCGGGGCCGGCAAAGCTGCCAGGCTGCCGCCACGACATTTGGCGTCAGCTTCAAGCTGTGGCCCCGCCGATGCATATGAACCAGGAACAGGGGCGCATCGGCATTGAACTTGGCCTGGTCAGCATCTGCCAAGCGCAACGAACTTGCCGCGATAGCCAGGTCATCCTCCTCGGGCGGAACCTGTACGGGTGTGAATTCATGAAACCTGGGCTCCAGCCAAACGGGATTCTTCGTAACAGTGCCATTGGCAAGCTTGGCATAGGCATGGTGTTGGGCCAATCGGGCGAGGGACCCCGGCGGACAGACCAGGCTGCGCTGTGATGGCTGAGCGTCCTCCAGCAACTGCACATGGCCGGCATCCTTGGCCTCATGCTGGCCCGGCAACTGGTCTCGGAAACCGAGGGTCAACAATGCATGCTCGTCGGTCTGGTCCTCCCGGGATCCGAAATAAAAGACCGAGTTGAAGTTGGCGAGAAGAGCTGCGCGTCGGCGATACCCCAGGACCTCATCCAAGCTGCTGATTCCTTGAGCACAGGCCAGCACGAATCCGCCCTTTGACCGGAGCAACGCCAAAGCCTCGATATCCTCAGGCATAACCGATAATGGAAGCTCGTCCAGGATCGCGCCGCATAGACGATCCCGCTCCGCGTTGAACCCCAGACGGGAAAACACAGCCTGGTAATAATCCCTCTTCAGGGCTTTAAACAGCATGGAGGTCAGACCCGGATGGCATACTGCATTCAACGACGCCACGAGGATCTTTCCGGAGAGGACTTCCTTGGGATTAAAGCGCAGTCTCCTGGTCTCGTCGAACAGGTCGCGTGCTGACGGAGAAAACAAGCTCCTGAGGGCATTGTTCATTGTGCTCTTGTGCAATTCGCGAGTCCGCGGGTCCAGGGCCTTCCAGTTCTGTGCTTCGACCAGTGCTAATTGGAGACGCCGTCGTGTTGCAGGTTTAAGATCTGCGTCCGCTAAAAGACGACCAACGAATTCAACACCCTCTTTGATTGCCGCCGTATCAGGCGAGTAAAACCATGCCCGCATAAAGTCGGCCACGCGGTCGAATGTCAGTGGCCCGCCGGCAGCCAACAACATCGTGAGCGCCGAATTTACCAGTCCAAATCTACTTTCGGTCCAATAGGCATTGTCCGGGCCCATTTCGTTGGTGCCGTAGAGGATCCGCCGAGTGAACTCATCGACTTGGTCCAGCCTTTCGAAATCTGCAAAGTAGGCATAATAGGCATCACTACTCATCGAGAGGGTGATCACGTCGTCCGCCCGCCCAGCCTCACGGGCGTAGGCCTCGACTTTTTGTGGGGTGTCGTCCGCTTTGGGGTCCAGCACAAGCAGTCCCGGCTTGTTCGCCACATCGTTGCTCCGCCAGGCGATGACCTGTTGCAGCATTGGGTTGACCAGGCCCGTCGTTTTTCCACAGCCGGTCGCTCCGAGGCCCAGCGTATGACGGGTGAGATCATCGGGGCTGAACTCCAGAACCTGGCCCGCGGGTTCGTAACACAGGAGGCGTATCATGTTTTCTCGGTACCGTTCAAAACGGAACTGACGTTCCAACTTCGTCAGGCATTGGTTCAGGTTGGGTGGGTGGCGCCTTCATTCTGCCAGCTCTCGGTCCGCAGCCGTCCATGCACACGCACGGTATATTTTTGTTTTTTTGCCACTTGTTCAGCGTTGCGGCCAAAAACCGCGTACGGAACGAATGCGGATTCCTCCTGCCATTGCTTGTTCTTGTCCTGGTAATGATGATTTACGGCTAGGCAGAAGGAGTTTACAGCGACTCCGGAAGACACGATGCGAGCTTCGGGATCCCGCACAAGGCGGCCAACGATGGTAGTGGGGTTGAGATCCAACACAGTTAGGCATTTTCCATAGAATAGCTACAGACCTCGCGCTTTTGTTCCGGGGTTGAGCAATTCTCCTGCGACCTTCCTTCAGCGCCTGCATACATATGACTGGCGTAGAATTGGGACGATTTTCCGCCCACATTTCGCGCTCTTCCGGGAACAGAAGCTGGCCGGATCTAGCTATTCATAGTGGCCGCCGCGTTTCCGTCTTGTACTGGCGAACGCGAGGTTTTCGAAGAATGACTATGATCAATGAACTGCAGTCAGGTCCGGCAGCCACACAATGGCTGAACAAAGGAGAAATAGCGCATCATTACCGTTGCAGCGTGCGACACATTAACAAGCTCATGGGCCGTCGCATCTTGCCGTTTTTGAAAATCGGAAGGTTTGTTCGGTTCGATCAGGTCGCGTGTGACCAGGCGATGAAGCGCTATCAAACCAGGCCGCTGCTCACCTGATTCGCCTCTGAATTCAAACCCAAGAACCTATGAAACTCTTATTTTGCCACAACGATCCGCAAATGCTGCAGCGTCTGGTTGAACGTCCGCTCGCAGCTCAGAACGTCGTGATTCCGTGCTATCATGGCAGGGACTTGGTCCCGCTGGTCACATCGACCGAGCCCCACCTGGTGGTAATTGGCGGCAACAAGCTTGGCGCCACACCGGAGGAACTGCAGCACCGCCTGTTGGCGGCGGGATTTCACATCAAGTTTTGTATTCTGCCGCATCCCAACCCCAGTGATCAGGCGCTGGATGACATCTGGCGGTCGTTACCGGGAGCTTCGCGAACGCATTTCACTGCCGAACTGGATCCCCAGGAATACACGGTTCTCACCGAGCAGGATTTTGAAAGGAACGAATCCGAGGTAGTGGAGAGCTGGACCGGGCAAGAGAACCGGTTCCTTGCCTTACTGGCAGCGGGTGCGGTGCAGCACCGGAGGGCGCAAGCGTACCTCGCAGCCGTCGAGGCCACTCAACGCCACTGTGAATCGGATTGGCTGGCGGCGGTCCTAGATGGGAATGCACCAGCATACCTGTGGAGGACCCAACTATTCCGGTACGTCAGCTCCCTAGCCCACTACGTTCCAGGAGTGGATGTGGAGTGTCTGCCTTTGCCGCATCCAGCCTCGAGAAAATTGGACTACCTTTATACCGCGCTATCCGGAGAAGCCTATTACGCGCTTTGTGCGATCAGGGCGTTTGGGATGAACCGTCGATGCGATGAGGCGCTTTGGGAGGTGGGGCAACTTCAAGCCACCACGGACACACGTTTGTCAGAGGATGCAGCCCGGCTTGCTGGCTGGGCCCGGCTCCTGCACGAAATCGCCGCTGCCCATTTCCATCTGGTGGATGTATGCCTGGCAAATGACCCCGGCGGGCTGACGGCCATCCAGGTGACCCGTCGCACTCGGAACCAGCAGCAGATCTTCTGCCGGTGGTGGAATTTGACTGACTTTATTGGCTTCCCGGAAAGGTTCCCAATCGTGACGAAGGAGTTTCATGCCGGCCGCAGGGCGGAGGGTGTCCCCGAATTCGATTCATTCTTCAAGTTTGCCGAGCGCATCCAGCAAGGGCTGCAAGCGGAGTGGACAAGCAACTAACGGAGCCTGTCCAAAGTCTCCTGGATTTGTATATCTATACTACATCTGAGTTGGGCCGGCCTTCGCCGGGGTTGGGCCCTCCTGCGCGTGCTTAAGCCAGAACCGCCCATTGGAGCAGGCAAACTCCGACCGCTTGTAGAGCATGCTTCTCACAGAATCCAACGGATTTTGGCCCCTGAACGGGTAACCCTGCTTGCGCATCTCATCAACAATTTCGTAAATGCTAAGTCCAGGCCGCTTCTTCAAAATCGCCTCGCACAGCGCACGCCTTGAGAGCTTTGAGCGCTGGGTCGGTGGTGGACCTAACTGCCGGTCGATTATTCGGCCCAGATCATCCAGGGCTGCCTTGGCCTTGTCAAAAGCCGCCCTGAGTTCTTGCGGTTCCATGGAAGATCTATGTCAGTCTAGGCTTATCTTGGCGATGTTTTTCTGGCCCATTTTGGCTGTAAACTCTTAATATGTTACTAATACGTAACTTACATCGTGTAAAAAACTTATTCTTTTCCTTTGACTTTTGGGAAAGTCTAGACTAGTCTAGGCTCACTTGTCGGACGCCGTCGACTCAAGGAGAGGCGTCTCGAATAGACTAGGGACCCAAGGCCGCACGAACGGTCATTGGAAAGTCCTTCCGGTGTGAGCAGCAACAGCGAACACAGCTGCGATTCCGTTGACGTTTGTGGCAGCGGGCGCCAGGTGGCGCAGCGACTACAGCGGCCAGCCCTTGCGGAGATGGGGGATAAGATCGTCGTGATTTTATCCTGGGCCCGCACGCTCCAGAAATCCTTACCGATTTCTGGGGTGTGCGGGCTTTTTGCTTCCCGCACCCCGTGAAGGGTGGACTGGCTATGAAAACTTTGGAATTTTGCGGTGATCAGAGCGCAACGTGCAGACTTGCGATTGGCATTGTTCAGCCGAGGATCACAGACCCAGGCTCTGTTGTCCCAGGCAGTGGAAGTCAACCGACTTCGGGGCAACCGGGTGCGCCAGTTGGTGTGGTCAGTGGCGAGGGCTTGAAACCCCCTTTTGGTGCGCCGCCTGCATCGGGAGAAAACTTCGGGCACTTATCCAACCGTCCGCAGCCGGTATTCCTTCGGTTGCCAACTGAGGAGGATCAAGCGTTCTGGCCTTGGAACCGGGTTCGAAACAAGAAGTTACAAAGGATCATATCGCCATGCAGTAGTAATGACTTTAAACCGCCGGTACGGGCTTACAAGCTGCGCGCGCTCGGGGCAGAAGGTGGCGTGGTGTTGATGGAGCATCTGGACTGGATCAAGTTCCTGAACCAGGTAGTTCTCAAGAGTGGATCGCCTGATGCTCCGATCCCGGTGCCCGAGTTCTTCCTGCCCACGGAGCTGAGCATCCCAGCCTCTGGAGAAATGTGCCCTTGCACTAGTCTCAAACACACGGTCATGCACGAATTATCCCGCGAGTTCTCGCCCTACGGGCGGACGGAGATACTTATTCACCGGTACGTGCTCCCGGGGAGCATGGTTAAACACATCGCCATCGATACTGCATCCTTGCTAAACTATATCCGCTCGCAGCCTCCGCCGAAATATACCCTCACCGAGAAGACTCTGCCTCCCGCGCCAAAGCGAACCGGACGGGATTCACAGCCGGGCGGCCCTTCAAACAAGTAACACGGAGAGCAAGGAAACATGGCGAGCATAAGAAAACTGAAACGCAATCCACATTGGTTTGCCTGCATCACCAAACCAGACGGAATGCGAACGCACCGGTCCACGGGGATCCCCATCGAAGCGCCTACCAAGGACGAGAGACAGAAGAACAGGAAAGGGGCGTTTGAGATCGCCTGTGAATGGGAACGCGCCAGCAGGACGGCCGCGCGCCGTGGCCTCCCTCCATACCAGGCGCCCGCGATCGTAAATGAGATTCTTCGGAGGGTCGGTGTGTTGGGTGCTGACAAAGTGGCCCGTCGTCGGTTGTTCATTGTGATATGGCGAGCCTGAGAAAACAGAAGCGCAGCCCCCACTGGTTCGGGTGCATAACCAAGCCGAACGGTAAGCGAACGCACCGTTCCACGGGCATTCTCGTTGACGCGCCCACGGCGGATGAACGCCGGGACAACCGTGAGCGGGCTCTGGAAGTCGCCTGCAAATGGGAGCGCACCGGCAGGAAAGCCAAGAGGCAGGGTCTAACGCCGGATGAGGCACGAGATATCGTGAACGACATCCTGCGCAGCGCGGGCGCGGAGGAACTGGACACAGAGACCACTCGAGACTTTTTCAAGGACTGGCTTGACGGTAAGCACGGCGGCACTCAAACGCGGTACGCGCACACCGTCGAGTCGTATTTCGACCACATTGGCGCCGTCGCAGACCTATCGCTTGGGAAAAATACGTATCGGCACATCCTTGGCTTCATTGAATTGCGTCGCAAAGCCGGGGCAGCGCCCAAAACCATCAAGGTTGACATTAAATCTCTTGGCAACGCGTTCAACCTGGCGCGGCGGCTAGGCAAGATCACAGTCAACCCAGTGGACCAGGCGCTGGCCCTCCAGCCCATCAGCTCCGAATCCTCCAGCAAGGATGTGTTCAGCCCCCAACAAATCTCGAAGCTTGTCGCCGCGGCGATCGGCGACTGGCACACAGTGGTCCTCCTAGGCTACTACACTGCCGCCCGGCTTCGCGACTGCACGAATCTCAAGGTCAAACAGATCGATTGGGTCAACGGGATGATTACCGTCCGACAGCGCAAAACTGGCAAGCCCGCATGGATCCCCATCCATCCTTGCCTCGCCCGTCACCTCACGAAAGCCGTCGAAGGACTCGGGTCTGAGGATTTCGTCTGTCCGTCCTTGGCCAATCGCAAAACCGGCGGCAAGACCGGGTTGAGCCGCGAGTTCGCCGGCATTATGCGCGCGGCTGGAATCGACCAATGCATCGTGCCCGGGCAGGGGAAGCGCCGGTTCAGCAAACTCTCATTCCACTCGTTGCGCCATAGCTTCAATTCCCACCTGGCAAACGCCGGTGTGGACCAGGAAACCCGCCAGGTCATGACCGGCCACGGCACGAAGGCGGCCAACGACGATTACACCCATCTCGAACTGCCCAAGCTGCGGAACGCAGTGGGACTGCTGCCCGATGTGGATCCGGAGCCCCAGCCAGTGGCCACTCCGGAATTAAAAACCGCAGCCTAACACACCGCATGAAACCCCATCCTGCACTCTCAACCAGCCTGTATGAAACGTGTATGAAAAAAGCGTTCACGCAAGTGCCTGTTAGTGCCCGTTCTGCGGTAGTTTCAGAATTGATTCAGCCGACAGAGAACGTGCTCCTGCGCGAACGGACGTGCACTTGGGCGAACCAGCCATCCCTTGGCGGAACGGCCCGAAAAAGCATCCAGCTTCGCTCAAAAAATCCTACCGAACCCCTGCAACAGCTCGAATCACCTCCCTTCCTTAAGAACGTAAAACGCTGTGAAACAAGATTTTGCAAACTGGCCAAATACCAATAGTCCGCAAAACACACACAGAAAGAAAAGAGCAGTATGAATGAAAGTATGAAAGACCAGGAGTTGATCGAAACGAACGGCAAATCAGAGCGAAAGGCCTGGAAGATCATCAAAGGTGAGTGCCAGGCGGTCCCGGTTTACCGGTATAAAACCGGGGGGCGCACGATATACCAGGTGCCGATCCCAGGCGCCAAGGCCCCCGAAAAGACCCGGCACACCACCACGAACAAAAAGACTGCGGTTGACATGGCCACGACGCTCGCCGGCGTCCCGGCCAGGATGGCTCCGACGCTGGCGGGCATCACACCCGAACTGCTCGTGAAAACCGGCGAGGCCATCCAAAAGCTGGAGCCTGTTCTGCTGCCTCTGGGCATACCGCTCCACGCCGGCCTGGAGGAGTATGCCGCGCTCAAGGCCCGCGCCGGGAAGCTGGCGCTGGACGAGGTGCTGGATGGGCTGCTGACATTGGGTGGCGCCTCGGGCGAGTTGCTGCCCGTGCGCCTGCGGGAAGTAGCCGATGCCATTGCCAAGCTGGTTCCCATCGTGGAGCCGCTCAAGATTTCGGTGGCCAGTGCTATCGAGGAATACGCCGCGGTCAAAGTCAAAGTGGGTGCCCAGGACCTGCGTGAACTCTTCTCCCAACAGCTGTCCAAGACCTGGATCGAAGGGAGCAAAACCCCTATCGCCCGGGTGGTGGAGGAGTTCCTGAAGTCCCGCAAGGACGAGTCCTCGGTGAGCGGCGAATACTACAAGACCCTGTATTACACCTTGGGAAAGGTCGTGGAACTGCTCGGCAACGTCCCAATCGGCCGGGTCACGACCGAACAACTGAAGCCGATTGTGTTCCGGCAGGATATTGTGCCGCGTTCCCGAAAAACCTATCGCACCAACCTGAACACCTTCTTCAACTGGGCCCGACTCAATCAATACCTGGATTATTCGCAACCAACAGCTGCAGAGCGCCTAGCCAAAATCAAACTCCCCGACCCGACCCCGCGCATCCTTGAGGTTTCCGAAGCCAAGGCGATCCTAACCGCACTGGAGGATCCGTGGTGCATCCTTTATGCCGTAATGAGCCTTTTCACTGCGATTCGTCACGACGAGCTCCACGAGTTGCCGTTCGACTGCATCAAAGCAGGCTCCCTTGTCGATATCCCCGCCGAAATATCCAAGACCGGAAAGCGCCGCATCATTCCCATTCAACCCGCGCTCAATGCGTGGTTGGCACCGTTCTATGATCGAGCAGGCCTGGTCCTGCCAGTCAGCGACCGTCAACTCAAGCTCCGCCAGTTTATCCAGGAGGCGGACGTCCCTGGTCTCCCGGCGAAGTGGTCACGCAACTGGTTGCGGCAATCGTACGCCAGTTACCGCCTGGCACAGACCGGCAAGTTAATACAGACGTCGGATGAGGACGGGCATGACGCTTATGTCCTGGAGCGGGTGTATCTTCACCGTTCGACGGAGGCTGACGCCCTGGCCTTCTTTGATCTGACCCCCGAGGCGTGTGGAAAGCCGGACTGGAACGACCGGATTAAAGCGTTCTTGCAGGGCGTGCCTGAGGTCCACATTCGGCGGAAGAACAAGTGCAAACCCTGGAAAAAGATTGGAGGAAACCAGGTTGAGGATCCGATCCCCCTGCAGAAATCCGTTCCGTCACAGAAGGCGGCATGAACCAATGACTGCGATCACCTCTATCGACAGTGCAAACTGTGGCGATACCGTCCGACCACAAGGTTTCCACAATAAAACCCTGGTGTTGGACCTGGGCACCGACACCGGTTGGGCCTGTCTCGCGGGCGGACAGCTGCTGAAGTCCGGCACCATCCAGCTGGCAACCGATGACGAACTGGAGGTCCAGCGGCGTGAGGGTAAAGAGCGAACGCTGGATGTCCGCTTTGTTCGTCTATATCAGTTCCTTAATCAGCACCTTGCTGACGGAGTCACCCGCGTTGTTTTTGAAGACGTCGAGTTTGCCAGCACTCGAATGCAGTCGCAGCTGTGGGCCAGCCTTCGGTCCGCGATCTGGGCCGCAGCATTATTGCACCCGCAGCTGAACGTCTGCGTTCTGCCCGTCGCCACCTTGAAGCACTTCGCGACCGGCAACGGTCACGTTCGGAAGCCTCAGATGGCCGAAGCCTTGGCCGTACGCCAGCCCCAGGATTACACCCTGGTCAACGAGGGTAAGCTGCAGAAATCGGACGGAAATCTCGCCGACCATAACGAGGTCGATGCCCTCTGGCTCGCCTATTTCACCCTGGCGGTGGACCGGGGCGAACAGAGTTTTCTTGGGGTACACGAACGCAAGAAGATCGAGGCAGCGGAACGCCGAGAACAGAAAGCCCGCCGCCGAGAGAAGGCCAAGCAGAAAAAGGCTGCCGAAATCGCTCACCAGAAGGCCAAGAAACAAGCCGTCCGCAGTCTGCTCAAATCCCTTGGCCCTTGCTGTGGCGTTTTTCGCCGCCAGGAACGAAACCTGGCCGTGTGCCCCAAGTGCGGACGGCGCGTGGCGTTGCCCAAGATCCGCGTCCCCTCAGCCGCTGGCGATCAGGAATCGGTTCATCCGGTTTCCACACCGGTACCGCAGCAGCGCTGCCCGTCTCCGCCGCCCGTTGACGTCCCTCAGTTGCCGCACCAAGAACCTCAGCCCTCCCATTAGTATGCCTACCCCAATTACCCTCCCTTCGTCGCCCAACCCCGCCACCATACCGCAACCGCAGCTGGTCATTCAGCAACAAACACTTGAACAGGTCGCGGATCGATACCTGAAGGGTAAGGCTCTGGAGGCCGATAAACACTACATCTCCACCGTGAAGTTCTACCTGCGTGACCTGATCTTGAGCTCCGGCACGGTGCCCATCGACATCGTGAACGGCGGCATGATCCAACAGGTGATTCTCGGGCGCGACTATCAGCCGTCGACACAAAAGGCAGTGCTCAAGGCAATCCAGACCTTCTTTCGCTGGAGCCGCTCTCAAGGCTATTTGCCGATGGGCGTGCCCACGGCTGCGGATTCGATAACAGTCCAGATCCCCCATGTGTCACTCCCCATCCTCAGTCCTGACCTGATGATGCGCCTTCTATGGTGTGCCAACGACGTTTCGTTCCGCGTGGCGATCGCTCTGCGCATTTTCTCCGACCTTGACCACAGCGACCTTCCCGGGTTGGACTGGCCTAATTTCACTCCCGGTCGCACAATTCTTATCAAGCCAGGCAAGACGGCTCCGTTTGGTCGCTTGGTGCCGATTCGGCCGGTTCTGGATGCCTGGCTACATCCCTTCTACGGCCAGCGAGGATCGGTTTTTTCATCCGCAGACTTTCGCCGGTTTCGCCGTCTTGCCCGAAAGCAGCGTGTGGTATGTGATGCAAGAATCCTCCGCCGGTCTTACCTGGCATACGCCAGCGCCTTTTCGGGCCGCAGCCGACCTTCTCATTCTCTGGCGACACCTGATTTGGCGCGGGAATATTTCTCTCTGACTCCAGCCCGGATCGGAATCGGCAATTGGCCGGAAATGGTGGCCGAATACCTGACAGATTCTGATGAGGGCTCGGCACACCCAACCGATACCGGAATTTGCCGGCAGGTGACGAAGCAACTATGAAAAAGAATGGGAGACCTCTGGACCCTGTGGAAGCACAGGCGCTGAAGAACTGTGAGCGAACATTCCGCAGGAGTGACCGAACTCCCTTCAGGGCGGGAAGGGTGCTGCAGGTCATTCGTGACAACGAGCTTTACCGCGAAGCGTTCCCCTCTTTTGCCGCCTACTGCAAGCGCCGGTTGGATTGCTCGAGGTCTCGGGCCGACCGCTACATTGGCGCGTGGCGGGTGGACCAACTGTTGACGCCAATTGGCGTCACACTGCGTCACGAATCCCAGGCCCGCCCGCTGATCGCACTCACGGACGACCAAGGGGTGGCAGTCGGGAAACACAACATTAACCTTAGCATTCCGTTTGGGTTTGAATTCGAGCCTGACGCCGGCCTTATTCCTGAAGGCCTGCACGGTTATAGTCGTGTTCTGGCCCGATCCGAGGTGAAAAGACACAAACCACCGGGCTCCGCTGTGCTTACGGTCCGCCAAACTTTGGATCGCATGCTCGACCAAACCCTGCTGATGCCTCGGCCTGGAGTGAAAGAAATGGAAGCAGGCTTGGTCCGGTGCCTGGCCCGGCGACTCACCGATCAAACTTGAACTCAGGCGCACCGATTTCCCAGGGTTCGTGGCGGTCACGGTGCCGGCTCGTTTCCATAACCGGCTGCATCGTTTCCCTTTCGATGATGGCTTTTTCATTTGCCCCGTCCCGGACTGCATCGGAACACCTCGGCTCTGCGGGGTGCTGCACGGGTTGAACAGCGGACCGCCAGGGAATTCCTATTTACTCGAACACACATGCGATGCGGGGCACCACTGGCAATGCGTTTTTCGCGACGACAACTCGGTCACGGCAGTCTCCGTTGTCCGGCTCAAAAGGGCTCGCTGAAGAAAGCTGTTCGGATGACTTCGGCTACTTACGACGAGCAGCGCAGCGAAGCGTGCACGCATTTCGGGAGGGCGTGGCGATCGGAGTCTCAGTGGCTATGTTACACGTGCCCGAACTGCGTTACCGCCACTGCCACGGCGACGCCGGTCAAGAGCGCAAGCGAAAGCTTCACCCGGTCATGGGAGTGAAACTGCAGTTCCGGGAGGAGGTCGGCGCAGGCAATGCACAGAAATGTTCCTGCGCAGAAAGCCAGCACTTCTCCGCTGACAGTGCTGATGGCGCTGGCGAACGCCCTTTGCCTGTTTCTCTTCCGCGTCAATTCGGCATGGGCTGGTCCTGGGCGGAGCAATTGTTGGGCTCGCGACAGCAACGATCAGGCGCTAGGCACGGGAATAGGCGAGGGGATTGTTCGCGCGGCTATTCAGGGTGATGCGCGTGGATCGGCGGTCACCTGAGCAACAGGTCTTCAGGAGTTTCTAGGCCAGGCACCCCCTCCAAACGCAGTGCATTGACGCAAGTTCATTGGAAACCAGCGCCAACATCGCGGCAATTGTTGGTGAGCCTGCTCACTTCCCTTAGCGCTTAGCATCACTTCGGCAGAACACGTTCAAACGTTAACGAAGGTTCTGAACGGCTTTCCCGATTCCGAATAGAGTTCAACTAACGCTCTGCAAGTCCCACTGATCTCATGGCTTGACCAGCCGATAGAAACGCCGGCCCATTAGCTCGCTGACTGTCATTGTCCAGCGACCGCCGACCGGAGTGGGGTTCTGGGCGACCACCTCCCAAACCGCGCCACTCGTCTCAGTGGATGACTCCAATCGCCAACCTTGTTCCGCCTCCGGCCAGGAAAGGATGACGCTTGTGCCGTCCCGACGGACCGCGAGCGTGGGCGGAGGGAGCACTTCAAAGTTCTGCATCATTCCCGAATCCTCGTGTTCGAGGTTGTGGCAATGATGCACGAACAGGCCGGAATGAGTGTCGAAGCGCGTCAGCACCCGCACCGTCTCGCCCGGATTCACCAGCACGGTGTCCTTCCAGCCGCCATCTTCGGGCGGCAACGATGCGGCGCTGCTGCGACTCAGTATTTGGCAAAGGGCCGCATGAGCGTGCATTGGGTGGGGCTCGGTGCCGGTGTTCCGGTATTCCCAAATCTCCACGTCTCCGAACGGAACGCTGAAGTCGGTTCGCTGCATGCTGAAAAGCTGCCCGTTGATGGTGTGGACCATGCCGGACATGACCAACGTGAAGACGCGCGTGCGCCGGGCCTGTGCCGGGTTGAGGGCCGTGAATGGTGAGAGGGTCGCCGGAACGGTCGCATTTCCAGTCGTGGCGCTGTCCACGTAAAAGCGCAGCAAGTCCATTTCTGTCCCCTGGCGAGGCCCGCCCATCATGCCTCCGCTCCCGGGGAAGCTGAGGCTCTTCAGCACAACCGACGTGCCAGACCCGTAGGCCGAGAAATCCACAAGGACTTCCAAACGCTGTCCGGGCGCAAGCATCGCCGATGTTACGGAGACGGGAGCTGCCAGCAAGCCGCCGTCTGTGTCAATCAGGTGGAACGGTCGTCCATCGCTCAGTGCAACTTTGTAGATGCGGGCGTTCGACCCGTTCAGCAACCGCAGCCGATAGAGTCCCCGGTCCACCGACAACCAGGCATCTGGCGTGCCGTTCACCAGCATCACATCGCCCAGGTAACCGGACATCACATCCATCATGGACGGTGCATAGACCAACTGACGGGAGGCGCTAACCCGCTTGTCCGTGAAGACCAGCGGCACATCATGGCTGCCCGACGGCAACCCAAGTGTAGATTCCACTGGATCCTCGATGATGAAGAAGCCGGCCACACCCGCATAAGCTTGTTCTGCGGTCAATTCGTCGGTGTGCGCGTGATACCAGCAAGTGCTGGCACGCTGACGAACGGGGAAACGCGCGGTGTAACTTTGCCCAGCCGCAACCTGGTCGCGCGGATGGCCATCCATCCGTTCCGGTGCCAGCACGCCGTGCCAGTGGAGCACCAACGGCTCGGCAAGCTGGTTTTGGATCTGTGCCGAGAATTCCTGCCCGTGACGGACGCGAATGGTTGGGCCAGGAACGCCACCGTTTATGGCCGAGACCGCGGTTGAGTAACCCGGCCAGATGGCGAGGTTAGCGCGGGCTACCGTGAGCGAGTTTCCACCCCAATCAGGTGGAAAGCGCAGGGCGTTTCCTTGACGCGCACTCTGAGCACGGGCAGTGGAGTTGAAGAAGAATGCATTCCCGGCGACGATCCCACCCGTTACCGCGGTGGAAACCTCGAGGAAACGCCGACGACTTAGATCGGACACGCGTTGTTTCAAGTGCTGGTCACCATGAAGCCCTTCTTACAATTCTGCTTTTTCTGCTTATAGCACACATTAGAGCTCAACGGACTTCGGCAAGCTCCACGGTTCTTGGCGTATGCTTGGCAAATATTGGCTCATATACGCTGACTCCTGGAGGCTTGGGTGCTATTTGGACGCGCAGCAGGTCAGATTGTTCGGCACTTCCGTTGTGCATTTGTGGGCGACGACCGTCAGCTTGGCTTTGCCCTCGCGAATTACCGTCCGCTTGATGTCACAGTCGATTGATTAACGTGAGCCCAACGCGCCACAGCAACTGCTGCCAGCGCCGGCCGTGCAGGCCAGGCAGTGGTGGCCGGTCTGAATAGCCCATCCTTCCAACATGACTGGCGTCACGTCCCACAGGGAAAGTGGCTTACCATTGCGGATTTGCATCCGCAGCATCTGGTTGAAGTCACAATCGTATATCTCACCCTTCCAGCCGACGCTCAAAGTTGACCGGCACATGAGGTTCTCGACCGTTGCCGGATTGAAGCTGCTAGCTAAAAGCTCCAGATAGGTCTCCCAACGGCCGTGTTGTCGAAGCTCCTCTGCGAAGCGGCCAATTGGTTGGTTGGTAATGACGAAGAGGTTTGTGAACTCGATTCCATAACGCTGTCGGAGTTCAGCCCGGTAGTCTTGCTCCAGCTCGTTTTGAGCAGGAGGCAGCTTTGCACCCAGCGGATTGTAAACCAGGTTGAGCCGCAGCCGGCTGCCATAGCCCACGGCGTTCAGTTTTTCCAGCGCACGGATGCTTTTCTCGAACACTCCATCGCCCCTCTGGGAGTCTACGTTTTGGCCGAGATAGCATGGAAGGGATGCAATAATCTCCACTTCATGAGAAGCGAGGTACTGAGGAAGCCAGCCATAGGCCTCAGTCTCAATGATAGTCAGGTTGTTGCGATCAATAACGTGGCAGCCGCTAGAGCGAGAGGTTTCAACGAGATAACGAAACTGTTCATTCAACTCGGGTGCTCCTCCTGTGAGGTCGACGGTTTTAGGCCGATTGACGGCGATCCATTCTCCCACCCGGCGCGCCGTTTCCGAAGACATCGTTTCCGGGCGCCAGGGTGCGGCCTCAACGTGACAGTGATGACAAGCCTGGTTGCATTTGCGACCGACGTTGACCTGGAGAGTTTCGAGGCGCGCTCGGTTGAGGACGCGGCGATTCGCCTCGAGCTTTTGTTCAAAGAGATTCATTGGTTCGACGGGTTTCCGACGGGGACCTTGGGGTTCAGTGTTGGAGGCCTAGCGGCCAGAGCCTGGCGGCGGTAAAAAGCCGCCAATGTGGTGGCTGGAATTCCGCAGTGATAGCCAAGGATCATCAATTTGTTGACCAACGTGGTCCGGAAGAAGCCAAGACGTTGCCACCGGCGACCGGAAGTAACAACCGATGTGTTGAGGAGGGCCAGCTTGCCGAGACGGCGCAAGCGGTGGACGAATTCGTAATCTTCCATGACAGGCTGATCCGGAAACCCGCCAAGCTCGTCGAATGCCCAGCGTCGAACGAAGAGCGCCTGGTCTCCATAGGGCATCTGCCATAAACGCGAACGCCACCTGGTGGTTGTCTCCGTCACCCAGCGACCGGGGAACGGATCGGCGATGGTGAACCCAAAGGCGCCTCCAACAATATCAGGCCTGCGCAAGGCAGCGAGCACGTCCTGGCAGTAGCCGGGCGGTAGTAACGTGTCGGCATGAAGGAACAACAGTGTTCCCCCGCGGGCCGCTGCTGCTCCCGCATTCATCTGCCGCGCACGGTTCGGATCGCAGGTCACAACTCCAGCGCCATGCTCTTGAGCGATGCGGGGTGTTCCGTCTTGGCTACCCCCATCGGCGACAATGATTTCCAGAGGCTTGTCTGCCGACGCGTGGGCCAAAGCGAGGGGCAGATGGTCTGCCTCGTTCAGGGTGGGGATAACCACCGAAATCCCCCGACTGGTGCGACGCGTGGTCTCCCAGATGGGGAGGTCCCTTGGTTCGTCCACATCCGGGAGTTCCGGAAGAAATCGCGGTTCAATCCCCGCTTCCCGTGCTCGAGCCACCGACGTCGTCAGGACATGGCGAGTTCCCCATTCGATATTCTCAAACAGAAACGGCAGCGCTTGCTGCAAGCCGATGAGGTAATAGCCTCCATCTCTCGCTGGACCCAAAACGAGCTGTTGAGTTCGAAGTAAATCGAATGCGTTCTCCAACAATGTGGCGTCGATTCCCGGGCAATCAGCGCCGATAATGACCACACTTCGCGCACCGGCTCGCAAGGCTTCGCTCACTGCCCTGTGCATACGCGAGCCCAGATCCCCATCACCTTGGTCGACAAACTCTACCCGATCTCCGAGCCATCGGCGCATGTCACTTCGGGAGCCATTAGCATAGCGCACCTGGAGCTTTACGCCGCGCCGTCTGACCAAGTCCCAAATGCGTCCCAGCACGTGCTCAGTCATTTCGCGTTGCAGATCAGCTGCTCCTTCCGGCCCTAATGCAGGTATAAGCCGGGTCTTGGTTCCGCCAGCCTGAGGGAAGCGGGTAAACAGGATCAACGCTTCATGGCTCATGTCGTCGTAATGGTGGTGGTGCGTTTCGCGAGAGCACGGCGCGCAATGCGAGTAACAATAACCGTTACGGCGATTGTGGCAATCAGGCCAACGCCATAAAGAATCCACTGACCTGGCGTTCGGGCCGTTTCGCCAGCCCCGGTGCGCGCCAGCGAACCCAGATAAACATACATCACCGTCCCGGGCATCATGCCGATCCAGGAAGCCAGCACGTAATCACGCAACCTCACCGGCGTCAGGCCAAAGGCATAGTTCAACAGTGTGAACGGGAATACCGGTGAGAGCCGGGTCAGGAATACAATCTTCATGCCTTCCTCAGCAACGGCCCGGTCGATAGCAGCAAAAGTGGCATGGTGTTCAATTTTCCTGGACACCCAGTCCCTTGCCAGGTAGCGGCCCAAAAGAAAGGCACACGTGGCGCCTATAGTCGATCCAAGCGATACTAGCAACGACCCGCGCACAACTCCAAAAAGCGCCCCCGCGCCCAATCCGAGGGCAGAGCCGGGGATTAGTAACACGGTGGCTGCGATGTAAATAAGGACAAAGGCGACCTGGCCCCAAAGCCCAAGCTCCGCGACCTCACTCATGATGCGTTGAAGCAGTGCCTGCAGTGGCACACCCGCGCGGGAATAGAACACCAAACCCGCCAAAGCCACAGCCAGGACCACCAGCCAAAAACGTTTTCTCCCGCTGGATGTCATTTTCGTACCGGGGCAAGCTGGGTTTGGAGTTCCACCCGTTCAAGAAGAACCTTAAACGATGATTTGGTGTCATCGCCATCACACGCAATCCATACCGCCAGCACCTTCAGAGGACGAGCGAAGCGATTGGTGACGGCAAATCGTCCGTCTGCATCCGGCACTGCGAGGACGGTTTCCTGGATCAAGTCGCTCAAAGGATGGGTCCGTGTCTGCCCCACTTGCTTTGAATCTGTGCCGAGATTGAAAAAGCCAATCCTGCTGACGCCCGTGCCTTTGGGAGCGAGCGAAAACAGTTTCTTGACCCAATCAGCCGCCACGGCTTTTTCTCGCCAGTTCAGAGTGCGCGAACCAGATTCCACAAGGCCGACGCGGAGGGTGTAATCGTCATATCCCTTTTCCCCCTGTTTGCCTGGGGGCATTCTCAAAACCCCTGCAAATTTCCCCCTGAACCTCAACTCCGTAACCTCAACAGCCTTCGTCAGCGGGAAGACGGCGGGTGCGGCGGAGTTCGTGACGCCGATCTCAAGGCCAGCAGGCGTCGCGTGGAACGCATTCTGAGGGATCTTGCGGTAATGCAGGAACTGCCACCCCTTTGTGTCATTCAGTGGAACCTCAATAACTCCGCTCCGGCCGAGCATGGGCGTCACCAGCAAAGCAGCTCCGAAGAGCATTTGCCAAAAGCAGGACCGCATCAGAATCGTGTTTGTGCATGACATGCCTGGCCCTTAATGGCTGTCATTCACCTGCGCTGAGGGCGCCGGTTCTCCTGTTTGCCGCTGAACCTGCCTGACAGGGGTGGCGAGCAGACCAATTAGTGTATGATTTTCGGGCTGATCGAATTCTTCCAGCCCGTAATGGATCGTCCGCGGATCCTGCCGCAAGCGAAACGTTCGAAAGACCCTGTCCCAAAACGAGAACAGCGAGGAATAATTGGAGTCGGTTTCCGGTTGCCAGCGCGAATGGTGAACCTTGTGCATGAATGGGGTCACGATGACCATACGCAGAACTCGGTCCAACCAGGCAGGGAACGCGATATTGGCGTGGTGCATTTGCACGACCGTGAACATCGCGATTTCGTAGAGGGCCAATTCCCAAAGGTGCAGGCCAATTAATGCGATCACCGGGATCCTCAAAACGGACGAAATAGCGATTTCGCCAATGTGGAAGCGATTGGCAGTAGTGACATCCATCTTAGGATCGGAATGATGCGTGCGGTGAAAACGCCAGAGGAAGGGAATGCGGTGGTTGAAACGGTGCCACCAATACATCCAGGCGTCGAACAGCAAGAAAGCAAAAATCAGTCGCGCCCATCCGGTAAGCGACAGCCAGTTAAGAATGCCAAATGCATGCGAATTGGCCCACTGGGACGTCATCCACCAAAGCGCGATAAACGCGAGGCTCGTGAAGATGGAGTTCAGAATGCCAAGCGTCATGTTTTTCAAGCCATGCCCAGCACGCGCCTTATTCCCACCCACAAAAAAGGTAAAATACGGGGCGGCAGTTTCCCAAACGAGCAGTATAGCCAGCCAGGATAGCGAACTGATTGTTCGCCACGTGCTGACAGTGTGCATCAGGGCATCCATGGCTCAGGACCAGGTTGACAGATTGGTTGCTTTAGTATTCAATAGACTTGTTGAATATAACCGTCCAGTGTGCAAAATTCAAGCGCAGCGTGAGGTGCGCTAGTATCCTCCGCTGCCATCAACCGAACATTTAAATGAAAGACCTTGCACTAAGCGTTTTCAGGCAGCCGCCTGAACGTCTCAACTGCGCCCAAGCGGTGCTCCGCGCTTATACTGCAGTTTCCGGGACCGAACTTATGCCGGTTAGCGATCTGAAACGTTTTGGGGGTGGTCGCGCGCCGGGCGGCTTATGTGGCGCCCTCTACGCAGCGTGCATCATCGCGCCCCAAAGGGCCGAGGTGCTAACGAACTACTTCACCCAGGCGTTGGGGTCGGCAAAGTGCAAGGACTTGCGGCGGGCGAATAGTGAGCACTGCTGCGAGTGCGCGGTAGGGACAGCGGCTGATCTTCTGCAAGACGAAATGGCAAACCGCGATCTCCCATCCGATCACAAGGGCTGACTATGCTCACCGGACGAGAGTTTAAGAACGCGATTTTTGAGCAGTTCGCGCGGGTGGGAAAAGCGGTGGCCAGCGCGAAGAGGATTGAGCTGCTCGATCTCCTTTGCCAGGGCGAACGCCATGTTGAAGCTTTGGCCGAAGCCGCCAGCATCTCCGTGGCCAGCGTCTCTCAGCACCTGCAGGTGTTACGAGCCGCGCGCCTGGTTGAGACGGAAAAGTCCGGGTTGTTTGTAACTTACCGTTTGGCCGATCCCTCAGTCGGGGATTTTCTCCGGCAATTGCGCATCCTGTCGGAGAAGCGATTGGCCGAGGTTGAGCAGGTCACGAGGACTTTCATCGAGGGTCGCATTGGATTTGAGGAGGTGAATCGCGCAGAACTTCTTCGGCGGGTTCGTAAAGGAGAAGTAACCGTTTTGGACGTGCGTCCTTCGGAGGAGTTTGACGCCGGGCATCTGCCTCGGGCCATTTCTGTGCCGCTGGCAGACCTTGAGGCCAGGTTGAAGGAGTTTCCGAAAAACCGCGAAATCGTTGCTTACTGTCGCGGTCCATACTGCGTTTTGGCTATCGAGGCGGTGGCCCGGCTGCGTAAACGGGGGTTTCGGGCGGTGCGGCTTGATTTGGGTGTGGTCGATTGGAAGGCTCTGGGGCTTCCGATCGAGGCCGGAACAACCCCCAGCGGAGACAGCGATGCCAACTGAATCACCGTTGTTCGAGAACAAGCATTTTGCACAGCCGGCTGTGTTTCAACCCGACAATCTAATGCGGGAGACACGTCGGCAAAAGGGGCTCCCGAGGGGAAAGATTCCGCAGGTGTGCATTCTCGACCCTGACGGAGATATGGTGGCGCACTTGGCCCGCACAAAGCTGGCGGAACCCGACCCGGCGTGGGCGTGCTATCACACGACTCTTTATCGTTTTGAGCGAGCCGGAACGACTTTTGGGATCATCGGATGTGCGGTGGGTGGACCGTTTGCCGTGCTGCTGGCGGAGCAAATGTTCGTGTCCGGCTGCGAATTGCTGATTAGCGTGACCTCGGCCGGGCAAATCACCCCCACCCGTACACCTCCGTATTTTGTGCTCATCGAACGAGCGTTGCGAGACGAAGGGACGAGCCACCACTACTTACCTCCTGCCAGGTACGTGTCTCTCTTGCCCACGTTGAGAGAGCATTGCGAAATGGGACTAAGAGATCTCAACCCAGCCGTCGAACGTGGCGCAGCCTGGACAACCGATGCCCCGTACCGGGAAACCGCGGAAGCAATTGAAGCAGCGCGGGCAGAAGGCGTGCTGGCGGTGGAGATGGAAGCGGCATCACTCTATGCGTTTGCGCGGGCAAAGCAGAAGCCGGTGATCTGCTTTGCGCACATCACGAATCGCATGGGGGTCGAGGAGGGCGACTTCGAGAAGGGTGAGGCGGACGGCACCGCGGCTTCGTTGCGCCTGGTCGAAGCAGTTGCCCAAAGTTGGAAACATACATCTTTTGCCGTGACAGAAGACTTGCGATGAGACTACGCGAAAGCGGAATGCCTGAGGAGGCTTACTGGGAGACGCTGTTCGATGTGCCGTTGATTCTGGACGGGCTTGGCGTTGACGCCCGGGTGCGGAACGTCGTCGAGTTCGGGTGCGGGTATGGGACTTTCACGATTCCGGTGGCGAAGCGAATTTCCGGGACAGTGACGACGTTCGATATCGCCCCCGAGATGGTAGAGCGGACGCGGCAGCGGGCAGCGGCGGCAGGGGCTTACAATATCGTGTGTGTGGTGCGCGATGTTTCCGCCGAGGGCTTTGGCGGCGAGCCCGAGTCGAAGGATGCGTGCCTGCTGTTCAACATCCTGCATTGCGAGGAGCCTATGAAGTTGCTGGCGGAGGCGGCGCGGGTGGTTCGGCCAGGGGGCGCTGTGCTCGTGATCCACTGGCGGTACGATGCGGGGACGCCGCGGGGACCGAGCATGGAGATCCGGCCGCGACCGGAGCAGATTATCGAATGGGCTGATCAGACAGGGTTGCTGGAAACGGACGGATCGATGATTGGTTTGCCTCCCTGGCATTACGGGTTTCGGCTAAGGCGTCGGGAGGCGGCAGGTCGGGTGGAGGTTGCAAACTGAGGTTGCCTCCGTTTCTGCGGGACAAGTTTTATCGGCGGCCGGCAGGCGGTGTTCACGCTGACCCGGAACTGCTTCAGCAGATGTAGGACCCAAGCCTGCTCCTGCGGCCTCTGCCGCAGATCCTCCACGCATTCAGGTGCGGGCATCCAGGACGAACCGGTCTATGCAGCATCTCAGCTTTTCACAGCTTTGCCTTCCGCAACCGCAAGGCATTGGCTATTACTGACACCGAACTGAAGCTCATTGCAGCTCCGGCGATCATCGGGCTTAACAGGATTCCAAACACCGGATAGAGAACCCCAGCCGCCAGCGGGATGCCCGCCGCGTTGTAAACGAATGCGAAGAACAGGTTTTGCCGGATGTTCTTCATCATCGCCCGTGCCAAACGGATTGCCCGTGCAATCCCCTGCAGGTCGCCGTGCAGGAGGGTGACTTGCGCGCTTTCGATGGCAACATCCGTCCCGGTGCCCATCGCGATTCCGACGTGTGCTGCCGCCAACGCTGGGGCATCATTGATGCCGTCTCCAGCCATCGCCACGCGTCCCTGGGCCTTCAACGCTTCCACCCGCGCGTGTTTGAGCTGGGGAGTGACGCTGGCCTGGAACTCCGTCAGGCCGAGTTTCTCCGCCACTGCCGCCGCTGTCCGCTGGTTGTCCCCGGTCAACATCTGCACCGTAACACCCAACTCGTGTAGCTCAGCGAGAGCCGCCGGGGTGCTCACCTTGATCGGGTCCGTGACCGCGATCACGCCTGCCGCCCGGCCGTCCAGCGCCAGAAAGATTGCCGTTTCACCGCGGGTCTGGAGAGGAGCAGCCAACTGCTCCAGCTCTTTCACGCCTGACACACCTGCCTGCTGCAGGTAGGACGTATTCCCAACCGCCACCTTCCTTCCCTCGATCGTGCCCGTGACGCCGCCAGCGGTGGTGGACTGAAAGTCCTGCGCCGTTGTCAGGGCAAGCTGGCGTTCCCGCGCTGCGCTCACCACCGAATGCGCCAATGGATGCTCACTGCTTTGCTCCAGGGACGCGGCCAACCGCAGCAGGTCGGCTTCCGCTTGGCCATTGACCGGCAGAATACTGGAGACCTGTGGTTTGCCCTCAGTGAGGGTACCTGTTTTGTCCACCGCCAGCGTATTGACCTTCGCCAATTTTTCGATCGCTTCGGCGCTTCGGATCAGCACTCCGGCTTGGGCTCCGCGACCAATGCCGACCATAACACTCATGGGGGTAGCCAGTCCGAGGGCACAGGGACAGGCAATAATCAAAACGGCGACAGCGTTGGTCAAAGCATAGGCTAATCGCGGCTCGGGTCCCCAGATCATCCACCCGGCAAAGGTCAGCCCAGCCACGATCAGAACCGCCGGCACAAACCACGCCGCAATTCTATCTGCCAGTGCCTGAATCGGTGCCCGGCTGCGTTGCGCCTGGGCCACAAGATTTACGATTTGGGCCAGCAATGTTTGGCTGCCCACTCTTTGAGCCCGCATGACAATCCCACCGGTTGTATTCAGCGTTCCGCCAGACACGGTGGTATCAATCCCCTTCTCCACGGGAATTGGCTCGCCCGTGAGCATGGATTCATCCACTGCCGTTCTGCCCTCAACTACCACGCCGTCGACCGGGATCTTCTCGCCCGGACGTACCCGCAGGAGGTCACCCGGATGCACCATTGACAAAGGAACGTCCTCATCGCCATGCGGCGTTACCCTCCGTGCTGTCTTGGGAGCCAAGCCCAGCAAAGCTTTGATGGCGCTGCCGGTGCGTGCCCGGGCGCGCCCTTCGAGGACCTGTCCGAGTATTACGAGCACCGTTATCACCGCAGCAGATTCAAAGTAAAGCCCCGGTCTGCCTGTGTGTCGGTCGCCTGCTGGGAAGGCGTCCGAAAAGAGCATGGCCGCTGCGCTGAAGAGGTAGGCTGAGCCCACCCCCAAAGCCACCAGCGTGAACATGTTCAGGCTGCGGTGCTTCAAGGAACGCCAGCCGCGGACGAAAAAGGGCCATCCTGCCCAGATGACCACCGGCGTGCTGAGCAGAAATTGCCCCCAGCGAGAGACATCGCCCACCGCCCACTCCGCATGCCGCCACGCGGGAACCAGATGGGCCATGGCAAGGATGAATACCGGAAGCGTGAGTGCTCCCCCGATCCAAAGCCGACGGCTCATGCTCCGCAGTTCCGGGTTCTCCTCCGTTGCATCATCCGCGGAATCGGTCTTGGGCTCCAGAGCCATGCCGCACTTCGGGCAATCGCCCGGGTGGTCCTGCTCGATTTCCGGATGCATGGGGCAGCTGTAAACCGTCTTTTGCTCCGGCTGCCACGCCGGATTCTTTTCCAGTGCCATCCCGCATGTCGGGCAATCGCCAGGCTCATCGCTCTCCACGCCGGGGCACATGGGGCAAAAGTATTTGGCGTTTGTCGAAGGCTTCACATCGGCCTCGTGGTGGTGATGGCCGTGGCAATCATGATGGTGGTGATGAGCTTCGACCTCAGATTCATGCGCATGACGGTGATGCGAATGCTTTGCCATGGAATGGCTCGCTGATTCCTGCACTCGGTTATCCGGTAACTGGTCCGTTTTCATAAGCTGTATGTCCGACTTCGTACAGGCAAACGCACCAGCAATGAAACTATTACACCTGAAGAAAAAGTGCCCGACGACCGATTGCACAACATGCTCGAGGCGCGCAGGTTCCGCCATGCACAATGCGGAAGACCCTTTGCTGGGCGAGCCTGAAGCGTCTCACGGCAGGTGAGACCATGGCGGGTTCGGCATCCCTTCATTGCCAAAGCCAGTGCGCAATTCGATAATCCTGAGAATGAGATCTCGATTTGTCATCTCTTCCACAATCCTGGTGCTGATCCAGAGTTTATCCTGGATGGCCCATGGAGGTGTCGCGCTCTTGCGGACGCCCAATTCGGGCATTCAGCCACAGACGGCGGTGGATACCAAAGGGACCATCCATCTCATCTACTACACGGGCAGCCTAGAGGGTGGCGACGTGTTTTACGTGAAGCAGCCCTTTGGGAAAACTGAGTTTTCGAAGCCATTGCGGGTGAACGGGCGACCGGGCAGCGTTATCGCGATGGGCACCGTTCGGGGAGCACAGATGGCACTTGGCAGGAATGGGCGGGTGCATGTGGTTTGGGATGGTATGGGAAAGGGAGCCGCCCGCGTTTCTATAGGCGGCAAGGAAGTTGCACCGTTACTTTATACCCGCCTGAACGACGAGCAAACCGCATTCGAACCTGAGCGCAACATTATCACACTCGCTCCTGGTCTGGATGGCGGGAGTTCCGTTGCTGCCGATTCTGAGGGGAATGTCTATGTTACATGGCACGCTCCTCAGCCGGGCAAGTCTCACGAGGATGAGGAAGATCGCGCCGTGTTCATTGCGCGATCGCGCGAGGATGGCAAGACATTCGAAACAGAGAAATCGGCACCTTCAGAACGGACTGGCGCCTGCGCTTGCTGTGGCATGCGCGCCTTTGCGGACAGCTCCGGAGCGGTTTACATTCTGTTCCGTTCCGCTATGGGCGGCTTGAACCGTGATGCTCTGATTCTCGTCTCGAGACGGCATGGGGAAGATTTCACGATAGCGCACAGGGATAAATGGAAGGTTACCACCTGCCCAATGAGTAGTGCCACGCTGACCCAAGCAAAATATGGCGCGATCGCAGCATGGGAGACAGACGGGCAGGTGTATTATGCCCAGGTAAATCCGCGGACTCTCGCAGTTTCGGAACCGATCCGACCGCCCGGAGAAACGGCCCGCAAGCATCCAGTAGCGGTTTCCAACGGCAAAGGCGAGACCCTCCTGGTCTGGACAGAAGGCACTGCGTGGGCCAAGGGCGGAGCAATCGCCTGGCAGGTTCACAGCGCTGACGGGAAACCCACTTCAGACAAGGGCCGTAGTGAAGGCTTGGCCTCTTGGAGCCTGGCGACTGCCTGTGCAACTCCGAGCGGGGACTTCTTAGTATTCTATTAACCCGGAGGCCCTCGCGTAGCAGGGCTGCCTATGGCCGGCTGTCCTCAATTTGCGGCAACCGCCCATCGGACGGCTCCGGATCTCGCAGTTCGCGTAGGAAAATCTGCCTGGCCGTGAATAGGCCAACTATCCGCTTCTCCACGTGACTCCTTTATCAGCGGGAGAAACTCTTCACCTCCGCCCAGGCCTGCATCACGTCCCGCAGGGATTCCAAATAGGCCAACTGAACCGCCGCCCAATCTCGGCGAACTGGCAGGACCTCGGCGAGGCCGATGTCGCCGGCGGCATAGCGGGCTTCGGCCGCCTTCAAGATTGTGTCGGCCTTACCGAGAATCTCCGTCTTCAAGGTCTGGCTATTGGCCAGCGCTGCTGTGAGCTGCAAATAGGACTCCCGCAATCGCGTGGTCAGTTCGTTTTGAGTCATACGTGCCCGCGCCTCGGCGGCGGCCTGTTCGGCGCGCGCTTCACGCAGCTTCCCCTGGTTGCGGTCGAACAGCGGCAGCGGAATGCTCAGGCCCATATCAACGGTATTGGCGCTAGTCGCCTCGAGACGGTGATAGAGCACTTCCACTTTCACGTCGGGGATCCGCTCTGCCTTCTCCAAATCCACCCGCGCCATCCGAGCGCGGATATCCGCATCCGCCAACGCACTCTCCGGCTGGGCTGGAAGATCGGCGACCAAGCTTTCCAAGGCTGGAATATCAAACGTTGCTTCCATGGTTCCCGCGAGGGACTTCACGTTCAGCGTGGCATCGCCAATAGCTGCAACCAATCCGACCAATGCTTGCGCGCGGAGCGAGACGGTGCGCTGCAACTCGACTTTGGCGCGGGCCAATTCGATTTCCACACGCGCCAGTTCTTCCTTCAAGGCATCGCCCGCCTCGACGCGGGCCCGGGTGGCAGCCAAGCCTTTTTCGGCATTCTGCAGGATGTCTTTTTGAGTCTGATACGCCTTCTCCTGGTAGAGCGCAGTCGCAAAGGCGTTGTGAACACGTTGGCGAATCTCGCGTCGTTTCACGTCCAGCCCGCGCGTTCGCACCTCTCTTTCCAGAAGCTCCGCCTCCCGCGCTTTGCCGAGTCGTCCGCTGAGCGGAACAGTCTGGCCCAGTCCCGCCAAATATTCTTTCTCGTTAGGTTGGTTGCCGCTCAGAGGGAGCTGTTGCGCGCCCGCAATTAATTCCGGATTGGGAAACGCGCCGGCCTGCCTGGCCCGTCCTTCGGCGGCTTCGACCATTGCCTTGGCCTCGGCGATTTGAGGCTGCAGGTCCTCCGCCATGTTCAGCGCCTGTTCGAGCGTCAGGTTCTCGACGACGCTCGCAGATTTCGCCATTGCGTTTGGCGACAGCAACGTGCCCAAGCACGATGCAAGGACGACAAAGAGGAATGTGTTTTGCTTCTTCATAGGCACCGCCTTATTTCTGTTCCACCGGCCGCCCGAACCGCAGGTAAAGCGTCGGGACGACAATCATGTTCAACAACATCGAGGTTAGCAGGCCAAAGAGGATGACGATGGCCATTGGTGTCTGGATCTCGTTGCCCGGTGTGCCACCGGATAGCGCCAGAGGGATCAGCGCCAGTCCCGCAGCCAACGCGGTCATTAAAATGGGAGCCAACCGTTCCATCGCGCCGCGATAGACCGCCTCACGTAAATCCGTGATGCCCTCCTCCTCCTGCAAGTGCCGGATGTGGGAGACGAGCATGATGCCGTTGCGGGTCGCAATGCCGAACACCGTGATAAAACCAATCATCGAAGCCACGCTCAACACGCCCCCTCCGACGAACACCCCCGCCACGCCACCGATCAGGGCCAGCGGCAGATTGAGCATTACCAGGGCGGCGTCACGACCCGACCCGAACGCGAGATGCAGAAGGAATCCGATGCCGATAACAACGGCGATTCCCAAGAGAAGCAGAATCCGGTTGGCTGCCGCAGCGCTTTCAAACTGCCCGCCATAATCCACACGGTAACCCGATTGCCGTTCGACCATAGGATTGACCTGTTGCTGGATGTCCCTGACGACCGACGTGACGTCTCGCTCGGCCACGTTGGCTGAGACCACGATTTTCCGCTCCACCTGCTCGCGGCTGATGGTGTTTGGACCCGTGTCCTTAATGACCCTGGCGAGCGCGGCCAACGGCACCTTTGCTCCGGTTGGTGTGTCGATGAGCAGTTCGCCCAATGTTTCAGTGCTCCAGGGTGGGGTGATCGGTCCGGCTGCCGGCAGGGGCGGATCGGCAAGACGAACCACCAGACTGAAGGCGTTCTGGCCCTCCAAAATGCTGCTGACGTGGAGTCCCTGGATGGCGGCCTGTAATGCGCTATCGACTTCCCGCACGTGCAGGCCGTGTCGCGCCAACGCCTGCCGGTCGAACTGCACCCGCAGCGTCGGTACGTCTACCTGGGGTTCGAGGCTCAAGTCTACCACGCCTGGGACCCTGCTCATGGCCTGCCGTACCTGCTCACCAAGGGTTCGCAGCTTGTAAAGGTCCGGTCCAAACAGCTTCACGGCAATGCTGGAACGGGTGCCCGACAGCATGTGGTCGATCCGATGTGAGATCGGCTGGCCGATATTGATAGTCAGGCCGGGAATGCCGGCCAGGTCCTCGCGCAACGCCGCCATAAACTCCTGCTTGTTGCGCTTCTTCATTTGCAACGACACCTCTATCTCCGAGGCTTCCACGCCTAACGAGTGTTCGTCCAGTTCTGCGCGACCCGTGCGGCGGCCAACGTTAACGACCTCCGGATGGCGGAGCAGCGCCTCATCGACCAGGTGAGCCAGTTTCTGCGACTCCGGCAATGCCGTCCCGGGCAGTGTGGTGGTGGTCAAGGTGAGCGAACCTTCGTTGAACTCGGGAAGGAAGGAGCGCCCCATGAAGGGGGTCGAGCCGAGCGCCAAAAGGAAGAGACCGAAAGCGGGTAAGGTCACTCGCCAGGGATGATTCAACGCCGGCCCGAGCAGCCGCGCATAACGTTCCTTGAGCCAGTGAACCAGTCGCGGCTCTGCGCCGCGTTGAACTGCCTTACTATTCGGCAGCAGTAGCGAACAGAGCGCTGGTGTGACCGTTACTGCCACGACGAGGGAGGCCAGTAAGGCCACCAGATAGGCTTCGCCCAAAGGCTTGAGCAGTCGTCCCTCAACCCCCGACAGGAAGAAGATCGGCGTGAACACCAGGGCAATAATGAGCGTGGCGAACACGATCGAGCGACGGATTTCCACGCTGGCGGCGAGGACGACAGACAGCGAGGGTTTGCGCTGCGCTTCGGGCAGCAGCCTGTTTTCGCGCAATCGCCGGAACACATTTTCGACGTCGATCACCGCGTCGTCCACCAGCGCTCCGATGGCGATGGCCATGCCACCGAGTGTCATGGTGTTTACGGTCTGGCCCAAGGCCTGCAGGGCAAGCACGGCGGCCACTAACGAGAGCGGAATGGCCAGGACCGTGATGAACGATGCTCGGAAGTTTGCCAGGAACAACGCCACGATCACGACCACCAGCAGGATGCCTTCGAGCAGCGCCTTCTTCACATTGTGGATCGCGACTTCAATGAACGACGCCTGACGGAAGATGTGACGGTTGAGTGACATCCCTTCGGGCATCTTTTTCTCCAGTTCGTCCAGCGCCTTGTCCAACTCGCGGGTCAGCGTCAGCGTGTTTGCCCCGGGCTGCTTAGAGAGCCCAAGCAGCACAGCGGGCTGTCCGTTCGCACATGCTTCGCCCCGGCGCGGTGACTCACCAATCCGCACCTCGCCCAAATCGGCAATACGCACCGGCACGTCCTCACGCAAACTTACCACTGTCTCGGCAATGTCGGACAACGACCGAAACCGCCCGACGCCCGTGACCAGGTATTCCGAACCGCGTTCATTGATGAATCCGGCGGATATGTTTTCGTTCGAATCGCGCAGCGCCTCGACCACTTCATTCATGGACACAGCCTGGGCGCTCATGCGCGCGGGAGAGAGCACCACCTGAAACTGTTTCTCCCCGCCGCCGGTGGGTGTGATCTTGGCGATGCCTGGCACCGCCAGCAAACGGCGCCGCAACACGGTGTCCGCCCAGGTATGCACCTCCGTCGGAGTCTGCCGGTCGGAAGTGAGTGCCAGGAACATGATTTCGCCCATGATGGACGTTTCCGGCATCAACATTGGTGGCTCCACTTCGGGTGGCAGCGTGGCGACTGCCGTCTGGATTTTCTCGCCGATAATCTGCCGCGCTCGATATGGGTCAGTGCCCCAGTCGAATTCCGCCCAAATGATGGAAATACCCACTGCTGTCGAGGAGCGGACCCGTCGCACACCAGGGGCTCCGTTTACCGCCGACTCCAAAGGGAGGGTTACCTGGCTTTCTACTTCCAGCGGTGCCATGCCATGCGCTTCGGTGATAACGGCCACCGTAGGCGCGGTCAGGTCGGGAAAAACGTCCACCTGCATCCGCATCGCAGTGTGTGTGCCCAGCACGAGCAGCAGCACCGCGCTGACCAAGACCAGCGCCCGGTTGCGCAACGCAAATTGAATAAGTCGGTCGACCATAGACTCCTTAATGTGCGTGACCGTGCGAAGGAATCGCACTCGATGCCGAAGCTAACCGGACAGCGTAGGCGCCCTTGGTGACGACACGCTCGCCGGCCTGAATGCCGGAAATAACCTGAACCCACTTTCCATCCTGGATACCCAAGGTCAGCTCGCGCTTCTCGAACGTCTCTCCGGCCACCTGCACGAACGCGACTGGCCGGCCCCCTTCCTCAACAATGGCGTCGTGCGGGATCGCTAGCGTGCTTTCGGCGCGGTCCGTTTCCACATAGAGATTCACCGACTGCCCAACGCGCAGGCGCTGTTCCGGATTGCTCGCTTCGTAGATCAGCGGCACCGTCCGGGTCGCAGGGTCTACTTGAATGCCAACGACGACGAGTCGGCCCAAGCCTTCTCCTGTAACAGCTGTAAGCTGCCCCGGGCGACCAGGCAGTTCATACGACGCGGCCTTAGTGGCTGCCAGGCGAGCGACGCTCATCTCCGGCACCTTCGCCTCAATGAATACCGTGCTGGGATCGAGCACGGTGAAAAGCGTCTTTTCGGCGTTGATGTATTCCCCCATTGCCGCGCCGGACTGGGCCGTGATCATTCCGGCTATGGGCGACCGCAGCTCAACGATCGGCTGTGCCACAGGCCCGGTGTGCGCGGTGAGGTTCGTGGTGGCCTGGCGATAAGTGCTTTGCAGCGCCAACGCGGCATCATACCTGGCTTGGGCAGTCTTGCGCGCGAATTCGGCTTCCTGCAAGTCACGCCCCGACTTCGCATCTACCTTCGCCAGCGTCTCGATTCGTTTGTAGGCGATCTCCGCTTGCTCAAGGGCCAGCTTGGCCCGCACGACTTCGCTCTCCGCCTCCACGAGCCGTGCCCCTGCTTCCGATAGGGAGGGTTGGATCAACGCCAGGACCTGCCCGGCTTCGACTTTGTCCCCGATCATCGGCATGGGTTTGCCGGGGGGCAGAAGCAGTCGACCCGAGACCACAGGTGTTACCTGGGCCAGTGATCCGGGGCGGGCCGCAACATGCGCCGGCAGCCGCAGTTGCTCGACCAACTTGCGGTGGCTAACTACATCCGTTCCGGCCCCCACGCGCCACTGCTGCTCCTTCAAAAAGCTGATGCCCTCCGGCGGTTCCGGCACTTCAGCATGCTCAGTCGCGTGAGCGTCGGCGAAGACTTTTATCAGGGGAAAGGCAATCGTTTTCTCACCATCCGCACCGGTCACTGTTATCGTGACGTTCCAGTCGCCGGCTTTCGGGAACGTGAGCATCGCTTCATAAATGCCGGCCCGTGTTGGGGCCTTTTCGACGTGCTCGACGGGTGGTTCCTGGCCAAGTCGCATTTGAAATCGCACCGGACCTTCGCGCCGCGGCTCCAGCGTTTGCAGGTCCGTCACGTGCGTGATGAACTTGGTCGGTGTAGCCACTACGACCAACCGATGCTCAGCGAACACCTCGTGCCGCTCACCAAACACCGTTATTTGCGCTGTTTTGGGTTCGTCATCGTGCCCGTCGGCAGTATGGTGGTCATGGGAATCATTAGGTCCAGGTTGGCCACAACCGGCCATCAGGAGGCTTGCCATGCTGGTGAGCACTCCGAGTTTCACGGTCAAATTCATATTCTGCATAAAGTTAAAAGTTTTCGCCTCAAAAACGCATACGGGGTGAGAAGGCTTTGTCTACGAGGCATTCAGACAAAGACCAAAAGGGCTCCAACGCTTCGGCGCGGCAGAGCGAGAAGAGGTCAGGAAACCGGGGGAGCTCGGGGAAGTATGGCACCAGCAAGCTCGATCCCCGGTGGGTTGACCCGCTCCACAAGAAATAGAGAGACAAATCTGGTGGAAGGTGTCTCGAACACGGCGACAATCGAAAGCGCAATCGGCGAGGTTTGCGTTGAAGTTTGTGAGTGGTGCGCTGCCCGAATTTTGTGATCCGATGCCGAATGAACCTGGTGGTTGCCGTGAGAGTGATCAGCATCGCCAGCGCTGAACGCGGCGTCTAGCCGATGGACGGGCAACACCCCGGGCTCAGAAACAACTGAGTGCTGTTCCAGCACCAGGTGCAGCGGCGTATAAACTGCGGTCCAAACAAATAACGCGAGGCAGAACAAGCGCGCAGGCCAGCTTCTCAAGGAGAGCTGGCAGCGCACAAGGTTTTGCAAGCGTCGAGCCATTTTTTGTGTCGGCCTCACGGAGCCGGGGTCGGAGATCCTAGACCGAAAATTACAGGGCGGTCAAGGCAGGCGTTCTGGGCACAGTGTAACAGGTGCATTTCTCGTGAAACAACACTCGTGCTCATTAGCAAAGGGAACCGGAATCGGTTTCTCCCAGAACATCAGTAGGCAGCAGGGTCGAGTGGAGAAGACCCGGCAAAGATTCCGCCCCTGTCAAAAAAAGAAGTGCCCCGTCCGGTGGGTCCGGAGCGGGGCTGTGCGGCTCGCGTTCTGTGGACCAGCTAGCCGTTGCAGTTGCACGTGGCGGGCGTGCAGTTGCAAGCGCAAGCGCAGGGCGCGCAGTTGCAGGGATTGCATGAGCAACTACCGCACTGACAGCTGCTGCCGGTTTTGGGAGTTGTCGCCGCCGTTTGCTTAACCTGACGTTTGATGGTCTTCTTCATAGTTTTGTCGTTTTGCTTGTTTTATCTTTTGCGCCGCCATCGTTCACTCGAAGTTTGAGCGCCTTTCACTTGAGCTAACGCACGTCGTGGCGAATCATTACACTGCTATTTCCAGGAGAATTTCAGGGGCCCTCTGGAGGGTGTCTGTTTCTTAAGCGCGTTGTTGCAAGTGCTTTACACTCAAACACGAACTCCGTTTAGGTTGCACTGAATGTCTCTTGAGCTTAGGTTGCGGCCATGCCCGGAACCGAACAGGCCATTCTGGAGAATTTTCAAACCTTTGTTGGTTTTGTGCGGAAGCGTGTCGGCGATCCGCACCTCGCCGAGGACATTGTGCAGGACAGCTTGTTGAAAGCACTCTCGGCGGATAACAAGCCGACTGATGAGGAAAACATCGTCCCCTGGTTCTACCGGATACTTCGCCGTTCGATAATCGATATCTATCGGAGAAAAGACGCGCGAGCCAGGGCCCTGGAGCGGTTCGCGCAGGAATTTCCGGAACAACCTGTAGCGGAGGACGCACGTCTGCTGTGCCAATGTTTCACGCGGCTGCTTCCTTCCGTGCCGCCGCAATACCGGGAACTTTTGTCTGCGGTGGATCTCCAGGGCGAAGACATTGGGGATGTGGCCGACCGACTGGGTGTGACCCGCAACAACCTGACCGTTCGCCTGCACCGGGCTCGCAAACATCTCAAAGACGCCCTGACCCAGACCTGCCGGGCATGCAGCGACGAAGGCTGTCTCGACTGCACCTGTGAAGAGCCCAAACGGAAAACGGCTGAGTAATCTTCAGCCGCTTTCTGGTGAATACGACGCTGCTCTCGGGCGTTACATGGTCCGTCTTACTTTGTCGCCCACAATTGCTCATAATCCCAACCGCCCCCGAGGGCTTTGTAAACGGCAACGACTGCCAGCCGGTGCTCCGTCTTGGCGCCAACCGTTTCCCGGCGGGCGGCCAACGCAATTCTTTGGGCATCGATGTATTCCAAAGAGCCGATACTCCCGGCCCGATACTGATCCTGGCCAATGCGCAACCCGTCTTCTGCAGCCCGCTGCCTATCCACCAATAGCGTCAGCCGTTCATCGGCCGTGCGGTAGCGCACGAGTGCATTCTCTACATCTTCCAGCGCCTGCAGCACCGTTCGCTCGTAAATCGCCAGCGCTCCCTTTGCCTGGAACTGGCTCCCCTGGCGCAGTGCACTGAGCCTGCCCAGGCTCAGGACATGCCAAGTGGCGGCCGGTGCCGCCGCCCATGCCTGGCTGGCCGAGGAACCAAGCCGCACCCCATCCGCACCAATGAGGCGAATGAAGCCGCGCACACTCACTTCGGGGAACATCTCAGCGGTGCGGACTCCAACTTGTGCCGTTGCGGCCGCAAGTCGCCGTTCGGCAGCGGCAACGTCTGGGCGTCGTCGCAGCAAATCCGCCGGCGTGCCGATCGCGACTTGTTTGATTCCGGCTCCAGATGCAGCGACCGAGGCCACCTGTAGGGAGCCCGGTTGCTCGCCCAACAACACGGACAATCGATGCAGAATCTCTTGCTCCTCTCTTTGGGCCAGCGGCAAAGCGGCTTCTGTTTCCTTAAGCAAGGCTTCCGCTCGTGCCGTATCCAGCCTGCTGCCACGGCCTGCAGTGACCCGCTGCTGGGTAAGCGTCATGCTGTTCCTCAACAGCTCGCTTTGCTGCCGCAGGACTCCGATCGTCTCCCGCGCTCCCTGCAGCGCGAAATAGTTGGCGGCTACCTCGCCCAGCAAGGCAACTTGCACATCCCTCAATTGGGCCGTGGCAACGCCAACCTCCGCCAAGGCTGCTTCGGCCGATCGACGCTGGCGTCCGAACACATCGATTTCCCAGGTCGCATCGAAGCCGGCTGACCACGTGTTGCCCACGCGAAACCCGGGGTTTAAACCGGCCAACTCGGGAACCGCAAACTGGTGGCGTGCGAACGAACCGGAGACTCCGCCCTCCGGCGCAAATTCCCACAATGCATGCCGACGCAGCGCGCGGGCTTCGCCCAATCGTGCTTGGGCCTCCTTCAGGTCCAGGTTGTTCGTCGCAGCCCTGGCGACCAGGTCTGTCAACGTCTGGTCCGCAAACAGACCCCACCAGCGCGGTTCGGGTGAAGACACTGAAACCTGGTTCGTCCCCGTTTCGGCGAACGAAGAACTCGTGGCGGTGAGGGGTCTTTTGTAGTTCGGTCCCACAGCACACCCCGCCAGAAGCAGGCCCAGACCGAGGATTGGAATCAGAATTGAATTACGCATATTGCTGAATCTTCGTGTTGTTAAGTTTCGGTTCAGTTGCGGGAAGCGCTTTTTGGGACAGCTTCCGAATGAGGAGATAAAAGAGTGGCGTGAAGAACAGGCCGAAGAGTGTTACGCCGATCATGCCGGCAAAGACCGCCACGCCCATGGCATTCCGCATCTCAGCGCCTGCACCGTGGGCGGTCACCAGGGGCACCACGCCCATGATGAAAGCCAGGGAGGTCATCAGGATTGGCCGCAGGCGCAGCCGACAAGCATCCAGTGCGGCCGTCAATGCGTCTGCTCCCTCCTGCTCGCGCGATCGTGCAAACTCCACAATCAGGATCGCGTTCTTCGCCGCCAGGCCGACCAAGACAATCAGGCCGATCTGGGTAAACAGGTTGTTGTCGCCCCCCGTGAGCCAAACTCCAGCCAGCGCACTCAACAGGGTGAGGGGAACAATGAACAACACAGCCAGGGGCAACGACCAACTGTTGTATTGCACCACCAGGATTAAGTAGGCGAACAGCACACACAGGCCGAAGACCCAGACTGAACTCTTGCCAGTCAATTGTTGCTGGTAGGCCAGGTCCGTCCATTCCACGGCGAAGCCGGGAGGCAAGACTTCCCGGGCAAGCTTCTCCATCAGGGCTTGCGCCTGGCCGGAGCTCACGCCCGGCGCGGCATTCCCATTGATGTCCGCTGACGTGTAAGCGTTGTATCGGATCACCCGATCCGGCCCCGTGGTGGTCTGCACCCGCACCACGGAGGCAAGCGGCACCAGTTGCCCATCCCGGTTGCGCACTTTCAAGTGCTGCAGGGCCGATTCTTCTGCCCGGTATTGCGCATCCGCCTGGACGAACACACGGTAAACGCGGCCGAAGAAATTGACATCGTTCACATACACAGATCCGAAGTTGGCCTGCAGGGCCGCGTGCACGTCGTTCAGGGCCAACCCGTGCGCTTTCACCCGGTCGCGGTCCACGTCCAACCCCACTTGAGGCACGTTCACCTGGAAACTGGAGAAGAGTCCGGCCAACTCGGGGCGCTTGGCTGCTTCGGCCAATAACTTTTGTGTCGCCTCATAAAGCGCGACGTAGCCCTGCCCAGCCCGGTCCTCGACCTGGAGCTTGAATCCGCCCATGGCACCGAGGCCTGGGACGGGGAGGCGGAGGAAAGACTGCAGCAAAGCCCTCCTGAATGGCCGCGAACTTTTGATTCACCCGGCCTGCAATGGCGCCAGCGGAAAGCTCCTTCGTTGTGCGCTGCTCAAAGGGGCTAAGCATCGCAAAGACCACGGCCGCGTTGGGGATGCTGGCGAAGCCGTTAATCGACAACCCAGGAAAGGCCACTACGTTATCCACGCCAGGCTCCGCCCGGAGGATATCAGTCATTTGCCGCACGACCGCCTCGGTCCTGTCCAGCGAGGCCGCATCCGGCAGTTGAGCGATGCCGACCAGGTAATATTTGTCCTGAGCGGGCACGAACCCGAGCGGAGTCCGCGTTATGCCCAGATAGCTAAGGCCGGCCAAACCCAAATAAAGGGCCGTGGCGATGGCACTGAATCGGGACAGTCGTTTCACTGCGCCCGTATAGGTACCGGAGGCTTTGCTAAAGAACCGGTTGAAGAGATTAAAAAACCAACCGAGTGCCCTGTTCAGCCAGCGAGTTGGCGCATCGGGTGCGACATCATGCGACCGCAACAGCAAGGCCGAGAGCGCGGGGCTTAATGTCATGGAATTGATCGCCGAGATGATGGTGGAGATGGCAATCGTCAGAGCGAACTGCCGGTAGAACTGTCCGGTCAATCCGCTCAGAAAGGCGGTCGGCACAAACACGGCCACGAGCACTGAGGTAATCGCGATGATTGGGCCCGTGACTTCGCGCATGGCTGCTCGAGTGGCTTCGACCGGCGTCAATCCTCGCGCAAGGTGCCGCTCCACGTTCTCAACCACCACGATCGCATCGTCCACGACGATTCCGATCGAAAGGACAAGGCCGAATAGTGATAGGGTATTCAGAGAAAAGCCAAATGCGTGCATGACCGCGAACGTCCCGACCAGAGATACCGGGACAGCTGCCAAAGGAATCAGCGATGCACGCCAGGTTTGCAGGAACAGCACTACCACCAAAACCACTAGGAACGTGGCTTCAGCCAGTGTGGTGACCACCGATCTCAACGAGGCCCGAACAAACAACGTCGGATCATAGGCGATTTGATGTGCGATTCCCTCCGGGAAGGCCGTCTGCAGTTCCTTCATGGTTTCACGCACCTGGTGGGCGACTTCGAGAGCGCTGGTGCCCGGCTTCTGAATGATCTGGATGCCCGCGGCCTGTTGATTGTTCAGGAGGCTTCGCCTTCCATAGCTGTCCGCACCCAGTTCCACCCGGGCCACATCCCTCAGCCTCGTGAGTTCTCCTTGTTTGCCTGACTTCACCACGATGTCGGCGAACTCCTCGGTCGTTTTTAACCGGCCGGGCGCTTTCAGCGTGATTTGGAACGGTGCTCCGGCGTGGGGTGGCTCACCGAGCGTCCCGGCCGCTACTTGCACATTCTGTTCACGGATGGCGCCGAGAATGTCGTTAGGGGTCAACTCGCGCTCCGCCAGCTTGGCCGGGTCTATCCAGACGCGAAGGCTGTATTCTCCGGCACCCCATACCCGGACATCATTCACGCCGGGCAACCGCGCCAGTTGATCCCGCACGTTCAGATGGACGAAGTTCACCAGGTGCAGCGCGTCGAACCGCTGATCCGGAGAAACCAGGTGCACCACCATGAGCATGTCCGGGGACGTCTTCTCGGTCACCACGCCCAACGCCTGCACCTCGGCAGGCAATCTCGGTAGCGCCCGTGAGACACGGTTCTGAACATTGATCTGTGCCAGGTCAGGGTCTGCGCCTTGGGCAAAGGTAACCGTGAGCGTAAGCCGGCCATCCGTCGCGGCCTGGCTGCTCATATAGAGCATGTCCTGCACGCCGTTGATGGCCTGCTCCAGCGGAGCCGCCACCGTTTCGGCCACTACTTCCGGGTCAGCGCCTGGATAGCTCGCCCGCACGGCGACCGTGGTTGGCGTCACCTGCGGGTATTCGGTCAGCGGAAGGCCGAAAAAGGCCAGGCCACCGGCGATCACGATCAACATCGACAACACAATGGCCACAATGGGTCGGCGGATAAAATAAGTGGAGAAGTTCATTCTGTGTTCCTGAAGGTTGAAGTTTCGCTTGCGGGTTGAGGGACTACTTGCTGGCTAGCGGGCTGTGGATTGGATGTACGGTCATTCCAGGTCGCACCCGATGAAGCCCGTTCACCACGATGGATTCGCCGGCGGAAAGTCCTGCCACAACAAACCGGTCACTTCCCAGTCGTTCCCCCAAACTCACGGTGCGCTGTTTGACAGTATTTTGCTCGTCGACTACCAGCACGAACCGGAATCCTTGCTGTGCTCCGATGGCGGTCTCAGGCACCAGCAACCGAGGTTGCTGTGTCTCGGCAATGACAGTCACGCGAGCAAACTGACCCGGCGCCAGGCGGCCGTTCACGTTTGGCACCAGGGCGCGGGCTTGGGCTGTCCCAGACCGCGGGTCAAGCATCGGGGCGATGTAGTCGATTTTCCCGGTGAGCGAGTCTTGTCCGATCTTCAACTCGGCACGAAGCTCAGTTCCCACGGCTTGCAATTGAATCAGCTGTTGGAAGCCGGGCTCATCCAGGTTGAAGAGGACATGCATCGGGTTCAGCGTCACCAGGGTTGTAAGGAGCGTTCCGTTCGCGCCTCCAGGGGCCACCAGGTTTCCGGGTTTCACCAGGGCTCTGCCCACGCGGCCGCTGACAGGTGCTTTGATTTTGGTGAACTCCACGTCCAGTGCAGCAGCCTGGCTTTGTGCAATCGCTGCCGCTAACGACGCCTCGGTGGCCTTCGCATCGTTCTGTCGACGCTCCAGCTCCTCGATGGAGATGGCCTCGGTCTTCGCCAGGGTCTTTGCACGATTAACCTCTTGCAGTGCCAGTTGCGCAGCCGCCTCGGCCCGCGCTACCTCGGCGTCCGCCTTGGCCTTCACGGCGACAAAAGACCGATCATCCAACTCGAACAGGACGGTGCCCGCCTTCACCACGGTCCCCTCCTCGAAGGAGACGCTGGTCACCAGGCCGCCTACGCGAGGTCGCACTTCCACCTCGTGCACTGAGATGGTGTGCCCAGTGAAATCAAACTGAAGCGGCAGTTCGCGGGCGCTAACGCGCTGAACCGGCACTTCCACAGCGAGTGTCTTGGTTTTGCCGGCCCCGGTTCCGTCCGTGGGTTTAGTGCATCCGGCCAGGAAGCCCACAGCGACGAGTGCCGAGGCGATTTGCCAAATGGCACTTTGACTTAACGTGTTGATCTTCAATCTCTTGATAGAGGTATCTTGCAAGGGATCGGCCTTGTTAGGCGTTCGCTCGCTATATTCCGTTTCGTTTCGTTTCACTTCGCTTTTCATGAGATGTGTTGCTATTTGGCGCTTGTTCGCTTTTTCAACAGGGCTAACGCACCTCATTCGCTTTCATTACAGTAAGGGCACTCGGTCCAAGGGGTGAGTGGCTAATCCGTTTTGTTTGGTTGTCGCACCAGTATCACCGCGAACTCGACCTGATGAGCGGGTTCGGTTTGAATTCGAAGGGCCGCCGATGAGGCCGAAGGACGATTTAGTTCTCGCAGTGGGGGGACCGGCTCACAGAAGCTATTGTCGCGGCATGGTCAGACACGTATGGGACGGCCGCTTGCCTGAACTTGCAGGCGCCGCTGCGGAGGTGGCCTTGATAGACGAGCTCAGTTGTCTGCCGGCTGGCTTTCTGATTTTCAATGACGTGCACCTGGAGTCCGGGCGCTACATCCACTTTGAAGGCAAGCCCCTCATGAATGTCCAAATCGACACGCCACTTCCAGTCGAAACCAGCTTCCTCAGCATCTTCTTAATCGGGACATATTGACCTTAACTTCAGCCCAAGGCCCTGGCTCCTACAGCGCGCATGCGAGTGCTATCCCAGGTGCTTTCCTTTACAACGCGCCCCGATGAAATGTTCGCTAGAGTGCCATTGCTAAGTGGCGGTCTGAAGCTCGGAATTTCTGCACTGCCGCAAGCATGCAGCAGACAGTCGCGGAACCGATCCACGACCTTGCCAAAGCTAGGGAGCGTTGTAGCCACTGTAGCAGCAGCTCACGGACCCAGTTTACTGGGTCCGTGAGCACCAAGAATCAGTTCTTCGCGCCGGAATTGCCAAATCCCTTGTTGTTGGCGGCAGCCACTTGTGCCCTGGATTTGAACCTTGTCTTTCCCGTTGGGCTTTCCGGACGTCGGTCCGCGGCGCTTTGAATTCTTGAAGCGGCCTTTTGTGTCATCTGCTGTTTGCTCATATCTGTTCGTAAGTGCGGCGGGCTCCGTGTTGGCTCCCTTCTACCGCACCGTTTAGCAAAGATTCCCACCTTCTTGGCTAAAAAGATTTCCCCAAAAATCACAAAAACACGCGCGCAAGCCGTCGGGGATCTAACGGGAAGGTATTGAGTTCAATTTCATGGAAACAACCATGTTGCCGGAGGGCTTTTTCTCCTCGCGAAGCTCAATTTCGTCCGAGAAGCTTGCGACGAGGGCGCGAAGGGTCGGGCAGCCAAAAGTGCGATGATCAAAAGTAGGATCGAGACTTCTGAGCGAGCCGCCTACCGAACTGAGGTAAGCCCAACCATCATCTTGCACTGTCAGTTCGAATGCCTTCCGAAGCAGAGGCAGACCCTCTTTGAGGGCAGCTTTGCCCTTGGACGTCTGTTTTTTATTCGAAGCGGGCGCTACGTCGTCTAAACCGGCTCGGAGATTCTCAATAAAAACGAAAACATCACAGGCGCTCGTGAACGCCTTCGGGGTTGATCTTCTGCCGATCCCCAGCACGAAGGCTCCACTTTCCCGGAGTCGTGTTGCAAGTCGTGTATAATCGCTGTCGCTGGTAACAAGGCAATAGCTTGCGATGTCACCAGAGTGCAGGATGTCCATAGTGTCTATGATCATCGCACTGTCCGTGGCGTTCTTCCCAACCGTAAAGCGAAACTGCTGAATAGGCTGAATCGCGTTTTCCTGAAGGCATTCTTTCCATCCATTCATAGAAGGAGTGGTCCAATCTCCGTAGATCCGCCGGATCGTAATTCGTCCGTATTTGGTGGCCTCAGCCAGGATCTCTTTAATGAAACCTGCTTGCGCGTTGTCGCCGTCGATGAGCATTGCCATCAGCCCTTTGATGCTGGAGCCGTTTTGTTCGTCTGCCATGCAACTGATGGTAATTACCACCTGGCGAATGGGAACTATAATTCACAGGGCAGTTTGGAGTCTGCCCCTACGGCTGGCTAGTGGCATTGCGAAAGGTAATCGATTGTGAAACCTGTCGAGAGAGTTGGGCTTTAACAGTCGGCGATCATGATAAACCCAGGCAAACGTGTGGCAGCCCATTCCACGTCCTGAACAGCGCACGGGCGCACAGCCTACGGTGCTGTGCTGGCTCTCGTTCGAGCCGTAGCAAGAGGCTTTCCATGATCGCGCGCTACAAACGTGCCAAACAAAGGCTTATGCACAAAATATTCGTCGCCCGATTCGGATGCAATTCCGTGGAGTTGAAGCCTGTAAGGATGACCTTTCATCGTATGTTGGATGAGCTCGAACAGGCGGAGGAAGAAGGCCGCACGCCGAGGCTTCACGTCGGCCGTAATAGAACGTTATCAATGCCTGATTTCGAGGAATTCTGTAGAGAACACGCTTTGATTGAGGCAGGCGAATATGAAGGATTGCGCGTGTTCATAAAACCGGACTTCATCTGGCCACCTCCACAGAGGGCGAATTATCCCGGTTATCTCGCATACGCTGGTAAATCAGCGCATGAAAGGGCTAACCGAAGAGGGTCCTTCTGAGCTTGCGAAGGCCGCATGAGATCCCGCGCCTGACGATAATCAACACGGGATTCGTCAGCTTCCTTCATATCTCTCCAATTCTGTTTCCATAGAATCTGCCATTACCCTGAGATTTGGAGGCTTCATATGCATACGTGCTATACGACCAGCACTTGCCTCCGGCTTGAAGTAGGCCTGGAGTTCCGAGCCCTCGATCAGCGATTTCAGCAGGCTCTCGACTGCAGCGGAATGAAAGGTCTGCGGAAATCCCAAGCTCGGCCCAACCAAACAGGTTTTGATAGGGAAAAGCTCAAAGGCGGCCGCCAAGGCTTGATCGAAGGTTAGGAAATACGGCACCAGAAACTCAGCCCGAGAAGGGACGCTGGCAGCCTCCTGGTATAAATGCTGGCGGTGGAAAAGGTCCCAGCTCACATTTCGTGCCCGAGCTATTAGGTTCTTAGCGCCCCCGGTGAAATGATCCAGTAAAGCTGCTCTGCGCCCTCCATTAAACTTTTCCCCAGCGAGAACGATATGAAAGAGCGAAATAGCGCCGACCTCCTCATCCATGAAACGGACGAACTCCTTAAGCTTGCGGTTTGCATTGGCACGTCTGGGAGCACCCAATTCCAATAGCAGCAGTTTAAGTAGAAGCGTATGCACGTATAACCAGCGCTGTTCCAACTCGTCTGCCCAGCCGTTTGAGAGCATGCGCGCGTAATCGCTGATGTGCTGTGACGCAGCTGCCTGTAGGTCGGTCTCCGAGTGCGTGAATGACATCCGTCCAGACGCTAGGAACTCCTGTTCGTTCAATGCAGAGAGCTTTTCAGTGGCCAAAACGGTCTCATAGATTTCACGATCGCGCTGCTGTCGTAAAATCGCATCGTAGTTCTCATCCAGATAAGCGCGGATGTGCCAGTTCAAGCGATTGCCCCTGAAGTCCCTCAGCAGCATCTTTAAGTCCTGATGAACCGGCTGTGTCTTGCCAGCAAACAACGTGCGTAGCAGGCTAGCAGTGCTGGTATCGAACAATATGCAGTAATCGACTGGAATTTGCGTCGAAGAATTCGCTGCCATTGCTTCATAGATTCTGGCATTCAGGAAGAACAAGCTGTCCCCGGCAAGCCCAGAAATGAGATGAGCCTTTCCATAGGAGCGGTGTGCAGGCAGTCGGAAGTGTTGGGCATCGTCTGCCACCAAAATAACTGAGTAGCCTGGAAGTTCAGCATGGAGCTGCGGCCAAACCGCCCACAAGTCCGTGGGCGTTTGGACATTCCCCTGTAGGGCCAGCTGGATCTGCTGCCGTGATGTCATCTCCTTAACTGGTTCCTATTGGAGATGGAAATACCCCACACCACGACCGTTTGGTTCTCCTCCATGAAGATCAGTTTACCGGAATGAAGTTCCCACTCGCTCGGGGAGTAAAGTCGGTTGAACGAGTGATTCAGAATTTTTTCCCTCCCCGCAACCAGGTAGTAATCCCGCAGAGCCTTTGGCAGACGGATTGCGAGCCGATTCTCCGCTCTGTTGACTTGTTCTTCTGAAATGATATGGCGTTTGGAAAGAGGGAAGCCAAGCCTCGCAAACAGGCTGCGGTATTCGTTTTGAAAATCGGTCCTCATTGATGCATGTGTCACTCAGGCTGTTCTTGCTTCCACTCTCCTACGGCTTCCTTTCGAATCGTGCACCCGGCACAGACAAGAGCAACAACGATGTCATATGCATATTTCTCCAATCGTCAAAATTGCGAAGCCTCAAAATCAACCGCACCTTTCGGAAAATTTCTCGATGCACCTGCGCTGCTCGGCCGAAAGGCTGATTCCGGGACGGACGCTTCTGAGCTTCTCCAATCCTTCGCTCACGGTTCGCACAGTTTTCGATTCCAACATCACGGCGAGCGCAAACATGCCAGTCCTCCCGTGGCCTTGAGCGCAATGGACGTATGTTTTGCCGGGCCGGAGGCGGTTTACCATTTCACTTAACGCATCGGGCTCGGGTGCCGAACCATCAAGCACGGGAAAGCTTACATAGCCAGCAGAGCGGCGAATAGCCGGCGTCTCCTGGAATTCCGCCGTGAGATCAACATAATTGATGAAATCTCCCTCGAGTTCCCCCGGGAGCAGCCTCCGGCCGACTACAAGTTCTTCCGTCACTCTGCTGTGGGCGGGCTCACGGCTGAACAGGCGAAGAATATGCCAGACCGCGCTTGTGTATAATAGAAGTGGAAGGAAGGCCAACCGACTCCAGGCTGGAAGCGTCCCATCTGATCGCTTACCGAAGACCCGATGAAAGCCTCGGAAATGAGCAATTCCAAGGGCGAGAAAATCGCAACCAAGCCAAACAGCCGTCAGGAACCAGCCGCCCTTAAGAACCCCGAGTGCAATCAGCATCAACCCCAGCAGCATCAATGAATGTCGGTGGCTCATGGCACGGACTTCATGGGGAGTGCTGGAACGGACCGGAACTCTCCACTTTGGAAATCTTCAATCGAGAAAAGCGACACCTCGAATCCAATCGCCTGCACCGCCTCCGCTTCTGCAGCGAACTGCTCGTCGGGCTTTCTGGGCTGCAAGGGGTTGCTTGGATAGATCACATGCATAGTCAGATCTCAGTCGATATGCTTCTCGATGATTTTCTCCGCTAAACTTTGCCAGGAGGTTTCCTGCTGGACGTCATAAACCAGCGAGGTGACGCACGTGGATGGCATGTCATCAATAAGAATGTCCGGCTTTGCTGTGAAGCCCTCAAAGAAATCGCTCAGTCCATGGAGGCTCGCGATCTTGCGGCAGTAATCTGCGCCGCAGGTGGACCAGAGAAACAGATGGCAACCCTCATCCTTAAGGCGGGAAAGAGCTTCACGGGCACCAGCGAGCAATTGGCGGTTCGCATCGACCAGCGTCAGGTCAACGTCTATAAAGATGTTAGCGTTTTTCATCTCCAAGTATCTGTTCCAGCGCTGCTGCAAAAAGCGGATAAGCTCTATCGTCCTCCCGTTGATAAAGAACCATTCTCACCTCCCCAAGGTCATGACGCCCGTTCTTCAGGAAATCAACGATAGTTTTCATGGCAACGGGCGCAGCGAGCTTTAGTGGATACCCAAACGCTCCTGTTGAGATGGATGGAATGGATATGCTACGCAAATTGTTCTCCGCTGCAACCTCCAGGCTCCGCCGATATGCACTGACCAGTAACTCGGGTTCGTCTTCGTCACCTCCGCGCCAAACCGGCCCAACGGCATGAATGACATGCCGGGCTTTCAAATTGCCGCCGGTCGTAATGACCGCATCCCCGATTGGGCAGCCGCCAATCTTGCGGCATTCCTCGTAAATCTGCGGTCCTCCTTTTGTGTGAATCGTGCCATCGGTGCCAGCACCCTTGTTGAGGCGCCAATGTGCGGCAGTGACAACAGCATCTGTATCTTGCTCAGCAATGTCGCCGGTCACCAAGCGCAGAACCGTTTTTCCAATTTTCGTTTCCATAGGCATCTTAGGGCGTTTGTCGCTCAGGTTGATGTGTCAGTTGCGGAATAAACCTCGCCGCCATCCACCAGCCAATTAATCGCTAGATGTCGCTCATTCGCGATGCTCAATGTTGTGCGGAACGCAGCCTCCGGGGCTCTTGCGATCGGCAACTCCCCAATTGCCAGGTCATCCTCACAAAAGCGAGCGGGAGATACATCAAGCGGGCCGAACCAAGATTCACGAGCGAATGATCGAAAGTCCATCGTCTGCTTTCTGAGGCTAAACTCACGCAGGCTCCAATGCAGAGCAAAATATTGTTCCTGAAGTCCTCGAAGATCTGCCAATGGGCGCAACTTCGGGGAAGCTAAAAGGGTGGTGGCTTTATTTACATCTAGAAACCCAAGAGCCGGGAACAAAATGCCCGCATCGACGAGCTGATCGTAAACCGGCAATTCAAACCGGCCCAATGCCCACCCCAGCACACCCACGGCTTCGAGGCGCCACCCGGCATCTACGGTGTTTTGCTGCTCCAAAGCCCCAACAGGTTGGGTTAAGAAACTGAGTTCCGTCGGTTCAAGCTCAGTCTCCAGCGCCAGGTCACCTATCCAAGTCATGATTCGCTTTCGGTTTCCCTCCGCTTGTTCCAATGGCATTTCTTCAACTTCCAGAAACCCTCGTCCTGATACCGCCGCCAAGCATAGTGCCCGTTTGGCTACTCGAACCGCGTCAGGTGGAGTTGGTTCCTGGTCGACCCGATGTTCAGGGTTATCTCCCGGTGCCACCGGGGCCATGAAAGGCATGACCGCGTCCGGATCAGACCGCCCGTCCGCGCAGAGCAACGCGCGTCCCGCCGAGTCCCATAAACCTGATGGGGTAAACAGGACGCCGTCGAGGTGACGCGTGACCACGTACAAAATTTTCAGACGCGGATCATTGGACTGGAGATTTAGGCCCGGCTCAAACTCAGTGGCCAATGCAAAACGGAACGCTCCGATCAGACGGAGCACGTCTGGCTTGCGGGCGACGTCCGGGAATCGACTGAAATAATCCTGCATTCCCGCAACTTGTCTTGGCCAATCTGGACCCTTGTAGTATTCAGGACCATTCTTGAAGACCAGTGTTGGTGGCTTGCGCAGCCAACTCTTCGTCCCTTCGATTGTGATTTTTTCCCAGGCATCATCGGGCCCCGCAATCCTCACTCCTGGCACAACCTTGCGCAGAAGCGCGGCGATCCCGGAAAGGTCTTGTTTTTGCGAGAAGATATTTATCGGTTCGGCGGCCACGAATCGATTGTGGGTATTTTCCAGCGCGAAGCAAACAGAGAAAGGCCAGCCAGGTTGGTAACAGAACTCCCAGCTTAGAAAAAGCTGCCTATAGGCACAGGACTTTCATAACCGAGGTCCAATTGGCGATTGCACTTCGCGCGAATCAGAATAATAACGAGGTGTCAGCGTTGGTGGCTCCACCACCGACCCGTGTCCTCCACAATCCGAGCCGCTTTGATAGTTTGTTCCCAAAAGGTGATCCATGCACAAACCTTGAGGCTGGCATTCTGCTCGAGGTGATGTTGCTGTTCGGCCTCAGGCATTTCATTGAGGTTTATGCCCGTCCGTATCAGCTTTAATTTGTGCAAGAGCTACAGCTTGACTAATCTTGTGTAAGTTCAGCGTCAGGCATGGTTCTCTTGCATCTGCCCATCGAACGACCGTTTCGCGATTGGAACCATGGAAATGCCAGCTTCTACCGTGCGGAACCGTTGCGCTAAGCTAAGGTCAGGCCATTTGCCCAATCACAAGCATTCTCTCCATCGGAAGACGCTAGCATTTTGTTAGAGTTTGTCATTGGTTCTCAGTTACAGCTCTCGAGCACGCGGGAGTGCGGGAACCGATCTGGAACCGCGCTTATCCTGTTCAATAGGCGGACCTGGGCAAGCGGAAATCGAAATTAATTGTCAGTTGCTTTGACCTAGGCAGGCATCTTCGATCTAATAGCTGGCAATTAGATTACAGGAATACCTGTGGAAGATTCCCAGCACATTCTCGACCCGCTGCCGTATCAAGTTGAGTTGAGGGATTATCTCAAGTCGCGCGAGCGGGAGTTGTGGAATTGGTTTGCCTCCGCCCGGGCGCAGGCCGATTTCACCGACAACTTGCGTATGGACTTGCTCAAGTCCACCTATCGGCTTGATGCTGCGAGTCACCGTGAACTCTATGAGTTGGTCGAGGAGGCGAAGGAGCGGCTTCAGCTCGACATCCCCGTGACGGTTTATCAAGCGGTGAACAGCCCGCAGCCGAACGCCGCGCTTTATTTCATTCCAGGCGAGGGCCACATCGTTTTCTCCGGACCAGTTCTGAGTTTGCTGAACGCGGAGGAAATCAAGTCCGTGCTCGGTCACGAACTTGCGCACTATCATTTGTGGCAATGGGACGAAGGCGATCTGCATATCGCGGATCGGTTGATACAAGCGGTGGCGGGTGACCCGCGCGCGTCATCCAGCCATGAACAAACCGCCCGCCGCTTTCAGCTCTATACAGAAATCTTCGCTGATCGCGGGTCACTTTGCGTGATCGGTGATTTGCATCCGGTCGTTGCCGGTCTGGTCAAAATCCAGACCGGCCTTGCGCAGGTGAGTGCTCAGGCTTATTTGCAACAGGCAGAAGAAATTTTCACCAAGGGCAACGTGGCCACGGAAGGATTGTCACATCCAGAGGCATTTATCCGCGCGCGTGCTTTGTCCTTGTGGCACAGCCAGCGCCAGGACTCGCATTCGCATATCGAGCGCATGATTGGAGGGGCAGAGGCGCTGGACAATCTGGACTTAATCGGTCAGGCAATGCTCACACGCAAAACCCGGCGCTTGATTGAGCACTTCCTTCAACCGAAGTGGTTTCAGACGCCCGCTGTCCTCGGGCACGCCAGGATGTTCTTCGATGACTTCCAGCCAGCAGCAACGCGTGATGGTTTTGTAATCGAAGGATTCCAAACCACCGATGCAAAGCTCCGGGAGTATTATTGCTACCTGTTGCTGGATTTCGTCATTGCGGACCCTGAGCTTGACGACATGCCACTAGTGGCAGCGCTTGATCTGAGTCGGCAATTGGACTTGGATGGTCAATTTGAGAAAGTTGCGGCCAAAGAACTAAAACTGAAGGTGCGCGATGTGCGCAAGCTGAAGGAGCAGGCCGCGGAAATGCTCGCCAAAGCGGAGGTGGCCAAATGACTGAGTTGGTACAATCTCCGTTTCTCAAGTTCCTCGAATCGGGTATCGCCAAGGGCGGGTTTGAGACCGATGACGTGCTCGCCGCGCTCCTGCCGCTGATGAAACAGGTGCTTGCAACACACGAAGCCGGCTTGGTCGCTCCACTGAATGGAATCCAGGACCTCATCGTCACAGATGCCGGGACCTTGATGTTTGCTCCGGCCAAAGTCAACCCGCCAGAGAAAAACACCAATAAGGTGGAGGCAATCCAGTTGCCAGTCAGCAGCGCAGTTGAAGTGGTCGCTGAATCGCGCCTAACGGCGGATATTGACCAAGCCTCGTTGACCGTTTCCGATCTCGGGGTGAGATCGACCGGGAGCGACATCAGCAAGCCCGTTTTCCTGCCGTACTACCGCTCGTGGGAACAGGCGGTCGGCCACCACGACGAGCTGACGGATATTTTCTCGCTCGGGATGCTACTAGCCAGTGTGGCCTGCGGTCTGGATTTCACCGATCCGGGCGAATTGGAGATGTTCACCGTCAACCGCACGAACCTGTTTGGATTGACTCCCCGACTCAACCCGGTGCTGGGCTCGACCATCGTGCACATGACGGAATTGAATCGGCACAAGCGCGCCCAGGACCTTGGCCAGATGATAGCAAGACTCGAAAATTACCGCGAACAGACGGTGGATTTCGACACCAACGTCTTCGTCAAAAAGGAATTTCAGGAATCGCCGATCACCGGAAAACGGCAGCTGATTCAATCCCATTTGCGCGACCGGCTCTTCGAGATCTCACGGCGCAACCGCCTCATCTATTTCAAGCCCACACTCCAGACGCTGAACCTCACTATCGCTTCTGTGCCGGTGTTGTTGGATTACCGGAACATCAAGTTGGAACAACTTTTTATCTGGCACCCGCAACTGGCCGCCACTGTGACCGAGGGCGCGCCGATGTCGCTGGGCAAATACCTGCGTTTCGAGGACGCGCCCTACATCCCGGGGGTCCTGGACAAAATTATTAGTGAAGCCCGGCGCGACCGAGCCGAGTATGGCTTCGCCCAGCTCCGCCTGGTTTTGTGTTTTTTGCGCTGGAACAACCTAAAGGAAGCACCGAACGAGCGCATCCATTCCCCGTTGCTGCTGCTGCCCGTTGAGCTCACAAAGAAAAAGGGCGTGCGCGACAACTACGTTCTCGATCCAACGAGCAGTGAAGCTGAGGTGAATCCGGCACTGCGGCATCATCTCAAGGAACTGTACAATCTGAACCTGCCGGAGTTTGTGGATTTGAAAGAGACTTCGCTGGATCAATTCTACGAAACGCTCAAGGCGCAGATTCAGGCAAGCGAGCCGGGCGTCACATTCAATAAGATTGATCGGCCGCAGATTGAGCTCATCCACGAAAAAGCCCGCCAACGCGTGGACCAGTATCGGCGCAGGATGAAGTTTCAAGCTCGCAAGGCCAAGGCCGCCAATAAACCGGAATACAGCTACGAGCGCGAAAACTTCCGTCCACTGGGGCTGCAACTGTTTCTGGAGAAAGTCCGCCCCACGCCGATGCCGCTGCGTGATGTGGCAGGCGCCGCCCCACAGACTCGATTGCCGCACATTGTGGACCCGAGTAGCCCGCCCGAAGCCGGCAAAGTATTGGAAGCCGAGCGACAGATGTTTTCGTTGCGCGACGGCGACAATCAGAATCCATATTCGTGGGATTTCGATTTGTGCAGTCAGACTCTCGGCAATTTCAACTACCGCAAGATGACGCTGGTGCGCGATTACGCGAAGCTCATCGAAACGGACATGGCCAGCGGCGCGTTCGACACGGTCTTCTCGCTGACACCCAAACCCCCCGAGGAAATATCTCCGCCTCCGCTGGAACTCCACGATCAACACCTCGTCATTTCTTGCGATGCCACCCAGGCGACCGCCATAGCGCGGGCGCGCACCGGAGCGAGCTACATTATTCAAGGTCCGCCCGGCACAGGCAAATCGCAGACGATCACCAACCTCATCGCCGACTACGTTGCCCGCGGGAAGCGGGTGCTGTTCGTCTGCGAAAAACGCGCGGCGATTGACGTGGTGTTTCATCGCTTGCGCCAGCAGGGGCTTGATGAGCTCTGTTGCCTGATCCATGACTCGCAGACGGACAAGAAGGCGTTCATCCAGAACCTCAAGCAGACCTACGAAAAGTTCTTGAGTCCGGCCGACCTCGATCCTGGCGCCGAAAGCTCGCGGATGGGGACCTTGAAGGCGATGGAGCAAGATATCTCCAGTCTGCGGCGCTTTTCGGAAGTAATGAGGGAAAACCACCAGCATACCGGTGTCGCTGTGCGTTCGCTGCTGCATCGCTTGGTGGAATTGCGGGGGCACGCGCTGGAGCTGACGCCGGAGATCGACGACTTGTTGCCCGAATACCCCGACTGGCTTCAGCACGGAGATGTGGTTAACCGCCTACAATCCGCACTCGCGGAGGTGGGTGAGGAGCTTTGTTTTGCGAGGCATCCACTGCGCTGGCTGGGCAAAGATGTTTTGCAGGCGGATCGTCCGCTGGAAACATTGTCCAAATATCTCGACCAAGCTGAGGATTTGCTGGATGCGATTGAGAGCGCGCTGGAACTGTCCGGCCTGCCCAGCGAGTTGTGGGACACGTTTGCGGAGATTCAGGCCATTCTTGAGTTTGCCGTCCGCATCCGTCCGTTAGCTGAACGCGATCTGCTCGGCGTGCTAACGCACGGAGCCGCCGAGAAAACCTTCGATGCACTGGCCGCCGACCTCGACAAAAAGGCCAAGGCTTCCCAGAAAGCTCAGGAGAAGACCACCGGCTGGCGAGAACCGTTGCCGCCGGATGACACGGAGAACGCGCTCGCCCAGGCGCAGTCGTTTGAGAAATCTATTTTCCGTTTCCTGCAACCCGCATTCTGGCGGCTAAAGAAGACGCTGCAAGCACGCTATAACTTTTCGCAACACGCTGTTACGCCCGCGTGGAGCAAAATCCTGGGTGAGCTGTCGGCTTGGCACAAGGCGCAGGCCGAATGGGAAACCTTGCGCAGTCAGGCGGCCACCGATTGGCGTGTGGAAGATGTGGTTGCGTTTCGCGCCCAGGTCGCCGAACTGAAACATGACCAACTCCTGACGCATCCATCGGTTAAGGCACTCCTCGATTTGCTGCGCAAGTCTGATGAGGCGGCCGCGCTCATCGACAATCTTGTCGGCATTCAGCAGCGTTTTGCCGAACTAGACGGCACGCTTGGCTCTGTGCTTGCCGAGTATGAGCAGTTTGAATTCCCAGAATTGACGGCGGTCCTGCAGAAACTGCGCGAGCAGGCGGGCATGCTGGCCGAGCTGTCACCCATCCTGGCGGAACTGGCGGAACTGCCGGATGGCTTCACGCACGCGTTGCGCCACGCGCCGATCCTATTGAGTGAGTTTGAGGCGGCAGTCGGTCACAAGAGTTTGAACGGTGTCTACCGCGAAGATCGGGTCGTGAACCGCTTCGAGGGCCGCACACTCCTCCGCAAGATGGACCAACTTGAGAACCACTATCGTGAGTGGCTCGGTTTGAACGCCCGCTGCATCCGCACGGCGGTAAGGCAAAAATTCCTCGATCACGTCAACGTATCGTCACTGCCAGCCTCGCAACTCAGTCAGGAACAGAAAGCCTTCAAGAAATCCTACGCTGCCGGGAGGCGCGACCTGGAACACGAATTCGGCAAGACAATGCGCTACAAATCGATCCGCGACCTGGCCGCGGACGACACCGGCCAGGTCATTCAGGATTTGAAACCGATCTGGCTCATGAGCCCGCTCAGCGTCTCGGACACCCTGCCGCTCGATCCCGGTTTGTTCGATGTCGTCATCTTCGACGAGGCCAGCCAGATTCCGCTGGAAGAGGCGATTCCGGCCATCTATCGGTCGCATCAGGTGATAATCGTGGGCGACGAGATGCAATTGCCACCGACCACGTTCTTCGCCAACGCACGGACCGAGGACGAAAGCGTTATCGTCGAGGAGGAAGGAGAGCGCATCGAGGTCGACCTCGACTCGGACAGCTTCCTGACTCAGTCGGCCCAGAACCTTCCTTCGACGCTGCTTGCGTGGCATTACCGCAGCCGCTACGAATCGCTCATCAGCTTTTCCAACGCAGCGTTCTACAGCGGAAATCTTTACACCATTCCCGACCGCCAGCGTTCCATTGCCGAGCGCCCCGAGTTAATCGTGACTGCCAATGAACAGGGGGTAACGAATGTGGACGCGCTGCTCGCGCGCAGCCTCAGCTTCCACTTGATGGCGCATGGGCTGTACGAAGATCGGCGCAATCCGAACGAGGCTGCCTATATCGCACAGCTTGTGCGCAGCATGCTTCAACGTGATACAAAACTGAGCATCGGCGTGGTCGCCTTTTCAGAAGCGCAGCAGGGTGAGATTGAGAGTGCCCTGACCCGCTTGGCGGAGGAGGACAGCGAGTTTGGCGCACGGTTGGAGAACGAATATGTTCGCGAGGAAAACGACGTGTTCTGCGGCCTGTTCGTGAAAAACCTTGAAAACGTGCAGGGCGACGAACGCGACATCATCATTATGAGCGTCTGCTATGGCCACGACGCGAACGGCCGGATGCTGATGAACTTTGGGCCGATCAACCAACGTGGTGGCGAAAAGCGGCTGAACGTCATTTTCTCCCGGGCCAAGCACCACATGGCGATCGTTAGCTCCATTCGCCACCACGATATCACCAACGATTACAACGACGGGGCTAACAGCCTTAAGAACTTCCTCCACTATGCCGAAGCGGTTTCGAAGGGCGATGAAGCCGGCGCACGCCGCGTGTTGGAGAACCTCAATCCGCTCAGCCGCAAGGCGCTTGCGCCATTGAGCAAGGGCGATGCCGTGGTGGAACGATTGGCCGCTGCTTTGCGCGAGCGCGGCTATGAGGTAGATATAAACGTTGGCCAATCCAAGTTCCGTTGCGACCTCGCCGTGCGCGGGAAAGGAGACACCCTTTACCAGTTGGGTATTCTCGTGGATACAGACGGGCACTATGCGAATCCAAACCTGCTCGATCGCTACCTGATGCAGCCGTCCATTCTGCGAGCGTTTGGCTGGCGGTTCGCGTTGGTGCTTACGAAGGATTGGTACCATACCCCTGATGAGGTGCTGACTCGGCTGGAGAAACTGCTGCTGGGGCAGGAAGTTGAACGCGAGGCCGAGCCGCAAGCGGAGGAGGCGATTGAAGAAACTGCGCCGGTGGTTCAGGCAGCCAGCGTAATTGCCCCGAGTGAGGATCGAATACCCGACACGGCAACGCCGGCTCAAGTGGTGAGCCCCCGCGTGGAGCCGGCGCCCGTGCTCGTCTCAGGTTCCGCTCCAGGTTCTGTCCGTCATTTTGAATTCATTGGGGGCGCCTCCAATAAGTTTTGGGAAATCTCGCTTTCAGGGAATTCCTTCACCGTCAGGTTTGGCCGGATCGGTACAGCCGGCCAATCACAGACCAAGACGTTTGCGGACGAGACAAGAGCACAACGTGAAGCCGAGGGCCTGGTCGCGGAAAAGCTGAAGAAGGGCTACATCGAACAGAGAACCTGAACCGTTGGTGATGCTTGCTGCGATGTCTTATTTTCCATAGCTTTATCCCCCATGACTCCAAAAAACCTGGAGCAATCGGTCCGTTCGCTGCTGCAGCGACCGATGGCCGACGCCGCGTTGCGCGAGGAACTTGAGAATCTCGCGGCGAAGGAGATATCTTTCTCCGGATTGACCTGGCTGTTTGGCCCGGAGCTATATCACCGCAACCGGGTTCTCTTCCGCCCATTTATCCTTTCGCGGTTCAGCACCTATGTGGTCCTGCCCAAGTGGAAGACGGAAATGATTCGATGGAAGGGCGACAAGGCCAAAATCCTCGAAGCATGGCTGGCGGAGGTGGACAAGGACGATGACGCCGAATTGTTCCGCCGACTTTACGAATGGAAGCTCTCCGAGAGATTCGACTGGCGCAAACGCGATGCACGCGGTCAGCAGATCATGGCCGATTTGCAGGTGCGCCTCCGATCTGCATCCACCCCCGCCCAGCGACAGACCGTCCTGCGCAAACTTGACCTCTGGTTTCAACTCGATGAAGAAAACGCCTGCTCCCTTTACGAGCGTGATGCGCGGGCGGCGAGTGCCTACATCCTGCGCCGGCTCCCTGGCGGTTGGTTGGGGGGTGACAAACGTAAGTTATGGGGTCGATTAATCGGACTGGCTGAGGCGAAGAAGGACGATGATTTCCGCTGGCGTTTGTATCGCAAACAAGTGCCGCTGGTGGATTGGACAAAGGAAAGTCTCGCTTTGTGCGGTTCCATTCACGACAGCGGTGAACTTTGCCGCGAACTGGAAAAGCGTCATCCGGAAGGCATCAATGCAAATTTGGCGGAGGGGTTTTTTTCAAATCGTGCAGCGCCGCGGGCGCGACGCGGTGCGACTGTGAGAGCGCACAACG
>DIXK01000015.1 GCA_002428665.1 Verrucomicrobia subdivision 3 bacterium UBA6082
ATTACTTATGACGCTGTGTATAAAAACCGTTTTTTAACCGGCTCCAAGCCTTGGACGTCCCTAATATCAGGGTGGAGATTGCCATTTTGAACCGATGGTGTGACCTCGTACGATTACCAAGTTGCCTGCGGAAAAAATACTGGCCGAGGGGCGTGTGTGTAATCCAGAGATACAATTGCCGGAGGGCAGCACTTGTGGCAGGTCGGGATGTCGCGCTCGGAAGTTCTGTTGCTCTGGACCTTTTGAGGGTCTGACAGCCGCTCTCGATTAGCGTAATCAAGCGCGTGAATGGAACACACCACAAACTTCAATTACCTGGCTTGGGCATCGGACAACATCGCCTATGGACCAGTGGAGTTGCCTGGCCTCGTCGCCTGGATCAAACAAAGCAAGGTGACGGCCAACACCTGGGTTTTCAAGGAGAGGGACGCTACCTGGTCGCGGGCGTCGGACCTTGTCGAACTCAAGGTTCTGTTTAAATCCAAGCTGCCCTGCGGCGCTGGATCTGGTCTGCTCTTTCAGCTCTTGACCAGCGCGACCCAAACGGCGATGCACAAGATGTGAAAGGCCTGGTCGAGCCAAACCGCAACGGAGGCGACTTCGGGACCCTGGGTGCATTTCTTGACCACCCGCATCCACCACTCCACCGGCACGCGCGTGTCAATGAGCATGTGAAAGACCCCCAGCACCAGCCCAGCCTGCCAACCGAGAGCAAGAGCGAGGCACACACCGTGGATAGCGGCGTGAACGCAGGCGGCAGGATGCCGCAGGCTCCTTTTGTTCCGGGCCATCCAGTCGGTCTGCAAAACCCAGTCCGCAACCAGGTGCGCCACCAGGCCTTTTTCGAAGGGGGTCAGGATCATCGTCGTATCAGAAACTGAAGAAATCGCCGCAGATGCGACCGCCGGAGACTTCACTAGCTTGAATGTGCAGGCCCGATCTCACATGCCCAAGAAATACACCGGTGAAGGCGACCGGCGCAGTGGATTTTTCGGATTCATGCACGGACTCTTTCTTAGCCTTCGTTCCGAAGCTTGTCGAGGTCGATTTTGTTCTTAAGCTTCAACCTTTCCCAGCCACTGCAACTGACAGCCGCGACGCCATTTCATGCATCCAAACCTCGAGTCTCGGGGAAACGGAGGTGAACCGGATTTGAGTCTGAGTGGGCGAACCCGGCACAGGGCCGATGACTTTGGCGTAGATCTCTCCACCCTGGCACGGCTCAACAGGTAACTCTGAAAGCTGACTCAGCAAGACCACTTTAATCATCGGGTTGTCCCTCTTGAGCTGCGTCAGCGCGTCGGTCCCGTTGGGTTGAGACCTGGTGACATCCGCCACGACTACGAACGGCCGCAATCTCTCCACTGCGGCGATCAACCTTCGCATGATGTTTAGCTCCTCCGTCTTAGGGTTCAACCTTCCTGGTTTGGGACCACGACCAATCTGCTTCAGCTATCAAGCCAATGAGCAGCAGGAAGTGTCCCACGCGCAGCCAGACGATCTGCCAGCAATATGGCAGCACGGAAAACGCCAAAGAAATGAAGGCGGCCAGAATGAAAATGAAGCGCGGTGAGGCGCGCGCAGTCTTGCGGTTGGCATCAGACCGGGTGCAAACGCGCGCTGGGAATGATGCTTGCATTTGAGTGTTGGCGTCTTACGCATCCAACCAGTTCAATTCGATGCGGCGAATCCGCAAACGATTGAGGCCCCCGACCTTGGGGTCGCCAGCGCAATACGCCAGCAGGACCGCACCCTTCACAAAGTGAATTGCGGTATAGCAATACCAGCCCTGGGGGTCTGATTCGATCATTTTGCGCTTCGGCCAGGTGACGCCGCCATCAGTGGAGATCGCGGCGACCAGGGGTGAACGTTTCCCCTTCGGATACGGGAACTGTCCGGAGTGGTCGTTATAGACCGCGAGCAAGCTGGAGGAGCCGGGCAGACGCTTGACGCTGGCCGGGGACGCGGGCGAAACCAGTTGGGTTTTCTCGGGAAGGGAAGGCCATTGCTTGCCATCCGGGCTGATCGAGCCGTATTGCACTCCTTGGTCGGTGCGCATCCAACTCCACACCCGGCCATCGGCCAGTTCCACCACGCCGGGTTCCTGCAGGCCAGTCCTGGTGCGCCCCGGCAAGGCCCACCAATCATCAGCTTCACGCCAGGTCTTCCCCTCGTCATCCGACAGAAGCCAGAGGACAATAGCCCGGCTATCCCACGACGCGTAACTCTTCGGCTGGCTTCCTTTGGCCCGATGAAACGCGAGCGGTGCGAGCAATCGCCCGGAGGCGAGCTGGATGACGCGGTCGTTGTTCAGCACAAAGTAACCGGGCGCATCGGTAATCGGCCTCGCCTCGGACCACGTCTGCGCTTCATCGGTTGAGATGCGCCACACCGGCCGGCATTGGATCAGGCTGTCTTTGACCAGGTAAAAGAGCGCTATGGCGCCGCTCTGCAATCGCAACAGGGAGACGCTCATCACGTTGGCACCAGACTGATTCTGGACCTCCACTTTGTGTTCCCGTCTCCAGGTCCGGCCGTCGTCGTCGGAATAAACGCTGACGAGGTTCGCTGGGCTCGCGTCATCCGCGCCGCCGTAAAACCGCGTGTAAACGAACAAGATTCGCCCGGACTTCAGCGTTACAAAAGCCCCTTCAGAGTTCCTCGGATTGTCGGGGCCAGGGTCGAGGTCCAAAACGGAATCCGCCGTTGTGGCGGCAAACGCGCGGGGCCCCGCCAGCAACACCGCGCCGGAGGCCACACCGGCAAAGCGCACGAATTGGCGTCGGTTCATCTGGACTTTTGGTGAGGGAGCATTCATGACTTCGTTTTCGGTTTCGAAACCGAAGGGTGGCATGGCAGTTCGCTGGTTGTCCAGCCCGGCCGAGATCTCGCGCCGGCTTGGCTCAGTTCCTGCATGTCGCTTTTTGGGCAATTGGCATCCTGGTGAGAGAATGACACCATCCGGCTATGGGCCGTGAACAGATGGTTACAAGCACCTCCTCGGCGGAATCCAAGATCACCTTGTTTCGATCATTGTTCCAGGGACGGCAGGACGTCTACCCGGTCCGGTTCGAAAGCCAAAAGACCCTCCCATAACTGAGCCACTGCCTGCGGAGCTAGAGTTGGTGTTGGGCGACCAGGTTTATATCGCCAAAGAACCATTAACGGCGCAGTTGAGAAACCGGCTTATACGGCTGGCCGCCTTCCAAAATCCGGAATTCTATCGGGCTCAGTCGATGCGGTTGCCGGTTTACGATAAGCCGCGAACTATCCAATGCGCAGAAGACCATCCGAAGCACAATGCCCTGCCGCGCGGTTTGCCGGGGGAGTCGAAGGCCTGTTGCGGCAGTTGAAGATTACGCCTGTGCTGCGCGATGAACGTTTCGCCAGCAAACCCTTGCCCTGGGTGTTCCAGGGCAAACTTCGGCCGGAACAACTCAGGGCCGACCAGGCGATGCTTGTTCATGACACGGGTGTGCTGATTGCCACCGGGTAGTTCGTCGGGGAGGGATTTGACCCCCCGCGCCTGGATACGCTTTTTCTAGCGCTGCCGACCTCCTGGCGTGGCACCGTTGCTCAGTATGTGGGCCGGTTGCATCGGTTGCATGAGCACAAGCGCGAAGTGCGCGTTTACGATTACGCTGATTTGAACGTGCCCATGCTCTCCAGGATGTTCGACCAGCGCGGCAAAGGATACGAGGCGGTTGGTTATAGCATCCAACTGCCTGGCAACGCCGTTCCGGGTTGACCCGCCGAAGTTCCGTTGCCAATCGCTCCAGATTGGAAGCGGGATTATGCGGCCAGTGTTCGACGGCTCATTATGGATGGAGTGGATGTGCCGCTGGCCGATCTTTTCCTGCATGCCACGGTCGAGTTGGTTTCGACCTCTGAGGGTTATGCGCGCGCCCGAAGTGCGCCGGAGGCTTTTCTTTTCCGTCGCTTGCAGACACTTCCCTTGACTGCCGGCCGGTTCCGATTAAACGCCCGGCTTCCGATCCAGTTTGATGACCGCAGGGAGATGGAAGTCGATCTTCTGGACACCGTAGCAAGCCTGGCCATTGAATTGGATGGCCCGCAACACTTGAACGACCCCGAGGCTTACCGCCAGGACAGGCGCAAGGACCTGCTGCTCCAGGAACATGGGTATTTAGTCCTGCGGTTCCTCACGGACGATGTCGCCAAACGGTTGAACCATGTGCTGGATAGCGTTACGCAGGCTCTTGTCGGCCGGATGCGGCCATTGCAGGGCACACGATAGTATATTTCATGCCAGCAGGATGACATAGTTGACGCAGATTGGACCTAAAGAGCTGCCGGGAAACAGGCGTCCGCGGGGGCCGGGCGGATGGCGAGGGGTGTTTTTCGCGCCAAGACGCGATGACGCCGAGATTTTTTCGGCTTCTGGTCTTTGCGCTCCGTGTGGTTAAATGAAACAGGGGAACCGGTGATTGAGGTATGATCAATCTCAGGCGCTTACGAGCGTTGTTAGCCTATCCCGGCCCGAAAAGGCGGCAGAGGGCTGCCGGACTCCAAGACGCTTCGCACGTTCGTGCGCACGTCGTTCGCCCTCTCTTCTGTCCTCCGATCTTCGTCTCCAGTGTGTTGCCCTCATCCCCACACGCAAAAGTGTGGACACCGAACACCCACCATCTCACCGCTTTGGCGGCCATGCCGCCCCGGCTAGTTCCGGCGGCAGTCGTTTGGGATCTACGGGGTAGATCAGCGAGAGGTCCGGTTTGGTTGCAGAGCCCGGCAGAAATTCCAGTTCCTCCGGCGCACCAATGATCAGCCAGAGAACTTCGGCTTCGGTATCATTGAAGACCTGGCGCAATTGGTCCGGCCCCACCAGCACACCACCATGTTTCGGCACGGTCAAGGTAGCTTCCCCGACTCGCATGCGGCCCACGCCTTCCAGCACAAAATAAAATTCCTCCTGCCGCAGGTGTTTATGCAGCGTGTTCGCGCTCTTCGGCGGCAAGCGCCAGAGGCGGGCGCTGAGGTTCTCGCTCCCCGTGCGCTCCAGATAATCGGCGTTCGGGATTTGCATTAGGTTGGAAGGCCTCCAGGAGAGATCTTTCGGCTCGATAAGATGGTAACCTCGTATTGCTTTCATGATCTGGGGTAAGTATAGCACCCGCGGGGGCGCCGGTCATGTGCGCGCTGCGCGGGCTTTCCGCAGCCACTCCCGGGCTCCCAAAGTTTGATCTCAGAACTTTCCGTGCTCCAGCCAATTGATGTTTTGTTCATCCCACCCCCTGGGCTGTTGGTGCCGGCTCTTCAGCAACTAGTCGACGATTCGGGGAAAAACGTCCAAAACCCGCCGGAGCCAGTGCTTCGTCAGAATCGGCCGTTTCAATTGAAGCATTGCAGGGAGTTCTCGCCCGCCCTCAACTATTTCTGCTGTCTGGACGTATCGCCGAACCGCAATGCGAACTGCCTGCCCACCCCCCCCCAGCCCGCAAGATGGTATCACCCAGGCGCGCCCCAAATTGCAGAAAGTCTTTGGCGCCTGCCTGGGCCCGATAGTGGCCTGCAGCGGGACGCGCCTTCGTCTTCTGCGTGAAACAGGCGCAAACTGCGTGATTCCCACTCAAGCCAGGCCGCGATAAAACCAACTAGCCGATTTGGTTCGTGCTCATTGCCGAGTTTTGCCCACGTCTGCGAAGTCCCGGGGCCACGACGATGCAGCTGACTGCGTGGCATACACAATGCTCACAGAAGCTAGTTTGCATCATCGGTTAACCTCTGATGCGCGCCGATCTTGGTCCTAAAGTTTATTGATGGGAATCAGAATATGAAGCCTGACCACTATTGCCTGGGCCGATTGAGTTACTGGCAGATTGCAGTGCTCTGTTTCATGGCCACAGGAGCGGTTCTGGGAGCGCAAAATTCGGTCGTCGTCTGGGGTGGTGGTGCTGTGGCCAACGTGCCTGCGGACGTAACCAACGTGGCCAGCGTGGCTACGGGAAACGATTGCGTAGCCCTCTTGCGCGACGGGCGCCTGCGCAAGTGGGGATCGGCGAACACGAACGTCCCGCCAGCGGCGACCAATGTCGTGGCGGTTTCGGCCGAGGCAACCCGCTTCGTCGCGGTGCGGAGGGATGGGCTGGTGGTCGACCAACAAGGTGTGATCAGGGCTTCGAATGCGGTGGCTGCAGCCGTGGCGGAGATGTATGGAGCTGGAGCCGTTAAAAGCAATGGAGTCTTTGTCTCCTGGGATGGCTTGTGGTCGCCGCCTGCCAGCACCTCAAACGCCGTGGCGTTGGCCAAAGCGGGCTATGCCACATTGCGCGTGCTCTTAGCCGATGGAACGGTCACTCCGGTGCCATCGGACCTTTCTGCGGCGGCGACGGGCGTGGTTGCCATGGCAGAGGGCGCCTATCCCGTTTTGCTCAAAGGCGACGGGACGGTGATTTCCTCCGGCACCCAGAGTGGCCTGCTGGCATCTTTGTCAAACGTTGTGGCTGTCGCTTCTGGTTTTGCGCACGGCGTGGCACTCAGGAGCGACGGTTCCGTAATTGCATGGGGCAGCAATAGTTCAGGTCAAACTAACGTGCCCGCCGGGCTGGCAAATGTGGTATCGATCGCGGCGGGTGGGTCGCACTCGCTCGCGTTGAAGGCGGATGGGGCTGTCGTGGCGTGGGGAAACAACACCAGCGGCCAGACGAATGTTCCAACGGGACTAACGAACGCTTACGCAATTTTCGCCGGCACAAGCTACAGCGTTGCGATTGTCGGCGAAAGCCCACCCGTGCTGCTTGCGCAACCGCGCGACCAAACCACTTGGAGCGGCCCCACAGTGAGTTTGGCGGTGACGGCCAGCGGGAGTCTCCCGCTCCACTACCAATGGCAATACAACGGAGAAATCATCGAGGGCGCTACCAACCGAGTTTACCGAATTGACACCACGGCAGCGGAAAACTCCGGCATCTACAATGTCGTTGTAAGCAACCGGCGCGGAACGGTGGTTAGCCGAAATGTGACCGTGTTGATTTGGCCGGACCCCAATTTTTCCCAACAACCCACCAACCAGATGCTGCTCCTGGGGCAAACTGCGACATTTCGCGCGTTGGCTTCAGGCTCGAAACCGGTGAGCTACCAATGGTATTTTGAGGACACACTGCTTTCGGGCGCAACCAACACGGTTCTGAGCGTGACAAACACCGCGTTGGCCCAGGCCGGGCGTTACTGGGTCGTGGCCAGCCATGCCGGTGGGGTGTGCACCAGTTCTGTGGCGGTTTTCAACCCGCTGGTCATTGCCGAATGGGGCGCCAGGGTCGGCCTATCGAGCAAGCTTCCCGTTGAGGTGCTCGAGGTTGCAGGCATTGCCTCTGGAGGGAACAATAATTTTCTTATCAAGCCCGATGGCACGGGACTTTTTTGGGGCCAGGACGATTACGTTTGGCCTGGAATGCAAATCACCGGCTATGTTTCCAACATTGTCGCACTGGCTCCCGGCCATCAATTCTTCCTTGCGTTGTTGACGAATGGCACCATCGCCGAACGCGGCTTCGTAGACATCAGCCACGGGTTCAACCTGGCATCGCTGTCGGACGTCGTGGGAATCTCGGTCGGAAGCCTTCATGCCTTGGCCTTGAAGGCCGATGGTACTGTTGTTGCGTGGGGTGACGATTGGGAAGGCTCAACCCAAGTGCCGCCAGGCTTGACCGGTGTCGTGAGCGTTGCTGCGGGCGGCTTGCATTCCATGGCCTTGCGCGCGGACGGTTCAATCGCCGTGTGGGGTGACAATCAATGGGGCCAAACGAACAGTCCCCCCGGATTGACAAATACCGTGGCGATTGCTGCAGGTGGTCATCATTCGCTCGCCTTGAAAGGAGATGGCAGAGTTGTCGCCTGGGGTAACAACACCTATGGGCAGACAAATGTTCCAGCGGGCCTTTCCCACGTCATCGCCATTGCGGCCGGATTCAGCCACTCCCTGGCTCTGCGTGCAGATGGCACTGTCGCCGCGTGGGGCGACAACAGTTCTTTGCAGATCGCGATTCCGGCTCAACTCCGAAATGTGGTGGCAATTTCGGCCGGCCACAGCCACAACATGGCATTATTGGCGGAAGGACTTGTGGCACCTTCGGTCCATTGTTTCAATGCGACCCGTAACTATAATGGCTTCTCCCTGCAAATACCCACCGTGCGTGGCCGGACTTACTATCTGCAATATCGCGACTCGCTCACCGATCCAGACTGGTGCTTACTACCTCCAGTGCCCGGCGACGGGAGTGTGAAGACGCTCCACGATCCGACGGTAGCCGCCTCTCAACGGTTTTATCGGGTATGGCAGAAACCTTAACCTGGTTGGGTTGAAGGAGAACCAGCTTCAACGTCCCTACCCTGATTCGGTCGAGGCACTCGCTGGTGCATTCCCGACCAGTTTCAACTCGACGGCGCAAATCCACGGCAAAATGTGTTCGCCCGCCGAGGTTCAGAGCGTTGTGGAGGGAATCCACGGTTCCGGGTCGTGCGGTGTAGACGTAGGCCATGGTTTTTTTGCTTCGGCTGGGCATGGTCCGCGCATAAACCTTTACAGTGGAGCGACTCCAGTGCTACACAAATTCCGATTATCCGAAGCGCGAGGTTCAGATCCGCGCGCGGCAAATATCCCTCATGGCGAGGAAGTCGCCTGAATGAGACGGAAGGAGACCCTTACAATGAAAAGCGCGTTCCTGCAATTGGCCTTGTCCGTTGGCTGCACGGTTTCTGCATTGAACACCTGCTCGGCCGCGGCACCGGCCACCCAAACCGCTCCGGCCCGGTGCAATTACGCTCGGCCTTTTGAGCCACCCACCCGTCCGGCTTTTCTACCGTTGCCTCCCGGGGCGATCGAGCCCGCCGGTTGGCTGCGCGACTGGTGCCTGGCCGCACGAGACGGCTACACCGGCCACATGGATGAGTATGACGACGAGTTTAAGCGGGCCTGGGCTGCCGACCACAGAATGACCGGCGACAGGCTTCAGTGGTACAAAGGCGCATGGCCTTACGAAGGGGGCGGATACTGGTTCGATGGCCTGAGCCGTCTGGGGTTCGCGCTCCACGACGAGGCACTGATCCAGCAGGCCAAGAGCCGGCTGTACACAGTAGCGGACCACATGAACACCAACGGCCTGCTCTTTCTTTGGTGGCTGGATCGGAACAAGCCCAGCGACCGGGAGGCGGTCATCGCTGCCTCACAGGGTTGGCCGCTTTGGGCCTGCGGCCTTCTCGGGCGGGCGATGACCGGGTTCTACGCCGGGTCGGCTGACAAGCACATTCTGGAGGCACTCGTGCAAGCCTATGGCACGGATCCGGACTGTCTGCGGTGGATCCCCGGCAGCGTGTCAAATCCGTGGCCGGCTTTTGATGCCTACTCGTGGACGGGCGACCAAGGTATCGCAGCCGCGTTGGACGCTATGTTCAAGAAAGAGGGGGCGGGGCTATTGCCAGTCCTGAACCGATACCGCAAGGCGCCAGCCTTGAAGCCGGGCACCACCGTGGACAATGCCCACGTGGTAGAATTCATTGAATGCACCACGCCCTGGGCCGTGGGCTATCTCTGGACGGGCGACACGCGCTACCTCGAGGCGGCAGTGGGTTGGCATGACCTGCTCGAGCGCGTGGCCATGCAACCCCACGGCGTTCCGGTCTCCGACGAGTGGTATGGTCCCACGGGCGCGTTCCGGGGAAGTGAAACTTGCGATGTGGCGGGATACGTGTGGAGCCAGGTCTGCCTACTCTCCGTCACCGGCGAAGGCCGGATGGCGGACCGGCTCGAACGGGCGTTCTTCAACGCGGGGCCGGCCACAGTGTCCCGCGATTTCAAGACTCACGTTTATTTCCAAAGCCCCAACCGGTTCGCCAATTTGTCTCCGGACTTTCCCCACGGGCCGAGGGCCGGCGGCGGGACCTACCAGGCCAAGCACTCGCCGCTCTGCTGCACCGCGGCGCTCAACCGTATTGTGCCGTGGTTTGTCACGCACATGTGGATGTCCACCTATGACAACGGCTTGGCGGCCACCTGCTACGGGCCTTGCAAGGTGACGGCATTGGCGGCCAACGCTGTGCCCGTTAGCATTATCTGCAAGACCGATTATCCTTTCAACGACACCCTTGATTTTTCCGTGCAACCCACTCGCGAGGTAGTCTTCCCGTTGGACCTTCACATTCCCGGCTGGTGCACGGCTCCCACCCTGAGCGTGAACGGCTCCGCCGTCGCAGTCGAACGGAACGCAAGAGGGTTCGTGCGTGTCCACCGAAGCTGGAAACCGGGCGACACGGTCCGGTTGCGGCTGCCGATGACCGCCCAGCTACAGAAAGGGCGTGATGTTGCATGGGGCCTGCCTTACAACGGGGAGCATCGAGCCACACCGGTGACGATTCCCGAGAAGGCCAGCATCCGGGGCGTGCCTTACGCCTCGGTTTCGTACGGTCCTCTGCTCTTCGCTCTGCCCATCCCTGACACCACGGACGCCAACACGCCGGATCCCTCCGCCCGGTGGCAGTTCGCGCTGGATGTGCAAGATCCCAACTTGACAGTGGAGCGCGCGACGATGCCTGCCAAATGGGATTGGCCTCTGCAGGCGCCCCTAAAACTGCGGGCTAAGGTGGTCGCGGTCCCCTGGAATCCCGACCCGAAAGCGCCCCGGCTGCCACTGCTGCCGGCCGCCAGGTCGAAACCGGCAGAGGTCGTCACGCTCATCCCGTATGGCTGCACCAAGTTCCGAATCTCGATGTTCCCAGTCACGGCCGAGCCTGAGGTCAGGTCCTCGGCAATCCGCCGGATACTCTTTCTGGGCAACAGCATTACCTTGCACGGTCCGAATGCAGATATCGGCTGGGCCGGGAACTGGGGCATGGCGGCCAGTTCCACGGACAAGGACTACGTCCATCTCGTTACCAGCGCCCTCGCTCGCCATACCGGTTCCACGCCCCAAATCATGGTCAGGAACATTGCGGATTTCGAACGCAACTATGCGACTTGGGACGTGGAGGGACAAATGAAGGACCTCTTCGCGTTCGACCCCGATCTGGTGGTGTTGGCGATCGGGGAGAATGTGCCTGCGCTGGAATCCGAGGGCGCCAAGGCACAATTCAAGGCCGGGGTCATGAGAATCCTGGGCTGTGCCCTGGCGCGACGCCATCCGCTGGTGGTGGTGCGCAGTTCCTTTTGGGCCGATCCCGCAAAGGACCAGGCGTTAGAACAGGCGTGTCAGGAAGCGGACGCCGTTTTCGTCGACGCTGGCCCCATCGGCCTGGTGGCGGCCAACGTAGCCCGCTCCGAGCGCACTTTCACGCACGAAGGTGTAGCTGCCCACCCGGGCGACCGGGGAATGGCGGCCCTTGCCGACGCGATCGTTCAAGCCGTCGTGCAACGCAACGTCACCCCTCAATAAAACGGCTCCTGACGCGGAGACTTGGCGACATAGTTGCGCTGTCATCGGGCCAAGCGCACGCGGTGGCAGTCACTTCAGACCTGAGCGTCACAGCATTACGATGCGTGTCAATGGGAAGGCGTGCTTTCCGCCGAGCGGGAAGGCCCAGACCCGGGCACCCTCGCTGTCCGCCTCGGCACCAGTAATCCCGAATTCATCCGCCAACTTAAATCAGCCGTGGAAGTGGAGAAATGAACTGGCATTGGCCGGCACAAAACCTCGGGAGAACATTCACTTCGTTCCCCAGGTCTTGTTGGGCTCACGCGTGGTGGTGATTTCCAGGGTGGCACCATTGACGACTTGGTTCCAAGGAAGGCTGCACTTGTCCATCGGCCGACCGTTGAGGGTAGCGGACTGGATGTAATGCTCGGTAGCGGGGTCGCCTTTGACACGGAGCGTAAACGTCTTGCCCGGGTAATAGCGCGGGTTGAGCTGGATACTGACTTGTTGGAAGAACGGCGTGGCCACCTGGAATTCGGGGTGCGGCGCCGTTCCGCCCTGAACATCGAAAAGACCCAGGCTGGCGAGCACAAACCAGGCGCCGAGCTGCCCCTGGTCTTCGTCCTGCCCATAACCGTATCCATGCACACGATCGGTGCCGTAAAAGACGTCGCAAATACGCCGGATCCAATGCTGCGTGAGCCAGGGCCGATCGCTGTAGTTGAACAACCAGGCGATGTGCAGCGCCGGCTGATTGCCGTGATTATAAACGTTTTGGAGCCCGGAAAAGGCATCGAGTTTTCTGCCACCCCCGAACTCGGTTTTTTCAGCGAGCGAAAACACCTCATCCAGCCGGTTGCGGAAGGTGTCGGCACCCATCCTGGCGATCAGGCCGGGAAGATCGTGCGGGACATAGAACGTATACTGCCAGGCGTTTCCTTCCTGGAAACCGACCCAAGGTTTGCGTGGGTCGAAATCCGCGAGAAAGGCACCGCTGACATCCCTAGGCCGAATAAAGCCGGTATCGCTGTCCCACAACTGCTCCCAGCCTTTGGAGTAACCCAGGAGCATTCTGTGTTCTTCGGTCTTGCCCAGCGCCTGTGCGAAGTGTGCCGCAGCCCAGGAAGAGAAGCTGTACTCGAGCGTATGCGAAGCCGAGAATTGCGAACCTTCGGCAGTGGAACCGCTAAAGGCCGGCGCGTTCTGGAGGTAAGGGATGTAGCCGCGTTCAATGAACATTTTCAAATCGGCTTTACCGACGCCCACGGGTCGGTTTTGCCAACCGAGTTCATTCTTCAAGACGGCAGCGAACGCCTGGTTGGTATCGAAATCACGCAGGCCCCAGCTAAAGGCGCTGCTGACGAGCAAGCCCATGAAATCAGTGCCGACACCGGAAACAAACTTACCGGCCGCGATGGAATCGGGAAGCCAGCCACAATCGCGGTAGTGGTCAAGATGGCAGCGCACGTATTCGCTAAGGAACTCGGGGTACGCAAGCGCCCAAAGTTGGTTCAAGTTCCAGAAGCTGCCCCAAACCGAATCCGAGTTGTAGTGGTGATAGAGCGGCACGCCGTTGGAGCCCAGGGGGACTTGCCCGACGCTGCCATCGTTCTTCGGATAGGCACCACTGCAATCGCTGGCGAGGCCTCGTCCAAGGAGCGCATGGTAAAGACCTGTGTAAAATTTCACCCGATCGGATTCTTTGCCGCCCTGGACAACGATGCGCCCGAGCATTTGTCCCCAGGCGGCTTGCGCCTGCTGACGCGCCTGGTCAAAGGAAAGCGAGGCGGCTTCCTGCTGCAGGTTCTGCCGGGCGTTGGCCAAGCTGGTGTAGGAAAGCCCGGCTTTCAAAACCACCGCGTCTACTCCGGGTGCGAAATCAGCATAGAGCCCCGCGCCAGGGCCCTGAATGGAAGTCTCTTGGGCAAACTGCTCCCCACCGCGAAACGTGCCAACGCACACGGGCTCCTGGTCGAGCTCGGCTACGAAATACATCTTAAGGACCGCGCCCGGCTGATAAGCCCGGACGTAGGTAGGATGGGTAATGACGAATCCTTCGATTTCACGGGGCCCGGAGCGACGCACGGAGGCATCGAGCACCGCGCCACTCTCCCCCTGACGATGGCCAATATCAATCAGAAGGTGGGCGTTGGCGGCGTTCGTGAAGGTAAAGCGGTGGAAGGCAACGCGCGGTGTCGCGGTGAGTTCGGCGCGCACGCCGTAGTCTTTGAGAAACACCGAATAATAGCCGGGCTCGGCCCGTTCGGTTTCCTTGTCAAACCGGGAACGATACCCGGAATCGGGGTCTTCCCTTTCGCCTGGAACAGTCTGCAGTTTGCCGGTGGTGGCCATTACGGCCAGACCGCCGATCTGGAATTCGCGAAAACTGACGAAGCTCTCAATGGAATCGTGCCGGCTATCATACCCGACGGCTTCCCAGCCATGGTGATTCCCGTAATGGGCGTCGGTGCAAGGACCTGGCTTGGCCATACCAAAGGGCATGGCGCCGGGTGTGAAGAAAAACCAGCGGCAATGGGTGGTCCCGATGGTAGGATCGACCCACTGCAACGGTGTTTTTTCCACTCCTGCAGCCATTGAAATGCTGCCGAGCAGACCGTAGAAAATAACCATGCTGGACCGCACCATAATAATCATTCTCTCCGGATGATTATCCCTGCCAAGATTTTTCGATTTCTTCCAAGCTGCGCCCTTTGGTTTCCGGCACCATACCGATCACAAAGAGCAGGCCGAGCAAGCTGCAGCCGGCATAGACCCAGAAGGTCACGGCTGGCCCGATCTTTGGGCTGTCGTTCAGCATCGGGAAGGTCTGCGCCACGATATAGCAGGAAGTCCAGATGACGAACGTGGCCAGGGACATGGCCCGGCCGCGCACGCGAGTGGGGAATATCTCGGAGCAAAGGATCCAGGGGATCGGACCGAGCGCCATGGCAAAAGCGCCAATAAAGACGACGATAGCCACCAACAGACCTGCACCTTGGACACCGGAATTAAACATGAAACCGACCGCGCCCAGCGCGAGCACCTGGATGACCAACCCGAACAGGAGCAGCGGACGACGACCGGCTTTGTCCACCAGCGCGATGGCCACAAAGGTGAATACCAGATTGACCAGCCCGATGATCGTCGAGGCAGTGAACGAGTCTGCAATACCCACACCGGCTGTCGTAAAGATCTTGGTGGAGTAATACATAATGGCATTTATCCCGCTGAACTGGGAGAAGGCCATGAGGAGTACGGCGATAATGAGCGGCCGGCGAAAACGGGCGTGGAACAGTTCGAAGAAACCGCCCTCTTCTTTTTCCACGACAGATCGAACCGCAGCAATTTCCTCGTCGGCATGAGCACGTCCGCCGATGGCCTCAAGAATGGGGCGGGCGAGGGACTCACGGCCGGCCTGGATGAGCCAGCGGGGGCTTTCTTTGACGAAGAAGAGCAGCCCCAATAGGAGGAGTGCCGGCACGACTTCAGCCCCGAGCATCCAGCGCCAACCGGTGGAGGTATTCCAGGACTCATTCCCCAGGCCCTGGATGCGGGCGTTGATGAAGAGTGTGAGGAAAATGCCGCTCACGATGCCGAGTTGGAAAAGGGAACCCAAGCGACCGCGCCAGGCTTTGGGAGCCATTTCGGCGATATACACCGGGCAGATCATGGAGGAAGCACCGATGCCCAAGCCGCTGATAAAGCGGGCCAGTAGGAATTCGGTGAAGGTGCGGGGCACTGCAGAGAGCAGGCCGGAGACGGCATACAGAATGGCGCACAGGAACAGCACCTTGCGGCGTCCGAACCGATCGCTGAGAAACCCGGCGAACATGGCTCCCGGGATGCACCCGAGAATGGCACTGGCGCCGGCCAGGCCCTCCTGCATGGCGTCCAGGCGGAAGTGGGCCTTCAGATACTGGTTGGCGCCGTTGATGACCGCCGTGTCGTAACCGAAGAGGAAGCCGCCAAAGATGGCGACCACAGCGACCAGCAGCAGCGGTTTCATGCTGCCGGTGGTCTGCGACAAGGACGCCGGGGACGTTATGCTGGTGGAGGAGGTATTTGCTGACATAACAGGGATTATTCGAACTGGGCACGGAGAGTTACCACGCCGAAGCCAGGCACCGGCACTGAGCCCTTAACGACCTGGACAGGTTTTTCAGACAGATCGCTGAGAAAAACAGCTTGGGGTTCGCAACCCTTGCCCCAGCGGATTTTGGCGGAGCTGGCTTTGCCGGAAGCACCGTATAGACGCAAGATCCAGGCTTGGCCATCCTGGCTGGGTTTCCACGCGGTCACCAGCACGTCCGAGGGAGTCACCTGCAGTTGCGGGGCGGCGGGAGCGGTGGCGCACGCTGAGCGGGCCAGCAGCGGTTGGCTGAACCGCGTAGCGAACCGCGACGCCTCGGCGAAATCGGCTCTGCGGTGGGGCCGCAGGATGAAACGGAAGGTGGTGGGACCTTCCTGGTATGCCCGGTAATTGGTGCCCCAATGATTGTTCATGGCCCAGGAATAGAGCTTGCGGGAGGGTTCAATATGGGCGCGCCAGACATCAGGGTTGGTTTGCGAGTTCAGCAAGGTCGCTGTCAGGCCACCAATCTGGATAAGTGGCGCATCGAGCGTGACCCAAGTGATCCCGTGATCCTCGTTGGAGACATCGACCCAACGGCCGACGGTGAGCCAGTTTTTGCAGGCGCTGGGCATTTGATCCAGCTCAGGCCGCATCACACCGAACGGAATATCGAGCCGCATCTCACCACCGGGCACGTTAAATGGGAACGCGAAGTTCAGACTCTCTTTACCCTGGCGGTCGTGATAGCTCTTGGCCTGAAGGCGGGTTTTGTCGACCAGGTTGATGAGTTCGACGTAATCCTGCCCGGCCACGACGCGCAACTCCCGCCGCAGCGAGTTACATCCAGGAGCATCCGATTCGATAACCAGTGAAGCCACGAGGGGACCTGGCTCACCAACGGAGATTGTGACCGGTCCATTGCGTTTCAGATCTTTCAGATCGTCGCCCGGCAGGTAGAGAAAATCATTCAAAGTCTCGCCGCCGGAACGGTCCACGAAATCGGCTTTGATTCCTTTGGCGATGAGTTCAGCAATACCACCGGTGGCAGCATCGACGCGCAAGCGAACTTTGCCGCTATCGAGCATGGTGCCTTGTGCGGTGGCCCGAGCGTCCCCCTTTGGTTCGCCGGCGCTGAACTGGTAACGGCGCGTGGCAAACGCAGGAACATCCCGGGCCAGGAAAGCTAAGTCACCTGACGAAAGACGTTGGGACGGCACGGCGCGGCCACGTTCATCGACGACCCGGTCGCCGGCGGTGGAAAGCCCGGCCGGAACGAGGACCAATTCAGTGCGCGGCCAGGAGAGCGTGTTGATGATCTCCAGGGAAGCCGTCTCGGGCGAAGGAATGGCGCCGGCCTCGAGGGCGCGGCGGAGCAACTCGCGCGACTGTGTATCAGCCTGATCGGCGTACGACTTCTTGATTTCCCATTGTTCGCGGGTTTCTTTGCGTTCGGGCTCACTGATGCTGCACCAGGCACCCCAAGTATGCTCGGAGTAAAGCAGAACCTGGTTCCATGCGGACTCGAACTCGGCCTGGGGGTAGGGCGTCGGTTGGGCCATGGCAAAGAGGGTCTCGGCTTGGACCAGGCGGTCTGAGCTGTGGCGGTTCATCGCGGTTTCCAGCGCGGAAGAACCGGCGCCATCCTCCCAGTAAGGAGTCCAGTCGCCGCGCACCACGGGGAGCTGGGCACCGTATTTCTGTTCGAAAGCACGGAACGCCTCACCTGTGCCGGAGATGATGAATCTGGGAGAAGTGTATTTGGCGTTCCAGTCCTTGACGAAATCACAAATAGCCGGGTCGGGCACGGCGTTATCGCCATGGCCGCTCCAGCGAACGTAGGCGATATCGTAGGGATAACCACGCTTGTCCAGCCCGTTGCAAAAATCATCGACGAGCTTCAGCGACATGGAATGGTACACGTGCGACATGGCATAACCCCAAAACGGAATCCAGACCAGAACCTTGGACTTACCGTCAGGGCCTTCCCAATAAAACGGCTTGTTTTCCCACTCACGGAGGATCGTGCCGATGCGGTCGAAATAGTTGGGCGCCGTGGAGAAATACTTGATGCCGGCCTGAGCCATGGCAGTGACGGTGCCCCAGGTGTAGCCCGGCACATCGGAAATCATCGCCGAATCAATAGGCACGCCAGTCTGCTGCGACAGCGCGGTGGCGTACCGGAACAACTGCATGAGTTCTTCCGGGCGGCACAGGCCCGTCAGTTGGTTCAAGTACATGCCGTTCAGCACGACCTGGCCCTGTTTCACGGCATCGAAGAACTCGGCGCGTTGGGTTTCGTTGAGGCGGTTGAGGTACAGATCAGCGGCCCAGGTCACTTCGACATTCCAAACGAACCGTGCGCCCTCGGGATAACTCGCGGTGCGCCGGGCATGGGCAATGCCTGCGATGAGATTGTTCACCTGCTTGGCCTCAATGGCGGTTTGGATATCGGTATATCCAATGTCGGTGTGAGAATGCGGCAGGATGTAAACCGTCATGGGCCGCACAGGTCTGAAGGGAATCGCGCGGGTGGCGAGCGTACGGTCGCCGGCAAGGAGGGTGAGCTTGCGGTTGGCCGCCTCGGCGACGGGCGGGACGGCTAACTCGAACGTCTGTTCACCGCGCTGCAATGTGACCGGCTGAGGCGTGGCACCTTCGAGCTGGAGCGTGGCTGCTTGAGGTTCGCCCGCGTGGCGCAACGTCACCAGCACGGGCTGAACCTGCCGGCCGTTGTGGTCTTGAAGCGCAGGAACAGCTTGCACCCGGCTCACGACCGTCCGGGTCATGGCCGGAACGAGCTCCGCACCCGCAGGTGCGGCCAGGCCGAGCCAGTCGTAAAGCAACCAGGAGCCGGTTGTCGTGCGAATCTGGATGTCGTTGTCGCCGCGTCGAAGCAGTTCGGCCGGGAACTCAACCTGGAACTTATGTGGGCGGCCTTTGGCTGGTTCGCCGTTGACCGAAGCGTCACCGGCACCCCCGGGGAGGTTTCGTTCATAGCTGCGGCCGTTGATCTGAATCTCGAGCTTGGGCGGGCCGGAAGCGTGAGTGTCGAGCAAGCTCACCTCCAGACGGCACGCACCTGCTGCAGGCAAAGCTTTGAGCCCGAACAATACCGTAAACGTGTGCTGCCGCGAGCCTGCCCAGTTGTCATTGGGACCGGGCTGCACGTACGGCCACTCGGTTTTGGGATCAGACTGTCCCACCACAAACAGTGGGTCGTCCTTGAACTTGCCCCACTGACTCGGTGACAGGGCGAATTCGGTATTATTGCCGTCGGGAGTGCCTATTTGCCAGAGCCAGGGCTGTGCGGCAGCGTGCGCCGGCAAGACAGTCAAGGCTTGGGCCAGCAGCGCGCCGAGCAGCCAAATGAGATGAGATTTGCGGAGGAAGCGTTTCTGGTTCACGACAGTTTGCTGGTTTAGGATTAGGAATAATTGATTTACTGGACGACAACCGTTGAGAGGCCGGAGCCTCGGATTGGGACGGTGACCACATTGTCTCTGACCTGGAGTTTGCCCTGGGGCTCCTCGACCAGGTTGCATACGGTAGCCCGGCGGAGCGGTAAATGGTTCAGACGCACGTGAGCGGTGGTGGGCTGACCGCTAACTTCCCACAGACGGAGGACCAGTCCCTTGCCATCCTCCGCTTGTTTCGCACCGATGAGCAAGACGTTCGGTTCAGCAATATCCACCAAGCTGGCCGAACCGGCCGGCAAACGCCCACCGGATTGACCTTCCACCGGAACGGCCAGGAGCGGGTTGGAAGCGGCCCACCCGAACCGGGCGGAAGCAGTGTTGTCGCCCTTGGCGCGGCTGGTGATAGAGAAACGGAACAGGTGATCGCCGCCCTGGCCGGGCTTGTAGTTGGTATGCCAGTAATTGTTCATCACGTAGGCATACAGGTGGCCGGTGTTCATGGGCAACTCACGAAGCCATTTGCCGCGGTTTATGTCCTGGAAACACGCCAAGGGCGCATCAGGCGTAGCCCAGGCGATGGCGGCGTCACTGCTCTCGATCTCAACGAAGTGCTGCACGGCAAACCAGTCGAGGCACGCGCCGGGCAACATGTCAGTGTTGGCATTTACAATGCCGGCCGGGCACTCATACCGAAACGTTGGCTTGTCCGCAGCGAAGGGAAAAGCAAAATAGACTGCTTCCTTATCGTAGGTCTGAGTTTTGGTCAGGCGATTGACGATATCCACCCGACGCAACTGGTTCCAGACAGTGACTTCCGTCACCAACCGCGGCGCCATGACCGCGGAGGTTTCAATGATCATGCGCTCGCCTAAATCGCCCAGGCGAACGCGCCGCAAAGTGGCCCTTTCCGGGGTGGAAATCGTGAGGCTGGGCTCCGGGTTGCGGAGGTTCATTACGATTCGGGTATTCTGGCCGCCGGCAACGTAGAGGTACTGGTTTAGCTGGTACGGTGCTTTGGGGTCGACCAACTCGCGGTTGAGTTCCTTATCGAAGAGACTGATCACCGCGCCATTAGCCGGATCAAACTTCACGCGATACCACGCGCTTTCCAAGGTGTGGCCTTCGCTCGGCTGGACGGGACGCGCCGTCTTCGGTCCGAGCTTGAGAACACGGTAACCGGAAGCAGGGACGTCCTTCACGAGCAGCAGCGTGCCATCGGCGTCATCGCAGGACGCAATGTCGGGGTCGGCGATGCTGGTGCCGGGGGGAAGCTTTACCTGGACCATATCGGTGCGGTTCCAGCTAGCCGGGTTGAGAATCACGAGAGACCGCGCGTCGGTTTTGACCTGCGATGCCAGGCTGGCGGACGCTTGGGACAACAGGGCGTTGGCTTGCTGATCGGCATCCAGGGCGAACTGCGCTTTAATCTTCCACTGCGCTTTGGAGAACTCGCTGTCCGGCTGGCTGATGGAGCAGTGAGCGCCCCAGGTGTGTTCATCGTAGAGGAAGCTGTTGCGCCAGGCGCTGTAGATATCCTTGGCCGGGTAATCGGCTTTGGATTCAATCTGGCGGTTAAACGCGAAGTATTTTTCCGCCGTGGCCAAGGATTCTTTGGCGTTGCGGCATAGGGCGGTTTCGGCGGCGGAAGAGGCCGCGCCGTCCTCCCAATAACCTCCGGCACTACCGCGGAATGTGGGCAGTTTGTCGGCAAAGTGCTTTTCGATGTATTCAAAGAACTCGGCGTTGTGGGAGAGAATGATCTTTGGAAACTCATAACGCTCGTTCCAGGTCCTCACGACGTCGATAAGTCGGGCAGCAACGGTGCTATTATCGCCGACGGCGCCATGCAGGAAGATCGCGTCGTAAGGGTAATTGGTGCGGGATTGGACTTGCAGCACGTGCTTAAGCAGGCGGCTGCTGGCCGCGTCAATGGAGTGGTCCAGCCCCAGGCCGCTGGCCTGGGCGTAGCTGCTGGCGTAAAACATAAGCACTCGGCTGCCATCGGGACCTTCCCACCAGCAGGGGCTTTGCTGCTGCATTTTTTCGAAGGGGTAAGCGCGATCATTGTTGATACCGCTGCTGAAGTAGCGGATGCCGGCATTGGCGAGCAGCATCGGCAGGGAGGCTTCCTGCGTCGGCACATCGCTGATCATGGCGCTGCGATAGGGAATGCCATATTGGGTCTTCAGGTTGTGGGCAACCCAGGTGAGGCGACACGCGGCCTCGTGCGACGCCAGGCCGGTGAGCAAATTGCAGTATAACGCCTGAACCCCAAGCCGGCCCTCCTTGGCAAAGCGCAGAAACCGCTCGCGCTGTTCACCCTGGCGGGCGTCCAGGTAATTCTCCGCCTGCCAGGCGACTTCCAGGTTCCATTTGAAATCGGGGTGCTGTTCCATCAAAGCGAGCGCGACGTCGGTGTTCTCGTTGTGGCGCTCGGCGCATTTGGGTTGCAGGTCGGTGTAGCCGATGTCGGTGTGGGAACTGGCCGCGACGAAGATTTTCCATTTAATCCCGGGCTGAACTTGCAGCGTGGTGGTTCTGCTAGGTCCTCCCGCCTGGGCCGTGATGGTGACCGGGAAAGGCTTGGCCGAGTCCGGCACGCTGACTTGCTGGCTATAGCCGCCGGGACCCGCCAAGCCGGTGACAGGGATCTCCAGCGTTTCGCCTCGGGCCACGACACGGAGGGTGAGCCTGTCGGTTGGAGCACGGGGTACAACGTGGACGTTGAGGGCCCGGCGCACCCTGCCTTTTTCGCGCAGGTAGAACGGCGTAGGTTCGACGGAAATTGTCTGGATCTCCGGGGCTGTCGTATTGACCTGGGGATCATTGGCCAAGGTAACGGCGTCGTACAACAGCCATGCGCCCTGGGTCGAGGTGAGAATGATTTCATTTGAGCCTTGCCGAAAGAAGCTGGCAGGCATGGCGATTTCGATTTTCTGGGCTCTGCCTGCTCCCAGGTCGGTCAGCGAGGCGTCCCCACCGCCGGATTGCAAGGGGAACAACCCGGAACGACCGCCGGCGTTGACGAGGAGCATAGGGGTACTGCCGGACTGAACATCCACCAACTCGATGCGCAAGGTGAAGGCGCCGCGCGGTGTTTCGGGGAGATTGAATCGAATGGTAAATGGATGCGGCCGACTGCCGGCCCAGGCATCTACCGGACCGGGCTGGATGAATGGCCAATCGCGAGCCGCGTCGCTACGGCCTATCTCAAATACCACCGGCTGACCGCCAAACCGCCCCTGGAACGCCGGGTAATTGCGGGCAATCGCGAATTCGGCATAAGTTTTGTCAGGCTGACCGATTTGCCAAACGACAGACTCGGTGGCTGAGGCCGTGAACGTGGTGGCCGCGACCCACAGGGCCAGTGCAGTGAGGAGTTTTCTGGTGTGCGTAGTCATCGACGAGTTCGACTTGGTGGTTAAACGGAATTATTCAATGCCAAGACCGCGGCGTTAGCAAACGGTAAAAGCTGTTGGCGTGCGCTGACGCCATCACGGCAAAGCGGAGCGTGCAGGAGGGAAAAACCATCTCGTGAGGAACCCACGGTGCGGGATGCAAGGCGGCCCTCACCAATACAGGTAATTGGGATCTGGTGGCGCACCGTTGGAGACCTGTGCGTCCGGCGGAAACTTAAAAAACGAGACGTGAGTATCGCCGAACAGCATGGCCTCGGTCCGTTTGCCGCGGACGTTGTGCCATTCGCTACGACTGTCACTCATGACCCGGTTGGCATGCCAGGGCCAGTCTCCCTGGATTATTTTAGTAGCGGGTTTGCGGGCGATTTCGGTGTACTTCAGCGATGGACTGACCGGGTAATATTTGCCGGCGCTGCCGGTCACTTTTTTCACACGGAAACCATCGCTCCAGGCAACGAGGTAGCTGTTGCCCCAACCATCCCAGCAAGTCTTGGCCGAGGGATTCAGGGCGTCCCCGCGATCGCCCGGGCAGCGAAACACCTGCTCGTTGCCGACGTATTTGTTCAAGGGACGGTTGGTGGGCCATTCGGAGCCGCCGTAGTCGGAGGCGAAGCCGCTGGTGACGGCGTTGGTGGGGCGTTGGCCACCGACGGCCGCCCAGCCATCGTGCGCGGGCATGCGGTCGTTGGCGTCATCGGAATACATCCGATAGGCCAGGCCGATTTGACGCTGATTATTGACGCACTGGGTCCGTTTGGCCTGGGACTTGGCGCGCGCCATAGCAGGCAGCAGCATCGCTGCCAGGATGGCAATGATGGCGATCACGACGAGCAGTTCGATCAAGGTGAATGCCGCGGGGGTCAACCGGCCGTCCTGGCGCCGCCCGTCCCGCAAGGAGCAAACGCTCCGGTAGACTGTGTGGTTTTTCATATCTACTGTCCCGTTATCGGTTCATTTGTGCTCTGACATTGGCGGACCTATTCACTCGGACAGAAGCGGGAGCATCCGAAGACGCTCCCGCCCCCAATGTGCCGGGCCTTCGCCCACAGTGCTGCCACGGCGGGCGCCCGAACCCCACTACTCAGGGCAGTGCCAGTCGATAAAACTGCCTGCCCGCAGAAAGCGGCACGGTTACCTGGTTCATCCCATCCACCACATTGACCGGAGCGGGCACGTTTTCCCAGCCTGAACCGCTGACATCAGCACTCTGCTGGACCACATAAACCGCAGGCATCACCGGCCAGGAGACCACTGCGGAGGTCGCGGTGAGCTGGACGGAGAGGGTGGGCATGGGGATGAACTCCACATTGCTGATGAGCTGATGGGCGGTGATACCACCGGTGCCGCCGCTAAACCCGACGTAGGCGCTGCGATCCTGCACAATCGCGGGCAGGTCGACGTTGTAGTTGGTCGCAAACGACGTACCGGCCGTGATGTCAGTTAGGGAAACTGATAGCACGCCGCTGGAATAACGCAGCACGACATCGATAGGATTACCGCTGGCAAGGTCCACCGGTGCGGTGCTGGAGTAAGGCGCGCCGCCGTTTTGGGCTGTCAGGCCATTGGTAGCAAAGGCGATACCTCGGCCGCCCTCACTGTTTGCGTAGATATTGAACTCCAGAGCCGCGCTGGGTGTGATATCGGAATACCCCAGAGCCCCACCGCCCGCGCCCAGGGCCAGAGGTCCAGCCGGCGCATTGTGCAGGATGAACACCGCTCCGTCCGCCCCACCGGCCGTGATGTCGGTGTAGGTGAACGAGGCGCCAAAACCGTCGATCGGCACCCGGGCGTTCAGGAACGCACTGCGGGACTGGCTATTGCCGCCGTCGGTCAGGGTCAGGGTTTCGTTGGCGAGCGTACAACCGCCGTTCAGCGTCCAGGCTGAGCCGTCGCCCAGCGTGACGCTTTCCGTCAGCGTGACCGCGACGATGCCGGAATTGGTCCATCCGTAGAAGTTGGTTACAAACAGTTGGTAATTGCCGACATCACTCGGAAGGGCAGCAGCCACGTGGAGTCGGCTGGACCGGGTGCCGCTGATGCGGTCGTCGTCTGTAAGGTTCAGGCCATCACGTTTCCATTGGTAAGTCATCGGCTCCGTGCCGGCGAAGGCCGCCGAGAGGGAGAAGCTCAGGCCAGCAGGCTGGGTCAAGTGTGCGGGCTTGACGTCCGCAACCAGTTCCGGAGCGCCGGCTTCGAGCGGCGCGTAGGTGAATGCGCTGATTGTCTGGTGCGAGACAATCGCGCCATCCGCGCCGGAGAATCCGACGTAAGCGGTGTTGCCCCCCACCGCAGCAGCCAGGTCGATGCTGTAAGTGTTCGTGTAGGAGTCACTGGTAAAGGTGTCGGTCAGAACCACCACCATCGTGCCGGCCGCGTATTTGATGTCCACCAGGATCGGGGAACCACCCGCGATATTCACCGGGGCGGTGCTGGCGTATCCGCCCACAGTGCCGCCGGTGCGCAGAGCCATGCCGGGATTATTGTAAATGTTGAAAGTCAGGGCCGCGCTGGGGGTGATCCCTAAGTATCCCAGGAATCCGCCCCCCGGGCCGAGAGCCGCGGGACCAGCAGGGGCATTGTGAAGAATGAAAGCCGCGCCGTCTGCGCCGCCAACCGTAACGTCCTGGTAGACAAACGAGGCGGTGAACGCATCAACAGGAACCACGGCATTGAAGAAGGCGCTGCGGAATTGGCTCGCGCCACCGTCGGTCAAGGTCAACACGCCACTGCCGTCGATGGTGGCACCGCCATTGAGCGTCCAGGCAGAACCATCGTAGAAGGCCAAACCCTGCTCGATCACCACCGTGACTTGGGCGCTGGTGCTGTTGCCGTAGGCATTGCTCATGGAGAGTTGGTAAGTGCCGGCATCGCCCGCCTCGGCAGCCTCGATGGTCAGCGCGCTCGACTGCGCGCCACTGATGCGGCCGCCGTTGGAGATTACCTGGCCGTTGCGACGCCAAGTGTAGGTGATCGGCCCGCTGCCGACGACGGTGACCGGGATGGAGAAGCTATATCCGGCCGGCTGGCGAAGATTGGCAGGGCTGGCGTCCACCAGGATTTGCGGCGCACTGGTAGTAACCGTCAAGGTAGCCGGGTCACTGGTCGCCGAGCCGGAGGCATTGGAAACCGTGACACGGTATTCGACATCGGCCAGAGGGATGCTGAGGAGAGTCAACGTCGCGGAAGTGGACCCGCTGATATTGGCGCTATCGAGCACGTTGGTGAAAACGGCACTGCCACCGGCCGCGCGCGCCTGCCACTGGTAATGGAGCGGCGAACCACCGGAGGCGCCGACGCTCAGCTGCACCGTGTTGCCGTTGAAGGCGATCTGGTTGGTCGGGCTACTGACGATCGCTGGGGTTAGCCGAGCCAGACCGAGGCGCATTTCATTGCCGCCAGGGTTGCCGGTGATGGTTGTTTGCTCGAGCTTGAGCAGGAAGTAACGCGCGGTAATGTTGCCAGGCAGGAAATACTCCCTCCAGACCGGGGTGCCCGTGTTTGGAAGGAGCGAGACCACTGCGAGAGGCGAGGTCCCGGGGTCGGAAGTGGAGAAGGCATCGGTATCACTAGCCCAGATGCTCATCTTCTGCATGTTGTCACCAGTGTTGGCGCCCTGACGTTGCGCAAAGTACACCGATCCCACCGTGTAGATATTATCTACCTCGAAAGCCACCCAGGCGGTGCCGGGACCGCTCTTGGCAAACTCGGCGCCGGTGAGCGTTGACCCGGGAGCAAGGCCGGTCACATCGTGCGTGAAGAGGTTGGCCGCGACGTAACTGGCATTGAAGTGACTGCTATCGCGTACGTTGGAGTAAATGGTTCCGGCCGGTCCGATGACCGGCAGGCTGGGCACAACGGTGACGGTCGCCTCGGTACTGGTGGCGTCGCCGAAGGCGTTGTTGGCAAAGAGCTGATAGGCGCCGGCATCGCCCGACTCGGCATTGGCGACCGTGAGCACGTTGGAGTTGGCACCGCTAATCCGGCCGTCGTTGGACAGGTTTACGCCATTCCGTTTCCACTGGTAAGTAATCGGGAAGCTGCCGACAACGTCCACCGAAAGTGAGAACGAATAGCCGGAAGCCTGCTGCACTGTTTCGGGCGTCACCGGGCTCAGCATTTGGGGCAGACTGGTAGAAACAATAAGCGTAGCCGGCGGCGAACTGGTTGCCTTGCCATATAAATTGGCCACGATCACCTGGTAATCAACGTCGCCCAGGGCCAGGTTACGAAGGGTCAACGCCTCGCTCACGGTTCCGGAAACGTTGGCATTGTCCGTCAGGTTAGTGAACGTGCCAGCGCCCATCGGACCGGCCTGCCACTGATACGACAGCGGAGCAGTGCCGTTGGCTTGCGCAACGAACTTCATGGCGTTACCCGTGTAGGTATTGGTGAAAATCGGGTTCACACCGATTACTGCGGGGGGCAGACCCAGACTTGCGCCCAACCGAAACTCGTTGCCGCCTGGGTTGCCGCTGGCCACCGTTTGCTCCAGTTTGAGCAGGAAATACTGACCCGCGACCGTGTTGGTCATCAGGTACTCCAACCAAAGACCACCGGTGGTGTTGGTGATCGGAATGACGCTATCTGGGGCGGTTCCCGGATCGGCGGCCGTAAAGGGAGTGGTACTGCTGGCCCACAAACTGATTTGGCTGATCTTGTCCATCGTGGCGTTGGCACCCTGGCGTTGGGCGTAGAAGATCGATCCAATGCCGGAATAAACCTTGTCCATATCAAACGCGACAAAGCTGGTGCCGCCACCGCTCTTGGCAAATTCCGACCCCGTCAGCACGCTACCGACGGCCACGGCGCTCAAATCCCAATTGAACATGTGGAGGGCTTCCCATCCGCCACCGTAATGACTGCTGTCGGTGATATTGAAGTAGTTCGCGCCGGAAGGGTCGATGACGTCCAGGGCCCGGGCCTGGCCCGCCAGGAGCAGGGAGGCCAGCACGGCTCCGCAGGCACAGGTCCAGCGGGTTCGTTGAGTTTTCATAGAGGTTTTGCTCGGTAGTTTTTATCGTTGGCGCAGGGCCAGCAAACGGTGCCGCACTGCTTTGTATAAACATTTATATGATTGTACTTCATTTCGTCAACGCCTTTTTTTGGATTTTCTTGGCGGGACCCTTGACAGGGCCTTGAGCCCTTTGTATACACAATAGAGCAATATATTTTATGCTGGCCATCGATCACCAGAGCCCCATCCCCCTCCGCGCGCAGGTTGAGCAGCTTTTGCGCGCTCTCATCCAGCAGCCCGACTATCAGAAGGGCGCACTGCTGCCGGATGAGGTGACGCTGGCTGCCGAGCTCGGCGTCAGCCGCGGCACGGTCCGGTCGGGCATCAGCAAGCTGGTGTTTGAAGGAGCGCTGGAGCGCAAGGCAGGCATCGGCACACGCGTGTCGCAACGGCCGCACGAGTCGGGCATTCGCGCCTGGCGCAGCTTCACCCTGGAGATGGCTTCCAAGGGGATCACGGTTACCAATTTCCGGCTGGATTACCGGCTGGTGGAAGCGAGCGGCCCCGCCGCGGAAGCCCTGCAACAGGAACCCAACACGCCGCTGTGGCGCATCGATCGCGTCCGCGGTTGGAATGGTAAACCGGTGCTGCAAACCACCTCCTGGTTTCACCCCCGTCTGGGATTGAAAGGCACGGAAGATTTCAGCCGGCCGCTCTATGAAACCATCGAGAAGGCTGCCGGCGTGCGGCCGCACCATGCCCGGGAGGAGTTCCTGGCGGTGAGCGCCGACGCCCGGATTTCGAAGTTGTTGCAGGTGGCGCGCGGAACACCGTTACTGCTGCGGCGCCACACGGTGTTTGATCCGGGCAATCGCCCGTTCGAGTTTGCCGAGGTTCGGTACGTGAGCTCGCGCTTCACGGTCACGCTGGACATGCGGAGGGAAGAGTCGTGATCACGCTGGCAGCCGATTTCGGCGGGCGGCGGATCAAGCTAGGATTGGTGAAGGACGGCCGGGTGCTGGCGCGGCAGGTCCTGCCGGCCAATGCCGATCAACCGCTGAGTACACGCCTGGAGGCAGTGGCCGACGGGTTGCGTGGGCTTTGCGCGGAGCAACGCCTCACGCCGGCCAATTGCGGCGGGGTGGGCTTCGCCTATCCCAGCATTGTTGATGCGCGCCGGGCGCGGATCATGGACCATTTCGGGAAGTTCGGCGACGCGAGCCAACTGGATCTACGCGCCTGGGCAATGACGACATTGGGTTTGCCCCTGGCCATTGATAATGACGCGCGCATGGCGCTAATCGGTGAGTGGCAATATGGAGCGGGCCGGGGCTGCAACAACTTGGGAGTGATCACTTTGGGAACAGGCCTTGGCGCCTCGGCGGTGATTGAAGGCCGGGTACTGCGCGGCGTGCATGGACAGGCGGGCATTTTGGGCGGGCACCTGACCGTGCGCTACGGCGGGCGCCAGTGCGTGTGTGGCAATCTGGGCTGTGCCGAGGCCGAAGGGTCAACCTGGATGCTGGACAAACTGGCGCGAGAGCGGGAAGATTTCGACCAAAGCCCCTTGAGCCGCGAGCCGAGGCTGGATTATGCCGCCGTGTTCCGGCTTGCGGCCATGGATGATACCTGCGCAAAAGCCCTGAGAGACCATAGTTTGCAGATCTGGTCGGTGACAGCGGTGAACCTGATTCACGCTTACGACCCTGAGAAAGTGGTGTTGTGCGGCGGTATTATGGCCAGTGCGGACGTGATTGTGCCTGCAGTGCAGGCGTATGTAGAGCGTTGCGCCCATACTCCGTGGGGCCGGGTGGAAGTGGTTCCGTCTGCGCTGGGCGACGACGCAGCGCTGCTGGCGTGCGAATGGCTCTGGCAGGAAGAACTTGGAAAGACGATTCTTTGTGAGGAAACCTAATTACGATAAGTACCCCTGTATTGAAGTGCCTGGCGGCGAGGGCTGCTGTGTCAGCGGCTGGGAGGCCTGCCTCGACCGACTGCGTCAGGCCGCAGCCCGGCGAGAGGCTTCCAAGACGGTGCTGGTCGTGGAGTGTTACCCGGGCGTAGATGAGCAGGCAGTGTATCACCTGCTCAACCGGCGGCTCACACCTGGTCTGGCGGTATTTGCCCCGGAAGCCATGCTCGCTCCCGCGCACATCGACGCCCTGGTCAACCCGTTCTTGGGCGGGGATGATCCGGTGTTTGGATTTCTCTGTGGCCTGACGTTGCCGGAGTTTTTCGATCCCGGTCGCGTGGCCACGCTGCGCAACCGGGTGCAGTCCTTCCCTTCCGGCCTCGTCCTTGTCGTCGGTTGCGGGGCGAGCCTGATTGCTGAGGGCGATATTCTCGTTTACGCCGACCTGCCACGCTGGGAAGGACAGAACCGCTTTCGTCGCAACGAGGCGAGCAACCTGGGCGTGGAGAACCGTACGCTTCCCGGGCATCTGCAGTACAAGCGCGCCTTTTTTGTAGATTGGCGGGTGGCAGACCGCTGGAAGCGCCCGTTGATGAGCCGGTGGCATTTTGTTTTGGACACCACCGTGCCAAATCAGCCCAGGCTGGCCGACGGCGAAGCCGTGCGGCGCGGGTTGGCACATGCAATCACGCGGCCATTCCGGGTGGTGCCTTTCTTTGACCCGGCGCCCTGGGGCGGCCAGTGGATGCGTAAAGTGTGCGATCTCGGATCCGAGAACCCGAATTACGGATGGTGCTTTGATTGTGTGCCGGAAGAGAACAGCTTGCTGTTTCGGTTCGGCAACGAGCAACTGGAGATGCCCGCGATCAACCTGGTTTTTGCCCACCCGCGGGCATTGCTGGGCGACGGCGTGCACGCGCGGTTTGGTGATGAGTTTCCCATTCGCTTCGATCTCCTGGACACGATGGGAGGCGGCAATCTCTCATTCCAAGTGCACCCGCTAACGGAATACATCCAGCACCATTTCGGGATGCACTACACGCAGGACGAAAGCTATTATTTGTTGGATGCGGGCCCAGGTGCGGGAGTGTACCTTGGGCTGCGCGAAAACATCGATCCGGCGGCGATGGTCCGTGATCTGGGGCAAGCCCAGGCAGGCGGAGCGCCGTTTCACGCGGACCGGTACGCGAACCGCTGGCCTGCCAAGGCCCACGATCATTTCCTGATTCCGGCCGGCACGGTGCACTGTTCCGGGGCTGATTCGATGGTGCTGGAAATCAGCGCTACTCCTTACATCTTCACCTTCAAATTGTGGGATTGGGGACGATTGGGTCTGGACGGCAAACCGCGTCCGATCCATCTGCAACACGGGCTGCCCAATATCCAATGGGATCGCTCGACCCCGTGGGTAGAAAAGAACCTGATCGGTCGGGTGGAACTTTTGGCCGCGTCCGAACGCTGGCGTGAGGAACGCACCGGGCTGCACGAACGGGAATTTATCGAGACCCGGCGGCACTGGTTCACGGACGTCACGCCGCACCATACGCGTGATGGTGTGAATGTGCTGAACCTGGTACAAGGCGAGGAAGCTGTTGTGGAGAGCCCGGAAGCGCGGTTCGAGCCATTTTCAGTGCATTATGCCGAGACGTTTATCGTTCCGGCAAAGGTCGGCCCTTACACTATCCGCCCAGCCAACCGAGGTGAGCCCTGCGCGACCATGAAGGCCTTTGTGCGTGATCCCGCGGCACTCACGGGAAACCAGGTCGCGGGGACCACAGCCGCGACAGTAACCAGGCTTCGACCGAATGTTTTGGAGCCGCTGCAGTCGATCTAAACATCAGATTCTAAATAGACGTGATGACGCAACCTCCCCAGATTCGCGCCCGACTGGGGCGCGTGACCTTACCGTTGGCCGCATTGCTGCTGATAACCCTGAGTTCTCAACCCTCTATAGCCGCCGGCACGTTCACGCCCTTGTTGCCTTTACCGAAGCCGGAGCTACTCCAGGATTCCACCGAGGATCCGGGCGGCAATTTCGCCATCGCGCATTTCTTTGACGGCAAGGTGAAGACGGAGTTTGCGTCACGCGATGCCGGCACCAACACGATGGTGCACCTGGATTTCGGCAAACCGACCCGCTTCGCCGCGATGCGCCACGTGGATCGGAACGACGGCGCAACCGTCGCCAGGTCCGAGCTCGAGTTCTTCGACGGTGCCGGCCGGAAGGTGGCAACCGTGCCGGTCCAGCACGCAAACCAGCGCTCCGGTGAAACACTGTTCATTCTGCCGCAACCGATCACGGCGCGAACGATTAAATGGCGTGCGACCGAACAGGGGAGTAAAGGGCTGTTTTGCCTGGGCGGCGCGGAGCTGGCGTTTTACTCCTCGGAGTCGGACGAGCCGGCGCCGAAACGCGATACCATCAGCGTGAAGGTGCTGCCGTTTCTGGAACGGCAAGGAACCCAGCCGGTGAAGGTCACGATCGAACACCCCTATGTGCAACCGGCGGAAGTCGCCGTGCGGCTGGCCCAGCAACCGGCCCGAATGGTGACGTTGAGGTCGGGCGGCAACTCGTTCGACTGGCAACTCCCGCAAGCGAGCGTCGAAACGACCAGCTCGGTTGAAATCAGTTACCAGGGCCAAAGCCTGGTGAAAGAGACCTTTGCTCATCGGTCAGCCAAACCGATGACCGTTTACATCCTGCCGCATTCCCACACGGATATCGGTTACACGGAGATTCAGACCGCCATCGAGAACAAGCAAGTGAAGAATGTGCTGGACGGCATTGCCGCCACGAAAGCGACCGCGCATTACCCGGAAGGGGCGCGGTTTGTGTGGAATGTGGAAGTGGGCTGGGCTGCAGACCTTTACCTGGAACGAATGAACGTGCAGCAGAAGTCGGACTTTTTCCAGGCCGTCAAGGATGGCCGCTTGGTGATGAATGGCATGTATCTGAACGAGTTGACCGGGCTGTGCCGTCCGGAAGAGCTGGTGCAGTTGTTCCGGTTTTCAACGCACATCGCGAAACAAACCGGCGTGCCCATCGACGCGGCTATGATTTCGGATGTGCCCGGTTTCACCTGGGGCACGGTGTCGGCCATGTCGCACGCGGGCATAAAATACTTCTCCGCGGCACCGAACTATTTTGATCGGATCGGCAACATCCTCCAGGAATGGGAGAACAAGCCGTTTTACTGGGAAGGGCCGGATGGTCAGTCGCGCGTGCTGGTGTGGATCCCGTTCTGGGGATACGCGATGTCCCACATTTACCACCAGCTTTCTCCCCAACTAGTGAGCGATTTTTACGACGGCCTGGAGAAGCGAGCTTATCCTTTCGACATCGCTTATGTGCGCTGGGCCGGGCACGGGGACAACGCGGTGCCGGATCCGGCGATCTGCGATTTCGTGAGGGACTGGAATGCCAAGTACATCTGGCCGCAGTTCATCATCTCGGGCACCGGCGAGGCCTTCCGCGCGTTTGAGAAGCGCTATGGCGACACGCTCCCGGTGGTGCGTGGCGATTGGACCCCTTATTGGGAGGATGGCGCAGGTTCATCCGCATTCCAGACGGCCCAGAACCGGCACAGTTCCGACCGCCTGGCGCAAGCGGCGGGCATCTTCGCCATGCGCAACCCAGCGGGCTACCCGCTGGCCGAGTTCACCGACGCCTGGCGCAACGTGTTGCTCTACTCCGAGCACACTTGGGGCGCCTGGTGCAGCATCAGCCAGCCGGAGAGCAAAGAAACCCTCGAGCAATGGGCCATTAAGAAATCGTACGCCGACCAGGCGGAAGCCCAATCACGAGCACTCCTGGTCAAGGCTTTGGCATCCTCCGAGCCGGCAGATCCGTTGGCGGAGGGCCTTGAGGTTTTGAACACTCTGTCCTGGTCCCGCACCGAACTGGTGACGCTCTCCGCGGACCTCTCCAGGACCGGCGATCGTGTCCTCGGCCCGAAACGCCAACCAGTGCTGTCGCAACGTCTCAGATCGGGAGCGTTGGTGTTTGTGGCCGAAGAGGTCCCGGCCATGGGTTCGTTGCGGTATGCCATTGCGCCAGGTGCAGCGGCATTGCCAAAAACTCCGGCGCGAGCCACCGGTACGGTGCTGGAGAACGGACTGGTGCGCTTGCGCGTGGATGAAACCACGGGCGGCATCGTGGAACTAACCCGTCGCGGCATCGGCGGAAACCTGGTGGATACCAGCAGGGGCGAGGGCTTAAACGAGTATCGTTACCTCATTGGCGATGATCCGCAGGAGGTGCAAGGCAGCGGCCCGGTCAAAATCACCGTGGGAGAAAGCGGTCCGTTGGTTGCTTCGTTGATCCTCGAGTCGCAGGCTCCGGGCTGCAGCGCCCTGCGGCGCGAGCTAAAGCTGGTGGCCGGCGAGGACTCGATTGAAGTGATCAACCTGGTGGATAAGCAGCGATTGGCCGCGCGCAGTTATCATGACCCTGAAGGCAAGGAGAGCCTCAACTTCGCCTTTCCGTTCCGGGTGCCCAAGGGCGCCATGCTGGTGGATCTGCCGCTCGGAGCCGCGGCACCGGAAAGAGACCAGATGCCCAGCGCGTGCAAGAACTGGCTGACCGTCGGCCGCTGGGTGGACGTGGCGAATGAAGAGCACGGTGTCACCTGGGTAACGCTGGATGCGCCGCTGATCCAGGTGGGTTACCTATCAGCCACACTGCTGAATTCACAGACCAACCCGGATGTCTGGCGAAAGGAAATCGATAAAACCCAAACCTTCTACTCGTGGGCCATGAACAATCACTGGGGAACCAATTACCGGGCCTACCAGGAGGGACCAACCGTCTTCCGGTTCATTCTGCGGCCGCACCGCGGGAGAACCGATCCGGCCGAGGCGACCCGATTTGCCACCGGATTCAGCCAACCACTGATCGCCACGCGAGCGAGCGGTCAATCGACTACCAAGCCGTTGCTCACGCTCAGCTCTCCCGATGTGGTAATGGTTGGCTTGAAACCGTCTGACGATCAAAAGGCCCTTATCGTTCGTTTGTTCGGCGCTTCGGGCAAAGACCGCAAGGTGAAGTTGCATTGGGGGTCGACACAACCCAAGTCGGTGCACCTAAGCGACACCGGCGAGCGCCCGGGCCGTCTAATAGGTGACCTGGTTGCGGTTCCGGGCTACGGCTTAATTACCCTCCGCGCTGAGTTATGAGACCCCCCTGCTCTTTCGGACGCTGGTTCAGGGCGCGAGCCATCCGCTGGGTCGTCGCGGCGTGCTCGCTCGTTTCGCTCGGGCGTCTGGAAACAATCAGTGCGGCTCCGGCCACGGTCGGCAAAGCTGCCGCCCGACCCAACTTCCTGTTCATCGTGACGGACGATCAGCGCTGGGACGCTTTGGGCGTGGTGCAACGCGAGCAGGGCCAACGCGCGCGCTTTCCCTGGTTCCAAACTCCGCACCTGGATCGCATGGCTAGCGAAGGCACGCGATTCCGCAACGCGTTTGTAGTGCACTCACTCTGTTCACCCAGCCGCGCCTCGTTCCTGACGGGCCAATACGGACATCGGAACGGGGTTATGGATAACAGCACTCACCTGCCAACGAACGCGGTGAACCAGGCAACGTTGCTGCGGAACGCTGGTTACCAAACGGCGTATATCGGCAAGTTCCACATGGCGTTCCAGAGGGACCGGCCCGGGTTCGACTACATCGCCAGCTATCCGAGCCAGGGGGAATACTACGGCGGAAGGTTCCTTGTGAATGGCGAACCGAGAACCTCACCCGGTTGGCTGGATGATGCGGCGACAGATTATGCGATGGATTACCTCCGGCGCCATGCGTCCCGCGCCCCGTGGATGATGGTGGTGGGCTACAAATCGGCTCACACGCCGCGAATCCCGCCGGAACGCACCCGCACGCGATTCGCCGGGGAATATGTTAAGCCCGCCCTCAACGCGGATGCCTCGCCCATCTACGGCCGAGGCCAGCGCGCGTTCCGGGGTGAGGAGTTAGGCAAACCGGTCGAGACCGACACGGACAGCCAGGGCTCGGACGATTACCTGCTGAACTACTTCCGCTGCCTGTCGGCAGTAGATGACAACGTCGGCCGGCTGCTGGATTTGCTCGACCAGTTGCACCTCGCGAACAACACAGTCGTGGTCTTCGCGGGGGACAACGGGTATTTCCTGGGGGAACATGGCGGGCTGGGTGACAAACGGAGCGCGTACGACGAAAGCATGCGCATTCCATTGCTCGTGCGTTACCCGCCGTTGGTCAAACACGGCACGACAATCGATGCGCTGGTATTGAACATCGACATGGCGCCCACGTTTCTGGAGTTGGCAGGGATACAACCACCCGCAGCCATGCAGGGGATAAGCTGGGTGCCGTTGTTTCTTGGAAAGCGCAAAGGCTGGCGCGACGCATTCATGTTTGAATACTTTTTTGAACCAAACCTCCCCGCCACACCAGCAATGGTGGCCGTGCGAACCTCGAGAGCCAAACTCGTCGTTTATCCTCAGCGCCCGGATTGGGTTGAATTATTTGACCTACGCGCTGACCCGTACGAAAGGCACAACCTGGCCGCCAGCCCGAAGCACACAGAACTTCTGAAAACCCTTCAGACTGAGCTGACACACCAGAAAGAGCGCTTCGGCGACCCGTTCGCACACAAGTAATTCCGGCATAAGTAGGTAGCCTGGTGACAACCCCCACTGAGGGGCGCTGGCGTGGTTGCGTGGATCAGGCCCAAATCACACCTCCTCGGGCTACCTTGCTTGCTTGGTTTCAAAGCTGCGAGGTTTGCCAGCCACGGGATCAACCCTATCCTCCTCCGGGCGTCCGCCGGCAAGGAACCCAGCCCCGCTGGCAGCCAGCCCTGTAAGAGGCAAAGAACGAAACTTGTATAACCTTATTGGCTCGTTTAGAAGTGGCAGGTAGCAACTCAACCTGTGGCAATAACGGCTGACTCAAAAACCTGCACTTATGAAAACCAAGCAGCTGAAATCGTTTCTCCTTTGCTTAGCCCTGATCGCCGGGCACTGCGGCTTCGGCGCGCAGATCGAGCTGAAGCCGGACGACAAGCCGGCATTTGACGATCCCCCGGCTGGATTTGATAAGAAGCGCGATGGCATTCCGCACGGCACATTGGAGATGATCGAATACGACTCCAAAACGGTGGGCACAACGCGCAAGATGAATGTTTATACCCCGCCCGGTTATTCAAAGGACAAGAAGTACCCGGTCCTCTATCTTCTGCACGGCATCGGCGGAGACGAAACGGAGTGGCAGCGGTTTGCACATCCGGACATCCTGCTCGATAACCTCATCGCCGACGGCAAAGCGGTGCCGATGATCATCGTGATGCCCAATGGCCGTGCCCAGAAGAACGACCGCGCGGAAGGCAACGTCTTCGCCGCAGCACCGGCCTTTGCGGCCTTCGAGCAGGACCTGCTCAAGGACGTGATTCCTGCCATCGAGTCGCGGTATTCGGTGCAAGCCGACCGTGAACACCGGGCGCTCGCCGGGTTGTCTATGGGCGGCGGCCAGTCACTGAACTTCGGATTAGCTCACCTCGACATCTTTGCCTGGGTGGGAGGCTTTTCCTCGGCACCCAATACAAAACCGCCAGCGCAATTGGTGCCTGATCCCACAGCCGCAGCCCGACAACTGAAACTATTGTGGCTGTCCTGCGGCAACAAAGACGGCTTGATCCGGATCAGTCAGGGTATGCACGCCTATCTGAAGGAAAACAATGTGCCACATGTTTGGCACGTCGACGGCAACGGTCATGACGCGACGCACTGGAGAAACAACCTGTGGCTGTTCTCGCAGCGCATTTTCAAATAAATCCAATGAACCGGTCCATTCTCATCGCCAATCTCGGCTTCTTGCTCGCATTCGCCCCTCGCCTGGCGGCTGACCATCCGATCGCCTCGCACCGTTACCTGGCGGACCCCACCTCTCTCGTCACTAAGGATCGGGTCTACATCTATTGTTCCAACGACGACGAGAGCCCCGTCGGGGGCGGCTATAACATTCCCAATGTTATCTGCGTCTCGAGCAGTGACATGAAGAATTGGACAGATCATGGCTCGGTGTTCCGCGCGAGCGATAGCACGACCTGGGCAAAAAAAACCTGGGCGCCGGCAGCGATCGAGCGCGACGGCAAGTTCTTCCTGTACTTCGGCAACGGTGGGGCGAATATCGGCGTCGCCTCCGCGCCCACGCCCATTGGCCCATTCACCGATCCGCTGGGCAAGGCTCTGCTTTCTCATGGCACACCCGGGGTTCAGCCCGCTACGAACATGTGGCTCTTCGATCCAGGAGTCTTCATTGACGATGACGGACAAGCCTACCTCTATTTTGGAGGCAACGGAGACCACAACGTTCGCGTCGCCAAGCTGAAGCCCGACATGATCAGTCTGGATGGTAATGTCATCAAGATGAGCGCAACAAATTTCTTTGAAGCCGCCTGGGTCTTTAAGCGCAAGGACCTCTACTATTTCACCTATTCGACGACCCCGAGGGCGCAGATGCGAATTGATTACCTGACGAGCGAACACCCGATCGAAGGATACACTTACCGTGGCGTGGTGGCGGACCAACCGCCGATTAACAGCAACAATAACAATCACTCGGCGCAGTTCGAGTTCAAAGGTCGTTGGTATCACGTCTATCACAATCGCATTGTGGCCCGGCAAGCCGGCATTCCGACCGGCTTCCGCCGCAACCTGGGCCTTGAGGAGTTTGGGTTCAACGAGGACGGCACCATCCGGAAGGTGACCTACACTACCAACGGCGTTGCCCAATTGGGTCATCTCGATCCCTGCACGCGCGTCGAGGGCGAGACCTTCAATGCTCAGAGCGGCGTCAAGACCGAGACGTGCAGCGAAGGTGGCTTGAATCTCACTGATCTGAATCACGGCGACTGGGTGAGAGTGGTGGGCCTTGACTTCGGCACCAAGAGCGCGAAGAAGTTCAGCGCCCGCGTCGCCAGCGCTGGGCAAGGCGGCAGCATCGAGTTGCGGCTCGGCAGCCTGGACGGACGTTTGATCGGCACATGCAAGGTGGAGGACACAGGTAGCTGGCAAACATGGAAAACCGTTTCCTGCGAAGTCGCCGATGCCACCGGTATCCAGGATCTCTACTTGAGCTTCACCGGCGGCGAGGAATCGCTGCTGAATCTGGACTGGTGGAGTTTCGCGCGTTGATGCGGTCACTCGTCATCTGGCAATGCTATCGCTTATGGAGAGCGCATTGGGTTGTTTTGGCAATCACTCGGGACGATGCGTCGCCGCTCCGGCATTCGCCTTGACCCTGGTGTGGATTGCCTGCTGCGTGGGGCGGGCGCTCGGGTTGGTTTCAATCTGCCGAAGAATCTAATCTTCAGGTCACCTAATATGCACAAGTTATTGTCTATCCTCGCCGTTCAGACCGTTTGTGCCCTCCTGGCTCTCAACGCTGCCGAGTCACCGCGACCAGCGATGAACCCGATCATTCACGCGGATGTACCCGACATGGCAATGATTCGCGTGGGCGCGACGTATTACATGAGCAGCACCACGATGCACCTGAGTCCAGGTCTGCCCATCATGAAGTCGAAAGATTTGGTGAACTGGGAACTTGTGGGGTACGCCTACGATACCCTAGCCGACAACGAGGCGCTGACACTGAAGAACGGGAGGAACGCCTACGGCGCAGGTTCCTGGGCCAGTAGCTTGCGATATCACAACGGCACGTACTACGTTTCGACGTTCTCCAGCACGACACGCAGGACCCACATCTATCGCACGCAGGACATTGAGAAAGGCAAGTGGACGGAAACGTCGTTCAGTCCGTCGCTCCATGACCACTCGCTGTTCTTTGATGATGACGGCCGCATTTACATGCTTTACGGCGCTGGCGACCTTCGGTTGGTGGAGTTGAAGGATGATTTCTCCGGACTCCAGCCGGACGGTGTCAACCAGGTAGTCATCACCAACGCCACCGCAGTAGCCGGCCCTAACAGGGGCTTACCCGCTGAGGGCTCCCAACTATTCAAGGTCAAAGGAAAGTATTACCTGTTCAACATCACCTGGCCGAGGGGCGGCATGCGCACCGTGATCGTTCACCGTGCAGACAAAATCACCGGCCCGTATGAGGGGCGCGTCAGCTTGCAGGACAAGGGCGTGGCGCAGGGTGGCCTCATTGATACGCCGCAGGGCGAGTGGTACGCGTATCTGTTCCGTGACTACGGCGCGGTGGGCCGCATTCCCTATCTCGTGCCCGTCAAATGGGAGGATGGCTGGCCCGTGATCGGCGTGGATGGCAAGGTGCCCGAAACCCTGAATCTTCCCGCCAACCAGGGACTCATTCCCGCTATTGCCGACTCGGATGAATTCAATCGCCGCCCTGGCGACACGCCACTCCCCCTGGTTTGGCAGTGGAATCACAACCCCGACAACACGCTCTGGTCAGTAACGCAGCGGCCCGGTTTCCTGAGGCTCATCACTGGGCGCCTTGACGCCGATTTTCTCTCCGCGCGGAACACGCTCACGCAGCGGACAATCGGCCCGGAGTGTTCAGGCACGACCGCCATTGACGTGAGCAACCTGAAAGACGGTGACTTCGCCGGCCTCGCGCTGTTGCAGAAGCATTATGGACTCGTTGGCATTAAAGCAGATAGCGGCACGAACTTTGTTGTGATGGTAAACGCGCAATCCGGTTCGCCCGTCGAGGTGCAGTGTGTGCCACTGAACCAGAAGAGGGTGTTCTTGAAGGCTGCCTGTGATTTCAAGAACCGGGCGGATACAACACGTTTCTTTTACAGCCTCGATGGTCTGTCGTGGGCTTCCATCGGCAGCGACCTGAAGATGAGCTACACGCTGCCGCACTTCATGGGTTATCGTTTTGGCCTGTTCAACTATGCGACCAGGACCGCCGGCGGATACGCCGATTTCGATTTCTTCCGCATTACCGATCAGATCTCCGCCACCGCTGATTCCTTGCGGTCGGAAACAATCATCCTAAACACCCCGTTACGAGTTCCAGCTTCATCCCAATGAGACATACCGTTAGCATGACCCCATTCATCACTGGCACGGTTTTGTGCGGGCTCCTGGCCAGCGCGAGCGGCCAACCCGCGCTCAAGGAAGTATTCAATAAGGACTTCCTCGTCGGAGCGGCGCTGAACCCCTGGCAGGTTTCCGGAACAAGCCACACCGAAGCCCGCATTGTTGAGATCCATTTCAACACCATCACAGCCGAGAACTGCATGAAATGGGGAGTGATCCATCCCAGGTTAGGTCATTATACATTTGAGCCGGCGGATCGATTTGTCGAATTTGGCCAGAAGCATAAGATGACGGTGATCGGCCACACGCTCGTATGGCACTCACAGACCCCGCGATGGGTTTTTCAAGACCAGGAGGGCGGCACACTGACGCGAGAGGCGCTGCTAGAGCGTATGCGCGAGCACATTTTCACAGTCGCCGGCCGTTACAAGGGTAAGATAAAAGGATGGGACGTGGTGAACGAGGCGCTAAACGAGGACGGCACCTTGCGTCAGTCGCCATGGCTCAGAATCATAGGAGAAGACTACCTGGTGAAGGCTTTCCAGTTTGCCCACGAAGCCGATCCCGAGGCGGAGCTTTACTACAACGATTACTCGCTGGAAGGGCGACGAAAGCGAGAAGGAGCGCTGAAGCTCCTCAAGACACTGCAGGCTGCCGGCGTGAAGCTGACCGGCGTCGGTCTGCAAGGGCATTATGGTCTGGAACAGCCCACCGCACGAGATATTGAAGAGACCATCGAAGCCTTTGCCGGGTTGGGACTGCAAGTCATGATCACCGAACTGGATGTCAACGTCCTGCCAACGCCGGGTGGTGGCGGAGCTGATGTATCGATGAGATTCAGTGCGGACCCGAAGCTGAACCCCTATCCAGACGGATTGCCTCAAGAAGTGGAACAACGCCTGGCCCGGCGTTATGCGGAACTGTTCGAGGTATTCCTTAAGCACCGCCAGGTGGTTTCGCGCGTCACCTTCTGGGGCGTGAGCGACCGCAGTTCCTGGCTGAACCATTATCCGGTTCGGGGGAGAACAAATTACCCATTGCTTTTTGATCGCAACGGCCAACCGAAACCGGCCTTCAAGGCGGTTGTGGACCTGCGCCGGACCACCTCGGATACGGTGGATTGACTGGTCCATTTGAAATGAATCGATGCGGCTGGCTGGTTGTGCCAAAGTCCCCGTCCTATCGCGCGCCATCGGCTGCGCTCGGGCTGCGGAGCTTAGGAAGCTTTTCGACCCCGTTTCGAAGTGCCAGAGTCGAGACGTGTCGACCACGTTGAAGAACTCCCAGGCCCTCTCACTTCGTCCGCGGGGGCAGGAGATGCCCGGGGAACGAGCAGGTGGGTTTTTGGTTGAGCCTGCCGATGACATAGGCACCGCCGTCAGGACACACTGGGAATTTGTGGTTGGGAATGTAGTAGTTGAGGTCCGCAACCGTGGGTATGGCTGTCTCCGGTTTACTATTATCCTCCTGCCACATCTTCTTGGCGAGGTCGATCTGGGTGAGATGGCTTTCGCAGACTTTGGTGCGAGCGCCGGCAACGGCGGCGCTGCGAGCCGGGGTGGAACCAACACGGGACGGGGTGCTCGCGGAAGCCCCGGAACCGGCGAGGGCGTGCGTGTCGTTGTTTCCGATGGCGGCCTCCGCGCGAGCTTGGACGAGAGATTTGTTAATCAAGTCGAGGTTGAATTGGAGTGATGGATTCCGAGGATCTTTTTCCAGGGCTTTGGAAAGCGTTCCCTGGGCCGCCGAAAGATACACCATAATCCTCGCATAGATCTTTGGCCTTTCCGCCACTGGCCGTCGCCCGGCCTCAGCGCAATCCGCTAGGAAGCAGATCCCATAGAGGTCAGTCGCCCAAAAACCGGCGGGGTCGCGTTTGATCGCTCCGAGGAGCAGTGGCACCCGCTTGGGGTTGGAATGAAAAGCCAGCATGACCCTCGAGTCTTTCGGTTGAGCCCGCATAAACGCGGTGATTTCGGCATCGGTCACGGCCGGGAAGGTGCTGGCGGTCGGGACCTGGGCGACGATGACTGAAGCTATCGAAAAGGTGATCGCGAGAAATTGCACGAAGGCGATGCCCCGGGAGACTGGTTGCAGCAGGCCGCGACGTCTAAGAGCTTTCGTTGCCACGAACACAGCTTACAATCGCCGGCCTAAAGGGGCGACTCAAATCGCCGGGATGCCACCCCTTCCGGGAGCTTCTGCTTGCGGTCTACCAACTCCAAATCAGTGACCGTGCCGACACATTCCGGGCGGCATCGTTCCATCTGCGAGGACGATATTCCAAGGCAGTTTTGGTTGTCACGGTTTCGGGGGCTATTCACAGTTTTTCGGGTTGCCTTGTTCCTGCTCGCGCTTCATCGCTGGGCATGGCAGTTTATGCGCGATGCCACATCGCCCGCCGCGCAGTAAGAAAAGCCAACCCTCTCAGCGAGAGTTGGATCCTCGTCAACCTCGGTCCGAGCAACTCACAGCCTTGCGCCGGCAGGAGGCGGCGACCCGTTCCACGTTATCCCGGTTGCGAAACCGAAAGTCTGACCTCAAGTAACCCTAGCCGGGCGATGCGTGTGCCCGGCGAATCCTCCACCTCACCATGCCAATCCACAGGGCGTGACAGGCAATCCCCTTGGAGCGCTGTCCTTTCGTGGATGTCGTCAGGCGCCGGCGTAGCGCTGCAGCCAGTGGGCATACGGCGCTGGAAGAACCCAGGAAGGTTTCTCCACACCCAGTTTTCGCGCGGCGGCATAAGGCCAATGAGGATTCGCAAGCAGCGGTCTGCCAATCATCACCATATCGACAGTGCCGCTGCTCACCATGTTTTCGGCCAACTGCGGTGTTCCCACATTCCAAGTGGTGGATCCCGCAAGACCCGTTTCCTTGAGCACCCTGGCAGCGATGGGCGCCAGAAATGCCGGTCCCCAAGGGATCTTTGCGCTCGGGGTCGAGAACCCGATGCTGACATCCAGAAAGTCCAGACCGAGTTGCTTCAGTTTCTTGGCCAACTCGATGGATTCGGCGAGGGTGGCCTCGTCCTTTCCGTCGAATTCCAGCATTCCCACGCGAGCGCCCAGGGGCAGTTTCTCAGGCCAGACCGCGCGAACCGCCTCAAAGGTTTCCACAAGAAAGCGCGCCCGGTTTGCGGCGCTGCCGCCGTATTCGTCCTGGCGCTGATTCGACCAGGCAGACAAGAAACTCTGCGCCAGGTAGCCGTGCGCGAAGTGGAGCAACAAAAACTCGATCCCGATGTCGCGAGCCCGCTTGGCCGCCGACACAAAGTCGTTGCGCACGCGATGGATATCCTCCTTGGTCATTTCCCGTGGCACCCGCGGCAAGTTCGCGCCGAAGGGCACTGCAGACGGCGCGATCGGCTGCCACCCGCGGGGATCGCCGGCCGGGATATGGTCATCACCCTCCCAGGGCACATTGGCAGACGCTTTACGGCCGGCATGGCCGATTTGAATGCCCGGAACAGCTCCAGCAGATTTGATGGCGGATATCACCGGGGCCAAAGCGTCGGCTTGAGCATCATTCCATAACCCCAGGCAAGCGGGAGTGATGCGCCCCTCCGGGCTGACTGCGGTGGCTTCTACCACCACCAGACCGGATCCTCCGCGCGCCAGCGCGGGGTAATGGACCCGATGCCAGTCGTTGGTGAAACCATCGACAGCAGAGTATTGGCACATGGGCGAGGCGGCGATCCGGTTGCGGAAAGTGGCACCCTTGAGAGTGTATGGTGTGAACAGCTTTGACATGGTATTGATTGCAATAGCGTAATGTGGCAGTCAGCGCAACACGTGAGTCGGGAATTGGTGACCGAGACTTGATGTGCTGACTTCACCTTGGTCCAATGCTTCGGTGCAAATCTCAATGTCGTTTCGAAGATCTCGCGTCCACGGGTTAAAGCGCTGCCTTGGCGGCTTGTTGGCGAGACTGGGAGGCGGGGCTGTGTTGGTCGCGTGCTGGTTGCTGGCACAAGGCGCTTTCGCGGCACGCAACCCGTTGACCGACATCCGTATCCGGGATCCATTCATCCTGCCGATCGGGTCGGAAGGTAGCTATTACCTCGTGGCTTCCTCCGGTCGCTCAGTGACCGTGCGGGAGTCCAAAGATCTGGAGTCCTGGAGCGAACCTGCGATGGTCTTCACAATCCCGGAGGGTTTCTGGGGAAAGGCGAGCATCTGGGCGCCAGAAATGCAAGCATACCGCGGCCGCTACTACCTTTTCGCCACGTTCATGAATGACCTGCCTCTGGGCGAACAATGGACCAACTGGCCGCCCCGCATACACCGGGGGACACAAGTGCTCGTGGCGGATGCGCCCCTTGGCCCCTTTAAACCGTTCGCCAATCACTCTCATACCCCGACGAACGAGATGGCATTAGACGGCACCTTGTGGGTCGAGGACGGCGTCCCTTACATGGTTTATTGCCACGAATGGGTCCAGGTTCGCGACGGGGGGATGAAACTGATCCGGTTAAGTGAGGATCTTTCAGCGACGGTGCGAAAACCCCAGCTTCTTTTCCGAGGCAGCGCGGCCCCCTGGGCGCCGCGGGATCGAGACCGTTATGTCACCGATGGCCCTGCGCTCCACCGCAGCAAGTCCGGCAAGTTGTTCATGCTTTGGTCGAGTTTTTCGGAGACCGGCTACACTACCGGTGTTGCGATCTCCGACTCCGGCAAAGTCGTCGGCCCCTGGCGGCAGCAAGCAGATCCGTTTTTTCGGGATGACGGCGGCCACCCCATGATCTTTCGTTGCTTCGACGGCACGTTGATGGTGTCGCTCCACAGCCCGAATCGCAGTCCTTCCGAGCGTTGCCGCTTGATCGAGGTTGAAGACACGGGCGAGACGCTGCGTGCGCGGGTGAAGCCGAATGCGAGCGCGGGTCCCAATACAGAGACGAGTGGCGGTGGAGACGTCTGGCTCCTGGCTTATTTCCGTCAGCGCTATGAAGGGCGCGTGGAGATTGATGCTGAAGGGCGGGCCCGGCAAGTGCCGCTGCCCAATCCCATGAAAGAAGAGCGGCTGCATTACGCCCTCTCCAAAGATGGACGTCATTGGCAACCGCTCAATGACAACCGGCCGGTGTGGGGACAATGGTTGCGTGACCCGTTTCTGCAGCGGGGTTTCGATGGTCTTTGGCACCTTTTGGCCACTGGTGGTGAGCGCAGGCGAGGCACGAACGAAACGGATCTCGGCCCTGCCTGCCTCTACGCCACGTCGCGCGATCTGTTGACGTGGGAGAATGTGCGCTCGCCAAGAATCATGCAGGGCGTTCGGGATGAGGCCGGCCGGCTGGCGCGAAACATTTGGGCACCGGAGCGGTTCCAGGATCGCGCTACGGGCGAGGTGGTGCTGCTATGGTCCTCCTCCTTTGAAGACGCGGGCTGGAAGCGAAGCCGATTGTGGTTCGCCACAACGCGCGACGGACAGAGTTTCACTCCAGCGAAAGTCTTGTTTGCTCCGCCTTACTCCGTCATTGACGGGACGCTCCTGCAGCATGAGGGCACTTACTACCTCTTTCACAAGGAAGAGGAATTCAGCCCGAACACGGGAGAACGCCGCGCGATCCGCCTGGCCACTGCCGATCGGTTGGAAGGGCCTTACCGCATCCATGAAGGCCCCCTCAACCAGGGCCAAATCGCGCCCGTCATTACCGAGGGTCCCGCCGTGATGCCAGATCCGCAGAAACCCGGATGGCTACTGTTGTATGATTATTGCATGAGCAACCGTTACGGAGTTTCCTCCTCACCTGACCTGATTCATTGGTCGATCGAGGAAACGGTGTCCCTGCCGCCGGACGCGCGCCATGGCAGCGTCGTTCGCCTCACTGCCGCGGAAGCTGCGGCGTTGCGCTCCAGCTTTCCAGAGAAGAAGGACTAGGCCTCTTGCCGGTTTCAGCAACACGCTGCTGTTTACCCGGGGCGCGAAGGCTGTCGCGTCGGCTGTGGCTCCGCCTCTTTCAGGGCCTCAACTACCAAGGGGCCGAAGGTGCCCTCGTGTTTTTGGTGCACGAGATCGCACAGGGGAAAAGTGGCGGATTTGTAGCAACGGCAGAGTAAGACCTTTTCCCCCGGTTGGAGTTTAACGAAATGGCCAATGTGGCCGTTTTTCTCGGCGCTCGTGATGTTTGGCATAGTCAGTTCTTTCCTGCTGCCAATGTGACTCGTTAGAACGGGTATCACAATTAGGAAGTACTGCGCGCGGTGGCTGTGATGGTTCAGTGGCTGCCCACGGCCCCAACTTCCATCCGGGCGAGATCCCTGGCGATCTGTTTGCCAAGGTTGCGGACGTCTTTCTCAGTGGCGTCGCGGGACAAGACATATTTGGCGGCCATGGCGTAGGGATTCATGAAGACTATTCCACCGGGTGTGGGCCTCGACCCGGTCCCAGTGCCATAGACGAGGATTGGTTTATCGCGATTTTGGGCCAGGTCAAATACTTCGACCTGTGCCAGCACCTCGGTCCCACCCGCGCCGAAGCCAATGACAGCGCGCCTAAGCCGATTTCCCTCGTCCACCTCCAGGAACTCCCCCCGGACAACCAACCCGCTGGCGGGCCAAGGGGAGCCCTTAGGCTGGCGGGTGGCAGGGATCTTCAGTTTGGCGAGTTCTTCTGCTATCGCCGTGGGGAGCAAGCCCGCCAAGTGGGCCGCTTTTTGGGCGGGCGTTTCCTTGGGGCGAAGATTCCCCACAATGCGGCGAGCGGGTCCTTCACGGCCCCGCACCAAGCCCTCGTCAGTGTGCGATTGCGCCACGTCGAAAGCAAAGTCGCATACCACGACCGGCTGCGGGTTGGCCGTGAGTGAGGCATTCGGGCGGGTGCCTGCCTCCGCCGCTTTGCCGGTGGAAATGAATGGGCAGCCGGCGACCAGATACCAGAGGCTGGTTGCGAGCAGTGCGGGGGCAATGCGGCGACAGAACGGGGGGCCGACTGTCGCCGCCGTGACGCAAGGCCAGTGTTTGATTCGCGTTAGTTTCTGCGGAGCGTTCATGGAAATGCTTATAGCCACATCCGGCGCGGCCCCTCCCTGCCTGAGGGAGGGTTCCGCCAACCGGATGCGGGACAAGGTCAAAGCGCAACTCAAATTAATAGCCGTCTCGGCGGAAGGTATCATCGCCCGGTTGAATCCCATACGCCTCGTCGAGTTCCTCGATTTGCGCGATAGGATCGGCCCCTCCGGGATTTGTGCTGTCGTCTCCCAAGTGATATTTGGGTGCGAGAATATCGCTGTGAGCCGTCGGTATGGGCGGGTTGAACGAGAAATCGTTCACCACGGCTCGGCGTTGCTCAATCCGATCCGGGAACACCCGCAGCACCATGAGATCAAACGACCACACGAGCCGGTCACCGATCTTCTTAATCTCCGGGCAATGTGCCTGAACGCTGTTCAAAGCACAGGCCACGGTGTCGTCGGCGGTCGGGAAATGCGTGGCAACAGCCAACCGCGGCGGCTTGACCTTGTTGATCTCGCTGAGCAGATAACCGAACGCTCCCTGGGGGGTGTGCGAACTGTTCTGCACTTCGGTCAGGCCTTCCAATGTGCGTTGCCACAGTTCATCGGTACCCGGTTCTGTGAGGCCCTGGCACTTGAGCGCCCAGATTTCCGGCGCAACCGCCATTTCGTGGATGAACACGTCCACGCCCTGTGGATCACCAAGGGCATCCTTGTTGATGGCGTGGTGGATAGAATTCCATTCGGGCTTCGTATCGCTCGAGTAAATCATGGTCAGAGGTTTCTGCGCGCCCGGAGGCGTCCACTCCAGCTTGTAGCCCATGGAGCCGGCGCGGCAATGAATCACCGGGTAGTGGAGAACTCTGGCACCGGTGCCGGAGTTTTGGTAGGCGATGTTGTCACCTGTGGGCTTGCCGTCGCCGTCCAAACCCGTTTTCCACCAGTCCAATTCGATCGGGACCATCGCATTGGCGTCGTTGGGCGGGTCGTCCCCAACCTGGGTGGGAGCATAGGGCAGGCCCCAATCTTTCGCGATCTCTACCAATGTCGGGAAACTCTTATAGGCGGACGTTTGGAAAGCCTGACTTTCCGTGTGCCAGCGCAAGGCTTCACGAAGGTTCGCGCAAAATGCCCGCACGCTGTCATCGTAAACCTCAGGTGTGGCCGGATAACTATTGGGCTGCGGTTTGGTCGCGTCCGACACGGGCGGATTGCTCCCGGGGTTCGGAAGGCCTGTGGCTTTGTTGCCCCAGACAAAGAGTGGGGATTTCCGGTCGCCGCCGTTTCCGAAGCAATAACACTGGACCAGGTCGGTGACGTGATCCCCGTGCAAATGGCTGATGAAGATCTTGTCCATCCGGCCATAGCCGACGCCACAGGCCTGGTAATTGGCGGACACGCCGCAGCCCATGTCGAAAATGAACTGGTCCTCCGGCCGGCCGTTGCTGCCGTCCGGATCGGTAATCCAGCCGACCTCGACGAAGATGCTCATTTCCGCTTGGGCCCGGCGCGCCATGGGGACTACCGAACCCATAAAGGTGATGCGCATTTCGTTGGGCTCGAGCTTCGTGCCGGTAATATTTCCTGCCATGTCCCTCCCCCAGCAAACCATGGGGGGAAGTTGGTCAAAGTAGGTGTACCGTTGCGTGTTAAAGCGCGTCGGGTAACAACTGTCCAAAGGTGCGTTCGGGTTGCCCCCGCTGTAACGGCTGGTGGCGCCGGTTGCGGCCAACCCGCCGAGGGCCAGTCCCGAAAGTTTGATCGCCTCGCGTCTGGAGAGGCCAATTGGTTTGTTTTCCGGTTTTGGGTTCATGCGTTTTCCATTCTGTTTATTGGTGTCGTTGTCTGTTTGATTCTGTCTCAATGAGGCTTTGGTGTGCCGCCGTTCGGATCATGTTGGTGTGGAAAGGTTTGGCCTGTCATTGCCAGTGACCTCCCCGACGTGAAATTGTGTGAGCCCGCCCAAGAGTATCCCCGGCAAGTCCAGGAGGTCCTCCTTGAGGACGTATGCACAAGCGCCGGCCTGAATCGCCTCGGCCCGCAACTCGGCTTCGTCGTATTGCGTGACAATGGCAATGCGCGTTTGCGGAAAATGCGCCCTGATCTTGGCGGTCGCGCGAAGGCCGTCCATAGGTTTCATCCGCAAATCCATCAGCACCCAGTCCGGCCGCTCGGTGGCACAGACTGCAATCGCCTCACCGCCGTCGACGGCCTCAAAAACGGCACCGGCGAGGCTGGCCACGATTTGTCTGAGCACTTGGCGCATCCGTGCGTCGTCGTCGGCAATCACGATTTTGGCGATCACAGGTCGCTATTATCGCCGCATCGGGAGTGATGGAGAATACGTGTGAACACGCAGATGAGGCTAAGAGGAAACACGTAGTCGGGTGCGTGAGGCGTGAGGGCCTGCGATTTCACCTGACACAAGCTCAACTGCGCCTGGCTGGAGATGACCAGCAAGTCCTAACCTAGACCGTCGTGCAGTTCCGCACCCAGCCGCGACACTCTTCAAGACTGACAACGAACTCCCTGCTGACAGAATGTGCAGGCGGGAAAACGCGGGGGTCAACTGCCGAGAGGGCTTGCCTGGACGCCAGGCGCGCGATACCCGTGGCTGCTGTGCGCCACAATGAACCGGGTGAGGAAAAAGCACAGCGCAACACATCCAGACACAAGGAGGCTGCTCAATCCAACGGGCATTTGGGCAAAGAAAAGTCGGGTCTCCAGCATCGGCTTGACCGTGCCCCACCCAATGATGATCAGAAATAGCAACACGTAAACTCCCCTGCCCGTTCCCAGCCAGGTGGCGAGAAACATACTTAGCGCGGCCGGCGCAAGAATGAACGCATAACTTTTCAGAGTGGTGATGGCGGCCCCCTCTCCCCACGCAAGACCGGCCACCACGGCGCTCACCACGCCGACGGCCAAGAGCGGCAGAATCGCCAGGGCGAGGATGACCGCGGCCAACCGAGAGGCTGAGATGGGCAGCGTCCGCCAGAGGCGTAATTGCCGCAAGCCAGGGACCGCGTGGTAAAGAACAATAAAGAAGTAACACATCAAGCTGCCCATATGGGCGACCATCACCATGCGGAAATTGGGCGACATGCCCGACTCAGGCCGCAACGACAAGAGCGCCATGAGCCCGACCATGGCCAGCAGGTACGAGAAGCCGCGAACAAACGTGGTGCGCAGAAGAAAAGGAACCCCACCCCCGCCGACGGGAGGACAATGCTCGGCACAGGCAAGTTTGGAGGGCACCACCGGCAGGCGGAAGCTCGACCGGCCCACCACAAATCTCTCGGCGCGAAACCAGCTCGCCACCGTCACGATCACGCCAATCGCTAAAAAGAAAGTGAAGATCAATGGTTTCTCGAACAACTGCTGAAAGAACAGCATGCTGCCAAACAACATGACCATGGCCAGCAGGCTGATGACACCCACGCCAAGGCGCTCCCGCCAGGTGCCGAAAAGCTCATTGGTCATCCCGTAAATGGAGGTGAAGGTATTGCCTAACCAAAGCAGACAAAACAGGCACGCCAGCGCCAGCTTCAAAGCCGGCACATCCTTGGCCGGATGAAAATGAGACCACAGCGCGGCGCCCGAACACAATAGCACGCCCATGGCCAGCGCCGGGATGCCGACCGACGCAAACCACCAGCCACGGCCGATTTGCCTGGCCGTCAGCGGCAGCGCCAGGAGGGTTCGTGCCAGGCCATGCTTCAGGTCGAAACCCAGCAGGGTCGCGCCCATCCACAAGCAGAGGACCAGCACCCAAAACGCGAACGATTTGCCACCCAAAACACAGATGTACCAGCCGAGGCCAAAGGAAAGCGCCGCCGTGGGCAGCAGCACCCACCACCAGCGTCGAAAATGATCCAGGATCAGCCGTGTCATTGGGCCTCCTTTTCTTTGAACAACGCCACGAACAATTCCTCCAGAGTCACGCGTGTGAGCGAGACCTGCTCCGCGCCGTGCGATTCTAGCCATTGCGGCCCCACGCGCTTCTGGTCCAGCAGCGCGCGCCACCGGTTTTCGTCTTCGTTCAAAACAATCAGTCCCTCGGCGCTCGGGAAAGTCGTGCCGTTGCGTGTGAAGTATTCCGCCAGACGGTAGCGATCCAGGATTTCGTCCGTGCGCCCCTCCAGGACCAACTGCCCGGCTCGCAACATGCCAATATGGTCGGCAAAGCGTTCGATGTCGCTCAATCCATGCGAGGAAATCAGCACCGTGCGGTCTCCCTCCCCAACGGCGTTGAGCAATTCGCCGAAAACCTGCTGCTTCGAGATTGCATCCAAACCTGTCATGGGCTCGTCGAGAATCAGGACTTCCGGGCGGCGCGCCAGCGCGAGCAGCAAACTCAACTTGGTGCGCGCGCCAAACGAAAGCGTAGCGACGCGATCGGCGTCAGCGAGGTGAAAGGCCTTCATGAGGCTGGCGCAATAGCCGTCATCCCAGTGAGGATAAAACCCGCGCACAAAACGAATGGCTCTGCCGATTTTGCCCCACACCTGGAAGTTCAAATCCGGGCCTACATAAGCTGCCCGGCTTTTCAGCGACACTTCGTCGGCACGGTGGTCGCAGCCGAGAACACAGATGTGCCCGGCGTCATTCCTGCCCATACCGAAAATGAGGTCCATGGCAGTGGTTTTGCCTGCGCCGTTCGGGCCAATAAGCCCGTAGATGGCGCCGCGCGGCACAGTCAGGTCCAGCGGGCCGAGCTGAAACCGGGGATATTTTTTGACGAGTCCACGGATTTCGATGGCGTTGGTCATATTATTTCATCTCCTTGAGTATCTCACGCGCAAGCTCGGCAAGTTCAGCAGGTTTCAATCCGGCTTCCGCGGCTTCGCGAAAGCCGTCGCGCAGCATCACTTTGGCGGTGGCCAATTTGGCCTCACGACTCCGGTCGTGGCCCTGTTCGGCCACAAAGGTGCCCAATCCCTGGCGGCGGAAAATAATCCCTTCACGCTCCAATTCCTCGTAAGCACGGTTGACGGTGATGACGCTCACGAGCAAATCCGCGGCCAGTTGCCGGAAGGAGGGCAACGACGCGCCGGGCTTGAGGCGGCCCTCGCTGATCTCGCGCTTCAGGCGGTCCACAATCTGTTGATACAGCGTCCCACCGGCGGCGGGTGAGATGGGGCCAATCAACCAGGATTTATGTTCATTTGCCACTGATATTACTGTTTATATCATATAATAACAGTAAGTCAACACTTTTGTTAACCCCGCGGCCAGGCAGGGGCGCAAGCAGAGCAACCGTGTGTCCCATCGCTCGTTCAGCGGGAGGGACTGAGCCGGCTGCCTGAACCCAACGATTTGCGGCGCCCGACGTCCGGCTACCAGCAATTCGTGACTTATATCGCTGTCAGTGCCGTAGATTTGTGCGACAGTGAGCCGTGAGTTTTTCATCGTGAACATTTCATCGTGCCATTTTGAACGTAGCGCGCCGGATTTAGCATCGTGTCCGGACGAGTCGCTGCCGGAGTTCGCTTTTATTGGCCGGTCGAACGTCGGCAAGTCTTCGCTGCTGAACCTGCTTGCGGGCAAGGAGGGACTGGCCCGCGTTTCGTCCACGCCGGGGTTCACCAAGCTCATTAACATCTTCACGATGAACAAATGCTGGCGGCTGGTGGATCTGCCGGGCTACGGCTTTGCCCAGATAGCTCGGAAGCACAAGGCCCGGTTCAACGAAGCCTCGGCCGATTACCTGGAGAATCGCACGAATCTCTGCCTGGTGTTTGCACTGATCGATTCCGGTCTGACTCCCCAAGAAATCGATCTTGAGTTCGTGGAATGGCTCGTGCGCCGCTCCGTGCCGTTCGTCCTCGTCTTCACCAAGACCGACAAGGTACCTGCCGCCACGGTGCAGTCGAACATCGCCGCCTTTGCGGAGCGCGTTTCACCCTGGTTCGAAAAGTTACCGGCGATGTTTACCTGTTCCGCAAAGATTGGGCAGGGCCGGCACGAGTTGCTCGCGGTAATCGACGAGCAACTGGCGGCCATCAACGCCGAGTCGAGCGGGCCACGGGCGCCTGCCAAAAGCCCAAGCCCGCAAACGCGCGTTCTGGAAAAACGAAAACGGCGTCCCGACCTCAACCGCCCTTGGTGAGGTCGCGGGTGTTTGCGGCCCTCCCGACGGAGGATTCCAGGACCGACTTCTATCGGCCCCTGTTTACAAACCAGATTACTTTGGTTGTCCTGAAACCTCATTGAGAAAAGTGCTGAGACGAGGTAACCTCTCTGTCGAATGGACCGACAGACGATCGAGTTCTACAATCGCACCGCGCCGGAAACTGTCGTCCGTTACGCCCAAGGCCAAAGCGCGGTCACCGAATTGTTCTCTGTCGCCTTCGCCCCCGGCTCGCGCGTGCTCGACCTGGGCTGCGGCTCGGGCCGGGACCTGAACGCCCTCTGCCAGGCCGGCTACGCAGGGCTCGGTGTTGATGCTTCAGCCGAGATGCTCTCCGAAGCCCGCCAACTTTTTCCCGCCTTGGCGAACAGGATAACCCAGGATGAGCTTCCGCAACTCACCACGGTTGCCGACCAGGGTTTCGATGGTGTTCTATGCTCTGCCGTCCTGATGCACCTGCCCGGGGAGTGGCTGTTTGACACGGTCTATAACATACGACGCATTCTGAAGCCAGGCGGACGCCTCCTGATCTCCACCCCACTCGAAGGGCCGGCGACCGATGCCGAATCCCACCGCGACGAAAGTGGGCGGTTGTTCAACGGAGTAACGCCCGAGAATTTCCAGTTCCTTTTCGAGAAGATCGGTTTTCGTCAGGTCGGCCGCTGGGATACCGAGGACCAACTGGGCCGGGCTAATCGCCGCTGGGCAACGCAGTTGTTTGTTCTGGAGAATCACGGCTCGCGCAGCCTGGACAAGATCGAGGCCATTCTGAATCGCGACAAGAAAGACGCCACCTACAAGCCCGCGCTATTCCGGGCTTTGGCCGAGTTGGCAACCACCAGCTACCATTCCGCCCGCTGGCTTCCAGGCGGCAGCGTGGCCATGTCCCTGGACCTGATTGCTGACAAATGGCTGGAGTATTACTGGCCACTGATGGAATCGGAGTTGTTCATTCCCCAGAAACGCGGCGAGAAACCGCTCTGCCAGAAACCCGTTGCTTTCCGCACCACGCTCGAACGACTCATCAATCTCTATAAACCGATGGGCGGCCTCTCCGGTTTCACCATCGCGTATCGGAGCAACACCGTTCCCAAAGACGCCCTCCTCATCCTTCAGCAACTGAAGAGCACGCTCCGCTGTACGATCAAAGACGGACCGCTCTACTATTCCGGTGGCGGAGGCTCACACACATTCTCCTACGACAAACAATCGCGCAGCATCGTCATGACCGCCGATCTGTGGCGTGAACTGTCCATCATGGGAACCTGGATTGCCGACGCCACGCTCTTGCGCTGGGCTGAGCTGACCGCGGAGATTTCCCAAGGGGCACTCAAGCCAAGCCAGGTGGTGGATTGTCTGCTGCAAACGGCAATTCCCGAACGCGACGTGTCTGCCGCTCGCAAACTTTACGAAGAACTTCGCGAAAAAGTCTGCGTCTGGACCGGCAAACAACTCAAGGTGGAGTTTGATGTCGACCATGCGATCCCGTTTGCGTTGTGGAAGAATAATGACCTTTGGAACCTGCTGCCCGCACATCCAGCGACCAACAATCAAAAACGCGACTGCCTGCCCACCCGCAATCTGCTGGGGAAACGCAAGGAATGTATCATTGATTACTGGACAATAATGCGGGCGCGGAACCCGCATCGATTTGATTTCGAGACCGGCAAACTCGCCGGAGCGGAGGTTACCCTTGGCCGCAACTGGGAGAACCGTCTTTTCAACGTGGTCACCGAAGCGATCGAGGTCACCGCTATTCAGCGCGGTGCCGATCGTTGGGAACCCGAAGGAATCCTCTGGATGCCAACCGTCGTTAGCACCACAACCGCTGAGCCTGAATCCGCTCCTGCCACTGCACCCGACGCTCCCGAACCGGACGATTTGATTATCCTCGATCCGCCCTTGCCGGATCGTTTCGTGAATTGTGTCCCGTTCTATGAAGTCGCAGCAGCGGCCGGAAGCTTTAGCCCGGAGCAGCCCGGGGTGGATCTTGCGGATCAAACGACGTGGATCCGAGTGAGCCGCCCGCGTCTGACCCCGGACATGTTCGCGATTCGGGTGGTTGGTGAGTCTATGGAACCCCGGATACCTGACGGCTGCTACTGTCTATTTCGTGGGGGTGAAGCGCTTGCTGGCACCCGGCAAGGCCGGATTGTACTCGCTGTGCTGCGGGATGCGGTTGACCCGGAAACGGGCGGACGCCTCACGGTCAAACGTTACGAGAGCGATAAAGTCTTCGACGACGACGGCAATTTCACTCACACCCGTATTCAACTCCGTCCACTTAACCCGGCGTATGAGCCGATAGTTCTGCATCATGCCGAAGAAGGTGAACTCACCGTAGTCGGCGAATTCGTGGAGGTTCTGGGAAACCCAGCCCCACCTGCCGCGCACAAGAAACCGGCGGAATAATGGTCTGATGAGTTCGCGCTCTGCGGTGGACGAGCGCATTCCACTATTGAGTTTCAGCAAACCTACTCAACCGGTGCGCTTCGACTACTAAAAAACAGAAGGCAAGTGTGACCTATCGCCGATAAAAGGGTTGAAAATACGAGGAGCCAAACAAACCTTTCAGAGAAAGAAAAACCGTCGTAAATCCTTGGCCGTCGATTCTCCGCCCGTTGAAAGCCTCAAGCCATCGTTGAGGGATCCGGGGGCTATTTCACTTTATAGACCCCATCGTCCACACCAGGATTCCACGGCACAAACCGCACACCGCGATTTTGTGCCCGACTGCGCCCTCGACAGCGCACCCCTTTGCATGTTATTGACTGGGCAACATCAATGCTGGCGCCGGGGCGGGACGAGGGTCCGGCCGCGCGACGCGAGCGAGAGGATTCACTATGAAACGACGCGATTTTCTGATGGCTTCGGCGCTCGCCGGAGCAGCCACGGTGTGCGGCCCGCAGCTCGGCGCGGCCCAAAGCCCAGCCGGTGCCTGGCAGGGTATGCCAAAATTGTCACCCCCGGAAAAACCGGCGGAGCTAAATCTCTGCCTGCAGTGGTGGGCCATTCCCGGCGGCGAGATGAAGGAGAAGCTCGATTTCCTGGAGGCCAACGGCTTCGCAGCGGTGGAGATCCCCTCGGGCGATTGGCCGATCAAGAACGGCGACGCCCTGGTGGAGGCGATGAAGGGGCGCAAGTTGTTCCTCTCCACGGCGTGCGGCCCGAGCGATTTTTCCCACGCCGACCCGGACAAGCGCGAGGCCGAAGTGCAGAAGTTTCTGCCGGTGATCGAGGCGCTGGGCAAGATGAAGTCGGTGGGCCTGATCATTTGCCCCGCGCGCGGGCGGCTGAGCGAGCCGGGGTATCTGAGCGGGAAAGAGCTGCGCAAGGATTTCGTGGAGAACACGGGCAAACGCCTGGCGCAACACGCAGCGAAACACGGCACGTCGATTGTGCTGGAACCGCTGCGCCGCAACGAGACGCCGTTTCTGCGCCAGGTGGCGGATGGGGCGCGCATTGCGGCGGACATCGGCCCTGGCGCCACGGTGATGGGCGATTTCTGGCACATGGGCCTGGAGGAGACGAGTTTCATGGGCGCGTTTATCTGCGCAGGCAAGCTGCTGACACACGTGCACATTGCCGGGCTGAAGGAGCGGATTATCCCCGGGGTGCACCCGGAAGCGGACGTGTATGTGGATGGGTTCAAAGGGCTGAAGTTGCTGGGTTACCGCGGCGCGGTGAGTTTTGAAGGCGGCTGGCCCAGGAACCCGGCGGACCCGAAGAAGGACCTCCCGCAGGAGGAGAAGGTTAAGCTGATTCGGAACATGGTGAAGCTCCTGCGCGAGCAGTGGGCCATGGCCTGAAGACGCAGCGGCGCGCCGGCGCCCAGACGCAGGCGCGCACATACAGCGAGGGGTGATGATAGGGGTCGCCCATGGGCGACCTTGGCGAAGGCCTCTCGGCGGCAAGCTCCAGAGGAGCGGCGTGTTTATCGCCGCCGCACATTTCAAAACCTATTTCCAAGCCCCATCGGCGTCATAGCCACGCCCCTGAAGGAGATAGGGGTAGGGATGGCGTGTTACC
>DIXK01000035.1 GCA_002428665.1 Verrucomicrobia subdivision 3 bacterium UBA6082
CCATTCCAGATGAGTCAGCCGTTGGGTACCGTTTTCAAGAGCGTGCCAATAACTCGTTCTGCTTACCGAAAGCCAACCAGAGCAGCGGTGTAATGGATTTGGATGGTCGTCTATAGACCGAGTCTTGGAGCAGAGAATTGTTGTCGCGGCATGGACCTTCGGCCGAGGCAGCATTCCTGAAAGGCTCAGAAATTGACGACGGCCTGCAGGTAAATCCAGTCGGCATCGGTAGCCCCACCAACTTGGGCGAGGCTATCATCCAGGTAGTCAGCGGCGAAGAAGTGACCGTAACCACCTTGGATAGAGGCAAAACGGGTCACGTTCCAAGTTGCAATCAGGTCGAGTTCGGTGCCGATAAACGGACCTCCGTCTGGGTTCAGGCCGTAGCCTCCTGTGGATCGCGGCGCGCCATTGGCCTGGTAAAAGTAATCTTCGGTGTTCGCCAGCCAGAAGGCGTGGTAATCGAGAGTAAGAGACAGTTTCTTGTGAGGCTTTAGCGATCCGGTCAGGCGAAGGTTATGCATGTTTTGCCAGGAGGCGAAATCCATGAAACCATAGAACCGATGGTTCGTGGGGAAAAGGTTGTCGAAGGTTTCATGCTTGTCATCGTTCGGATCGCTGTCGCCTGTAGCCAAATTGTATTCGAGACCCAGGCGCGGTGAACCCCAGGTCTGCACCCAAGTGTGGCCACCCGCAACTGTGGCAGCAAAGGCCCGATGATCCAAACGGTCTCCGGTAGTAGTGGATTTGAAATTGCCGAACTGGCCGGCGGCTTCGGCTTGGTAGTCCCATCCAGCGAATTGGCCAGGCGAGGATTTCAGCCGGGTACCGACAGTGTAAATATCGCGAGCGGATGCCCCGCGCATAGAGGGGGGAAGGTCCTGCCCGATGGCGTTGGGGGAATCTACACCGGTATTCCGTGCGAGAAAATAAACCTGGGTTTCATGTTTGGGCAAAAGCTGCCGGCTGGAAGCGTATACCCCCGAGAACCATTCGTAATCATTGGAAACGTTGAAGTTCCCATCGTCGGGAATGATCACACGGCCGGTGAAGGCGTCAACCGCGACAGATGGCTGTTGAAAACGAAGTTTGGCTGCGTCAAACACCCGGCCGACGTTGCTCCAGTCCAAAGCGCCGACCAAGCGTTCGTCGCCGTATGCGAGTTCCTGGCGACCGATCTTGGCGACGAGGGGAAATTCACTCAGATCACCAAACATCACATAGGCCTGGTGCAAGTCGAAGCAATCGGCCTCGGGACTGGGGTCACGCCGGTCCCAGTGAGAAGAGCTGTCGCGAGCCTCGGCGTAGGTGCCTACCCAGTCGGTTGGACGGTAGCCGAGGTGCAGTTTTTCACGCAGCAGTAGGAAGGTGTTTCCTGCGCCCCCGTCTTTGCGAAAATCGACTGCCTCGGGCCGCAGCCCAGGTACGGCGAAATTCTCGCGATGTTCACCGCGCAAACGGAACTGGCCGCCGATGTCCCATCGCTCAAAGGTCGGATACTGGTCTCGGAGCCAGTCGTTCAGTAATCCGGCGCCGCCGGATGTCACTGTGGGAGCGCCAGCTTGTGTGGGTTCGGCGCACAGTCCCGGCATTGCCAAACCGCACAGGCAGAAGAAGCACAGAATTCTCGGGTTCATACGCACAATTCTATTCGTTCACCGCGGTTCATACAATCCCAAGACCCCACAGCAGCCAGACCAGAGGCTGCACTACGTGTTCGAACGACTCGGTGATGCAAGAGACCGACGTCCTGCCTTAAGGAATATCCAAAAAGGACGCGGTGGGATTTGACTGAAGTCAAGGCTTTGCTCGATAACCATGGGTCCTCAAGATCTAGCCGGATATCGCAGGCACCGAGATCATTCATTTACATAACCGTTTCTGCTGGGATTCCATTTGGATACTTATTTCTTTCTAGTTGAAACGACACCAAGGGCAAGGTAATCTTCAGACATGCCCAGCGAGAGACCTCCTGGCCGGCGACTGTCCTTTTGGCGACCTGAATTATTTTGCGGGCGCAGGAGGGCATGAAGCTGTTTAGGAGGAAGGCACAAATCCCATGGATCCCCGGATTGCTCTGATGAAACTGAGGTTGCGCCGCCGGGCTTTTACGCTCATCGAATTGCTCGTGGTTATTGCCATCATTGCGATTCTGGCAGCCATGCTCATGCCTGCGCTCAGTTCTGCCCGGGAGAAAGGCAAGCGGGTGGCCTGCAAGAGCAATATGCGGCAGGCAATTACTGCCATTCACATGTATGGCCACGATTTCACCGATCGCGTGCCTTCAGGGCGAGACAACAACGGAGAGTGGCACTCGCTGCGCATATCCAGCCGCAGTTATACCAACCTGGTCCAATATACCGGAAATGTGAAGGTGATGGATTGTCCCAGCTACAGCTTTGGCGCGCAAAATCGGTACGCGGACCAATGGGGTTATCTTGTGGGCTACAACTACCTGGGAGATGCGAATATGACCCGCTGGTCCAAGACCGCGCCTGAGTATTGGCATTCCCCCGCAAGGCTGACCGAGTCCGCTACAAATTACATCCTGGCCGATGCGAACCATTGGGGCGATGTGCTGGTGATGGCGCCGCACGGGAAGACTGGCCCATGCAATCGTAACAACGCAACTTTCATCCGCACCAATCCGGCGCTCAACGAGACTCCAGAATCCATCGGCGGGGTTGGTGGCAATGTGGGGCGCCTGGACAGTTCCGTGGAATGGGTGCCTATGAAACGGATGAAAAAGCGCTACGCGTCTTCCTACGTTCTCTACTACGGGAATTGGTGACGGTTTCTGGTCGAGACCCGACTCGCGTCCGCGCGGGCTGCGACTTCGGATCACCGGTCGATCTTGAAAACAGTGTCCTTGGGGGCCTTTGGGTCCTCCACTGTGCCACCATCGTCCACGCCGTTGACGCCAACGCTGTAAATCAGGAATCCTCGAGCCAGGCGCTTTAGCCTCACGGGTTGGCCGTTGTAGGGATCAACTGGCACCTGTGGCAAATACTGCGGCATCAACGCCTCGAGGCGTTCCGGCAGTCGGTCGTCGTGCGTTTGTCGGTAGCGCTCTACCGCCAGTGCAGTTTGGGCTGTGCGAACCCGTGCGCAAAAGTCCGCGTCTCGCGTGACCGCGCGAGATAGCGCGGGCAGCAGCATGCGCGAAAAGATCAGGAGCCTGCTCGGGGGCACTGTCGAAACCTGGCCGGCGTTGAGGCGATCTGGAAAGGGCATCTGGGCCACGGCAATCATGTTCGATGTGGCATCGAGGAAGAAATCGCGATCCTGTCGGAAGAGTCCGGAGACTTTCAAGACACTGATGCCAAAGCGGGAGCCTAGAGAGGAAAGGCTTCGCTGGGAGCCCGGAGGTGTCGCGCCGGTGCCGCCGGTGAAGAAGGAGTTTTGAATGCGCGGGTCGATGAAAATGGCCAGCCCCATGGTTCTTTCCCCGGCCAGACCCCGCGCAATGCCATCAGGTATCTCCGCTTGAGCCAGCGAGCTCTGGATCAGTTCCAGGTCTTCCTCGCTGAATTGAAACAAGCTCAGGGTCGATTCCAGGCCTTTCAGAATAACGCTCCAGCATCCCGGACGAACCAGTTGCGAAATCAAGAGCGGTTCTCCGGCGACCGAGTTGGCCACGCGAGCCGCCGCCGCAAAGTCGTTGGCAGCTTGATGGGTGTTGCCTTCGGAGGCGTGCAGCAGGGCGGCTCCAGCAAGCATCAAGCAGGCTTTCTTGAGCTGGGAAAGATGCGGAAGCAGCATGAATTGTCCCTGCGTGAAATCCAGAGCAAAACGGCACCCTGCGCGATTGGTGGCAGCGTACAACAGGTCCATGGCCTCAGAATGCTCCTCAAAAAACGACCGAAGCTTCGCTCGCGACTCCTCGGTCAAGGGCGCAAAACCTGCCGTTGGGATCTCGGCGATAGTTTCGGGCAGCTCTACCTGAGAACCAAAAACCGAAAGTGTAAACGCTTGCGCGTAAAGCACGGCGGCGTTGTCCGTCTCCGCCACCTCCGGGTACCAGGCGTTGAGTTCCGCCAGCGTCATCGGTTGACCTGCGGCGCGGATCGCAGTCAAGCGAGGGTCCGTTGAAGGCTCGAGGGCGCGCATCGTCAGAACCAAACCAATCAGACAACCCGCTGTCAGGGTAAAAGTGACGATCGGGTGACGTTGGACAAGGTTCCAGACTTTGCGCATAGGGACTTTTCCGTTGGCGCGTTTAGCGGTTCTTGAGGATACGGAAGCGCAGTTCCTCGAGTTCCAGGTTGAGGCGCTCTTTTTCAATCAACCGCATCGCCTCGTTGTTTTGCAGCATGAGCCCGGAAACCCGGTCGAGCTCTTCGGGAACCGTATTGGTTTGGAACTCAACGGTCAGAACCCGCCCGGTTTCCACCAGCGACATGAGATCCCGTTCGAGGCTCCAAAGCATGCCGCGGAGCTTGGTGACGTAAGCGGTTTCGTCGGTGGAGAACGCGACCCCGGTTTTGGGCATGGCGTTGGTTTGGTCCAGAGCGAGTCGTTGGCGCGTGATCGTCTCCAACTGGGCCACCGTCTTGGACGCCTGGTCACTCAGTTCCTGGGCCAGCGCGGATTCCCAATCCGCCTTGGGAACGGCATTTGTCGCACGGGCCAAAAGAGCTCGCTTCTGATGCGTTTCCACCCAATCTTTCAGTAGGGCAAATTGCGTGCTTAATTCGATTTCACGTCGGGTCAACTCAGTGGCGCTCGGAGCGCTCTCAGTCGCCTGGGCTGGACTCTCCGCAGCCAGCGTCCAAGTCGCGCGAACCCCCAGCAAAACGGCCAGCAAGCCTGACAAAAGCCAAATACTCTTCATGTCTGCTGAGCATTTCACACTTCCGGGGCGTCTCAAGCAAAAATGGTGGAGTAACTTGAGGAACCCATACGAGCAGAAACCATTCGGGTCCTCGTCGTGAGGATGTTGTGTCCGTCGGTCTGAAATGCGCCAGGAGCAACTGTTACCCTTAACGGGACCAAGAGAGAACGATTGAACGTTCGGGCCCGAATTTTTTTTGGATTGCTTCTTGACGCTTTACCCCTCATTGCATAGCTTCACCTGCCCCATGTGCGGGGGCGTAGCTCAATTGGTTAGAGCGCTGCCCTGTCACGGCAGAGGTTACGGGTTCGAGCCCCGCCGCTCCCGCCATCTTTTCCTCGGAATTCTGGGCGTTTTCACGACAGTCACCGCAAAAACACCGCCGTTGAAGCAAATTGAAGCAACTTCGGCAACACGCAGACGCAAGAAAAACCTGTTCTTGGCTGCGTATGGCAGAACAAACGAAATTTGTATACAACGCCAATGGCGTTCCGTTCACGATCTACCGGGTCGAGAAGCCCAGCAAATCAGGCCCGAAGACCTACTGGCTGTTGGAGGATTCATCCACGGGAAAGCGGCGGACGCTAAACAACCTTTCCAGAAAAGCTGCCGAGCGCCGGGCGGATCGAATCCGAGATGCAATGGTCAAGGGCAAGGGGCAGTGGGGATTATTCACCAACGCCGAGTTGCAGGACATTGGTATGGCAGTGCAAGTCCTGCGCAACGCTCCGACAGCGGATTCACTGTATACGGCGATCCGGTCGTGGCTTGAATGCGTACAACTGCTCGACGGAAAAGCCACGCTGTTCGACGCGGCCAAGTTCTACGTCGAAAACCACCGGGGCAATGGCCCCAAACCCACCCGTATCCGCTTCGACGAGGCCGCCAAGCTCTACCATGCCTTTAAGGTCGCCGACGGAAAGTCCGCCTCCCACTGCGACAACATCCGGTCGCGTCTGAACCGACTCGCCACCAAGCTCCCCGCCGGAGTAATGCTGGATGAACTGACAGCGGGACAGTTGGAGCACGCCGTCGTCAATCTGGGCCTTCGCCCAAAAACCCGGAACGAGTATAAAATCACGCTGGGCAATTTGTATACATGGGCTGCCAAACAGAACCCGCCGCTCGTGCCCAAGGGACTCAATCCCGGTCGTGAGATGGAACGCTGCAAGGTCAAACACGGCGACGTGGAGTTCCTGCGCGTGACCGAATTGAAACAGATTTTGGCCAGCCTGCCCGCCAAGCGCCCGGACTTGCTGCCACTGGTGGTGCTGGTTTGCTTTAGTGGTTTGCGTCCGTCGGAGGCTGCTAGACTTGATTGGAGCGACGCTGGTAACGACTACATCCGCCTACCCGGCAGAAAATCCAAGACCGGGCATAGCCGCCAAATCCCAATCCAAGCGAACTTGAAATCGTGGCTGGCGCTCTGGCGTAAGGAGATCGGGCTGCTTTGCCCGGACGTGAGTCTTGAGCAAGTCAACACCGCCATCCGGCGCGCTCCGGCGTCAAACCCGGCGTCAAAATCACCAGCAAGCAGTTCAGTTTCAACTACTCGTCACTCTCACCGGGCCGTTGGTGTGCTGGTAATCCACCCGGCAAAAACTCGCGAAAACACGGGCCAATCACGCTCGTTGCTGATCCGTAGACTGACAGAAGCTCCAGCCTGCTCGTGGTCACGGCCAACGTGCATGTTCCGGTCGCCCGACGGGCGGCGTGAACCGCAGGCGTACGGTCGGACGCGACGTCGTAGACATCGACCCTTCCCAACCACAATGTCTGCGTCGCGCAGAGGCCACAAAGTGGTTTGGTGATTGTCTACAACACTCTCCGATGTCGCGCAAATCCGTGCGCGCGCCTTTTACTTCTCCGCAGGCATCGATTTGTCTACAATCGCCTAGCGATGCAGAAACTGACACTGTCCCAGCTTTCGAGCCTCTTGTTCCGGGCCTGCGATGACCTGCGCGGCAACATGGATGCCTCGGAATACAAGGAATACATCTTCGGCATGTTGTTCCTGAAGCGGATGAGTGACCTGTTCGATCAGGAGCGCGAGCAGCTTGCCAAGTCGCTCAAGGCGAAAGGCATGTCCGACGCGAAGATCGAAACGCAACTGCTCAATCCCGACCAGTACACATTTTTCGTCCCGCCGGAAGCGCGGTGGAATTACACCGACGCTGAGGGCAAAAAGAAGGGCATCGCCCACGTCAAAACCAACGTCGGCACGACGCTAAACAAAGCCCTCGAAGCCCTCGAAGATGCCAACGTGGACACGTTGCAGGACGTGCTCAAGCACATCAATTTCAACCGCAAGATCGGCCAGCGCACGCTCGATGACGACACGCTTTCCAACTTCGTCCAGAACTTCGAGAAGATTCCGCTGCGCGACGAGAACTTCGAGTTCCCTGACCTGCTCGGTGCGGCTTACGAGTACCTGATCAAGTTCTTCGCCGACTCCGCTGGCAAAAAAGCGGGCGAGTTTTACACGCCTGCCGACGTGGTGCGGACGCTGGTCGAGATTGTCGAGCCGCAGCCGGGCATGAGCGTTTACGATCCCACCTGCGGTTCGGGTGGCATGTTGATCCAGACGCGGGACTACATCCATGAATGTGGCGGCGACCCTCGCGATCTCTCGCTGTTCGGGCAGGAGAGCATCGGCACGACGTGGTCAATCTGCAAAATGAACATGCTGCTCCACGGCATTTCGCACGCCGACATCCGACAGGAGGACACGATCCGCCGTCCGCAGCACAAGGACGAACACAATGAACTCAAGCGCTACGACCGCGTCCTCGCGAATCCGCCGTTCAGCCAGAATTACATCAAGAAGGACATCGAGTATCCCGGTCGTTTTGCCGTCTGGATGCCGGAGAAAGGCAAGAAAGCCGACCTGATGTTCGTCCAGCACATGATCGCCGTGCTCAAGGCCGACGGCAAAATGGCCACAGTCATGCCTCACGGCGTGCTGTTCCGTGGCGGCGAGGAAAAGGAAGCGCGGAAGCATTTCATCGAACGCGGCTGGCTGGAGGCCGTCATCGGCCTACCGGCGGGACTGTTCTACGGCACGGGCATCCCGGCCTGCGTGCTGGTGATCAACAAGCAGGACGCGGCGCAGAGAAAACACGTCTTCTTCATCAACGCCGACCGCGAATACCGCGAGGGCAAGGCGCAGAATTTTCTCCGGCCCGAAGACATCGCCAAGATCGTCCACGTTTATCGCGAGCGGAAGAACGTGGATGCCTACGCCCGACTTGTTCCGGTGAGCGAGATCGAGGCCGAAGATTACAACTGCAACATCCGCCGCTACGTGGACAATGCGCCGCCGCCTGAACCGCACGATGTCCGCGCCCATTTGCAGGGCGGCGTGCCCGTGGCCGAAATCGAGGCGCTGGCGACCATCTGGAAAAACTACCCCGGCCTGCGTGAACGGGTTTTTGTTCCCCGGCCCAAGGACAAAACCTATTCCGATTTCACGCCTGCCGCCACCGAACGGCGGGTGTTGACTGAACTCGTCATAACCGATCCCGGCCTCGCTGCCGCACACGCTAAGTTTTTGCAGACACTCAACGGCTGGTGGCAGCAAAACGTTCCGCATGTCGAAGCGCTTGCGCCGAAAGACCACAAGAAGGGCAACGTCTATGAACTCCGGCGGTTGTTGCTAGGCACGATTCGCGACATCTTTGCCAAGCAAACACTGCTGAACGAGCATCAGGTGCGCGGCGCGTTTGCCAGCTACCTCGAATTCTTCAAGCCCGACCTCAAATCCATCGCCTTCAGCGGGTGGGGCGCGGAACTGATCCCGGACGACGAGATCATCCAGAGCCAGTTTCCCGAAGTGCTGGCCGAGATGGAAAAGAATCAGACGCGGCTCACGGAACTGGATGCGCTCTTTGCCGCCGCCGATGAAGAAGATTACGAGGACAGCGACGACACCGGAGTGCTGCCCGGCGACGAAGTGAAACGGCTCAAAGCCGAGTTCAAGGAAGCCAATGCGCAGGCCAAGCTGGCGAAACGCGAAAAGCGCGACCCGAAGCACTTTCTGGCGCAGGCAGGGGCGATTGAAAAGCGGCTCGCCCGGCACAAGGCTTTGGAAGACGAGGCGAAGCAGTTGAAAGCCAACCTGCGCGCTACCGAGCAGAAGAAAACGGAACTGGTAACCGCTGCTCGCGCCAAGATTGACCGTGACGAGGCGCGCCGCGTGATTCTGGCGCGGTTCAAGCGGCTATTGGTAGAGACGTTTCAAGGCTACCTGCGCGCCGACCAACTTGCCACGCTGGCCGCGCTGGAAAACCTGCACGCTAAGTACGCCGTGACCGCCAAGGCCATTGAGGCGCGGTGCGAAGCCGAGGCGGCAAAGCTGAAATCGTTTCTTGCGGAGTTAGGGTATGAGTGAGTGGAAGCAGATAGACGAAATTGCAAAGGTTCGTCGTGGCGCTTCGCCTCGGCCTATTGGCGATCCAAAGTACTTTGGAGGCGAGGTCGGTTGGGTAAGGATTTCAGATGTGACTCGTTCTTCACGCTTTCTCCGAGAGACTGAGCAATACGTTTCGCCTCTTGGCGAATCGCTCAGTGTCCGCGTGAACCCCGGTGAGTTAATCATGTCGATTTGCGGCACGCTGGGGCGGCCGATCATCGTCGACATGCCCGCCTGTATTCACGACGGCTTCGTTCAATTCTCAAGTCTCCGCGATGCGGATACAGTTTATCTTTACTACGCCCTGCAACACGCTGAGTCAGCGTTCAATGGAATGGGGCAACCGGGGACACAGACGAATCTCAATACAGGTCTTGTGGGTCGCCACCAAATCTTCGCGCCAAAAATCGAAAAGCAGCGCCGGATTGCGGAGATACTTTCGACGACGGATGAGGCGATTGAGCAGACGGAGGCGTTGATTGCGAAGTGCCAGCAGATCAAGGCGGGGTTGATGCACGACCTGTTCACGCGCGGCGTCACCTCGGACGGCCAACTCCGCCCCACCCGCGCCCAAGCCCCGCAGCTTTACAGAAATGATCCGCGATTTGGATGGATTCCAAAGGGGTGGGAAGTAGCACGGCTCAAAGACAAAGCACAGGCGGGTAAATCGCATATTAAGACCGGCCCGTTCGGCACTTCGCTCAAAGGAGAACATTGGGTTCAGCACGGCCATCCTGTTATCACGATTGGCGCACTCGGCGAAGGCGAGTTGTTGCCAGAAGGTTTGCTTTTTGTCTCACCAGCTACAGCCTTACGATTACATGACTATCAGCTAACGGTTGGAGATGTAGTGTTTTCCCGTGTTGCCGATGTTGGCCGCTCCGCTGTCATTGAAGAAGAACATGCTGGGTGGATTATGTCATCGAACCTGATGAGGATCAGCCTCAATCCTTGTCTGGTTGAACCGCATTACCTTCAGTCTCAGTTTGCCTCAGATTTGCGTCTCAAGGCACAGATACGAACCAACGTGAATTCTGGCGGACGTGATGTCGCCAACGGGCAGATTCTGAATAGGCTGCTATTTGTATGGCCTCCCCACGACGAGCAGATACTTGCACTGAGCCGCATGCAGGCTTTGGATTTGTATCGTCGAACTTTGATTAGCCGGGCGGCCAAACTCCGCGCCCAGAAGCAGGGCCTGATGCAGGATTTGCTGACGGGCCGCGTGCCGGTCAAAGTAGGTATCGCTGCCTGAGCGGGGCATAGTCGCGTCCGTAATGAAAACGGAGGGTTGACATGACTGTATTCAGCGGGATTACAATCGCTCGGCGCAATGCACCGCGCCGAGCGATTGTAATCCCATCGAGCGTTTTCTTTTCCCGGATTGATTTTAGGAATATTCCATGTTTTAGTGGTTCAGTGAAATGAGCCAAAAAGCTAAAATAAAGGCTGTCGATTCAGCGGAGAGGCTGGTGCACTTGTTTGTGCAAATACCTCACATACAGGTAGATAAAAGCACATCAATCCGCGCTGTTGCCATTGGGGAAAGCCGGGCAGAGATTCGTGTTGAGGCTTCCAATGAGAAGTACATCTTTGAGGTTTGGCCAAGGTTGAACCCTTCGCGAAAGCTGCTGCTGGCAAAGGCGGAGGCGGGAGAAAAGCCGGTTCTTCTGCTCTGCCCGCACATTCCCGATCCACTGGCGGCGGATTTGCGGTTGGCAGGTATCAACCACGCGGATTTGAACGGGCGGTTGTTCATCAAAATGCCGTCGTTCCTGCTGGATCGCGGGCCGAAAAGCAAAGCGTACCGGAATCCGGGCACGGAATTGAATCCGTTCACCCTGAAGTCTTCGCGCGTCGTGCGGGTATTGTTGTCACACCGGGAACAGGAGTGGACGCAGGCGGACTTGGAGACGCGCACGGGTATCTCGCGGGCGCTGGTGTCGCTCACGCTGGCCGATCTCATCGAGCGGGAACTGGTGGAGCCGACGCGGGCAGGCAGCCGCCATGAGGCGGCGCTGTATCGCACGCGGGATTTCAGCCGCCTGCTGGACGCATGGAGCGCAGAGGATCAGTGGCGCAAGCGGACGAGCATCCAGCAGTATTCCGCGCTGACGGGCAATCTGGTGGAACTGGCGGAGACGGCGCGCGACGCGCTGGGCGAGCAGAACGTGTTTTTCACCCAGTGGTTCGCGGCGCATCTGCGGCATCCTCACACCACCCCGCCGCTGGTGTCGGCCTACCTGAAGAAGAAGCCGCCGGGCGAAATCACTTGGGCACGTAAAGTGGACAATGGCGGCAATCTCTGGTTGATCACTCCCAAGGATGAAGGGGTGTTTCAGGAGGCGCAGACGGTGGGAGGTTTCAAGCTGGTGTCGGACATCCAGATTTATCTCGATCTGCTGCAAGTCGGTCAGCGTGGGCCGGAGCAGGCGCAGGCGTTGCGTGAATGGGAAGGGTTCACCCAATGAAGCACGACACGTTCGACAAATACCCGGCGGACAGTCTGGAGTTGCCGACGCAGGCGCTGCTGACGACGTGGGATTGTCTGCCAGATTACCGGCACGATCTGGTGCTGGTCGGCGGGCTGGCGGTGCGGTATCTGACCAAGCCACCTGCCGAAGGTCTGCCCGGCCCGGTGACGCTGGATGTGGATTTTGGCGTGAGCATCGCGGCGGATAGCGGGGCATATCCGGGCATCCGTGAGAATCTTTCCGGCCACGGGTTCAAATGGATCAAAGGCCGCTTCACCCGGCAGTTTCCGACGCTGGAACTCCACATTGACCTGTTGACGGACGACGACAAATCCGACACGGGTACTGTCGTGATGGATGACAGTCTGCACGTGTCAATTATTCCGGGAATCAACCGCGCTCTGGCGTGCCATCGCACGATGAAGATCACGGGGAAAACGCTGCTTGGTAATTCGCAGACCGAGGAACTCAGGGTAGCGGAGGTCGGCCCGATGTTGGTGCTGAAACTGAACGCGTTTGGCGGGCCAAGCGGACGCAAAGCGCCGAAGGACGCGCACGACATCCTCTATTTGGCGATGAACTATCTCGGCGGGACGGCGGCGGCAGTAGCGGGCTTTCAGGAGGAACGACGGATTGGCCATCGCGGCATCACCGGTGCTCTGAAGTGCCTTGAAGCTCAATTCTCCAGCCCGGATGCGCAAGGCTCGGTGGCGTGTGCGGCTTTCCGACTCAACAACCAGCACGAAGAACCCCAGAATGAGGAAGCATCACTGCGAATCCGCCAGCAATGTGTGACGCTGGCGCAGGCGTTGCTCGGATGAACCATGTCGGAATACTTCCATGTCGAAAAGCCGTTTCTCGACCAGCTTGCCACGCTGGGCTGGACGGTGATCGACCAAGGGCATGGCGTCATTCCGTCTGATCCAGCGCCAAGTCTGCGGAACACTTTCCGCGAATGGCTGCTGCCACAAGTGTTCCGTGATGCAGTGCGCAAGTTGAACCCGTGGTTGACCGACCGCCAACTGGACGATCTGCGCGACCAGATTTTACGCCAGCCCAATCGCACACTGCTGGAAGCGAACGAGGAAATTCAGAAGCTGCTGTTCAAGGCGCAGGTGGATGTAAACGAAGTTACCGGCGAAAACGATCCGGTGGTGCAACTGATTGACTTCGCTCACCCAGATCGAAACGTCTTTCACGCCATCAACCAGTTCCGTATTGATACGCCGGGCTGCGTAAAGAGCTTTATCATCCCAGACATAGTGCTGTTCGTGAACGGCATTCCGCTGGTGGTGACGGAGGCGAAAATCGGCGACGCAAACACAGCCAATCCGTTGCACGCAGCTTTCGAGCAGTTGTTGCGCTACCGCAACGGACGCAAGGAAACCGTGGCGGCTGGACTGCGCGAAGGCGAGCCGCGACTCTTTCACACGAACCTGCTGCTCATACGCACCTGCGGCGAAAAAGCAGAGTTTGGAACGATCACGTCCGGCCACGAGCATTTCTATGCGTGGAAAGACATCTGGCCGGAAAGCCGGAGCAAGTTCACGCCACCGCTCGGCATCGTCCGCGAGCAGGAGCGGATGATCCAAGGTTTGCTCGCGCCGGATACCCTGCTGGATGTGCTGCGGAATTGCTCGGTGTTCATGGACACCGACGACGGCAAACGGTTGAAGGTGGCTTGCCGTTATCAGCAATACCGCGCAGCCCGCCGCATCGTGGAGCGGTTGCGCAAAGGGAAGACGGCGACTGAGCGTTCGGGCGTGGTTTGGCACACGCAGGGTTCAGGCAAATCGCTCACGATGGTCTTCGTTGCCCGAATGCTGCGCACATCGGAGGACTTGGCGGACTTCAAGATCGTGCTGGTCAACGACCGCATTGACTTGGAGGAACAGCTTTCGGCCACGGCGCGGCTCATCGGTGGGAAGGTGAAGGTGATTGAAAGCACGGCAGAGCTTCGGGAGCACCTGAAGACCGACGCCTCCGACGTGAACATGGTGATGGTTCACAAGTTCATGGATCGCGTCGAGGAACTGCCGATGGTCTTGAAAGAGGCGCTGGTAACCTACGGTTCGCCGCCCTCGGCTGAGAGTTTTGGCGTGGTCAATCGTTCGGAGCGCATCCTTCTGATGATTGATGAAGCGCACCGGACACAAAGCTCCGATCTCGGCGACAATCTGTTTGAGGCATTCCCCAACGCAACGCGCATCGCTTTCACCGGCACGCCGCTGATCACCGAGCAACATGGTACTAAACGGACGGTAAAGCGGTTCGGCGAATACATTGATACCTACAAGCTGATGGACGCTGTCCACGACGGCGCGACACTGCAAATCCTCTATGAAGGCCGCACGGCAGACACGGCCTTGAAGGACAAGCACGGCTTTGACACGAAGTTCGAGGACTTGTTCCGCCAACGCACCGACGAGGAAATTGCGGCCATCAAGAAGAAATACGGCGCGACCGGCGATATTCTGGAAGCCGAGAAGCGCATCGCAGCCATCGCACGCGACCTCGTTGACCACTACATCGACAACATTCTCCCAGACGGTTTCAAGGCGCAGGTGGTTTGTCATTCCAAGCTGGCAGCGATCCGCTACCAGAAAGCCATCCGCGACGCATTGGTGGAGCGGCGTGACCGCGAAAGACTGAAAGCCAAGCCGGATGCGGAGTTGATCCGGCGGATCGCGTTTCTGAAAGCGGTGGTCGTTGTCTCATCCGATGCCACGAACGAGATCGCCATCATCACCGAGGCCCGCAAGGAGGCGAAACGCTGGAACGCGGTAGAGAACTTCTGCAAGCCGTTCGATCTGGACGACCCGGACAAGCACCTGACCGGCATCGCATTCCTGATTGTGTGCGACATGCTGCTCACCGGATTCGATGCCCCGGTGGAACAGGTCATGTACATCGACAAGCGGCTGTATGAGCACAATTTGTTGCAGGCCATCGCCCGCGTGAACCGCGTGAGCAAGGGCAAGCAGCGCGGCTTCGTGGTGGATTACATCGGCCTCGCCAATCATCTGAGCACGGCGCTGTCTATTTACGCCGCTGAGGATGCGCAAGACATCCAGCAAGGGTTGAAGAATCTGCTCTCAGAAGTGCCCATTTTGGAAGAAAGGTATCAACGGCTGTTGCAGCATTTTCGGGGAGCAGGCGTCGCGGAGATCGACGCCTTTGTCACCGGCGGTTTGCCGACGCCAGAAGCCGAGGTCGCCGTCGTCCACTCCGCAGTCGGCGCGATGAAGGACATCAAGCGGCGGGCGGATTTTGAAGTGTACCTGAAGAAGTTTCTGCAAAGCCTGAACCTGATCTTGCCGCATGAGTCGGGACACCAGTATCGCGGCCCGGCCAGACGGTTCGGTTATTTGCTGCGCATGGTAAAGGAGCGCTATAAGGATGACTCGCTGGACATCACGGAAGCGGGCGCGAAGGTGAAGGCGTTGATCAACGAGCACCTGATTGATCTCGGCATCAATCCGAAGATTCCTCCGGTCGAGTTGCTGTCTCCCGAATTCATGGCGCATGTGAACAAGCACGCGGGTGGGGACTCTGAAGCCAAAGCGAGCGAGATGGAACACGCCATCCGTAAACACTGCACGGTTCACTTTGATGAAGACCCGGCGTTCTACAAGAAGCTGAGCGAGAAGCTGGAGAATCTCATCCTACAGTACAAGAACAACTGGGACGCGCTTGCGGAGGGTTACGAGCAACTTCGCCTTGAAGCCGAGGCGGGACGCACCGATGTCATCGAAGGGCTAACGAAAGAGGCGACCACATTTTACGATTATGTATGCCAACTGGCATTCGATGGAGGCGAAGTTCCAGCGGAGCAACGGAAACGGTTAAAGCAGTTGATGTCCCGAATCGTCGAGGTTTTACAGGAGACAATTGGGATCATTGATTTCTGGGGAAAGCCGGTGGAAGTGAAAAAGTTGCGTGCGAACATCGCCACGGAAATCCTGTTGTCGGACATTCCGCAACTGACCGAGCGCCACGAGCGGTTGGCCGTGGAGATTGTGAAGCTCGCGGAGAAGCGAAACGACGATCTGACGAAATGAAGGTCGCCGATGACATAAAGTACGACGTTGTCCGGTCGCGTCGCCGGACGGCGGACGTTGTGATCGAGCGTGATGGACGGGTGCTAGTGCGCGCTCCAAAATCCCTTGGGGAGAAGCGCATCAGAGACATCATCGAGAGGAAGCGCTTCTGGATTTACAAACATTTGGCCGAATGGCGCGACCTCAACGCCACTCGTGTCCTGCGCGAATATCGCAACGGCGAAGGGTTTCTTTACCTTGGACGAAGCTACCGCCTGCTACTCGTCGCTGATCAGGACGAGTCACTGCTTTTGAAGAACGGTCGGTTCTGTCTTCGCCGTGATTTGGTCGACCGGGGTGGAATCTCGGCAGCACGGGCAGCGTTCCGTGACTATTATGTTACACGCGGCAGGGAGCGCATCGCCGAGCGGGTGTGCTATTTTGCGCCCAAAGTCGGAGTCTCCGTCGGCAAGATTGATGTTCGGGAATTGGGGCATCGGTGGGCATCCTGCTCACCGAAAGGCAACTTGGCTTTCCACTGGAAGTGCATGATGGCCCCGCCGACGATCATCGATTACATCACTGTTCACGAGTTGTGCCATTTCCATCACCTTGATCACACGGAGGCATTCTGGAACGAAGTGGACAAGGTCATGCCCAAATACAGAGAGCGAAAGGACTGGCTCAGGATAAACGGTGCGGGACTTGACGTGTGAAGCCGGGACTCGGCGGAAGACCTGCGCCGTGCCGGGTGCACGCCGGGTGCACCGTCACGGGCGGGCAATGACCTTGTTTCCGACTTAGTGCCGAAGCAGGTTGAAGGCTTCGCTGCGACGTGAAGGACACTGGGAGATGTAGTTGTCGATTTGATTGTCCGGTAGTACTTTGCCGAAAGCATGGAAACCATATTCGCCACAGCAGCTCCGGCCAACGAAGAAGCTCATTCGTCCCGTGGTAATCGTGATGCACAATCGAGTTCTACCCCTGTTGCGGCTTTACCCAAGACCGGAACTTGATCCGCAATGGCGGATGGACACTGGAGCACAATGAAAGTGACGGGAGATCAACTGAAAGAGCTTGAGGCGCGATGCGACCGCGCACTGGTGGCCTCCACGGCTCGCGAGCAACTCCAGATCATGGGAGAATACCTGAACGCGAACATCCCGTCCCTGCCAGTACCAATACGCTCGAAGTTCCGTCGGGTGCTCGACGGCATTGCGCAGAAAACAATAATGGGTTGAACGCCCTGAGCGGGCGGTACCAGATGATGGGAAATTGCGACGTGCCAGAACCGCTACACGAAGTGGATGACCTCGACCCCAAGGACTACGCATTCAGGGTCGTGAACCCGTATTGGATGGGCGGCCTTGAGCAGCGGGTTCGTTGTGCTTTGGCGAGAACGGGCTTCGCGATCACGCGGATGCTCACGAATCCCGACGAATCAATGGTGACTTTTTGGCTGCGCCCATCGCAGCCGCTGGCTCACTTTCAGAGTCTGGACGCTGCCCGCGTAGCATTGCAGGCGGCCCTGACAAACGCGGACTGTCCATGCGGTGAGGATGAGTTGGCGCTGGCCGTTGAGGGTGATCGGTGGAACGGAGCCTACTGCCCGCCGTTGCCAGAGGACAACATTGACCCGATGCAGTACGTAAACGCCCTGCCGCCTTACCCTTGATCGGCGGCTCGATCTCTGTTCATAAAACCTCCCCGTTTTTCGACCACCAGTTTATTGAAGATTCGTGTGTACTTCATGGGTGTTCTGTATACAGTAGTTTCATGAACACTGCCGTTTACGTCCGGGTCAGCACCGAAAACCAGCGCACCGACAGTCAAGAGCAGGAACTTCGGCGGTATTGTCGTCAGCGTGGCTGGAAAGACCTGACCTTCTACGTGGACAAGATTTCCGGGGCCAAGGCTTCCAGACCCGAACTGGATCGGCTCATGCAGCACATCCGGGGTGGCGAGATCGAGCGGTTGGTCGTATACAAGCTCGACCGGCTTGGCAGGTCATTGACGCACTTGGCGTTGATCCTCGACGAACTGAATCGGCTCCGTGTGCCGCTGATCGCCAGCAGCCAAGGTATCGATACTTCCGACGACAATCTGGCTGGGCGGTTCCAGTTGGGTGTCCTGATGGCGGTGGCGGAATTTGAGCGCGGGATCATCAAGGAGCGCGTCAACGCCGGTCTGGCGGCTGCCAAAGCCCGTGGGGTTCAGCTTGGTCGCCCGGCGACCATCAACGGGCGTGCCGGTGAAATCAGGAAGCTCAAGGCCAAAGGTCTGGGCCTCCGAGCCATCGCCCGCCAGTTGAAGATGCCGCCGTCCTCAGTCCACAAGGCGTTGAGCATGGCAGCCTGAACCAGAGCCGGGTGATGCCGTTCACACTCCAGCGGCAGGATGGTTCTGCAAATTGGGAGTGGTTTCTGGAAGTCAACTCCTTCAACTTGTGTCAGGAGCAACCTTGTCTGCTCAAAATGAGGGATAGCTTGGCCGAAATCCTTCTGCTATCCCCGTGACGCCAATGGTTTTGCTCGAAACGCTGGAGGCAGATACGACCCGACAAGTGTGAGACCCACTGCTCGAAACGACTTGCTCCCGAAGCTGGCTTTCGGTAAAAAACGCCACGAGAGCATGTTATCGCTTGAACTGTCCAGAAAGGTGATTATGCCTGCAAGAGGAATAGAAAAACTCGTCAAAATCGTATCAGATCCCGGAATCATCCTTGATGATGCAGCGGCAATTACGGAGGCCGTCGACGCTCTGCGCCCAGATGGCCCATCAGGGATACTCGAACTCGCGGAACTCATTCGGGATCTCCTAGCTGCTCGCAGCCCGGCGATAGGCTACGCTTTGGCAGTTGCCGACAAGATGCCGCCGGAGAATCGGCTAATTGAAGCGCTTCGCGAAGTGACAACGGCACAAGCGCTGGCGACGAGAACGAGGTATGTAAGGTTTGCGAGCGAGATATCAGGGGCTGGCCAAGTTGGGTGGACGAATTCAACCCACCAAATCGTCATCAAACGTGCTTCAGAGATTCTGTCGCGTCTGGAATCGGCTCTACGAGATACAAGCGGTGAACCAAGCTCCGGCCGGTCACCTATTCCGTCGGACGCTCTCGTTGTTTACAAACCCTATCATCATGACATCCAACAAATAGACTATCTGAGGAGCCTTGACTATTCGCCCTCCACAAACGTTTGGTTATTTCACCACGCTTTGTACCCTGATGACCGATCGACTCACTGGGCCAAGCCAGTTTCCGCAGAGGAAGCCTATCAGTTCCTGTTAGAGAATCGCAACGGCGGGATCACCAGCTACCGCGAAAACTGCCGAGAGGCTCTTGAGCGCAACTTTTCTGAGCGCCTCCGTCAGGACAACATCTCCTTCCCAGACCGGCTGCAAAAGTGTCCGGGATGTAATGGTGAAGGTTGGAAAGGAAATGATCGCTGCCGTGACTGCATGGGAGACGGGTGGATAGACGCTGCCCGCTTCGAGGAGGTTAGAAAGTCACGAGAAGCTGAGCGAATGCTCAGACAGGGTTCAAGACATCAGAAGCAGGACGCGAGGCGGAGCACCTCACCGTCCGAGCGGACTTTCCAACCTCCCCCTCCTTTGCCTAAGCCATGGTGGAAGTTCTGGTAGGCCGAGACACCCAGCTTCTTCAACTTTCAGCATGAGGCCAACATAATGTATTTGGCGCTTGTTGCCTTCCTCACAGGCTGGGGATCATGGCGTTGTACGAAAGTAACGTGGTTGGGCACGGTTTTGCTCGTCATGGTCAACGCGTCGACGCAAGGGCAGGGAGCGGAGCACGCGCCGCGCCCCGGTTGAAGCAGTTGAAACACACGCGGGCCATTTCCATTTTCCTTTTCATCCTGAAAGCCTTGGTTGACTCCAAATGAAGAATCGCGTTGACTGGCTTTGGTCTGCGTGAGTTTTTCCGCAGGATAATGCGGGTTTGCGGGCGCGTTCGAGCCCCGCCGCTCCCGCCATCTTTTTGTATTATTCTCCGGGTCCTCAGTTAGGGATTTTTCCTTACGGCTGGTCTTTCCTCTCCGGGCTTTGTGGCCTTCCAAAGGAGCAAACGGCTCGTACAACATTCTCCGTGAAAGTTTCTGCCGGATGCCGTGATAGTATCTGTAAGAGAATCCTGGTTCCAAGCCGGCGTGCGGTCCCGCCCACTTGTCTTCCCAGTGGATGGCCTTAAGGGCCGCTCTCCGCGTCCGCTTGACGACCGAGCAGATCAACTTAAGATGACCTTGCAATGAACACGGTCATTAACGCAAAGGAGCTTCGGTCCGGGCTGCCCCAGGTCGTGCGCAAAGTGCGCCGCGGCATGCGCTTCACGGTGCTGTACCGGAGCCGTCCAGCCTTCCAGGTGGTGCCGGTCGACGCGCCGGAAACCCCGGCGGGTCAAGTGGCCGAGGACCCGTTATATCGCGCCAAGCCGCTAGGCCGGTCGGTTGACGGGCGTTCCGCGGCGGACCACGACGCCTTGCTTTACGGCCGATGAGACTGCTGTTCGTTGACACGGCGGGCTGGATGGCCTGGGCTGACGAAGCCACTCCGGCCCATGGTAAAGCTGTCGGGGTTCGGGACTCATGGCTCGAGGGATGAGGACTCCTGGTCACGAGCGATTATGTGGTCGACGAGACCCTGACTCTGCTGCGGATTCGATTGGGAATCGATGCTGCCGAAGCCTGGTGGCAGCAGGTGGATGGCAGCTCGCGTTTGCGTTGGGAATACGTCAATCCTGCCCGGGCGGACAAGGCGCGCGCTCTGTTTTTCCGCTACCGTGACAAAGACTTTTCGTTCACCGACTGCACCAGTTTCATCTTAATGCGCGAACTGAAGCTTCGCGAAGCGCTCACCACCGACCGCCACTTCCTCCAGGCTGGCTTCGCGGTTAAGCCCGGAATAATCGGTGGCTGAACAACTCCCGCACGCTCGGTTCGCGCCTCGCCGCTCCCGCCATTTCTTTTTCTTCCGACCTGATTTCCTGCCAGGTCGCCGTGGTCGGTCTCGGTGATTGGTCTCGGTTGACGGCAGCCGGGAAATGTGACACAGTGTGACACATGAAAACGATCTCGATCCGGCAATTGCACGAGAAGACCGGCGAATGGGTGCGCTTGGTGCGCCGCCATGGTGAGATCGTGGTTACCGATCGGGGCGAGGCCGTCGCTCGGCTCACTCCGGAAACAGCGGAGCCGGAACGGCCGTATTTCGCGCGCCGAGTACTTTTGCCCGCCTTCCGCAAGTTGGCGATGACAGGAAAGCTATCCCGCGGAACGGATAGCACTGTGGGGATTTCGGAGGACCGGAATGAGTCCTAGGCGTGATCTACTTTGACACCAGCTACGTGGCGCGGCTGTATTTCGAGGACCCCGGATGGGAAAAGGTCCGCGCGCTGTCGACGACCGATCAATTGGCCTGCTGCATACATGGGCGAGCCGAGACGGTAGCCGCATTCCATCGCAAGTTTCGAGAGGGAGCTATTAACAGCAGCGACTTGTCCACCTTGCTTCGCCAGTTCGACAGGGAGTGCGAACTCGGCGCTTTTCGATGGTTGCCTCTTTCCGAGGTGATCATTTCCCGGCTCACGCTGGTGTATGCCTCACTTCCTCCCGCCGTCGTATTGCGGGCAGCCGATGCATTACACCTGGCCTGTGCCTCCGAAAACGGGCTCAAGCAGGTCTATTCTAATGACGTCCGTTTGCTTGCTTCTGCAAGCCATTTCGGCTTGGCCGGCATGAATGTGATCTGAAGGCGGGCACTCGAAACGGTTGCCCCTATCCTCGCAAGAGCTGGATCGAAAGCAGGGTAGGGGGGCTAAAGGCGTGATGTCGCGAAAGCCATATCGGGGCTCATGTTCACACCCAAGCGGGAAAAGCCGTTGAACGCATATATAAACTTCCTTGATTGTGTGGTGAAGATATGCTTACTTTACCCTCATGCAAAACCTCGTTGCGGTCTCCGCTTTTAAAGTCTTGTCTTCCGATAATCTGATCTACGGTCCGATAGACCTCGATACGCTGGTCCAATGGGTTCGGGAGCGTCGTGTGGATCGGGAAACCTGGGTATTGCTTGAACCAGAGAATGAATGGGTTGCCGCAAGTAATCTTGAGTCGTTAAATACGGAATTCGAGTTACTGGACACAATTCCGGAGGTAGACCTGGTCCCGCAATTGGATTTGGCCGAAGTGACTGTTGCCGAGTTGCGCGAATTCGAGCGATTCAAACCCTACTCCAATGAGGAACTCCAAACGATGGTGAGCTTCTGTGAGCTGATGGAGGCCGCTTCGGGTGAAGTGATCATCAGGAAAGGAGATTTGAGCGACTCCATGTTCCTGCTGCTGTCGGGCAGGGTCCAGGCTCGGCTGCGGGTGGGAGGTCACAATACACCATTGGGTGAAATGGAGCCCGGCGAACTCTTTGGGGAAGTGGCGATGCTAAGTCAAACCCCCAGAACCGCTGACGTGGTGACGGAGGAACCCAGCCGCTTGCTCAGGCTGACATCGGATCGGTTCCAGGACTTGCATGCGAACCATCCGGCACTGGCAGCCAAGATGCTCTTTAACCTCTCGCGCCAGTTGGCAACGCGGATCTCTCAGCGCAACAACGAAATGCAGAAGGACCTTGCTTCCTCTTTCGTCTGGCGCTGAACGCCGGCGCACCGGAGTTTACGCTGAGTGATAAACGGATGGATTCCTGAAAGTTGGTCCGGATGATGAGTCAATCGGAGCGAGGGGCTGGCCTGACGCACGTCAACCGGTAAAAGCGACGGGCCTGGGCGGTATTGTCGTGAAAAAGAGTTCTGTCTTCATCACTGATCTGTCGAGGCTTACAGAACCGGTTCAAGCCTCGCCGCTTCCGCAATTTCTCTTCTTGGGTTCGCGTGAGAACCGGCTTCTTCATCATTCCGAAAGAAGCAAAGTAACCTCAGCGACTTCTTGAAACGGTTCCCTGTTGCCTATGTGACGGCATTTGTGGATCTGGTAGTGGAGCACTTTTATACACATTAGGGCACTTTAGAACACCATTTTGAGAGGGAGTGAAGGCCGATGACATTGAAGTGACAGGGATTACTCCGCAAACCTGCGGTCCCGATATACGTTGAACCGATAGCCCAAGCCAGGCATGTTGAGCATACGCGAAAACGAACACGCATAGCCGCCACAATCGGTCAGAGAATGAGGTCGCTCCTCTACGGAGTCGGCATCTCACTGGGAATTGTTATCGCTTGCGCCGGGGCTGATCCGTATACGTCTCGCGCCAGGCAACTTTCGCCCTCCAACCGGGGGACCCCGCTCATTATCTCGGAGATTATGTATCATCCGCAGGAAGCTGGGGGTACAGAGGTCTTGGAATACATCGAGATTTTCAATACGGAACCGGTGCCGGAGAGCCTGAGCGGGTATCGAATTTCCGGGGCGGTGGATTTCACTTTCCCACCCGATGCGTCGCTGGCCGGGCGGAGTTTTGTGGTGGTGGCGCGGGATCAGGAAGCATTGAAGCAGGCTTCCGGCAGGGAGAACGTGATGGGGCCCTATGCAGGCAATTTGCCCAACGACGGCGGTCAGGTGCGACTGCAGAATCGGGCGGGGGCGGTGTTGCTGGAAGTGGAGTACGAGGACCAGATGCCGTGGCCGGTCGCCGCCGACGGAGGGGGGCACTCGCTCCAGTTGGCGCGGCCCGATTACGGCGAACGTTCGGTGGACGCCTGGTCGGCCAGCCGATTTCGGGGTGGCTCCCCGGGCCAGGCCGATCCCGAGGTGGCGGACCCGTTGGACAAAGTGGTGATCAACGAATTCCTGGCCCGCACCGATCTGCCGCAAGAGGACTTCATCGAGCTTTTTAATCGTGGCACGGAGATGGTGGACCTGTCCGGCTGCGGGCTCAGTGACCGGGCCGATACGAACAAGTTCATTATCCCGGCGGGCACTTTGCTTGGCCCGGGCGCGTGCCTGGTGTTTTCGGAGACGGACCTGGGTTTTGCGCTCAGCAGCCAGGGGGAGACAATTTTCCTGGTGGGTGGCGACGGCAGCCGGGTGATCGATGTGGTGCGTTTTGGGGCGCAGCGCACGGGCGTCTCGTCGGGACGCTGGCCAGACGGAGCTCCGGGCATCCGCGAACTGACGCGGAGCACGCCTGGCACGACCAACAGCACGCCGTTGCTGCACGACATTGTCATCAACGAAATCATGTATCATCCCATCTCCGGCCAGGTGGAGGACGAGTATTTGGAACTGCACAATCGGGGGACCAATGCAGTGGATGTGGGGCATTGGCGGTTTGTGGACGGGATCACGTTTGTGATTCCAGCCGGAACGGTCGTGCCGGCGGGCGGCTACCTGGTGGTGGCCCGTGACCGGGACAGTTTGTCGGGGAAATACCCGCAACTCGGCGCCGCCAACCTGGTTGGGGATTTCGAGGGGGAACTCTCAGATCGTGGTGAGCGTGTGGTGCTGGCGAGACCGGACAATCCGCAGTTGCCGTTCCAGGACTTTGTAGTGGTCGATGAAGTCAGCTACAGCGACGGCTGGGGTGACTGGACGGACGGGGGTGGAAGCAGCCTGGAACTGATCGATGCGCACGCGGACAACGCCCTTGGCCCGAACTGGCAGGGGAGTGATGAGACGGCTAAAGCCCCCTGGACGCACATCGAACACACGGGGGTGATCGACAACGAGGCCGGGAGCATGGAGGAGCTGCAGGTCTTTTGCCCGCAGTCCGGCGAATGCCTGCTGGACAAAATCGAACTGCGCAAGGTCGGTGATAAGCCTAACTACGTGAGTAACTCCGACTTCGAGGGGGGATTGAGCGGATGGCAACTGCTAGGTTCCCACGAACGGTCCAGCCTGGAGACTGCCGAGGGCTATTTGGGTGGCCGGAGCTTGCACGTGCGGGCGACGAGCCAGGGGCGCTATACCATTTCCGTGTACCGTATCACTTACGACCGGCTCTCGACCGCAGTCACGGCGCCGGTGGCCGGCGAGACGTTCACCATTCGCGCCAAAGGCCGCTGGCTGGCGGGCTGGCCCTATATAGTGATTGGAGTGAAGGGACACGCGCTGGAGGCTGTGGGCGCCCTGGAGGTGCCCCAGAACCTGGGCACCCCCGGTGCGCCCAATAGCCGCCGTGTGATTAACGCCGGCCCGGCCGTTTTCGACGTTCAGCACGCCCCAGTGCTGCCGGCAGCAAATCAAGCCGTGGTGGTGTCCGCGCGGGTGGATGACCCGGACGGCGTGGCCTCCGTGGTGCTCAAGTGGCGCAACGACACGACCACTGGCCTGGTGACGACGACGCCCATGACGGACCCGGACGGCGACGGCGTGTTTCGTGCGATGCTTCCGGGACAGGCGGCGGGGCAGATCGTGGCCTTTGCGGTGGAGGCGACCGACGCCGCCGGCGTGCCTGTCACCGGCCGGTTTCCGGGACTGCCGCCCGTGGGCGCCCCGGCGCTCGAGTGCCTGGTTCGGTTCGGCGACACCTTGCCGCCGGGAGTGTTTGGCACGTATAGGATGTGGGTGTCGGCCACCAACGTGTCGCGGTGGCTGGCCCGGGAAACGCGCAGTAACGAGCCCGTGGACACGACCTTCACCTACGACGACTATCGCACGGTGTACAACAGTTGTGTGCGTTACCGCGGCAACTGGAGGACCTACGGTTTTGAAGACTACCGTAATGCAGCTTACATGGTTGAATTCCCCAAAACGGAGCGCGTGGTTGGGGACACGGAGGTCGCGATCGATTTCATCAGTCTAAACGGAGACAACGGCACGAAACAGCAGGAAAAACACGCCTACTGGATGGCACGTCAGGTTGACTTGGCGTCGATGGCTATGCGCTACGTCCACGTGAGCCTGAACGGGTCCTCTCTGTTCCGCTACGATTCCTTCTCACCCTCGCGCACCCTCTGCAGCAGTTGGTACGACGACGATGATCCGCATGTTTACGAACAGCTCTACCCCCACGAACCTTTCGGCAATTACACGACGACTGGCGGAGTCAAGAAGCAATCGAAATATCGTTATTCCATGCGCAAGAAGCGCACCAGCGTGCCGGATGACGACTACTCGCCGCTCTACCATGTCATCGATGCGCTGGCCGCGCCCACCGACGACCTCTACGTGGCGCGCGTGTCCGCGCTGGCCGACATCAGGAGTTGGGCAGGGTACTGGGTGATCAACCGCATGTGCGGTAATGGGGACCACTACCGGTCAGCCAACTACCCGCACAACATGTATACCTATATTCCACCGTGCGGGCGATCCCGACTGCATGTGAACGATACCGATGGCGCTTTTATACAAAGCGTCATAAGTAAT
>DIXK01000036.1 GCA_002428665.1 Verrucomicrobia subdivision 3 bacterium UBA6082
GCTTGCCTGGGAACCGCTCAAATGTTCACTCATTCTTGAAACCGTCCACACCTACCCACGCCTCACCATTCCAGATGAGTCAGCCGTTACATCCCACCCCACTGGAATCCGGAGTCAGTTTACCTATCGTTCGAAGGGGTGGACGATTTTTATGAACTCTACGTGAACGGCCAATTCGTCGCCAAACGGGGAGACCTGGAAACGCGCAAAGACACGCTCCAGGAAAAATTCAGCCACCACATCAGCCCGTTCGTCACCCCCGGGAAACCTGCCTTCATCGCCGTGAGGGTCCACGACTGGTATGGAGCCGGGGGTATCTTCCGACCCGTGACCCTGGGGACAGTTCCCATCCGGGCCGAACTGGATTTCTTAAAATGAGGCAGATAATGCAGACCGAACCACGTTTCTCTCCTCCCAAACCGCTTGACTTCGGCAGACATTGATGAAGGAAATTGCCTTGGATGAAAGCCTTAAGCATTACGGCGGCATGGTTCGGTCTCACAGTGCTGCCGATTTTTTACCCTGCCAGCGCGGCGAACGAGCCCAAGAAGCTGTTTCCACCAGATGCCCCCGACATGCCGGCTTATTCCTTGCCTGATCTGCTCGTTACAGCCGATGGTCGCAGGATCACGACCTCGGAGGATTGGCAAACAATCCGGCGCCCTGAAATTCTGGAACACTTCCGCAAATGCGTCTATGGCCGAGTGCCGGCGACACCATTTAAGCAAGCGTTTAGAATAATCCATGAGGACCCCAAAGCCATGGAGGGTGCTGCGACACTGAAGCAGGTGGATATTTGCATCACTGCCGGCGAAAAGCAGCTCACCATCAACTTGTGTCTGTTTATCCCTAACAAAGCTCGCGAGCCCGCTCCTGCCTTTCTCCTGATCTGCAATCGGAGTCCCGACAATATTGACCCCACCCGCAGAAACAGAAGTGAGTTCTGGCCTGCCGAGGAAGTCATTGCGCGCGGCTACGCGATTGCCGCCTTCTATAATGCGGATGTGGACCCGGACATGAACGAGGGGTTCAAGGATGGCATTCATGGGGTGCTGGATGGCGGAGCGCGGCCGCCAGATGCCTGGGGCACCCTCGCCGCGTGGGCCTGGGGGGCCAGCCGCTGCATGGATTACCTGACAACAGATCCGGGCATTGCCAGGGATAAAGTCGCAGTGATCGGGCACTCGCGCGGCGGAAAGACGGCGTTGTGGGCTGGCGCCGAAGACGAGCGGTTCGCCATGGCCTGTTCCAACGATTCCGGCTGCGGTGGCGCTGCTCTCAGCCGCCGCCAAAACAAGGACAAAGAGACGGTTGCCAGAATAAACAGAGTCTTTCCCCATTGGTTTAATGAGAATTTCAAAACCTATGGGGACCGTGTGGAGGCGCTACCTGTCGATCAACACATGCTTATCGCCCTGATGGCGCCGCGCGCCGTGTGTGTCGGCAGCGCAGCACAGGACCTGTGGGCGGATCCGCGCGGTGAATTCCAGGGCGCCGTTCAGGCAGGACCGGCTTACCGGCTATTCGGGAAGCGGGGCCTAGGCATTCCTGTGGAAATGCCGGCTATAGGCGAACCTCTTGACGGTGATGGGGTGCATTATCACATCCGCGAAGGCAAACACAACCTTACTCTGGTTGACTGGAACTTCTACCTGGATTTTGCCGATAAGCAGTTTGGGATGAACTGAAATAAACAGAACGGTCTCCGTCTTGCTCGCGGCGCTGATGCTGCTCGCGCTCCCTGCGTTACACCCCCCTGCCCCGGCCTGGAAAGCGACGCTCGAGGAGGATTTCGACGGCCCTGAGCTAAACCCGACGATCTGGAATATAGAACCCGTGATCTTGAGAGCCAATCTTGCGGGCGATGTGGTGGAAGCAACGCTGGCGAAACTTTCCGTTGCGGACGCAACGGTGCAGAAGGTGTTCGATGGGCCACGGATGTGACAGACAAGGAGCTTGGACTGCGCTGGCAGAGCACTGGCGGCGACAGCGCTTTCGCATGCAAACAGCGCGATCGAAGGTGCAAGGGCGGCTGTTGGTCGGGTGTCCACTCCTTCGCGTGTTCTGGGACTACTGACACCCGGAATGGTAGACACCGAACGGCTACCCTACCGCACACCCCAACCGCAACCGCGCAGGTATTCCTTTAGCACCGGGATCTGGATGATCCCGAAATGGAACACGGAGGCCGCCAGCAGGACCGCGGCCCCGGCTTCGGCCGCCTCGTGGAAATGCTCGACAGTTCCCGCGCCGCCCGAGGCGACGACTTCGGCACCGGTCGAGTCCGCGATTATCTTGATCAGAGGCAGATCATACCCCGTCCGCGCGCCATCGGTAGCCTTGCTGGTAGGCAGAATGCAGCGCACACCATACTCGGCGATCTGTTTCGCCCATTCCAGGGCATCGTTGCCGGTAGCCGTGCGACCGCCGTCGATGAACACCTCGTAACCGGAAGGCAAGGCTGGGTTACGGTCCACGTCGATTGCCATGGTCACCTTGTCCGCGCCGAGTTCGCGGATCATTTCCGCAATCACTTCGGGTTTGCGAAACGCCGCGCTGCTGGTGGAGATCTTGTCCGCTCCCGCCGCGATTACCGCGCTGGCAGAGGCCACATCTTTGATGCCACCGCCGACCGTGAAGGGGATGGTGGTGGCCTCCGCGACGCGCTTCACTACCTCGAGCATCGTGGCACGGTTTTCCACCGTGGCGGTGATATCGAGCATGGCGAGCTCATCAGCGCCGGCGGCGCAATAGGCCTGGGCGCAGGCCACGGGGTCGCCGGCGTCCCGGATATCGACGAAGCGCACGCCCTTGACGACGCGCCCGTTCTGCATGTCTAAACACGGCATGATCCGCACATTTGTCATAGGGTGGGGAGGTTAAGGGCTTCCGGATCGGGGTGCAATGATTCGCGGTAAAAAGTGTCGCGGTAAAAAGCAGCGATCCCTCAGCTCGGTGGGTTTGCTTTCTCCGAAACCACCTCCCAGATAAGACGCCCCCACCCTTCAGCGAGACCTTCGCAAAAGCAATTCCGCTTGCCAGGTTCCGCGGAAACCAGTTTTCTGTCGCTAGAAGGACCACGCATGAAAACACTGAATATCGGACTGATCGGTTACGGCTTCATGGGCCGCGCCCATTCCAACGCGTTTCGCAAAGCCCCCAATTTCTTCAAGCTCCCCTACCAACCCGTGCTGAAGGCGGCGTGCGGGCGGGACGAGGCCAAGGTTGCGGCCTTCGCCACCCAGTGGGGCTACGAATCCTTCGAAACGGATTGGCGAAAACTCATCGCGCGACAGGACATCGACCTCGTTGATATAGCCTGCCCAAATGACCTGCACCGGGAGATCGCCATGGCCGCAGCTAAGGCTGGCAAGATGGTTACCTGCGAGAAACCGTTGTCGATGGATGGGGCCGAAGGGTTGAAAATGGTCGCTGCTATTGAAAAGGCCGGGGTGCCGAACATGGTGTGGTACAACTACCGCCGGGTCCCCGCAGTCACGCTGGCGAAGCAGTTGATTGAAGAAGGACGTCTGGGGCGGATTTTCCACTATCGCGCGAAGTTTCTGCAGGACTGGACGATTTCGGCAGACCTGCCCCAGGGGGGAGCGGGCCTCTGGCGGCTAGATGTTAATGTTGCCGGCAGTGGCGTCACGGGGGATCTTCTCGCCCACTGCATCGATACGGCGCTTTGGCTGAACGGACCAATCCAAACGGTGAATGCGATGACGGAGACGTTTGTGAAGCAGCGGAAACACAGTCTCACCGGGAAGGTGGAGAAGGTAGGGATCGACGACGCCTGCGCGTTCCTTGCCCGGTTCCAAAATGGCTCGCTGGCGACCTTTGAATCGACGCGGTATGCGCGCGGTCACAAGGCGCTATACACCTTTGAGATTAACGGCGAACACGCCTCCATTGCCTGGGATCTGCACGATTTGCATCGGCTGCAGTATTTCGATCACCGGGATGAAGGCCGGGTGAGGGGTTGGCGAAACCTCCACATCACAGATGGCGACCACCCGTACATGGACAAGTGGTGGGTGCCGGGTCTGCAGATCGGGTATGAGCACAGTTTTGTGCATCAGTTTGCGGATTTTGTGCAAGGACTGGGAGAAGGCACGCCGGCGAGCCCAACCTTCCGGGAAGCCCTGGCAACGCAATATGTCTGTGACGCGGTGCTGAAGTCCGGGTCGACGCAGCGGTGGCAGAAGGTGAAGCAAGTGCAGGACAAGAAATAGAAGCTCTCGGCAAAATCGAGAACCCTCCCTCCCCCGGCGGTCAGTTCAAACACTCCCGCCGGGTTTTTGTTCCCCAACCCGCAATTGGAAAGCGTCCATCCGCCCCTTTAACCCCTGGCCGTGACGCTGAACCACAAGTAAACAGGCATCATGGCGCAAGGTGCCACACACAGGCCGGTCCTGCCGAACCTTAGAGTATGAGTGCATGAACGGTTCCCCCTGGTGTCCACACCTAATAATAACACCCACACTTTCATATTCCCAACACCCAATACTTCGCTTAAGAATAAACACCCAATGACCGAGCACTCCGCACGCCACACCTTGAACCCTGCACCGGCCTAGCCCATGCCCCGCCCCTTCCTCCCCATAGCCATCCTCTACGCCGGAGGACTCTTCATCGGTTCCCGCATGCCGCTCCCCCTCGAAACTCTCTTCCCCGCCGCCGCCGCCGCCCTGCTCGTTGCCATCCTCATTCCCCGCCACCGTCACCGTGCCCTTGCCCTCACGTTGTTTCTTGCCGGCTGGACCAATTTTGCCTGCCGCACCGCCATCATTTCCCCGCACGACCTGCGCCTGCTCCAGGGCGAAACCACCACCCTCGCCACCATTCGCGGCACCCTGCTGGAGCGCCCCACACCGCGCACCCGCACGCGGGACGGCCAGGAAATCATCAGCACCCACGTCCGGTTGCAGGCCAGCGAACTGCGCCCACACAAGGGCCCCTGGCAACCTGCCCACGGGCAAATCCTAGTGACTACCCCCGAAGCCCTCCCCCCCGAATACTGTACTGGTGCTCAAGTCGAAATCCAGGGCGTCCTGAGCCTTCCGCCCCGCCCCCTGGCGCCCGACCTCCTCGACTATCGCGCCTACCTGCAAAACCAGGGAATCTATTACCAGCTCAAAACCGAATCCCTCCAAGACTGGCAACCACCCACCACCTGGCCGACCCGCCCGCTTTCCGATCGCTTTATCCACTGGGCTCACGCTACCCTCGCCCATGGCCTGCCCGAGCAGGACGAAGAATTGCGCCTTCTCGCCGCCATGACCCTCGGTGCCAGAACTGGGCTCACCCAGGAACTCTACACCCCCTTCACCCGGAGCGGTACTATGCACATCTTTGCGATCAGTGGTCTTCATATCGCCTTAATCGCCGGAATTCTCACCCAAATCCTGCCCCTGCTGCGCGTCTCTCGGATCCGCTCGGGTCTCGTCGTCATTCCCCTGCTCTGGTGTTACACCGGCGCCACTGGCTGGCAACCCTCCGCCGTGCGCGCCACCATCATGATGTCCATCGTCGTTGCCGGTTGGGCCCTCTCCCGACCCAGCAACCTCCTCAACTCCCTCGCTGCCGCTGCCTTCATTATCCTGCTCTGGGACCCACAACAACTTTTTGGCGCCAGCTTCCAACTTTCCTTCCTTGTCGTCCTCAGCATCGCCCTGATCGTCCCCGCCCTCACCCGGATTCGCGACCGACTGTTACGCACCGATCCCTTCCTCCCCCCCGACCTAGCCCCCACTTGGCGACAACGCGCACACCACCATCTAAGGCAGATCTTTGACTTCAGCGCCGTCTCCGCCGCCGCCTGGATCGGTTCGATGCCACTCACGGCCTACTACTTCAACCTCTACAGCCCCGTCACCCTCCTCGCAAACCTCATTCTCGTGCCAATGAGCAGCCTGGCCCTCGCCTCAAACCTGGCCAGCCTGTTCTGCGGCCCCTGGTACCCGGCTGCAACCGAACTCTTCAACCACAGCGCCTGGTGGTGGATGCATTGCATGATCCGCTGGACCCAGTGGGCCACCACCCTGCCTCTCGCCTATAACTACGTCCAAAAACCCGGGCCTCTCCTCCTGGCTTTCTATTATGGCACCCTCCTCCTCTGGCTAGGACTGCCCCACTTTGTCCGGTTCAAATCCCGCACTAAGAAAATTCTCCTTCCCGCCGCCTGCTCCCTCCCCCTGCTCCTCGGCGGTGCGTGTGCCTGGCAGTGGACCGCAAACCGCTCCGCCACCAACCTCACCATCGTCCCGCTCTCGGGCGGCCACGCCGTCTATGCCGCTCCCTCCACACCCAGCCCACCGCTCCTCATCGATTGCGGCAACTCCAACTCGGTCCAATTCCTCCTGGAACCCCACCTCCGCGCTCAAGGCGTGAACCACCTCCCTACTCTCGTCCTGACCCACGGCGACCTCCGCCACATCGGCGGCGCCGAATTGGTCACCGATCTCTTCGATATCAACCAACTCTGCGTCAGCACCGTCCCCTTTCGCTCCCCCACCTACCGCCGCCTGATGGAACGCTACAAAAGCAAATCCGGCCACCTACGCCACCTCCAATTCGACGAACCCCTCGGACTTGGAAATTGGCAATTCCTTCACCCCCACCCCGAAGATAAGTTCTCCATTGCCGATGAAAATGCGGTGGTGTTGTTCGCAGAGTTTTCCGGCATCCACGTTCTGCTTTTGTCTGACCTCGCCCCGCGCGGCCAAATGAGCCTTTTGAACCGGAACCCTTCCTTAAGAGCGACTATCGTAGTCTCCGGCCTTCCAGTCTCAGGAGAACCGCTCTTGGACCCCTTGCTCCGGTCGCTAAAACCGAGCCTCATAGTCATTGCGGACTCAGATTACCCCGCCAATGAACGGGCCTCGCCAGCACTGAAGTCACGACTCGAAGCAAGTGGCGCAAAAGTTCTGTACACGCGAGAAACAGGAGCAGTAGCTCTGCGCATCGATAGTAAAGGGCAGTGGACCGTGCGGCAATGAACCGGCATTCCCTCATTCTGCCCTCTAAACTTTCAGCTGACCCCAAGTTCTGCACTACCCACCTTCCCTGACCGGTCAACCTTCTTTTGGGACGGGAGTTTTTACCCAGTTTTTTGCTGGCAGATGGCGGATCTCATGATATTGTTTAATCGCATTTATTCCATTTGAGACTCAAACGCATGATAAGCGAGCTAAACCACTTCGGCGACTGGCACCACCAGGTGTCGTACGTTGTGGCGCTCCTATTTGCATAATTTTCCTGTTATGAATCCCAGCGGCACAATCGGTGATCTCCTACATTACAAAGGCCAGAACGCCTGGTCTATTACCCCTGAAGCGACAGTCTTCGAAGCCATCAGCTTGATGGCGCAGAAAAATGTGGGCGCGCTCCTGGTGACGGAGGGGGATAAGCTGGTAGGGATTATCTCCGAGCGCGATTACACACGCAAAGTGGCGCTTAAGGGCAAGTCCTCCAAGGAAACTGCGGTGCGCGAGATTCTGTCCGGCCAGGTAGTGCATGTAAATCCTGCACATACCGTTGAGGAATGCATGCGGCTCATGACGGATCGCCGGATCCGGCACCTGCCGGTGTTGGCGGAGGGCAAGATTGTGGGAGTGGTCTCCATTGGTGACCTCGTCAACTGGATCATTTCGGCCCAGGATCACACCATCCGCCAGTTGCAGACCTATATCTCCGGGTATCCGACGGGGTAGGAAAAAGGCTGTGAACCGTATTTATTGGGTGGGTTAGGTCGCAGGCATTAAGGTCTGAACTGAAGGGAGCGGAAATCGCAAAAAGGGGTTCTGCGGATCAAAGCGGCTTGCAGCCACTCACCCCGCGCACCAACTCGCTTCATTCTCCTGGACTCGTTTCGTGAATAGATACGGTCAAGGCACAAGGGGGTCGTGATATTCGTCTGTGCCGCGAAAGAAGCTTTGGAGGTATTTTTTTCGGGGGACCCATTCGGCGTGTCCATCGCAGAAGACGACGTTTGCGCCCTCAATCCCGTGGTTGTCGCCAACATCCGGGTAATCCCCGTTCTGGCGCTTAGGATCGCTGGCGTTACGGTCGTCGGCATCGTAAATGATCCAAAGGTCCGAAGGCCCGCCACGCTGGTTGAAGTAGTTGTATTGGGGGAAGTTGCTGTTGTTCAACTTGTAGGTGTAGCCAGCGATGCTCTGTTGGGTTTTGCGGACGTTGGTGCCAAAGCTCGAACCGGTGCCGCGGGTATTGGCAAACCCGGCGATTTCGTAGCTGTGCCCCACGAGTCCGTCCTTGCCAGGGGCGTTGTCCACCAGTTGGGGGAGGTAGGTGGTGTTTCCGTGCAACCGTTCTTGGTAGGTGACACCGACATCATTGGGGGTCACGGGGCCCGGGGAACCCGTGGCGACCGCCACACGGAGATCGGAGCGCACGGTGTTGCGGGTTGAAGGACAGAGGAAACTCCGCACGTTATTGACATACAGCGGGAAGAGCCAATTCAGGTCGTCGTCGGCGTAATTGGCCGTGCCGCTGAGGGCGTTTTTCGGGTCGTCATCAGCGTAGAGTTGGCTGCCGATGCCCATTTGTTTGCCATTGTTCAGGCAACTGATGCGGTGAGCCCGGAGCTTGGCGCGGTTCAGCGCCGGCAGGAGCATGGCCGCGAGAATGGCGATGATCGCAATGACCACCAGCAGCTCAATCAGTGTGAAAGCAGGTGCGAGCCCGGCCTGGCGGCCCGGTACGGGATGTGAATGGCTTCGGCGCATAAAGGCGTTCTACCACGGACCATTAACACCTTTAAGTGTTCACCGCAACCGCGGCAACTACGGAAGGCGGTGGGGCGCCGGGGCGCTCAACTTCCCGCTAGCAGTGGTTCGTAATCCGGGAACCAGCATGAAGCTTCAATCTCGGCTTGCAGATGCTCGTCATCCAAACTCCGACCGCAGCCCTCCTCGCGGGCCTTGTTTACGACGCGGAAGGCGATGAGTCGGCTGATTTCACGGAGGTGATGCAGGCCGGGGTAAAGGACTCCGCTCTCGCCGGCATGCTTGGCGGTAAACTCAGCCAGCGTGCGGCCGGCTGTCAGAAACATGGACTCGGTGATCCTCGTGGCCTCGCTAATTAAGGCACCCAACCCGATTCCGGGAAAGATGTACAGATTGTTGCACTGGCCCACCGGGCGTTTGAGCCCCTCCCATTCCACGGGCTCGAACGGCGAGCCAGTTGCCACCAGGGCCCGCCCCTGGGAATGGCCGATGGCATCCGCGGGAGTGCATTCGGCTTTACTCGTGGGGTTGCTGAGCGGCAGGATGATGGGCCGCGGGCAACCGGCCGCCATGGCCCGGATGACACCCGGGGTGAAATCACCCGCCTGGCCGGTAGTACCGATCAGAATCGTCGGACGAAACGCTCGCACCAGTTCTTCGAGAGATCGGGGCGGTGGCACCGGCAGGCCCAAGCGCTGAAGTTCGCCCGCGGAAAGGGCGAAGTCCCGCTTGTGAGACTCAATTGATTCCCGTCCCTCCCAGACCACACCTGAGGAATCGAAGAACAACTGGCAACAGCGCACGTCCTCCGGCGGCAGGCCCTCTTCCCGCAACGCCGCGCGCATGAGGCTGCCGATCCCGATACCGGCTGCGCCAGCCCCCACCAACAAGAGCCGCTGATCGCGCAACGAGTGCCCGAGTAGGTGCAAGGCCGCCAGCATCCCGCCCAACACCACGGCGGCCGTGCCCTGTATGTCGTCATTGAAACTCGGCAGCCGGCCCTCATAGCGATGCAGCAGGCGAAAGGCGTTGGCCTTCTTGAAATCCTCCCACTGCAGCACCGCGGAGGGGAACACGTGCTTCACAGCCATGACGAATTCCTCGGCAAACTCGTCATACTGCGCCCCGCGAAGGCGGGGTTTGCGATAACCGACGTAATTTGGATCGTCCAGCAGAGCCTGGTTATCAGTCCCGACATCCAGGCTCACCGGCAGGCACATGGAAGGGTGTATACCAGCGCCGGCGGAGTACAGGATGAGTTTACCGACGGGAATAGCCATGCCGCCGACGCCCTGATCCCCGAGCCCCAGAATCCGCTCATTGTCTGTGACCACAATCATGCGGATGGGGCGCCGCTCGAAATCCCGAAGCCTGTCCGCCACGTGTCCCAGGTCGTCAGGGCAAAGAAAAAGCCCGCGAGGCCGGCGGTAAATATGACTGTAATGCTGGCAGGCCAGGCCGACGGTGGGGGTGTAAATGATCGGGGTAAGGCGATCCAGGTTCTCGACCAGTAACCGGTAAAAGAGGGTTTCGTTGCGATCCAACAGGGCGATTAGCCCGATATACTGCTCGAGGGGATCGTGCTTCGAAAAGATGTGCTCCAGCTCCATCTCCACCTGTTGCTGGATGGTGAGCACGGCCGGCGGCAGCATGCCTTGCAAGCCCAGACGTTTTCGTTCCTCCAGTGTGAACGCAGCATCGCGGTTGCGGGTGGGGTCGCGGAGAATCCGTTCACCCGGATTTTCCGGCGGGGAGTGGCTGGATCCGTAATGGGCCGCGCCTCGGACAGGTCGCATTCGGCGTGTTGGCATGGTATCGAGTTGGTTTAGAACAGCTTGATACTAAAGTCTCAAATTCCGAAATCTCTTATGGAATATTCCACTGATTGGGGATGTTGCCAAGCGGTTCCTTTGGGGCGCATAGGGAAACGGCCAGAAACGCCGGGGAAATACGGGGATGGAAGGCGAGCGGGGAAACGGGGACCCGGCGGAGGAAAACGAAGACCGCGGATGGTTTACCTTGAGGTTCCGAGCAACTGGGCGCGATATTCCGTCGGAGACTGACCCAGGATTTTCTTAAACACCCGGTTGAAGTGGGTCAGCGACTGGAAACCAACCTCAAAGGCTATTTCGCTCACGCGCAGATTGGGATTCAGGAGCAGGTTTTTTGATTTCTCGATCCGGACGCGCGACAGATAGTCCGTAAAATTGATGCCGACGACCTTCTTGAACATCTTGCAGAAGTAAAACGTACTGGTGTTCACCGCCTTGGCAACGTGGCCGAGGCGGAGGTTCTCCGCCTGGTGCTCAACAATGAACTCCTTGGCCCGAGTGATGACCGGGGGCTCGGAGTTTTCCTGCTGCACAACCACCTGATTGCTGAGCATGGAAAGGTGTTGCGCAAAAATCGTGAGCAAGCGAACCACGGCCTCGTGCTGGCGCGGGGTGACAATCTTGGTGGCAAAGTAGGCATCGCGCAGTGCCGCCCGGTCCACCTCCACGCCCCATTCCTCGAGCTGCTTGCAGACCCTAAGGAACTGGGACTCCGTGGGGCGTTTGCGGAAGATCTGCCCGGTTTGCAGGAATCCGATCAGGCGGTCGCCAAGCTTAACCGGAATGGCGGTGTCGCACAGACCGTTCGGGCACCCAACCGTTTGCGGTTCCTCGACGGCGAGCTGTGAAAGACGTTCCTGCACCTGCAGACATGAAGCGCACGCCCGGCTTTTTTCGGAAATCAACGCGCAAAAAACACCTTCGTTCTTTTTGCCGTGATGAGGCAGATTCCAAGTTTCGACTGGGCGGAGAGCGACGGGCAGACCTGTAGCCTCGGTGAAAGCCTTCTCGTAATCTTGAAACACCTTGGAACTGGCGAGGGCCTCGATCAGGTTCCGGTCGTTCGCCATGCCGCCACCCGAACGAGGTTTGAAAGCCCCATTCCTGCCCCGGGAGGCTGCACCATTTTGTCCGAACCGCGAACCCCGGGAAGCACCGGTGAACGAGGAGTTAGCAAAACCAGAGCCCCCGTTATCGGGGTTTTGCCGGACAAATGTTGTTTGCATGAGAGCAATTTACGCAAATATGAGTTAGTTGGCAAATAGTGTCTGCACCGTAGCCCCCCGAAATTCTTGCCATCTCCGGAGTGCGAGTCACGGCATGTCCAACCTCCCTGCTAACCTGTTGTTTAACAAAGATATACCAACAAGTAAAACCCGACAAAACCCATCGCAAAACCAGCCCAGCAGTCCGGTCACACAGCCAAATTGACCGGAGCAGTCTGTACAATTAATGTCACAAAATCTAAACTAATTTTGCTTCCGCCTGGTTTTTTTTTGCTTGATTCTGAAGGAATACGGTTCCCCCTCTGAACTCCCTGCGCCACACAGAGCCAAAGGACCCCGCGTACGCCGTTTTGTCTTTGCCCGCTGCCCGGGACGGCTAGAGTATGGTCTGTGACGGTACTTGAAGCCATAAAACTCAGCACGGAATTCCTGACCCGCAAGGGTTTGGAATCGCCCCGTCTGAATGCCGAGTCGCTGCTGGCGCATGTGCTGTCGTTGCCGCGCATGGGCCTGTACCTGAACTTCGAACGGGAATTGACGCAGGCGGAAGTAGAGGCGTCGCGCGAGTTGTTGCGCCGCCGCGGCCAGCGCGAACCCCTTCAACTCATCCTCGGAACCACCTCCTTCTGTGGATTCGAGATTGCGGTGACGCGCGACGCCCTGATACCCCGACCGGAAACCGAATTGCTGGCCGAAGCCGCCTGGACCTGGCTACGAGACCGGGAGCCAGGCTCCGGGTCGAATCGGGAAGCATCCGTGGTGCTGGACTGGGGCACGGGAACCGGATGCATCGCCATTGCCATCGCCAGGCACTGTCCGGAAGCCGTGATTCACGCCATTGACATTTCGCCAGCCGCACTGGACCTCGCCCGGCACAATGCCGCCCAGAATACTGTGCTGGAACGCATTCATTTGGCGGTCGGGAATGGCTTCGTGGCAGTACCCGAGGGAGTCAGGTTTGACCTCGTGGTGAGCAATCCGCCGTATATCGCCACTGGGGACATCGAGGACCTCGAGCCCGAAGTCCGCAACCACGACCCCGCCACGGCGCTGGACGGCGGGCTGGATGGGTTGGAGATTTACCGTCAGTTGGCGGCGCAAACCGAAGTTTACCTGAAGCCTGGGGGAAGAATAATGCTCGAATTTGGTGACGGGCAGGCCGATCCACTGCGGGAGATCTTCACGCGTCAGAACTGGATTGTCGAAGGTGTGAAGCAGGACTACACTCAGAGGCCAAGAATTTTGATAGCAAGCAGAATGGATACGAATGGATAGTCTACTGATCAAGGGCGGAGTACCGCTGCGCGGGGAGGTGCAGATTAGCGGCTCAAAGAACGCCGTGCTGCCCATCATGGCCGCGACGCTGCTCACCTCCGAGCCGTGCGTGATCCGGAAAGTGCCGAACCTCAGCGACGTGCGTTTCATGGCGCAGATACTGAATTGGCTGGGGGCGGAAGTCCGGCTAGATGGCACAACGTTGGAAGTTCGCGCGAAAAAAATCCGGGGTGCGGGTGATTACGACCTTATCCGCAAGATGCGAGGGTCCATCTGTATCATGGGGCCGCTGCTTGGCCGCCTGGGCAAAGCTATGGTGTCGCTTCCCGGCGGATGCGTCATCGGGGCACGCCCGATTAACCTGCACTTGAAAGGCTTTCAGGCCCTGGGCGCGAAAGTGGTGATCGATGGCGGCTACATACATGCCAGCGCCCGGCGCTTATCCGGGGCACCAATGTTCCTCGGCGGCCGGGCCGGTTCGACGGTGCTCGGCACCGCAAACGTGATGATGGCTGCGGCCTTGGCCGAGGGCATCACCGTGATCGAGAGCTCGGCTTGCGAGCCAGAAGTCGTGGACCTCGCAACGTTCTTGAACGCGATGGGTGCCAAAATCGTTGGTGCCGGCAGCCCCACTATCACCATCACCGGCGTCAAAACTTTACACGGAGCGCAACACGAAGTGATCCCGGACCGCATCGAAGCGGCGACCTACGCGATCGCCGCCGCGGCCACCGATGGTGAAGTCACTCTGCGCGGCGCAAGGACGGATCACATGCACGCGATCATCGACAAACTCCAGGACATGGGCGTGCGGGTCACGCGTCAAGGGCCCGACCTGGTGGTTCGCCGGGGTGGCCGTCTGCGTCCGGTGGATGTCACCACCCTCCCCTATTCCGGATTCCCTACGGATGTGCAGGCTCAAATCATGGCCCTGATGGCTCTAGCTCCGGGGATCAGTATTATCACCGAGAGGATCTTCGAGTCTCGCTTCATGCACGTCAGCGAACTCACGCGCCTCGGAGCCGATATCGAGATCGAAGGCCCTAGTGCGATCGTTAAGGGCGGTCGGCATTTAAGTGGCGCGCCTGTTATGGCGAGCGACCTAAGAGCCTCCGCTGCCTTGGTAATCGCTGGATTGGCAGCCCGCGGTACCACGCAGGTCAACCGCGTTTACCATATTGATCGCGGTTACGAAAACATTGATGGCAAACTGCGCCAACTCGGTGCCAGGATCGAACGAGTCGAAGAATCATGACCACGAAGCTGATTACCGTTTTTATCCTAGTCGCCGCCCTCTTTGTCGGGTGGAGACTGTGGCTTTATTACGACGAGGTTCAACGGAATGAAGAATCGGCGCGGCGCCAGGAAGCCGCCACCGCGGTGGTACCTGCGAATCTACCCGGCGTCCCGTATGGCTTGGAGAGCAGCCTCGAAGTTGCGCAAGCCGGCGGGTTCGAAGCACTCGGTAATTGGCTCAAGACTTACGGTCCCTCGCTGCAAGATCCCCGCAAAGCCTGGATTGAACTCGATTACGTCCTGCTGCTCTCGCGGGAAAACCCAGCTGAGGCACGTCGATTATTCGCCGCAGTGAAACAGCGCACTCCTGAAAGTTCGCCAGTCTACTCTCGCATCAAGAAGCTGGAAAAAACCTACGAATGAAATTGGCTCGGGTCATCGAAGGGCTGCACACAGACCAAACTCACTGCCTGCGTGTCATGTACCCTGTATTCCCGGTTTGATTCGCACTGAATTCAAATTTAAATGGGCTTTTTTTTGCAGGTGGCACTCATTTTTTTCTAGCCACGAACGAACGACGCGTTTAAGCTCCACTTACAATTACCAACCAAAAGGCCACCAGATATGGATGTCATCTTTAACTGCCCGAAATGCGATCAGGAACTGGCGGTCGACAGCTCCGGCGCCGGAACCGAAATCACCTGTCCTTCCTGCGGCGAGGCGATCGTAATACCTGGAAGCGAGTCCCCGGCAGCCCGTCCAGCCGTGGAACCCGCCCAAGCAGAGGTCCCTGGCGCACTCCCCGTCAACCCAATCGCTTCCTCCGCCGCCGCCAAAGTCGAGATGCACCTCAAGGTGCCTGTCCGGAGCGCGCCTTCGGAAAGCCTGATCGAGAAGCCATTGGCGCCCTTGGAAGTCGCGGCCAAAGACACCGACAAGAAACTCCGGGTAAAAACCATCCGGCACACTGATTGCATCGAGGTCGGCCATGACCGTTTCGATGAAATGGTAGGTAAGTTCTTGGAAAAGGTCGGGGAATCCAGCATTGTTACGATCACCCCGATCAACTACACAAATCTCGACATCGGTACCCAAAAACTAATGACAGAGTACGGGGTCCTGATCGTCTATCGGGGCTGACGCTTCCCGAACCTCGTCCTTAAGTTCGAACGGTCAGGTAACCGCCACACGGCGCCTGCCGGGCAATTTGTTTGGCTTCATGTAACGCCTCCGGGGGCTTCCTTGACTTGATTTGTTTCCCTCGCTACCGTCCCGGTCATGAATTGCCGGTCTGCGTGTTTACTCCTGATCGCCGCCTTTCTGCTGGGGCTGCCGATCAGCTCTCCAGCCCCGCTAGTCTATAGGCCTGGTGAGGGCTGGACTTATGAACCGGTGGGCTCCGAGGGCAAGTGGCAGAAGACCCGTGCCAAAGACCAACTCGAGGCTGCGCAAGCCGCATTCGAGGCCCGGGATTATGGCCAGGCGCTGCGATCAGCGCGGCGCGTGGTGAAGGTCTGGCCGCTATCCGATTTCGCCCCCGAGGCCCAATATCTAGTGGGGCGCTGTTACCAGCAGAAGGGGAACGACGAGAAAGCATTTAAGGAATACCAAAAGGTTCTGGAGAAATATCCGAAAACCGCCAGCTATCAGCAGATCCTGCAACGCCAATCAGAAATTGCAGATCGTTACCTTGCCGGAAAGCGGTTTCGCCTTTGGGGTTACATTCCCTTGTTCCGCTCGATGGATAAGACCGCCAACATGTACGAACAAATTGTAAAGAGCGGTCCCTACAGCGAAGTGGCGCCCCAGGCACAGCTCAAGGTTGGCGAAGCCAGAGTCAAACAGCGCGACTACGAAGCGGCGGCCAGGGCTTACGAGTTGGCGGCCGACCGGTACCATGATCGTCCCCAAATCGCAGCTGAGGCCCTCCATCGGCTTGGCATGGCCCATTTTAAGCAGGCTCAGACCGCAGAATATGACCAAAGCGCCGCTGCCCAAGCTATCGCTAGCTTCACGGATTTCATGACGCTGTTTCCCAACGAACCACGTGTTGAGGAAACACAGGAACTGATTCGCGGACTCAAAACGGAGCAAGCACGGGGAAGCCTCCAAACCGCCCAGTTCTATGAGCGTTACCACAAGTGGAAAGGGGCACTGATCTATTACAACGAGGCGGTTCTCCAGGATCCCACCTCAAAACATGCGGATATTGCCCGGGAACGTATCAGCGACATCAAGAGCCGTGTAGAGGCGACTCCCTTGGCCGCCACGGGCGTTAACACCAACCAAGCGCCGTCGAAACTCCCTGAAACGCCCGCCTCGAAATGACCTCGCGCCCCTCACCGCACCCGGAATCAGCATCCTCCTTTAGCCAAGAGCAGCGCCCGGCCAACAGACTACGGTCTGGGATTCGGTGCCTTCCTGGCATTTGGCAAGCGCTTCTCCCAATGATTCTGGCCGGCATCCTGACTGGGTGCGTCGGCTATAAGGTGGGTCCGGTATCGGGAGTCGTTGCCGGCGACAAATCCGTTCAGGTTGTTCCTTTCCTGAACCAGACCTTGCAGCCGCGTTTAACCGAGGCGGTTACTCAACAGTTGCGTAAGGAACTTCAACGCGATGGCACCTTCACCCTCGCCACCCGTGACTCTGGTGATATCGTCGTCAACGGAACCCTGACGAGATATGACCGCCGTGAACTTAGTTTTTCGTCCGATGACGTTTTAACTGTCCGGGATTATCGCCTTACCATCGTCGCCCAGGTAATAGTTCGGGAGCGGAGTAATGGCGAGGTACTGTTCGATGGGCCAGTCAACGGCGTGACCATGATTCGCGTCGGCTCCGACCTAGCCAGTGCTGAGCGCCAGGCACTACCCCTGTTGGCGAGGGATCTGGCCAGAAACATCACGGACCTGCTGACGGACGGCACCTGGTAATCTAACCGTTGCCAGGTAGAACTTCGGATATTGCCGAAGGTTGCCTCTTGACACCCCAGTCTGGGAAGGTTCAAATCGCGTTATTCGATCGCAAACCCTTGTTAGATAATGACTATTCACAACGCCTTACAAACCCTGCTGGTTGGCCTGCTTTGCGTAGCTTGGAGTCTGTCGTCCCCTGCCCAAACTTCCCTGCCCGCGACCGCCCGAAAACCGCCAGCATCTGAAATCCCTGCCAGCCCGGCAAAGAAGAAGCAAACCTCGGGCCCATTCCACGGCAAACTGAAAGCGCTCAATCTGGATGCGAAATCGATTACGATGGGCACACGCACGTTCTACACCAGTTCGGCCACCAAAATCACCAAGCACGGCAAGCCGGCCATGCTGAAGGACGGGGTGGTGGGGGAAACAGTGAGCGGCTTCTTTCAGACCGCGGAAGGCGGCCAAATGGTCCTCAAGTCCCTCAGGTTTGGCCCGAAGGTAGCTGAGGAGGAGACTCCCAAGAAAAAGTCCTCCGCCGAACGGTGAGCTCTTGCGAGCTTAACGCCGCCACCAACTGGTTTTGCTCTTGCTAGCCTTGGGCTCCGCCACCTGGGATCGCTGGAAGAGCAGCTGGCTCCGGGCCAACTCGAGAGTAAGCCGGAATTCATCGTAACTCAAGAAACGATCCGCCGGGTTCTTCGCCAGCACCCGGGAAAGTGCGTCGCTGGTGGGCGTGGTGATATCCGGCGCTACAAGGTTGGGAGCCGTGAGCGGCGTGTGCACATGGGCCGCCACCAATTCTTCCACACTGGGCGCCTCGAACGGGACGTGACCGGTGAGTGCATGGTACAATGTGCACCCCAGGCTGTACATATCCGACAGGAACGTTTCACGCTCGCGCTTGATTTTTTCTGGGGCGACGTAATAGGGCGTGCCTTCAGTCACAGTGCTGGATTCCGGTTCGGCCTCGACCCGACGCGCCAGGCCGAAATCAACCAACTTGGGCTCGTTGTCCGAGTTGAAAAGAATGTTACCGGGTTTGATATCGCGGTGCAGCAGGTTGTGTTTGAGCGCTAAATCCAGAGCGGAGGCGATTTTTATTCCTATATCCAGAACGTCCAGTTCGGGAAGGCGATGCTGCTTTTCGATGCGGGCATCAAGGCTGCCGCGGTCGGCCAACTCCATGACTAGGTAACGCTGCCCCTCGAACTCGTCGAAGGCGTAGATATGGATGATATTGGTATGATTCAGTGATGCGCAGGCTCGGGCCTCCCGATAAAAACTCTCCAGGGCCACAGGATCGTTCTCCAATTCCTTCCGCATCAACTTCACTGCCACAAGACGTTCCAGCACATTGTCGAACGCCCGATAGACTTTGCCGTGTCCTCCCGAAGCAATCTTGCTGCGCAGTTCAAACTGCCGCAGTTGCATCGGCATCATGATAGCATGACCACACCGTTTGCAGGGTTCCGTCGAGAGGGGGGGCAGGTCGCCCGGGATGAACACCTTTGCTTCACACCCGGGACAGGTGACCATTTTTAGTGGTTTATCACTCATTGCCGAAATCGCGGAACAAGTCTTCAATTGAATCGAAGGCGTCAGACTTGCCCCGGGATCTTCTTATACAGCCCTCACCAAGGCTCGTCAAAAGGTAAAACGGGCGGAAAAAATCGCCCTGCGTCCCCAAGTCCGTCCTGGTGCACGAATCCATGTTTGGTATTAATGCCATTTTTTAGCTTGTCGAATACTGAAACCAGACTTAATTTCGTTTCCACATCGCCCATTTCTCTAACGTAGAACTAACTTGCATGGATAGGCTATTCGAGGTTCGAGTGTTTCCTGGCAGCCCTGGCAATAGCCTCATTAAGAAACCATGGGCATTGGCTGCCAATTCCCATCGGCGGCTTGGCCCGAACCCAAGAATGCGGCAGGTAAACGTGTTGCTAAGTCAGGGTTCTGCCATCGTCCTACAGTTCGCCCTCCGCAGCCACACTCCATTTCACCGCAGGGTCCCCAGTTTCCTCAGTTGCACCGCAGCCCCCGAAAGGACCATCGCGTTCATTGGCTTGATGAATTGACGTACCACGACTTAGTGTTAAAAGTTAACTGTAACCCACGATGGAAAAACCGAAAAGAGAGCACAACCATTGCGTTTATGATCACTCGGCTTCGAAGCCACGGAGGTTAATTCACCGGTGGACTGTTTCCGGCCCTCAACACTTAGAAACCCCCTAAAGCAAACCTACATGAAAAACACCCCCAAAGAAATCACCTGGATATCGGGACTAGCGGCGGTGCTTGTCCTGTCTACGGCACAGCCATTGCCTGCGCAGACCGACAACTTTGACAGTGGGAGCCTCGACCCAGCCTGGAAGAGATCCAATTTCAATCCGGCGTTGGTCAACGAGTCGTTTTCTGAAACCGGCATGGGAAAAGGTTTGAGGATCCAGGCAAATCCGTTCCCCAATGCAGCCCCTGCCGCGGCCTTGCTTTACCGTGATGAAGTCTACACGAATTTTTACGTTGCAATCGACGTCACCAGTTGGCCGGGAACTGACAAGAACCAGGCTTTCGTGCTAGTTGGCAGGGGAGACTTGTCCTCCAATCCAGCAACGACAACTGGGGTGATCATGAATTACGATGCCTCACAATATGGAGAAAACCCGGGGGACCGGCGCCAGGGCCAGTTCCAAATTAATCTCGTGACTAATACCCCGGATCCATTTGAGACAAAAACCATCGCAATGGCCGAACTCACTCTGGAACCCGGCCGGCCTTACCGGTTTGTCTTCAAGGGCGTCGGCTCGCATTACACCGGTATGGTTTATGACCACGAAGACCTGACGAAGCCACTGGTCACGATCGAGGCAGACGATGTGATTCAGGGAGTCTCATCCGGAGGAGGCACTTCCGTGATTTTTGATCAACCCTTTGTGCGTGGCAAGTGCGGTTTTCTCTCCTTCAGCCGGCAGGGAACAAGCGGCAGCACGGACGTGACGCTGGACAACTACTACGCCGGAAGCACCGATTCCAATCCCGCACAAGGCACGGCATTAGCCCATCCTGTTCCTGGAACCCCAACGATCGAATCTCGAGTGCCTTCGGCCCGCTTTAAAAACTTTCACAATCCCGCGGACGGAATCAGTTTTACGATCAAGACCTTCACGGCCGACATCATCAACGCAGCCGCGACCAGGCTTCGGCTTAATGGTGCGGATGTTTCCAGCAACCTCGTCCTTTCTCCGAATGGAACAACCGTCACAGGAAGCCTGCCCGGCAATCAGCTTACCCCAAACACCGCGTATAGCGCCTCGATCGAAGTCGAGGACCTCTCGGGAGCTAAGAAGTCCACGAATACATTCTGGTTCGATACATTCTCTGACGCATACCTGGCAACGGCGCCGGTCAAAGCCATCGAGGCCGAAGACTATAACTACAACGCCGGTCAATACCAATTGGATCCCGTTCCAGTTTCGGGTTTTAACACCAATAATGAGCACGTGAACGGACTATTCATCAGCGGCTTGGGCTATTACGAGCAGGTCGGGGTTGAAGGCACTGACTTCCACGACGCACGAAACTCCATTGAAAACCCTTGGTTCGCCGAATACCGCAATACTGACCCGGTCGGCCTGTGTGCGGGAATCTTCCCCGAACAGGAAGACCTGAATGAGTCTGCGACCGGAGGCACCGCGGTCCGCCGCGGCGACCACATTCGCAGCCGGTTTGCTTCCAGCAACCTCCTGGAGTATGTAGTACACCGGACCGAGCCAGGAGAGTGGTTGAACTATACACGCAGTTTCGCAGAGGGCTCCTATCGGGCCTATTTGCGAGTCGCGTCATTCGGCTCCACAATGGCTGAACTTCACAAGGTCACGAGCGATCCTGCGGCACCGGATCAAACTACCGTCAAACTCGGATCGTTCAACGTTCCGAATATGATCACCCGATACAACTACCGTTATATTCCCCTCGTGGACGATACCAGCATACCGGTAACCGTGCCGCTCGATGGGACCAATACCCTCCGCCTAGCCATGGCTGGAACGACCGGGCAGGACGTTCGCAAGGTGGCGATCAATTACCTCCTGTTTGTTCCTCAAGCTCCAATCGAGGTATTCTCCTCCGCCACGCTTGATGGTCCATACACAGCCGAAGCGTCTGCCGTGGTGGATACCAATGCCAAGCGCGTTACCATTCCTCTGGGAACGGGTAGCCGGTTCTTCAGGCTGCGCAGCACGCAATCACTGCGGATAACTGACCCTCAGGTCACTCAAAGCGCCCAGGGTTCCGGAAAAAACGTGGTGTTCTTTTACGAATAACCGAGTCTGAACTTCGGGGCCGCGCGACGATCATTAGTTGCGCGGCCTTTTCTTCCTGCCCCATGGATTTCTTTTGACCAGTCGAACTGCCGCCCTTCCGCTCGGTGTCTATTCCACCGAAAAACGTCGTTTTCCTGGGGTGCGTACACCACTATAACCCGCATTGTGATGAACAAACGAATACTGTCAGCAGCATGCTGGCTCTGCCTGACACTCACCTCCCCAACGGGCCTGCTCGCAGCCAATCCGATGGATGCACGATTGGATCGTTTTTTCCGCGACTATCTTGAAGCTAGCTTCCGGCTTCAGCCGATGTCCGCCACTCAGTTGGGTGACCATCGATTTGACCACCTGCTGGAGGATTTGTTCCCTGAAGGCCGAAAAGCCTGGGCAGACTTGGATCGCAGAACCCTGGAAGAACTGCCTCGCCGTATCAACCTATCTCAACTTTCGTCGGATGCGAAAATCGATTTTGAGATCTTTCGGGATTCGTTGAAGCGATCGATCTGGGCGGCTGAGAATCTCAAGCCTTTTGAGCAGGATCCGCGCGTTTACAATCAATACATCAGCGACTCCACATTTCTACTCTTGACGCAATCCACTCTGCCACGCGAAACCAACATTTCCAATTGCCTGGCGCGGATGGATCGGATCCCCTCTGTAATTGCTGCGGCACGACAAAACCTAGCGCATCCACCCCGGGACATCCTGGAAAACGCCATTCGACAGAACGCCGGCGCGATAAGTTTCTACGAGAAAACAGTGTTCGAACTCGCCGGGAAGACTCGTCAGTCCCCCCAGCTTAAAACAGCTTCAGCCAAAGTTGTTGCAGAGCTGAAAGACTACGACGCGTTCCTGAATAACGAAATCCTGCCTCGTGCCACTGACTCGTGGCGCCTGGGTCGTGAGAAATTTAGCCGCAAGCTGGAGATGGAACTCGACGCCGGCCTAAGTGCGGAGGAGGTGCTGCAGCAAGCAGAGAAGGAATTCAGCCGAGTGCAGCAGGAAATGTATGTGATCGCCCGCCAACTTTGGAGCCGCTTTTACCCCACCACTCCTCTGCCCCCGGACGATCCTGAAGGGCGTCGCTACACCGTTCAGCAAGTGGTCGCGGCCGTGAGCCAGGATCATAGCACCCCTAAAACACTGGTCTCCGATGTTCGAGCCACGGTTGCTCAACTGAAGCGGTTCATCGAAGACAAAAAGATCCTGACGCTGCCGGAACCGGACAACTGCCGCCTCATAGAGATGCCTGAATTTCAACGCGGCAATTCCACCGCTTACATGAACTCCCCACCGCCGCTGGATCCCAAGGCCCGCGGATTCTTTGCAGTCAGCCCGCCTCCAAGACATTGGGATGAGGCCAGAGTGATGAGCTACCTCGAGGAATACAACCGATCGATGCTCCAGATCCTGACTATTCACGAAGCCTACCCCGGACACTACGTGCAGTTCGAGTATGCAAACCGACACCCCTCTCTTATCCGCCGGGTCCTGCCTTCCGGGGCATATATCGAAGGCTGGGCGGTCTATACAGAGCAAACGCTCCTGGACCAAGGATATGGCAAGGGCGATCTGCCTTTGCGTCTGATTCAACTGAAGTTCTACCTTCGTGCGGTGGCCAACGCGATTCTGGACCATAAAATGCACTGTTCTCAGATGCCGGACCAAGAAGCCCTCGATTTCCTGATGCGCGATGCGTACCAGTCTGAAGGTGAAGCCAGGCTCAAGGTCCTCCGCGCGAAACAGAGTTCCGTACAACTCTCTACCTACTTCGTTGGCCGGATGGGACATTACCGCTTGCGCCAGCAGATTCAGCGTGAGCACAGTAATAACTTCGACCTCGCTCGTTACCACGAGGCCGTCCTGGCAGAAGGAGCCGTTCCCATGAAATTCCTACATGGATTAATTCAGCAAAGATTAGCTCGGTAAATAGTATTGCCCGGACTTGTCCGAAAGTCGGATCGAGCGTAGCATGTGTGTCGGTGAAGAACGGTTTGCGTGCGTCGCCCGTTGATAAGTTGCTTCACCGATACAAACTATGAAATACATCTTATCGGTCTGCCTGATCCTGCTCACCACCACGCTTGCACCGGCGAATAACGAATCGCCGCAAGCCGCAGCCTCCGCCGAGGAGAAGGGCTTTTCAGGAAAAGTTGTCGAAACCATGAATGCGGCCAGCTATACTTACGTGCTGGTCGATACTAGTACCAAGAAACTCTGGGCAGCCGCCCCGGCGTTCACGGTAAAAACAGGTGATACCGTGTCCATCGCCGAGGCCATGCCGATGCGCAATTACCACAGCAAAACCCTCAATCGCGATTTTGAATTGGTGTATTTTACCGGCGGCATCCAGGTAAACGGTGCCAGCCCGGCCGCCGCCGCTGTGATGGGTAATTTGCCCAAGAACCATCCCCCTATCGGGTCGGGGAGCATCAATGCCATGCCCGAGAACCACCCACCGATTGGTGCTGCGGCGGGCGAGAAAGGACAGAAGATCACCGGCATCAAGAAGCCCGCCGGCGGGAAAACCATCGCTGAGGTCTACGAGGGAAAAGCGAAACTTAGCGGTAGAGAAGTTAAAATCAGGGGCAAGGTGGTGAAATACAACGATGGCATCATGGGACGTAACTGGATCCACATCCAAGACGGCTCCGGCAAGGTCGGAAGCAATGACCTGCTCGTTACGAGTTCCATGGAAGCCAAGGTTGGCGAAACAATCCTGGTAACCGGTGTGGTAGCCGTGAACAGGGATTTCGGAGCGAATTACAAATACCCGGTAATGCTTGAAAACGCCAAAATCGTTGTGGAGTAGAGATTATCCCGCAGCTATTTCTCCCAGCACGTCCCCGTTGGACAAAACAGCATCCTGCCGCCGCAGCGTTCCGCCGCAACCAAGGCACCACTCTCTGAGATGGTTTGGAGCATTCTGCCCTTCATGAACTGTGGTTGACAGGGTGGCAGGGAGGTTGCTTTATAAGCAGATGAAAACGCTGCTTATCCTGCTTTTTTTCATCGGCTTTATGCTGGAGACGCTCGGGGAGCAGCCTGATATCTTAATTGCTGATTTTGAAGAACCGGCGTATGGGGATTGGAAGGTGACTGGCACTGCATTCGGCCCAATTCCCGCTCGTGGCACTCTCCCCGGTCAAATGACAGTCCATGGTTTCAAAGGCCAAGGCTTGGTCAATTCGTATTGGGCGGGAGATGCCAGCACCGGCAAATTAACCTCTGCGCCCTTCAGAATCTCACGCAACCAACTCCATTTCCTCATCGGCGGCGGGCGGCACCCTGGCAAGACCTGCATCAACCTGGTTATCAGCGGAAAGGTGGTTCGAACTGCCACCGGGCCAAATGACCGGCCGGGTGGCAGCGAACAACTGGACTGGCACGCGTGGGAGGTCGGCTCGTTCATTGGTCAAACCGCCGTTCTGGAAATCATAGATCAAGCCACGGGAGGATGGGGACACATTAACATCGATCACATCATCCAGACCGACCGTCCATTACCCGTGATGCTCACCAACGCCACTAGAAAGCTGATAGTCAGCTCCAGGTACCTGAATCTTCCCATCAAGAACGGTGCGCCCAAAAGAAAGCTGAAAGTGCTCGAAGGCACAAACGCGGTGCGTGATTTCGATATTGAGCTTGGAGACGCTGATCCAGACTGGTGGGCATTTTTAGATCTCACGCCGTTCCAGGGCAAGCAGATCACCCTCCAAATCGACCGGATTCGAGAAGACTCCGAAGCTCTGAGCTTGATCGAACAATCGAACCGGATTCGGGATGAGGAAACGATGTACCGAGAGAACCTTCGGCCCCAATTCCATTTCTCACCGCGACGAGGCTGGAACAATGATCCGAATGGTCTGGTTTATTACCGGGGGCAATATCACCTGTTCTTCCAACATAATCCGTACGGCCGGAACTGGGGCAACATGCACTGGGGACATGCTATCAGCACCGACCTCGTTCATTGGGTGGAACAACCGATTGCACTTTACCCTGATGAACACGGGACCATGTTCTCAGGGTCAGCCGTGGTGGACTGGCGCAACACCGCCGGATTTCAAACCGGAGATCATCACGCCATTGTCTGCCTCTTCACCGCGGCTGGCCGCCCTTTCACTCAGGGACTGGCCTACAGCATTGACGGTGGGAAGACATTTATCAAATACTCCGCAAACCCTGTGCTGCCGCATATCGCCGCCGAAAACAGGGATCCTAAAGTGATCTGGTTTGAGCCCCAAAAGAGGTGGATTATGGCACTCTACCTCGACAAGAACCTGTTCTCCCTGTTCAGTTCGCCCAATCTGAAGCAATGGGAGCGTTTGCATGATATCGAATTACCGGAATCGATCGAATGTCCGGACTTCTTTGAACTCCCAGTCAAAGGCCATGAGGCCGCCAAACACTGGATTTTTTACGGAGCCAACGGGCGCTACCTGATCGGTGATTTCGACGGGCAGACATTCGCGCCTCGCTCTGGCCCACGCCAACTTCATTTTGGGGACTGTTTCTATGCCCCACAGACATTCTCGGATATTCCACCTGTAGACGGACGCCGGATCCTGATACCCTGGGGCCAGATTAATTTCCCCGGCATGCCTTTCAACCAAATGCTCGGCATCCCGGTGGAGTTGACACTTCATCCCACTTCAGAAGGCCTGAGCCTTAGGGCTTACCCAATACGCGAATTGGATTCACTGCGTGTGAATACCCGCGCGCTAAATCCCGATAGAATCGCGGCGAGCCCACACGGGATTGAAGTTGACACCTCCGAACTCTTAGATCTCGAAGTGGAACTCGACAGCGGCACAGCCACGGAGTTGCACTTGGAGATTCGCGGTGAACTCGTGATTTATGATGCCAAAAAGCAGACCCTGACCTGCCGTGGTAAGACCGGGACTCTCAGAACCGAGACGGGGAATATACGCCTGCGCGTCCTGGTAGATCGTGCAGGTTTGGACATTTTCGGCAACGATGGACAACTCTACATGCCCATGGGCACGGTGTTCGAGCCAGGAAAGCGCGCCGTCCGACTTTCAACAAGGCAGGGAGAGGCGCGCCTCGTGTCGATGCGGATTCATGAACTACGGTCCGCCTGGCAAGAGCCGGGCAAACCTTGAAGCGCCCCCCCAGCAATCCAGCAACTCAGGCGGGCGTGTATTTGGTCTCGCGGATATCCAGTGAGCCCACTGCAGGTTCATAGAAAGGTTTTCCTTTGCGGACACCCACAGTCCCATATGTCCCGGCTGCGGAGAAGAAACAGCGAAAATCACCGCGGATGGTCGGAGCCAAATACAGCACTTTCTCGATCGCGTCATAGCGCGCTCCCGTCAGGCCGAACAGAAGAGCATACGACGACATGGCACGGGCGTACCAGTGACCGCATTCGTATTCGTTAAAAGGGTTGCGGACGCGACCATCGTAACGGTCCCGGCAAACTCGGACGATTTCAAGACCTTCACGCACCATGCCCACGCGCATCAAGTGAGACGCGACCTGGTACTCAATGCCGGTCCAGACTTCGTTGGAATAAACAAACGGAAGTGATAGTTCCCCTCCTTTCGGCCACGTGCACAACAACAAGCCTCCCTCCGCTCCACATGCATACGAAGGTCGTTGAGGATTGGCAAAGTCGGAAAGGTCGTGTTTCAGGTTGTGCTCGTGCACCGATTTTAGGTGGCTGGCGACCATTTGAGGCTCCAGCACCTGTCCAACACCGCACACCAATGCAAGCCACGAGCCAAGCACGCCGTCGGCGAGACAACCCCGTCCATATTGATACTTAGGACCCTCTTTCTCCAACAGCGCCAGCGCTTCTGGCGAATATCCGCCACCAAAACTCTTGGCATCGACCGGATTGTTTGCCCGCAAGTTCTTCCATTCGATTTTCTGGATAAAATACTCTCCGTCAAACAGATTACTCTCGGCGGCCGTGGTCCCGCGGGAGAGCAACTGGGCGTAAAGCGGAACAGCCTCTCCCAAAGCCCGGCCCATGATCGAAGCTGCCTGAAGCGCGCCCAGATAGAAACTCGTACACATGCCGTCCGGCCCCCAGAACTCGATGTCATAGGTATTGTGATGAGGTTCCTCCAACCATCCTTTATGCCCGGGATCCCAGGTCTCGATGCAGTAATCCAAGCTTCGCTTTACCGCCGGCCACAGTTTCCTCAGCCATTGGGTGTCTCCGCTGATCCGCCATTCCCTAAACACTTTCATAATCCCACCCAATTGCCCATCCGCCGCAGCGTGGAAATCGTGTTCCACCGGTCTGATTGGGAGCGCACTGCGGAAGGTCTGGTGGCCGACCTCGTCCTGTGAGGGTCCAAACTCAGTTTCTCTCAAGGTTCGTTCCAGGCTGGGGAACAGGTGAGGTATGGCCTGGGCATAATTCCACACATGAGTACAAGAGCCATGACAGCAGCCGGCGTTATCGCTGCACCCCTCCCAACACCACAGCCGGCCATCGACCTGGCGTAGGACCGTTGGAGATTTCAGGATGGTGAGGTTTGCAGCTACCGCCTCAATCACTTCTGCGGGCAGATCGGTGTCATAAAAACTCGCCGAAAACCGCTGAGCGCGGTTCCGAAATTCTTCATAACGATCGCGCCAAAAAAAAGAAACGCTATTGATATCAGCAAAACGGCCAGCATACCAAGGCCGGTGTTGCCCTGGTCCATTGGACCCTGGGGCCTGATTTGCAAGGTCCTTGCCAATGCGAAGATTGGTCTGTCCTGCATACCAAGCCAAACGCAGCTTCACCGTCGTTGTCGCGCCAGGAGCGAGTTGGAAGGGCACAAACAAAGTGCCACCAGGACTCGGGTCACCCTCGGTGACGGGGGCGCGCTCAAAACACGCCGCCTCGGCAACGTCTTTCCAAGCTATGGTCATGGCATCCCACCAACCCCCGCGGAACCAGGCATGATTTACCTTCGCCGCCGGGTCGGATACGCTCGCAGAAAAAGCGCCTTCCTCCCAGGGAGCGTCCTTACCTCCACCACCCCACAGGATGAATCCACCCTGTATGGGCCGCACCGCTTTCGGATTGCGTCCCACCGCCATGAAGTTCTTGGCGTTATACGAGAAGACGCCTTCCAACGCGGCGCGGCTGGTGTTAGTGATGCGATATTCCAAACCAGCGACGGGCAGGCTTGAATGGTCCGCATCTCCGGGCTCGAAGGGACTCCAACCAGTCAGATCAACGCGCACGGGCACCTTGGGGTCCGAAAGCCTCACCTCGCAGAATGGAAACCTAGCTTTGAAAGTCGCCCGGGTAAAACGAGGCAGCCCAAGACTCGTTCCCGCCGCGCCGTTGCCCGTTCCAGGTGACCCAAACAGCTTGCGCCCCGGGACCGGTCCTTCCATCACTCTTGCGGCAGAAGGCTTGCCTTTGATCGAGATCGCTGCGAACAGACAAGGCTCGTGAAAGACCTCTGGACGGCTGCGCAAGGAAACGTGCGAAATTGCACCAGTCCCTTCAAGGCATACCATCCCCGCCCCTATCCCACCTAGGGGAAAAGCGACTTGGTTCAGCATTTCCCCGGAGTATTCCCCATTATACTGCCGACCTGAACGGCTGCCACGAGAGCGGAAGCCACGTCGTGAAACCGACTGAGCAGCCTCAGCCGAGGGAGCCGTTCCCAAGCTGCCCAAGACTCCCAATCCGAGGCCTGATAGTTCGATGAACTTGCGTCGAGGTATTCCGGCGTCTTTGCGAGCTTTCGTAGGCATAGGGAGTTATGAGCGTTTTGGGTTTGTAGGTGCTTTATGCGCCAAAGCGCGCCGCGACTCAAGTGGAATCACAGGTCATTTGGATTGCGCTCAGCTTGGCGCGGTCCCAGCCAGCCGCCAGAGATCTTCTGTCGGTCAAAACACAAGGGAACAGCCCGTTGGCGGCATTGACAACGCAATTCAAACTCTTTAATCCTTCTGAGGTCAGACATTACATCCTATGCAAAGCGTACAACTTGGCCTGGTCGATTACGCCGTTCTTCTCATCTACGTCGCTTCAGTCATCGGCATTGGGTTTGCCCTGCGTCGATACATGAAAAGCTCGTCGGACTTTCTGACCTCGGGAAGGTCAATCCCCGCTTGGGTGACAGGTTTGGCTTTCATTTCGGCCAACTTGGGGGCCTTGGAATTGGTCGGCATGGCAGCCAGCGGCGCCAAGTATGGTATTGCCACTAGCCATTTTTATTGGGTCGGCGCCATTCCGGCGATGGTCTTTCTTGCAGTCTTCATGATGCCGTTTTATTACGGCTCCAAGGCCCGATCGGTGCCGGAGTACTTGAAAATGCGTTTCGATGAGCGCGTGCGAGCTCTCAACTCCGTGGCGTTCGCGGTCATGACTGTTTTCGCCTCAGGTATCTCAATGAACGCCTTGGCCAAGCTGCTGAACCAGTTGTTGGGCTGGAACTACCACGTGGCACTCTGGATCTGCTCGGCGGTCGTCCTGGTCTACGTCTTGAAAGGGGGACTGACATCAGCCATTTATACCGAGGTGCTGCAGTTCTTCATGATTGTGCTTGGCTTCGCCCCGGTCGTCTATCTGGGGCTCAAGGATGTCGGCGGTTGGGACAAGATGAACCAGACCCTGCAAACGGTCGCCCAGAATCCGCAGGCGCTCAATCTTGCCGACAAGGCATACTCGGCCGATGCCTGGACCAGCGCGTGGACACCGCTCCTGGCCGGCCCGAAGGGCAATCCGATGGGCGTGGACCTGTTTGCGATGGTGTTCGGTCTGGGCTTTGTGCTCTCCTTCGGGTATTGGTGCACCAACTTCCTGGTTGTGCAGCGAGCCATGGCTGCACGCAACATGAGCGCCGCCCGCCGAACGCCATTGATAGCAGCCGTGCCTAAGATGATCTTCCCGATCCTGGTCATTGTCCCAGGCATGATTGCTGTGGCGTTGACCTCCATGCCCAACAAGGATTACCGAATCCCGCCTCCGATCATCAGCGAGGCGGTTTACAGCAAGGCAGCAGCCTTGGTGACCGCTTCCGCCGCAGGGGAACCCGCCGCCACGGTCAAAGCCGTCCAGGAAACAATGGGACGAAAAATGGACGAAAAGCGGGTTCTGGCGTTAGTCGGACAAGCCACCAAGCTTAACGAGACCCAGATTAAGGAGGGCCTTTACAATGCGGTAGCGGAATACGATTACGACGGTGTTATTCTGTCCTTGGTAAAGAAGTATTGCCCGACGGGACTGTTGGGGTTGGCGCTCACCGCGTTGCTGGCTTCGTTCATGTCGGGCATGGCAGGCAACGTTACCGCGTTTAATACAGTGTGGACCTACGACCTCTACCAAGCTTACATCGCCCCGAACAAGAGCGACCGTCACTATTTCCGCATGGGGCAGGCGATCACGGTTGTCGGTATCCTGCTAAGTATCGCATGTGCTTACTTCGCAGCCATGTATAACAACGCAATGGACATCATCCAGTTGGTATTCGGGTTCGTGAACGCGCCGCTGTTTGCCACTTTCCTGCTCGGCATGTTTTGGGTACGAACGACAGGGACCGGCGCGTTCCTGGGCCTCTTCGCCGGCATTGGCGGTTCGGCGCTGTTCCATTCGCTGACGATCGCAGCAGGCAATGCGCCGGGTGTCAAGGGCGGGTATTTGTGGAAACTCTCGGGCGGCACCATGCCGGACTTGTTAGTCTTCCCCAGTGAAATGGCGCAGAATTTCTGGCTGGCCAGCTTCGCTTTCACTGTGTGCTTTGTGCTGACACTGAGCATCTCGCTGGCGACACAACGCACCAAGAGCGATCAGGAACTCAAAGGCCTGGTTTACTCCCTAACGCCCAAGATTAAAGACGAGGACCAGGCATGGTATATGCGGCCGGCAACGCTCGGGATTGTGCTGCTGCTCGCTTGTGTAGTGCTCAACATTATTTTCCGCTAAACCGAAAGGATTTTTGCTATGGGTCTAGATATCCGCTGGCCAATCGGCCTGATGTTCTCGCTAATCGGAGTGATCTTGGTCGTCTACGGCGCCCTCACCGGGTCCAACACTGAAATGTATGAGCGCTCCCTCGCAATCAACGTTAACCTTTATTGGGGCCTCTTACTGGTCGTCTTCGGCGCTTGGATGTTGTTCATGGCCTGGAAATCTGCCGGTAAGACCGAACCCGATGACCATTCGGAAAAACCCGGCGCACCCCGATCCTGAACGGAATCTCAGCCACGGCAACACCACCGTTGAGAGGTTCCACTCCAGACCAGACGGGGCAGATCTTGAAACCACAGGGGTTTCTTGCCGGGTTCAATTAGCTGTGGCGACCTGACTTTTGTCTGGAATGGAATCAACCGTCACGAGAACTGGCTTTGGGGTTCTGCCGGATGGCAGAGCCGTCGAGCTTTTCACGTTATCAAATCGCCATGGTCTGGTCGTTAGGATCACGAACTTCGGCACGATAATCACTCATCTTGAGGTGCCAGACCGTAAAGGTCGCAAGGGCGATATCGTGTTGGGCTTTGACAACCTAGAGCAGTATGTCAAAGGCCATCCCTTTTTCGGATGCACCGTCGGCAGGGTTGCCAACCGAATCGCTGAGGGTCGTTTTTCGCTTCGTGGAAAAACCCTCCAGTTGGCCGTGAACAACGGCCCGAATCATCTGCACGGCGGGGTCAAAGGCTTTGACAAAGTCGTTTGGGCTGCCAGGCCGCTGGCTGGGCCTGGTGTCGAGTTCAGCTACCTCAGTCCTGATGGTGATGAAAACTACCCGGGAAACTTGGATGTCTCGGTCTGCATGGCGCTAAATGACGCGAATGAATTGCGGATCGATTACAAGGCGGTGACGGATAGACCGACCGTGGTGAATCTCACCAACCATTCCTATTTCAACCTGGCGGAAGCGGATGACGTGCTAGATCACGAGCTTTGCATCGCAGCCTCAGCATACACCCCCTCGGACGCCAACCTTATTCCAACAGGCGAGATTGCACCGGTGACAGGAACCCCACTCGATTTCACGCAACCCAAACGTATTGGGTCGCGTTTCGCGGAGTTGCCTGGAGATCCCAAGGGTTACGACCACAACTATGTCTTGGACAGCGGGGGCGGGAGGTTGGTGTTGGCAGCCCGCGTCTTTGAACCCACCACCGGACGCGTCATGGAAACGCTCACCACGCTGCCAGGGTTACAGCTTTACACGGCCAATTTCCTGGATGGTTCAATCACCGGTAAGTACGGCAACATATACCGGCGGCATAGCGGACTCTGCCTTGAAACCCAGTTTTTTCCTGACGCCGTCCATCATCCTCATTTCCCATCAATCGAGTTGAATCCCGGAGAGACTTATAAACAAACCACTGTTTACCGTTTCGGAACTGTCTAAACCATGAGCAACAACCTGAAAGAACTCGGCGGCCAAGTCGCCGAACAGTTCGCAAGAGTCTATGGTCGTCAACCGCGCTGGATCGCCGCGGCGCCGGGCCGGGTGAATTTGATCGGAGAGCACACCGATTATAACGACGGATTCGTTTTCCCCATGGCCATTGAGAGATACACCGTGGTGGCCGCAGCTCCCAGCTTAGGCGGTGCAAAAAGCGTACAAATGCAGACCACCGCAGGTCAGGCACCTGCGCTGATTAACCTCGCTCAAACACTCGCGCCCGCTCCCAAGGGCAATTGGATCAACTATCCACTGGGGGTAATCGCCGGTTTTGCCGCCCGCGGGGCGGCCATCGAAGGTTTCGACGCCTTGATCCATTCCACCGTCCCACTTGGGGGTGGCCTTTCCAGCAGCGCCGCTCTCGAAGTCGCGACCGCCACCCTCTTGGAAGCGATGACCGGCCAGTCGCTGGACCCGGTCGACAAGGCTTTGCTCTGCCAAAAGGCCGAGCATGATTACGCCGGCATGCCCTGCGGCATCATGGATCAGTTCATCTCAGTCATGGGCCAGGCTGACCACATCCTTCTCCTGGATTGCCGTTCTCGCAAAACCGAACTTGTCCCGATGACCGACCATTCGGTGGCGATTCTCATCACCAATACAAACGTCAAACACGAGTTGACCGGGGGAGAGTACGCCCAGCGCCGGTCCCAATGCGAAGCGGCCGCCAGAGCCTTGGGAGTTCCTTCGCTTCGCGACGCTTCGTTTTCCCAACTCGAGGCTCTCAAATCGAAGATGAACCCCTTAGAATTTCGTCGTGCCCGCCACGTCATCGGCGAAATCGACCGCACGGTGGAAGCCGCCAAAGAGGTGCGCGCTTCGAATTGGACGCGGGTCGGAAAACTAATGTATGCCAGCCACTCCTCTTTAAGAGACGATTATGAAGTAAGCTGTGCAGAACTCGATGCCGTTGTGGAGATTGCGAGTGCGACAGGGGAAGGGGGGGGTGTCTTCGGATGCCGTATGACAGGCGGCGGCTTTGGCGGCTGCACCGTCGCGTTGGTCAAAGCTTCGTCCGTGCAGAGCATTTCCGATCACATCTCCAGCGAATACGAAAAAAGGACCGGGATAAAACCTACGATTTTCTTGTCTCGGCCCGCCGCCGGAGCCTGCTCGCTCTAGCACAAAACGTAGTAACGTAGGAAAGACCGCGCCGTCCACGCGCGGTCTTTTTGTTGAGCTACTTTCTGTTCGGGGTCGTTTTCAACAACAGGTCCTCTCCTGGCCAGGTCCCAACTCACGGCCGTCCCATTTCTAGACAGCGAAGTGACGGATAGGTCATTTCTTGCGGTTTGAACCTCGGACTTTGCGTTAATTTCACCTGTGGCACCGCGATTGCTTAAACACCCGTTATGGCACAGGGCAAAAAGCCTGGTGAATATCAGAACTGACAAAATCAAATGAAATACAGCATCCGTATCCTCACGCTCGTTGGGTTACTAGGCGGCGCGCTTGCCGTTAGTGCCCAGGAAACTCCACCGCCAGCAGATAACCCTGCTTCGGTGGCCGATGAAACCATTATGCCGGTCGAAGATGCACCGCTCCTGGCAGCGGCTGACGCCGCGCCTCCCTCCGATGGTGCGGCACAGGCCGTAGCGAGTGAGGAACCCGCCCTCTCGGTGGCTGGCTCCGGAACCATCATTCCGCTGATTGTGATGGATGACGTACCGCTTACAGACGCTATCAAGAACCTGGCCCGGCAGGCAGAGCTCAACTATATGCTGGATCCGAAAGTCAATTTCGGCCAACCCGGCCCTGATGGCCGTCCCGTTCCTCAGCCGATGGTGAGCCTCCGCTGGGAGAACATCACCGCAGAGCAGGCACTGTTCGCACTGCTGCACAACTACGACCTCCAGTTGGTGGAAGATCCGAAAAGCAAGATTTCACGGGTGACGCCAAAGGATCCAGCTGCTCCCGACCCGCTCGTAACGCAGATCGTACAACTAAAGTACGCCTCCCCCAGTAACATCTTGGCTGCTGTCCAAGGCACATTAAGCGACAAGCGGAGCAAGGTAGTTGCCGACGTTCGCACCAGTCAATTGGTGCTGGTAGCCACGGAAAAAGAACTAGTGGCAGTCACCTCGATGATTGAGCAACTCGACACGCCGACGCGCCAAGTTCTGATCGAAGCCCGCCTACTTGAAACGTCGATGAACCCGTCGACCAAGAAAGGCATTGATTGGTCCGGCACACTGGAAGGCCAAAACATCGCGTGGGGTAACAACATGCAGAATGGACCGGTCGATAGCGAAAGCACCCGCGCCCCGCTGGCAACCTCCTGGCCCAAGCTAATCATGGACATGACCGGCAGTGGTGTTGGAGCACATACCGCGTTCCTTAACGCCGATGGCGTTAGTGCCGTGGTCTCGTTCTTGAACAAGTACGCTGAGGCCAAGGTGATCTCGACACCGCGAACGGTGACTCTCGACAACGAACCCGCCCGGATCGAAGTCACTACAGCGTCACCTATCATCAACATTACGCCCGGCACCGTCCAGGTGGCTGGTGGCTCATCGATCGAGTATACGAATGTGGGTATCATTCTGAACGTCACCCCGCGCATTTCGGCGAATGATTTCGTTAACCTCAAGGTCGAACCTGAAGTGTCGCGCATCGGCGAAACCGTGAGACGCCAGGTTTCCGTTGGTACTGGCCAAGGTGGCGTTTACGAAGCCGACAAATACGACATCCGCAGGATTCAGACCCGGGTAATGATCCCGAGCGGCAATACGCTAGTTTTGGGCGGATTGGTTCAGGATGACGTGCAAAAGGGCAGCACCAAAGTGCCTCTCCTAGGAGATATCCCTGTGCTTGGCGGACTGTTCCGTGCTGACTCCAAGACTCGACGCCAAAACAACCTTATGGTCTTCATCACACCCACCATCATTCAGGACGAAGACTTCCAGCCAACGAAGACCGACTTCCTGAAGACAGCGGTTCCGAGCAGCGACAACGTGGAAGAGGATTGGTCGGCCTGGGATAGTGGCAAATCTGCCAAGGCTATGAAAGCCGACCAAGCTGCCGCTGGTGGCACTTTCGACGAGAGTCACTGAGCAACCTGAGCGCAACAAATTGCGATAGAGTTCTGATCGATCCCACAATAGCCACCCGATCCCAATCGGGTGGCTTTTTCTTTAGCAACAGGACTTTTGCGTTCCAGCCACCTTGAGCAAGTATTCAAACGAATAGAGTCCCGCCGAGTGACCGTCGCCCCAGACGGGCTGAAGTGCATAACCACCTACCAATTCGATACGCTTCAGTTGGCACGACTCCGCCACCAACGGCTTCTCCGGCCCCTTGTAGAGGTTCCCCATAATGTCCTTTTCTCCCACGCACCCAGCACAGGGACAAGCCATCCTCAGCTGTTTCCACCCAATAAATGTCTCGGAACCGTTTTCCCACTTGATCGCCAGTTCTTCGCCAATGTTTTGCACGTCGATCGGTCTCATAACATCTGTGGCAAGAGTCGGATTTCTCAAAGCAGACCCACCACACGTTCCAACTCAGCCTGAGTGTTGTAAAAGTGTGGTGAAAGACGAATGAAGTTCTGTTTGGTGCGGTTCGTGCGCAACGAAGTCACAATGCCATTGGCAGCAAGTTTTTGCTGAAGGGCGCTCATGTCCTCACTGGGGCGGTGGAACGAAACAATACCGGAGGCGTTTTCCGGTGGCGTATCGGCCTGGAGCACCGTGTATCCTTTCGACTGCAGAGCCGGAACCAGAAACGACCGTTTATCCAGGAGATCATTTGCGATGTTCTCCACCCCAACTTCCTGCAGCAGTCTCATGGCTTCAACCAATCCAACCAAACCCAACAGGTTGTGAGTGCCTGCTTCAAACCGTTGCGGACCAGGACGATACTCCACACGTTCCTGGGCAACAAAATCCGGGCACCGGGTATTGTGCCAGCCGTAAATCGGAGGATTCAGGGATGCATGAAGTGCTTTCCTCACATACAGGATACCGGCACCACATGGCCCCAGCAGCCATTTGTGCGCGTCGGCCGCCAAGAAATCAACGTCCTCGACTGTTGTTGGAAAAGCTCCCAGGGTCTGTATACCATCCACACAGAAAAGGATATTCCTATCGTGCAATGCCCTGCCAATCGCCGCCAAATTGATGCGGTAGCCACTGATGAAATGGCACGAAGCCAGCGCCACCAACCGGGTGTTTTCGTCAATCTGCCCTACGACATCCTGCGGACGAATCAGCCCCAATGAGCGTGTGTTCATCAATCGCACCTCGATCCCCTGCTCGGCCAACGCCATCCAGGGATACACATTCGACGGGTAGTCATCGAAGTATATCAGAATATTATCCCCCTTCCGGAACCGGAGCCCAGCCGCAACAAGACTAATCCCAAGTGAGGTTGGGCCGACAAAGGACACCTCTTCAGGCTGACATTTCAGCAGGCTCGCTCCCAACTGCCGCCCCTCCGCCAGAACAGCCGGATAGACAAACTGTTCTTGGTCACCCTCACAACAACGCTCGGCATAGCTGGCGATCGCGTCGGAAACCCGCTTGGGCAGTGGACAGTCACCCGCATGTGCCAGAAACACCTTGGTCCGAGCCACTGGGAACTCCCGCAGGCGAGATTCTTCGCTTTGAATGTCGGATAACGTCATGGTTTTAGATTAAGAGAAAAGGCAGGAATCGCAATGCCGTGATTCAGACTCAAAAGCCATTAATGGCCTTGCCAATCTGGTCAAAGTAATTGGAATAGAAGCTGACGATGCGCGTGGCGATCGCAATCACTATCACGAAATAAATAAACCGTGGGATCCATTGGTTGATGGCGCGCATTTTACGCTGGCCATCCTCACGGTAAAAGCGGTGGAGATGCTTGAGCACCTCGTCGAGGCGCCCGCTGATTTCGCCTGCGGCGTACTCGCTGACAAAAAGATGAGGGAAGAGTCCTGCGGAGCGAACCAACTCCGCGGGCGTAACCCCGGCCTCGATCTGGGGCCGCCACGATTGAATCGCACGCCGCAAGGCGGGTGACCCGCCGGCTGCCGCCGCCCCCTCCCAAGCAGTGATAATGGACACTCCGGCGGAAAGCAGTCCCTCCAATGCCAGCGAAAGCCGACTCAGAGCCAAGTCCCGGCGGGCTTGACCGAGCACTGGAATCCGCCGGAGAATGCGCTCCACTATCGCGCGCCAGGATTCACCATGGCTCGCCTGCCCTGCAAAGAGGAGCAGCGCTACAAGGCCATAAATGGGACCGAGAATGCCAAGCGTTTGCTTGAGAAACATCCGCCAATCACCGGCGAGGAAGAAAGCCGGGAATGGGAAAATAAGAACCGCGAGGTGCAACAGCAGCGCTGGATAAGCGAGATCCGCCAAAAACTGCCGCGAAGCCTGGGCGCGATCGCTGTAGTACTCGGCAAGGGATGCAAACGAAACATCGAGTCTCCCACTCTGCTCTCCCGCCTCGATCATGGACAGATCGAACTCCGGAAGCCAGTCAAGCGACCGCAAGGAATCGGTTAGGCCAAGGCCTCGCTCAATTTGTAAGAGGATTCTCTCGATAGGCACGCGATAGGATCGAGCAGGAGGGCTGTAATGCAGTTGGCGGAATGCCGCTGGAATCGTAATGCCAGCCGACGTCAATTGGGCCAGTTGATAGTAGAACTGCGCTCGTTCCGAAAAACGACCCGGCATGAAGATAGGCGACATGACAATCCATCAGCCCGTCAGGGCCCGAAGTCGAAGGGTTACTCCCGGAAAGCCACAAGGCAAGAAATAAGGCGGCCGAAGCCGCCTTGAGCAATAACGCTAAAAAATCAGGAAAGCACGCGGTCGATGGAGGCTTGGAGCTCGCGCTTGCTGCGCAACCCGCGAACCTGATCCACTACTTGACCTTTGTGAAAGAGTAGTATCGTGGGAATGGCGGTGATGCCGTATTGTGCGGCCAGCATTTGATGCTGGTCAATGTCCACCTTGCCGATCCTGGCGCGGTTGGCGTTATCTTCAGCCAACTCATCGAGAATCGGTGCAATCATTTTGCAGGGACCACACCATTCAGCCCAGAAATCGACAAGGATCGGTAACGTGGATTCAATAACTTCTTTTTGGAAGTTATCCTGCGTAAGCGTAACGATATGAGGTGATGCCATAAGTCTTACAAACAGCGTGCCTGTGCAGCCTCGCGCGCCGAACGACGATCAATTGGGCAAAATCCATATGAGATACGCGGTCGAGGCCACCGCTACCAATCCCACAACAGCGGCCGCAATGGCAAGACCGCCGTCCAAGGGGCTCATGACCGCAGCGGTGGGTGCCGACCTCATTGGAGCGGGCTGCGCAACAGGAGCCCCAACAGCGGAGGGTCGCGCTGCGGCTACAGGAGCCGCGGCGGCACGCGCGGCTGGAACGGCGGCTGCAGGTGCGGCGCCAGTGCTCAGCGCGGGCGCCGGGGCAGCGCCTCCGGAACCGGCCGGACCACCGGGCGGCAGTGTTGGTAATTTGATCGTGGGCGCGGCTGAGGGCTTGGGCGGGAGATTAATCCGCACAGTTTCCTTCTTGGGTTGAACCTTTCCGGTCTCTTTCTTTGGCGGTAGGGCGCCGCCAGGCATGCTTGGAACGTTCTCAGCCATAAATTAGTATTTGAAAATTAAAGTTTGCTCCCTTGAGTGTCAAATTCATTTGGGGAAGATTTCGCCCGCAGTTGCATCCTTCGGAGCAGATATGAAGGCCTCTTAAGCGCATGGCGCGAAAGCCAGAACCGCCCAGTCCTCAGTCATTGCCACAGATCGGCCATTTAAACCGCAGGCATCTGTCCGGGCACGGCTATGGGATACCCCCCTTCTGGCAATGGGCGGGCCGACGCAGGCGCCGGGCCATCCCATGCCAAGGTATCCAGGCCAGGGGCCAGTTCCTGGTTTGATGCCATCGCTTCATCCCATGTGATCTGCTTGCCCGACTCGCAAGCCATACGGCCCATGATGGCGGTAAGGCACGATTTGGCGCACCGATCGGTTTCGTTATACAGACGGTCGTTCCGGATAGCGTCGAAGAGAAGGTCGTGTTCGCGCTGGTATTGGTCGGACTCGATTCCGCGATAGCTCCAAAGGAGATTCTCTGAAGTTGGGTTGTGCCCTTTGAACAACCGGGGTTTAGGCTGGCCTTCGCCCAGCACCGCCGATCCTTTGGTGCCATGAAGCACGTCGCCGAAGAAGTCCCAGCAATTGTTGATGTGCCGGCCCTGGGCCATCATTCGCGTGCCATCCGCGAATGTGTATTCCGCCCCGTAATGATCGAACAACTGGTCGGGATCTCGCCGCACCTGACGACCGCCCATGCCTTGGACGGAGACCGGCCAAGCGTTCTTCACCCAGCAGCACACATCGATGTTGTGGATGAGCCAATCCACCAGGAAGCTCCCGTTGAGCCAGGTAAAGCAACTGTAATTAGCAATCTGATGAGCGATTTCGTTCATCCCAGGCTGCCGCACGCTGAAACCCACCGGTCCATGCATTCGGTAGGCCCAGGCCGTGATGACGTCCCCGATGGCACCGCCATGGATCTGTTTTACCGCCTCCATTAGGGGAACCGAGTGCCGGCTCATCAACCCACCGGCAATCTTCAGGTTCTTCTGGGCCGCCCTCTGGCCGGCTGCCAGCACGCGCCGGATCCCCGGAGGGTCCACGGCAAACGATTTCTCCATGAACACATTCACGCCTTTGTCCACGGCATAATCGAGATGGATCGGTCGAAACGCCGGAGGTGTAGCCAAGAGAACCAGGTCACCCTGGTCGAGGGAATCAATGGCCTTCCGATAGCCGTCTAACCCGACGAACTGCCGTTCGGCGGGCACATCGACGCTTTGTTCTCGACCTGCGGTGATGTTTTTCAAGCTGTTGCGAATCCGATTCTCAAAAACGTCAGCCATGGCCCACAGCTTCACAGGGCCTGCCGTCGAGAGCGCCTGAGCGGCTGCTCCGGAGCCCCGTCCGCCGCAGCCCACGAGCGCGACTTTGATCGTGCTGTTTTCAGCACAATAGCCGGGTCGGACCAAACCACCGACCACGGCAGCTCCGGCGAGCGCGACCCCGGAAGTTTTCAGGAACTGGCGACGGTTTGAAACTGAACCAGAGGGAGGATTAGTATCCATATTCTGAATCGTTGAGCGTTAACAAATGATCCATAGCGGCGTGACAGCCTAGTATAAGGCTTTTGCATTGCGCCTGGCAAGAAAGTTCGTTGAAGTTTCGGCCGTCATTAATTAATCCGCCAGCGGCACAGCAAAAATACCAAGATGATTGCCCACGCGACGTTCGGTGCCCGGGGGAGGACCGCATGGCCGGTTGACCAGCTTGGCCCCGTTCGCAGTCTGGACCGCCATCGCCGTGCTGCCACCGCCATCGAGGTTCAGAGCACTAAAGGCCCCCAACCGGCGGGTCCACTCGGCCGCTTCAGCGGTGGTCGCACCTTCGCTATACCCTGGTTGGCGGCCATCCAGAACCATGAGAATCAGATAACGATTGTCCCGGCTCACCCCGGCAATGGTGCGGGGATGACGGTCTTTCATCGTGCCGCAGTTGGTGCCTTGGTAAAGGCAGGCAAAGAAACCACTCAAGCCATTGTAGGCCGTGCCAGCATCGATGGGAGATCGGGCGATCCACGCCTCGCGATTTGAGCTGATCAGCAAGGCGTCCCATTCGTTGGCCGGGGAATACTCGTCTCCGCGTGACTTGGAGAGTCCGTGAATGTCCATTGGCTGTCCGTTGGTTTTTGCAAAAACGTCAAATACCGAGCCGTTGATCGCCGCCTGGCACTTAAACTCGGCGAGAAACTCTGATGTGGTGCGAGCATCCACATCCTTGGGATCGTCTCCATTCGAGGGAGTCACCAGAAAGTCAATTCCATCGGCCTGGAGATCCACGCGCACAGCCACCATCTTGAGATGGCGCGGCTTCTGGGTGCTGCCCTCGGCAATGTCTATGCCCCGGAACAGGGGTTTCCAGGGGGATATCACTGCCGCCGAAACGGAGTCGAGCGGGTTTCCGATCGGCTGGGCGCCAGAGAGGACCAAAGGCTGGGCCTTGGCAGGTGGCACATTCGTGGCGGGAACCGGCGCCGCAGAGGCGATTTTCACAACGCCGACCGCTACGCATAAGAGCCAACAAACCTGAATTCCAGTCGGCCTATTCATCCTTGCAGTGTAGGAGAGCAAGGGACGCACGGCGATGAGAAATCTACGGGGGGTAAGCGGCAGTGGAATTCCTGGTCCCCAGAATATCTATGAATACCGGCACACTTCTGCAAATAGCAAAAACCGTGGAAACAAGCAGGTTTGGTCCTTGGCTACGGTCGGACCCCTTTCAGCCTCGTCTACACAATCATCAAACAGACCAAGGTACCAAGAGCAAAATAGCAAACCTTGCTCTTGGTGACTCCTAAGATGGCAGGGCTGCAATGCTGGCTGGGATCGGTTGGGATGTTGGGATTGCTAAAAAGGCGCACCGGCGCTAAGAATTCCCTGTGCAGGCCTTATATTGTCTGAATACTGGGGTCGATAATGGTGCGTCCGCAATGTAAGAGAATGGTGATATTATGAATACAAGCATCTCGCGACGTGAATTTCTCAAACGCAGCTCTGCTGCCGGCGGCACTGCCGTGCTAGCGGCCAGCACAGCCGGTCCACTCCTGGCGCAGATCAGCGGCGACGCCTCAATTCCGGCGGTGCTCGGCGGTGCCAAAGCCCACGGCAAGTCCTGGCCCACCTGGCCAGCCTGGGACCCAGCCAACGATGCCGAGGTCACCAAGGTTTTGCACGGCACGACTTGGTCGCGCAGCAAGTTGGTCAAGCAATTCGAGGAGAAATGGGCCGAGAAGATGGGCGCAAAGTACTGCCTCGCGGTCGTCAACGGCACCAACGCGCTCAGCGCCTCATTCATGGTAATGGACCTGAACCCAGGCGACGAGGTGATTTGTGCCCCTTACACCTTCAGCGCCAGCCTGCTGGGCGTACTCTACAAGGGCGCCATGCCGGTGTTTGTCGATATCGACCCACTGACCTACCAGATGGATCCCTCCAAGCTGGAGGCGAAAATCACCCCGCGCACCAAGGCCATACTGCCGGTGCATATTTGCGGTTATGCGTCCGACATGGAGCGGATCATGGAGATTGCCAGGAAACACAAGCTGCAGGTGGTCGAGGATGTCTGTCAGGCGCACATGACGGCTATCAAAGGCAAGAACCTGGGTACCTTCGGTACCACTGGCTGCTTCAGCTTTCAGACCTCCAAGGTAATGCCGATCGGTGAAGGCGGAGCCATCATCACCGACGACGCGGAGCTGCACGACAGGCTCTATTCGTACCACAATTACGGTTACAAAACCAATATCCTACCGGGTTCGTACGACAACATTGCCGCGTACATCCTCGGCAACAAAATTCGCATGGCTGAATATCAGGCCGCCATCGGTCTCTGCCAACTCCGGAAGCTGGAGGAGCAGACGCAAATCCGCAACGAAAACGCGGCTTATCTCACGCCCAAACTAGCGGCCATCCCGGGCATCACTCCGGTGAAACCGTACCCCAATGTGACCCGGCTTTCCTACTACATGTATCCATTCATCTACAATGAATCGGAGTTCAACGGCTTATCGCGGGCAAGCTTTGTGAAAGCCCTGTCGGCTGAAGGCGTTCCAGCCAGTCCTGGCTATCCTAAATACCCGATCTACACCCAGGAGTTTATCCACGAGATGTTCAAGACCGAGGTGTACAAGAAGTTCTACACCAGCAAGGAACTCGATTGGGAAGCGTATAAGGCAAAGAATGAGTGTCCAGGCCTGATGGAAACATTCGACACCTCCGTTTGGCTGAGCACTACCGGCATGCTGCTGGGGTCCAAGTCCGACATGGACGACGTGGCGCGCGCGGTGGAGAAAGTTCACAAGAACTCCGCAAAACTCAAGACGGCCTAAAACCATTGAATAGAACCAAGACAACGAAGCGCAGGCATCCCGAGCTTTGCGGTCTTCTTGTTATGTAGGCAGTTGTTCAAGCCTTCTGGTGCCCTGGTCACGCATTACATCTGCTAATTATTCGCGGTGAATTCCATAGCACCTGTTACTTAAGAAAAGAGACGATTCGTCAGTCAGCCCAAGTTTGCACAGGGCGGCTTTGTTTGCGGTGGCGTGCTGGGCCGATAGGAGCCAGCAGCGAGTCCAGTGGTCGCCCCTTATCCAGGGGCGTCAGTCGAGTTGAGGTTTGCCGGGGATGAGTTTTTCCTGGTGACGGTGGACTTCAGTCTGGATAGCAGCAATTACGTCGGCGTGCTGCGCGGCGATATTGTGGCGTTCTCCCGGGTCGCGCGCCAGGTGGAAAAGGACCGGGGGATCATGCAATTCCCGCTTACCCTGGCCGTAGCCGGTCTGGGTGAAGAAATGAGCCTTGAACATCCCTACCCGGCAGGCGGCCAGGTTGGCGCCGCGATAATAAAAAAACGGCCGTTCGGGAAGCGGTTTCGATTCGAGCAGCAACGGTCGGAGATCGATGCCATCGATGATGCGATCAGTGGGGAGCGAAGCGCCCGCCAGCGCCAGGCTGGTGGCGAACAGGTCCATGGCATTGGCGGGTTCGCGCGTAATGCCGGGCTTGATCCGGCCCGGCCACCAGGCGATACCTGGCTCGCGCATGCCGCCTTCCCAAGTGCTCCCTTTGCCATCCCGCAACAAGCCCGCGGAACCCCCCTGCAAACCCTGCGTCAGCCACGGTCCGTTGTCGCTGGTGAAAAACACCAACGTGCGCTCCGCCAAATCTTCCCGCCGCAACGTGGTGAGAATTTCGCCCACGCTCCAGTCGAGTTCCTCCACCGCATCCCCATAAATGCCACGCGGACTACGTCCGCGGAACGCGGGCGACGCGAACAACGGCACATGCGGGAAAGTGTGAGGGAAGTAGAGAAAGAACGGACGCGACTTGCTTTCGCGAATGAAACGCTGCGCTTCCTCGGTATAACGGCGGGTTAGCGTGGTTTGATCCGCCGGTTTCTCCACCACCTCGCCATTGCGTAGCAGCGGGACCATCCACCCGTTTACGGGGGGATCAGAGGAGGAGGTGGCTCCGCGAGGCAGGTCGGATCGGGCATCCATGTCGTTCGAGTAAGGCAGGCCGAAACTCAGGTCGAAGCCCTGCTCTGTGGGCCGGCTGCCGGCATGGATCCCGAGGTGCCACTTGCCGATGTGCGCCGTAGCATATCCTCTCTCTTTGAGCGCTTCCGCGATGGTGATTTCGCCGGGAGGAAGTCCTCCCTTGGAGTTGGGGAAGAGCACACGTCGCGCGCCGGCCATGCCGCTCCGGATCGGATAGCGCCCGGTCAACAGCGCGGCCCGGCTCGGGGTGCAGACCTCGGCGGCGGAGTAGAAATCGGTGAACCGCAACCCTTCCGCAGCCATGCGGTCGAGGTGGGGCGTGCGAATGCTCGGATGCCCGTAGCAGCCGAGGTCGCCATAACCGAGGTCATCGGCGAAAATGATAACGATATTCGGGGGATGCCAGGTCGCGGCGGCAAGGGTGAACGCAAACCCAAGGAGAAGCGCGCAGCAGCCTCGCAGCAATGACGGTATCATGACGACAAGGCTGGAACATCGCGGAATTTTATTCAAGCCCGATAACAGATAGCGCGTGCACCCGGACGGTACCGGGAGGGTCAGTCGAGATGAAAGACTTCGTGGAGCGGCAGCGAGACGGGGCTGCCGTCCGGGTGGGTGTCCATGAGTTCCTGCATGTGGGCCCACCAACGCCGGCAAATGGGGGTTTCGGCAATGGCGGCCCAGCGGCTTTCATCTTCGATCTCCACGTAACCGAACAAGCGTAAACTCGCCGAGTCGATAAAGATGGAGTAATTCGAGGCCCCGTGGGACCTGAGCACGTCGATGAGGTCGGGCCAGATGGGCTGGTGACGCCGTTGGTATTCCGCCTCGAACCCGGGCTTGAGCTGCATGACAAAGGCTTTCCGGATCATGGCGTCGAACGCGAAGTAAATTTAAGAGTCACCCGTTCCGAGCTATGGAGCCGCACCGGGCCGATCAAGCCAAACGGCGCGAGCGGCTCATCAACTTTCACGCCGATGTTTGCAGTGAGATACGGCTTGAACGGTCGCACCCCGGAAGCTGCGACCTCCGGGAAACCGCCGGGATATTTGGCGTCGCCGATCAAGCGGTTGCGCCAGGTGCCAGTGACACGCACCTCAAGAGTGTTGTCGCCGCCCCGGGCAACGGAAGTGATGTCGACCCGGTACGGCGGCTTCCAGTAGGTGCCGAGGTTCTTTCCGTTCACAATCACCTCAGCCACAGACTCCACTTTCCCGAGATCGAGCCAGACGCGGCGCTCCAGGCGCAAACGCTCCGGTGCGATCTGGAAGCGGCAGCGATAGGCCGCCGTCCCCGCGAAGTGACGCACGGCGGGATTGGGATGAGCCGTGAGTGACTCGAGCTTTTCCACAGTGATGGGACCGACCTGATCCCAGGACGCAGAAAGATCGACCTGCCAGGCAGCCTGGAGAGTCTCCGCAGCAGGCAAGGCCCGCGCATCGGCCAGTGCCTGGTGGCCATCAGCCCGAACGAGAGCAAAGGCGCCCGGCCTCCAAGCCTCGGCCACCATTTGTCGGCCCTCAAGCGCGAGCGAGACCGGCCAAAGCACTGGCGAGTCTGAGCCTTCCGGTCTGGCGGCCGCCAGGCGAGCGATCTCGGCGTCGTCCAGGACATATTGGAACTCAGCGAGGCTGGCGAATTCGCCCTTGAACGCGGGATTGCCTCCGGGCTCGGCTTCGGTACCGGGATGCACGAGGTAGCGGCTGTGAACTCCCTGATGCACCCGTTTGCCATCCAGATATAGTCGCGGCTGCCCGCCCTGGTAAACCACGGCCAGGTGGGTCCAGTCGTCGAGTCGGACGCGATGCACCAGCAGGGACGCGTAGTAATTGCCCGAGTGCTCGTACACCACCACGCCATTCAGGCCGACGGAAAGACCGGCCCCAGCGTGTCCGCCCTCGGGATAACGATTGTCGCCGTGGAACGCCGTCACCAGTTCATTGCGCGACTGATGAAGTTGAACACCAGAATCGGCTTCGGGCGGCAGGCCGATTTCCGTGGAAGGTTTCACCCAGGTCGCGATGGTGAACTCGCCGGCCGGCGGGGCCGCAGCCGGATTTTTCCGCGGCTCGACAGCCGCAGTGGACGCGTCGATGATTTCGAGGCCGTTTTCGAGCAGACGCGCGACCGGGCCACGCCGGCCGGCTGCATCGCGAAACACGACGAAGACCGAACCACGCGGCTCGAGTTGGACCGGTACACGGGTCCCCTGCTCTGCCTCTGCAAATAACGGGGACTTCCGGATATCGCGAGTGGCGGGATCCCAAATCTCAGGGATTCGGCCCGAACTACGAAACACCGGCGCGATGGTGGCCGTTTGTTCCGATTGATTTGAGAGGAAGAAGATCTCGGCATCGGCGCCGGCCCGGTGGGTCCACAAGATGCGGCGGGGATCGATTTCGGAGACCTGGGGCGGGATCTGGAGCGCGTCCAGGACAGACTGCAATTCAGCGGAACGAAACACACGGCCTTTCCGGTAAGACAAGGAGAACGCGACTTCCGGGGAGTGTGCGGAAGTGCCCCAAAGTTCGTGGGCGAGCGCGCGCACCTCGGCATCGCACTGAGGGAAGTTCTGTCGGCTGGGCGAGCGCGACGGCGGGTCGCCCAGGATCACACCGCCTGCGGCGACCAGGTCGCGGAGCTTGCGGAGCAGCTCGGGGCGCATGGTGTCGAGCCGGGGAAGGACCAGGAGCCGATACGACATTCCGTCCGGTAGCACGAACCTGCCGTTCTTCACCTTAAGCCGCTGCTGGATGACCTCGGCGTTGATGTAGTCAAAGTTGTAACCCGCAGGCAGTTCGGGATCGCGGACACCGGTCATCTTGGGCGTATCCTCGCCAATGAAATAGGCCACGTCCGCCACGTGTTTGCCCTGCTGCAGGAGGAAATGGCAGCGACGATAATAATCGATCCACTCCCGGCTTTGGTCGAACCAGGTATTGTGACGGTTGAACTCGGTGGTGAACCAGGCATTCACCCCCGGCAAACGATCTTCCCACGGCTGATGAATGTTGACGTGCAACACCCAGTGGTTGACGCCTTCTGTCAAGGCCCAGTCACCCCGCTTCTTCAGCGACCACGGCGTACTCTCGAACTTCTGCACACTGGTGAACGCCTCGGCGGAAACCACGGGTTTACCATAGGTGTGGGCGGCGGAGGCAGCAGCGCGCAACTCGATGCTCCCCAAATCGCCGGTCGACCAGAATTCACCGCTGACCTCATCGCTCTGGCCGCCATACTGGAGGAATTCACCGGGGAAACCCCAGTGGCCGTAGTTTTCGAGCCAAAGCAGGAGCCCGTTGGCGTTGCAGGCTTCGCGCAGGCCGCCGACATAGCCATAGGAAACCCGGTCGGCCACCAGGCGGCGGAGATCCCAGAGGAACCGGTCGGATTCATCGGCACTGCCCACCACCCGGCCGGTCAACACCGGCAGCCAGGGGTACGGGTCGTATCCGTAACGCTGCTGAAACAGCTCGCGCATTCCCTCCGTCCAATTCTGCGAGCCCATCTCGTAGCTGTCGGCCACGACATGCCGAAAGGCCTTGCGATCGGCCTTAGGCAAGCGCTCCAGCAATTTGCCGATGTAGGCGTCGAAATGAATGCGAGCCAGCTGGGCGTTCATCTTGTCCACTTCCAGGCCCTGGCCTTCGGGAGACGTGGGGGCGTTTTTCATGCCGGTGGGGGTCATTCCCGCGCGCAAAATCACCCAATCGCCCGGAGGCACATCCCAGGTCAAGGTGCCGTCGGCAGCGAGGAATCGGGTGATATCCTGAACTGCGCCGGGGCGGATGACCACGTTCGCAGACTCGACCGGCGCGGTTGCGGACCAGAGGTAGGCATCCCACATCGGGAGCGGCGTGGGGTGCATTTTGCCGAGTTGCTTCTCGATAAAACGCTCCACGCGAGCACCGCCAGAAAGTTCGACCTCGGCTAGTCCCGGCTGGCCGCGCATGCCGCTGAGCACCAGACGGAACTTGGTGCCCTGCACCTCGGGAAAGGAGACCGACACCGGGCCGTGAGGCCGAAAACCGACGGAGAGATTATTGTTGGAGCGGTCCACGACAAATTTGCGGACGGAGACAAACTCGCCGGACGTGCTGGCAACGAGCAATTCGGCCTGCAGCGCGAAATCGGTGGCGGAGGGATGAAGCGTCAGGCTGCGGGCCGCGAGCAGCTGGGCAACATCGAATTCGATCACGAAGGGACTCCCCGACCGGGCGGCGTCCTGCGGCACCAGGAAAACCGATTCACGATCGCCATCCGCAAGGCGCGACAGACCCTGAGCCGCAGGCTGCGAGTCCACGCTCGGGTTGAGTGCGGACAAGGCCGGCTGATCGTCGGGAGTGGCTGGGATGGCGAGCAAGGCCACGTCCTGGAAGGGTTCGCGCGGCGCCGAGATGAGCTCCTGGAACCGGCCCGGACCTGTGACCCTGCGTTCCGTGAAGGCCACAAACCGCATGGCCTGTTCCGGTTTGATCCAGGGACCGCCCGACTGGCTCCAGCCAGGGCAATTGAAAAGGCCGACGCGGACGCCGATCCGACCCCCCTCACGGACAGCATGTTCGACCATTTCCCACCAGGCTTCGGACAGCACCTTGACATCACCGATGCGCGTGTCGTCGAGATAGATGTTTCCGATCAAAGCCTCGCCGATACCCACGCGGCGCATGGCTTCCAGGTCCTTGGTGATTCCATCCCGGGAAATGTGATCACTGATCCAATACCAGTAACACCACGGGCGGGTTGATTCCGGGGGATTGAGAAAGCCGCGTTCGAGAGAGTCGCGAGCGGGCAACGTTGCCGGAAGAAGTAGGGCGAGACCGAGAATGAGGGGGCGTACAATTTTCATAGGCGAGAGAAGTCTGGGCTCACGGGAAAACCGGATTGAGGGATGCGTCCAAAGACAAGGTCCGATTCTTTTTCGTTTGGAAATAATGATCCTTGCCCGCGTAGCGAACGATGCAGGGGCGGCCGAGCAGAGAGATGATCCCGACCTGGGTCAGCCGGCCGTTCTGCCACGAAGCGCTGACCTCGAAACCGTCACGAGCGCGGAAACCGCTAAAGCTGCCTGCAGGCCACGCGGCAGGTAGCGCCGGCAAGAGGTGAAGAACGCGCGTTCCCGCCCCCGTTCCCGAACTCACCTCGGACGACGCCTCGACGTGCTGACTTTGCAGCAACATCTCAGCGATGCCAGCAGCGCCGCCAAAATTGCCATCGATTTGAAACGGCGGGTGAGCATCGAACAGGTTTGGAAAAGTGTTGCCCGCGAGCGCCTGAGTCAACATGGTGTGGGCGTGATCCCCGTCGAGGAACCGCGCCCAGAAACAGATCTTCCAGGCTTTACCCCAACCGGTGCCGCCATCACCACGAAACACCAGCGACTGTTTCGCCGCCTCGGACAGCTTGGGAGTTTTTATCGGTGAAATTTCGTAACCGGGATAGACCGCCCAAAGATGCGAAACATGGCGGTGCGTGTTCTTAGGGTCGTCTTTATCCTCGAGCCATTCCTGCAACTGACCGTGACGCCCAATTTGATCAGGGGCGATCCGCTGCCGGAGTTCGGTCAACTGGGCCGCAAAAGCCCGGTCCACGCCCAGGACCGCAGCTGCCGCGGCGGTATTGTCGAAGAGATGTCGAATAATTTGGTGGTCCATGGCCGGCCCCATCACCAGGCCACCCTGCTCAGGAGAGTTTGAAGGGCCGCTGACCAGCAGACCGGTCCGGGGATCCGGCACTAGGTAATCCACGAAGAACAACGACGCTTCCTTCATGACCGGGTAACCGCGCCGGCGCAAAAATGCTTTATCTCCGGTGAACAGGTAATGCTCCCAGAGATGCTGGCACAGCCAAGCGCCGCCCGTGGGCCAGATTCCGTGATTCGAGGCGTTGATCGGCGCCGTGCCACGCCAGAGATCGGTGTTGTGGTGCAACACCCATCCGCGCGCCCCATAGTGGGCACGGGCCGTCTTGCGCCCGGTTTCCCTGCAGTCTTCGATCAAATCGAACAGGGGCAAGTGACATTCCGACAGATTCCCGACCTCCGCCGGCCAGTAGTTCATTTCGGTGTTAATGTTTACCGTCCATTTGCTATCCCAGGAAGGCCGGAGTTGGTCGTTCCAAATCCCCTGCAGATTCGCCGGCTGAGAACCCGGTCGACTGCTGGCAATCAGGAGATAGCGGCCAAACTGAAAGTAAAGCGACGCCAGGGGAGCATCGGGTTGATGTGCAACGCGCTTGAGACGCGTGTCCACCGGCAACCCGGAAATGTCCGACCCGAGGTCCAGGCGCACTCTGCCGAACAACCGCTGATGATCCTCAACATGGCGACGGAGCAGGCGCTCAAACGGTGTGGCAGCAGAAGCCTTCAGAAATTTCTCGCACCGTTTCGCCGGATCGGCGCTGTGGTCACGGTAATCCTGCACACTGCTGGCTGCGCTGAGCAGCAGCACCGCGGCATCGGCATTCCGAACGATGATGGCCCCATCCTGAACTTCGAGACTGCCACCCTGAGGAAGAACGCGAAGACGAGATTCGAATCGCACGCCTCCTGGCTCGACCTCGCCAACGAGCGCCAACTCACCCCTGGCATCGAGTGTCACGCGGGCGGATTCATGGGCGCTGCTTTTCGTTAAGCGAAAACTGAGGCCGCCGGGTTTGCTGGCCCGCAACCTGGTGATAATAACCTGGTCGGGAAAGCTAGCGAAGAACTCGCGGGTGAAGGTGTTTCCACCCACTTGGTAGGATACCGTGGCCACGCCGGTTTCCAAATCCAGGTCACGGCGGTAATGGGTAACCTGGTCAGAGTGAAACAACTGAAGGTGAACATCACCAAAAGGCTGATACGCTTTTTGCCGCAGCGGATCGCTCATGAACTCCCGCATAGCCAGGTTCTCCGCCTCCTTTTGTTTACCCTCCCACAGTAGTTGCCGCAGGAGCGGCAGCGTGTTCACAGCGCCTTCGCGATGATACTCGTGCGGTCGGCCAGTCCAGACTGTGTCCTCGTTGAACTGAACGTGTTCGTTGGTAATGCCGCCGAACACCATGGCCCCCAGGCGCCCGTTACCGAGTGGCAGCGCCTCGACCCATTTTTCCGCCGGGCGCGGATACCAAAGTTGGAGGGACTGCGCGGGAACCGCGTGCGGAGCCAGAAGGCAAGCCCCCAGGCAGGCCATCGCGAAGTGTTTGACAAAAGCACACATACCAGAATGGGAAGGTCTAAAGGTCTTCCAGGTTGGCTCCAAACCGTACGGTCCGCCCCTTCCGCGGCTGCAACCGGACCATCTTTTCGCCGCACTGAAGGGCTAAGGGATTGCCCAGCAGAGAGCGCACGGATGCCTCGACCAACTGGCCGTCTTTCCAAGAAGTATCCACCTCGAAACCGCCGCGGGCGCGGAGGCCCTTTATCGAACCGGTCGGCCAGCCTCCAGGCAGTGCTGGCAGGAGGTGAACCCGACAAATCTCGTCCACGCTAGTTCCACGGCGGAGACGGCCTCCTGCCACCAGAAACTCCTTCACCGTCTCAGTTTCATGGCTTTGGATGAGCATTTCAGCAATACCTGCGGTACCGCCAAAGTTACCATCGATCTGGAAGGGTGGATGGTTGTCAAAAAGGTTGGGTAAGGTGGACTTCTGCAGGAGCGCGACCACGTTCTCATGGGCCTTGTCACCCTCTCGAAAGCGAGCCCAGAAACTGATGATCCACGCACGGCTCCATCCGGTATGTCCACCGCCATGAGCGAGGCGATATTCGATCGATTTGCGAGCGGCTGCGACCATTTCGGGTGAGTTGGCAATCGTGTATTGCCGTCCCGGGTGAACTGCGAACAGGTGCGAAACGTGGCGGTGGCCAGGCTCGGTTTCCTTGAATTCCTCAGCCCATTCCATTAGGCGCCCGTCACTGCCGATACCGGGCAGCAACAAACGCTCTAGCGCAGCGCGGACCGAGGCCGTGAACTCATCCTCAATGCCCAGAATTCGCGCCGCCTCCAGGGTGTTGCTGAACACGTCCCAGATAATCTCCTGGTCCATGGCGCACCCCATGGAAAGCGTGACGTGTTTGCCATCGGGGCCGATAAAGCCGTTTTCGGGCGAAGTGCTGGGACCGGAGACGAGTTTGCCGGTCTTGGGGTCCGTCACGAGCCAGTCCAGGAAGAACCGCGAGGATTCCTTGAGGATGGGGTAAGCGCGGCTGCGAAGGAAATCACGGTCACCGGTAAACCGGTAGTGCTCCATGAAGTGCTGAGAGCACCAGCCTCCCCCCATCACCCACATGCCCCAGCGGGGACTGCCATAGGGAAGCGACCAAAGCCACACATCCGTGGTCAGGCAGGCGCAGAAGCCGCGGCAACCCAGCATTTCCTGGGCTGTGCGGCGCCCCCCGGGAACCAATGCGTCCACAAAATCAAAGAAAGGTTGGTGACATTCGGAAAGGTTCGCGACTTCAGCCGGCCAGTAATTCATCTGGATGTTCACATTAATGTGGTAGTCGCTATTCCACGGAGCCCGCATGTGTTCGTTCCAGAGCCCCTGCAGATTTGCCGGGAGTCCCCCGGGGCGCGATGAGCAGATCAGGAGATAGCGCCCGAACTGGAAATGAAGCGCCGCCAAAGCCGGGTCGTTGGCTCCCTCTTTGAGCGCCTGCAACCGCTCGTCAGTGGCTTTCATAGGGGCGGAGCCCAAATCCAAAGCCACACGCCGGAACAACCGCTGGTGGTCGGCTACGCTCGACTTGAGGAGGGCTGCAAAATTCCGGCCAGCGGCTTTCAAGCTCGCGCGGCAGGCCTCATCGAGGTCCTGGGTCAGAGGTTTGAATGGGTCTTTCTTGTTATAATCGGTCGCCGCCGCCAAGAAGAGCGTCACCGCATGTGCCTTTTTGATAGTGATGCGATCTCCCTCCGCCGAGACCTGGCCACCCTCCGCGTACGCACGCAGATGGGTCCCAAAATTGACACCCTTGTTCTTGTCTCCGTGCGCGGCCTGGCCTGTGAGCACTAGGGTATCTGAACCCCGCGCCGAAACAGCGGCGTCCGGACGGGTCAGGGAAGCCGCGAATGAGAGCCGGCCCGGGCGATCCGCTGTCAGGCGTACGATAATCACATCCTTTGTGCGCTGCGCAAGGACTTGCCTCGTGTAGGTAACACCATCCGCCTGATAGGTGGTCGCGGCCACCGCTGTGTCCAGGTCGAGGCTGCGACGGTAGTTCATCACAACATCGGTATGATCGAAGGTGAGTTTCAGGTCTCCCAAAGTCTGGTAGCTGCGCGGTTCAATGACTGGCACGAGGAACTGTCGTGCGATTAACTGTTCGCCCTCGGCAAATCTGCCTTCGAAGAACATCCGGCGAGCCTGGGCGAGCAACGATGAGGCACCATTTCGCGGTTCGGGAAAAGGCGGTCCAGCCCAAATCGTCTGCTCATTCAATTGAATGCGCTCCTCACGGACACCCCCAAAGACCATGGCCCCCAACCGGCCGTTGCCGACCGGCAGCGCTTCTTCCCATTTTTTGGCCGCTTGTTTGTACCAGAGCGTTGCCGGCGAATCAGCAGCCAGGGTGCTGAAAGCACAGAAACAAATCAGCAGAAGCAACTCGTGGAGGCGGAGCATTTGGTTCTTCATGAGACTCTTGTCTTCTTTGCTTCGTGGGGTATTGCAGCTTGAGGCCTTGGAGGTCAGATCTTCTTTTGTTTGCGCGCGAGTGCAAAACGGACCAGGAAGATCAGCAAGAGCCCGCCACCGAGGGAGAAAAGCAGGTCCTCGTAACTTATCAAAATGGGGCCCATGCCGAGGTCGATCTTAGCCAGGTTGGCCGCGAAGCCGCCAAGCAGAGCCCCGAACAGGCCCAGCATGACGTTGGAAAAACGCTGCCAACTGGTTTCACGCAAGATGGACATTAGGCCGGCCATGCCCGCGGCCAGCATGCCCATCATAAGCCAGGCAACAATTTCATCACGGTTCCGGTTCTTCAGGCGCTTCTCATCGATGCGGCCCCACACCGTCTCGACTGCGTCCTCGGCGCTTCGCCCCACAGCCTGCAGTCCTTCCTTGGCCTCTTCGGCAACGGCGTTGACTCTGTCGCCCAGGGTCTTGTCGTCTGCAGCACTCGCTCTAATGGCCAGAAGGAGGGCACCACAGGCCAGGATCAGTAACAAGCCCTGAATCCGGGACCACCAAGGGTTGTTCGCCAATGTATTCGTCGCTTTCATAAGGTCTTTTTGGTTGTGGATTTCTCTCTTAAATAAACTGGAACGCCCACTTTATGGGACTGGCGGAGTTATCGCCTTGCCTTCCCACAGCCATTGATCGCCCTGCTTCACCAGCACCCGATGAGCGCTGCCCGGCGCCGGGGGGTTGGGTGATTCTGGCAGCCACCGGGCCAACTCTTGTTTCAGAGCGTGGTGCTGCTGCAACCCGGCGAGGTTGTGCCACTCGTGGGGGTCACGCCGGTAGTCGTACAACTCCTCCGAGCCATCGGCGTAGCGCGTGTAACGCCAGTGCGTCGTTCGGACTGAATCGTTTCCCTGGTTGTGCGATGTGATCGCCGGCCAGGGACGCGAGCCCTGCGGATCATGCAATTGCGGGACCAAACTGTGGCCCTCCAGACCAACACGAGGCGCCAACCCGCAGAGGTCGATCAGTGTGGGATAAATGTCGAGCAATTCGGCCGGCTCCAAACACCGGCCACTTCTGGTAACGCCCGACCCGGCGAAGATCAAGGGCACTCGGGTGGACCGATCCCAAAGCGTGTTTTTCCCGGTGATACCTTTTTCGCCCAGGTGCCACCCATTGTCCGACCACAACACGATGACGGTATTGCGCGCGTAACCAGAGGAATCGAGGGCTCCAAGCAGGCGGCCGATTTGGCTGTCCATGAAGGTCGTGCTTGCCAGATAAGCGCGCACCAACGGCCGCCATTGGCCCGTGTCCTGGAGCCATGCGAGACGCGGTTCAGGCAGTTTCCAATGAAGGTACCAGGAAAACGGCGGCACGTCCGCCCGGTCATCCGCAAGATAGGCGGGCAACTGGATCTGTTCCTGGGGGGGATAGAGATCGAACCATTTTTGCGAAGCAAAACAAGGCACATGCGGCAGGCGGAAACCTACGGCCAGGAAAAAGGGTCTTTCCGGTGGCATTCCTTTAAGCTGTTTGATCGCCGCCTCCGCAGTCTTCCAATCGGCCTGATCGCGATCATGCTCGGGGAAGATACCCCAATCCATCGCGGCCATTTTGTCTGGGGTGTTGACGAACTTCTTGGGCGGGGTCGGGATTCCCGGCGCGGGTCCCCAGAGATGAAATTCATTGGAGCGCAGATTGGGGGGAATCGAGCCGTCATGGAATACCTTGCCGAAACTGGCCGTAAAGTACCCGTGCGCACGGAAATACTGCGGCAAGGTAACCACATCACGCGTGGCTTCGACTTGCCTGATACCGGGAACGAGTCCGTAGATACCAGTGGAAGAGGGCCTTAAGCCGGTCAGCAGGCTAGAGCGAGAGGGATTGCACAAGGGCGCCTGGCAATGAGCATTCAGGAAAAGCGTTCCCTGCGCGGCCAACCGATCGATGTTGGGTGTTCGAACCTGGGGATGGCCCTGCAGACAACCCACCCAGTCGTTCAAATCATCGATCGCGATCATCAGGACATTGGGACGCCGGATCTGCCCATCCAACGGTGCCCCAAATGCTGCGATAGTCCAAAGGAACGGCAAGGTGGACAGAAATGTTATCCAACCGCTACAGGAGGCGTTGAAAGACCGGCGACTTAAACCGGACAGGTGCCGGCGCCAAAAGCGGGCGGTCCGGGCGTCGTGAGTTGTCGCGTCACCTGACATCGAGCCAAGTCTAAAAGGCATTCCCGCGAAGGAAAGATGAAATCACCTCGCCGCCACGGCGGCGGGAGGGCCAGAGTGAATGAGCCGGAACCCTAGGGTGGCAAATGCCGGTTTGATGTGCACGCGTCGGCGTGCCGACCATGACTCCCCCTAGGGGCCGGACACCCAACCCATTTCTCAGACCGTCTCCAGGGCCTGCAGTGCAGCGCGCATGTAACCCATGGCAAAAGCCATCCCGGCATGCCAGGGAGCGCTGCAAGTCATTTGCGGCGTGTGATCCGGAATGAGCACCCCATCGTAATCATTCTGCTTGAGGATCCGCAGCACCCGCAGCATGTCAATCTCACCGTCATCCACAAAGGTCTCCTTGTAACTGGGGACTTTGCCACGGACGTTGCGAAAATGGACGTAAGCCAGGCGGTCCTGGCGGCTGTATTGTTCCACAGCCTCATAGATGTTGCCGTCGACCATTTCGGCCAGAGTCCCCAGGCAGAATTCGAGCGCGTTAGACCGGCTGGGGTTCAGATCGATTACCCGTTGGTAGAGAGCCGGCTGCCACACGAGGCGCGGTTGGCCACGGACCGTCGGAAGCGGGGGATCATCCGGATGCAAGGCGAGTTTGACACCGACCTCTTCCGCAACAGGCAGCATTTCCCCCAGAAACCGCTCCAACCGCTGCCACAACTCCTGACTGCTGATGGAGGTCAGCGTTCCCTGGGGGGCATCCGGGTCGTAGACCATGTTCCACACCATGCCATTGGGGATTGGAATATCCAGGGGACCCTCCATGCCAACGGAAACGGCATGGCCACGAGCAAAGGGGCCACTAACCCTCCCAGCCACACCGGCAATGCTGAAGTTGTAACCCATCACCGGAATTTCCGCCTCCCCCAGGCGGCGCACGATGGTCTTCAGATTCTCCATCTGGCTCTCGCGTTTCGGGCCATCGAGGATAACATCGTGCCAATGAGCGGGATCGAAGTTTTCCACCGCCTCGATCTTGAGACCCTCTTCTGCGGCTGACCGGCAAATGTCCTTTAATTCCTGTGTGGTCCACAACCGATTCGGGTCTCCAGCCAAACCCCAACCCCGGTCCGAGCCGGTCGGTTGATTGTCGCCAGGACTGTGAGCTCCGCCCTTGAAGTAATCGACCAGGTGAATGACGAGATGGGTAGCCCCCGCTTGACGCGCAAACCGGAAGTTGTCGCGCGTGAGCATGTGCCGATATAGACCCAGGCCTAACTTCATAGCGGATTTAGTCAGCGCGACTATCGCAACGGGAAGCCATGGAGGCATTCACCGATGCAATGAAACCTCACGCAAGCTTCGTCTTGATCTCGATCTGTTCGTACCGCGGTGCGCACAGGTGACTCAGGCCAAAAGCGATGAGATACATACACGCGCAAATGCCGAAGAGGATCGCGTAGCCGGTGGTGACTTTGTTCAGTTCGGTAAAGTGGTCGAGCATCATTCCCGTGAGAATCGGGAAGATAAATCCGCCGGCGGACCCAGCCATGCCACCAATGCCCACCACGGAGGCGACCGCCCGTTTCGGGAACATATCGGAGACGGTGGTGAAGAGATTGGCGGACCAAGCTTGGTGCGCGGAGCCAGCCAACCCGATCAGCAACACCGCGGTCCAATCGCCCACCTGCGTTACAAACAAAATCGGTAGCGCACACAGCGCAAAGATGAACATACCGGTCTTCCGGGCGCGCGTCACCGTCCATCCTTGTTTGGTCAGATAGCCTGTAACCCAGCCTCCGAAAATACTGAGCACGGTGACAATGCCATAAATCGTGACGATGTGAATCCAGCTCTTCTTAATCTCCAACCCGCGGGTCTTGTTGAAATAATCAGGCAGCCAGATCAGGAAGAACCACCAGACCGGGTCTGTGAGGAACTTAGCGATGATGAACGACCAGGTCTGTCGATAGCCCAGCAAACTAAGCCATGAGATCTTTTCCTGCCCCTTTTCGTCGTCCTTGTCACTGTGGATCAGTTCGAACTCGGGCTGCTTTAGGAAGCGGCACTTCTCAGGCACGTTGTAGAAAGGGAACCAGAAGAATAGCCAGAGAAAACCAAGTACACCAGCAGCGATGAACGTTGATTGCCAGCCGAACTTGAAGGCCATCCAGGGAATAATCGCTGGCGCAATAAGCGCACCGGCGTTGGTCCCGGCGTTGAAAATACTGGTCGCAAACGCCCGCTCGCGCTTCGGAAACCAAAGCGCAACGGCTTTGATCGCGGAGGGGAAATTGCCAGATTCACCCAGGCCCAGCGCGGCCCGAGCGGCAATGAACCCAAGCGCATTCCCCACAAAAGCGTGCGCTGCGGCCGCCACGCTCCAAGCGGCGATGGAAGCCGCGTAGCCGATTTTCGTACCGAAGCGGTCCACGAACCAGCCAAACCCCAGGAGCCCAATACCATAAGCAAGTTGGAATGACGAATTAACCCAGCCAAATTCGGCGTTGGTCCAGCCAATCTCCTTGTCCAGGATCTCCTTCAAGAGGGACAGAATCTGCCGATCGATGTAGTTGATCGTAGTGGCAAAGAACAGGAGCGCGCAGACTACCCAACGATAGTTGCCAACCAGACCGGATTCAGCAGGGGTTGTGGAGTCAGTTCGAGGAGATTCAGTTTGAGCCATGATAGTTGTGTTCGGTTCAATCGCTTAATCAGGCGCTCGCGCCCTGAAGCACGAATGTTTGCAATCTTTCAGTAAGTGCGGGCCAAGGTCAAGCTCTGCTGCCGCCCCTCGCATGAGGGCGCGCTTGCTGTCACTTCAAACCCTCCCCCAGGCGGTCGCCCGCATCACCCATGCCGACTGCGATCAACTCGGCGCCTGACCCCAAAGCCGTTCGTTCTTTCGATATACCAACCCATTGAACTGGGCCACCAGCGCACCGGCGTCGTCGGTAACTCTCACTTCGTAAGCACCAATACGGTTGGGATCAGCCAGTTCTCGGGCTTCGGCAAACAAAGTGCCCGAGGAGCGGCCCGCCAAAAAGGAGATGTTCACGTTGATCGCCAAAGCCAATTGGCCGTGAGAGTTGGAAGCCACGGCGAAAGCGAAGTCGGCCAGCGTGAAGATGGCGCCACCTTGAACGACGTTGACCGCATTGAGATGCTTTTCGGAGACTTCCAGTTTGCACCGGCAGTAACCGGGCTTTAACTCCACAATTTCAGCCCCCGCAAGCGCGGCAAATCGATCTCCGCTGAAGAAGCTGCGAATTCTTTGTTCATCCATAGCTCAGGGACACAGTGTGCCTTCACCCTAATGGTTCAGAAACATTAAAACGCAAGAGCCGGATCAAGGGCCCAAACGCCCCTTGGCTTCAGAGCGAAAGAATCCGGGTCACATCCAGACGAAACCTGGACACTTGGCGCATCCTCGGAACTTTTTGACTCCGGGTCTGCCGGAGCAGCCAGGAGTCTCGCATCAACGGGTTAACAACCGGATCCGCCTGCTGCCGGGCCGGACTTTCCCAGTCGTAACGCCCAAAAGCCGCCTAAAGTGAACTGCATCTTACCTCAGCTGGATCAGCCAAAGGCCGGAACCGGCTGCTAGTAGGTGCGGTTCCGAACCGAGGCAACGCTTAACCGGACCATCTGGCACCGCGTATGCTGCTCAAGGAGCCATGATCGACGTTGTGCTTTGCATCGTGGCCTTGATGGCCGGTGGCGTGACCCTGGAGCTGTTCTGCGACCGTCCAGTCAATGGAGAGACACCGTTTTCCGCCAAGAATCTGGTTCCACCCGCAGGCGAATACGAATGCGGCAACCCGAGCTAACCTCGGTGACTCCGCGAGTAAATCTAATCCGTCAAAACTGACGGATGGAATGGTCCGGCCCCGTCCTGCGGTGCCGGAAAACCATTGTAGCGAGTCCCCGCCGGAATCGCGCCGGTGCTTCCCTGCAAGATCCGCATGTGGCAGGGGGCGCAAGGCACCCGGCCGGGGACCTTGCTTTACGGCTTCCAACTCCCCTGCCCCACCATTCGTTTATTATTTCATTCGGTCAAAGGTCTTCTGCAAAATTTGCCAGTCTTTCAGACCCTTGAATTTGCCGGCCGCTGCGGCGTTTACCCCGGCTTCCTTGGCATTCTTCGTGGGCTTGGTCACATTGTAAAAAACGCCGAAATACCCCGGAAACGCCGCGTCTGCGAGCTTATACGCCGCCACCTCATCGGCGACATCATGCGTCGTGGGCACGGCATTGAATATGCCGCCTTTGCGGGGGTTGGAGGCGTCGAAGGCGCCCTCGTAGAACTCAACGCACTCGCTGAGGCACTGAATGAAGCTGAAACCATCGTGATCCATGGCCGCCTCCATCATCTGTAGCACGTGGTTCGGGTTGGAATGCGTGGTACGGGCAACAAAAGTCGCCCCGGCGGCGATTGCCTGCTTCATCGGGTTAATGGGATAATCCACTGCACCCCAGACGTCGGTTTTGCTCTTGAACCCCAGCGGCGAGGTTGGTGAAGTCTGCTTCTTGGTCAGCCCGTAGACCCAGTTGTCCATTGCGACACACGTCAGCTTGATGTTCTTGCGGGCGGTGTGCGTGAAATGATTTCCTCCAATGGAGAACAAGTCGCCGTCACCGCCAAACACAAACACGTGGAGGTCAGGCCGGGATAATGCCACACCACTGGCGAAGGGCAGTGAGCGCCCGTGGATATAGTGGGCACCGTGGGCTTGCACAAAGTACGGAAAGCGGCTTGAGCAGCCGATCCCGGAAATGGTCGTGATCTTCTCGTGCTCCAACCTCCGTTTTTCAATCATCTTGAAGTAGAGTGCCAGCACTGAAAAATCACCGCACCCGGGGCACCAGGTCGGATGGTCAGCGGCGATTTCTTTCTTGGTCAATCCCTTCCGTTCGGTATTCGGGGCCGGCACTGCGTTGGCAGAAGCGGGGTGGGCAGGGGCGTTTTGTGTCTGGGGAGCGCTCATAATCTCAAAGGTAAAGTTTAGTCATTTCCATTCATGCACAGAAATCCACAAAACCGGTCATAGTTTGCGCATTCCCGCAGTGACGTCGGCGCGGGCGCGTTCGAGGATTTCCCGGACCTTGAAGGTCAGTCCGTCGGTCTTGTTAATGCCGGTGATTTTGGGATCGCAGTACCGGGCGCGGAGCAAGCCCGCCAACTGCCCGAATCCGTACAATCCCTCGTCGTTCATTTCGACAACACGCACCATGTTGAAGCCGGAGAATATGTTGTCCAACCCGGGCGGCAGCGGATTCAGATGCTTCAGATGCAAAGCAGAAACACTGTCGCCCGCGGCGCGGGCCCGATCCACTGCCTCCTGGATCGGCCCCCGGGTTGAACCCCAGCCCACAAGCAGCACGTTGCCTTCCGGCGGCCCGTAGACCTTGGGCACCGGGAGGGTATCCGCAAGGGCCTGCAACTTCCGGCGCCGTTTGGCAGTCATCTGCATGTGCAGCTTCGGCGAGCCGGTGGGGTGCCCCATCTCATCGTGCTCCAGGCCTGTGGCCACTGGATAGCGTCCGTTGAGAATTCGTGTCCCGGCCACGACACGATGACTCACACCGTTGGACGTGGATAAATCGTAAGGCTTGTATTCCGCCACCGGCGTGAAGTCGGGCGTAATATCCTGGCAAACCTTTTCCAGGTCGGGAACGGGGAAAGCTTCAATGCGCGTGGCAATGGCCTGGTCGCTCAAGACAAATACCGGCACATTGTAGGTGCGGGCGATGTTCACAGCCTCGATCGCGGTGTAAAAACAGTCCTCCACATCGCTCGGCGCCAGCACCACCCGCGGCGCGTCACCGTGGCTCCCAAAGCAGGCAAGATTGAGATCGGATTGCTCCACCTGAGTTGGCAACCCCGTCGAAGGTCCGCCGCGCTGCACATTGATCACCACCAACGGCATTTCCGCCATGACCGCCCACCCGAGAGCTTCCATCTTCAGCGAGATGCCCGGACCGCTGGACCCTGTCACCGCCACTCGCCCGGCGAAGCTCGCTCCATTCGCCATGGAAATGGCGGCAATCTCATCCTCGCATTGGACGAATGTTCCGCCGTACTTGGGCAGTTCCCGGCGCAGAATCTCCATGACATCGGACCATGGGGTAATGGGATATGCCGCCCCAAAGCGGACTCCGGCCGCGATGATGCCATAGGCCAGGGCCTCATTCCCATTCATTACAACCTGCTGGCTGGAACGATGCCGGGCTTCCTGGAAGCGGAAGGTCTCGATCACTTGCCCCACGGAATAGCTGTTCCCCGCGTGAAAAGCAGCCAGGGCGTTGGTTACCACGCTGTGATCCTTGCCGGTAAACCGCTCCGTAATCAACGCCTCGAGTTTCGTCAGGTTCAGGTCGAACATCCGCGCCAGCAACCCCAGCGCATATAGATTCTTCCCCTTGTCCTTGGCGGTTCCCCCGATGGCCTCGATCGTCAGGCTCGATATCGGCACGCCGACATGATTGTAGGTCTCCTTCCACTCGGCCTTCGGTTCCACATGGTCGGAGTCATAAACCACAATTCCCCCTTTCCTCAGTGAGGTGATGTGTCCCTCGTATGAGTGCTGGTAAAAAGCCAGCAACACATCCGCCTCGTCACCCGCGCTGAGCACTTCTCCGGAACCCATCCGCACCTGAAAGATCGAAGGCCCTCCGGAAATCGTGGAAGGAATGGTCATGAAGGTCATGACCTCCTGCTCGGTGCGACCGGCCAATCGCGCCAGGAAACCGCCAATCGCCTGGATGCCGTCCTGCGAATTGCCGGCGATGCGGATGACCGCCTCGTTGATGGTGGATACTTTGGCTTCGGCGCCGGAAGCGCCTGGAGATGCGGAAGAATGGCTCATGGTGTTAGTTTTAGGTCGAAAAAATCGTTATTCATAGCGCCAACAACCGGGTGACGAACGCGAACGCCTATCAGCCCGATTTAATATAACTATCAAATTGTACCATCCACAGCCCCAGTGTCAACGGGTCCAAGACCACTGGATTTCATTGTCCATCAAGGTGTTACAATTATATCAAGAATTGTCCATAAGATGACAAAATATGATAATTATACAATCTGATAATCAACCAGTTATTATTGAAGTTCAATGTTCACCCGGCCCGGCCTTCAAGATAAAACTTTATTGCGTCCGCCACTCCTCGTCCCTGTCCTCGCAGGCTGAGATAGCCATCCTGCTCCCGAATGCGTTGGCGGACCTCGGGTACTGCGTTGGCCGGCGCAGCCACGAACCGGGCAAATTCGCGGTTCAGCATTGGCAAATCGTTCAGGTGGTCGCCCGCCGCGAATACCTGGGCCGCGCTGACCTTGATTAATCGCGAGATTTCCGCCAGGGCCGTTCCTTTGTTGTAAGCCGAGTGACTGAAGCGGGCGTAAACGTCGTTCCGCACCAAGGCCAGGTCTTTCACGGTGTCACAATACGTGTCGAGGTATTGGTGGATCTGGTCCATATCACCGTTGTCCCGCGTGATCAGGCAGAAAGGGGAATAGGGGTCCTCATAGATCCGGGCGTGGAACCGTGCGTTGATCCAATCGACAATCGCCGGCAGGTCCGCGCGCAACCGCGCGAACACGCGAGCTTGGGCGGCCTCGCAGGTGGTATTCCAGGCATGGTGAGAAATGTACCGCGAGTCCTGGTGAATATGAATTTCCCGCTCCACGAGCACCAGGAAGTCCGGCTCAATAGGGATTCTCGATCGACCCAAGGCCTCCATCAGGCTCGACATGTCGCGTCCTGTGTTAATCACCCACCGGGCGCCACGCTCCTGCATAGCAGCAATCAGCGTCACAAACTCGTCCGGGATAGGCGGATTTTCGAACTCAGCAAAGATCGTCCCATCGAAATCCGTGGCGATGAGTTTAAACGGCAATTCCATAGTCATCGTGCGTCGGGCCGACCGGCCCAGATTTGCGTAGGTGATGTTTGCAGACTGTGTCGAAAGATCAACTTTTTCTCTGGCTGGGGCTCGAGTTCCAGCCGCGTCGGGATTGTTCGCAAGCCGGCGGTTGGCTTCTCGGGACTTTTGCGGAATGGCAAAAGGAACACTTGTGGAAACAGGAGACGTGCTCAGAAAAAGCACTTTTCCGCACTTTTTTGCACTTTTCCGCACCAAACGGAGGGGGCTTTTTAGAAAAGCTGAAGGCCAAGCAGGACTATGGGACTACGGACTATAGGACCGTCGAAGATCGAACGTCCAGCGTCTGATTCTGAATCAAAGGCAGAAGTCGGTGCTGGACACGCAGAAGCGCTGGCAGCGAACGGAGGCCGGGCGCGGGCGGGGAGTGGGCGCGCGCGTTTGGGGCGCACGCGCCCGACGTCCCGGGTGCCACAGGCCTTGGTCGCTCAAGCTTCTCTTTCGATTTAACCGTATATGTCAAAGAACGGGGTTCGGATCGGGGGCTGGCGGAGGCGGCTGCAGCCTGCGGACAACACCCAATCCGAGAACCCAAAAACAGGGGTAAGATAGCAGACTGAATCGGGGCTTCGCTACTGACAATTCATGACACCTCAAGAAAGGCCGAAGGCTGAAGGCAAAAGGCTGAAGTGCAGGTCCCCACGGGCCTCGACTGCAGGAAACGGGAATTGATGGATTCAGGGGTTTGCGCATTGCCATTATTGGAGTTTCTTCGGTTTGGTTGAGGGTGCGGTGGACTGGGGATTTTGAAAAAAATACCGTTAACCACCGTTACATAGCGTTAGCCACCGTTACAAACCGTGATTTGACGATAGGGCGGACGGGACGTGGGGCAAATGAAGAGTTATGAGTGCAGAGTGCAGAGTTGGGGTTGAAGTCTGAAGGTCGAAGGCCAAAAATGGGACTATGGGACTACGGACTATGGGACTATGGGACCGGTGAGTCGGTGAGACGGCACGACGGTGGACGGTACGACGGTGGACGGTGGAGCGGCTGGGCGGTGGGATGGGGCTGGAAGTCGCTGGTGGGGAGGGCTGCGGTGCGGTGGTGGTGTTGGGGTGCATGGTTGTCGGTCT
>DIXK01000067.1 GCA_002428665.1 Verrucomicrobia subdivision 3 bacterium UBA6082
TCCGCTCTCACCCGACAAGACCCTGGCAAAGGGACTCACGGGCTTGCTTTTTCCTGTGCAGAGGGGCATCTTGACATTATAATCTTGACTTGCGATGAACGACTTTAAGTTCAAGTGTCCCAGGTGCGGTCAACACATCCTGGCAAACGCGGAATGGATCGGGCGTCCTTTGGAATGCCCATCCTGCAACACTCGCATAACTGTTCCTGCACCGCAGCCGCGGCCCAAAAAGAAGGAGTCCGCACTCGCGGACACCAAGAAACCGCCGGGGCACGCGCTGCAGACCACGCTTGCCCAAAAGGTTGGTGAAGCACAAACGACGCGGACCAAAACATCCGATTCAGCGCGACAAGAAGTTGGTGCTACTGAGCCAGGCGCACCAACAACTCCCGGAACCGTTCCGCTGCCATCCAAAGACGGCAGCACGGTGGAGGCTTTGGGTGCAGAACCGACAAACCAGAAGATGCCGGTTGTTTCCTCAGCCCCGGACGCCCGGGCCAAGTCCCCGGGGACCAGCGCACGAAGGAGTCCGCAGATCGAAAAGAAAGGCGAGCTGAAAAAGGCCGTCCCGCAGGTGGTCATTCCTGAGGGTAAAAGCCCCCCGCCCTCTGGTGGCAGGCAAAGCGCGGAAGCTCTGCCGGAGGCAGCAAGGAACGAGAGCGATGTCCCCGTCACTCCTCCAACTCAGCAAAGCGTCACCGTCACAGAAAAGCCGGCTTTCACACCCGCAGAAACGGCTGAAGCCTCGCCTGGGGCCTGCCAACCTGAGCCGCGTTGCATAGCAGTGCTTTCCGCCGCGGTAAAACTGGAAATAGTGCGAGGGGTGCGCCAGCGGATTGCCGATGAATCTGCCTGGCTGCCGGGCAAGGTGGATGGCAAGACCGCGTATGCGGCCAAGATGGACGGAGCGAACCTGGTGCTGCTCGATGCCAAAAGTCCTGAAGCAACCCGGGTCAGCCTAATGGGCGCGTTTCTGCTGGAATTGGAGGCGCAACACGTCAAAGCCACGGCCACCGGGCGGAGGGAATTCCTCGATGAAGAAATCCCCGATGGCATCCGCGGAGTGCTGCAGGAGCAAATGGAGGGCGAGCAGGGTGAGAATCCCGAGGACGCGCTCGCCGACAAAGACCTGCTGACAATTTCCCACGCGCAATGCTTGGCCGTGCTCGATTGGATGGAAGCGCGTTACTCGGAACGAATGGAGCAACTCCTAATCGAGAAAGCCAAAAAGCGGCTTGGTAACGTGCGCTTGACCGACCTCGTCAAGAAGCTCGAAAAGAAAGCGCGCATCCAGGCCGAAGACGTCGCCACGGCGCTCTACCACGAACTTGCGGAAGTGCGACGGCGCCTGGAGCGTTTGGAAAGCCGAAATGCCAGGGACAAGTGACTCAAAAAAACACCTGAGAGTAAAAAGTTGATAACTACATTCTGCTATTAAGTACGTACTTTTACGAAGCACTACTCGTACAACGCTGAAGGGCCTCAGGCGCCTAAAAGCGCCCTGAGGCCCGTCTTTAGTACTAAGGAGTAGTAAGAGTCCAAGGAAGGACTTAAAGAAGCGAAGGAGCAGAAGGCAGGTGATTCAACGGAAGGTACCGACAGACGCCTTCCCGGGCCCTTGAGGCGCCGGGAAGGCTCCCGGGGAGGTACCAGTTTACTGACCAGGGACGGGGGACCGGTGGATCGGTGAAACAGTGCGACGGTGTGGCGGCGGGACGGGGCTGGAACTCGCAGGTGGGAAGAGCTGGGCTAAGGTGGTGGTTTTGGGGTGCATGGTTGTCGGTCTTTTACCTGGTATAGCCGGATTCTTCGGGGCCGGATTCCGGACAGACCTTGTCCCGGGGGAGTTATTTGGCAGCGCTTTCAGGGAGGTGTTAACCACTAATCTCCACTAATCGAGACTAATCACAGCCGCTGACTGGTCTCGACCGCGATTGAGGAAGCTTCTCCGGTCTGACCCGGCCGACGCCATTGCGGTGGGCGAGAAGATGCCCGATGACGGACCATCCCCACGCGTGTGGGGAGAACTAAAACTCCCCAACTACACTCCGGGAGTGAATCGGACCATCCCCACGCGTGTGGGGAGAACCGTTACCTTTGTTGTCAGATACTTTCATGTTGCGGACCATCCCCACGCGTGTGGGGAGAACGGTTGCGATTGCGGTTGCCCGCTTATCGCCGTCGGACCATCCCCACGCGTGTGGGGAGAACATTAGTTATACAACCCGTGAAAGTGTAAGTCGCGGACCATCCCCACGCGTGTGGGGAGAACGTCGGTCCAGGCCGGCAAAATGTTTAGAGAGTCGGACCATCCCCACGCGTGTGGGGAGAACCCAGGCGACGGACGAAGGGCGGGACACACTAACGGACCATCCCCACGCGTGTGGGGAGAACCAGGCAAAGAATAAAGCGCCACCGGGATCCCGCGGACCATCCCCACGCGTGTGGGGAGAACTTCCGGCTCTTGGTCCTTTGGTCGGCTATTATCGGACCATCCCCACGCGTGTGGGGAGAACACTATGACGGGGAGCCCTCCTTTACTTCTCTGCGGACCATCCCCACGCGTGTGGGGAGAACCGTGTTTCATACGCCAATCCACCGTTCAAACACGGACCATCCCCACGCGTGTGGGGAGAACGCGCAGGCGGAGTCGGAGATGCGTAGGAAAGATGGACCATCCCCACGCGTGTGGGGAGAACGTCTGTGAATACTTCTTTCGTTGTCATTTTTGCGGACCATCCCCACGCGTGTGGGGAGAACCTTGGCGTGGGCCAGGAGGCTGCGGATGTCGTCGGACCATCCCCACGCGTGTGGGGAGAACCGATTGCTCGGACAACGTTAGCAAGGCCCAGGCGGACCATCCCCACGCGTGTGGGGAGAACGAATACTCTTGGATTGTCTACGAATGTTCAGTCGGACCATCCCCACGCGTGTGGGGAGAACGTCAACGTCTCCACCCCGAAGGTGTCGCTATACGGACCATCCCCACGCGTGTGGGGAGAACGTGCTCCATGATGCGCCGCGCCCTTTTCAGAACGGACCATCCCCACGCGTGTGGGGAGAACTTGAGGGACCCGTCCGAGGCGCGTTCGACTACCGGACCATCCCCACGCGTGTGGGGAGAACTCGGGGCGCATGGTGATGGAACGCCATGCGCTCGGACCATCCCCACGCGTGTGGGGAGAACCCTCCCTAGCGCGAGAGATATAACCAGCAAAGCGGACCATCCCCACGCGTGTGGGGAGAACCCAGAACCAAAAGTAACAGACGCTCGCACATACGGACCATCCCCACGCGTGTGGGGAGAACTCGCGGAGTTTGACTTGTTTTCAGGCGCTATCCGGACCATCCCCACGCGTGTGGGGAGAACCACGAGGAACACGGCATCCACTATCACTGTCTCGGACCATCCCCACGCGTGTGGGGAGAACCCTCAACGTGTCTGCCACCGTGCGCGGGGCATCGGACCATCCCCACGCGTGTGGGGAGAACCAATAGCGAATCGTGAAATTGTGAACATTGCCCGGACCATCCCCACGCGTGTGGGGAGAACGTAGAGTCTCAGGTGTGTAGTCCTCCAATCGGCGGACCATCCCCACGCGTGTGGGGAGAACCGAGGTCACACCGATGAAATAGCGGTTTGTCACGGACCATCCCCACGCGTGTGGGGAGAACATGGTGGCCCGGCGACAGAAGCGCGAGATTTCCGGACCATCCCCACGCGTGTGGGGAGAACATCGCCTTCAAGAACTGCGCCGCATGATGGAGCGGACCATCCCCACGCGTGTGGGGAGAACTGATGAATGAATCATGGACCAATGCGCTGACTCGGACCATCCCCACGCGTGTGGGGAGAACAACAAGCGCGGAGAGAAATTCTCCTGGGACCACGGACCATCCCCACGCGTGTGGGGAGAACGAAGCTGAACTGAGCGGTTATCACCAGGCCGGCGGACCATCCCCACGCGTGTGGGGAGAACTTCACAGCCACCCCGGAAGCCTTAAGCGAAAGCGGACCATCCCCACGCGTGTGGGGAGAACCGGCCAAATCCCCAGTGCATAACCACAGACAGCGGACCATCCCCACGCGTGTGGGGAGAACGTGCGCCAAATGCGGTTTGGTTCGTTGTCAGCCTGGACCATCCCCACGCGTGTGGGGAGAACGAGGGTTTGCCGTGAACCATGGCCCCTTGTCGCGGACCATCCCCACGCGTGTGGGGAGAACGACTCAAGCATCTATGACGCGCGCCAAAACCACGGACCATCCCCACGCGTGTGGGGAGAACCGAGTGGTGGGTGTGGGGTGAGGATGAGCAGACGGACCATCCCCACGCGTGTGGGGAGAACCTAACCGTGGTTGCCAGTGTTGCTTTATTCATCGGACCATCCCCACGCGTGTGGGGAGAACCGCCGCCAAGACCTGCCGCGTGCTGAGCAATCCGGACCATCCCCACGCGTGTGGGGAGAACAACAAAACCAGTAAACAGCTCTGTTTTTCCGTCGGACCATCCCCACGCGTGTGGGGAGAACGTCCGCACAAGGTAGACGTATCCCCCGTCTACCGGACCATCCCCACGCGTGTGGGGAGAACCTAGAACAGGAGTCCGCCCGTGAAGATGACACCGGACCATCCCCACGCGTGTGGGGAGAACAAGATATCACCCTCCACCCGGCTCATGAAAATCGGACCATCCCCACGCGTGTGGGGAGAACGCGAGCCAGCGACGGCCTTCGCGGTCGCCGTCCGGACCATCCCCACGCGTGTGGGGAGAACTGCTCCTGACTGCACCTTATGAAACTCGAATGCGGACCATCCCCACGCGTGTGGGGAGAACATACAAGCTGGCGAGCAAGCGCAAGGAGAAGGCGGACCATCCCCACGCGTGTGGGGAGAACCTGCTGGAGAGGCGGATGGTGAGCGAGGTGTCCGGACCATCCCCACGCGTGTGGGGAGAACCGCAGCATCCCCTGGATATCCTCCGCGGAATACGGACCATCCCCACGCGTGTGGGGAGAACCCGCACTTAGATTTACGGTATTCGCAGGAAAGCGGACCATCCCCACGCGTGTGGGGAGAACTTCACACCCCGAAATACCACAACGAGGAGGATCGGACCATCCCCACGCGTGTGGGGAGAACGGAAACCAAGCCCATACGGGACAAACGAGCCGCGGACCATCCCCACGCGTGTGGGGAGAACCCGCAAAGCGCATCCGTCAGGATTCCAAGCCGCGGACCATCCCCACGCGTGTGGGGAGAACCCAAGCAATGGCTCAATGCTCAGAAACCGCACCGGACCATCCCCACGCGTGTGGGGAGAACGCTTTGGCAATGTCTGAATCCATTATGGTTTCCGGACCATCCCCACGCGTGTGGGGAGAACGCGACGTAGTCGATTACTAGCGTCTCACTTTGCGGACCATCCCCACGCGTGTGGGGAGAACGTGTTGAATTTGGCAACCCTCGATCGGAACGACGGACCATCCCCACGCGTGTGGGGAGAACCGCGCTCACACTGACCCAGGACAGAAGCCACGCGGACCATCCCCACGCGTGTGGGGAGAACCACATGAACCAATTCGCGAAAGATCTGGTCGACGGACCATCCCCACGCGTGTGGGGAGAACATGTCACAAGCTGGCGTCATCGTTTGGAATTCCGGACCATCCGCACGCGTGTGGGGAGAACGAATGTGTTTATGCTGGTTGTTTTTCCGTCTTCGGACCATCCCCACGCGTGTGGGGAGAACGATCATCTAATGTGCCACCGCCCGAAGCTGTGCGGACCATCCCCACGCGTGTGGGGAGAACAAAGCACACTGTAGGGGACTCCCAGCATCTCGCGGACCATCCCCACGCGTGTGGGGAGAACAGGCACAGAATTAGTCCATGCATCAAATGGTCCGGACCATCCCCACGCGTGTGGGGAGAACATTTACTCCTGATGGGGGTACGAACGGTATTTCGGACCATCCCCACGCGTGTGGGGAGAACCATTCCGTGGTGTGGCTCGGGCGCAAGGGGCTCGGACCATCCCCACGCGTGTGGGGAGAACCATACGTGAATGAATGTTGCTCCGGAGCATTGCGGACCATCCTCACGCGTGTGGGGAGAACGCGTCGGTTTACCCGGGTCCGTCTCCGATGGCCGGACCATCCCCACGCGTGTGGGGAGAACTTAGGGTGAGCGGAATAGAACCTGTGGCTTGCCGGACCATCCCCACGCGTGTGGGGAGAACCTGCCGCACACCTCACACACGCCACGCCTCGACGGACCATCCCCACGCGTGTGGGGAGAACCACTCGGTGTAGGGGCCGTCCAATTTCATCGCCGGACCATCCCCACGCGTGTGGGGAGAACGATTGAGACCAAATCGACGCAGTTGTATCGATCGGACCATCCCCACGCGTGTGGGGAGAACACAGAGCAAACGTCAAATTGTTTTTGAAGATTCGGACCATCCCCACGCGTGTGGGGAGAACGCTTTGGCAATGTCTGAATCCATGACGGTTTCCGGACCATCCCCACGCGTGTGGGGAGAACGCCATGTCCCGCTTCGAGTGGGTCATGTATTCCGGACCATCCCCACGCGTGTGGGGAGAACTCCCGGTTTGCGCGGAATGGGGCCTAGAATAGCGGACCATCCCCACGCGTGTGGGGAGAACTCCAGTGCCCGCGCCAAAACCGAGACTGGAATCGGACCATCCCCACGCGTGTGGGGAGAACTCATCCCAGTCATGCGGGCCAACGATGTAAAGCGGACCATCCCCACGCGTGTGGGGAGAACTGGCCCGCATGACTGGGACGATGGAACAAACACGGACCATCCCCACGCGTGTGGGGAGAACTCTACGCGGCGACCAACACCGGAGTCACAGAACGGACCATCCCCACGCGTGTGGGGAGAACGCGGCCGGGGGCGTTGGCGATTTTGAGGCAGGCGGACCATCCCCACGCGTGTGGGGAGAACGGATAGTTCCACGCCATACTTGCGCGCAATGGCGGACCATCCCCACGCGTGTGGGGAGAACTATTACCCTGGCTTACTTGTGAGCATATGCGTCGGACCATCCCCACGCGTGTGGGGAGAACTGGCCCGCATGACTGGGATGACGGGACAAACACGGACCATCCCCACGCGTGTGGGGAGAACACCTGCGGGCAACGTGTTGGGAAACGAATTGGCGGACCATCCCCACGCGTGTGGGGAGAACGTGGGTCCAGGCCGGCACGGTGTTTAGAGGATCGGACCATCCCCACGCGTGTGGGGAGAACTTCGGTGGGGTAACTGAGGGGTTGAGTAACTCCGGACCATCCCCACGCGTGTGGGGAGAACTTATTCTCGCCTAACCTTGTCCATCTATCGAGCGGACCATCCCCACGCGTGTGGGGAGAACTGAGGCTGAACACGCGGCGGCGATGAAATGTGCGGACCATCCCCACGCGTGTGGGGAGAACTATTGTTTAGTGTTTAGTTTGGGGTGTGTAGCCGGACCATCCCCACGCGTGTGGGGAGAACTGTCACAGCGGAAGGAACAAATGAAAGCCTGCCGGACCATCCCCACGCGTGTGGGGAGAACGTGGATTTAGCCTTGGGCGCTTTCACGGTAGCCGGACCATCCCCACGCGTGTGGGGAGAACCCTCAAACTACACACCCCTTTGTTAGCGTTTACGGACCATCCCCACGCGTGTGGGGAGAACGTATTAGAAACGCTACCGGCCCACCTGGTAGGCGGACCATCCCCACGCGTGTGGGGAGAACTTGACGATTCGGCTCTCGCCAGTGGCGAGAGACGGACCATCCCCACGCGTGTGGGGAGAACAGTTTTCGCCCACGTGCCAAGCGACGTGCGAGCGGACCATCCCCACGCGTGTGGGGAGAACACCGACCCATAAATGGCCTCCTCCATCAAATTCGGACCATCCCCACGCGTGTGGGGAGAACTGTGTGGAATAATGCGCTAGTGGGCACGAAGTCGGACCATCCCCACGCGTGTGGGGAGAACTTTGTCCCTGTATCGTTGTAGCACACAAAAGACGGACCATCCCCACGCGTGTGGGGAGAACTCCATCATCTGCGTCCGCGCGGCGTCCAGGTTCGGACCATCCCCACGCGTGTGGGGAGAACCAATACTCAAGCCGAGAAGAAACCTGCGTATGCGGACCATCCCCACGCGTGTGGGGAGAACAGCTAAATCCGAACGCAGCCGTATCACATACGCGGACCATCCCCACGCGTGTGGGGAGAACTGTAAACGATTGCGAACTCTGGAGCGTCCCAACGGACCATCCCCACGCGTGTGGGGAGAACTGCTGTGGATTGAATAAAGCTAGTCCCCGTTGCGGACCATCCCCACGCGTGTGGGGAGAACGTTAAAACCAGGCCACGTCCAGTTTGCAATCGCGGACCATCCCCACGCGTGTGGGGAGAACGCCAATGGCTTTAATGGCTTTGCTGATTACTGCGGACCATCCCCACGCGTGTGGGGAGAACGCCGTCAAACCGACCTGGCAGAAACCCCACATCGGACCATCCCCACGCGTGTGGGGAGAACGATGTTGCGTTTAATGGCAGCGATCTTTTTATCGGACCATCCCCACGCGTGTGGGGAGAACGAACGTGCAAGGCACAGCATCGTTCGCAAAATCGGACCATCCCCACGCGTGTGGGGAGAACGGTTAATCCAAGGTCGATAGCTAGAGCAGGGCCGGACCATCCCCACGCGTGTGGGGAGAACCAGTGTTCAATCCGAGTTCAGCCACGCCTAAACGGACCATCCCCACGCGTGTGGGGAGAACAAGCGTAATGTACAGGGTGAAGAAACCGAACGCGGACCATCCCCACGCGTGTGGGGAGAACCGTCGGGAACGGCTACAGCGGTCGTTCGTTACCGGACCATCCCCACGCGTGTGGGGAGAACTTTTTGGATCTATGATTAACATCGTTGAAATTCGGACCATCCCCACGCGTGTGGGGAGAACATATCCACATTCGCCAGATACTCCCCGAATGGCGGACCATCCCCACGCGTGTGGGGAGAACGGTTGCATGGTCTGGATATGGCAGCCGAAGCTCGGACCATCCCCACGCGTGTGGGGAGAACTCCCGGACGCGCGCAGTCTCAAACCGTCCAGCCGGACCATCCCCACGCGTGTGGGGAGAACTTCCGGAGTACCATTCAGACTCTTATTCTCGCCGGACCATCCCCACGCGTGTGGGGAGAACTTGCAGACTTTGTTTTTGCTTTCATGCTTTTACGGACCATCCCCACGCGTGTGGGGAGAACGTGGTGCCGGTGATGTCCGACCCGAAAGCGAACGGACCATCCCCACGCGTGTGGGGAGAACGATGTCATTCGTTTTGCGGATGTAGTTAAACGCGGACCATCCCCACGCGTGTGGGGAGAACTGAGCCGAGGAAGGATTCCAAAATGGCGGTATCGGACCATCCCCACGCGTGTGGGGAGAACCTCGATCGCGCCGCGCGCAAACTGAGCCGCGACGGACCATCCCCACGCGTGTGGGGAGAACCCGACAACGACTGGACCTGGGAAGATGGAGAGCGGACCATCCCCACGCGTGTGGGGAGAACGTCATTTTGCCGCCCGGCGCCGCGCTCCATAGCGGACCATCCCCACGCGTGTGGGGAGAACCTCGCGAATGAGCTCTACCCCGCGCGTTTTGCCGGACCATCCCCACGCGTGTGGGGAGAACTCCGCAAACGCATCCAGTTTGCTGGCCTTGTGCGGACCATCCCCACGCGTGTGGGGAGAACTAACGGCGAGAAAATCACCTGCCATTTTGAGGCGGACCATCCCCACGCGTGTGGGGAGAACGCTAAACTCGTCGGTGGCCCCGCTCACATAACCGGACCATCCCCACGCGTGTGGGGAGAACGTCGGCCTTATATCGACAAATACTTGAAAAGCCGGACCATCCCCACGCGTGTGGGGAGAACAGCTCATTCGCGAGCACAACCCACTGGCTATGCGGACCATCCCCACGCGTGTGGGGAGAACGTGTGCCCGCACCTCCTCGGGATTTGGCTACACGGACCATCCCCACGCGTGTGGGGAGAACTTTGCAATTGCGTGCATAGAACAGAATCGCGCCGGACCATCCCCACGCGTGTGGGGAGAACTCAGATCCCAGCGCCCCGGCCAGCGGCACATCCGGACCATCCCCACGCGTGTGGGGAGAACATCCCGATCGTCAAAATGCGTTTCATATTAAGCGGACCATCCCCACGCGTGTGGGGAGAACTCTGTTGCTCCAGCCGTGTTACAGCGTGAGGGCGGACCATCCCCACGCGTGTGGGGAGAACGTGGGGGGCGTGGGTGTGCCGCCTGGAAACGGCGGACCATCCCCACGCGTGTGGGGAGAACTGGGTGCCCGTTTCCCCGACGATCGCATCCGTCGGACCATCCCCACGCGTGTGGGGAGAACCAGCTTGAACTTCCCGCTCACAATCGGATTTACGGACCATCCCCACGCGTGTGGGGAGAACGATGTCGTTGGTCTTCCGAATGTAGTTGAAGGCGGACCATCCCCACGCGTGTGGGGAGAACCGGGACCAATGCCCTCTGGCGTTGGATGATGTCGGACCATCCCCACGCGTGTGGGGAGAACCTGTCGCATGTGGTCCCGGTGGGTCAAAACTACGGACCATCCCCACGCGTGTGGGGAGAACTGGTAAACTGTTTTTCGCGGTGACATCCTATACGGACCATCCCCACGCGTGTGGGGAGAACTACGCATTCGCGTCCTCTGGGTTTGCCGAGTTCGGACCATCCCCACGCGTGTGGGGAGAACTCCGAATCCACGCCCAAATACAGATCCGAAAGCGGACCATCCCCACGCGTGTGGGGAGAACGTGGTTCCAGTGATGTCCGAACCGAAAGTAAACGGACCATCCCCACGCGTGTGGGGAGAACCTCGCTCCACTCCCGCGCTCCGTGCTGCTCAGCGGACCATCCCCACGCGTGTGGGGAGAACGCTGGGGTCGTATTCCCCGGCACCCCAATTTCCGGACCATCCCCACGCGTGTGGGGAGAACATATCCACATTCGCCAGATACTCCCCGAATGGCGGACCATCCCCACGCGTGTGGGGAGAACCTCCAAACACTAGCCGCCATGAAACTAAAACCCGGACCATCCCCACGCGTGTGGGGAGAACTCCCCAGCCAACGCGAGGTTCAGCTGCACCGTCGGACCATCCCCACGCGTGTGGGGAGAACGTTTTCAATTACCGGCTCGCGGACCTCGATCACGGACCATCCCCACGCGTGTGGGGAGAACTAGAGCGCAAGGAAATGACCTTTTTAGGAGCACGGACCATCCCCACGCGTGTGGGGAGAACGTGGCGGCCCGGTGCCGTTGTTCGCATTCCATCGGACCATCCCCACGCGTGTGGGGAGAACTCCTGCAGTTGTCGGATGACCGACATGCAGCGCGGACCATCCCCACGCGTGTGGGGAGAACTGGACACGCATCGAAATCAGTGCAGCCGCAAACGGACCATCCCCACGCGTGTGGGGAGAACGGGGAAACGTGAGGGTGCACATTCCAGAACTGCGGACCATCCCCACGCGTGTGGGGAGAACGCGTGTCCAGGAGGTTGTTCCTGGCATTCAGACGGACCATCCCCACGCGTGTGGGGAGAACCTCGCGAATGAGCTCTACCCCGCGCGTTTTGCCGGACCATCCCCACGCGTGTGGGGAGAACTCGCCGTCCAAAGCGCATTAGATCGCGTCAAACGGACCATCCCCACGCGTGTGGGGAGAACCGGCGCTCTTCGTTGCGGAGGAAATCCTCAATCGGACCATCCCCACGCGTGTGGGGAGAACCCGCCGGCCCAATCGCGGGCAGCTCCCCTCGGCGGACCATCCCCACGCGTGTGGGGAGAACATCAAACATCGCGGGAACCGGATGGGGTGGAGCGGACCATCCCCACGCGTGTGGGGAGAACGTGATGGGGGAGGTGGATTCAGTGAATGGCGCCGGACCATCCCCACGCGTGTGGGGAGAACAAAGTCAGCTCCACCGGAGAACCCCCGCTCACCGGACCATCCCCACGCGTGTGGGGAGAACGCAGGGGATTAATGCTATTCTGGCCCAGAACGCGGACCATCCCCACGCGTGTGGGGAGAACCCAAACGCGGAAACGCATTTATCGGATTCTAACGGACCATCCCCACGCGTGTGGGGAGAACCATCGCCACCGCCTCCACCACCTCATCGTCCGCGGACCATCCCCACGCGTGTGGGGAGAACGCCGCAGGCGGTGGCGCTGGTGCCGGAGCCGGCGGACCATCCCCACGCGTGTGGGGAGAACGATGGTGTCTACCCCGCTGGTGCGCCGGCGCTCGGACCATCCCCACGCGTGTGGGGAGAACGCCCAGGCCGAGAGCACCAATAGAATGCCGCGCGGACCATCCCCACGCGTGTGGGGAGAACGGCGGTGAGATCGTAGAGTTGTTGCTCTAACGCGGACCATCCCCACGCGTGTGGGGAGAACGGCAGCCAGGAGCACTCGCACACGGTGCATTTCGGACCATCCCCACGCGTGTGGGGAGAACTCGTCCCAGGGCAGGATTCCCAGCTTCATGAACGGACCATCCCCACGCGTGTGGGGAGAACTCACACACGCCACGCCTCGACTTTTGCTTGGCTGGACCATCCCCACGCGTGTGGGGAGAACTCCTTCTTCAACTCGGTGATTGCCAACGCCAGCGGACCATCCCCACGCGTGTGGGGAGAACTACTCCACCCATGCTCAACGTCTGCAGGATGCCGGACCATCCCCACGCGTGTGGGGAGAACTTAACGACGCCAGCCGGTTCATAGATTCCCGGCGGACCATCCCCACGCGTGTGGGGAGAACTCATAGCTGAACTCAACCTGAGCCATGAGCTTCGGACCATCCCCACGCGTGTGGGGAGAACCTGCCGGGCCGGTCGTAGTCGAACGCCTCGAGCGGACCATCCCCACGCGTGTGGGGAGAACAGCGTCCCGCTGCCGCATAAAAACACTTCAGCCGGACCATCCCCACGCGTGTGGGGAGAACCCTGAAATAATAGGGGTTTTCGGGGGCGGGTTCGAGCTTTTTTGGGGGTTAGGAGGGGGGAGTATCTTCAGACCACTTTTCAGCGACAAGCCAGAGGCCGCTCAGGGAGGTGTCACGGCGGTCGGGTTCGCCCCAGCGCTCGATCTTGAAGCCTTGGCAGTTCGGGTCAGAGTAGAGCGCCAGGAGGCCGAGCCCTTTGGCATTGCGTTTGACGTAGTCCAGGACCTTTTCCCGAGTGCGACGGTTGAGGGTTCCGACGAAGACATTGGGTTTCGGCTCCACGAACCAGCGTTTGAGAATACCACGGATGGCTGGGGGTGTGTCCTGGGTGATGAGAACCGTCATTGAATTGCGGAGGGGGGCCGGGATGCGGCCTGAGTGGGATTTGCTTCCGGAGTCTCGAAAAGCTGGGCGAGGTCTTTGGGCAGGCGTTGCAGAATGCGCTGCTCCTCGACGTTCTTTTTCAGAAATTTTCGAACCAATTCGCCGTCGTCCTTCGGGTCCTGCCGAACGGCGAGGAAAGCTGCCGGGATGCTGGTGAGGTGCTTATAGAGGTCGGCGACGTCGTACACGAAGGGGAGAGTGCCGGCATCGTGAACGAAGCCGAGGCTGGGCACGTAGCCCAGCGAACAAACCACGGCGGCACAGAGCGCATAGAGCGACGCATTGGCGGCCGAGAGTGCGCGGTTGATATCATCGGCCATGTCCCAGCTTTGGCGATCATAATTGCGTCCTTTCCATGTGACACCGTGTTGGGTGCCGAGTTGAGAGTAGAGGGCTTTGACGCGCAGGCCTTCCATGCCGCGCAGCTCCTTGAGGGAGCGGCTTTCCACCTCCAGTTCTGGGAAGCGCATCCGGAACATAGCCCGCGCAATGTGCAGACGCCGCTTAGGTGCAGCCCAGGCTTCGGCATGAAGCCTGGGCATGTCATTGGTGTGGTTGGGCGTCAGCCCAAAGGCATAAAAGCGCAGGCAATCCCGTCCGGTCCAGCAAACCGGTGTATTGCTCTCAGCACAAGCTTTCATGGCGGCATGGGTAACGGTGGTGCCTGGACCCAGCACCAGGGCGGAAACGGTGGCCACGGGAAGGCGGCAAAGCAGCCCATCCGCCCCGATCCATTTGACACTGGAGTCGTCCACCTCGAGCCGTCCGTGCTCGAGGTAGACGGGGGTCCAGCGGTCCTTGGCGGGCGCGAGAGTTTCTAGAGGTGGTCGTTCGAAGAGAGGCATGCGACCCTTTACTCCGTCGGGGTGCTCCTGGGCAGGCGGTGGACCCAGCGCGGCCCGTGGCGCTCACCTATCGGTTGACCGAAGGCGATGGGAGCATCATCGATCACGTCAGCCCCGGCTTCGCCCATGGAAACCTCGACCACCCGGTCAAACGCTTCCTCGGGTTCACATCCCTGATAGCCTGCACACTGCAACACCTGTTTCCAGGCTTCGGCACGCGTCACCGGTGAACCAACCACCAGGGGACTCGCAGGAAGGCAGCATTTGCGGCCGAACCATACGCCCCATTTGGGATTGCGCAGCGCGGTGGCAATTTCCTCCAGGAGTTTAGCCGGGCCCTCGAGCAACACCGCAAATCGGGCATCGAGCAGGTAGTGCCGATAGGTCAAAACGGTGGCTTCATCGTCGGTTTTGCCACTGGCCCGCCGAATTCCGGTCACCGTATGGTAATCGACCAATCGCCGCATTTCCCGGGCTCGGCCGCGCCGATTAGGGCGCGGCAGGGCAAGGATGGTGAATCGAAGCGGTTCGAACCGCGCGATATGGGCCGCCTCGTCACCGGCAAATTTGTCAATTCCCAGGGCTGCCGCAATGAGGCCCACGACGCCGCTGCGGGTGGGATGGAGTGCCGTGGTTCGCCGGTCAAACCGCGAGCCGTGGCCCCACGACTGCATGGGGCCATCGAGCCACAGGGAGAGACAGGCGTTATCTGACATACTGCGTGAGTGCCTCGCAAAAGGCGTTGAGGTTTACGTCAGGAATGGCGACCTCGGCAGCCACGGAGATCCCCCAGGTGGCTTTGAGGGTTTCGTGGTGCTGCTTGAGGCGGGCGATGGACTCGGCCATCAACCCGCCTTTGGGACGCACTGGGTCCTCAAACGCGTTGATGAGTTGGACCGGTTGGCCGGACTCTTTGGCAATCCCCAGCACATAACCGGGCAGGGTATTAGCATTCATGGAGTTCTTCCGCGCACCCGGCACGGCCATCAGGGTGGCGCGTATGAAGGCATCCATGATCTGTTTCCGGTCCGTGCCGGCCAGGCTACCGAGATGATCCGCGTCGGCGAGCAGGTCCAGGTTCACCGCCGCATACCGGTAATAGACGGCGGAGGCGAATTCGAGGGTTCCCAGCATGCCCGCACCGGCATCGGCTTCCTCGGGCTTTCGATCATCGACGGCGGCAAAGAAATCCAGGTCGTTGTCCGCTTTATGCGTCGAGAGCGCGTGACTGAACATGGCGGCGCCTTCCAGCGTCAGGGAGGGCATGCTGGCCGCCATGCGTCCGAACAACGCGATGTCGGCCCCGTCCATAAGACCTGCCTCTTTGCAGAACTTGTCGAGGCTCTTCTCGTAGTCCTTGGATTTGGGTTTTTCCTTGAGCAATTCCGCAACTTTTCTGCCAATACTGTCGATCTCCGAGGGCGCCAGAAAAGTCAGCGTCCCCACTTTCGGCTCGTCTTTGGATTTGCCGTCGAGTTTGGCCAGTTTGTCCGCGATATTACGGGCGTGTTCCGCGGCTTCCTGGTCCTCAGTAATGCCATGGCGTTTCAGCGCGGCTACAAATGGTTCGTAAATCAGTTTGGTTCTCTCGCCACCAAACCGGGCCGCCGGGAGATTCTCCCGGGCGTGATCACGGATGGCCTTCTTGAGGCTTTGGCTGGAGAGGCGCGCCCGATTTGCGCCACCGAACACAGCGGTCTTTGGAGCGCCGACATCGTCGCGGTTTAGGCAGGAGACAGGGAAGGACTGGAGTATATGGAGTTCAATTAATCGCATAGTTATTTCTAGGTTTGTGTTTTGTGGTTTTAGGAAAGCGGAGCCAGGGCCAGAAGACCAAAGCCAAACGCCTTGGCCGGACCGATGCCGGAGGTCACGGTGTCGCGAAAGCGGGCCGCGTCGCGCACCTGCAGTTCGCCTTGGAAATCGGCGGCCGTGTGCGTTCCGTGGGACCGGCCGTCCTTGTGAAAAAATTCCCGGCCGCGAGGAATGACGCGGAGCGCGTCGACGTTGACAGAGAACCCTCCCGCGTCCGCTTTACGCTGCAGCCAGGCCACACGCTCTTCACGCGTGGCAAGCGGTACGCGGCGCCCGTTCTTTTTGCGTGATCCATCGGGATTATCCACCCGCAGCTTCCGAGTCGGATTGGCAAGCAAACTGAATCGGTAGCGTGCATGGGCGAAGAACGCATCGCTGATAATCCGGCTGCGAAAGCAGGGAATGGGGCACCAGTTCGGGCGGACCGGCTCCGAGCGGGAGAGAATGAGCATGCGATAGCATTCTTCTTTGCGGTCAACGCGGATGAGGAAATCACGCCGGGCATCATCCCGGGCGCCGAAAGCCTGCCAGGCACGTTGATGCCAGTCGTAGGTATCCCGAATGCCGAGGAGCCGGATGGCATCATCGTACGGCACCAGAATCTCAGTCAGATACAGCGTTGCGGTTGCCACGGTGGGGGCCAATTCGGGAAGCGTCGTATTCATTTGGCGGCAGCCTCCTCGGTTTGCGGAGCGGTTTGGCGTTCCTCGGACTGCCAGAAAGACCTGGCCCAATTGACACGAATGTCGTCTGCATTCCACCGCCAGTACCACAGGTCGATAAAGAGCGACTCGTAGTTAACACCCACAGTTTTGTTGACGGCGAGACGGATCCACGACCTCATCTGGCCGAGTAGATCGGCGGTATCCGTGCAGGCAATCAGGCGGCGGAAACGTCGCTCATAGCTTTCGGCCAACTCGTAATCCTTCGAGTCTTTCAGGGCGATTTCGCGGCAGGTCTGGCCGAAGTTCCACGCTTTTGATTCTTCCGGCTGAGTGGCGTATAGGGCCGCAAGGTCGACAAAGACCGACTCGCCCGGCTGGCCGATGGAGCCGCCAAGATCGGCCACCACCGGCCATGCGTCCATCACGGTTCCAGGGCTCAGGCCTCGGCGCAGCGCGGCCAGCTTGCCGCGATCGTGGCGGATGCGTCGCAGAGCGCCTACGAATTGAACGGCTTTTTCCTTTGGTTTTTGATTACTCATAAGTGTTCAGACGTTGTGTTTGGTTGAGGCGAAATGGGCATGCAGCCGACGCAACCCCGCCGCATAAGCCTGGATCTGTCGTGGTGTTTGGCGGGGGCACGCGTGTTCATAGGCCTGGACGGCTGCGGCATGGACAGAGCGCCCCCACCCGCAGCCAGGGAGCTGCGCAGGAGGGATCTGCACGCGCGCGACTTCGAAGAGCGCGGACAGGTTCTGCTCGACGAGGGTCCAAAACGCAGAGCGAGCGCGGTCGTAACCAGGTGAAGCTACATTCAAAGACACGGAATAGATTTTCACAGCCTGGATGGCAGCCGATTCCGCGGCCTCGGCATATTGAACCGCTTTTTCATAAGCCGCACGGCCGATTTCTGTGAATAGCGTCCCGGGAACCGAATAGACTGACTCTACCAGGTCTTCGATCTTTGCCTTTTCGGTAACCAAGGCACCGGCCCAGAGGGTACAGTCCCGGCTCTGATCAACGTTGGCCATCGCGAGCGGGCCGGAGACGGAGTCCGTGGCTGCGACGCGTTTGACTGTGACGGCAGAAAGCTGGCGCCAGATACTCCGGCCGGTTGAGGTCGGAAGCAACGCCAACTCATCTTTGCGGCGGATAACTGTCGCGGTCGGTTCACGGAACGCTGGAAAAATGGGATAATTCAAACCGTTGGCGAGAATCATGGAATGTCCGTCAGGGTGGATGCGTATAGCACGACTCATCGGCACCAGTCTGCCAAGGTAGGTGCCCGAAGCGTTTTGCACGGCAGCCTCGTCATTAAGGTTAAGAACCGGCTGTTCCCAGATCGGAACTCCCCATTTGTTGAAGCCAAAGGCGTCAACGACTTGCTGGCGTGAAAGGAGATTGCGGTAGATAGTCGAGAGCAAATGGTCACCGATGACCAGCGCGTGAAGCATAGCCGAAGGGAGGCAGGGAGCGTGATTGCTGGACCCGTTGCCCGGGGTCTCATGCCCGTTCCACCGGGCCACTCCGATGCGTCCACCCGGTGAAAAGCACTGAAACGTCAGCAGATTAAGCGCCGCGCGTTGGCTGGTCACCAGGCGAATGTCGCCCGCCATATTGTCAAAAAGGGTGGTGTTGTTGCCCGTGGCTAGCGCGAGATCCAGTTTGGTCAAAGGGTTTGCCTCAGTCTTTTCCTTTCCGGGGACAAGATCCGGGACTTGGAGGAATGGTTGTTTTTCGTCATACAACTTAAAGCCCGCCTCCCATTTGCGCAGATACTTCTCCACGGCTGGTTGGATTTGGTCTCCGCAGTTCTCCAGGGCGTCCTGATCCTCGGGACCATCAAGGGCGGCCTGGGTTATGCAAATAAGCAGACGCATGAGGGCGATGCGCTCATGAGGTCGCACGGAGAGGTCACGCAGGGTATCGGCTTGCCGGAAGATCTCGCGCAAGCTGAATAGAGCGCGGGTGCCATCGGGCCGCACGGCAGGGATCCAGGGATCAACTATCAAATTCATCGTCGGTTTCACTCCAGGGTTGAGGTTGTGCTTTAATCGGGGTTCGTTTTTCGGCGAACACCCCAAAATCTTCGTGGTAACTGGCGGCCGAAGGATTGTCTCCGAAGATCAACTGGCCGTTTTCGGCGAGACAGGCATAGGTGGTGTTGCCGGGAAAATACAACGCAAGCCAGGGCGGGGTGGGGGCGTCTTGTGGAACCATCCATCGGGGAATCCTGATAAGCCACTGATGAAGCACGCGCGCTGACGGAAGGCGCCATTCAAACTCCGATACCGTGTGAGCCTGGTTATCCAGGGTGACAATACTCCAGAGACCGCGCTCCGAGGACTGGCCGGCGGACTGAACAATCACCACAGGGATGGTCGGCGGGCCTTTGCGGCGCGTGAGGGCACCTTCGTGCTCCGTATCGAGCATGGGCAATCCGAAGACTCTCATGGCCGCCTCAGCATTCGCGGCAAGCTGCCGTTTTTCGCTTTCAAGCTCTCCACGCAGTTCCTGCCAGGCGGCCGGCTCATCAGGGGCCGGATCTGCGTACGTAGCTTCCAGGACCGCGCGGATATCGTCAGGGAGGACCAGCGTTTTGCGGCCGCTGAACACAGTGGCACTGCGCAGCAATACGTAGGGAGCGTAAACTTTGCCGGTGCGTGCCAGCAGGTGTTTTAGTTCTCTGGCGCTGGAAGTCTCCGCAAACCGGGGAAGTCGGATCCAAAACTCCGGGGCCGCAGCCTGGCGGCGCGCACGCGTGTGCCGCCAGAGCCGGCCCATGCGCTGGAGCAACATGTCCGTGGGAGCCAGGTCTGAAACGATAAAATCGAGGTCGATATCGACGCTCTGCTCAACGACCTGGGTGGCAATAAGGATGCTCCCCGGACCCACTTCCGGCCGACTGGGGCCCAGACGATTGAGCCAGGTTTTCTCCAACTCAGCCCGGCGCGTGAAGGGAAAGCGACTGTGAAGCAAACCGACTCGGACTTCACTCTCACACAAGAAACCTCGCAAAGCCCGATGAGCTTCTTGCGCCTCAGCCACGGTGTTTCGGATCCAGAGCACATGTTCTCCGGCTTGGGCACGCTCGGCCAGACATTCAAGGACTTCTGACTCCAAAATGGGCTCAGCCCGCAAGCCCACTTCTATCCTGGCGTCCCAGCCTGGCTCCTTATACTGCGCCATGGTGTTCTGCGACGCCCATGTCACCAGCGGATAAGCGATGGGAGGTGTGCCCACCTCCGCGCCAGCCACCTGTACGAGTTCGCGGCGGCGCCCGGCGGTAAGAGTGGCACTCAGGATAATGACGGTGCAGCCAAGGTGCAGCAACTCGCGCACCAGAGCGGTGATGAGGGTGCCGGTGTAAACGTCGTAAGAGTGCACCTCGTCCAGAACAACTACTTTGCCCGCGAGGGCAAAGCGACGGACAAAAAAATGCTTCACCGTCACGACACCCTGCAATGCCTGGTCGATCGTTCCCACGCCATAGGGGGCAATCAAGGCTTGCTTGGAGGAAGCGAACCACGAACGGGCTTCCCGCACGTCGTCCTGGGGGTCATCCTGGTCGTCCTTTAAGCTCTTGCGGTGGGCCGGGCGCAAATGCAGATCGAAGGCGTGTTCCAGCCACGCGTGGGCATGGGCAAGGCGAAGGTGAGCGGCCCCGGTCAGGGTGTGATCCAAGAACTCGGCAATGCGAAGGTGAATACGATTGCTGGTGACCTGGGTGGGCAGGGCGAAGTACAGACCCTGGTGGTGGCCTGCGGCAATAAGCTGTTGCGCTGCTGCCAGTGCCGCCTCGGTCTTTCCGCAGCCCATCGGGCCCTCAACGATCAGCAATCCAGGCTTGGCTGCGGCCTGAATAACCGTTTGTTGCAGGGGATTGGCAGTGAACGGAAATGCCTCATGGAAGGGCACAGGCCTCAGAGAACTTCCAGGCCACCCGATTTGTGCCAGTGCCTTTTTAGCCTTCAATCGGGTTTCTGACACCGGTTGGCCGTGCACCGGGGAAAAGAAATCCTCATTGGAACCAATCCAGTCGGCCACGGTGATTAGCCCCGCAAGCAGCCAGAGATCGGAGCAGGTCGGCTCGAGACGCTTTTCGGGTGGTTGGGTTGGCAACGGCCCAAAGGCCTTTATGATCTCGGTTGCTACGCGCTGACGGCATGTCTCCGCCCATTCAGACCCCACTTCGATCTTACCGTTGAGATTCGCGCTTCGCCCTTTTGGGCGGCCATGGTGCGACCCAACCGCGGCGGCCCAGAGGTGTGCCTTGTGTGGCTTAAGCAATTTTTGCAGGAAGACCTGGCTCACCAGGGCGTGATCTGAAACTGACAGACTGGCCTGAGCCCGGGTCCTGGCATCCAGTTTGCAGGCGCTCAACCACGCTGGACATTTCGCCTGGAAACCGAGGGTGATTTTTCCAATATCGTGCAATGCCGCCAGCGTGACCGCCCCTTCTGGCAACAACCTCCGAACGCCCTCCGGCAAATAATGGCCCAACAACTCGGCAACACACCCGACATTCAGGCAATGGTCAAGCACGCTGATCCCTGGCAACCCTTCGACAGTAGTCTTGGCCCAGAAGGAGCAAGCGAATAGCTCATCTCCTCTTATGCCGGCCGTTTGAGAATGGTTACTTTTCTCAGGTTCCATAGCAAATGAGGCCTTAGTCTCCTTGACTTAAGATCCCCAACCCTAATGAGTTACTTAACAACACCACAACTGCCTGGCAAGCGTCGATTCCACTTTTTCGAGAATCGTCGGAATCCCTGATCAAAAGAGCAGCGCTGTTCCATGCAGTCGTCACGAACGCCTGGCGTTTAATACCCCGGCTCAGCAGAAGCAGGGCATCGCGAATAGCCGCCCACCCGTGTTGTCTCGATATTCTCATACTTCTATTCTGTCAGAGGGGGTCTGACATCTGCCGTCACACCCCCAAAAAATATTTAAACGCCGTATTAAGATGCAACATGTTGCTTTCAAGGTATTTACGACTTAACAAACGCCAACGCATCAAAAAAAAGTTCCGGCCGAGGGTGTTTCTAACAGCCCATGAGGCCCTCGTTGGGTTTCTGCTTTCTGAAGAGAACTCCGCCGGGCTAGGGAGAGGTTTCGTTTTGGCAATCACGGAGCGCGGATTGAAACCATCATCCTGAAACTCCTGTTCCTCCTGTCAAAAGTCACCCTGTGAATTATCACCGGACCGTCCAAGCCCGCTACGTAGGAGGGGCCGGAGCCAAGAGGCTGGCGGGGTGCATTGGCTCGCAGGGTGTCAGCCCTAATCTCAGGAGCGGACTCTGCTGGCACCAGAAGCACGTGGGCACCCCTGCTGGTCACATCGCCAGCCGTACTGGTGCCTGGTCACCCGGGTTTCTCGATGGGGCCGATCCCATTTTTTTGCTGACAGACCTTTGTGATTCGCACCTCGATGGTCAATCAACTGGTCAAATAAGAGCTTAATACCTGGTCAATATTCCAGCCCATTCCGGAAGCCTTCCCGGCCCCTCAAGGGCCCGGGAAGGCGTCTTCCGGTACAAGCCTGTAAACCACCTGTTTCCTCCTCCTTCTATCCTTTGCGTACTTCTAGTACAAGGAGTACCTCTCGTACAAGGAGTACCTCTTGTACAAGGAGTACCTCTTGTACCTCCTTGTACTCATGAAGGGGCCTCGGGTCGCACTGCGGCGCCCGAGGCCCTTCAGCGTTGTACGAGTAATACTTGATAGATCAAGAATTCCGTACTAACTTGTTATCAGGTCTTGGGGGGGGTACAGGGGGGGAATAATCGAGAGGTTAAAAAAAATTTCATCATTGTCCAGCCCTCACCTGCAAATGTCATGAAGTGTCAGGTCAATGTCCATTCGTGTCAGGTCAATGTCATCTCCTGTCAGGTCGATGTCACCTCGCCGCGAGAGCAGAATTTGCTCGACAACTTTTCGCTAAAAGAGGGTTTTTTGACCATCCCCGGCCGTAGACAGACCGGCGCTCCGGCCGCGGGCGCACGGCATCAACGGAGCGCCGGTCTGTGACCGGCTTAAAGCGTACCTCAGTGCAACCCCGGCCAAAAGCGCTGAGACCGAACGAACGCGGAGCTCAAGTATGCACACCCAAAGCCGGTGACACACCGGCGCTCCGATCGCACGGCCCGGCGGAGCCCCGGAGGGGCGACTGATAATAGTCCGGCCACTTCAGTGCCGGGTGTGGGCCACCACAATGTGCCCCGAGTCCCGGAGGGACGACTGAGCCGGCCCCAGTTTCGAAACCTGAGATTTGCAATTTGAGATAGGCGGTGCCGAGGTCAGAGACCGGGGCGCCGGTCTGTGACCGGCTTAAACCGTGCTTCAGTGTAACCCCGGCCAAAAGCGCTGAGAACAAACAAACGCGGAGCTCAAGTGCGCACACCCAAAGCCGGTGACACACCGGCGCTCCGTTCCGCGCACCCCAGGACGCCATTGCCCCCGCCTGCTTCGATGAATCGGGCTGCACATTGCACCCATCACTCTGCACTTCCCCCCAGGTCCCGTAGTCCTGCTTGTGTCATTAAGTGTCCACTCGTGTCAGGTCGATGTCATCACGTGTCAGGTCAATGTCATGAACTGTCAGTAGCGAGGCGTCTCTTTTGTCTGCTATTTTACCTCCGTTTTTGGGTCCTTTGTACCGGTTGCCCCGTGGTCGCTGCAGCCGCCACCCGGCTCCGGTCAGGATCCCGTTCTTTGACATATACGGTTAAATTAAATCGGCAGACAAGGCATCCAGATCCGCGTGGTCCGGGGCGCCGGGCGCCGCGCCCCCAGCGCGCGCGCCCGCGCCTGCCCGCTCTGCACTCATAACTCTGCACGTGCCCCAGGTCCCATAGTCCCGTAGTCTGTAGTCCTGCTAGGCCTTCAGCCTTTCTGGCCGCCCTTCGCTTGTCAGTCATTCACCATTTGGGACGATGGGACTACGGTCTACGGACCAGGGGGCGGATGGGGGGTGGGGAGCGGAGGGGTAAGTTCAAGGTGATTCTAGGTTTTTGATGGTTTCGTGGTTTCAGGGTTCCCTGGCTTCGCTTGGTCCGGTGCTGTTTTAGTTCACTTTGAATCCCCGGTGGTGGGAGGTGCCTGATGCGTCTTTCCAGGTAACGCGGTAGGTTCCCTTGAAGCCCCGGAAGGTGATTGTTTTGTCCGGTGGTGCGACGACCTGGAGACGGGTTTTCCATTCCCGGTTGATCAGCGAATCGAGGGTTTGGTAGACCGACTTTGGCATCATGTTGGTGTCATATAGTCCGGAAAAGGAAGGTTCGCCCGCAGCGGCGCCGCCGTCCACCATGTTCCACCAGGTGATTCCCATGACCTGGGGGTAGCTGAACCAGAGGCGATACAAGTTTCGGGTTAGCGTGGCCTGCACCTGGCGGCCTGGCTCGGTTTCATCGGGTGCGGTGATGGTGACTTCGCTGATATGGATGGGTCTTTCGGCGTCCCGCAGGCAATCCAGAACGGCGTCGATTTTTGCCGGGGTGAGCAGGTCGGCGCCGTTGGCGATGCGCTGGGACTCGCTCGCATTGTAGATGTGCATTTGGACGCCTACCGTATCGATGCGCACCCCGCGATCGATCAGGTCGCGGACGATTTCCACATACCGTCGGGAAGGGCCGCCGTGGATATCGCAATCATTGATTCCGAGGGCGACCGAGGGGGGGAAGTACTTTTCGGCCCACTTAAACGTCTTGTAAGTATAGTCATCGGGCATGAGACCGCGGTTCGCCTGGTCGATGGATTCATTGACGACATCCCAGCGTTGCACGCGGTCGCGGTAGCGATTTGCCAACTGGCTCACGTGCTGTTCGAAGATAGGTTCCATGGCTTTGCGATCCTCCGGCATCCATTCGGGATGGCCCCAGCGGCGCATGCCGTAGATGATGGCGTGGCCGTTCATGGAAATGCCGCGGGAATGGAGGAAGTCCACCACGGGGTCGGTGGGGGGGCGGCGGTATTCATAAGAACTGTCGGCGGCGAAGCGGGGTTTGCCGCGTTCTGGCTCCAACGTTTTCCAATAAAAGGCGACGGTAGCGGCATTGAACAGCGAGCCAAACGTCTCGGCATAACGCTGGTTTTTTTCCGCGGACTTGAGGTCACCAAACAAGAACGCGTTGCCGCCGAATAAAAACGCATGGTTGGTTTGCTCGATCGTCACCTCGGTTCCCGCCAGGATTTCCGGCAGGTGGAGGACGGCATCCGCCATGCGATGCGCCTGGATGTCGCGATCGATTCGGGCCTGGACCTCGTCATTCCAGAACGCCTGGTAAGCGGCGCTCACGAACTCTCCGTTGGTCGCCGCCAGCCCTTTTCCGGCCCCAAGCGCGATCCATAGGCCTAAACACCAGGTTATTAGTGATAATCTTTTCATAGTATACAGTTCGAATTCTGAGGAATTATCGGGAGCGCTTGATGGGTGTCCAGCCTCCAGGGGAGGCAGAACTGCCCATACGCAAACGCGTGCACACTTAAGCGCAACGGGCCAGCATAGGGTTAAACGGAGTTTTTTTTCAAATGTCTTTCCAAGGCTGGCGGAAGAATATGGGCTGCAGGCAGCGCCCTGGGTGTCGGCCACCCTAATACAACAGGGCTTGGGAGGAAAAACAGACTGGCTGAAAACCAGAATTAGGCTGGGCGAAATGTGGAGAAAGCTGTTGACACTACGCGGGTTCGGAGGGATGTTTTTTTACAGTACGCCCGACGATCACCGCACTCCTGCCCCGGGTGGGAAGGCAGTGGGAAAAGTTGGCTTCGCTGCCAACATTTAATTGTCGTCCGTCGCGAAAACGAGAATGTGTCTACCACTTATTTTAAGTATCTGGTTTCACAATGAAGTTGGGTCCGCAAATGAAAACGAAAACTCTGCTACTTAGTGCATTCACTACGCTCGGCTTGCTGCTGAGCCACAACGCCCGGGCGGCTAACGCCACCTGGGATTTCGACGATTGGTATAATGGCAGTGCCACTAACCTGAACCTCGCCTCCACGGCCAGCGATACGGTTTATTATTGGGACTACCAGCAATGGACCGGGGGGAATCCCGAAACTGGAGGTTTCCTCCAGCTAAGCCCGCCCGAGAACGGCCGCAACCTGGCGGTCATCCTTCCGGACATTGACAACGGCGTGCCCGTGAAGGCGTTCAAGATCACAGCCGATGTGCGCGCAGGCAACGGCACCAACACACCGCCCGCTGACGGTTTCAGCATCAGCTATGTTCGAGACACCGACGTGGCCCTGAGCAACGCGACGCAGATGATCTTGAATCCAGGCTCCCCGCCGTATATGCCGGCTGTGGGCCTCCTTTGGGGGTTTGCTGGAGGCGATTCGGATGCGCAAGCGCTCGATCCCCAAGGGGCGAACCTGCCAGAGAATGGCACCAAGAGCGGTCTATCCATTTGCTTTGATGCCTACGCCGGCAACCGGTTGCCCGATACGGGTCCCGGCGGCACGCCTGGCCCCGACCTGCGAGGTATCGCCGTTCGCGTGGATGACCGCACGCTGATCCAGACGCCGATGCCCGATCTCCACGCGGATTGCAGCAACCCGAATTCGCTGCAGACCGGTCCGTATGATGGCACTGGCGCTTACGCGGCCTTGAATTGGTGTAAGTTGGAAGTGGAGAAATCGGTGGATAACAAAGTCACCGTGATCTGGAAAGGGGTTAAGATCCTTGACGGCTACCAGCTCACTTCCTATAGCCCGCACCGGGGGCGATTGATTCTTGCCGGGCGCACTGGGGGACTGAACCAGAATGTGCATTTTGATAACATCACGCTCGAAACCACGCCGGCGGTCGAGGCTACGTTTGAAGGGCTATCCATCAACGCCGACCTCAAAGGCTGGAACTTCAGAATCCGAGATACCGGAGCCAGCAAGGTTTCTGCTATTACCAAGGTGTTGTGGAACGGCAATGATGTGACCAGTTCTGTGACCAGCAGCCGGGCGGGCGATTTGACCACCGGCACCTACACCCAGGCCACTCGCCTGGCGGCCGGTTCGCAACAACACGTTGAGGTCACGTTCCAGACCGAATTGGCCCAGACCCTGATTGGGATTGGCGACGCTACGGCGCCGCAGTACTATACCATGCCCGTGGCCTACAAACTGCCCGAGAGCGCCGTTTCCGGGCAAACCCGGGGCATCGCCATCCGGCCATATCAAACCGCTGCCGAAAACCGGAACAGCCAGGGAGAAAACAAGCTGAACTGGACGGAAGAGCAGCTCATTGGCCTGCACGGTCCGAACCTGATTACCGGTAATACCTGGCCTACGAGCACCGACGTGATGGACTATCAAAACGGCAACTTGGATCCTGCGTCTGCAAATAGTGGCAACTTCCGTGTGAACGGGTCCACCCAGGTGCCTGCACTTTGGGATGGCCCGGAGTACCACGTAACCACCCTGGGCTTTGGCTCGGATCCGCAGAATGCCAACGACGAGGACGGCACGATTGAGTGGTTTGCCTACGTGAAATTCCCGGCGGCCGGTGTTTATTTCATGGTCGTGAATAGCGACGACGGATTCCGCCTGACGGCGGCCCGCAATGCGAAAGACCGCATGGGTGACGTCATCTCATCTTTCAACGATGGTCGTGGCGCTGGCACCGGGTTGGACGCCGGCACCGTTCAGCGCATTGCGGTTGACGAGCCGGGCGTGTATCCGATCCGGGGCTTTATCGAGAACCGGGGCGGTGGATTTAATGTAGAATGGTATACCCGGGATGGGACCCAGCTTTACCTCGTGAACAGCGCGGTGGCAGGGTCACTTGAATCCTGGCAATCGGCGACGGGCGTCGGCTGCTATGTGCAGAGCGCGGTGCCCGTGCGCAGCGCTGTGGATGTAATGCCCAATCAGAAGATCAGAATTGAGCTGGCCAATGGAACCACCACGGTGAATGCCGGGTCGATTGTCCTAAAGGTCGATGGTGCGACCGTTACGCCGGCCATTACCCCGGGGACGACAACGCTGATCGTTCAGGATGTCATTGGTGCTAATGGGTATTGGCCACGGGGCAACCACAGCATTGAACTGGCCTTCACCGACAGTGCCAGTACGGCCTACAGCTACAGTTGGAACTTCAATGTTGCCCCTTACCAAATCTACCAGGCTCCGTACGCGACTGACGGAAAGTGGAACGTCTACATGGTGGTGCGCGGTTCCTTGAACTGGGCGGAAGCGGAAGCGGCTGCCAGGACCTTGGTCGAGCCGTTCTCTGGACAAGGCAAGACCGGGTATCTCGTAAGCCTGCACTCTGCGGAAGAGGCCGACTTTATCAGAATGGTGGGAGCCGGTGAAAGTGTATGGATCGGCCTGACCGACAATGAGACCTACGGTGGCGAAGAGACCGGAGGGGACCCAGCGGTTTCGTCGACGGTGCCGCCGGGTGCCGGAAAGTGGGTTTGGGTTTCGGGAGAGCCGTATACCTGGACACGATGGAATGGTGGTGAACCCAACAACGCGGGCGTTGGCGAAGACGCTGTGGAAATGGTGGGTGGTGGTGGTTTCAATGACAACGCCATCGGGTTCGGTGGTGAGGGCTCGCCCAACCGCCAGTTTGTCGTGGAGTTTCCAACCCTGATGACTGAGAAAGTGGCCGATGTGGCCACCTCCGTTCTGCCGCCGGGACCGCTGCCGGGTCCGGATGGTTGTGATGGTCAATTCGGCATCCGGGCGGTGCGCAACTCCGGCAATATTGGGACGATCGCCTCTGCGGTTAACGCGTTGAGCAACCCCAGCGCTACCGTGTTCGACACCACCTCGCCGTTTGTGAACTTCAACGACCTTGACGGCACGGCTGGCGGCGGTGGGATCTTCGGCAATGAACTGCCTCTGCCCGGGAATGTGGCGGGCGAGGACGAAGACTTAGTCATTGTGGCCAAAGCTCGGATTGCGATCACTGAAGCCGGTGACTACACCTTCGGCGTGCATGGGGACGATGGCTTTGCCCTGCGAATTCGGGGACAAACCTGGAAGAGCGTGAGTGGGATTGGGCAGATTGCTCCTGGAGATCCCAGTACGCTGCTGTATCAATATGGCACCGGCGATGCGAACACCCGCGGCGTGATCACGCTGGCGGTTGGGGAATACGACCTCGAGTTCGTGTGGTTCGAAGATGGCGGTGGCGCCTACGTCGAACTGTATGCGGCTAAAGGCGCGTTCCAATGCGACGCCGAGACCAGCGGCTGGCGGTTGGTTGGGTATCAACCTGCGACGCCGCCTGCGACGATGGTGGATGTGGGTGTGTCTGCCGCCGGATGGACGGTGGAGTATGACGCTGCGGGTGGAACTCCCGCCAACAACATCGCCGAAGCCGAGGCCTCCCTCGTGGGGGCATCGACTGTTTCGGGCGTGAACGCCATCAACTACCAGGATCCTGAAGCCGGTGGCGGTCCCGGCTGCAGCGCTGCCTTCCCGCAGGATACCGTGGGAACAGCGGATGATGCCATGGCCATCCGCGCCACGGCTCAATTGGTGATCCCTGTCGCGGGAACCTACCACTTCGGTTTTGCGGGTGACGATGGTGGTTATCTGCAGATTGTAGGACAAACCTGGGACAGCATTGTGGCGACTGCCGATGGAAACATTGGTAAGATCAACGGTGATCGTATCGATTTTGATGCGAACACCGGCAACAGCCGTACCGTGGGAGCCATCACACTTGCAGCCGGCACTTACACCATCCGTGCGCTCTTCTGGGAGAACGGTGGTGGTGCGTGGTTCTGGGTGTTCGGCGGGCAACCTGGGACTTACTACAGCACGCTGACGGCCAACAACAGTCCACTTGTGGCTGATATGGGTGTTTCCATTGCTCCGTGCACCGCTCGGCCCACGGTCGGGATTGAACGGAGTGCGAATAACCTCGTCATCACGTTCACCGGCCAATTGGAATCCGCTCCGGCGGTCACGGGCCCGTGGACCGAAGTGACCGGTGCAACTTCGCCGTATAGCGTTCCTGTGCCGGCAGGCGGCGGGCAGCTGTTCTACCGCGCGAAGTTCTAGGCCCTTCCAACGCCGCTCACTGAAGCGGCTTTGACTCAAGACCGGTTGGCTAACGCCAGCCGGTCTTTTTGTCTGTTCACTGGGCCGAAGTGATTGCCGGAATCACCGCGGTCGGTGGTGGGTGCGACCTGCCACGACGATGGTGAGGTGGCGGTTTCGGTGAGAGGGCGCGTCCTGACTGAGGATTCTCCGAATAAAACGGTTGAGGTGAACGTCGCATTTTGGCACATTTCAAGAATACTGTTCAGCACTTATGAAACATTTCACACGCCGCAACTTCCTTAAGACCGCATCTGTGACCGCCGCCGCGCTGAGCCTCGACGCCTTGAGTTGGGCTCGAGCTGCCGGAGCCAACGGTGACATTCGCGTGGCCCAAATTGGGTTTCGCAGCCAGGGCGGGGGACATATCAACACGTTGAGCAAGATGAAAGGTGTGCGCGTGGTCGCGCTTTGCGATGTGGACCGGAATGTCCTGAACAAGAAAGCGCAGGACCTCGGGAGTGGCGTCACGGCCTACACTGACATCCGCAAGTTGCTCGAGAACAAAGATATCGACGCGGTATCCATCGCCACCCCGAACCATTGGCACGCGCTGGCCACCGTTTGGGCCTGCCAGGCGGGCAAAGATGTCTACGTCGAAAAACCCGCTTCACACAACCTCTTCGAAGGCCGCAAGATGGTGGAAGCCGCCCGCAAGTATAAACGCATTGTTCAGGTGGGAACACAGTGCCGCTCCTCCGTGGGGCTCCAGGAAGCGGTGCAGTACGTGCAGTCCGGCAAGCTCGGCAAAATCATCATGGCCCGCGGCTTCTGCTACAAAGGCCGCAAGAGCATCGGCCTGGTGGATGGCCCACAACAGGTGCCGGAACACATCGATTACGAGCTGTGGTGCGGACCGGCCAGCAACGCCGCCCCGCGGCGGAACGGCAGCTCCGGACCGGTCCATTATGACTGGCACTGGTTCTGGGAATACGGCAACGGCGATTACGGCAACCAGGGACCGCACCAGGTGGATATCGCGCGATGGTTCCTCGGCGAAGACGCTATCGCGCCGTTCAGCATGGCGATCGGTGGACGCGTGGGCTACAAGGATTCGGCCGAGACCCCGAACACCCTCATTGTTTATCACGGGTACAAGATCCCGATGATTTTTGAAGTGCGCGGTTTGCCGGTAAACAAGGCTTCCCAGTCCGACGGCTGGAAAATGGATAACTACCGCGGCGCCACGATCGGCAATGTGATCGAATGTGAAGGCGGTCACGTGCTGGTGCCGAGCTATACCGAAGCCATCGTTTATGACAAGGCCGGCAAGGAAATCACGCGGTTCGACGGACGCAAGGCAAAGAAGACCGACGCCGTGGCCACGCCGACAGGACTCGCTGCTGAATCCGGCGGACACCACGGCAACTGGATTGCGGCTATTCGGAGCCGCAAGGTGAAGGACCTGCATGCCGACGTGATCGAAGGCCATGTTTCCTCCGGCCTGGTTCACACGGGCAATATTTCCTATTTGTTGGGCGCGACGAAGGCGCCCGGAGAGATCCGCGAGTCGTTGCTGAAACACCCGAGTTTTGGCGAAGCCTTTAACCGCATGGCCGGACACCTGGACGCCAACGGTGTGGATATCGTCAAAGAACAACTCCAGCTCGGCGTGCCCTTGGAGTTCCATCCGCGGAAGGAACGTTTTCTGGACAACGACCAGGCCAATGCGATGCTCTCGCGCAAGTATCGTGCGCCGTTCGTGGTTCCGGAGAAAGTGTAAGGAATTCTCGCGCTCCCGGGAGTGCGGGCCAGATCTTCGCGCCTGAAACGCGCGAACAACAGCAAGGCGTCCTGGTGACAGGGCGCCTTGCCATTGGCAAGCCCCGCGGGGCACATCGGCCGCCGCCGATCCCCAGTTCCCAGGACAGCGTTCGGGTCGATCCCGAGACCATGATCACCGCCCAGCCCAACCTGAAGACGTTGCTGAAGGACCACTTCGGCTTCTCCGCCTTCCGCCCGCTGCAGGAGGAGATTATCCAGGATGCGCTGGCTGGTCGTGATGTTTTCGCCCTGTTGCCGACGGGCGGCGGCAAGTCACTCTGTTTCCAACTTCCCGCCATGGCCCGGGCCGGGCTGACGGTTGTAGTGTCGCCGTTGATCGCGCTGATGAAAGACCAGGTGGATGCGCTGCAGGCGGCGGGGCTGCCGGCCACGTTCCTGAATTCCACGCTGGCGGCGGGCGAATCCCGGAGCCGGCTGCGGGGATTGCACACAGGGCAGTATCGGCTGCTCTACGTGGCCCCCGAACGCCTGATGCTGTCTGGCTTCCTGGCGGACGTGCAGCGGTGGTCGGTGAACCTGGTGGCGGTGGACGAAGCGCATTGCATTAGCGAGTGGGGCCACGATTTTCGACCGGAGTATCGGCAACTCGCCGGGTTGCGGCACCTGCTGCCCGGGGTGCCGATCATGGCGTTGACCGCTACGGCGACCTTGCGGGTGCGGAAAGACATTGTCACGCAGCTCAAGCTGCGGGAGGCGCGTTCCTACGTGGCGAGCTTCAACCGTCCCAACCTGACCTACACCGTGGCGGCCCGGGAACAAGCCTTTGCGCAATTGCTGGAGTTCGTGCGCGGTCGTCCGCGGCAGAGCGGGATCGTTTATTGCCAGGCCCGCAAGACGGCGGAACGCCTTGCCGACCGTCTTACGGAGGCGGGCGTGCGCGCGGTGCCGTATCACGCCGGCCTGACCAACCGACAACGGGAGACGCACCAGGAACAGTTTTTGCGAGACGACGCCCGGGTGGTCTGCGCGACGATCGCCTTCGGCATGGGAATCAACAAGCCCAACGTTCGCTACGTGGTGCATTATGATCTCCCCAAAAACATTGAGGGCTACTACCAGGAAACGGGCCGAGCCGGGCGGGACGGCTTGCCTGGGGATTGCCTGTTGCTCTTTAGCGCCGGTGATGTTGCCAAGCAAATCCGGTTTATCGACGAAAAGACCGATCCGCACGAGCGCCAGATCGCACGTCAGCAACTCGACCAGATGGTTCACTATGCCGAAAGCGGCATCTGCCGCCGGCGGGAGTTGCTGGGCTATTTTGGCGAGGAGTATGACGAGGAGAATTGCGGTGGTTGCGATAACTGCCTTTCGCCGCGCGACACCTACGATGGGACGGTAGTCGCGCAGAAATTTCTCTCCTGCGTTTACCGCGTGCGGCAGCAGACCGGGTTCGACTTTGGCCTAAACCACATTGTCGAGGTGCTGACCGGCGCCGACACCGAGACCGTCCGCAAATGGGGTCACGACAGGGTTTCCACCTACGGCATTGGCAAGGAGCAATCGCGACCGGAGTGGAAAACCATTGGGAGGGAGTTGATCCGCCGGGGCCTGGTGCGTCAAGCTGACGAAAAATTCAGCGTGCTCGGGCTCACACCGGAAGGGGCGGCGTTTCTCAAAGAGCGACGGGCGATCCGGCTGACCCGGCCGGTGACGGCACCGCAACCCCCGCAGCAACGGGCCGGGGATATCACCTGCGACGAGGTTCTCTTCGAAAGCCTGGTTCAATTGCGCAAGCAGCTTGCCGATGAGCGGAATTTGCCGACGCACATTCTGTTTTCCGACGTCACGCTGCGGCAGATGGCCCGCGAGTATCCTGCGAACGCGGCTGAACTGGGGAAGATCAGCGGCATGGTAGGAAAGAAGATCCAGGAGTTCGGAGCGCCACTGTTGGAACAGATCGCCCGGCACCTGGAGTCGCATCCGAGGCAGATATTTGCGGACACCTCGTTCGAAAGCACCGCGGCTCGCGGTTCGTCACGCCGCCGGAAGCCGATGGACGACACGGCGCCCTTCGATCAGGCGGTGTTCGATGCCTTGCGGGAAGTCCGCAAGAAACTGGCGGATGAGCGCGGTCTACCCGCGTTTTTCATCCTGCACGACACCGCGTTGCGGCAGATGGCCCGTGATTTTCCCAAGGAAATCGGGGAGTTGGCCTCAATTAGGGGCGTTGGGGAGCGCAAGGCCGGCGAGTTTGGAGATCGTTTCCTGGCGGTTATTCGCAAGCATTCCAAGTGACCGCGGCACGCGGATCTCGACCGAAGTGGAACCCGTGTTCGGGCTGGATTCCGGGGCGAGGGGGAGTCATGATGGCAAAAACCGTCGTGCGACAAGATCCCGCGTATTTGGCGGGGAAAGCAACTAGCCCTATGACCTCTAAAAAACCTTACGAACCGGCCGCTGGGCGCGCTGCTCGGGACTCTGGTACCGACGCAACCTCGCGGCAACGCATTCTCACCACTTGCGCTCACCGCCAACCCGACAAACTGCCGGTGGATTTCGGAGGTGGTTTCCAAACGGGGATACACGTGAGCATGGTTTATCAGCTGCGGCAGGCGTTGGGATTGGATGAGCCAGGAACGCCGGTCAAAGTTGTTGAGATCTACCAAATGCTGGGGGAAGTGGCGGCGGATTTGAGAGAAGCGTTAGGAGTCGATACGGTGAACCTGGGGGGCACGGGCACGATGTTTGGTTTTCCCCAAAAAGATTTCAAAGAATGGACGATGGCGGACGGAACCCCGGTGCTGGTGCCGGGGGATTTTAACACCCAGTATGAACCCAATGGCGACTTGCTCCAGTGGCCGGGAAATGACCGGTCGGTGGCGCCCAGTGGCCGGATGCCTGCGGGGGGGCATTTTTTTGATGCAATTGTGAGACAGGAACCGATCGATGAGGCGAAACTGGATCCGCGGGACAACATGGAGGAATTCGAGTTGGTTTCGGACGCGGAAATAGAGCATTACCGGCGCCAGGCTGAGGAACTGTACACGAGCACCGACAAGGCCCTGTTTTGCACTTTCGGCGGACTGACATTTGGCGATATTGCGTTGGTGCCGGCGACTTTTTTGAAGCGGCCGAAAGGCATCCGCGACATCGAGGAATGGTATGTGAGCACCGTCAGTCGACCGGAGTACATCCACGCGATATTCGAGCGGCAAACCGAGGTGGCGATGGCGAACCTGGAGCGGCTGTATGCGGCGGTGGGTGATCGGGCGGCGATCATCCAGACGAACGGGACCGATTTTGGGACGCAAAACGGGCCGTTTTGCAGCGCGGCGAAATATCGGGAGTTGTATCTGCCTTACCAAAAGCGAGTGAACGGCTGGATTCACCGGCATACGCCGTGGAAGACGTTCATGCATTGTTGCGGCGGCATCGCGCCGCTGTTGGACGCAGTGGTTGAGGCGGAGTTCGACATCCTCAACCCGGTGCAGTGCTCCGCCAAGGGGATGGACGCCAGGACGCTTAAGCGAGAATACGGCGACCGGCTGGTGTTCTGGGGCGGCGGGGTGGACACGCAGCGGACACTGCCTTTTGGCACACCAGAGGAAGTTCGCAAAGAAGTGAGGGAACGGATCGAGATCTTTGGCGATGGCGGCGGATTTGTATTTTGCACGATCCACAACGTGGTTGGAAACACGCCTGTGGAGAACCTGTTGGCAATGTTTGAAGTGATCCGGGAATACCGAGGTCGAGCGTAAGAGCCGGTGCTCGAATCAGGACTGACTTCGACCGGAGGCAGCGAGTTTGGGTGGCAGGGGTCTGTGCCCCGTTATTCCGCCGCAAGGTTGTATTTCAAAAGCCGCCTTCCTGGACTTCCAGGCGCCAGAAGGTTTTTGTCAGTGGCAGATCTGTAATCGTGACACCCAACACACCGTTGGTGCCGGCGAGAGTGTCCACGGTATCCCAAGCCAGCAGGTCAGAACTGGTTTGAAGCCGGTAACCCCAGCCCGCCTGGGCCGACCAGGTGATCGAGGTGGCATCATCCGTGATCGCGAGGCGGAGCGTCGGCACGTGGTTGAAATAGCTGGCCGCGTCCCATTCCAGCACTCCGATGGGTGCGGCGGTGTTCGGAGCGGTGTAGCCCTGACCGTTGACCGGGAGGTAAAAAATGTGCAACACGTTGTCCTTCTCCCAGCGGTTCAGGTCCAGGTTGGGGGCGTCAAAACGTCCCAAGTTATCCGTGGTGAGGTCGAATTGCGTCCAGATCCTGCGCTCCGGGTCACGTGCCTTGGGCAGGCTGTGGACGATGGTAAGACCATTTGCGCCTTCGTTATCGCGGTAAATCACAATGAGGCGATCGTCCTTGTCACAGACGATGGTGGGGCGTCCCATGTCGCCCAGAGCGGTTTCGGGTACTTTGTAAGTTGGTGGATCGATGGTGCGCGAGGAAAGCTGGCGAACCTGCCAGCCATTGGTTCCTGGGAACGCCACCATGTATTGGCGGCGATGGTTGTTGGTGACGGCGCCGTGAGCCCACCAGTTAGCCAGCACAGGTTCGCCGGACCGGTCCAGGCACATCCCGGACTGATTCATCAGGCTCGAGCCTTCGGGAATCGAAAGGATTTTTTCCGCGATGGAGTTGGTGTTGCCGTTTTCACCACGCTCGTTGATGGGCAGAACGTAGTTCATGCCGTTGCTGCGTTTCCAAGTGAGACCGCCATCGGGCGACCAGGCATAGTCGTAATCGTGATTGGTTTGGTATCCGACCTCACCGGCCGGCGAATCGGAATTGTAGCGCCAGGTCCAGATCAGGAAGATGTTACCGCTGGCGTCGATACAAGGTGTTTGCCAATACGCGTTGTAGTTGGGTGACCATCCCGTGCCCTTGATAAAGGACATTTGGCTGGTGCCCGTCAGATGCACGTTGGTCCACTGTTGCGCGGCAATGCTGTAACGGTTCAAGAAGAGATCGCCGTTGCCTGAGCCGCCCTCGCGAAAGAAGTAGAGCAAGTCACCGTTGTGCAGCGTCAGGAACTGCGGGTAAGTGACGGAGTTTTCTTTGCCTGTCATAGTCCCATCCGGCCCGAAAACAATCGCGTTTGTGCCCGTAACTGGAACCACGCTTTTTGCGTAATGGTAGGCATCGCCGTGCATGCCCCAGCTAATGTGCATGTGGCCCAGGCCATCGATGCCAAAGGAAATGCAGTCGTGGCCGTCCGTTATATTGTTGGCTTGAAAATTGGTGTGGAAGACTTCCCAACGACTCGAGCCGAGCGTGCGGCGTGCGACCCAGAGCTTGTTGTTGAAGAGGTGGTTTGCATCGGTTTGGTGGCGCCCGTAGTAGGTCAGGAACTGCTGGTTCCCCACCGTCATGATGGCGGAGCGAATGAAGGCGGCGGTGTTAATGCCGCCAGAGTAGGCGTATTCGCTCGTATTTGGGTCACCATCTTCCACCGGGATAATGCGAACGCGCGGACCGGGAGGATAGCTGTCGGCGTTGTTAGGATCCGTGCCCGATTGGTATTCACGCAGATTTGTGAACCAGTCCCCGTCCGTATCCTCGGCAGCGTCGTGCGTGAGCGAGCCGAAACTCGCCAATTCCCAGGCGTCGGGAAGTCCGTCCTGGTCCGAGTCGCCCGGTTGGGAGAGTGGGTTATTTGGGTTGGTGCCGGCAGCCAGTTCGGCGGCGTTGGAGAATCCGTCCGAGTCCGGGTCGTCATCCACCTGGGGCAGCAGGGAACCAAAGAACTGAATCTCCCAGGCATCCGGCAGGGTGTCGCCATCTTTATCGGTGGGAATGGAAGCCGCGATGGTCGGGTTGGAACCGCCTTGGTATTCGAGGATATTCGTGAAGGTGTCGCCGTCCGGATCATCCGCTCCGGTTTGTGAGAGTGAATTAAAATGGCGGGACTCCCACCAGTCCGGCAAGCCATCGCCATCGGAGTCCGCATGGAAGAGAAACTCCGTTGCGGGCCGCGCTACACCGCTCAAGCGCACCTCATCGATAAGTCCTACCCAATTCTGGTCCGAGCCGCCCGTGGCCCGCCCGTCGTTGCCGATCGCCCAATCGGCGCTTCCTACAGGCAGGTCGTTTGTCATGCGTAGACTGGCGAGCAGATCGGCCTGCGTACGGCTGGCGTCCGCACGGGTCCAGAAGAGGCTGAAGTTGCCGGGTGTGTTCTCCAGGCCATTATAGGTGACAGCTACGTGATACCAATTGCTGCTGACGATCGCGTTCGGGCCGGTCGTGGGCAGCCCTGCGGACAGAGTCTGGATGGGAGTTCCAATATTGATGAATTGGATCTCGGGCGTGGTATCGTTTACCGAATTCCAGGAAATTCGGAATTGGAAGAGTCGCACGGTTTCCTCGGCATCTGCCGAGATAATCTGCATCAACCGGCCTGAGTCCGGCGCAACGGCTTGGTTGGTGGGACTGAAGTCTGCCCGGATCAACGCCTCCAGGGTGAAGGCTCCGTTAGTGCCGACAAAACTGAGGGACGTATTGTCCTCAGTGCCATTTACGATCGGCAGCGGAGCCAGGTAGGCGTCGCGTCCGGGGATGCCATTCGGATGTGCGGCGAGGGTGGCACTTGGGCCCGCGTCATACGTGCTGGCTGAGGCGCCGAAGCCGGGGAGGGCGGCATTGCCAAGCGTGGCGCCATCGCGAATGGCGGTGAGCGGGATTCCGCCTGGGACCGCGTTGGAGCAAACGCTCGCCGAGGGAGACTCATCAAAATGCCAGAGCTGAAGCGTGTCGACATCCATTGGATAGGGGATAATGGCTGCGCTGGAAGCCGAAAGGTATCCAAGAATTCCGCTCAGAATCAGGAGATTCCGCAAACAGGTTCGAGTCGATCTTGAGATAAGAGAGCCGGGATTCATGTCGAGGCCTTACTCGGTAACGATCTCATACCAGAGCGCTTTGAACGCGGGGCCGATATCGAAGGAAAGTTTGCCCCCGGCAATGGCAGCCGGTACTTCGACGGTTCGCGCCCCGGCACCGTCCAGCGCGTGAACCGTGGCCGTTTTAGCCAGGGTGCTGAGCCAGACGTGGGCGGCGATCCCTTCGCAAACGGTCGGCGCGCTGCCCCAGCGAGTGCCTATGCTGGTGTGGTCGGCATTCCAGCCCATACCGGTATTCTCCACGTTTCCGACTGCGGTCAGAAGCAGGCGCCGTGATTGGGGCACGGGCTGTCCGTCAACGGCGTTGAGTGTAAGGACGGCAAAATCTCGCGGGTTGGGTTTCACCTGGAACTCAGCTTCGTTCAGCTGGGTTGTCCTGCCCGTGCAGCGTCCTACCAAGGCTTTGGCGGCCGGCGCGTCTACGGTGTAGAGCTGGGCATCCGTGTCCCATGAGATCGCCGATTTGGTTTTCCCGGTAACCTCTGCTTCGAGCCTACCGGCAGGCGTGAAACGCAGTTCGAGGCGATGAGTGAGGATATTACTCGTGGCCACACCGGCTTGCCTCCAGGCTTCGGACATGGAGACGTTTTCGGCGGTCAGTTGCTCCACCTGGGTAGACGGAATCGAGAGCCGGGCGGTGGCATGCGCGGGTTGAACGTCCCCCCGGCGAAACATCAGCGCCGCAGCCGGCAGGAAGGCTAGTTTGGCGGGATGCTGCTGCAGCGCGAAGTACCCGGTGATGCGGCGCGCGTTGGAGTCGGTGCCACCCCAATCGAATTGGAAAAGCCCGTCCCAATCCTGGAGAGCGGCGAAGCTGGCAATCATCGGGAACATTTCCGCAGAATAATGGCTGGGAGCGGGATGGTCGTATTCGCTCACCGTGAACGGTTTGCCAGCGAGGCGATAAACGCCAAGGCGTGCCAGGTTGCCGCCGTTCTTATCGTCCACCATGGGCGTGTTGCGGATATTCCAATTGGCGCTATCCCAGGGACGCCCGGGGAAAACCGGGTGCTGCCAGTAAGCATGCATGTCCACAAAATCGTTGAAGGATTCCCGGTAGGTTCCGGCAATACCCCCGTAACTGGCCTGGGTATCGATGATGGCGGCCTCGACCCCAAGGTCTTTTTTCAGGAAAGTGCGTAATCCGTCGGTATAGGCACGTTCGGTCTCCGCGAGAAACCGGGTCCAGTCTAACCCTCGCGGCGTGCCTTGGGTGCGCGCCGGCGCCTCGATATTCGCGGCCTCCAGAGATTCGCGCGACTTGAGGCCGAGCGAGCCTCCCTGCCGCAAGGTGAGGCCCTTTATCGCAAAACTGCCGACGGGGCCATCTCCCAGCACCATATCCAACCGGACGGCGCCCGGCTCCGTGCGGGTGGCGCGGAAGGCGTAACTGAAGCTCTTCCATTCGGGAACGAGGTCGGCATCATCCGCTAGACCGCAGTTGTGCCAGTCAGCCTTGTTCAGCCGAGTGCTGAGCGGCAACCGGCGTGGCAGGTCTGAGCGCGCGCTGAACTCCACCGTGTAAAGTTGACCCTCCTGCAGGGTCAGTCCGGTCCAGTGGAGTTGTGCGTGCCAGCTCACCTCGGGCACTTTGAGCACGTTGACTACCGTTTCGCCGACCTGGTTATTGGTTACAGAAAGATACTGGCCTCCCTGGATGGCCAACTGTGCCGGAATGAGGTTTTTACCCAACGCCTCGCGTCCGCCCCACGCAGCAGCCAGCCTCTCCGAAGTGCCATAAGACGATTTCAGCCAGCGGTTCCATTTGCTGAGGACTTCGGCGCGGTAGTAATCCGGCAGAGAGCCTACTTTAAGCTGCAACAGGGAGTTCTCGTTGTTTATCTCGACGATAGCCACGCAGGGTTCCTTGGCATAACTATTTCCGGTGTAGGGATTCACGTGGGTTAGTAAAGCCCGCGCGTAGTCGCGCTGCATCCGTATCATTTGGTCATTGATCTTATCGAGGGCCTTGCCGTAGTTGGGGAGCCGGTCCTGACGTTCGCGGTTGCTGGCCAGGTCGTCTGGGAAATCCTCACCTTCCCAGTAATTGCGCGAGACGTGCAGGTTGATGTTTGCATAAATGCCGCGGCGCTTGAGAGCAGCGATGAAATAATCCAGCCGGTCAAGCTGGTCTGGATCGAACTCATTTCGCTTGGGCGTGCCAGCTTTCCAAATGCCCCGGGGCGCAACCTGGTTGTCGGCGTGGTGAAAACGGATGCAATTGATGCCCAGGCTGGCCATGCGAACCGCGAGTTTGTCGGCGGTGTCATGGTCGGGGAAGCAGCTTCCGAACGTGACGTTGCTGGCCAGGAAGCGCAGACGTTTGCCCTTCGCATCCACGAATTGGCCGTCCCGTATCCGCACGAAGCCTTGCGCGCCAGCGGGCTCTTCATTCAGCCAAGAGAGGTCCACGACTGAACCGGGTGCAGAGGCGGCTAGACCGGGAATCACGAACGGGAACATTTCTGCCGCTGCTGGTGTCTGCCCTGGAAGTGTCCCGACGAACAGAACTATTAGACCTGAAATGAGACCGCTGACATTCATAGTGCTTCTTTCAACTGGCAGAGTTCGCTGGATGGCCTTGAACACCGCTAGATAAGTGAGATTAAAAACCGCTCGGGCGGTTCAAGCAAGCGGATACGGGTTTTGAGCGCGCCAAGCTCGTTAAGGCTGCGGCCATTAAGCTGGTTGCGCGAGATTGCATTATGACGCGACCTGAGCCTATGCCGGCACATTAGCGTGTCAGGAATTAGCGTTGACCGCCGGTGTGCGTAGCGAGAGACTATGGACACGAATACCTCAGCCTTTGGATGCCTTTCAAATGAACAAGCACCAGCGACCAGCCAGCCCGATCCGGTTTAGCAATGATTTGGCTTTTGCGGCGGCTCCAGTTGCCGAATTCCCCGGTTCGAGCGTTCCGAAGGGTGCACCAAGAAGCAGCCAGTTCGTGGTCTCTCGGACGCATCACTCGGGTCATTGTTGGGGGCTGCTGATGTTGGCAGTCCTGTTGCTTCAGAGCCTCAGCGGTTTTGCCCAGGCCGGCAATGTGCGAATCACCGAGCTCATGGCCATAAACAACTCCACCCTCAGGGATGAGGATGGCTCTTACTCCGACTGGCTTGAACTATATAACGCGGGAACAGATCCTGTGGACCTCGGGGGGTGGTACCTCGCCAACAGCGCGGCCAATCTCACGAAATGGCAGTTTCCCGCGACGAATCTGGGTCCCAATCAGTTTCTAATCGTGTTTGCCTCGGACAAGAACCGGCGGGTTCCCGGGGCACCGCTTCATACCAACTTCAAGCTGAGTGGTTCGGGGGAGTATTTGGCGTTGGTGCTTCCGGATGGAGTGACGAAGGCAAGTGAGTTTGCGCCGGCTTTTCCCCCACAGTATCCAGACATTTCTTACGGCTACCTGATGACTGGGGTCGTGAGCACACTGATCGCTCCCGTTGCCAGTGCCCGCGCGTTTATTCCCGTCTCGGATATAGGGACCGGGTGGAGATTCGCCGGTTTCAACGACACCGGATGGGCTGTCGGCGTGCTTGGGGCAGGATTCGACACGTCGGGCAACTATGCTTCGAGCATTGGCCTTGACGTGCGTGCCGCCATGCTGGGGGTGAATGCTTCGGCTTACCTGCGAGTACCTTTCAGCGTCGCGGACCCCACGGCCTACAACTCCCTGGCGCTGCGGTTGCGTTACGACGACGGTTTTGTCGCATTCTTGAATGGGACCGAGGTTGCCAAGCGCAACGCGCCCGGTGCGACTTCCTGGAATTCGAATGCCACCGGTGTTCATGGTGCCCCGGCTCCTGGATTCGTGGCGGAGGGTTTCGAGGGAGCGGCAGAGAATTTTTACCTGAGCCAACACGCCATGGACCCCATGCCGGCAATCCAGCCTTCCGATTCCGGTTCCACCGGTAGATTCCTGAGACTGCTTCATGACGAGGTCAACAACGCCGCCAATTCGGTTGCGTTCCGTCAGACCGCGCCGGGCCTCTTTCAGACAATCGAGTCGGAATTCGATTTCCGGATCACATCTGGCGTGAACAACCCGGCGGATGGATTTTGTTTCATGCTGATTCCCACGGCGATGTATGGGACAAATGGGCCAGGCGTCAACACGGGGATCATGGCAGCAGAAGAGCCGAACTATCAAGGTGTGTTTGCGGTTGGTTTTGACGTTTATCCGCACACGGTCAACAACGACGTGTCTTTGCATTGGGGGGGTAGCGAGGTGGTTAATGTGACGATCCCCACCGCGAAGTTGGACCTTGCAGCTGGCGTGTTCCATCATGCTCGCATCAGCCTGCAGCACGTGACCGGTGGCGCCCGGGTAACGGTCACGCTGACGCCGAACATCAACGGTAAACCGGGCAAGGAGTATTCCCCGATTACAAATTTATTCATCACCGAGTTGAACCCCTTCGAATGCCGGGCCCAGTTTGGCGGTCGGACCGGGGGGCTGAACCTGGGACTGGATATCGACAATGTAAACATCCAGTTTACCCCTGCGGTGGGCCCTGTGGCTTATGAGGACTTTGATATCAGCCCGTTTCGTGAGGCACTGCTTGCCGGGGCGAACATGTTGGCGATACAAGGACTCAACGTTTCGGCTACGAACTCGAACTTTCTGATCCAACCTGAACTCCTTGGGCGGCGGTTGAGCCTTGCTGCGGTGCCTGGCTTCCTGTATCCGGCAACCCCCGGGTCCTGGAATGACACGGCCGCCGCACTGGCTGTGCCGGAGGTCAGCTTCTGGCCTCACCCCGGCGTCTGGGCCAGCAACACTCTGGCGGTTAGTCTGGCTTGCTCGTCGTCTTCAGGCACGATCCGCTACACTCTGGATGGTTCCACTCCCGGAGTCAGCTCTCTGGTTTACACTAACCCCATCGTGCTCACGACAACCGCCACGGTCCGGGCCCAGGCTGACCAGGAGGGTTTTCTTGGGGAGATCGCGTCGGCGAGCTATTACCTGCTGGATTCAACGGTGACCAATTTCACAAGCAACCTGCCGCTGGTTATCATCGACACGCTGGGACAAGTCATTCCCGACGGTACGAAAGTGGGAGCGTATGCCAGGTTTATTGGTACGAACACCCCCACGGGCAGGGCTTCCCTGATTAGTCCGGCGGACTACTCGGGCAGGCTGGCCATCGGTTTGCATGGCAATAGTTCCGTGGGTTTTCCCAAGAAACCCTACGCCATTGAACTGCAGGATGAGAGCGGTGATGACCTGGACAGTGAGCTCTTGGGTATGCCGGCCCACAGCGATTGGCTGCTTTACCCCTCCTACAATGACAAGACACTGATGAACAATGTGCTGACTCAGGAGATCTTTGAATCGATGGGTCACTACGCGGTGCGGCGTCGCTACGTGGAATTGTTCGTTCACCGAACCTCAGGGCGATTGACCTACGGAGATTATCAGGGGATATACGTGTTGCTCGAAAGAATTCGCGTGGACAAGAATCGTTTGGATCTCACCACACTTGGTGGTAGCGATAATACCCCGCCCGCTGTTACTGGCGGATACCTGTTTGAGAAAGACCGTCCGGAAGTCACCGACCTGACTTTCACCACTTCGACCGGGCAGCAATTGATTATCCTTTATCCGAAAGCCGACAAGATCACTCCCGCCCAATACGAGTATCTGAGCAGCTATGTGAACCTTTTGGAAGCGGCTTTGTATGGTCCGAATTGGCGGGACCCGATCACGGGTTATGCGGCATACCTGGATGTCGATTCCTTCGTGGACTATCACTGGATGGTCGAGTACCCGAAGAACATCGACGGCGTTCGTTTGAGCAATCACTTGCACAAGGACCGGAACGGCAAAATAAGGGATGAGCCCATTTGGGACTGGGATCTTAGTTGGGGGAACGCCAACTACGCGGAGGGTGGCAAGACCAACGGCTGGTATTACACTTTGATGGGCGGGGGCGATGATATGTGGTTGAGCAAGCTGCGCACCGACACGGATTTCTACCAGAAGATCATCGACCGCTGGGGTGAGCTTCGGTCCGGGGTATTTAACCCCAGCAATTTACTGGCACGCATCGACCAAATCACCAGCTACCTGCAAGAGGCACAGGTGCGCGAGTTCAACTGCTGGCCAAGGTTGGGCACCTATGTCTGGCCCAACCCTGACGGAGTCGCCGGGGGCTGGGACGTAGATTATGTTTCGCCCACGACTTACGCCGGAATCATCGCGCAATTCAAGAAATACATTAGAGGCCGTTTCGAGTGGATTGACCAACAGTTTTTGGCCGCGCCAACGCTGACCACCAATGGTTCCATGCTAAGCCTCTCTGCGCCCTTGGGCAGCGTCTACTACACGCTCGACGGTACCGATCCTCGTGCCAGTGGGGGTGGTTTAAATCCCGCGGCGCGGCTTTACACCGGTCCGGTGACGCTCACCAGCAACGCCGGTATCTTTGCTCGCGTGATGCACGTCAATGCGTGGAGTTCCCCTGTGCGAGCCGTCTATGTTACGGGAATGCCGTCTTTGCGCATCACTGAGATTAATTATCACCCCGCAGCCGCGCCTGCAGACAGTCCATATTCGGAGGAAGATTTCGAGTTCCTGGAGATCCAGAACACCGGCACGAATATCATCAACCTTGCCGGGGCTCAGCTTGATGGGGGTATTCACTTCACATTTGCTCCCCGCGAATTGGTGCCTGCCGGCAATCCCACCACAAATGCCTTTGAAGGGAGCGGGACTTCTTTCGTGGCGTCGAAACTGGATCAGAATCCTGGGCCTTACCTCACAAATGGGCCGTCGGGTAATCTGATTGCCCTGTTGAACTCTACTACAAACACCACCCGCAACCGCCTAACCTTTCAGCAGACAGCTCCCACAAATTACGACCGGGTAGTCGCCGATTTCGATTTCTGCGCCCTGACCGCCACCCCGGCTTCGGTGAACCTTCCCCCGACGGTCCAGGATTTTGACTCGACAGGCACTGCCTATACTCTTGCGGGCTCTGGCCCCCCCATGGTTTTGCCAGCAGACGTAGGTTCTGCAGGTAGTTTCCTGCGTCTGGTGCCCGCATCCGGAAGCCAGTCTGGCAGGGTTGCTTTCGACCGCACGGCCTCAGGGGGCGTTGGCACGGTGGTCGCCAACTTCGATTTTCGGGTTACGCCGCCTTCCGAGCAGAACCAAGCCGACGGTTTTGGTTTCGCCTTGCTGAGCACGGCCGCTTACTCGACGAGCGGTTCAGGTCCGGGAATCTCCGAAGGGCCGAACCTCACCGGGTCGATCGGGGTGGGTTTCGATGTTTACAACAATGGCCCGACTGCAGCGGAGCCGAACAACAACCATCTCTCACTCCACTGGAATGGGGCGCAAATTGGCAACGGCGTTACGCCTGCTTTCGACTTCTCCAACGGAAAGTTTCACCGCGCTCAGGTCATTATCGCCTTTTCGGCCAACAGTGCCTTCGTGACGGTGCGCTTAACGGCTGACATCAACGGCACCCCCGGCCCGACCGAAACGGTGTTTCAGAATGTGCAGATCACTGGTGTTGCCCCGTACGAAGGGCGTGTGGCCTTTGGCGCGCGCACGGGTGGGGCCTGGGCGGCCCACGATCTGGATAACGTCGATGTGCAATTTACGGCGAACAACATTATGAAAGCGAGTGGACTGTCTTTGCTGTTCCTGCCATCGTCGCAGTTTGGTGTGACTGGCGCGGGCACCACACTTTCCACCTTCACCGATCAGCCCATGGCGGCCAATACCCTTGCGCTGGATCTTGCGTTCAACCCGTCCAATCTCGTTAATGATGTGTCGCTCTACTGGAACGCGGCCTTGGCTCGCACAGTCTCGCTCGCGACGAACCTGGCTGACCTCGATGCCGGTCGGTTCTTGCATGTGCGGTTGCAACTCGATGCCGCTGCAAATGGTGTTTACGCCACTCTGGATCTGACCCCAGACAGCTTGGGGACACCAGGTGCCCCGATCAACGTGATCTCCAACTACTTGATTGACGGAGCCAGGCTGGATAGCAGTCGGTTGGAGTTTGCGGCGAGGAACGGTGGGCTTAGCTCGAGGGTGGAGATCGACAATGTGCTTGCACGGTTTCAAGTTTTGGAGCCGATGGTTCTTGGTCCCGGTGAGTCGATCCTGGTTGTTGGGAACCAGGCGGCTTTTAATTCGCGTTATGGGGTCGGGATGCGTATTGCAGGGGAATATACCGGACGCCTAAGCAACGATGGTGAGCAGTTGATTCTGTTTGGTCCGTTGGGCGAGCCTATTCTGGATTTTCGGTATGATGCTGCGTGGTATCCTATCACTGACGGAGCGGGATTCTCGCTGGTTGTTGTAGATCCGGCCTTGCCCTCCCAGCGTTGGGGTGAGCCGGGCAATTGGCGTCCTTCCGGTGAGCCCTTGGGTTCGCCTGGGGGCGTCGATTCACCGCCGATGGTTGTGGCTCCCGTGATAGTCAACGAGGTTCTGGCATACCCGGTTCCATCGGCAATGGACAGGGTGGAATTGTACAACCCAAACCTGACCAACGTGAATATCGGGGGCTGGTACTTGAGCGACAGCTTCACCCGGCCACAGAAGTTTAAAATACCGGATAACGTTTGGATTCCCGCGGGTGGATTCGCGGTTTTTACTGAGAACGAGTTCAACTCCGGGTCGGCTGCGAATGCCTTTGCATTAGATGGGGAGGGTGATGATCTGTGGCTCTTTTCTGCTGACACGAGCGGGCAGTTGACGGGCTATGCCCACGGGTTTGACTTTGGCGCTTCCGATGCAGGTGTCAGTTTCGGCCGCTATCTGACCAGCCATGGCCACGAGCATTTCGTGGCACAAACAAGCAATTCTTTTGACTTTGCCAACTCCGGTCCTTTGGTGGGTCCCGTGGTTATTTCAGAAATCATGTACAGCCCGCCACCGACTGGAGGTAACACCAACGAGTTTCTCGAGTACATTGAGTTGCAGAATGTGTCGAGTGGATCTGTTGGGCTCTACAATGCCAATTTCCCGGCCAGAACTTGGCACCTCCGCGACGCGGTGGCCTATGATTTTCCTGCAGGTGTGGCACTCGATAACGGTGAACGTTTGCTCGTTGTCGGATTTGACCCAGTAGCAGACGCTGCCGGCCTGAACGCATTTCGCACGTTCTACCAACTTGCGACCAATGTAATTGTGTTAGGGCCGTGGCAGGGTCGGCTCAGCGATTCTGATGAACGCATAGAGCTTCGCAAGCCTGGCCAAATGACAGCTTCGGGGGACGTTCCTAGCGTCCTCGTTGAAGCGGTGCATTATCGAAGCACCATTCCGTGGCCCGCCTCGGCCGCAGGGCAGGGGAGTTCGCTCCAACGCCGGGCGCTGAAAGGATACGGCAACGACCCAGCCAACTGGCTGGCCGATGGCTTCTCGCCAGGGGCGGCCAACCCAGTCAATGAGCCACCACTGGTGGCCGTTACGGCGCCGGTTGAAGGGGAAGTAGTGATTTATCCTGACGGTGCCTGGATCCGATCTGTTGCCATCGATTCAGATGGTTCGGTCGTCAAGATGGAGTTTTTCTCGGACACATCCAAGTTGGGCGAGGTCACTAACGCCCCCTACAGTTTGTTTTGGACCAATCCGCCGATGGGCGGGCACAATCTCACTGCCGCCGCGTGGGACAATTCCGGGAACGTCGGGTATTCGGCTCCCGTCAGTTTTACGGTCACGGCTCCGAGCCTTGCCACATACTTTTCTACGGCCGGGCTGGAACTGGCCTGGCCTAGCAATTCTGGGAATTTCAACGTTCAGATGACAACAGACTTGATGCCACCAGTTCAATGGAGTCCCGTGACCAATGAACCGACCTTTCTCCAGAGCTACTGGAGGTTACACCTGTCCCTGCTTACCAACGCCGCCAGTTTTTACCGCCTCGAGGCTAATTGATATGAAATCCGGCTGTTCCGCCCGGGGAAATGGCCGTCTTTCGGCCATCGTGTGTTTCTTGGTCTTCTCTCGGCTTTGGGTTCGACCCTGACCTTAAACTGGGGTGGTTTTCGATAGTTGTTTGACAGGTTTAGGCGAGTCGCTGAATTGGGTTATTTTGCAGTTGACGCGGTTCTCCTGGAGGAGTCTACTTCATTCCAGAGTCCCCAAGAATTCGAACCTGGTTCGCTAAGCGAAGTTCCTATGGATCTGACGCCTTGTCAGTTTTGCTCATGCTGCAGAGGGTGGTCTGTAAGAAATCCCGGCTATGGTGGGCTTCATTTGGCCGACTCCAGGACCTCGGTTCAGGCCGCCGCGATAGAAGCTGCGGAGGTTTGGATTCCGGGTTCGGCTTTCCAGTGGAAAGCAAAACACAAACTAGAAGGACAAACATGAACACTCCCACACGAATAATCCTAAGCGGCCTCGTCCTGACGGCAGCGGTGCTGTCGACCAGGGCAGGGACATTTAACAACGACTTCAACAGTGGTCAGCCTCCAGGGACGGCCGTGTATGGCAATACCGTCGTGGAGGCGACCGGCGGAGTGGGTGACTCCGGGGTCTTGAAACTTACCAAAGCCATTAACAGCCAAACGGCCGGCTTCGTTATCGATGACCTTGATGGCGGTGCGACAGTTTATGGTTTTGAAGCCGATTTTGACATTTTGCTCGGCCCGGGTAACCCGCCGGCTGACGGCATGTCTTTCTGCTTAGGTAACCTGCCCGACGGTACGTGGGGGGAAAACGGCCCGGGGAACGGCTTGGCGTTTATTTTCCAGCTATATCCCTATTCTGACGAGGTGAACAATCCTAACGTTAGCGTTTCGATGAATGGCGGGAAATTCATCACCCGGAAGTACACTGTGTCTGGCGCAAATGGGATTCTGACGTATCCCGACTACGCCCATGTGCATATTCGCGTGAATGCGGATGGCAGTTTTAACATGGATTTCAAAGGCCAGACGATCTTCACCAACTTCTTTATTCCCAATTACACGCCGGCCGCCGGTCGTTTTGGGTTTGGCGGAAGGACTGGTGGAGCGAACGCAAATCAATGGGTTGATAATCTCCAGATCACCACGCTCCTGCAACCCAGGGTGGGCATCAGCCAACAACCGTTCTCTCAAAAGGTTCTGGCAGGCAGTTCGGCGGTTTTCCTGGCCCGCCTGACCAACCCGGACAGTGTCGCCCTGCAATGGTACAAAGGGGCGACCGCCATACCTGGTGCCAACACCGATACACTGACGATCCCAGCTGTTACTGCTGCCGACGAAGGAACTTATCGCCTCGTGGCCACGGGGCCGAACAACACCGCTACCAGTGTGGATGCGGTCCTGACAGTCGTGAACCTGACCACACCAGCGGTGCCTCAGATCTCCATGAATTTTGATGATGGGATACAGCCGGCAAACACCCTGATCGCGGGTTCAGCGGTCTTTTATGGTTCTGGTGGTGTGAATGGCACGGGTTTTCTGCAATTGACGCCGGCGGTGAATGGTCAATCTGGCGCTTTCATTATTCTGGACCCAAATGCGGGTGCACCTGTTTACGGTTTCACCGCACGGTTTGACACGACGGCCGGGGGAGGCACAGCGCCGCCGGCGGATGGATTTGCCTTTGCCTTCGGTACCGACATTCCGGATGCGCCCACCGGGGAGTTCGAAGCGGGAGGTGGCCTGGGCACTGGCCTGCGCGTCACCTTTGATATCTTCAATAACGATGGCGTCTACGGACTTGCAGCACCTGCAGAGGGGCAGCAACCGGCACCCTCAATAGACGTTCGTTTGGGCAATCAAGTCCTCGGTTCTGTCAAGTTGCCGCTCTCTTTCATGGAAACCGCTCCGTATGAGTATGGAGACACCATCGTTCAGTTGAACACCGATGCTACCATAAACGTGGTTTACCGTGGGGTGCTGGTGTTCGACAAGCTGCCGGTACCCGGTTTCGTTTCATATTCAGGGGGGCGGTTTGCCTTGGCAGCTCGCACTGGTGGACTTAACGCCGACATTTCGGTGGACAATTTTAAGCTCACTACCGAAACCACTCCGGGCACGTTGCGGATTGCTAGCCAGCCAACACCTCAGACCGTACCTGTTGGACGACCCGCGAGTTTCGCCGTCACGGTCAACGACCCGGTTGGAACCACGTATCAGTGGATGCGAGACGGGGTGGCAATCGTGGGCGCGACGGATGCTTCCTACACGATAGCTGCGACCGTATTGGCCGACTCAGGAGCGCAGTTCAAAGTGCAGGCCACGAAAGGTGCAACTGCGTTGACGAGTGACGAAGCGAGCCTCACGGTGGTCAACCTCACTCCTCCGACGAGTCCAACGCTTACGTTTGACTTCAACGCCGGAACTGTGTCATCTGAAGCTTCCCTCTACGGCAGTGCCTATATTTTCGACGGGGTTCTGCACCTGACTGATGCGCTGAATGACCAGAACGGAGGTCTGGTGGTAACCAATCCTGTATTCGGAGGCGCCGAAGTAAGTGCCATCTCGGTCGCGTTTGATGTCCGGTTGGGCGGTGGAACAGCGTCCCCGGCGGACGGTTTCAGCTTCAACTGGGGTGCAAACATCCCCAACAACACTATTGGGGATTCCGAAAAAGGAATCGGCTCCGGTGTTAGAATTGGTTTTGACCTTTGGAACAACGCTGGGGAAGCCCCATCCTTCAACATCTACTACAAGGATGTTCTGCTGGTGACGATCATGTCCACGATTCCCGAGATGGAGACGGGCGAGGCTTTTCGCCGTGTGCTCCTCCGCGTTGACCCCGATGGCAAGCTCTACCTGGCCTATGGTGATCGTGTTCTGGCTAACGGGCTGCAACTGCCGAACTACACCTTCATCGCTGCCAGCAAGTTTGGTTTATTTGCCCGCACGGGAGGTGCTAACGAGAATCACTGGTTTGATAACGTGCTCATCCAGGCTACCAAGAGCAGTGCCCCATTGGGTATTGCTGTGGAACCAATCGACAGCGGCGTCCTCGAAGGTCGGACCGCAACGTTCTCTGTGCTATTGACTGACCCGAACGGCGCAACCTATCAATGGTCTAAGAACGGTTTGACTATAGCCGGTGCAACGCAATCCGCGTACACAACTCCAGCAACGGTCTTTGCTGACAATGGAGCCAAGTTCAGTGTCTATGCAACGGGACCGGGCGGTGCGGTCACTAGCCGTGACGCGGTGCTGACGGTTATCCCACCCATCACGATTGCCAATCCGCAGATCATTTATGATTTCAACGATGGCATGCTGCCGTACCTGCCGAATCAGACCATCCTCAATGGTGCCGCAGGCGGAGGTTATATCACCTATGACGGAGGGGTTACCAACTCGGGCGTTCTCAGGTTGACTGACGCAGTAAACAGCCAGGGTGGAACGTTTATCATTCCTGACTTTAATGCAAATGAACCGGTGAAAGCATTCACGGTCTATTTTGCTGTTCGTGTGGGTGGAGGCACTGCAACACCCGCTGACGGATTCAGCTTTGTCTGGGCCAACGATCTCACCGACACCGTCGTTTTTAGCGAAAATGGAAGCGGGAGCGGTTTGACGGTCGGGTTCGACATTTACAACAACAACGGCGAAGCGCCTTCGTTCAACATCTTTTACAAAGGCGCTATCATCGCGACCAAGATGGTCGATATCTCCGCTTTGGTCACAGGAGATGAGTTTGTTAACGTCTTCATCCGATTGAACGAGGATGGAACTGTCGATGTGCAGTATAAGGGAGAGGTTGTCTTCCACAAGGTTGCGCTGCCCGGATTCGCTCCAATGACTGCGTCCCGTTTTGCCTGGGGCGCCCGCACTGGTGGTCTGAACGCGAACCAGTGGGTGGACAATATCATGATTGCTGCCACGGTCGGCCAGGTTGCGGTTCCGGTCGGCTGGACACGTGTGGGCACTGACCTCCAGTTGACTTGGGGAGCGGGTTGGAAACTCCAATCCACGCCGAGCCTCTCGCCTTCGAATTGGCAGGATGTGCCAGGTGCTGTGTCCCCGTACACGGTGCCGATGACTGGCGCAGGTCAATTCTACCGCTTGGCAACCACGCCATAAAGGGCGAATCGTAGTGGCGCTTTCGAGCTTTCGAGCGCTGTTTGTTCAAGGCCGGGATGCTCAAGCTGCGTCCCGGCCTAAACTTTTGACTGGACCTGCGCAAACTCGGCGTCGTGCTTAAATAAGCAGCGCTAGTGCGTCATTAGCGGGCGTATCGGCCCTTGGTACCACCAAACCTATGCGAGTGGCTGGGCACGGCCACAACCCGACCTGCGGCAACAGACCTGATATGATGGTCGACTGGGACTGGTCCTGGCATCGATTATCCAAGGATCCCATCACCAAGGCAATCACCCCGGATATCGATAAGATGGCTCTGGAAGTCCTAACGACCGGGGACGTAATCAAAGCAACCTTCGGGTTCTTCGGAGGGATAGCGCCCAGGACCATCACCAATTCACAGCTCACGGCCGCGCTGGGAATTGAAACCGATTTCAAGCTGCGGGCTTACCTCGTCCGCAGCGGCTTCTGCAGCCTCAACTGCGACGAAGTGACCATGAGAAAGATTTGATATGGCAACCATCGCACCAGGACGACCGCACGACGTGAGCAACGCCGCGGATTTCGTGGCGTTGACCGAAACGAACTTTGAGATTCTGACCGCCGAAGTCTTCAAGCAGGAGTCCACCTACGTAAGCGGCGTGCCGACGACCACCATCGGCCCGCCCACGACCGGGTCGCACGTGCTGAACGAACTCTGGAAGGATGCATTCGGCTCGGTGTTCAAATGCACCGTGGCAGGAACGCCAGGAACCTGGAAGCAATGGCTCCCCGCCGCCGTTACCGCCGATCCGACGAGCGGAACGATTCCGGTCGGCTACCTCATCCTGAACGTCACGCGGGGAACGCTCAAGCGTCACGCCGGCGGGTATTCCTGGGAAACCATTATCGGCACTGCAGGCGGGAAGATTGGCTTTTGGGGTGTGGCGCCGACCACGCAACCCGCAGGCGCAGGGCAGGCCGCCGTGGCGCTGGTTAACACCGACGACGCGATTCGAGCACTAACGATTTCCGATCCGCCAACGCAGCTCGAAATTCAGGCACTGCGGGACAAGTGCGAGGAACTGGCGGATGATGTCCGTGCGCTTTCGACCCTCGTTCACGCGCTACGGACCGCGCTGGTGACCTCGGGTCTTATTAAGGGTAGCGCTTAAGTTCTCAGCGCAATAACTAGACCTCACGGTTGGGGTGGAGCCGACTCAGCACCGCTCGTATCGGACTCGGGCAGAATGGACATACCCACTAGCTCTATACAGCCCTGATGCGAGAGTCGCTGAACACGAAATCTAAGCGAGCCAAACTCAACTACTGCATCCACTTCTGTTCGTTCGGGACCGAGTTCGCGACGCATAATCTCATCTAAGCTCGTCTCCGGAGGAGCATTGACGTGAATGGAGTAGAACTCCACCAATTCGCCGACTGTGGTCGACCCACGAAACGGAAATTCGACCTCGGTCGGCACTGTGGTTCGTTCCTCGGGGTTTCGCCCGAACACTTGATCGACTAGCGGCTCCGTGCCGGGCTTCAACACGAGGATAACATGGTCGCCCGCGTGAATTCGCGTGATCCCCTGGGGCGGGATGACTTTCTCCCCGCGAGCAATCATCGCGATGACAACTCCCCCAGGAAGAGCCAATTCCTTGACGAGGCGACCAGCTGCTCGAGAGTCCTCGGTGACCGGGTAATCCAGCACTTTGCCATCTACATGCCGAAGAGAACTAATCTCCAGAGTGACCGGTGGTTCCGGCTCGCGAGGACGCTCGAGCCCAAGCCATCGAGCCGCCGGCGTGAGACTAATCCCCTGGATGGTTGCCGAAACCACTACGATGAAAAACACCACGTCAAACAGTAAGGGCGCCTGCATTGAGATCTCGGGAGTGGCAAACATCAGCGGAAACGTCGCCAGGGTAATTGGAACGGCTCCCTTGAGGCCGACCCACGACAGAAAGCTGAGTTCTCTCCAAGTGAACCGAAACGGCAGCGCGGACAGCATAACCGCAACCGGACGGGCTACAAAGAGTAGCACGAGGCAAATCAAAATGGCTTTTGCGCTGACGTCCCACAGCCGGCTCGGAAAACACAGAAGTCCCAGGGTTACGAACATGACAATCTGGGCAAGCCAGGCAATCGCGTCATGGAAGCGTCGAATTCCCTGCTGGAACATCAGCTGCTTGTTTCCGACCACCACGCCCGCGAGATACACGGCCAGGAAACCGCTGCCACCCAACTGAACAGCGAGTCCATAGGTCAAAAGGCAACACGCGCTGACGAGCACCGGATACATTCCAGTCGCACCCAGTTCGATACGGTTGACCACCCAGACGGCCGCGTAGCCCCCCAACAGCCCCAAGGCGGTGCCGATGAACATCTGCTTGGCAAACAGCCACAGCAGCCCTGGCCCGAATGCCACGTGACCCAATAAGAGTTCAATGCAGCCAATCGTCAGAAAGATAGCCATTGGATCGTTGGAAGCACTCTCAACCTCAAGAACGGCTGATATCCGCTTCGGCAGCCCAACGCCCCCCCGACGGAGAATCGAGAACACCGCAGAAGCATCGGTGGAGCCAACAATGCCTCCCAGCAAAAGCCCTTCCAGGAGGGAAATCTTCAGAATCCAGGAAGCCGCAACGCCCGTAATCACCGCGGTTACCAGCACGCCGAAGGTGGCCAATAGGATAGAAGGCTTCCACGCCACGCGGATGGCCGCCAGAGACGTGCCCAATCCTCCGTCAAAGAGGATCATGACCAGCGCAAGGGTGCCGATCGCATGAGCCAGACGATAATCCTCGAACTCCAGACCGCCGATCCCCTCCGAGCCCGCCAACATTCCCACCAGGAGGAAAAGCACGAGCACAGGCATGCCCAACCGCGTGCCTAGCTTGCTGGAAACGATGCCCAGCAGAAGCAACAACCCACTTACAAGGATTATTAAATCAATTAAAAACATTCCCAAATCGTACCGACTACTACTAGCGAGAGCTTTCGAGAGGACAGGGCCACCGATTACCGCCGCTAAGCGTCCGACAGGCTACGTCCGCTCGGTGGAGTTGGCAACGATGGACGCCCCAGAAGCCAATCGCAGACGCGGGTTTGACTGCGCTCGATATTTGGCAAAAGTCTGCAAATGCGCCCCAGTGCACCAGAGTGCACCACAGTGCGCCCCAAAAAGCAGACGGCGGGCCAAAGGCGGCGAAAGTGGAAAAGAGATGCGGCAGTCTCAACAGGCGCAAACGTCACGCCAAATATTTGGCAAAAATTTGGCAATGGGTCTCTAAAAGGGCCGATTTTCGGGGGTTTTCACATGATTTGGCCTTCGCCGCTATACGCCAAAAACCCCTGAAAACGTTAGGTTTTCAGGGGCCAAATTGGTTGCGGGGCTAGGATTTGAACCTAGGACCTTCAGGTTATGAGTCCAAAGCTGCACAACTGAATACCAGCTACTTACGCAGCTAAGCGCGGTTTTATTTGGCAATTATTTGGCAATGTTGCCAAACCCGCCCTAAAGTATCTCAGACGGTTTCAAAGTATTGCACAGCATTGCATTATGTCACTCGAACTACGCAAATCCAGCAACTGGTGGTACGGCGTCTTCATGGTCGAAGGCAAGAAAACCATCATCAACCTTGGTGTTCCGATCACCGGCAAGCGCCCGCCTAAGCGGACGATGGTTGGGGACGATGAGTTCGAACAGTCCCGTGGCCGCGCGATGGAAGCCTACGCCAAGAAGCGCAAGGAGATGGATGAGGACCGCACGGGCCAGAAGGCGCTGGTGAAACTGGCCGAGATGAAAACCGGGCGGGAAGTCACGTTCCCGGCGCTGGCCGACCTGCCGAAGCACTGGGAAGCTATTCCCCGGCGCAAGGCCCCGAATGACCGCTACGCCGACCAGTGCAAGGTCAGGCTGGAACGGTTCGCCGTATTTGCGAAGGAGCATCAGCGCGGCGTGACGGAGTTCGTCGCGGTGAAGTCCGAAACGGCGAAGGCGTTCATGGAAGCAGAACAGGCTCGGGGCGTCTCGCCCAAGACTTGGAACGACACGTTGAAGCTGCTGCGGGCCACGTTCAAGCATCTGCACCCGCACCTGAACGACGGCAGCAATCCGTTTCACGGGCTTGTGACCAAGGCGACAGAAACGGTTAACCGCGAGCCGTTCACAGTCGAGGAATTGAAAAACATCATGGACGCTTGCACGGAAGATGACTTCATCCGCCCGATCATCGTCACGGGAATGTGCACCGCGATGCGTCGGGGCGACTGCTGCCTGTTGAAGTGGGATGACGTGGACTTGGCAGCCGGGTTCATCACGGTGAAGACCGCCAAGACGGGCGAGACGGTGGACATCCCCGTGTTCCCCATGTTGCGGGAGGAACTTGAACGGGCAAAGAAGCCAACGGGCGGCAAAGGCTTTTGCTTCCCGGACTCGGCCAAGATGTATGAGACGAACCCGGACGGCATCACCTGGCGCGTGAAACAGGTTCTGGCGAAAGCGCTCGACCATGGCGATGACAGCGACGAGAACCGCTCGCTTCCGCCGCTCTCATCCGACGAGACGCGTTCTCGGGGCTTGGCCTATATCGACAACCTGGGCGCACCCGCCAAGGCGGCGAGAATGCGCGAGGTGTTCACCGCCTACTTGGACGGGCAGACGCTCGATGACGTGATGGCGACGACCGGTTGCAGCCGGGGCGCGGTGTCCAATTACCTGAACGAACTCGAACGCGAGACGGGCTGCTCAATCGTGCGCGGCAAGCGTCGGGCGCTGAAGACCGATGGCTTGCAAACCGAACGCGAGAATGGCAAGCGCCGGGCCTCAATTCACGACTTTCACTCCTTCCGGGTCACGTGGATAACCATCGCCCTGGCTGGCGGGGTGCCGCTCGAACTGGTTCAGCGTGTCACCGGGCACCGCACCGTTGAGGTCGTGATGAAACATTACTTCCGACCTGGGCGGGAAGATTTCCGGCAAGCGATTCTCAAAGCGATGCCGAGGATGTTGGGCGAAGGCGATGCCAAACCCGCAAAGGAGCAGATGCGGCAGATCATCGAGGGCATGACAGCCAAGACCTGGAAGCAGGACAAAGCCGTTTTGATAGGGTTGCTTGAACATATCTGACCGCCGCAGAGTCACAGAGCGATGCGACTCATGGGGTGGCGCTACGCTTATGGTGCGGCTGGATTTACAGGAATGGCCAACAGTAATCTACCGCATTCATGCCAGAAATATCGTCTGCTCGCAAATAGCACAGTTTGCAATGCTTTTATCGGCGCCACTTCACAAAGAATCACCGGGCTACCGCTTCCTCCAGCAGAGCAGCCCAGGATTCGGCAATGGCTTCAAAACAACCCACACTATCGAGATAGATCAGGTAATGGTGCATTTCTGATTTGTCCCGCCATTGCGCGTTAGTATCCGCTCGCATTTCCTGCACCCAAGGCGAGTTTTCAACTTCAACCAAGGTGTCGTAAGCACCCTCAATGTGCCATGCAGTGCAACACCGCTCGGCTCTCTTGCGCATCGCCAACACGCGGCGGAACTCAATACCACTCCGATACTCAACTCCATTTTTATCGTAGCCGAAACGGATCGCAGGCGACGCTCCTTTTCCGTCCCAATACGCTTCGGTGATGAAGTCCGTTGAAGGTACAGCTACCGTGTATAGCGGTTTTTTGGAACTCATGATTAGCGTCTCCCTGGTGTGACGGTGGGTATGCCCTGGCTGCTAAGGCCATTCCGCTGAAGCTGTCCGGTTAATCTCGCCTCGGCGGCTGCATTACCCGTCATGTTTACGGCGTTCCACTGCGCCCTTGGAATGCCAGCCGCTTCGAGGGCTTGAGCGGAGCGTGTGTTTAACATCAGTGTATTGCCATCTCGAATTATGTATTGGACTGGAACATCCGAAACACCCATTTGACCTGATCGTAAAGCCGCTGCTACGTCGTTAACCGTGCGCCCTGCAAAGGTACCTTCGGAACTGAAAGCCTGGCTGAAAGTCTTCTGTGCAAAATTAGCATCTGCCAGCGCTCCACCCTTTATGGCCGGACCTTTGAAAGCGCCTTCGGCTCCGCCCCCAATAAGCGTGAACAACCCCGCTGCCCTGGCGACATCTTCAGTGACACCGATGGCGACATCCCAACCGTTATCGGCGTCGTAAACAGCGTAAGCAGTTCCTTGCCCGAGCCGCAGCATGTCGCCCAGGCCGCCGATGATTGATGCACCCATGTAAGAGGCAAAGTTCACGGTCGTCGATGTAGTCGACACCGAATTCAGCGGGTTGACGAGATGCCGGTTGATCCAAGTGGCAGTTGCCCCGCCCCACCCCTCGACAGCGCCCAAGCCGAATGGATCAAGCAGGCTGATGGGGTTTCCGTCCGCGTAGGAGTACCAGTTCAGACCACCCGCAAAGCCAGACGGGTCAGGATTAATGAACCGGCAGATGTACGGGTTGTAGTATCGCGCCCGCATGTAAAGCAGTCCGTTGGCGTCGGTCATCACCCCGAAATAGCCGTTGAACAGGAACGGCGTGTCGTTTGTCCCAGAGCGGTACGTCGTGGTGGCGTAAGCGGAATACTCGATGCGGTCGGTGACGTTCCCATTGGCATCGGTCAAGGCGACCGTGGAACCGCGATAATCAAAGTGGTAGGCCAGCGTGTTGGTGCTCGTTGCCGTCTCGGTGATTTCGTAAAGCAGGCCGGGGCCGTAAATGTAATAGTTCGTCACGCCTGCTTTTACCCGCATGAGAACCTGCGGCAGTGCGGCGTTCGGATTAACAACGAACTTTGAGACTGCCGCGCCGTTTGTGATGGCGATGCGGTTTCCCGCCGGGTCGTAGGCATAATTCAGCCCGCCAACACCCAGGAGCCGGTTCCGCGCATCATACGTGTAGCTCACCAGCGTGTTGTTGGTCAGCGGGCCGGTGGTCATGTTTCCGTCCAGATCGTGAACCACGTTCTGCCCGTTGAAAGTCAGGATGCGGTTGTCATCGTCATAGGTCATGGTGCGCGTGGGCAGCGTGACGGCGTGAGGCAGTGGCGCGGCAAACTCCCATTCGACCCGCGCGGCGGCGTTGAAATTGAGTTTGAAGAAGGCTATCGGCGTCCCGTTGGTCAACTGCTCAACGATGTTTGTCAGTTGCCCGGCAGCATCATAGTTCATCAGCCGCTCCGTTTGATTGGGCCGCGTGATGCTCTTAAGCCGGCTCGCAAAGTCGTAGGTAATCCTGGTGTTTCTACCCGACCAATCCGTCACGTTCGTCAGCCGGTTCAGGCTATCGAAAGCATAGGTAACGGTTCGATTCCCGGGATAAACTAAGTTGGTAATGTTTCCGTTGGCGTCATGCCGATACTGAATCAGGTTTCCTTCGCCATCTCGATAACTCGTGAAACGATCATAAGCATCCAATGTCCAACTATTCGTCTTGCCGTTTTCCACAATGTTCGTGGCATTGTTGTTGGCATCGTAGGCAAAGACTGTGGTTCCCACCGCATCGGTGCGATTGGTTAGACGTGCCTTGGCATCGTATCCAAAGCTTGTCGTCTGGGTGCTCGGCTCCGTGATTGATTGGAGCAGGCCCCGGTTGTTCCAGACCTGCTTTGTCTGGCGCTTTAGCGGAGTAATGGTGTTGGTTAGCCGATTGGCGGCGTCAAACTGGAACTCCCACTTCTTGCCGTTCCGATTGGTTAGGGTAATTTGGTTTCCGTTTGCATCATACGCGCGCAAAACCGTGCGGGTTTCATGGTCGGCAACTTTTGTCAATTCACCGCGAGCATTCCATTGTCGAGACGTGACCTCCTGAGCAGCGTTGGTGGTCGCGGTCTTTCGGCCATTGCCATCATGCTTTAGGAAGCTTGTCCTAAGCAGTGGATCGGTCACACTCAGCAATCTCCCCGCCACGTCATTCGTGAACAGGGTTGCTTGTTGTAGCGGGTCCAGGGTGCGCGAAAGCCAGTCGCGGTTATCGTACACATTGGTGATGATCGGCGTTCCTTGTGGTGTGCTTGGAAATGCCTTGGCCAGCAACTTGCGAGTCGGGCTCCATGTGTTGGTCGTGCTAAAACCGCGAGCATCCCTTGTTCCCTGGAGATTTCCCGCCGCGTCGAAAAAGAAACTGGCCACCACATTTGTCGGCGCGATGGTGTTGGTCAGTTCCCGGCGCTGATTGTACTGGAAGCTGGTGACGAACTGCCGGGCATTGGTGTGGCTCAAAATGTCGCCACGGTCACTATTGAGAAAGCCCTCACTACCAAGACCGCCAGGGTAGATAATGCGGCTCAGCAGGCCCTTGGAATCGTATTCGTTCGTGATCGTGCCACCGGGGTCGGTGCGCGTGCTCAGGGTGCCGGTTGTTGCGTTAAAGAACAGGCTAACCCAATCGCCCGCACCATTGGTTATGCCGGTCAACTGGAACTTGGCATTGTAGCCGAACCGGTTGGTGCTGTCGCGCGGGTCAATTTGCTGGAGTAGGTTGTTCTGGGTGTCGTAAACGAAACGATTTGTGAAACCGAGCGGGTCAACCGAGTGGATCAGATTGTGGTCCTTGTCGAACGCGAATTGGTTGGTCTCCTTCAGTGGGGAAACTGTCATGACAAGGTGATCCTGCCCGTCGAAAAGAGTCTGGCTCAGATTCCCCAAAGCGTCTTGGAAACCAACGAGTCGGTTAGCATCGTCATAGAAGTAACGCTGCTTTGCGCCCGCCGGGTCTTGCAGGACAGTTTCATAGCCCGACCAATAAATGCGCCATGCCTTATTGGTGCTGCCCTGAGTATATTGGACGTTCACGCGTCCGTAGCCGTATGGGTCGTAAATGTTGGTCGTGACCAACTGGCTGAGAGCGTCTTTTACCGCAGTGATCTGGTGGTCGGAATCGTACGTGAAGTTACTGGTTTTGTTCTCAGAATCTGTAACGCTCGTCAGGTCATTTCCAGTGTAACCGAACGAAACCGAGCGGCCCGTGCTGTCAGCAACCGAGGTAAGACGGTTGGCGGTGTAGTTGAAAGTGAGTGAACGCCCTTTCCAATCGGTCACAGTTTGGGGCAAGTAGCTGGACGCTGCGACATAAGAGACCCTGAGGGGCTGCGTGTACTGGTCAACAATATTTGTAAGCCTTCCCAGCGCATCAAACTTGAAGGTGTTGCCGTGGCGCTCCTGGAGCACATAGCCACTCGGTTTTGTTAGGGACCATGTGCAGTTCGCAGGTGGTGTAAACGCTCCGTTCGGCTGTTGAACGAATTGGAGAGTGTCCTTGCCCAAGCTGACGGAAACCCCCCTTTTGTTGATTTGATCGGTCGCCCACTTTGTGATCAACGCCGTGACCGTCCAGTTCTTCGGGTTCTGTTGCGCGTCGTTGTAAATGCCAAATGCGGCACAGACTGCGGCGATCATCGGGGCTGCTTGCGCGGGAGTGGTGCCTCCGAGACCCGCGGCGGGCGCTGCCACCTCCTGTGCGGTGACCAAATAGTTATGCGTCCATCCCGGAGCCATTCCGGGTTGACTGTAGCGGCGGTTGCGGCTCGTGTAATGCCGGCCGAAGCTGATGCCGCGAGGTTCCGCTTGCCCGACTGCAAGGTCCGTATGCTCGACCTGAAATGCTCCAGTGGCCATGTCCACTGGATCAGCGCCGGTAGCGCAGACCCGAAACGGACGACGCCAGGGCTGAAGATGGGCGGCCGAGGCGACATAGGCGGGATTCGCCGTGGCATTTGGGTCCGAAACTTGCCCGCCGTAGTAGCTTCCCGGAATGAACATGCCCGCGCTGCCAGGCGCGACGTGCAGCACGTACCCGTGGCCGCTCCAACTGCCCATGCCCCCAACGGGCCGGTCCCCGTTTGCGGGCAGCAACAGTGTGGCGCCCGAGGCTACGTAGTTGTCGAATCTATCATAATCGGAGGTTGAATAGCTGTATATCCTGCTTCTCACATTGGCTCCGCTCGTCCAATTAGTGCTGTTGGCAAGATAAATGGCCTCACCGTTTGTAACCGCAAGTTGAAGCATTTTGACGGTGGAGGCGGCAACCAGGTTGCTGGATTGCAGTTGCTCAATTACGCCGTGCTCGAAAGCGCTGTCAAAATAGCTGATACCAGCGACGAATCTTGCCTGACGATCCTGGTTTGCGGCATCAATACCCGTGCTCGGAATGTCGGACGGATACCACATCATCATGTCGAAGTAGTAGCCCAGCCCCAGTTCTTGCGAGAGACGGCCCACCTGATGCATATTCTGACATAAAATCCCCATGTGCGCGGCGGCGATTTCTTGCATGTGCCAGGTCTGAACGAGGTAGCTCAGCCCCATGACGTTCAGTGTTTCGCTCATAACCTGGCGAGAATCCTCGGCTAGTCCTTGCTGCCGATAGGCGTCGAGTTTTGCCTGCCGCCATTGCAGCCAGTCCCAGTCAGGCTCAAATCCGTAGATCAGGTTGTAGGTAGAAAGCCAGTTATTGTAGTAGTTAACGGTGCTCTGATCATAAACCGTGGTATCAACAAATGAATTGCTGTTTGTGTCCCAATAGCCCACTGGATGGTTGAGGCCCAATTCGATGTCCGACCAGCCAGACCCGGTTGTGGATGCCTGGGCTACGGCGCTATCTTCCAACCAAAGCTGCCCTAGGCCATAGTAGTCGAAGGTCACGGTGAGACGTTGCCCTCGCAACTCAGGCACCAAACAGCGGTACCAGGTAGTTCCGGCGAATTTCACCGTCAGCGCTGACATTAGATTTGTCGGCTGGTTTGCCCAGGTGAGAATCGGCATCTGCCCGCTCCATTCGTAGGTCGGAAATAGCAGGTCTTCACTGAGCGCAGTGTTTGTTGAGGGCACAACCCGCCAGCCTCCCGTGACATCGAGTACACTGGCATTGGGGCAGTTTGTCTGAATGTAATTCACCAAGTTAGTTGTGTAGGTCGTGAGCCGAGTGCGAACCGCAGCTTCGCTCATGCCGCTGATCGAGTAACCGGTGTCAGTTCCTCCTGCCGCACTCATGAGGCTATTGCTGTTAAACCCCGTTGCCGCTTGCAGGTTAATACCGTTGATGGCCTCGTGGACCTTGAACGACGGGTCCAGATAGTAATTCGTCGAGCTAAGCGTCAGCCGCACCCACAACCGCTGAAAGGCGAACGTGTTGGTGTCCCATATCCCCGCCCGGGCGGGATACCCACGGTAATAATAAACAAGGTTGTTAAGGTAATTAGATGTGTAGCTCCAGTTGGTGTTGCTCAGACTCAACTGCAACCAATGGCGCAGATCCTGGTGGTCGCTGCTCTCGTAGGGTATCTTCATCCAGCCGAACTGGTATGCCACATTCGTATGGCCTGCGGCTCGCAATAGCGCCACCAGCAGCGCGCATTGATCGAAGTCGTTGCCGCTTTTTTCCAGGAGTGTTAATTGCGCCCCCTTCTTTGAACCGAAATAAAGCACATGCCGAATGTGATCATGCACATAGTTGAAGATGCGCAGCGGGTCATTTTCCAAACCTCGAGCCAAATCCTGAATTTCATCGGTGACGGCTTCTGCAACAGGCCCCGCAGGTACGCCCCAGGCTCCCTGTGCTGTTGGTCCGAATAGTTGCCCCTGCAATGTTTGCTGCTTTGCGATGATAGCCTCCTCGCGGTCAGCTGGGTTTACGTTAATTCTGACGCCGCTTGGTTGTTGCTGTGCGTAGCAGGTGGCGGCGACGGCCAGCAGGACGAAAGTAAGTAGCGGTGTGGTCTTCATGGTTGCTGTCCTCTAAGTTATTGTGAAACTTGCTGCACGTTGCCCTCGGAGTCCAAAACAACGGTTCCGCTTTGCGCTCCCGAAACCGTCTCTAACCAACCCGCTCCGTCATACTGATAGTTCAACCTGCCTGAGGTCTGTGCGCTTTCGTCCAGACGCGGATTCATCCCGTTTTGAACCTCCCAGCCGTCTGACAGCCCGTCGCCGTCTGTATCCCAGTTGTTGGGATTTGTGTGGGACACCAGGTTCTCGTATGCGTCAGTCAATCCGTCGCCATCGCTGTCGAGCATGGTTCCAAGCCGAAAGTAACACTCGGAAAAATCAAAGACTTCTGTCACGAAATTCGTATCGCCGGGGGTGCTCCGGTCCAGCCAGGCCCAGTTCGTCACGCACAGGGCCGGTGCGGGGAGCGATGCCATGTTGGTCGTGTAAAACAGATCGTAAGCGTTGGTCAGATAGCCGGAATCCGGCGCATTGGTGATTACTATGGTGATGGACTGCGATGTGATGATGGGCGGATAAAGGCACAGGTTCGAGCCGAACAGATAAATAGGGGGCGTCATTTCGCCGACCTCCCCGCCTTCGCCGCCTCCGTCACCCCCAGGCAGGGGCGGGCCTTCGCTGTCAAGAGTACGCATCTCGGCCCTTAACTCAGCCTCCTGAATCCAGGCCACATGGTTCAGCAGGTCATCGAGTTGCTTTTCAATGATTGCGGCATAGTCCGCGCTCGTAAGCGTGGTCTTCCGGCTGCCCAGAAGAACCAACGGCCCGTCAGTCTCGTCCACGAGAAACTGGCGGCTGGTGATGGCGTAGATCGGATAACTTTGATTCAGGGGTGGACAAGGCAACGGCGCGATGATCGAGGGCACCGAATTGCGCACGACCCAAAAGGTTCCGAACCAAGGCAACTCCTCGCGCGGGACCAGCGGCAAGCCTTGCGAATCGGCGACAATCGCCACGACCGAATCGTTCTTTGTTGACTCAGAAAGAAGTTGAGCAGGCGAGATTACGACTAAGGCGAGCAAGGTTCCGGCACCTAGCAGCACCGTGAAAACAGAGGAGCGATTCGGTTTCATTTTTGAGGGGTTTGCAACGAGCACTGATTTGAGGACCCCGCCCCAAGTTGGGGCAGAGTAGGAAACGCAGACGCTTTGTGCCAAGCCATAAGCCTCACTGCTGTAAGTGCTGTCACACCATTAATTTGTAAACGGGTTAAAAGAGTGGCAAGAAAATACTCAAACAAATTTCGCCAGCAGAAGCAGACTCCGGGTACAACGAGGTGCCCAACCGAAAAGCAGGCAGATCGGATTGAACTGAAGCGCGGCAACGCGCCCAGATTAGGTGGAGGTCTCTAGTTTGGCTGTTTGCTGGCTGGCTTCGTTCTGAACTGCGCCAAAGACGAGTTTTCGATTAGTTTGTCGAGGGTTTTGAGGGTAAACACTTTTCCTCTGGTTGCGATGAGCATCTTCTTCATGTCCTCAACGCGGACGCGAAATCCCCTGCCGGCGATGCATGCAATGACCTGATATCTCTGCTGCCCGTTTGGCATGTCGGTGGTGCTGAGCGTTCCGAGATGTTGAATTCGGGTTACCTTGTCCCGGGCCGTACCGTCATCCTCTGCTATTTTGGCTTCAATGACGATTTTTGGGGTAAATTCGTCCGGCACGACGAAGTCAGGGGCTTGATCGAAACCTGGCAACTTCTCCGCCCGCTTTGTCTTTCGGTAGCTGATGCCGGCCTTTGTTAGCACGTCTTCAATGGCTGACTCCAAGCTGTCTCCCACGAGGCCGCTCACGGAATCACGGTGGCCGGCGAATGGGCGTCCAAGAAAGCGCTCGTAAAGAAGCATGGCGTATGGAGCGCCCATTGAGGCGAGCGATTCGATGGTTTGAAGGCCGCCGGCAGTATCAGCTTTCTGCAGTCGATGGATGGTGACGGGGTTTGCAGCGGGTGCCCCTTCCTCCATAAGGTCGCACGCAACTTCTACCAGCGCCTTAAGGCGCGCTCCTTTCAACTCGGCGCGTTTGATTGGCCGAAGGGGCTCCATCCTTGCCCTACGCTCTAAAGAACGAGCGAAGTTCTGAGGCACAGGGACACCCTTTCGCTGCTCCGCAACGTATGCCCATTCCGGGGGAGTGAATCCGAGAATAGAGCGAATGACCAGTATGCACAGCGGGGTTGAGCTGGCCAGGCCGATAATTCGGTCGCGAGGAAGTTGGGAGAAGTTGGCGGTAACTTTCTTCAGTTCCTCGTAAGCTGCCTCGAACGATGGATAATCGATAAAACCCGGGCCTTTGGGGAGCAGGAGAAACTCGGATTCAAGACTGGAGAAGACGGCTTCTACGAAGCTGTCGGGATTAGCGCGGATTTCTTGAAGGTTCGCCTCAAAAGGATATTTCATCGTTTCCTGTTTGGTAAGGTGTGGCGGCTTCCGAGAGATCCCAATGCTGATGCGCCTGGGCTTTTGCATAGGTTTCCCCAAGCGCTTTGATTACGGCTTCAACTCCGCCAAATTGCGTGATCCAGCTCTGCACGGTCGCCATGCGAGCGCCGGTGGCTTTGTCCGCCCTCCAGTTATTGCGCAGGTTCCAGACCGCGAGACGGATCATGTGGCCGAAGATGATGCAGCGGGTGTCTCCCTGCGTGGGCTTGACTTGTCCCTGCAGCAGGAGAGCCAGGTCTTGGCCGACCACCCTAGCGAGTGCATCGGGGGTGTCGGCAAGCCAGCGTCGGGGGAAACTGCCGGTGGAACGGCAGACAAAAACCGTGTCGATAATCGAGGAACTGGTGCCGTTAATGTGGATCGAAGCGCCCATCTCGGCGGGACACGGGAGTGAAGCGGAGCAGACCAGTCCCGCGTCGAGCATGGCGACGGCAACCGGAAAGTAGGCGTCGATCTGATTGTGGTGATAGGTGTAGGCCAACGGTGAACCGGGTTTGAGGACTTTCGCCATCTTCCGAAAGACACGGGACATGCCCTCGGTGAAGTGCTCCAGGTCGCGACCCATGTTGACGTTTCCGGTGAGCTCGTTGGCGTGGCGGGTAGTTAGGCGTGCAAACTCGGGGTGCGTCGTTGTGATGAGCGTGCGAAGCCACACGTAACAAAAGTCCATGAGCTCCGCATACTGAACGTTCCTGAAGTATGGCGGGTCGGTAAGCACGGCGTCGAATTTCTTGCCGTTGAAATCCACGTCCGCGGCGTCGGCGCAGTCGAGCGAAACCTGTTTGGTTTCGAGGGGGCCAGCGCCGTTGCGTCTGTCTCCAATCCATTCGCCGGGGATGGGGACCGTGACTTTGCGAGAGCCCTCGTGGCGAATCTCAAAAGGGTGATTGCAGTAGGATTTTGCTTTGAAAAACTTGTCGATGATGTTGAGCCAGCCGCCGCTGCCAACAGCGCTGGTTTTACCATTTACGCCGAGCAAGTTGGACTCGCATTGGATTAGACCGATGGGGAAGCCGTGGACGGAAAAAACGTCCAGGGACTTCAAGGCCATCGTGTCATATCGGCAGAGCATGTTCTGGTAGCGGAGCAGATCTGAAAGATTTGTGGCGAGCGCATCAGCGATACGCGGGTCGTTTTGGCGACTGATGAGGCGGCAGACCAGTTCCAATCCGAGTAACTGACGCGAATTGAACATCTCGCGGTAGAGGCGGTAGCCCCAACGGTGGAGCCGGTCCGTTTCGTCCCCGGAGGGGATTTCGTCTTTTGGGATGAATGACGTCCGCATCGCCGAGAGCCGAGTGGCGGCTTTCTCGTATTTGGCAAGGTCTTCGGTAGATGGCTTTTTGAAGAAGCGGCCCTGGTGGCGGGGGCGGCAACTTTCGCAGTGGTATTCGATGGCGAAAAGACGGTGGGCGGGTGGACCAGCGGAGGGCGTGGGATAGTTGTTTGGGTGGCCGCAATGCCGGCATTTGCAGTGGTTGCGTTTGGCGGTGAACTCAAGAGTGAACGCAGCTTGGCAATGTGGGCATGTTGGTGCCTGTTTTGGCGATGGGCTGTCGTATAGCTCGCCGCAGACGCGGCAGACAAAAACGTTCGCTGGGTGGCGGACGGCCTCGGAGAGCAGATAGTTGGGGAAAAGATCCAAGGGCTGGCGACATTGCTTGCATGGCAGTGACTTTACCCAGAGGAAGTACTTTACGTATGCTTCCTCGGAGCCGCAGTCGAGGCACTGGGTGCGGTAGAGGGGACCGACATCTACTTCGAGGGCTCGCCGAAGCGCGTCGGCGGCCTGACGGTAGGCGGCAAGGTCCAGGTCCAGAATCTCCTGCCGTACTATCCACCATGCCATCGGATTGATGTCTAAGCCGCTAATGCTGCAGCCAACCCGATTGGCTTCGATGAGGGTTGTGCCTCCGCCCATGAAAGGGTCGAGGATGCGGAGGGTCTTCAGTGACTGACCCTGGTAAAATTCGTCTCGAAGCGGCCCCTTCACGAACTCGGACAGAATTAGCGCGCGAAACAGCGTACCCGGTCTTCGTGCAAACCACTTGTGGACCGCCATGATTGGGCGATAGTTCTGCTGGATCTGCTTTTCCCGCAGAGCCAAATCAGCCACAAAGGGCACATCGAAGTCACGCTCTATCATCTGGCGGAAGAATGTCAGATTCTGTGCGGCAAGCCAAGGAGGATGCGCGGGCCGGGGGGAACGACACTTAGATCGCGTAAATTCTTTGGGGTTGCGAGGTTTTCTCCTTAAAGGTTTTGCCCCGTAAAGACGACGTAAACAGGCGTTCGATACAGGTGATTTTGTCTACTGCGAAATTCCTTGTTTCCACAGCCTTCGCGCTTGGTAAAATGCTGTGCTTTTATGCCGGGCTGATTTGCCGCCTCGAAATGCTTCGGAATTGTTGGGCTCCCCTGCCTGTAGTTCGAGAAGTGTGGCGGTGTCGTTGCAGGCCAAGAAGCACAGAAAGAAAGCGCATGAAGTTTAGACGTTTTACAAATCGCGCCTTCCTGCACCAGGTCGGGCGCAAGCAACTTGGCAAATTATTCGCGCGGTTCACCCCTGACCTGGAGGCACGGCAGGTTCGAATTCCTCCCCCTGACCTGGATGACACCAGTTACTTCAGCGAAGTCTCCGGGTTGGTGATGAAACCCGACGCGCTACCTGACAACCTCATAGAGACGCTGTTCGCCATTGAAGAGATGGCCAATCCCGAGGGGCAGGAGCGCATCGAGAAGGCTGCCACGCAGTTGGGGCTGGATTTGAAGTTCGATGAAGCGTCCTCGCATGGCGACATTGCGGTTCAGGCGTTTCTTGCCATGCCCGAATTGCTGGTGGAAAAGCACAACGAGCAACGGCTGATTCGCCTGACCACGTTTGAATACTTCGGCTCCAAAAGGCCGGTGAACCGGAGCGAGTCCGAGCCGGACGGGCCAGCCTTCGCAACGCCCTCGCAGTCCGTTCTGGACAGGATCACTGCGGACTTGGACTCGTGGTTCAAGGAGCACAATCGCGGGGAACAGACGGCGCAGATCGAAGTCTATTGCATGGAACGGGAATTCTGGTTCCTGGTGCGCCACGGCGACACTTACGCTAGAACGCCGAAGGTCGAGGGGCGCACGACCGAGATTCTCCATTTTCGTCCGGCAAAGGATGACGTTGTAGTGTACTCACCCGAGCGCGATGAAATCCGGATTCACGCCGCCACCAAAGGGGAAAAGGAACTCTACCGGACCGTGTTCGGCCTGCGGTTGATGGGCGACCATGACTATTTCTCCGAACGCAAGGCATACACGCTCGAACCGCTGCGCGAGATGGGCGCGGATGCGCTGGACGTCTCGGACATCGATGGATTGCGCCAAATCGTGCTGCGGGAGTACGAAGTCGAGTTCAGAAATGGCTACAAGGAAACCCTCATTCGAAAGGCCAAGGACATATACGCCGCTGCCGCCGCTCGCAACGTCCAAGCGATTCCCCAGTGGGGCAACCTGGTCCGCGCAACGTTTGATTTCTATTTCGACCGGATGAAGAAACCCCGGAAGGTTACGGTGCGTCCGCCCAACGCTTTGAAGCTGGGGCGTCACTGTGACGCGCACCTGGTGCATCGCTGGCTCTCGGCCCGAGGTTTCAGAGCGAGTGAGCGTATGATTGAGATACTGCACGGAGGACATGATGGTGACCAGATTGTGGCGAGCACTTGAACAGATGGGGGGGCCGGACGGCTTTGAAGCTGCGGGCGTGGCGGCGTTCTGGCGGGAGAAAATCGGGGAGGAGTTCAACATCATCAAAGGCACCCTGCTGCGGACCATGCCCGACCCGGCGGACTGTTATCCCTGCCTGCGCGAATGCGGATGCCAGCATGAGGTTATTCGGCACGACAGCGGGCGCATCGTGGGCGTCTGCGATTGCGAGGAATGGAATTGCGACGACATCCCGCTGACCGAAGCCGACCTGGTCATGCATGAACTGAACCTTTCCAAGCTCGGACGGGCCATTGCCAACGCGTTCGATTGCAATGCCAAGGAGATTGGGTTTCCGCTGCAAGGCACGCGCCAGGTTGCAGCCTTCGGGAATGCTGCCCTCCCTGTGGTCCTGACGATTCAGCGCGACCCGCAAGAACTTCGCGATGTGATCGCGCAACTCGGCATTCGTTTGCGAAAGGGCTTCGTGCTGTTGATCCCCACAAGCCGGTTGGTGGACGCAACGGTCGTGGAATTGCTGAGCAACGCCAAGGCGGGGTTTTTCGACTTGGAATCACACGTCACCCTGCTGCCAAGCGGGAAGCTTCAGGCCCATCGGAAGGCCGGAGAGTTGTTCCGTCCTTACCTCCCGGAACCCGAGCCGAGCGCGAGTGCCGCAGAGGCCAAGCGCGTGATTGAAATGTCGAGCCGTTTGAACGCCGGTGCGAAGGTTCGGAAGGCCCCGCTCGGAGTCGTTTTCGAAATGCTGGTGCGACAGGGTCACTCCCAGGAGCATGCCGCTCGGGAGTGCGGTTGCGCGCCATCGCTGATTTCGGCACGGGTCGCGGAAATCGAGAAGCGGATGGGGCTTCCCCTGCCGCAGTTGAAGGCCCTTGCAACCCAACTTGGCGACATGGAGTTGGGGAAGGACTCCCGTGCAAAGTCGGTTTATCGAAAGGACTTTGCGGATTACACCGTGGATGACGAACCAGATGAGTAGATTCTGAACTCATTCTGAACTCTTCAAAATGCTGCAAGCGCCTCTAAACGAGGCGCTTTTGCATTTCAGGGCTTCGGGATTTTGAACTTTTTGCCGTGTTTAGGAGCCAGTCGCAAAAGCGGCGGGCCGAAGACGATGAACACGACAAGAACAGAGATTCCGAGGCCGCAGGCGATGCGAGAAGCCCGACGCCGCCTCAAGCTCACCCAACAGGTTCTCGCGCATCGAGTCGGTTGCACCGAGTCGATGATGACCAAGATCGAGACGGGCCGCGCCACGCCCGCGCAATGGCTCAAGGAAGCCATCGCCCGCGAGCTTGGCATCCATTCCTGGGAGGTCGGCCTGTGACCAGCCTCGAGGAAATCATGACGGCAGCGATGGTTGCGCCGGCGGATTTGAAGGCGCAAGCCTTGCGAGTCCTGCGCGGCCAGGTTCGTGTGGCTGAACCTTCCTCGACGCCCCACGCGTCCGAACCGCTCCTGACCCTTCGCGAACTGGCCGTGAGCACCAAGCTCAGCCCTTGCACGCTCTGGCGCTGGAAAGTTCCCGGCCACGAGTTTGGCGGGCGGCGTCGATACCGGCTAACCGAAGTCACGGCCTACCTTGAAAGCCAGGAATTCCAGCGCAGGCAAATGGCGCTGCGCGCCGAGAGGCGCGGCAAAATCGTTTCAGCAGAATTTGGCGGCGAACGCACCCGGCCTGTTCGACGCCAGCACCTTCAAAGGGCCGGAAGCAAACAAACAAAGGAATAACTCCGTTATGGCAGTACTACAGCAACCAACAAATCACAGTAACCCGTTCTCCCAGGTCATCGGCGACGCCCTCGCCCCGGCAGGGACATACATCGCGACCGTGCTCGACATCAAGGATGAGTTCGGCGTCACCCGGCAAAAGTTCGAATCTACCGAACTCGAAAAAGTCGATCTGACCTGCTTCCTGTTCGGGTTCCGGGACGCGCAGGGCAGCCCGCATCGGGTGGCCAGCCGTCAGATGCGCATCAGCGGCAATGAGAAATCGGCGCTGTTCGGCTTCCTCAAGAGCCTGCTTGGCCGTGCTCCCGCGTACGGGTGGGACTTCTGTTCGCTAAAGGGGCACAAATGCCTGCTGACGGTTGAGCACGTCCAAAAGCGCGACGGCAGCGGCGTGTTCGCAAGCATCGCCGCGCTGTCTCCGGTGCCTGCTGGATTCGGTCAACTCCCGCAGCCTGTTACTCCCGCGCCGGTTGCGCCGGTCCCAGCGCCCGCAGCACCCGTTCAGCCAGCCTGGCCCGCGCCCGTGCCGGTTGCGCTTCCTACTCCACCGCCCGCAGCGGCTCCGGCTATCACGGCCAACGACGAGGAATCAGTTCCGTTTTGACCTATGGCCGTCTTATCAAAGTCCAAGGTTCCGTCCGGGCACTGGTATGCCCCGGACGGGACCCCCGTTCACAAACTACCAACCGCTGATGGCAAAGGGGAACGTCCGACAACCATCCGGGACGCCAAACGTCTTGGCCTTTTCCCGAGTGTCACGGGCATCTTGAGCATCCTGGCCAAGCCGGGACTGGAAAAGTGGAAGCTCGACCAGGTCGCGCTCGCCACCCTGCGGACTCCCAAGCAGCCCGATGAGTCGCCGGACTACTGGTGCAACCGGGTTCGCAACGCAGCCTTCGAGCAAGTCGAGCAGGCTGCCGACCTGGGCACGATGATTCACGGGGCACTCGAATTGGCAATGGCGGGGGAGCCTTACGCCGATGACCTGCGGCCCTATGTCGAGCCCGTCATGGCGTGGAAGCAACGGATCGGTATCGAAATCATTGAGCGCGAAGTCCGGTTGGTGAACAAGCAGCACGGCTTTGCCGGAACCTCCGACGTGCTGTTCCGTTATGGCCGCTCCGGTATCGGCATCCTCGATTACAAGACCCGCAAGACCAAGCCGGGCGAGGCAGTCAGCGCCTATGACAACCAGGCGATGCAGCTTGCGGCTTACGGTGCCACCTACTGGGGCGAGGAAAACGTAGGCCGATTGCTAGCCGCCAACGTCTTCATCTCGACCACCGAGCCCGGGCGTATGGAAGTGGTCAAGCATCCGGCAATCGCTCAGGACTGGGAAGCCTTCCGCATGGTGGCCGCGCTCTGGCGTTACCAGAAGGGTTATGACCCGAGACAGCAGACCCCGGCATGATCCCCGAGCTAAACATCACCAGGCCCGAGGAATGGAGTCAGGCAGCGTGCGGCGGAATTGTTTCAGTCGATTTCGAGACGTTCTACACCGCTTCCTACTCGGTCTCCGAACTCGGGCTGTGGGCCTACTGCCACGACCCGCGCTTTCACGCGTATCTGGTGGCGGTCACCGACGGCGAGCGAACCTGCGTATGCCCGCCGTCGCGTTTTCCGTGGCCCACCATCGCGGGACGGGCGTGGGTCAGCCATCATCGGGACTTCGACCGAGCCGTGTTCGAACGGCTCCAGGAACAAGGAACGATTGCACGTGAGGGCGTCACTCCGAAAGAATGGTTGTGCTCAGCGGCGCTGTGCGCCTATCTGCAACTCCCGCGTGACCTCGCAGGCGCGGTTAAAGCGGTTTTTGGCCAAACGCTCGACAAAGGCCCTCGCGACCGCGCCAAAGGAAACGATCCAACAGAGGATTGTTTTCTCGCCGCCGAGATCAGCCGCTATGCCGGTCGAGACGCGCTGGCGTGCCTTGCCCTATGGAATCACCTGGAGCGCCACTGGCCAGCGCACGAGCGCCGTCTCTTTGATCTGACCTCCGAAATGGGCCGCGCAGGACTGGCCGTTGAGTGGGATTACGTTCGGGCCAAACGAGTCGAACTGGAAGACCTGACCAGAGCTATCGCCGACGCACTGCCATGGAAACCTGCAACCTCGGTGAAGCAATTCGCGCAAGCCTGCGAACGGATCGGCGTGCCGCCGCCGCCCTCAACATCCAACGCTGCGCCCGGCTTTCTGAATTGGCTCAAGAAGCACTTGGATTCCGACGCGGCAACCTGGGTTCGGCACATGCAACGAATGCGTTCGGCCAATCGAACGGCGCGAGTGCTCGAAGCCATGGAAGCCCGCCGGATGCCCTCCGGTCGGATGGCCTATGAATTGAAATACTTCGGCGCGAGCACGGGGCGCTGGTCCGGCGGCGGCGGCCTGAACCTTCAGAATTTGAACCGGAAGACCGCTGAAGGCGTGGACCTGCGTCAGGCGATTGTCGCCCCACCGGGCCATGTGCTCGGTGTCCTGGACTACAGCCAGATCGAAAACCGGGTCCTGCTCTTCCTAGCGGGCGACACCGAGGCCCTGAATTTATTCCGGCAAAGCCCCGAGGTTGACGCCTACGAAATCCACGCCCGACGCACGATGGGCTACGGCGAACCGGAGCCGTTGAAGGCGTGGTGCGAACGCACCAAGTCGAACCTGCGCCAACTGGCCAAGGCGCGGGTGCTGGGCCTGGGGTTCGGCTGCGGCTGGCGCAAGTTCATTGATGTGGCTCGCGTGATGGCGGGGCTCGAACTCGGGGAAAGCGAGTCCCGGCGCATTGTCGAGGACTTCCGCAGATCCAACCCACTGATCGTGGACCTTTGGAACCGATTGCACCAAGCCTGCGCGGCGCGTGACGGTGGCCACTACGCTCTGCCTCTTCCTTCCGCGCAGAAACGATTCCTTTTCTACCGCGACGTGGCCGTGCGCAGAGATGACATCACGGCCACGGTTGCCGGTGAAAGGATGCACGTTTATGGCGGGCTGATCGCCGAGAACTGGACCCAAGCAACGGCTCGCGATGTTCTCGCTTCCGCCTGGCTGCGCTGTGCGCAGGCTGGCTTCGTTCCGGTCCTGAGCGTTCACGATGAACTGGTTTTCGAACTGCCCGAACCAACCGCCCAGCAGGATCTCGCGCGAATCGTCAACATCATGGAAACGCCTCTCCCTTGGGCGCCTCACCTTCCGCTGAAGGTCGAGGGGAAACTGACCACCACCTACACCAAGTAAAATCTCCCATGGCCGAACTTTACCCTTTCTCGAATCGAACCGCCGAACTCTTGCGCTGCCCGCCAGCGCCCGGCCAGACGCACTGCTGGCTGGCCAAAGTCGCCTGCGGTCTGCGCCATTTGCTATCCCCCGAAAGCTCGTTCACGTTCCTGCGCGAATGTTGCGACAAGTTCGTCACACACCGCGTTGTTCCTGATGGTGAAATCGAAGCGGCTGTTGACTTCGCCTACCGGGGCAACAGCACACCGAAGCCGGGAGCGGTATCGCAGTCCATCGAGTGGCCCCAGGCGTCTTCCGAATTGATCAACCTCGTTTTGCGCGGGACCAAACCTCTGTTTGACCACGACGCCGACACCGGACTGGCCGCGCAGGATGTTCTGCCAGCTCTGTTCCACCGCCATGAGTTTGTTTGCGTCGGCCCGAACGCCCGAAGCGCCTTGGTCCGTCCGTTGCCCGCCACGCTTGCCGACGCGCATTTACAGCAGTTCATCGTTCCCAACCCGATGCGTGGCCGCATCGCGTTGAACTTTCGAGGCAAGCCATCGCCGCGCTGCCAAAACAACACCGGCCAGCGACGCCATCTCGTGATCGAGTTCGACGCCCCGACGCTGACCAAGCCCGTCCAGGCGCTGCTGCTTTCCAAGCTAGCCGAGATGGTTCCCCTCGTGCTGGTGGTCGATTCCGGCGGCAAGAGCCTTCATGGCTGGTTTCGGGTCGATCATCTTGGCCTTCGCGATCAGGCTCGCGTTTTCGGCGTTGGATGCCTTCTGGGATGCGACCACACCCGCTGGGACATCTGCGGCTGGCTGCGCATGCCTGGCGGACTGCGCGTCGCCGACGGCGCTCCGTCCATCCGGCAGAAGATCGTCCACTACGCCTACCGCTGAACCCCGATGGAACCCAACTCACCCCTCGGGATCATTCTGCCCAAAGTCCTTGGTGGCCGGGACGCGGAGCAGGTCGAGCAAGCTGCGGCGCGAGTCCCAGACGCGCCGCCCGCCCTCGACTTGCTGGACATCATCCGGCCTGAAGGCGCCGACCCGGATGAACTCCTGAAAGAGCGCTTCCTCTGCAAAGGCGGCGGGCTGCTGATGTGCGGCCAAACCGGCGTAGGGAAATCGAGTTTCAACATGCAGGCGCTCGTGGCCTGGGCATTGGGCAAGTCCTGCTTCGGCATAGAGCCAACCCGCGCCCTGACCAGCTTGCTTGTTCAGGCCGAGAACGACTCCGTTGACATCGCCGAGTTTCGCGACGGCGTTTTCCGAGGCCTTGAACTCACGGATGGCGAACGGGCACCGCTCCGGGGGCGGGTTCATGTCGTGCGGGAGAACGCCCGCACTGCGATGGAGTTCATCGCTCATACTCTGCGTCCGCTAGTCGAGCGCCTGCGTCCTGACCTTCTCTGGATTGACCCGGCTCTTGCCTACCTGGGCGGCGAGTCCAACAGCCAGAAGGACGTTGGCGGCTTCCTGCGAAACCTCCTGAACCCGCTCCTGACCGAGTTCCAGTGCGCGGCCATCGTGGTTCACCATGGCAATAAGCCGCCATCGGGACAGGACCGCCCGCAATGGAAAGCGGGAGACTTTGCCTACCTGGGAGGCGGTTCCGCCGAATGGGCGAACTGGGCACGCGCCGTGATCGTGATCCGGTCCATCGGGCACGAAGAGGTTTACGAGTTACGCGCCGCCAAGCGGGGACGTCGCCTGCGCTGGCAGGATAAAGACGGGCAGCCCACGTGCTGCAAATACATCGCCTGGTCCGCTGAGCCGAACGTCATCTGCTGGCGCGAACCCGACCCGGCTGAGATCGAAGAGCTTCTTGCGGAGGACAAACCGGGGCGCCAACGCACTTGCGATCTGATTGAAATCCTCCATTGCATCGAGGCCAATCCCGCACGGCACCAAGGATTCTACAAAGATCTGGCCAGTGAGGCGCTCGATTGCTCCCCGCAAGCGGTTCAACGCGCCATCCAGGATGGCGTTGGCAAGGGTTGGATTCGGTTCGCCGAGAAAGGCCGGACGCGGCTCTACCACCTCACCGACAAGGGCAGAAATCAGGCTTCGGAGCGACCCAGCGCCCACGACTGGAAAAATCATTAAATCAAAAAGGCTTTTATGCGATTCGATTATTGCAAAACCAACTGTCAGCGAACGCTTTATGTGCTCGCAGACGCACTCCTATCAATCAGTTACTTCCCAATTGAATCGAATCATCGCCCCCTAAAGGGGGGGCGATTGATTCGATTCATAGGAATTCAAGGCTTCAGGATTTTCGGGAGGGCGTCGCGATGAAGGGTCTATCCCCCACGCAACGAACCCTTCGCGCTCTTCGCGAACAAGGCTTGGTCTGCGCCATTGTCGAGAAGTGGAACCCGTATGGTGGCCCCTTTGGCATCCGGCAAGACCTCTTCGGCATCATCGACATTCTCGCCCTTGACCCTCAACGCGGCGTCGTGGGCGTCCAGTCCACCGGCAACGATTTCGCTGGCCACATGCGCAAGCTGACCGAGGAACGAGCGCAGGAATGTCTCGACTGGCTTTCAACCCCAGGCACCGCGCTCGAACTGTGGGCCTGGCGCAAAGTGAAAGCCCAACGCGGCGGCAAGCTGCTGCTTTGGCAGCCGCGCGTTCAGGTTCTTACGAAAGACGATTTCAATCCCCAAGCCAAAGAATAACCCAACACATGCAGAACGAATTCAAAGAAGATTTGAGCCTCAACCTCAGCCCGCTTGACCACCGCTGTCAGGACTTCGATTGGGAGGCCATCCACTACAACTTCGAAAAGGCAGCCGAACCCGAGAACCCCGAAGCCAAAATCGCCGAGGCTGTTCTTGGCGTCCTGCAAATGCTGCTGCCTCCCCTTTCGACGCGGCGCATTCAGCCCCAATCCCTCGGGATCAGGTTGATCGCGCTGGCCTGGGTTCTGGACCCCGCGAATTTCAACGGCAGCCCATCCCTTCGCAAGCTCGCGCAGCGATGCGGCGTCAGGAGCGCCGCGCTCGCCAATCATACCGGCCATTTCAGCCGCGTGCTTGGCTTTCGCAACCGGGGCCAGCGTCATGCGTGGAACTGGCTCGAAAAGGGAGCGCCAAAGCAGCGTGGTGGAAAGTCGAAGGCGCGTAACGCGACCTCCAAGGCAAACGCAGCGAACGCGCGTAACGTTCCACCCTTTAGTAGCGGGGGTCTGCCCTGCAACCATGACAACCAACCAACTGAACACAACGGCGGGAACCAATGACCTGTGCGCCTGGCAACCTGTGCGCGGCGTCGTGTGGGTGCAGACCCGAAATCCCGATCACGCCCGGCGCTTGGCGAAGCGCAGCGACAGCCGGTTGGTGGTTACCGGCGTCTCGGGTGGTTACCTGCGGACGTTCGAGTTCCGCAAGGGCATGGCGTGGGCGGTGCGACTGATCAAACGCTACATGGGAAACGGCAAGGCCGCTAATGCCGCGCGAAATCGAGCCGTTTGCCCTGAGACAAGCCGGGGGCATCTGGCCGCTAGGGTGGTAGCCAAAAAAGTGGAGGCCGCTAATGCGGCTTGAAATCGCGCCATTTGCCCCAGGACGCGTCGGCAGTAGGAGTCTTCTTTTACCCCCCGGTGGTCTGGAGGTGTGGCGTCATCCCTGAAAACACGCATGAACGAACGAAAAACAAAAAAACGCGCACCAGTTCCGCCGGATAGTGGAAAACCCCTTGTAAATTGCGCGTTTGACGAGTTGGTCCCCATCGAAAAGCTGGTTCCCAATCCACGCAATCCGAACCAGCATCCGCAAACGCAAGTGGCGTTGCTGGCCAAAGTCATCGCGCACCAAGGCTGGCGTTCGCCCATCGTGGTGTCGAAGCGGTCGGGCTTCATCGTTTCGGGCCATGGGCGGTATGAAGCCGCCAAGGCGCTCGGGCTTTCCACGGTGCCGGTGGATTATCAGGACTTCGCGACGGACGCCGATGAGTGGGCGCACCTGGTAGCCGACAATCGGCTCGCGGAATTGGCGGAAGCGGACAGCACGGCGTTGAAGGAAGTGCTCGCCGAATTGAAGGCCGGTGACTTCGATCTGGACCTGGCAGGGTTCGACGCCAACGCGCTGGCGGGACTGCTGGCCGGGCCAGCCGAACCGACGCCCCCGGAGGATTTCACTGCGGTGGATGAAAACCTGCCAACGGAGTTCCAATGCCCAAAATGCTCGTACCGGTGGAGTGGCAAACCGTCGTGAGCACGCCCGACCGGAAACTTGAACTCGCCGCGCTACGCCGTGCCATTGACGGGCTTGATGAGGCGCTGGCCGGATTGCTCGCGACGCGCGCGGGCCTGTCGCGCCAGGCGCAGGAACTCAAGTCTCGCGTGGGCCTGCCCGCCATCGACCCGCAGCGCGAAGTCGAAATCCAACACCGATACGAACAGCGCTTAGGCGGTGCATCGGTTGTCGCTCGCGCCATTCTCACCCTTTGCCGTGAAAGCTGACAAGCCGCCGTATCGGATTCCGACCATGATCGAAATCGCGGCCCTTCCCGATAACGGGCTGCGGGTGGTTTCATTCTTCAGCGGCTGTGGCGGTTCGTGTCTCGGATTCAAGATGGCGGGCTACCGTGTTCTGTGGGCCAGCGAGTTCATCCCAGCGGCAGCGGACACGTATCGGGCCAACCACCCGAACACGATTCTGGACACGCGGGACATTCGGAAGGTCCAACCGAAAGACATCCTCAAAGCCACCGGCTTGAAGGTGGGCGAACTCGATTGCATGGAAGGCTCGCCGCCTTGCGCCTCGTTTAGCACGGCTGGCAAACGCGAGAAGCATTGGGGCAAGGCGAAGAAATACAGCGACACAGTGCAGCGCGTGGATGATCTGTTCTTCGAGTACATCCGTTTGCTCGACGGACTCAAGCCCAAGGTGTTTGTCGCGGAGAACGTCAGCGGCCTGGTGAAAGGAGTGGCCAAAGGTTACTTCCTCGAAATCCTCGCGAAACTCAAAGCCTGCGGCTACCGCGTTGGTTGCAAGGTGCTCGACGCGCAATGGCTTGGAGTTCCCCAGGCGCGTCAACGGACCATCTTTATCGGCGTGCGCGAGGATCTTGGAAAGCAACCCGTGTTCCCGAAGCCCTTGCCCTACCGTTACAGCCTGCGTGAGGCGTTGCCGTGGATCGTGCGCGGGAAGTATGGCCCGGCCTGGAAGTCCGCCGATGCGCCCAGCCCGACTGTCAGCGCAGGCATGTCCTATAATCCGAACACCAGCCATCAGGGACTCGAACTCGTTGAGGCCAGGATAACGGGCGGCACCGGCGCGGCTTTCGAGGAAAAGGGGCGCGAGTACGATTTGGACCAGCCTTGCCCGACCATCCTGGGCACAAAGCCAAACCAGTTCGAAGTGGATATGACCCGCTTCGCCATTGGGAAGGAATGGGACAAGCTCAAGCCAGGCGAAGCCTCGGACAAGTATTTCAACCTGGTGCGTCCGCATCCTGATGAGCCTTGCCCCACGATCTGCGCTTCGCATGGCCATCCCGGTGTGGCCAGTGTTACGCACCCGACCGAGAAACGGAAGCTGACCATTGCGGAGTTGAAACGCATCTGCGCGTTCCCGGATGACTTCATTCTGACCGGCAGCTACTCGCAGCAGTGGGAACGATTGGGCCGGGCGGTGCCACCGATTCTTATGCTTCACGTAGCCCGAACCATCCACGATGAAATCCTCCTTTGAAATTCCCAGGCATTGGACTTTCCGCAGCCGTGCGGTGGCCAAGCACTTCAACCGTCATGTGACCGAACAATTGCCGTGGTATGACCTCGCGACTAACGCGGTCGCGCACTTTGGCCGGCACTACATCCCGCGCAACGGCGTGGTGTATGACATCGGGGCGTCCACGGGCAACATCGGGTTAGCGTTGAAGGAAACACTGATCCAGCGCCATGCTCGGTTCTTAGCTATTGAAGAAAGCCGCGAGATGGCGGATCGGTATGAAGGCCCGCCGCAACTTGTGATCGCCGACGCGGTTGGCTTCGATTACAAGCCATTCGATTTCGCGGTGTGCTTCCTGGTGCTGATGTTTCTGCCCGTGGGCACTCGCGCAATCTTCCTGCGCAAGTTGCAGGGGTCGATCAAGCCCGGCGGGGCTTTGGTGATCGTGGACAAAGTCCAGATGCCTGCGGGCTACGTCGGAACGGCGTTCAGCCGATTGACCTTGCAACAGAAGCTCGCGGTGGGGGCCAAGCCCGATGACATCCTGCGCAAGGAGCTTTCGCTCGCCGGGTATCAGAGGCCGCTCGACCCGCTCATGTTTCCGAAGACCGCGCGCACCTTCTTTCAGGTCGGCGAGTTCGTGGGATGGATTCTGGCGGCTCCGGAGCGGTAAGCCATGGCGGACGCTGGCGCCATTACCATTGCCCAACTCGCCCGCCTGTCCGGTCTCACCGACCGGCGGTTGCGGGAACTGGCGAATGAAGGTTGGTTCCCGAAATCCGCCGAGGGCCAGTACCAGCTGGTTCCGACCATTCAGGGGTTGCTGCGGTATTACCGCGAGCGCGAGCAATCGCGCATCATGCAGGATGCCTATGACAGCATCGGCGCATGCGCGGCGGCGACTGGGATTCCCGTCACAACCCTCAAGCACGCCAAGCGCCAGGGCTGTGCGGCATTTCGCGGCAGCCGGGTTTACCTGGCACCGCTGTTGCGCTGGATGTTCGAGTCGCCCGACCGTTCGCGGGTGAACTACGACCAGGAGCGTGCCCAGCATGTGGTGCTGCAAAACGCCAAGCTCAAAGTCGAACTGCGCCAGTTGAAGCGCGAGTTGCTTCCGGTCGAGGAAGTGACGCACTTGGGCGCGGAACTGGGCGCGGCCATCCGCAAGGTCATCACCCGTCTGCATCGCACCGCGCCCTCATTGGAAGGGCAGAACGTGGCCGTGATCGAGTCCCGGCTGAAAGAGGAAGAGGACGACATTTTGAAGCAGTTGCACACGCTCGATGAGCGGTTGAACGCGTGGCAGCAGGCGGAATGACCCTCGTTGGCGGCGTCCGCCTCGCAGGGCTGGTCTTCACTGGACCCCATCCGGGGACGCCCTCTAAGAGGTCAGGCGGATGAAACCAAATACTGTTCCAGATACGGTCCAGGCGATCATCGCGCAAGCGGGCGGCCTGGGATTGAGTGGCGCGTTCGTTTACGTCGGCGCGCATGAAACAACCTACCGCTGCGCTGAGGTCCATGGCGAGTACCGGTCGAGCTACCTTTCGCGGTTGGTGTCGCAGCACGGCATTGGGTCCGTGGATTTCGACGTGGGGGTGAAGTTCAAAGTTAACGGAAAGCGGGGCCGGGATTGGGCGATGATCATCACTTATGAGCCGAACGACACCTATACGGTCTGGCTGGTCGAAGGACACCAGAACCGCAAACCGGATTCGATGGTGCTGGCCTGCCACCGCGACGTTTACTGCGACATGCTCCGGTGGGTGATCGAGCGGACCTATGATGATGCCATTCGCGAGCACAACGAAGGATGGATTCCGCTGTCATGAACAACTGCACCATCGAGAAGCGCGGGCGTTTTTGGGCGGTTCGGGATTCGGCTGGCGAACTGGTTTGCCTCTGCGTGTATAAATGCGGGGCGCTTGAAGTTATCCGGCGGCTGCAAGCCGCGAACCCGTCTGTGCTGAGGGAAACAGCCCCGCTTTGGCCCGCCGAAAATTCCATGGATTCCCTTGGACACTCTGAGCGCTCCACCCTAGAGACGCTCACGTTCGGACAAAACACACCGGACGCAAACGAAAGAAAAACACATGAAGAACAAATCGAAAACACAGAACGAAGCAGCAGCGAAGGAAGCCAATTCAACAACCTCGAATCCCAAACCGGCAGCGCCGAAGGAGGAAACCTCGAAAGGCAAGCCTGCCAACGGGAAATCGAAGCCCGCGCCGAAGTCTGAGAAGTCCGACGCCGATGCCGAACCCAGCGACCGGCTGCCCGGCAGCATCGAGGAACTAAAGGAATCGAAGAGCGGGCTGGCGACCTACCTGTTCCTGACCGGCAAGGACAAGGAAGCCATCGCCACTGAACTGAAAGCCGCGTTCAAACTCCCCGACGCCCAGACGGTGAAGATCACCCGGCGCATGACCGGGCGGGCGCGATTCTTCCAGCGGGCGCTGGAACTTACGGCGAAGAAATAGCGCGTTCCTTCCACGAAAAAAGGCCCCTCGGGAAACCGGGGGGCCTTTTTCGTGTTCGCGTTGGAATCTAGACCGGCGCGAGAAACGGCGAGAACCGGTGCGAGACGCGCCGCGCTATTATCAAGGGGCGTAACGTCCTGCCTTTGGTATGCGACCGTCTCGCCACCCGCTCGTGGAAGGCTTCTGTTCCGCGTGCAAGCCCGCCGACCGACGCCCGCCCTGGCAATGGTGCGAGGAACACGTTCATGTGGATGAAACCTCGCCCCTGCCGGGGCGCTGGCGTTCCGACGCCTCCCCATGGGTTCGGGCGGTGATGGAGGATTTTTCCAACAACAGCGTTCGGGACATCGCCGTCCAGTGCGCGGCCCAGAGCGCAAAAACGCAGACGGTCATGAACTGCGCCTGTTGGGCCATCGCCGAAGACCCCGGCCCGGCCATGTGGGTGACGGCGACAAAGGATGAACTGCGAGACTTCATGCGCGACCGCCTCACTCCCACTTTTGAAACCTGCCGTCCGGTCAAGGAACGCATGGCCGAACCAACGCTGGCCGGGTTCGCCTTTGATGGGATGCCGTTCTACGCGGGTTGGTCTGGTTCGAAGGCCCGGCTTCAATCCAAACCCATCCGCTGGCTGTTTTGTGATGAGGTTCGGAACTACCCGCCGGGGCGCTTGGAAATGGTCCTCAAGCGAACCCGCTCGTTCTGGAACTCGCGCCGGTTTCTGATTTCGACTCCAGGCACCAAGGGCGATGCGATGGACACTGCGTACCGTGCCGGGGACCAGCGCGTCTGGCATTTCGAATGCCCCTCCTGCCATCAGGTTCAACCGCTTAAATTCGAGCAACTGAAATGGGATTCCAACGACACCACAAAGCCCGAAGGCAAATGGCGGTTCGACGCGTTGGCCGAGACCATTCGATTTGAGTGCGCCGCCTGCGGCCTGCGGATCAAGGACACGCCCATTGACCGGCGCTGGATTGAGAACCATGGGCGTTTTATCCCGCAGAACCCGAATGCGCCCAAATCCAAAGTCAGTTACACCTGGAACGCACTGTTGCCGCACTGGATCGAGTGGCGCTCGATTGTCGAAGAGTTCCTCGCGGCCGTCGATGCCTTGCGCATCGAAGGGGACATCGAGCCGATGTACACCTTTGTCACGGAGACCCTGGGCGAACCGTGGGACCTGGACCGCTGGTTGATAACAACCGACGATTACCTTCAGCAACGCAAGGGGGATTACGATTTCGGCGACCCGTGGCCGCTCGAAACCACCCGATTCATCGCAGCCGACCGACAAGCGCGCGGGGGCGAGCATTACTTCTGGGTGGCGCGGGCATTTGGAGCGGGCGGGGCCAGCCGCTTGCTGGGCTACGGGCGTTGCAACACGACTTCCGAACTCGAAGAGGTCCGGCGGCAACTCAACGTGCCGGTGGTCAACGCGATGATCGACACCGGCTTCAAGGCGTCGGAAGTCTATCGATTCTGTCAGGCCACGGGTTGGAAAGCCATGAAAGGCGATGACGCCGAGTGGTTCCTGAGCCAGGACCCGCGCACCAAGAAAACCGTCCGGCGGGTGTGGCGTCGAGTTCTGGTGGACCCAACCTTGGGAGCGCGGCGTTCGAAAGCGCGTCGGCACTTGCCGCTGTTCCAATGGTCGAACCCGAGCATCAAGGATCACCTGGCGCTGTTCACGCATGGCGTGGTTGGCCAGTGGAGCCTCCCGCGCAAGACAGGCCGCGATTACATCGAGCAGATGACCGCTGAAGTGCGCGAGGAACGAGAGGACTCGCGCGGGCGGATCAAGGTCCTCTGGGTGCAAAAGCGCCGGGACAACCATTACCTGGATTGCGAACTGATGATCGACGCGGCTGCGATCATTTCGGGGTGGTTGAAAGCGGGCGCGTCCGCTGATGGTTCAGGTGGCCAGTCCGGCTCGGACGGCGCGTAACGTTCCGCCTTTAGTATGACGGCAAGACCCAGATTGGAAGTCCGGATGTTGGTCCGGGCCTTGAAACTGCAACTTAACGGCGGGGAAACCCTCGTCAATTCCCTGAACGCGCTGGTGACTTCAAAGTGGAGCACCAGCGTGGTGAACGGCCAGACAATCCTTTCGACCAGCGAGGCGGGAGGATCGGTCACGTTCACCTTCGACCGCTCCTATACCGCCGCCGATTTGGCCACGATGGCCGAGGAAGCGTTGGAATGGGTGAACACCCTCGTGGACCCGGAGAACCCGCCGCTCGATGTGCCCCGGTATAACCGCCTGCACCCAACCTTTCATAAGGCTGTCCTGTGATTCCTTTCCTGCGCCGTCTTTTTCCACCAGCACCAGCAGCGCCCAAGCGGTCTGCAAACACACGCCCGTCCCAGGCGGCGAATGCCGCGTCTCATGTGACGCCTGTTCGCCATTACTTCGAAGCGTTGAACACGGTCGATCATCGCACGCCGATTCCTGCCACGGGTCTCTACGTTCACCGGCTGTTGTCCAAGTTCAACCGGCTGCAATTGGCGTCGGTGGCCCGCTACCTTTGGGACAATGTCGGTCTGGTTTATTACGCCACCGACCTGGTTGCGAACTATTCCACGCCAATGATTCCGCGGGCGGCAACGCTCGACCGGAAGTGGAACGAAGCTGCCAACAACCTGTTCGATGAGTGGGCCGACCGCGCCGATTTCACGGGCCGATTCGATTTCTGGGACCTGCAACGGCTCGCATCCTTCTATCTCGATACCGATGGCGAAGTGTTCGCGCTGTGGACCGATGAAGGCGGCTTGCCGCAAATTCAAATGTTGGAGTCCTGGCGGATCGACAAACCCACTGTGGCGGATGACCGCGTCTTTGACGGAATCCAACTCGACACGCAAGGGCGGGTCCTTGGCTACTGGCTCGACGGCGAGAGCTTTCTCGACGCCAACGCGCTGGTGCATCTCTTCGATCTGGAACGTTACACCCAGTACCGGGGCATGAGTCCGATTCGGCGGGGCGCCAACGACATGCGGGACGGCAATGACATCAAAGGATTTCAGAAGGTGCTTTCGAAATTGTCCACGGTCCTGACGCTCGCCATCCAGGGCGCTCCGCTCGAGGAAAACCCGTGGGGCAATCCGCCTGAGCCTGCGGGCGAGGGTTCGACCGAGGAAGAGCCGCCCGCCGAAAGCAATGAGAAGCAGCGCAGCTTTACTGTGGCTGATTTGGTCGCGGGCGACATCCCGACCGTCCCCGAAGGGCATGAACTCAAACAGGTCAATACCCCGAGTGCCCCGGCCAACAACATCGAAGTCATCAGTTACCTCGCGGGATGCTTTGTCGCGGGCATGGGGCTGCCGCCCGCGTTTTTTCTCGATGAGAAACTGACCGGCCCGAACCAACGGGCGGTCAACGGCAAGGCGCAGCGGAAGTTCGACCGGCGCAAACAGGTGGCGGCGCGGATGGGCCGGGCGGCATGGGTGCGCGTCATCAGCCACTCAATTGCCAGCGGCAGCTTGCCGCCGGCGGAGAATTGGGCGCGGTGCGATTTCATTGGCCCTTCCAAAATCACCATCGATGCCGGGAGGGAAATGGCTCAGGAGCGCGAGGACGTGGCGCGGGGCTTGATGACCCGGCGCGATCATTACGGCAACCGGGGCCGCTCCTGGCGTCGCGAGACCGACCAGGTTTTTGAGGAAATCGACTACATCCTCGACCGGGCGCAGGAGGTCGCCAGGGAACATGGCATTCCCGTCGAAACGGTCATGGCCACCTTCGGCCTGACTGCGGCCAAAGGTGCTCCCCAGGAAGAAAAGGACAAGAAGGAGGACCCTCGCGAGCGGGAAGAGGACGCGTCCGGCAAAAACTAATGTGCGTAACGTTCGGCCTATGATGATGCGAATTCCAACGATGCTGGCGATGCAGGTGCCGATGATCGAGGTTCGGACCGCGCAGGCGCTCCTGGCCTTGCAGCCCGCCATGGGCGAACCGGAGTCGTGGCGCAAGGCCCGGCAGGCGCTCGCGCCCCGCGCCACCGTCGATGGCGGTGTCGGCGTGCTCGAAATCAACGGCGTGCTCGCCTATCGGCCCGATCTTGGCGAAATGTTTTTCGACGGGTTCGAGGACAGTTCCGAAGTGCTGTCGGCTTTCCGCAGATTGGAAGCCGATCCCGAGGCTAGGGCCATTGTCTTGAACGTAAATTCCCCCGGCGGCTTCAGCGTGGGCGGGGCGGAAATCGCCGACGCCATTTTCAAATCCGCCAAGCCCACGGTCACCTGGGCGGGCGGCATGATGTGCAGCCTGGCTTACTGGATCGGTTCGCAAGCCGGGGCCGTGATTTCGGCGCGCAGCGCGATGGTCGGCAGCATAGGAGCCTACGTGTCGGTGGTGGATTATCACCGGATGCTGTCCAACGCGGGCATTGAAGTAAAAGTCTTCCGCAACAAAGAAGGCACCTTCAAAGGGGCGGGGATGCCGGGGGCGCCCATCACCGAGGATCATGCAGCCGAGTTCACCCGCCAGGCGCAACGGTCCTTCGATGTGTTCCGCGCCGATGTCCTGCGCGCCCGCGCGGGCATTCCCGAAGAGGCGATGCAAGGACAGGTCTTTGACGGGCAGCAAGCCAAACGCAACGGGCTGGTCGATGCGCTGGGAGACCTCGACTACGCCAAGGCCGTGGCCCGCCGGATGGCCAAAGCCAAGTGAACATTGCGCGTAACGTTTTGCCTCTTGTGGACACAAAAAACTATGTCTGAACCAAACAACATCCCGGACCAGGATGACATCCTGGCGACCAACGAACGGCTGAGCGCCGAGAACACACGCCTGACGGCGGAACTAACCACCGCAAATGAAAATCTTGCGGTTCAAACCAAAGCCGCTTCTGACGCCACAGCCCGTGCGGATGGGCTGGCCAGCCGCGTGAGCACGCTGGAAACCGCCACCAAGGTCGCAGGCGAAGAACTCACTCGATTAAAGGCCGAGAACGGGAATTTGACCGCCAGGATGGCTGACTTCGACAAAGCCGTTGCCGCCGAAGTGCGCAAGCTTGGACTCAGTCCCAAGGCCGCCAGCCACAAGGAAGCCCCCGCCACCACGGACATGACCCCGACGCAGCGCGTGCTCGCCGCCAAGGGCGTCGGTTCCGTGGCCGAACTCAAACCGCAGTCCCAAACCAAAACCAGTTAGTCCAACTTTATGCCTACAACCATCAGTGATCTTTGGATTCCCGATATTTGGCTGCAAACCATGCGGGAGAAACAGGCCACGTTCCCCGTGCTGCTCAATTCGGGCGTGGTAGTGGACAACCCGAAAGCCTCCGAACTGGCCTCCGGCCCCGGCGAAGCCGCCACGATTCCTTTCTTCAAGGACATCACCGATCAGGATGACGAGATCCAGGTCGAGAACGCCGAGCCTGCGGTGGACAACAAAATCACGGCGGGCCAAATGAAGGCGGTCGCCTGCAATCGCGTGTGCAAAAGTTCGGCCACCGCGTTTTCCGCTCAACTCTCGGGCGAAGACCCGGTTGGCGAGATCGTGGCGCAGATGGCTCAGCGCAGGCTCAAGCAGCGCCAGAAAACTTTGCTAGCCATGGTCCGGGGCGCGTTCGGTTCCGCCGGTGCGTCCGGTGTCGCCGCCCCGCTCAAGCCTCTGCGCGTGGATGCCTTTGACGAGTCGGGGAATGATGCGACCGCCGAGCAACTGATGGGCATCGAACTGTTCATCAACGCCAAGAGCCTGATGGGCGAACTGGCCGATGACCTGATGGACGGGGCGCTGTGGATTCATCCGACGGTGCTGGCCGCGCTCGAACTGGCCGATGAGACCAGCTTCGACAAAGCCTCGCGCGGCCCCTGGTCCATCCGCACCTACCGGGGCATCCCCCTCTACGTTTCCGAAGCGCTGGCGCGGGCGGGAACGGAAAACGGGTTTGTTTATGAGACCTACCTGCTGGCCAAGGGAATCATCGCTCGCGGCGAGAAGCCGCAGAAAACCGATGTGGTCGATGTGGCCGCGCTCCAGATGGAGAAAAAGTTCGGCCTCAACAACGAGATCATCTACGACCGCACACGGTTCGTTCTCCATTTGAACGGCATGAAGTGGGTGGGCAATCCCGCCGCCGAAAGTCCCAGCAACGCCGAACTGGGCACCATCGCCAACTGGAACCTGGTGCTGGCCACCGCCAACCGCGTCGGCGCGGTTTGCATCCGCACCAACGGCTGAGTGCGAGCCGCACTGGCCATTAAGCGCACGGCCACCAAGCCGCACGGGCCACCATCGTATGTCCGACAAATCCAAAGTTGATTCTTACCCGCAGCCGGTGGCGATGAGCGCCATTGATCTGCTGCGGGTCAACCGCAAGCAAGCGGAGAAAGGCCGCGCCGAGCGCCTGCAACGGCTGGCCCGCCGCAACCGCGACGTGGCCTGGCTATTGACTGAACACCAGAAGCTGGCAGCACCAAAGCCCGCCAAGAAATCCAACCCGAAGTGACCGCTACCCAACAAGCCAGAGTGGCCGGGTTCCGCGCCCAATTATCGGCGCGGGGCCACACGCTCGTTCTGCAACCGGGCGGCCCGGCTTTCGCGGCCTTGCTGCAACCGGCCAGCAACGAGACTGGCGAGTACCACCTCTCTGAGGAAACGAGTGTGACCGACATCGCGAGCATCCTGCGCCAAGACCTGGGCGCAACCATTATCACGCCCGGCAACATCCTGGCGGAAGACTCCGCTCAATACCGCGTGGTAAAGGTCGAAGATCATCCAGTGGACATCGCCGTAAGGCTCCACTGCGAGGCCGTAAACCTGTGAATGCAACCGTTGACATAGAGTATCAGGATTACGCCCGCGCGCTGGCGGAGTTTATTCGCCAGCGCGGAACCCTTTTGCCCAAGGCGCTGCGCGGCGAGGGCCGTTTGCTGGCCACCCGCCTGGTGCGCTTCACCCCGCCCAAAACCCTCAGCCAGGGCCGCAAGGCTGTGGCGCGGGACATCCAGCGGGCGGTTCGCCCATTGCGCCCGGCGGATTTTAGTTCCCAACGCATTCGCAAACTGATTCGCAAGCGCGACTACGCCGGGCTGCAAGCGGTGTTCGCACGGTTCCCGCAAGGCAGCGAACTGCGCGGCGTTTCAGTGGTGGAACCCAAGTTCCCGGAGATGCACGAGCAAGCTCGGAGCAGCCGGGGCCGTGTCCTGAAGTTCCAAGGCGTGGTGACGCCGGACGGCGACAAGGTTCGAGCCTACATTAAGACCGTTCAGGGCAACGTAGGCCGGGGGCGCTCCGGTTGGGCCGTGTCTCTTCTCGCCCTGGGCGGCAAACCCTCCGCGTGGGTTTTGCGCCACGCCAAACACGACACCGGGTTGTTCGAAGACCGGGTGGATGCGCAGGGCTACATCCGCATGGAAAACCGCTCCGAGTGGGCCGAAGCGGGGGATGAAGACCGCGTCGTGGCAAATGCCGTTCGTTCCCGAATGCGAAACGTCCGGGAAGCCATCGCCAAAGCCCAGGCCAGGGCGGCGGAGAAAGCGAGGTTGAATTGAACCTCTGGGAACTTCAGCCCGCCGTGGTGGCTCTTCTGAAAGCGGATTCGCGTTTGGAGGGCGTTCCCGTCATCGCCGATGATGGCACGTATCCCAAAACGCCGGGGCGCGAGGCCGCGCTGGCGGGTCCCGGCTTGGTTCTCATCGTCTGGGAAATCGAAAGCGACGGCCTGGTGGATGCGTCCAACACAGGGCTTGCCGCGCACGATGTTTATACGCCCGTTGTGATCGAGGAAAACCCGACCGCGTGCCGGGCCGAATCCGGGGTAAAGATCGAAGCCGAGAAGGCATTGCAGTGGGTGCTTGAAGCCGTGGCGGGCAAAGCCTCCGGCAATCGCCGCTTCGTTGCGATGGACCCGCCCTTCAAGAACTTCGGGAAGGTCAACGGCGTGCGTCGAATCGTTGCCAACCTGAGCGTGCGCGCTTTTGTAAAATCCCCATGAACCGAACCATTTTCCCAAGTCTCGCCGTGGGCTGGATTGGCTCTTTCGCCAGTTGGATGACCACGGCCCATCCGGTCCTTTCCCTGCTGGCGACCCTCCTGGCGGCGGGGGCCTCGCTCTACGCCATCGTCGTTTCCTTTCGCACCGCCAAGCTGCGCGCCTTGGAAATCCAGGCCGCAACACAAACGCTTTGCGAACATTGCCGCGCTGGCTCTCCGCCCGCGGCATGCCCGCTGAACCAAGAACCGAAACACTGTCCGTTGAAACAAACAAAATCATGAGCAACATCATCACCTTCCTTCAAGGCAAGAAAACCTACTTCACCGTGGCCATCGCCGTTCTTTACATCGGCGGGGCTTACCTCGGCTTCTGGGACTTGAGCGACGAGGTTCTGGCCGTGTTCGGCCTGGGCGCGCTGGCGTTCCTGCGGGCGGGCATCAATCGACAGAAAAGCCCGAGCGACCCGGCGCAGAGCGCCAAGACAACCGTGCTGCTGGCCGCCATGCTTCCGCTGGGCCTGGGGCTGGTTGGTTGCGCCTCGATCCAACAGGGCAACGATCCGGTTGTGGTGAACGCGGAGCGCACCACGCAGCTGGCCGTCGATGTGTTCGACACGTTCCTCAAGTGGGAATACGACAACCGGCAAGCGCTCGCGGCCACGCCCGAGGTTCGAAAAGCGGCGGACTTTATTCGTGCCAATGGCCAGACCTGGCTGGTCAGCGCCCGCTCGATGTCGCAGGCATACAAGCAGCACCGCACTCCGGAGAACAAAGCCAACCTGGACACCGCGATTTCCACGCTGCGCGCCGCCATCGCCGAGGCGCGAAACTACCTTGAAACCAACGGCCTGAACCCGTCGGCAACGAAACATTGAACCCATAGAAAGGACCAAACACATGCAGCTTGCAGCTATTCTCGCCCTGATCGAAGCGGCCATCGCTTTGATCGAAAGAATTCCGTCCGCCGTCAAGGCGCTCAAACAGTCCGCCGAACTGACTCCCGAGCAGGAAGCTCAGTTGGACCAGCGCATCGCCGCGCTCAAAGAACAGGCGCACTGGAAGTAACCCGAGTGAAACGATATGCCTGACACTCTGACTACCGCCGCCCGCATTCTTGGCAATCACGCCAAGTTCTTTCCCAATGGCCGGGCATTCACGCTCCCAGCCGTAGGCAACGCCGGACCCAATGCAATGCCGGACGACGCCGACCCAGCTTGGACGGACCTTGGCGTTCTGTCCGAGGCGAGCATCGAACCCAAGGTTGAGGAACGCCCGGTCTGGGCGCCCTCGCCGGGGCGGCTGCGCAAAAAGCGCGTGCTCGAAACCAAGGATGAACTGTCCATCACCCTGCGCTGCGAGGAACTCTCGAAACTGGCCGTGCAAGCCATCTTCCGCACATCGGAAGTCACCAGCGGCGTCAGCAAGTACCAACCGCTCGCGGGCAAGGCGCTCGAAGGCTGGCTGCTCTACACGGTCTATGACCAGGATGACGAACTGTTCCTGACCACCCGCGTCTGGTGCCGGTTGAAAGCCAACGGGCCGCTGACCGCCGGGGATGACATCGCCCGCATCGAGTTCGTCGCCGACGTGCTCGACAACGACCTCAACGAAATCGAAAAACCCAACGACGCATGAAAACTGAAACACTCTTTGGCGGACTGGAACTGGACGCCACGCTGATCTCTGGACAAACAGAGCGGGTGTTTGTCCGGCAGATTCCGATTCGGCAAATGCCGCAGATGCTCGCCGCACTCGAAGATGAAAACCGCCTGGTGGAACTGTTCTGCGACAAGCCCGAAGGCTGGTCGGATTCCGTCACGGTCGAAAGCTTCGAGAAGATCGTCACCGAGGGCGAAAGGCTCAACGCGGATTTTTTCTCGCGCTGGGTCCAGCGCCGGTTGACTCGCCAGGAAAAGGTTATGCCCGGCATCACGGAAAAAATCGCGCGCAACGCCGGATTGCCTTTGCCGATTGGGTCGCCGAATGCGCCGTCCGCACCGGCCTGACGCTGGCACAGGTCCGCGAGCATTCCCCGGCTCAACTCAAGCTCCTGGCACGGGCCGCCTCTCGGATTGCCGCCGAGCGCGGCCTGCTCGGTTTGCACATCGCGCAGGCGGGCATGGCAGCGGCTTGGTCGCGAGAGGGAAGGCGCGGGTTTGACCGGCTGCTAAAGATTTTGACCGACCAGAGCAGACATGGCTGAGACTTCCATCGCCGTTCGCCTTGGACTGACGGGCCTGGCTTCGACCGAAGCCGGGCTCAAACGCTTCTTTGGGTTGGTGAACAAGGAAGGCCGGTCGGCATCCGGGGGCGTAGCCGCGCTGACTTCCGGGATCAAAAGCATCGCTCTTGCTGCCGCAGGGGCTGCAAGCGCCTACGTTTCTATTCGCACCATCACCAATGGCATCAAGGACATTGCCAAGCTGGGAGGCGATTTGAGCGATTTGTCGGCGCGCAGCAACATCAGCGTCCGCAGCCTGATCGTTATGCGCCAGGCGTTCGATGATGCCGGGATTGGAGCCGACCGCGTGAGCCAGTCCGTTGCTCTCATGCAACGCCAGCTTGCCGAAGCGGCGACCTCGGGAAGCGGCGCGGCAGCCGACGCCATCAGCCGCTTGGGATTGAACATCACTGACCTGCTCGCGATGAGTCCGGATGAGCAGTTCCGGCTGCTGGCCCAGCGGATCGGCTCGGTGGAAGACCCGGCCCTGCGCATCGGCATCGCCATGGACATCTTTGGCCGGTCGGGCAACGACCTGGTGACGCTGTTCAAGGACGCGGGAGCGTTCGACCAGGCGGAGAAACGTCTGGGCGCGTTGCCCGAAGTCATCTCACGCAACGCCAGCACGCTCGATGCGATTTCCGATTCACTGGCCAGCCTGCCCAATCGCTCCCGCCAGTTCTTCGCCGGGGTCACCGATCAGATCGGCGGATTGCTCAAATCGGTGCTCGAATACATTGAACGCATCGACCTCACCCGGTTGGGCCAGAAAGTCGGTGCCTTCGTCAATGTCGCCATTGAGCAATGGAAAGCGGGCCGGTTCACGGAGTTCCTGAGCCTCGCCATCGAGGCCGGGTTCGAACTGGGCATCGGGCAAGCCAGGAAGCTGCTGACCGCCATGCGCGATTGGTTCGGCTCCACGGGATTCTGGAGCGCCGTGGGGCTGGCGCTGCTCACTACAATCAACGGAGTCACCAAGCTCATGGTCACGGCGCTGCAATTGCCGGTGCAGTTCCTCGCGGCAGCGATCATCAAACAAATCTCCGACTGGCGTTTTCAGTTCGAAGCATTCGGGTTCGTGATGAAAACGATCCTCGCCGCCGTCGTCAATTTCTTCGCTGAAAAGCTGGAATCGGTTCTCAACGCCGCCATTCAGGCCGCGAACAAGTTGCCAGGCGTCAATGCCTCTCCGGTAGCGGTGGGCCGCGTCTCAGCACCCGCGCAAGCCCCCGAACCGGCGCTGACCTTTGCACAGTCATGGCAAATCGCCGGTGAAGCGGTCGATGAACAGAGCGACATCGTGCGCCGTTTCTTCGATAACTCGACCCAGGCCGCGCGAGAGTTGCTGGATCTGAATCACGCGCTGACGGGCGAGACCAATTCCCAGGGGACGGCGCTCGAACGGCTCAACCGGCTCATCGAAGAGCAGATTGCCAGGCGCGAGGCCGAAGCCAAGGCCGTTGCCGATGTCGCCAAATCGACCGAAGGTTTGAAACTGGTTGTAGGGGAACTGCAACGCCTGCGGGAAGCCGAACGGGTCACCAAGGAACGGCTGCAAGCGCTCGACCGGCAGAAGGCCGCCATCGAAGGCGATTTTACCCGAACGGAAGCGGAGAAGTTCGCCGCGAGACGGGCCATTCTCGAAGAGGAAACCGCCCTTCTCAGCCAGATCGTAGCCCAGCTAAGGGAACGCGCTGGCCTGGCCGGGATCGGCGCTGAGGAACGCGAACAAATCCTGGCCCGGGCCGATTCCTTCGACAAGCAGCTTGGAACAACCGAGGGACAGCTTCAAGGGATGGGGCCGGACCCGGCTTCGATGACGCAACAGATGTCCGACGCCATCACTCAGTTGCAAAACCAGTTCGGCACTGTCCAACAGCAAATCGCCCGTGGCTTCTCCACCACGATTCGGTCGGCGGTCGATGGCGTCGCATCAAGCATCGAAGGGCTGCTGCAAGGCACGATGGATTGGTCCGACGCACTGCAAAACGTCGGGCGCAGCATTATCAATGGCGTCATCTCTGCCATCAGCCGAATGGTGGCCGAATGGATTGCGGGCCGCGCTCTGATGGCCGCCAAGGAAATCTTCTTTTCCACACAGGAAGCAGCCGCCAAAGCGCCCAACGCGCTCCTGACGTCCATCACCAGCTATGGTCTCGCAGCGGTGATCGGTCTCGCAGCCCTGACAGCGGCGATGGCCGCAATGGGCGGTTTTGCCGAGGGCGGGTTCACTGGCACGGGCGGCAGGATGGAACCGGCCGGGTTGGTTCACCGGGGCGAGTTCGTGATTCCCGCAGAGCGCGTATCGGAGTTCGGGGTCGGCTTCTTTGAATCCATCCGGCAGGGCGCGCTTACTCCCGCCGATACGGTGGCACCGGCCACAGGCGCGGCAACCGGGGCTGAAAAGCCGGTCACGATCATCCTGGTGGACTCGCGCAACGAAGCGCGGCAGTGGGTCGAAAGCGCCGAGGGCCAGGCGCGCATCGTGGAAATCGTCCGCAACCAGCGAACCGAAATCGGCATCGCGTCATGAGCGTCGAACTAGTCAACGGATTTGTCCTGCTGCCCCATGCGCCAGATTGGAATGTGAAACCACAGTTCCGCCGCGAGTGGCGCTCGACCATCACCGACGCGGTCACCGGCAGTGAAGACCGTCTTTCGTTTCGACCGTTGCCGCTCCGGGGCGTCGAGTTTCAGGTGACGCCTTACAGTTTCGAGGAATACCGCCGACTGCTGGCGCGTGTCCTCGCCGCCAGGAAGAGCGGTTGGGCGGCTATCCCGCTCTGGGGGCGAGGTTGCGCGCTTGCGAGTCCCGCCTCCGGCCAGGCCGTTACCTTGGCCAGCGAAGATGCCTGGGCGTGGAGGGCGGATGACTTCGTGTTCTTCACGCAACTCGACCCGGACGAACCCGAAGCTTTCGAGACCCGGCAGGTGAAGCGCGCCGAGGGCGCCACCCTGACGCTCGACCAGGCATTGTCCCGAACGTATCGCCGGTTCTGCTGGCCTTTGATTCTCGGGCGTTTCAACGCCAATGACATCAGCACACTCACCAGCCGTCATGGCTCGATTCGCATCGGGGTTCTCGAACGTGACACCCGTACCGTCTTTGACGTCTCCGCTTGCCTGATTCCCGAAATCGTGAACGGCGGCGGCGATACCTTCGATTGTTATCAGCCGAATTTCTACGCCAACTCTTTGCCCGCCGCCGGGTCAGGCTTTTCAGGAACATGGCTTTGCGGGGACAGCCCCTTCGGAACGCCTTATAGCGACACATTCAACGGCTACCTGGAAGGCGCTGCGGGCGGAACTCTGGACAAAGGCACCGGCCTTGCGGAGGGATGGCTCTGGGGGGACAGCCCTTATGGCATGCCCCTTGGGGACACTTTCGAGTCGTACCCGGCAGGCAACGCCAGCGGCAACATGAACGCGGGCACCGGGCTTATCGAGGCGTGGCTTTTCACATTATGAGCGTCGAAATCATACGTAAAACAGTTGCGGGCGAAACGGGCAATTGGCTTGTCCTGGGCAATGCTGCCATCGGGGCAAAGCTGGCCAGGGGGACAGATTGGGTCAGGATCAGAATCGGCTTCCGCTATGCCGTTGAAAGCACCGGGGCCAATATCACTGGCAATCCGCGCTTGTGGGTTGGGGTGATGAGCAACCCTACGGCGGGCATGACCAACGGCCCACTTGGCTCCGCCACATCGCATTTCGTCGGCGTAAGAAGCTATGACTCTTATTGGTGGTATCGCACCGGTTATTACGACGGGACCTCGGGCAATCCACTGTACGGGCGCGGGGTCGTGAAGGTAGGTGACGTCACAGTCGAGGGAGCTTCCGGAGCCGCCGCCACAATGGGAAGAGTCAATTTCGTCGGGCAGGAAAGAAGATGGTGGGGCATCGCCGAGATTAAAAAAGGCTCTCCAAACTTTACCGTCGGGTTCGTGAATAATGCCGCCGATGCCAGCTATGACGCCTTTATCGAATCCCTGCTGAATCCTGGAACCATCGGCTCGACCGGATCGGGGGTCGCAGTGAACGAGGCGGCCAACGGCCCGCTAAACGCCATCTGCATCGCCTGGGACCGCGTGACCCCGCGCCTGCACTTTTCGGAAATCGCCTTCACCTACCTGCCATGATTTACCTCGACCGCCCAGTGTTCGATTTCGCAATCGACTGGAGCAGACTTCCATCAGCCCGGTTTGAATACGACCTGCGCGCGCTCGAAATCGGCTTTGGCCCTCCGGTGTTCGCGCCGTTGCAGGATCATGTTGTTCATGGGTTCCAGTTCGAAGTCCTCATGGAGAACGCCGACGCCATCGCGGCGGTTGAGTCGTTCTTGGATTCGGTCCAGGGACGCTTCCAAGGCTTTTGGCTGCTCGGCCCGCAGGAAGCGTTTCGCATCGTGGCACCGGTCGATGCCACGTCCTTCGACATTGCCGCCCAAGGTCTGGCGCAGCCGTTCGGCGACCACCCGGCAACCCATGTCCTGTTCACCAAGCCAGGCCGGAATTCTGTTGCGACTCAACTGCTCGCAGTGGCCGACAACGAAAACGGGACAGAGCGGGTGACAATCAAATCCGCCGCGCAGATTGACGCAACCTGGCGGGCGTGGCCGTTGCACTACGTTCGCCTGGCCCAGGACATCGAACAGGGCACATTCGAAGCCGAAGGCGTGCTGGTTTATTCGGTGCGCGTGATCGAACTGCCAACCGAATACGCGCTTGTCGAGACGGGGCAACGGCCCGTGTTCCTGTACCATATCTGGTCGGATTTCAACGGGGCGGCTCAGCACTGGCACTTCACAAGTTATCCGCTCGACATCGAACTGGTTGGGCAGAAATACACCGCCAAGCGAATCACGCACGGCGCTCTTAACCTCAGCAGCAAGGCAGATCGCGAGGAAGTCAGCATCGAGACGCTTTACGAACCGGACAACCCGCTGTCGCTGCTGTTCCCGCTCAGGCTCTCGACACCGCTCTGGCTCGAAATCCTCGAAGGCAACCTCGCAAGCCAGTCCGCACCATTGCCTATCTTTCGCGGCCTCGCCCTCAGCGCGAGTGTTCAGGGCAAGAGGGAAACGGTGCGCTGCGCTTCCGCCATGGATTCGATGCGGGCCAACGTTCCTTCGATGATGCTTCAACCTCGCTGCAACTACCGCCTTTACGAGCCGAACACATGCCGGGTGAACCCGGACCTGCTCAAGATTCCTGTGACGCTGGTCAGCGCCTCCCGTCGGGAAGCCATCGTTTCGGGCGCGGGGCTGACAGGCAAAGCCGCGCAGTTCTTTTCGGAAGGATGGGTGCAGTTTGGTACCGGCGCATCTTTCGAGGTTCGCACTGTGCTCGGCAGCACCCCAGAGGATTCGGGGGAAATAACGCTCATCCTTAACGCGCCTCTCGCCTACGCCGCCGCCGCTGACGTGGGATTGCTCTATCCCGGCTGCGATGGAACGACCGCCGCTTGCACACTCAAGTTCGCCAACTTCGCCAACTGGGGCGGACATCGCATCCCTCTGCGCAACTTGGCGCTCAAAGCGATGGAAATCAAAGCCGGTTCCGGAGGCAAGAAATGAGAAAGCCTTTTTACAACACGCCAGAGCGCATTCAATCGCTTGCCCAAGCCGCCAGCCGATGGCTGGGAACTCCGTTCCACCCACACGCCTGCATTCTTCAAACGGGGGTGGATTGCGTAAACCTGCTCGCCGCCATTTACCAGGAATCCGGCGCTCTCGATAGCTGGCAATTCCCAGCTTACACGATGGACGGTGGCGATCACCGTATCGTCTCACAGGTGCTCGAATGGCTGGACTGCCATCCTCGCTTCGAGCGCCTGCCTGTTGGTGAAGCTCTGCAACCTGGCGACTTGCTTTGCTTCCGGCTTGGCCGGGTCCCGCATCACGTCGGATTGCTCATTACTGGGAATCGTTTCATCCACGCCATGCGCAATTACGGCGTCATCGAATCACAACTGGATGACCCAACCTTTGCCGACCGGTTCGTTGCTGCCTACAGGCCCGTGCTATGAGCTTCTTTTCCTCCACCAAGAATGTCCCGCAGCCGCGCCAAAAGCCGTTCAACGTCGATGAGCAGCGCACGTCCACTAACGAACAGGCGCGGCCTGTCCCTTACTTCGCTGGCATCGCGCGCCTGGGCGTCACGTTCATCAGCAAGGCGTTCAAGGTCCGGTCTCAAAAGGTGGACATGAAGGTCGGCAAGAAAAAGGAGACGGTCGGCTACAACTATTTCGCGAGCTTCGCCGCACTGATCGCCCACGGCCCCATCGACCGCATCGACGCCATTTGGATGGATGACGAACTGGTCTGGAAAGGCCCACTCGCCCGCAGCGGCGATTACGCCGTCATCACCATCCCAGGCCGGGGCAACGTTCGCCTTTACTGGGGCACCAGCACGCAAACGCAGGACTCGATCTTGGCCACCAGCGGCACGGTCCATCCCGCTTATCGCGGCCAGGCTTACATGGTCTTCAGCCAGTTGTTCTTTGGCCGGGACCGTACCAACGCTCCCAATATCGAGGTCCTTGTCACGCGCTGGCCCAACGCTCCATGGCTGCCCACCCCCAACAGCATTCAGGATGACGTGAACCCCGTCATCCCCCTTTGGGACCTCTGGACCAATTCGCGCTACGGCCTTGGCATGCCTGAAACCAGGCTGGACTTGGCTGCGCTGGCAGCAGTGGGAACGAAACTGAACGCCGAAGGCATTGGCGTCTCGCCTGTCATTACCCGCCCATTGAACTTTCGCCAGTTCCTAGTCGAACTCTGCGAGTGCTTCGATGCTTACCCGACCTATGACGCGCAAGGCAGGCTCGGGCTGGCGCTGGTCCGGGACTCGGCCTCTGTCGTGCCCCTCATGGGTCCAGCAGATATGGTGGACGCGCCCGCGCTCAATCCGCAGGGATGGCACGAAACGTTCAATGAAACCTTTGTCCGGTTCACGGATCGCGACCGCCGCTTCGAGGAAAGTTCGGTGGCGTACCGCGACCGAGGCAATTTCCAGATCACTCAAGCCATGCTTTCCCAAACGCTCAGCCGCCCTTGGATCACGCGCCAAGCCGTGGCGCAAAAGATTGCCAACGCCGCTGGCCGCGTGGCGGCGCAACCACTGCTCAGCGGCTCGATGCGGGTGCGCAAGTCCAGCGCGGCAAAACTGAGCGTCGGCGGCACCTTCACACTGAACTTCCCGCAGAGTGGAGTGAACGGCGTCCTGTGTCGGGTCGAACGCCTTACGCTTCCGGCTCCGGGACAGGCGGAGGCCACCGTCTCGTTCTGCGAGGACACCGGGTTCTACAACGCGGGCCACTACACAGCAGAAACGGATGCGCCCGAAGCCGAAGATGTTTACGAGGTCCAGGAACTGGCTTACCAGAAGCTCATCGAGGCCCCTTGGGCCATAAAGGAAACCAGTACGCCGATTATCCTTTTCCTGGCCTCACGCGGGGATGTTGTCAGCAACGGGGTCAACTTGCTCAAACAGCGGAGCGACCTTTCCTTCCGGGATGTCGGTTCATTCGACAACTTTGCGCAACGCGCCCACGTGGTGACCGATTACCCCGCTGACACGCTGCTCGTCGATGATTACGTCGGGCTGGAGATTCAGTTGGATTCGCTCGACAACGAACTCGATGAATACTCCTTTTCCGAAGCGCAGGAAAACAGGGTGCTGGTCTTTGTTGGCGGTGAAATCATGAGCGTCTGGAACGCCCAATTGCTCGCCTCCGGTCGCTACCGGCTCTGGATCATTCGCGCCCGATACGACACGAAGCGACGGGCGCATCCGGCAAACACGGAAGCGTGGGTCGTGCTCCGGGACGACCTGGCTATGCGCTCCGAAGACATGACCCCGCCGGATAAGACGTTCAAGCTCCAACCCTTCCTGCTGCAAAGCGAGTTCGATTTGGCGCAAGTGGATGCGGTAACCCTTACGCTTCAGAAACGCGCCTATCGCCCACTCCCGCCGCTGAACCTCCGAGTCGCGGGGGATGGCTGCAATCCGACCTACGGCAGTGGGGCGGACATTGTTGCCAACTGGGATAGGTCGGCGAAGCGTTCCTCGCAAGATCCGGTCACTCAAGCTCTGGCTCCGGACATTGACGGAACCGCGCTCGAAGTGCTGACGACCGGCGATGTTCTCAAAGGCACCTTCGAGTTCTCAGGCGGCTCCGGTCCCAGGACAATCACCAACGCCCAACTGGTAGCGGCCCTTGGCGGCGAAACCGATTTCAAGCTGCGGGCTTACTTCGTCCGCAGCGGCTACCGCAGCCTCAACTATGATGAAGTAACCGTAAGGAAGATTTGATCTATGGCAACCATAACCCCAGGCAGACTGCTCGATGTCAACAACGCCGCCGATTTCGTGGCGCTCACCCAAACCAATTTCGAAATCCTCACCGCCGAGGTCTTCAAGCAAGAGGCCACCTACGTCAGCGGAGTGCCGACAACCACCATCGGCCCGCCCACGACCGGGTCGCACGTGCTGAATGAACTCTGGAAGGACGCACTCGGCGCGATGTTCAAATGCACGGCAGCAGGAACACCAGGGACATGGAAACAGATGCTTCCCGCAGCCGTTACTGCCGATCCCTCGAGCGGGAGCATCCCAACGGGTTACCTGATTCTGAATGTCACGCAGGGGACACTCAAACGCCACGCCGGCAGCTACGCATGGCAAACCGCCATCGGCACCGCCACAGGAAAGGTGGGCTTCTGGGGCGCGCCGCCGATCACCCAACCGTCCGGGGCGGAACAGGCGGCGGTGGCGCTCGCCAACACTGACGGCGCGATTACCAGCCTCGTCGTTTCCGATCCGCCAACGCAACTCGAAATCCAGGCGCTGCGCGATAAGTGCGAGGAACTGGCCGATGACGTGCGCTCACTTTCCACCCTCGTTCACGCGCTCCGAACCGCGCTGATCAACTCCGGGCTAATTAAGGGCGGTGCATAGCTTCTTGTGGTTAGGGCAGCGGGGAAGTTGTGGCTTTGCTTCAAAGGGTGATTCTGCCATTCTTGGCCCCGCTTACTATGAATGACTCTTCACCGAGTTGGAGTCGTACCCAGTTTTGGGCAGCTATCGTGCTTTCAGTAATCGCGCTTCTGATTGTGGTTGCGCGTCACATCTGGCCCGCGACCATTCTCCTCGACCAGGCAATCCTCGGACTCCTGGCGCTCGCCGCTTTGCCATGGCTGACTCTCTTCTTCAAAAAGTTCAAGATCCCTGGTGTCGCCGAGGCGGAAACCCAGGAAAGGACTCAAGGTGCTACGGGCAAACCTCTACCGCCTGCATCGGACACCGCACCTGCCGTCAACAATGTAGCTCTTTCCACGCAGGCGAAAAAGGTGCTTGCAACACTCTGGCGATATCAAAAACAGAGCTTCGGCAACGACGTGACCAGGCGTTGGACTTTCAGAATCCATCCGCTTTCTCCAGATTACCCCAGATTCCTGACCGGCCTCAGCGAATCAGTAAATAGGGGCTGGGTGGCAGTCTCCCCGGAGACACACCAATGCATGCTGACGAACGAGGGGCTGGCCTACATCGAGGGCGATCAGGAAATTCAAAACTACGAGGATATTTACAAGTTCTAGCAAACCGGCCCCTAAGGTTTGGCAAAAGTTTGGAAGTGTTGCACTGCATCGCAGGACATCTCAGAGCCTTTCAAAGTGTTGCCAGACAATGCGGAGCAGCCCGCGAAGTAGGGTTCAAGCCGGGAAGAACTCCGGCACTCCAAACCGCCGCCAAACACGGCTAAAAAATTTGGTAATTATTTGGTAGAGGACCGCGAAAACGGCCAAATTTCGGGGGTTTTCACATGATTCCAGCCTCAGCACCCGTACGCCAAAAACCCCTGAAAACGCTAGGCTTTCAGGGGCTAAATTGGTTGCGGGGCTAGGATTTGAACCTAGGACCTTCAGGTTATGAGCCTGACGAGCTACCGGGCTGCTCCACCCCGCGATTGAAGTGACGACTAATATTGCCGCAGGAGGGGCTGAAGGCAAGCGCTTTCGCGAAAAAACTGCGGACTCATTGCGGAGGCTTCTTGGCGGTCTTGAGTTGGGCGTATTCTGGCTTGCTGGTGTAGTAACTGTCCAAGGGGTAACACCCACTGATGAGGCCGTTTCTAGGGCCCGTGGTGCAGTCACTAAAAGTGCGGCAGATGAGTCTGGGAGCAAGAGTGCCTTTGGAAATGGCATCAGCCAGCATGGTGGGATAGGAAAGCACGGCTCGTCCGATGCCGACGAGGTCGATCCAGCCGTGGCGCACAACGTATTGGGAGACGTGTGGGAGGTATTCCTGGAGGTAGCTGTAGGCGGTGCCGACCAGGAGGAGATTTTCAGGGGCTTTCGTGCGAAGTTCTCGCGCCGCCTGAATTTGCCGCGCAACCCCGACTAGAGGGTCTTCGGGCGGTTGGTAGCCGTCGGAGGGAGGGTAGGCTGCGGGCCTCTGCACGTGGGGGTTATAATAGGGGGAACCGGCGCTGAGGTTTACGACCTTTACTCCCAACCGTGAACAGAGTTGCAGGAATTCGTGAGCTTCCGTTAGGTCCAAATTGACTGGGTCGTGCGGGCTCACACCGAAGCCGTATCGATAGGGGAAGCAATGCGAAAAGTCTTCCGGAATGCCTGGGCCGGGCTTTCCTGGGGATGACTTTTCAGGGTCGGGCTTGAAGGGAACGGTATCGAAAGCACTGAGCCGTACGCCCAGGTCGATGGGATTGCCGCTGGCGCGGATGCCCGCCACAATGTTCCGCAGGATGCGGGTGCGGTTTTCAAAGGAGCCGCCGTATTTACCGGAGCGGGTGAAGGCGCCCAGGAATTCATGGAGGAGATAGCCGTGGCAGTGCTTGATGTCGACAAAATCGGCTCCTATATCCCAGGCCAATTGGGCGGCTTGGACATAATCCTCGATGAGGCGGTCGATCTCGTCATCTGTCCAAACCTGGGAATCACTGGAAACGCCGAACTTTCGATCCAGGATTGGATGCCGATAGGCCACGCGGGGTTCCATGTGGAATTTATCGGACGGTTTGCAGAACCGACCGGAATGGGTTAGCTGGAACCCGATCACCAAGTCCTCGGCGGTTCCGTAGCGTTCCTGGTGTGCTCGCACGAGAGTCTCCCTTAGCCGGGCCAGATCCGTTTTATTCTGTTCCACGAGAACCAGTTGATTTGGGTTTGCGCGTCCGTCCGGGCGTACGGCCATGGCTTCGCCGCCGAAGATCAGCTTCGCGCCGCTTTCTCCGAAGCGGCGCCATCGCCTGAGGACCTCGTCGGTTATGCCGCCGGTGGTGGTGCCGTCCCACCCCTCCATCGGTTGGACGACGTAGCGGTTTCCGATCCGTTTTCCATTCACTGTCACGCCTTGGACGGCTTGCGCCAGAGGCGAAGCGGCACCGACGGCAATAGAATCCTCGCAAGGCAGGTCAAGGTTTAGCGATGCGACATGGTTGCGGAAATCAGCGACTGTTTTCAGCGAAGGAATCCGGACGAATTTGACGGGTTCAGACATAGCGCTAATTCGATTGTGGCAAGTTGGCAGGCGGGTGAGGGGGTGCAATCAGGAATTCAAACAAAAGCGGTCGGCTTACCCGGGCCTCGATGGACAGGCTCATGGCATTTGGCTCAGGCATAAATTCCCTCAAATAAACACGGGCCCCGCCTTGGCCGTAATAACCCCCATCCTTCGTGTTGACAGCGCGTCCCTGGTCATCGGTCACCTCCAACTGAAGCTCGTCGTTGTCCACGGCACCGTTAAGTTCCAGCAATAGAAAGTGTTTCGAAGACGACCAACTGTCGACCCTTGTTCCATCCGCATGGGAAGAGCTTGAATGACCGCCGCTTCGTGCAGTCAATGGAACAATAGTGCGGTGGGTGCGATTTGAAACGACCACGTCCCCCGGCCCGCAAAGCGCCTGGATATTCAGCGAGAAAATGCCAAGCGTAACGCGTTGGTCCAGTTCGAGCATCTGGGCTGGCCCGGGCAAAGCGAGATTCGTCAGGATCAACTTCTCGTCAGGCGCGAAATGTTCTGGCCGGTCGCGATAAACGAGCGTGGTGAGTTTCCAGGTTTTTTCCCTCGGAGACAGCATTCGCCCAGTGTTTCCTGTGGGGTCCTGAACGGAGTAGTATCGGGGGCGGGTTTTTGCCCAGGCGGTGGAGGTGCTCGTCAAGTTCCATTCCGGCCGCAAGTGTTGGCCCTCATTTGCGAGACTGGACAACGTCAAAACGACCGGGCCGTTGGTCTTCGTTTGCGGCACCGGTTCTGGGGACCATTCCGGGAATGTTCTGCCGCTGGGATTAGTTAAAAGGAAGGATGCGATTACGTTCTCCTTTTCGTCCAAGAGTTCAAATGTAAACTTGGCCGGTCTTCTGGGGAAGGAGCGAAGCGTAAGTCCATAAACCAATCCTCCAGGCGTGCCGCTCCCGAAGGAGCAATAACCACCATCCCGTGGGTAGCAAAAACCTACTTCATCCTTCGTGCGATAGCCTTTCCAGGGCCTATGGTCTGGTAAGGTGCCGGGCGGGACTCCTACTCGGAGAAAAACAGTCACGCTATTGCTATCGTATCCGCAGTTCCCGCTCACCGGGGTTGGCAGCCAGCGAGTGAATCTCGGCGGCATATGTTTACGGGCGGTTTTCTGCCAGGTTGTTTCAGTGGTGAAGGTAGCGTTGCCGGCTGAGATGCCCAGAAATTCGATGGTGGTTCCGTCTGACAGGGTCACGCGTTGTTGAACTGCTTCCCGGCTTATTCGGAACGCGCAGACCGCGATGACTCCGAGGATTAGCAAGAGAACCAGCGGCCCGAACAGGTGTGCCGGTCGCGACGTGACCTCCAGCCTAGTATCGTTTCCGTGATCCATTTCTCAAGGTTGGCCTCCGGCGGGGTAATTGAAGAAAGTCAGGTAACTTTGCCCCCGCGCTTCCCGGAGGAGTAGTAGAGCGAGTTCACGCAGGTGATAATCACCCCACAAGGAGCTTTCCCCGTTGGGTACCTTCTGCCCCTTGGGAACGTGGTCCCAGGCATTTGGGCGATGATAGACGGAGTGGAGGAGCAGACCTTGGTGGCTGGAGCGTGTCGAAAGATAAGGCGTGTCGAGTAATGTGGCGGCGACAGTCAGCCCGGCTTGGCGGTAGAGCGTACCTGTCTCCACGCTCTGGTGTCCCAACAGGTAATTGCCGAGGCGCACCAAGCCCTGAGCGGCAATTGCCGCTGCGGAGCTATCGACCGGCTCCCACTGGTTGTACGGATCGGAGGCTTTGCCGAGGTAATCACCAAGTCGATGCAGATTAGGCGCGCCAGTGTCCCACATGGGCACCCCATCTTTGCAGGCATTTGCGAGGTAGAAATCGGCAGTCGCGAGCGCGCCCCTAAGGAAACAATTGCGCACCTCTGCGGCACTCTTGGTCTTGGAACAAGCCTCACTTAATGCCGCATCCGGCACGATGCGGAGGAACTCGAGTTGTTCGGCGAACCCGAGAATCGCCCAGGCCAGCCCACGCGTCCAAGTGGAGAACGGGGAGAAACCTTGTTGAGAGCTGGGGCACCGGTAACTGCCATCATTCAGGTTAAAGATAGTCTCGTGCGCTGTTCGGCCACAGACGTCGTAGTTATCCCGTCCCTCGCCATGATAAACATTAAAATGGCAAGTCGCCTGAGCGTGTTGGATCAGACGTTCCAACAGCGAAATCTTCCGGTCTCGCTCACCCATGAGCACATGCCCGAGTTGGTGGGCGATGGCCAAAGATCGCAGCGATCGCAATGTGTCAATGAACAGGGAGTGCGGTCCGTTAAAAGAGTAGATGTAGCCGCCTGTCGGCAGGGTTGTCCAGCGTGCCGCCTGCACTGCACCTGAGACCTTCAGAGCCAATTCGTAGAAGTCATTTTCGCGGTCATTCGCGGCGATTCTGCCTTCCCGCATCAGCCGCCAAAGATTGCCGTAAGTGGAGACGTTATTAAACCCGTGATCATGCACCCCGATATGGGACACGTGGGTGGCCATGAGCTCGATGGTTTTGTTTCGTCCGAGCTCCAGGAATTGATCATCGCCGGTCGCGTCGAATTGCAGCAGTGCCGAGCCGAATTGGAAGCCTTGGGTCCACTCGGTCCATCCCCGGGACGTGTAATGGCCGGCTACTGTGAATACGGGCGTGCCTTTGGCGGGATTCCAGGTTTCTTGTAAGCTGAGGATCTTAGCGGCCGAAACCTCGAAGACCCGGTGTAACTTCGGGAGGAGCTTCTGAGGTGTGAGAGTGCTGTCGATTTTGATAGCCATAGAGAATGAGGTTAGAGTCGGCGAAGGTGGAACCCTCCGTCCACGTTAATGATTTCGCCCGTGCTGAAGGCCAGAAAGTCCTGCGCGATGGCAGCGACGGCCCGCCCCACATCTTCCGGCGTGCCCCAGCGCTGGATCGGGGTCAGCCCGCCAGCGATGAGACGATCATATTTTTCTTTGACCGGCCCGGTCATGTCGGTAGCGATCACCCCTGGCCGGATCTCATAGACCTGGATGCCAAACTCCGCCAGGCGGGTGGCAAATAGCGGAGTGAGCATTGACAGCGCGGCCTTGGCGATGCAGTAATCCCCGCGGTTCACTGAGGCCGTGTAGGCACTAATGGAGGAAATAGTGACGATTTTTGGGTGGGCAACCTGGCTATTACTTTGAGACGACTGAACTTGAGCAATCATCCACTGTGCTGCCAGTTGAGTCAGGAAATAAGGTCCCTTGACGTTGATGTTGATCAGGCGGTCGAAGCTGTCTTCGGTAGCTTCAAGGATGTCCGCCCGAACGTTCGGCGCAACCCCGGCATTATTGACCAAAAGGTCGAGGCGGCCAAGACAATCGCGAGTGAAATCGATTAGGGTTTTGCGGTCGGCTGATGAACTAACGTCAGCCTTGCAGATCTCAGCTCGGATCTCGTGCTGATTTTCGTGTGCCAGGCCTCGACAAGCTTCTGCCGTTTCCTCGGCCGCAGCGCGATTGGCAGCGTAGTTGATCACCAAGTCCCACCCGATCCTAGCAAGTTCGAGGGCGATGCCGCGACCGATTCCTCGCGATGCCCCGGTGATGAGAGCTGCCCGATTCATGGACTGTAATCATAAAGCCTCGAGGTTCGAGCAAAAGCCTAAACTCGTGGTTGCGGCAGGTTGCGGCAAACCTTTGACACCAGGTGGTAAGGCTTTATCCTCAGACCGTGCGCAGAGTAGACGTCTCCCTCGGAAACCGCAGTTATGCCATTCGCATCGGCTCTGGCCTCCTGGCCCGGCTGGGGCGGGAATGCGCCCGGCTCTCGCTGGGGAAAAAGTGCGCCATTATTACCGATACAATGGTGGGCCCGCTATACGCCAAGGCGGCGGTGCGGTCGCTAGCGAAGGCGGGATTTGAACCCGTTGTGCTGATGGTGCCCGCCGGCGAAAAAGCCAAGAGCATAGCAACGGTGCAGTCCTGCTACGATCGCTTGGCTGCTCACCGGCTGGAACGCCGATCTTTCATTGTCGCCCTCGGCGGGGGAGTTGTTGGCGATCTGGCTGGGTTCGTGGCGGCAACCTATGTTCGGGGCATCAGTTTTGTGCAGGTTCCCACCACGCTTCTGGCGCAGGTGGATAGCTCGGTGGGCGGCAAAGTGGGAGTCAACCTCAAGGCGGGGAAGAACCTGGTAGGCGCGTTCTACCAGCCCCGGCTTGTACTCTGCGACTTGGACACCCTGAAGACACTCCCCATGCGGGAATTCCGCGCTGGCATGGCTGAGGTGATAAAATACGGCATTATTTGCGACGCTGGATTGTTCTCCCGCCTGGAAAAAAGCATGACTAAGCTGATGGCGCGCGAGACAGGTCTGCTCTCGGGGGTGATCGCGCGTTGTTGCGAGATTAAGGCGGAGGTAGTCAGCCAGGATGAGACCGAAGGCGGCTTGCGCGCGATTCTGAATTTCGGCCATACCATCGGGCACGGCCTGGAGGCGATTTCCCAGTACGGCAAATACCTGCATGGAGAGGCCATTTCCATCGGCCAAGTGGCTGCGGCAAGACTGTCTCACAGGTTGTTGAACCTTCCTTTAGCGGAGGTTCAGCGCGTTCGGGACCTGTTCGCGGCAGCGGGATTGCCGGTTGAGCTTGACTTATCGACACCGAAAGTGCGTGCCTTAGTGGCGGCAATGCGCCTAGACAAGAAAGTCACCGAAGGGGAAATAAAGTTTGTTTTGGCACGCAGAATTGGAGCGGTTGAGTTCGGCCAGCGGGTTCCCACCTCACTGCTGCGCGAGTTACTCGGCAAACGACTTTTACCGGAGATCTGACCTATGGCTGCTGTGAGTGAAACGATTGTTCGTGAGTATTTCGAGCAAAACGAATTCCTGGTTCGGCAGTTTGGGAAATATGTGGCTCCAGCAGGGCGCGAGGACGACGACTTCGATTTTGTGGTGCTCAATCCGCACGCCCAGCCTGCTGCAACGCCAATGCCGGGATTATTGAGCACTGGTGACCTGGCTTACATCCGGCGGGCGATTGTGGTGGTGCGGCCCTGGCATTCAGAGGTTTTTAGTCCGGCTATGTTGAGCAGCACCCCGAGAATCTTTCGGTTCCTGGGAAAGAAGGCATTTCAGCAGGCTGCGCGGGACTTTGCTGAGTCTGGAACGCTGCTCACAATCCTGGTGGTTCCGGCGTTGCCAACAGAGGCCCAGGCACGCAAACAAAGCATCGACCTGATTCGATCGCACGGTGTCGACGCTGTCTTGTCGTTCCGGACCATACTGGCAAATCTCGTTCGCGAGGTGGAACCGAACCGCAATTACCAGAAGTCCGATTTGCTTCAGACACTGCGGATTCTCAAGCAGCACGGGTTTTTCAAAGAACCGCAACTCGAGCTATTCAAGGCCAGACCAAGGAGCCGGGGGCCAAGGTCGGCTGGGGATTCAGGGGATAAGGGTTCTCTTTAATGAAAAGGAAAGGCTGGGCTGGTTTGTTGTTTGGCGGTTGGTTCGGTCGCGCTTTCAGGTTTTCAAGAGGGCCTGCCTACACTACATTCGCCCCCAGTCATGTTGCTGGTTATCGATAATTACGATTCGTTCACCTATAACCTGGTGCAATACCTAGGTGAAATGCAGGTGGACATGCAGGTTCACCGGAACGATCAGGTAACCCTGGAGTCCGTCCGGAAGCTGAATCCCGACAGGATACTGATCTCACCAGGACCTTGCTCACCCCGGGAGTCCGGCATGTCGAATGATATCATCAAGGAATTCGGCCCGAGGGTTCCAACGTTCGGGGTCTGCCTGGGGCACCAATGCATCGGGCACGTTTTCGGTGCGAAGGTGATCGTCAACTACCGCATGATGCACGGCAAGACGTCACCGATTAAGCACAACGGTAAAGACTTGTTCGCGGACATGCCTAACCCTTTCGCCGCCACCCGTTATCACTCGCTGGTCATCGAGCGCAGCAGCGTTCCTGACTGCCTCGAAATCACGGCCGAAACCGAGGAAGGGGAAATCATGGGCGTCAAACACAAGCAGTTTCCCATCTGGGGCGTTCAATTCCACCCGGAGAGCATCCTCACCGAGAGCGGTCGGATGATCCTGAAGAATTTTCTTACTCTAAAGTGACGATGTCTGGGAGGCGGGCCTCGCCAACTCACTTGAGGTTCTTCCGCAGGACATCGGCGATCTGCACTGGAGCGCCGTCTTTGGCCTTGCTTTCATCGGCAGCCTCCATGAAGGCGAAGATTTCGATAGTTTCCTCAGGAGAGACGGGTGGGATGCCCGTTTTGAAGAATTTCATGATCTCCGCGACGAGGGGGCCGTAGCCATCGAAGCCACCGACTGGGGCCTCGCCTTTTTCGCCCTTAGCCAGGCCGCGGAAGTTCTTTTCCTCGCGATAAATGCCTTTACGGTTTCCGGTCCAAGTGCCGACCACCTCAATAGCGCCCTCTGCAGTTTTACCGCGTTGAACGGTTTCGCAGCCGGTTCCCAGCGCTGTGAAGAGGGATTCTACACCATGGATTCCATACCAAAAGAGATCGGGGTGAGTGGGCTCAATGCTGCACGGTCCATAGGTTTCTGCATAGTGGACGCGGCCAAGCGATCCATTTCGAACCGCCTGAGTATTCTTGCCGAAGCGAAGGCCGGAGGAACTGAAGACCGGGACCCCCGCTTGTTTGGCCAGACGGAAGATTTCAAGCACATCACGAAGGGAAGCTGCCATCGGTTTGTCGATATAAACGATCTTTTTTGCTTTGAGGACCGGACGGACCTGGTCGAGGTGGGGGCGGCCGTCGACACTCTCGAGCAGCACCGCATCCACGTTTTGGCACAAATCTTCGATCGTGTCGTACATCTTAACTCCGTATTTCTCCTGAAGAGTCTTGGCATAGCCCTCCACGCGTGACCAGCTGGACTCGATATCCTTGCTGCCACCTTTGAACGCACCAACCACCTTGCCGCCCGGAACGTAAAACTTGGCTTCAGGATTATTGATGCTTTCCGTGAAGGCTGTGACATGCGAGGTATCACACCCGATGATGCCGATGCGGAGATCCGCGGCATTGAGCAGTGAGGCACAAAGTAACGAGGTGAGCAGCAAATACGGTTTCATATGGTTATACTTTGACGCAGACGGAGGGAAAGATAGTCAGGTCGGGGCTGGTGGGAAGCATAAAGTTAATTGACGCGAAGTCCGTTGGATTCCTGCAGGCATGGTGGGGGAACACGGTCAGAGTCACTGGCAAAGATCAATATCAGGCGAGGGGAGTGTCCTCTGAATCTCGTTGAGTCGATAACCGAAGCCGTGGCCATGCAGCGTTTCCAGGTTTAATTGGCCGTGACGTCGCTGGAAGAGGCCGGGATGGACCGCGGCCTCGGGCTCGGAAGCGGCAGGATAAAACTGCATGCTGTTGGTTTCCACGCCTTTGATGGTACCAGCATGAGCAGCGAGCAGCACGTGGGGGATCTGGGCGAGCATGGGATTCGTGAGGTCCTGCACCATAAGAGCCATGCCATGGGCTCGAGCCCAGCACGCAGAGAGGATTGCCCCGGTCTGTGTCTTGCAGGTTTTGAGGGCTACGCCGTTCCAGCCTAGCGCCCTGCCCAGACGGATCATTCTCCAATCGTGGGCGCTTTCATCCAGGAACAAAGGTTTTCGAGAGGAGAGACTGTGAACATCGATCTGATGATGTTCGAGTTCGTAGGGGAAGGGCTGTTCCACATACAATAGCATTCCAAAGATACGCGGATGTTCATCCCGAAGCTGATCGAGAATGGAATTCACGTAAACGGGATCGGTCACAGTGCAGTTGAAATCAGCGCTTAGCCAGACGACGCCAAGACCTTGACCGATCTGTCCGACTCTGATCAAACGATTATAGTCCCACGCGGCATCGTTGCCTCGCAGCTTGACCTTTAGGCATTGGAGGCCGTCGCGCACGATCCAATCGCCGAGAAGCAGGGGATGGCCGTCTCGGGGTTCAGTGCCAGTGAGTTCCGCAGTATCCAAAGCGTCAAGTCCTCCTACCAGGTGCCAAGCCACGAGGTGCCGTGTTGGACGAGGTGTTAGGAAATCGCAGGGGAACCTATTTTCGAAAGAAATTCGGGTGCCTTCAGCTGGTTCCAGGAACTCTGCCAGATCTGATTCTAAGAAATCCGGTCCGTAGGTCTCATAGACGGGACGTTCAGCCAAATGGCCAAAGGCGTCGTGCAATGCCAGGTCAAAGGCCGCGTTACAGATGAGGGCTGCGAGGTGAGGCATCGGCTCGGCTGGGGAGTTCGCAGCAGGGTCAGACGGGGTGGGGTTTTGGTTGAAACTGTCGAGTAGAAGGGGCAGGGTAGAGTTCAGAAAGGCATGACCGATCTCGAGAGGGTGGCCTTCGACTTTGGAATTGAGCCAAGCGGTTGCCAGGTCACGGCAGAAAGCCTTCATCAGTTCGTGCCGTCGTTGATAAGGAAGCGCGCCAGGCCAAGCCCATTGCACGCTCAACGGGGTTTCGCCCCATCCTTCGGCCACATGGCCAGTTCTTGTGGTGATACTCACCCGTACGCGAGCGCAAGTTACGGAAGTGAGGGTTTCCTGACCAAACTTCAATGGCACCCGCGTCTGGACGGGAATGAAGTAGAGCTGAACGGAAACGATTCTGGAGATGCGGAGCATGGCGAGCTAATCCGGCAACGGTTTGCCTTTGGTTTCCGGGGCAAGCCAGATGATCACGAGACCAACGGCGTAAATAAGGGTAATGGTGGCTCCTGCACGGGCGTAACTGCCCTCGTAGTGCTGCATCAGGTAACCCATTTGAATTGCGCCGACCGCGGCGAAAACGCGTCCGGAATTATAGCATAAGCCCTGACCAGTGGCGCGCACGCGGGTAGGGAACAATTCCGGGAGATACAGTGGCAGCCAGCCAAAGAAAGCAGCCGTGGTGAGCCCGGCGGCGAAAACCATGAAAAGGAACAGGGTGCCGTATTGATCTACGACTCGAAAGAGGTAGCCACAGGCTAGCAATGAGGCAAAGCAGAGGATGAAGTAAGCTGGCCGCCTCCCCATTCTGCCGCCGATCCAGGGACCTATAAAACAACCGATCACGGCGCCAATGGCGATAAGCATTTGCGTGATCCCCTTGGCATTATAAATCTTGCCATCTGTGAGCTGATCGGCCCAGGCGGGCAACCACTGAACCGATCCCCAAGTACCGATCAGTACGATCGAAGCCAGTGCAATGCCGAGCAGCGTGTGCCTTAGCAGGCGCTTAGAAAAAACCTCTTTTATCGGATGAGAGGCATCACTTCGGACAGACCGTTTCCAACGTTCAGATTCCGGAACGAACTTGATGATGAACAAGGCGAGCAATGCTGGCGCAGCGCCCGCCAGCATGACCCAGCGCCAGGAGTCGCGGGTCACCTCGAACATGGTACCGAGCAACCCCAGAAGCCCAAAGCCGATGTTGGCGGCAGCGCCGATGGCTCCTGCGAGGAGTGGACGGTGTTTTTCAGGCCAGCATTCCATCACCAGGGCAACGCCCAGTGCCCATTCGCCGCCCATACCGATAGCCGCCAGGAAGCGGAACATACCCAGTTGCCACGGTGCTTGCGCGAAATAGCAGGCCCCAGTGAACAGAGAGTAAGCCAGAATGCTAAGAACCATGGCGCGAACACGCCCCAGGCGGTCCCCCAGCCACCCAAAAGCCAGCCCCCCAAAAGCAGCTCCCAGCAAGAAAAGCGCAGTAATGTAACCCATCCATGGGCCGATCAGTTTGTCGCCTGAGACACCGAGGAGATCTTGGAGCGCGGGGCGTGCTACCAAGGGAAACACGCCTTGTTCGAGGCCGTCGAACATCCACCCCAGGAAGGCGGCAATGAGAACGAGCCATTGGTCACGGGTACGAACCGGGGGTGGATCAGCCAGTGTGGTCGGAGTCTGCATGGCGGGGATGGTTGCAGGAACTTCCGGAGAATGGCAAGCCTCCGGGAGTCGATACCTGCAATGGTCTGCAGCGGAGGTGATGTGCGTTCCGGACAAGCGGTCAAGCACCATAAGCCGCAATCGCCTGCGGTGTTACCGATTTGATCTAGGGCCCCGGAAAATGGGTCGCTGGACTATGTCTCCTGTGCGGCGGACAAAGCGTTAGCCTGGGCTTCCCGGTAACTGCGCAGGAAGAGAGTGTTGTCGGCAACCGCCTTTTCAATCAACTGCTTGAGCAGGAAGATTTCCGAAGCATTGATCACCGCGTGCACGCTGTTTTCAAAAGCCTGCATGGGTGTGAACGTCTGATAGGAATTGCCGAAGAGGATGACCGTGGCGTGGCGGCGCTGGCCCATAGGCATGTTTTGGAGGCTCTGCAACGTGCTGTTTTCGCTTACCTCATTGGCTGCAAAGAGTTCCTCGACTATCACCACTTGGTAGCGTACCTGGCTGAAACGGATGCTGAAGTCGCTATGGGTCGCTGCGGTGTGCACCTTGTAACCGAGTTCCACGAGGGCCGCCTTGGCGGCATCTAGCCACTCCGGGGTAGAGAACGCCAGCAAGGCTGGTTTGTCCGTGGCACTGATGAATTCAAAACGGGAGGTCATAGTTACTTGATTTTAAGTTTCATGGGTACCGGCGGGGGGCCGCTACGGCCATTGCTTCTTTCCGGTTGCATGCGTAGCGAGTTCAAGCCGAGCATGGAATCGCCGCGGGCCTTCTTGATGTTATCGATGCCACGGGCCACAGGCCCACGTTTAGTGCAGTAAAGGAGTGCCGTTTCTTCGGTGATCGTGCCTTGTTGATAGGCTTCCAGGGCGGAGAAGTCGAACGTGCGCCATCCGAACGGTTGGCTGGCTTCGGTGATCTCATAGAAGCTCTTACCTTCGCTTTCGCCCAAGCGGATGGTTTCCTGAACACGGAGGTTCGCGCCCATGATCTCGAGCAGGGCGAAGCGCCCGCCGCCGACTTTGGGGACCAAACGTTGGCTGACCACCCAGCGGAGCGTATCCGCAAGGCGGGCGCGGATTTGCTCCTGTTCGTCAGTCTCAAACAAACCAAGTATGCGGTTGATCGTTTGGCCGGCATCGATGGTGTGAAGAGTACTGAGAACGAGATGACCCGTTTCTGCAGCGCTGAGAGCGATTTTAACCGTCTCGCGATCGCGCATTTCGCCGACGAGAATGACTTTGGGGGCCTGGCGGAGAGCGGCCCGCAAGCCATTGGAGAACGTGTCAAAGTCAGTGCCCAATTCGCGCTGGTTGAAGGTGGCTTTTTGATGCGTATGCACGAATTCCACGGGATCTTCCAAGGTGACGATATGGACCGGTTTTGCCTGGTTGATTTCGTGGAGTACCGCTGCCAGGGTGGTCGACTTGCCGGAGCCGGTGGCACCTGTGACCAAGACAAGGCCGGTCTTTTCCCTCGGAATCTCCTTGATGATCGGGGGGAACCTAAGGCTTTCCAGCGTGGGAATAAGGGTGTTGAGCTTGCGCAGGACGATCGAATGATTGCCTCGCTGTGAAAAAATGTTGATACGGAAGCGGGCGCGGTCGGTGAGTGTGTAAGCCGTGTCGCACGAGCCGCGGCGTATAAGATCGGTCAGGTGCCACAGGTTGTCCCCGGCGAGATTAAGAGCGATACACTCAGTCTGGAAGGGGGTCAGCTTTGGGACGATGGGGCTTTCCAGGAAAACCTCTTTGAGTTCGCCGAAGGATTCCACCTGCAGCGGCTTGTCTACAGTGAAAAGCAAATCCGAGACTTCCGGCTGAGAGTTCAGCATGGAAGCCAGAATGTAGTCCAATTCAGGGCGGCGCATAAATCAGTTTTCGTCTTCTTCCGGTGCGTGAGCGAGGAACGCACGGAATTTTTTCTTGTCGATGGCTTTGTCGTAAGCTTCTTCCGGTGAGATTCGTTTCATCCGGAGATGTTCCATAATGGCGTCGTCGAGCGGCTGATTTCCGAGTTTCTTCCCGACCTGGATCATGCCAGGAATCTGGTGGGTTTTGCCCTCCCGGACTAGGTTGGCAATGGCGGTCGTGAAAACGAGGATCTCGAGGGCGGCGACGCGGCCTTTCTTGTCGATCCGCCGAAACAGGTTTTGGGCGATCACGCCCTTTAGAGCTTCCGAGAGGGTGGCGCGGATCTTGTTTTGTTGCTCCGCGGGGAAGACGTCAATAATACGATCGACCGTCTTGGCCGCACTTGGGGTGTGCAAGGTGCCGAAGACAAGGTGACCGGTGCTGGCGGCGATTAATGCGAGCTCAATGGTTTCAAGATCGCGCAGTTCACCGACTAAGATAATGTCCGGATCCTCACGCAGCGCGCCACGAAGCGCGGCGGCGAACGATTTAGTGTGAACTCCCACTTCCCGATGGTTTACCAGGCAGTTCTTGCTTTCGTGGACAAATTCAATTGGATCTTCTATCGTCAGTATGTGGTCTCGACGGTTTTTATTGGCGTAATCGACCATGGCGGCCAAAGTGGTTGATTTGCCCGAGCCGGTTGGCCCGGTGCAGACCACCAAACCGCGATGCAGCATGGCAAACTTCTTCAGTACCGCCGGAAGTGGGGCATCGACTTTTTCGAAATCCTCGAAAGAGAGCACCCGGCTGGGAATCTGCCGGAAGGCGGCACCGATTCCGTATTTCTGGTTGTAGAAATTGACACGAAACCGGGAGACGTTTGGAATCTCGTAGCCGAAGTCCACATCACCGGTTTCTTCAAAAACTTTGACCTTGTACTCCGGGGCGATCTCGTAAAGCATCTTCTTTAACTCATCGCTGTCAAGGGGCGGGTGGTCTACGCGATGGAGTTCTCCGTTGATGCGCAACATAGGGTTGTTGCCCGAGGATACATGAAGGTCGCTCGCCTTCTGTTCGAACATCAGGTTAAAGAATGCGTCGATTTTCGCCATAATGTCATTACGATCCTCCCGGCTATAAGCTAAATCCGCACCAACCTTTAACTGTGAGCAAAATCGTTGAAAAACTGCGATCTGAGATCGGTGACAGTGGTGTCATCAGTTTCGCGCGATTCATGGAACTGGCACTGTATTGTCCCGTTTATGGATATTACGAAAAGGAAGAGGACACCATAGGTTGCCGTGGTGATTTCTACACGAGTGCAAGTGTGGGGCCTCTTTTTGGCGCTTTGCTGGGCGCACAGTTTTCGCAATGGCTGGACAGGCTGCTGCAGTTCCGCCAGAGCCTGGGCGGTTCGAACGGTTCACAACCGGTGGTGATCATTGAAGTCGGGGCACATCGAGGCGAGATTTGTCGGGATGTGCTGAACTGGATGCGCGAGCACCGACCGGACCGCTACGATTCGTTGCACTATTGGATATTGGAACCGTCTGCCCGGCGGCGAGCTTGGCAGGAGCACAACTTAGTGCAGCATCTCGGCAAAGTAATTTGGTTTGGCGATTTTCAAAGTTGCCCTCAGATCCCGATTTACGGGGTCATCTTTGCGAATGAATTGTTGGATGCTCTGCCGGTCCATCGCCTCGGTTGGGATGCGCGGGCTAAGTCTTGGTTTGAGTGGGGGGTAACTCTGGAATGTGGTGAGTTTATATGGGCGCGGATGGAAGGGGGCGGCAAAGGGCAGAGTGTGCTGGAGGGGCTGGGAAACACGCCGGCCACTAGATTCCTGCGAGAATTACCGCCCGAAGTAGTCGTGGCGCTTCCCGACGGTTATAGTTTGGAGGTCTCTCCCGCCGCCTGCTTGGTGTGGGAACAAGCTGCCCGGTTGCTGTCCCGAGGTTGGCTGATGACGTTCGATTATGGCTATGAGCTCCACCAGGCATTGGCGCCTGAGCGCTCGTCGGGAACCTTGCGTGGTTACCGTCGACATCAACAGGTGAAAAGTATACTAGCCAGCCCAGGCGAGCAGGACATTACCGCGCACGTGAATTTTGGGGCGATTCAGGCCGTGGGTGAACTGGCCGGGTTGCGGACAGAAGTATTTGCGTCGCAGGAGCAGTTTCTCACTCGAATTGCCGCCAGGGTTTGGGATGGAAGTGTGCCATTTCCGGCTTGGACTGATCGGACAACCCGAGAATTTCGCACGCTAACACACCCTGCTCAACTAGGACGCTCGTTCAGCGTCCTGGTCCAAGTGAAAGGTTTTGTGGGGCAGGAATGAGATAGAGCGGATCAACAAGAACCGCTGGACAATTCATAATTGAGTACGGCCAAGGCGCAGGTGGCGGCAGTATCGGATCGGAGAACCAGCGGTCCCAGAGTGATCGGCAGGGCTCCAGATGCCTGGATGAGCTCAAGTTCCGCGAATGAGAAATCACCTTCGGGTCCGATCCAGAGTGCTACCGTTGCCGGGCGCCTGTTATGGCGGTCAGAGAATTCGCGAAAGAACGTCCGCGGATGAGTGGCATCGTCGCGGAGCGATCCCACGAGCGCCAAGTCAAATGTCTCTCTCCGCGCCAGGAAGTCGTTGGGTGTTATCGGTTTTTCGATGTTGGGCAACCAGGCGGAGCCCGACTGCTTGATAGCGCCGAGAGCTGTGGCCTGCCATTTCATTTGCTTGCCAAGAGAACCCTCTGGCGTGAGGCGCACGACCGTTCTTTCTGTGAGCAATGGCACGATGCGCCAAGCACCTAATTCCACAGCTTTCTCAATGATGGACTCCATGAGTTGGCCCTTGGGAATGGCCTGGAGCAGGGTGATTCTCCAGGCAGGTTCTGGCAGGTGGGTGCGATGCGTGACTGACAGGGTGAGTGAACTCCTGGTGATGCTGTGCACAGAGCACAACAAGCGGAGGCCGTTGCCGTCCAGGACCACGGCCTCGGCGCCGGGGTGCAGGCGCAGGACGTGGAGCGCGTGATGGGCTTCGCTGCCGGCCAGTTCCAGGAAATCATCCCGGCATTGTTCGGGTGGCAGGAAGAAGCGGTGCATGGGATGTCCGATTCGTTGGGCCGGGGTACCTGAGACGCAGGTGCTATTGGAACAGTTTTTTTGCCTTCTCGAAAAACCCACGGCTGATAGGGCTCTCGTGTCCGTTGCAAAGATCCGAAAACTCCTGCAGTTTGGCTTTCTGGGCGGCCGTCAGGTGCGAAGGAACCTCGACATTAATGCGGACGTGAAGATCGCCGTGTCCATAACCCTGGAGGTTTTTTATGCCTTTGCCCTTAAGGCGGAACATCGTTCCTGGCTGGGTGCCAGCGGGAATCCTGATGGCAGCCTTGCCGTTAAGCGTGGGCACTTCGATTTCAGCACCAAGGGACGCTTGAACAAAACTCACCGGAACCTCGCAGAGCAGGTCGTCTCCATCGCGTTGAAACATGTCGTGAGGTTTGACGTGCAGCACGACATACAAGTCCCCCGGGGAACCTCCGAGCACTCCTGCCTCCCCGTTTCCGGCAGAGCGCAGTCGTGATCCGGAATCAACCCCTGGTGGGATGCGCAGCTTGATCTTGGAGGTGCGCTCTCGACGTCCGTGTCCCCGGCAAGTCTTGCAAGGCTTATCAATGATCTGGCCCGCCCCTTGGCAGTGAGGGCAGGTTTGAGCGATGCTGAAGATACCGCGGGAACTAATCACCTGCCCACGACCGCTGCAAGTAGGGCAGGTGCGGGGATGAGTTCCGCCCTCGGCGCCCGACCCATTGCAGACCTCGCAGCGTTCCGGTTTGGTAACCGTGATGTCTTTATCTGTACCATGTGCGGCCTCCTCGAACGAGATCTCCATATCGTAGCGAAGGTCCTGCCCGCGTCGGGCTTGATTTGGGTCAGCACGACCCCCACCGCCGAACAGATCCTCGAAAATGCTCCCGCCACCAAAGACTTCGCGGAATACATCGAACGGGTCGTGGAACCCGCCTGCCTGGCGCCCGAAACCTGCCCCAGCGCGGCGGTCGAAAGCTGCATGGCCCAGTTGATCGTAGGCCGCGCGTTTTTGAGGATCGCTCAGGACTTCGTAAGCCTCACCAAGTTCTTTGAATTTTTCTTCGGCTGTTTTATCGCCGGGATTCTTGTCCGGGTGATATTTGACGGCTGCCTTTCGGTAGGCCTTTTTGAGTTCCTCTTCCCCGGCAGATTTGTCAACACCGAGGATCTCGTAGTAATCACGCTTGGCCATGGAGATCAGGCGGAGGGTTTCCGGGCAACGATTACGGCTGCAGGGCGAAGCAGGCGCTCGCGAAGCTTGTACCCCTTCCGTATCTGTTGGATCACTTGGCTTTCTGGGACATCAACGGCGTCTTGCATCGCTACTGCTTCGTGCAGGTTGGGATCGAAAGGCTTGCCCAAGGCATCCACTGTCTCGAGGCCTGCTTCCTGGAGGACGGTTTTGAACTGCTGGAAGATCAGGCTAACGCCTGTCTGGAATGACTCAGGTGCTGCTCCTTCGACATTCTGGCTGGCTGCGAGAGCCATGTCGAAGCTGTCCAGTACCGGCATGAGCTTTTCGAGCAAGGCTTCATTGGCGTATTTTATGGCTTCGGCCTTTTCCCGGGCGGCTCTTTTCTTGAAATTATCAAAATCCGCGACGGTCCGCAGCAGTCGATTCCAGTGGTCATCTGCCTTGGCCGCTTGCTGTTTCAGGTCTTCGAGTTGCTCAGGGGATATGGTTGCGGTACTGATGGTTGCCACCGGCTCCGTCTGGGGATTGGCAGCCTTCTCGCCCTCGTTAGCCTGTGCCGTCGGACGTGGTTCATTTTCTTCGGTTTCAGTCTTTCTCATGGAATACAAAATCCTGCGCTTCAAATCAGAGCACCAGAGAGTAGCTGATCCGAGTCGCCCCGGCAACCGGGTTGTCGGCTTATGTTTTCGGCCCATGGCGGCTGAGGCGGTAGGCGGAAGAATCACCCATTGGCATTGGCCAGCGATGCCAGACGCATCGAAGCCAATGCGGTTCGCTTGCAACCCCTGAGGCTTTTTGCAGGGACCAGTTTTTCTCCGGGAGATGTCCGTCTAGACCTGGGAGTAGTCGGCCGCCACAAGTTGTAGGTTGGTGATGCCTGAAAGAATCGCCTTATCAGCGTATTCAGGCATGGCGCTGAGCCGTTTCCAATCGGGATGAGAGGCGAATTTCTTCCATGCTGCTTTTTGCTCGTCCATGTTGTTAAAGGCCAGCATATAGGTCAGGTTGGGCATCTTGGCACCGATCATTGTCTGGCCGAAGAATACAGGGTTCAAGCCGCACTCGCGGAAGAGCTTGATTTCGCCTGCGTCGTTGAACATCTCGATTTTTTTGAGGCCGGTTTTGAAGGTGGGGCTTTCGTAAATACGAAGCTGGAAGACCCGGCCGGGTGAGCGAACTGGGGTTTCAATCTGAGGCATGCCCGCAAAAGCTACCATCATGGAGCTCTCCAGCCGTTTAAAACCTGGGGCACTGGCGGGAGCATCGAGAAAATCTGCGGCCTGATAAAGAAAATCGCTGTCCGTGGCGAGGCCTTCGTTCATGTTGAGGACCGAAGCTAAGGACTTGTGGCGGATGAGGGCGTATACGGGGCTGATGCCTTCAGCAGGGTAAAACACCCCGACCGGTTTCAATCCGAGGCGGTTCAAGGAGGGGACTGCGGCGTTCTTCAGAAAGCCATCCACCGCCTTTCTTTGGTCCTGGTTATCGACAGCGAATTGCAGGAGTTGATAATAATCTCGCCCGAAGGCGGAGTCCGCTGCGAGAGAGGGTGCGGGTGAAATTGCTGCCAAACTGGCAGCGCCAGACAGAGTGATGAATTGGCGACGGTTCATATGAGTGCCAGGATTCTAGTTGATATCCTCAACTTTGTCACGAGACATAGAAATGAAACGGCAGAACACTTGAAAAATGAAAAGGCTGGGATTGACTCCGTTGAAACGCCTTTGTAATGTCACTAATTTCGGAAAGCTTTGAGATGCTCGAGATAATAGAGAAGTTACTTATTCTGCAGGATCGCGACCGGAGAATCCGGCACGTGGAAGGGGAATTGGCTCGCATCGAGCCTCAGCGAAGATCGTTTCATACCAAAACCGCTCAAGCCGAGGCCGCCCTGGAGGCGGCAAAGAGTCGTTTCCGGCAGACGGAATCGGACCGCAAACAACTCGAGCTTGAGGTGGAGAGCAAGAAGCAATTGATTGCTCGTTACTCGAATCAACAGCTGGAAACTCGCAAGAACGAGGAGTACAGGGCGCTTGCCCATGAGATCGAGACCTGCAAAGCTGAGATTCATAGGATAGAGGACCGTGAAATTGAACTGATGGAGCAGGCGGAGTTGTGTCAGAAGGAGATTGCGCGGGCGACGGAGGAGGCAGCCAAGGAGCGACGGACCATGGAAGAGCAAATGGCTCAACTGGCCGCCCGCGAAGGGTACCTTAATAAAGAGTTGGCAGATCTGACATCGAATCGGGCGGAGCTTGCCAATGCGGTGGACGAAGTGGCTCGAGCGCGGTATGAGCGTCTGGTTCGGCACAAGGGCGAGAATGTCGTGGTGGGCGTGCAGCATGGAGTTTGTGGAGGTTGCCACATGCGGCTCCCGGCGCAGATTCTCGTTTCCTGTCAGGGCCAGCAGGAACTCGTTTCCTGCACCAATTGCGGTCGGATCCTTTATTATAGCTCGGACATGAGCTTGGCTATTGCCGACTAAATGGCCGATCTCCAGAGACTTCGGAGTGGTCTTCTTAGGCGGGCGAGCGTTTACTAAGTTTATATTGTGCGCGTGGTCTCATCCTCTTGAATAAAGCTCGCCCATAGCCTAGGTTAATTTTAGATTTGGAAGGGCGGAGAATCGCTCCTTCCGGAGTAATCCGGGAGGGGAGGAAAGTCCGAACACCGCAGGGCGCGATGCCGCGTAACCCTTCGGGGATACACGCGGGCGTGAATGCCGCGAGGCATTCCGACGGAAAGTGCCACAGAAAATCAAACCGCCTGTCCCTCCTTCAGCGGCTCCGTATAGGGCCGTTGACTGAGGGGCGGGTAAGGGTGAAAAGGTGGGGTAAGAGCCCACCGCTCAAAGCGCAAGCCGCGAGGCACGGAAAACCCCATCGGGTGCAAGGCCAAATAGGGAACCCTGGAGCGGCTCGCTCCGGTTTCTGCGAAAGCGGAACGGGTTCCGGGTACTGGCTGCTTAGATAAATGATTCTCTCCCGGGAGTAATTCCGGCAGACAGAATTCGGCTTACAGCCCTTCCAAATCCCCTTCACTTGAAGAAGGACTCATCACCGCACTTTTTCCAGCGCCGCTGCTGCACTGGCATTGCCATAACGATCCACAGCTGTCACTGCGACCGCCCCAGGAGCCAGGGAGAGCACCACGGAACGCTGATCGGCCGGCAGAATTTCCGTTGTCCAACTAGCGCCGCGCTTGACTTGGATTACCCAGCACCGCAGAGGTGTCTGATCCGACGGCATCCAGGTGAAACGGTGTTGCCCCTGAAGATCTGCGGCTCGCAGTTTTGGTTTTTGGGGAGCGCTCCTCGCCAGCCAGTTCATCGGAGGCACCAGAGCAGGTTCCTGATAGGTATCGCGTCTGAGTGCTGTTGCCAGGCTGCTGTTTCCCATAAGACTGCGCATATTCCAGTGGGCATGGCCGTCCGCTCCAAATTGCTGTCGGGTAATCCGGATCTGCGAGGTAATCTCCCCAGGCTTCCATTTGCCACGGGTTTGGGCAGAGTTTAAACCGGGAACCAGATGACGGTCCTTGGGATTGTTCCGCGCCCACCAGTCCAGCAATGCAGGAAAACTCTGCTGGGGCGCATCAATAGCCCAATAAAGTTGTGGCGCTAAGTAGTCTGCCCAACCGTTCAGCAGCCATTTTCGGGAATCCGCATACAAACTCGAGTACGCATCCAGACCCTTAATCTGGGCTGGATAACCTGGGCGCCAGATACCAAAAGGACTGATGCCAAATTTAACCCACGGTTTTGCCTCCGCAATCGAACGATGCACCTTTTGAATGAACTGATCGACGTTTTGGCGACGCCAGTCATCACGACTGAGGTTGGATTTTTTTCCGAAACGTTCCCAGCTGGACGCGTCTGGGAAATCGATGTCCTGCCCGGAACGGTCTTTTTCTTTGTATGGATAGAAGTAGTCGTCGAAATGGACCCCGTCGATATGGTAGCGCTTCACTACATCCATTACCACGTTCAGCGAATGTTCTTGGACGTCCTTTTCGCCAGGGTCAAGCCACAGCATACGTCCATATTGGCGCACTAATTCCGGTCGGATCTTGGAGATGTGGGTGGCTGAAACTGAGGATTTGCTTGAGTAGTGCATGGCCCGATAGGGATTAAACCAGGCATGCAATTCCAATCCGCGGCGATGAGCCTCTTCGATCGCGAAAGCCAGCGGATCATAGTACGGCTGAGGTGGCATTCCCATGGTTCCGGTTAGATACTCGGACCAGGGCTCCAACTTCGAGGGATAGAGTGCATCGCAGGCAGGACGCACCTGGAAAATGACTGTGTTCAGCCCCAGCAGCTTTGCGCGATCCAAAATAGCGAGCAGTTCATTCTTTTGCTGCGCCGCGTTAAGGCTGTTGGTGGAGGGCCAATCGATGTTTGAAACTGTTGCCACCCAAGCGGCTCGATATTCGCGAGCTAACTTCGGCGGTGATATTTTGCCCGGTCGATAGCTAACGGTCTGAACTGCGGCCTGACTGAACGCCACTGAGCCCCAGCAGATGAGGCTTACCCAGACTAACTTGACTAGCGCTATAGAAGGGTGTGAAAGTGGTTGTAAATGACTCTTAGATAGTGTTTTATGCGTGTGATTCACGGTAATTGTTTGGACGTCTTTCGGGGAACCAACATTCGTTCCATTTCTTAAAAAAACCTGGTTGATTGTTCACACGGTCGGTGGTAGATAAAGCAAAGAATAATAGTCGGTCATTTTAGGCACAACTCAAATCTCGGTTCCTCACTACACGTTGTGCTGTGACCGGGGAGTATATCCTGTATATAGTGGTTTTGGGCTTTACATAAATCCATGCCCTTGGTTTTCTGAGGCTAGACCATGTATCTGAAGAATTTAACGGTTCTAGGATTCAAATCCTTTGCGGATAAGACGACTCTGAATTTCCAGCCCGGGGTAACGGCGATCGTTGGCCCCAATGGGTGCGGTAAGTCGAATGTCTCGGACGCTATACGTTGGGTACTGGGGGAGCAATCGGCCAAGGCTCTGCGCGGCGGAGAGATGGCAGACGTCATTTTCAACGGAACTGACGGGCGCAAGCCATTAGGTATGGCGGAAGTGTCTCTAACAATAGGTGGTGTGGATGACGAACATCTCAAGGCCGCCGGAGTGGAGCTCGCCTATGATGAAGTCACTTTGACGCGACGTGTGTTTCGAGACGGGGGTAGTGAGTATTTTATCAACCGTACCCCCTGTCGGCTCAAAGACATTCAGCAACTCTTCATGGGCACCGGCGTTGGGCGGACCAGCTACAGTATCATGGCGCAAGGGAATATCACCCAAATCCTGTCCAGCAAGCCGGAAGATCGGCGTCTGATTTTCGAGGAAGCTGCGGGGATTACGAAGTTCAAAGCCCAGAAGAAAGAGGCGCTGAGAAAACTGGATTACACCGAGCAGAACCTGCTGCGGGTGGCGGATCTGGTGCGCGAGGTGAAACGCCAGATCGGTTCCCTGCAGCGCCAAGCAGGAAAGGCCAGAAGATTCAAGCAATTGTCCGAAGAGTTGCAGCACCTTGACACGCAGTTGGGTCGGCACCAGTTCGACGTATTAAGCACCGAAATCCGCGATCGGCAGGCTGCGGCGGAGGCGTTACGAAACGAGATCGAAGCCAGCTCTAGCAACGTCCTTAGGGCCGAGGACGAAATCGCCGGAGTGCGAGAGCGGCTCACCGAATTAGAGCACCAAATTGGTTCTCTGCAGCAGCGTGGCATGGAACTCAAGGCCGAGGCCGAACGGCACGAAAGCCAGATTCATTTTAACGAGGAACGGTTGCAGGAATTCGCCTCCCAGAATGCCAAGGCACTGGCTGATATTGCACAGAGCGAGGAGCGCTGTACTGTGTCGGAACAGGAGTTGGCAGCGGCAGAGTCCAGTCTGTCTTCAGCCGAAGCCGCAGTAGGTTCACTTCGGGACGCCCTCGGGGCGAAACAGGAAGAATTGCGACGGGTGGAGAACGAGTTGCGCGGTGCCCAGGAAGGGCTGCGCCAGGCCCAGTCCGCTGCCTTTGCGGCGGCCCAGGACCTCAGCCGTGCGCGCAACGAAATCACCGCGCTCGATTTGCAAAAGCAGGGCAACTTGGTGCGAATGGAGAAACTGTCCGCCGAGAAGATCCAGTTGGAGGAGGAGAGGACCCGGTTGGAACTGCGGCTTGAAGAATTTGCCGCCGACGTGGAGGCGGAAAAACTCAGCGCCCAAACTCAGCGCGGCACTGTGGAAGAGCGACAGGCTCGGTTGCGTGAGATTCAAAGCGATTTGGTGCGCGTGACGCAGGAACAAGATGAATTGCTGCGGGCACAAGCTGAAAAACGATCCAGACTGAACGTGCTTGAGCAGCTTCAGGCTGGGCACGAGGGTTTTAGCGAAGGTTCGCTGGCGGCCCTGAAACAATCCGACCTGGTAATGGGATCATTGGCCGACCGAATCCGGGTTCCAGACGATTATGTGACCGCAATCGAAACCGCTTTGGGGCATCATCTGCAAGTGGTGCTCACCGAGCATCCCGAATCGGCACGGCAGATTGTTAACGATTTGAACGCGGGTCGCAAAGGGCGTGCCAGTATCGCAGCGTTAGCACTGACGCGCAATGGGGTCAGCAGCGGCTCAGAAGCTAGCGGGACAGAACCCGATGCCGTCCTATTGGACGCCGATCCAGAGACGATGCAGCTAAACGGTGCCCCCCTGCCGGCTCTGGCCGTGGTTCGCGGGGAGGAATCAGTGCAGCCGCTGTTGCACCGACTATTGGGAAGCACTCGTATCGTAAGGGATCTGGAAGCGGCCACGACCGCATGGAAAGAGTCACAAGGAGCCCATCATTACGTCACCCTGTTTGGCGAGGTGTTGAGTAGCCAGGGTGTATTCACTGGTGGCAATTCCTCCGGGAATGGTGCGGGCAAGGGCGCTGCGTCTATCCTGGCACGACGGAACCAGATCACCGAGCTGCAGTCGGTCTTAACGGAGCTCTTGGAGAAGGTGGCGGAGGTTAGCCGCCAGAAAGGCCTTTTGCAGAGCGAGCAGACAGAATTGCAGGCAGGCCTTCAACAGGCCCAGTCCGAACTGCGTGAGCGCGAGGTCTCAATCGCCACGCATCAGGGCGAATTCAACGCGCTGCAGAATTCCCGCCGGTTGTTGCATCAGAAGATCGATACTGTCGTCTATGAGGTGCAGAGCTTGGCCTCGCAGGAACAGGACGCGCTGCAAAAACGATCAGTTCTGGAGCAGAGGGCAGGGGATTTGCAGGCGCGCGAGCAATCTGAACAATCACGCGTTGCTGAATTGACCTCCACTCTTGACAGTCTGCGCCTCGATCGCGATGCAGCCAACACCAGCCTCACAGAGAGCAAGGTCTCACTGGCCACGGAAGAGCAAATGCGCACTTCTTATGCCCAGCGCAAACAATCGTTAGAGCTTCGCATCACTGAACTCGCTCAGCTTATTGAACAGCGGCAGTCGGATATTTCTTCCTTTATTGGCCGCCGCGAGCAGGCGGAATCTGAAATCCAAGACTCCAGGTCCCGGATCGACCGTTTGCAGCACGAGCGTGAGCTGGTCAATGCGCAAACCGCCGAGTTGCTCGCGCAGAAACAAGCCCAGGAAAGTGAAATCTCGAGACGCGAAGAAGCCCTGCGTGATCAGCGCCGCGTTCTGGCCGAAAACCAGGAACGCCGTTCTACAATCGATATTGAGCTGGCACAGAAACAAATGTCGGTGCAAAACCTGAAGGAGCGGATACAACAAAAGTATCATGTCAACCTCGATGACGTCCGCAGTGAGTGCATCACGATAACCTATGTGGACGAAGGGCCTGCCAAGGTCCACATTCTGACCCCCGAGGAAATGGCAGCCTCCGGTGCCGGCACCGACTGGGCAGCGGTGAGCCAGCAAGTCGTGGCTCTGCAGCAAAAGCTGGACGAGATGGGGCCCGTGAACCTCGTGGCGATCGAGGAATATGAGGAGACCGAGCAGCGCTACCAGTTCTTGAGCAAACAGCATGACGACCTGGTTCAGGCCAAGGGCCAATTGGTCGAGGTCATTAATCGCATCAACAGCCAGACTCAGGAGATGTTCCGCACGACCTTTGAACAGATCCGGGACAACTTCCGGCTCATGTTTACCGAGGTTTTTGGCGGGGGCAAAGCGGACCTCATTCTTACTGATGAGAATGACGTGCTGGAAAGCGGCATCGAAATCGTGGCACGCCCTCCCGGCAAGCAACTCCAAACCATATCCCTGCTGTCCGGCGGTGAACAGACCATGACGGCGGTCTCCGTATTATTCTCTATTTATCAGGTAAAACCGAGCCCGTTCTGTGTGCTGGACGAACTGGATGCCCCACTTGATGAATCGAACATCAATCGATTCATTCGCGTGCTTCAGCGTTTCCTGGATCGTTCCCAGTTCATCATCATCACCCATAACAAGCGCACCATCGGCATGGCCGATGTGCTCTATGGTGTTACGATGCAGGAACACGGTGTGAGTCGAATTGTCAGCGTGAAGTTCCACAAGGCATCGGACGAGGCTGACCAAAACCGGACAGTGTCGATCGAGACCCCGGTTTCCGTCCCAGCTGCGGTTACGGAGGAAGATGCTCCCCACCGGAGAGAAGAAACGATCGAAGTGGTTATGGCGAAGTAGTTGGTCGGGATCATGCTCAGGGAGCGGCAGGCCAAAGCGGCGGGAGCTTTGCTGTGGCACCTGCCGCCCATGTTCCTGGTCTGTTTGATACGGTTACCGCGGTTCTAGTTTGAATCTGGCACCGTCATGAGGATTCTGGCATTTTGAAAACGAGTATGAAGCGTAAGATTTTGGTAATTCTTTCGAACCGGTTTAATCGGACACAAAAACCTAAGCACTTAGAATTAAGTTGTGACGAGGAGGGAAACGTGCTCGCACAGAAGAACCTTCGCTCGGTCCCGCGTCAACCCGTTTTTGACGAAGTATGGGAGAATGACGAAGGACGCACGGATTTCGATTCCTGCTACCGTTTCAGCCGTAAATACGGCCACAAGCTCCAGAAAGCAAAATAGGACCAACAGCCACGCCGGAACCTGGAGGCCTATGGCGCCTCCTGAAATGGCTGGCCGAGGCCGGGCTGTTTTGGCAGAGGTAGATGTGACGCGGAGTACTGCAGGTGGGATTCAGAGGTTTCCTGGAATTCGCAGGTGAACAGCCAGTTTGGAGTCGAGGTTGGGTTGCAGCCAGGAAGAAATGGCTTTTTGCACATTCGCCGGGAGCGTTTGCAGCCACGCCGATTGAAGCTCGGAGGCTGGGACAAGGATGTATGAACTGGTGCTTCTCAGGTGGGTGGCTTGCGCGCGCATGCAGCGGCAGATGAGAGTTCCTACCGCGGAGTTATTGGCCAGTAAATAGACAATGGGCCCCATGGGCACGGGCCCATCATCGATGAGGCGCGCAATGGAAACATGGGGGTGGCCTTCAACGGCGGCTTCGATGGAAAAGCGACGCCCGGGGAGGGGTGGTCCAAACTCGGCTTTTGCTGCTTCCTCAAGACTGTGGGCAACGTAGAGAACGGCGGTCTGATCGGAGTCGGGAAGGATTTCCCAGATGATGGGTTGCCCTGAAGTGTTTAAGGTGATTCGGATACCCCTACAGACCAATTGCTGACGGGTTTGAGATGACCTTGATGCTGGCTGCGAGTAGAACCAAAAGTAGCTAAGGCGAGGCAGAACCTGTTCCCTCAGCCAAATGGTGTCAGCATGCCAGTACGAAGCCGATGGAGGTTCGATTAGAGGGGAAACCGCGTTGGCGGTGAGCTGGCCGAACATACGAGGTTCGTCTGAAATTGAGAACACCTCCTGGATGATGAGGGGAGCCATGACCATTTCCAGACTTCCGTGATTTGCCCCATCGGCAGGTTTGAAGAAATCCGCGATTTCGAAATGAAGAGCTTCCTGCCTGGGCCCTGATATCGCTAATGCCCCTGGATGCTGAGTTGGAACTGGGGAAAGGCCCGAGCGGCAGCCAGTCAGGATTGAAACGAGTGTGAGCGTGAGTGCGGCCGCCAGAGCGCGGCGGCGACTGGTCGTGACACGGGGAATCGAGTTGCCAGTTAGGTTGCAACAGGATAGTGGCGCGCCCGAGAAATGCAGGTTGAAGTCCATATTTACCAGGAGGTGAGTTTCTGTTCGCGAAACCAGATGGCCGCATCCTCGATGCTCTGCTCCGGTGCAGTCTGGGGTAGTCCCAGTTCGATGATGGCCTTGCGCGGATTGAAGAACATTTTGTGCCGCGCCAGGCGGACGCCAGCCAAGGGGATCCTGGGAGGACGCTTTGTGAGACGCGAGAGGGACTCGTTTAGATGGGCTGCTGCCAGGACTAGTGGATAGGGGAATCGCAGCTTGGGTTGGGAAATGTGCGTGATGGATTCCAGGACGCTCAGCACTTTCTTTAGTGACCAGTTACCCTGCGCGTTGCCAAGGATGTAACGTTCGCCAGGCCGGCCTCGTTCTGCAGCGAGGATGTGGCCCTCGGCGACGTCGCGCACGTGAACCAAGTTGAGGCCAGTGTCCACATAGCCTGGGAGACGGCGTTGCAGGGCATCGAGGATGACTCTGCCGCTCGGTGTCGGTCTGGTGTCGCGGGGACCGATTGTGGTGCTGGGGTTTACGATGATGACAGGCAGCCCGTAGCGCGCCAGCGCAAGCGCCTCCTGTTCCGCGCGCCATTTCGAGAGCTTATAGGGGCATGTCATCTGCCGTTCGTCGACCGGCGTGGTTTCATCGGCAACGGGGACAGAGCCATTAGTAGTCTGGGGCAGGCCGATACAGCCCACAGTACTGGTGTAGACAATTTTGCGGCAACGGGCGCTTCCCGCAGCGGTTAAGACATTTCGGGTCCCCTCGACGTTGGTCGCGAACATGACGCCATAATCGGCGAGCCACAGGCTGTAGCAGCCGGCAACGTGAAAGCACCAATCGCAGCCGCGAAGGCCTGCTTCGAGCGATCTGACGTCGGCCAGGTCGCCCTGCACTAGGTCAATTTCCAGTCCACGAAGTAAATCTTGGCTTGCGTGAGGTCGTATTAGTGCTCTGACCTGATGCCCCCGGGCTACTAGCGCATGCACGAGGTTGGAGCCAATGAAACCGGAAGCGCCTGTGACAAAGCATCTCATGCTCGCTGTTATGATCAGGTTTCATTTCTTGATGGCAAACCCAAATTCCTTTTGCCCGGCATTCTGATTCCCGAGTCCTGAGCACCAACTTGACTTTGGATGGGTCCTGGGAAAGAATGCATGCTGTCGTATGGCGCAGAAAATCAGTGGCCGCAGCAAAAAGTTGAATCGTAGAGAAACGCACGATCTGGACGTGAAGATAAGTTTTATGGAAGGGATCGTCCGGCGCGACACGCGTTACGTGGATGCCCTCCAACTTTTGGGAGATTTCTACAGCCAGCGTGGCCGCTACGACCAGAGTCTGCACGTTGACGAGCAGTTGTCGCTGCTGGAGCCCGGGAACCCAATGGTATTCTACAACCTGGCTTGCAGCCACTCGTTGAATTGCAATTTTGATCAGGCTGCTGCTGCCCTGGAACATGCGCTTTCGTTGGGTTATCGGGATTTCAAATGGCTGTCACGGGACCCCGATCTAAAGCAATTGCGAAAGCATCCGGTTTACCGGCCTATCGCCCGGAAGATCCGTGCCATGCGCGTAAAGGTCCCTTAACTCTGGACAGGGCGTAATCCCGGGCGACACGACCGTGATTTTGGTTCATGAAGGTCAAAACTGAAGGACGCAGTCGGGATTATCGGACAGTCACTTTTGACAGCCGGAACAATGCGGTCCGGCTAATCGATCAAAGGCGTCTGCCTCATTGTTTTGAGCTTACTGAGACCAAGGAATTTCGGGACACCGCACATGCGATCCGGGATATGGTGGTGCGTGGTGCGGGAGCGATTGCAGCGACCGCTGCTTATGGTCTGGCGCAAGGAGTTGCAGCTTTTCAAGGCACCGGCCTAAGGGAGTTTTCCCAGCATACGCGACGCGTTTTCTCGATTCTGGCTGACGCTCGACCCACAGCGATCGATCCGATAACTGCGATGCGACGGGTGATGGATGTTCTGAAGAGGGGCAGGACGGTGGACGAGCGCAAGGCGTTGGCATTGGCAGCGGCGGAGGAATTTGCCGAGGAGGATGTGAGGCATTGCCAGGCGATTGGGCGGCAGGGATCGCGACTTATTTGCGACGGAATGACCGTGCTGACGCACTGCAATGCCGGTTGGCTGGCATTTGTGGATGTGGGGAGCGCGACGGCGCCTCTCTATGCGGCGCAGGCCGAAGGCAGGAAGTTTCGAGTGCTCTGCGACGAGACCCGTCCGCGATGTCAAGGGGCCAGCCTCACTGCGTGGGAGTTGGCGCAGCAGGGAATCGAGCATCGCATAATTGCGGATAACGCTGCTGGCCACTTCATGCAGAGGGGTGCCATAGACCTGGTGATCGTGGGCAGTGATCGTACTGTTGGACGCACTGGAGAGGTGGCGAACAAGATCGGTACCTACAGCAAAGCTGTGCTGGCGCATCGGCACCGCATTCCCTTTTATGTGGCCATCCCGCTTTCCACAATTGATTGGGAGTTGCGTTCGGGTAAGCAGATTCCAATTGAGGAGCGGTCTGAGGATGAAGTGTTGGGAGCCTGGGGCCTTAGTCGATCCTCGGGAGAGGCAAATTCAAGAAGCCGTTGCGCCCGGATGACCTACGTGAGAATAGCTAACCCACAAAGCACGGCGCTAAATCCCGGTTTTGATGTGACTCCGCCAGAACTCATAACCGGAATCATAACTCCGTTGGGAATCTTCAATCCGCAGGAGCTTTGGGAGCGGCGGAGAGAACTTAGAGCCTACCACACGACGGGGAGTGTATTGGCCCCGTGACCAACTCAGCGGACAACCAGCGGAACGACCCAGTAAACGACGGTGACAACACCGATGACGCTGACCAAGTCGAGGACAAAACCGTGCCGGACCATTTTCATAAGCGGCACACAGCCGGACCCGTAGACGATGGCGTTGGGGGGCGTAGATACCGGGAGCATGAAGGCCAGGGAGGCACTTAAGCAAACCGCAATGGCTGGCTGAATAGGGTTCACGCCCGCAGCCTGAGACACAGCAATCGCGATGGGCACCAGCATGTTTGCTGCAGCGGTGTTTGACGTCGTTTCAGTCAATAGAACGGCCATGACCGCAAAGAGCGTGATCAGACTCAATTGGGTGCGCGCCTGGAAGACTTCCGCGACTCCCTCACCGATCCATTTTGCGAGACCAGTCTCGAACATGGCTTCACCGATGGCCAGTCCACCACCGAAGAGCATGATAGTGCCCCAGTCAATTTTGGTGGCTTCTCTCCAAGTGAGTGTGAACTGCGCTCGTGCACGGTCAATCGGCAGCACGAAGAGCAGGCTTGCTCCCAACAAAGCCGCTACGCCCTCTGGAAAATGACGGTTTAGCCAGGTGTAAATCGGCGAACTTGCTCCGGCCGTGGCAGCGACAATTCCTGGCGTTAGCCAAAGGGTCACCGTGGTTCCGAATGCGATAAGCACGTTCCTTTCCCCGACTGTTAACTTGCCGAGTTGGGATCTCTGTTCTCCAAGCCAGGCGATTTGGTCTCCTGACAAATTCGGTTCCGTCCTGCAGGTCCGGTTCAAATGCCAGGCCAGGAAAAGAACCAGGGTGGTGGCAAGGGGTAATCCGAACAGCATCCATTGGAAAAAGGTGATCGCTTGCCCCGTGGTCTCGCGAATGAACCCGATACCAATTAGGTTTGGAGGAGTGCCCACTGGTGTGGCCATGCCACCGATGGAAGCCCCAAACGCCACCATCAGCATGAGGCTAGTTGCGAATTTCATGTCCCTTAGCCCGATTTGCTGGCCGCTCGAAGCAGTGCGGCGACGCGCCACTTCGGAGAGGACAGCAATTCCGATGGGAAACATCATGGCGGCGGCTGTGGTGTTGGAAATCCACATGGACAGCAGCCCGGTGACCGTCCCGAAGGCGATAAGGATGCGGCCTGGTTTGCGAGCGATCCAAGGCCACGAGAGGATACTGAAGGCGACTCGACGGTTAAGGCCGTGATGGGTCATCCCTTCAGCCACCAGAAAACTGCCCAGAAAAAGGAAAAGGATGGGGTTGCCGAAGCTCTTGAAAACCTCCTTTTCCGTCATGACCCCACAGACGACACAGAGCGCTGGTCCAAGTAGTGCGGTTACCGCCAAGGGAATTGCTTCGCTGATCCATAACGTAATGACCAGACCGAAAACAGCCAGCAAACGGTGCGCCTCGTCGTTTAAACCGGTAATGGGAATCAACCAAAGTGTAGCAAAAACGATCGGCGCGGCGATAAAGCCCAGTCGTCGGCGCCACGATTCGAAACGTGCTTCAGCGGAGCTCATCGCAACGGCAGAGTCACTCATGGTCGTGCTTCATATACAACGGACTTGAATGAGAGGCGAGCGCCGAATGGCTAGAACGAGCTGATGTCCAGTTTTGGAGTCACTTGGGCACACGTTTTGCGGCGGTACCGATTTGCTTGTTTCCATTCTTGCTTCGGCTTGCGTGGCCGCCGGACACTCGGCAGAATTCAAATCTGAGTTCGGGATCCGGCCGTTCCGGACACCCCGGACCAATCTATGCCCAAATACTCTGTTAACCTCGCCACTGCTTGGCTGGTGCTGTCCGCTTGCGTGGTGGCTGCCAGGGGCTCCGCGGGGGGGCTTGGGATTCGTGTGTGGGATGTGAACGAGGGGCTCCCGCAGAGTTCCGTCACTGCTGTTACTCAGACCCGGGATGGATACCTGTGGGTTGGAACCGTTTTCAACGGTCTGGCGCGGTTCGACGGCACTCGGTTTACGCGTTTCAATGAGGCTAACACTCCAGGACTGGCGAGTGGACGGATTGTCCGACTCTTCGAAGATAGCAGTGCGAATCTTTGGATTGGCACCGAGACGGCCGGAGTATTCCTAGTGCGCGATGGGCGGGTGATCAGCCTCGATATCGGCCGAGGTTCTCGAGAGGGTAGGTTAATGTCGATTTGTGAGGATACCAATCGGGCGGTTTGGCTTTACACGGCCGACGGGCAGCTTTGTCGCTACCAGAGCAACCGGGTGGATGTCTGGAATGCCGGTGCCGGCCGAGCCAGCAGCACGCGGACCGTAATTACGGAGGCTTCGGGCATAACCTGGGTGGGCACCGATTGGACGTTGACAGGGATCGGTCCAGTGCCTGAGGGACCTGCTGTGGCACTTCCTGTGGTTCATGAATTCCAATTCCCGGCGATCAACAAATTGGATTCTCTCCTGGCCAGCCGCTCCGGCGGATTTTGGAGGCTGGCGAATGGTCGCATCCAAAAGTGGAACTCAAACCAGATTGAACGCGACCTGGGCGTGTACCCCTGGACCAACAGTATCCCTGTGTCCACGGTCTGCGAAGATCTCGAAGGCAACCTCGTTGTCGGGACTTATGGAAGCGGCATTTACCTATTCGATGCGCAGGGCCAGGCGACGCGACTGGCCGCTGCTGAACTGCATCATGATTTCATCCTCTCAGTGGCTCTGGATCGGGAAGGTTGCCTCTGGGTTGGAACGGACGGTGGCGGCTTGGCGCGCATTAAACGTCAGCAGTTTCACACGGTTGAAAGTTCCGTCGGCTCCACAGTCCAGTCCGTTTGCCCCGATAAAGAGGGAGGTCTATGGATTGGTTACAATTGGGATCGGGTGGAGTATCTGAGAGAGGGAACAATTCGGAGTTACACGAATCTGCTTGGGGAACCTGATTTCCGCAACGAGCGTTCGCGACTTTATGTTCGCTCCGTTTATGTTGACGCGGCTCAACGGGTTTGGGCCGGGACTTATTTGGGCGGCTTGCTCCAGTTCAGAAGTGGGCAATTTCGCCCGACAGCAGCGTCGTTGCTGCTTCCGCGTGACAGCGAGTTTTCTGTGTTCCACCAGGATCGGCAGGGTCGGCTGTGGGTGGGCACACAAAATGGACTAGCCGTAATGGAGAATTCCACTTGGAGGGTGGTGACCAACGGACTTTCTTCCACGGTCGTACGTGCCATTGCCGAGGACGACGAAGGTAATCTCTGGATTGGAACGCAGGGTGGTGGACTGAACCGGATGGGGGAGGACGGCGTGACTATTTTCGGTAAAACGAATGGGTTGCCTAGTGAGAACGTGTCGGCTTTGCTGGTTGACCAGCAGGGTGATTTTTGGGTCGGCACTGCCAGCGGTCTTGCAGTTCGTCGTCAGGAAGAATTTTTTTCGCTGGCGGGTCGGCTTGGCACCCCTGCCGACGGAATTGCCTACTTGTTGGAGGACGAAGTCGGTTCTTTATGGATTGGTTTGACAGCCGGTCTAGCGCGCGTTGCTGCCAAAGACCTGAAAGATCTCGCCAGCGGGATAACTTCAAGAATTCAGACCCGGACATATGGGATCACCGACGGCATGCCAAGCATGGAGTGTAGCCAGGGTTCTCAGCCTGCGGCCTGCCGGACGACGGATGGAAAACTCTGGTTCCCCACAATTCGTGGGCTCGTTTCTATTGACCCGGCACTTGTGACGCGCAATACGAACCCTCCGCCGGTGCTCATCGAAGCCGTGTTGGTGGACAACGAGATTCAGGGAACGAATGGGCTGCGAGCGGCGGTGCCAGCAGTCTTGACGCTGAAACCTGGACAACAAGCACTGGAGATCCAATATACCTCACTGAATTTGGCGGCTCCTGATAAATGTCGCTTTCGGTATCGTTTGGACCCGCACGAGACCGGGTGGACGGAGGTGGAGGCGGATCGTCGTTTCGCGCGCTATACCCGTGTGCCTCCTGGCGAATATCGCTTTGAGGTCACGGCTTGCAATGAAGATGGCGTGTGGAATGAGGCTGGACAGGCCCTCTCCATTGTGGTGTTACCTCCGTTTTACCGCACGTGGTGGTTCATGGCCATTTCTGGCTTGCTGCTCCTGGGGGCGGTGATCGGCTCCGTACATTATGTTTCCACGCAGCGTTTGCAGCGCCAGTTAATCGTTTTACGCCAGCAGGAAGCCTTGGAGAAGGAACGCGCGCGGATTGCTAGGGACCTCCACGACCAGTTAGGGGCCAATCTGACCCAAGTGGCGTTGCTGAGCGAAATGACCGAGACTGATGCCGAGATTCCGGAGGAAGTACAGAATCATGCCCGGCAGATCGGACAGACCGCGATCGAGACCACGCGAGCTCTGGATGAGATCGTCTGGACTGTAAATCCCTCCAACGATACACTCGATGGGTTGGTGAATTACCTCTGCAAATATGCGCAGGATTATCTTGCTATAGCGGGTTTGCGGTATCGGTTGGAGGTGCCCCCAGAATTGCCCAATGTTGGGATCACACCCGAATTACGGCACAATGTCTTTCTGGCCGCGCGCGAAGCCGTAAATAATGTGGTGAAACATTCCCAGGCGTCAACCGCTTGGATTCGCCTGCGCCTGGCTTCCGGGCAGTTCTCCCTGGAGATCGAGGACAACGGCCGGGGTTTGGCGCCCGGAGACGAGAATAAAGGGCGAAACGGCCTAAAAAACATGCTGCGACGGATGGAAGACATCGGGGGCCGGTTCGAGGCCGGACCTGGAGCCGAGGGCGGCACACGGATTCGGCTTACCGCACCTTTGCCCAAGTTGGCCGGCACGCACTGATTCGGCGTGCTGGGCTCACTGCCGAAGAATCGCGTCGGCCTTCCGTGTGACATCCTCAGGCAGTCCGGCTTGTTTGATGGCACGTGCCAGATCCCTCGCCGAGGCTTTGTGGGATCGGGAAAGCCTTTCTGCTAGGGTGACCGCCGCTAGGCCGGCGTCATACTTCAGAATTGGGTCCCTCAGAAAAGGTTGGATCGCCATCGCTGCAGCGGGATCGGTAACGGATGCCAGGGCCGATAAAGCGAGAGTCTGCTCTTCTGATCGTTGAGCCGCTTTGAGTGCGGAAAGCGAGGCTTTGATCCGTCGCTCCGGTGGGACTTCGTCCGAGGCCCGCACAAGCCTTGCGACCGCCTGCAGGAGCAGTGCGTTATGGACTTTCTTGACTGTCGATCCCGCAGCGACATTGAGAATTGGTTCGATCGCCGAAAAGTGCGGGCTGCCAGCCAGAGCACGGACTGCGGGCTCCCGCACCTCGTCATCGTTGCTGCGTGCGGCACGGTTTAGAGCATCCATGGCTTCCTTGGCATCCAGCAGGGCGAGATTGCCATACAACACACCAAGCCGGTCCGGCGCCGCGGTGGTTGTGGCAGAGACTAGCTTCCGAGCGGCAGCGTTCTTATCGGTCGTTCTCAAGACGACCCTCTCGAGAGCAGATTCAGCGGCTTCGCCGCCTCGGGTCACGGTCAGGCGCAATAGCTCCTCCAATTCAGAATCCGCTCCAAGCTTGCCTACGGCAAGCAGCGCGGCACTGCTGATTGCGGGCTCGGGATCGGCTGCACACTTAATAAGCACAGGGAGACTTGCGTAATAATTACGGTCTGCCAGGCCGCGGATGGCAGTGGCTCGAACTTTTGGGTTGCCAGAACTCACCTGTCTGAGTAACGCAGTGTCGGTTCCGCTACCGGGCAAGCGCGCCAAGGCAGTTGTCGCCTTCAGGGCACCCGGTGGTGTGCCCGCTGCGGCTATGTCAAGTAACAAGCTTACGCTCGACTCCCCCCCAATCCGGCCTAGAGTTTCGATGGCTGCGAATCGCACCGATTCATTCGGGTCGGAACAAGCATCAATCACCAACCTTTCCGCTGACCGATCAAAGGCCTCCATGATGACAATTTTACCTTCCGGGCTGAGTTTGGAGAACATCTCGAGCAGGGCTGATTGGAGATCGGGGCCAAACGCGATTTGGGCCGCATCGCGGGCGGCGGTGCGTAACTTGGGGTGTGCGGAACTAAGCGCTGTCGGTATGAGCTTCCGGCTGCCTTTGGGATCCGCCTTTGCCAACAGGATCAGTGCCGAACTCTGAATCGTGGCTGTCTTCGATTCTCGGTGGAGCCTCTCGAGGATTTTTTTGGCATCGCCTTTGTGGCCGTCACTAAGCAACTCTTCCGCAGCCACCAGCAACCCGGCTGCTGCGTCGGCCTGGTTTACTCCATAGCTTTTCCAGAGGGCCTTGACCGCGGCGGTGGTCGCGATCCGCCCTAAAGCCTGGGCGGCGACGAAGGAGGTTTGCGCCTCTTGGCGGTCGAGCGTAACGGCGATCAACTCAACAGCGCGACCTTCCTTTCGCTGTCCGAGAGAATGAATGATCCCGATTTGCCAATCGGGGCTGTCGTCCTTTTCCAACGCTGCCAGCAATACTCGTCCTGCTGAGGTTGTCGGGTTTTTCTCCAGTGCCCGTCGTGCAGTTTCAGCCAATTCCCGGTCCGGGCCGGAGAGCAATTGCGCTAGAGCATCAACAGATTCCTTACCGCCGCAAATCTCAAGTTGGCGAACCATCCAGACCCTTGCTGGTTGCCGAACTGTCGCATCGGTCACCTTCGTTGCCAATGCTTTCGCTAATTCCTCCCGTTCGGACTCGGCACCGGGCCGGCAGGCCTTGGCGGCGAGGTCCTGCAATTCCATTTGTGGTGCAAAACGATCCTGAGGATTTTCCGCACTGAGGCCGGGAATCAGGCGATCCAGCGTTGATTCGGTGGCGGCTCCGGTGTGACTGCAAAGGCTCAGGAGGAGAACGGCGGCGAAGACCAGGGAAGTCTGTTTCATGAGGTATATTGGGTCGCAAGTTGGAATGAAGATCCGATTCGCCATGGCTTCAGATTACGAATGGAGTGCGGCGTGGGCGGTCCAGCCAGCGACTGGCGTATTCATCCCCGATAATCTGCTCCTTTACCGGATCCCATTGGATGGGTCGGTTCAGGCGCTCCGCAATTCCGTTCAGATGGCAGATAGTTGCCGTGCGGTGTCCGATTTCCGGGGGGCAGATGGGTTGACGGCGAGTCCGAATGCATTCCAGCCAGTTGCCCTCGTGGTGCGACGACTCATACAAATGGATGTCGCTTGGAGAGAGTGGGCGGTCTTTGAGCGTTGCCGGGATGGTATCCAGGCGGTCGCCGCGGCTGACCATAACCTCACCTGTCTCGCCGACGAATTGAATCATGTGGCCATCTCTGACGGGGTGATTCTTCCAAACTCGAGTGCCATCGGCATACACATGTGACTGATACTTAGCTCCCTCAAACCCTTTCGGGAAATACCGAACCGCGCCGGAATGATCCATGCCTAGAGCCCACTGAATGATGTCGAAGTGATGTGCACCCCAATCCCCGTTCTTGCGGGAGCCGTACTCCCAGAAACAGCGCCACCCGCCTCCATAGTTGCCCAGCACCCGTTTGGCGTTGTACGGGTACCATGGGGTTGGTCCAAGCCAGCGATCGTAATCAAAACCTTCAGGCACCGGTTCCTCCGGCAAGGTTTGGGGAAGGGGAAACTCACCCAATTGAGTGTAAATGGTGTGGATTTTGCCAATCCAGCCGTTACGCACCATTTCGCATGCCTTGCGAAAAGCCCGTTCAGACCGTTGCTGTGATCCGACCTGTAGGATAGCGCCCGTCTGCCTGGCCGCCTCGCTCATCGCTCTGCCTTCTCGGACGGTCAGGGTCATCGGTTTCTGCACGTAGACATCCTTGCCACTCCGCATAGCCGCAATTGACATTATGGCATGCCAGTGGTCGGGCGTGACGATAAATACGGCGTCGATATCGTCGCGTTCCATGATTCTCTCGTAATCATTATAGGCTTCGCACCCCTTCCAATCGCCGCGGGTCTTGCGCTCGCTGTATACCTGCTCGGTTTGGGCCTTCGCCCGCTCCCGCCGGTCCCGATAGACGTCGCAAACTGCCAGCACCTGGACATCGTCCCGTCCCAGCATTCCCCGATGATGCCCGCTCATCATCAAGCCCATGCCAATGAGGCCAAGAGCGATCCGATTCGAGGGCGCATTCTGCCCAAATACCGTCGGGGGAACTACCGAAGGAAGGAAAGGAGCAACCGCGGTTGCGAACAGGGTTGACCTCAAGAAATCACGACGCTTGATTGTGGGACGTTTCATGCCAATCGAAGGGTGACAAAGAGCACGGAGTTGTCAATCGGGACTTCGTTGGCTCCTGGACAGAACGAAACATTACACGACTAGAGGGGGACTGCGAGCAACCACCGAGGTGCGGATGCCTTTCCGAGTAGCAAACCCTTAGGCGCACGCGCCGATTCTTCCTGCCAGACTAATTAAATTTGTAGTTTCCCTAATCCGCAGACCTCTATATGCTGGAACATAATTGATTTTATAACACGTGGGTAGCGCCATTGACAGAGCCAAGAGCCCGCTGGGTGGTGATCTCGCCGCTCGGTTGCCGATTCCGGCTTTTCCTACGCATTCTGGCGCGTCGGCGGATTCTACGCTTCCCGCGTGTTTTCATTGTGGGGAGCCCTGCAATGAGCGGGTCTTTTCCGACAGCGCCAAGGTCTTTTGCTGTCGAGGCTGCCAGGCTGTTCATGATTTGCTTGCTGAGAACGGTCTGGGTCACTTCTACGACCTGAACCGCTACCCAGGCGTGAGGATGCGACGTTCCTCGCCCAAAGAACAGTGGGCATTCCTCGACGATCCGGCGGTAACCCAGAGGCTCATTGAGTTCTCGGACGGTGAAGTCTCCCGCACCACTTTTCATATTCCGGCTATTCATTGTGTGGCGTGTATTTGGTTGCTGGAAAATCTTTTCAGGTTGCACGGGGGTGTTGGTAAGTCAGTTGTTAATTTCGCCCGGCGGGAGGTTACGATTTCGTTCGCCGCTCGCGAATTGCAACTCAGCGATGTGGTGGTATTACTCGCGTCCCTCGGGTACGAACCGGCCCTTAACTTGGGATCTCTGGAAGAGCGCTCGGAAGACCGGGCTGAGCGCAAACAGTGGCTCCAGTTGGGGGTTGCGGGATTTGCCTTTGGCAACATCATGCTCTTCAGTTTGCCCGGTTACTTGGGATTCGATAGTCTTAGTGGCCCACTATTTCGCTCCCTGTTCGGCTGGTTGAGCCTGATTTTGGCCCTTCCGGTATTGATCTATAGCAGTTCGGATTATTGGAGAGCTGCGGTCCTTTCTTTCCGACATCGAGTTCTGACTCTGGATGTTCCAATCGCTCTAGGATTGGGGGCACTCTACGGACAAAGTGCGTTTGAAATCCTCTCCGGGCGGGGTGAAGGGTATCTGGATTCGATGGCTGGACTGGTTTTCCTGTTGCTGTGCGGCCGGGTCTTCCAGAAGAAGACTCACGAACGAATTCTATTCGACCGCGACTACAAGAGCTTCTTCCCCCTTTCGGTCGTACGGAAGCGAGGCGGGCGGGAGGAGACAGTGGCCCTCTCGGCAATTGAGGTGGGCGACCATCTGGTTTTACGTAATGGGGAATTGATCCCGGCTGACTCCAGGTTGCTAAGCGGCACGGGTTCCATTGATTACAGCTTTGTTACCGGTGAGTCTGAGACCGCGACCAAGGTTTCCGGCGACTACCTCTATGCCGGGGGGCAGCAATCCGGTTCGGCCATCGAGGTTGAGACAGTGAAGCCTGTATCACAAAGCTACCTGACTTCGCTTTGGAGTCACGAGGCATTTTCCAAGAACCGGGACAGCGTGCTTGATTCCCTGACAAATCGTTATTCGCAACGATTCACGAAGATCGTGGTGGCGGTGGCGGTCGTAGCGGGTGCGGGATGGCTGCTAGCCGGCCAACTTGACCGCGGCCTGAAGGCTTTCGCCTCAGTGCTTATAGTAGCTTGTCCATGTGCTTTGGCACTGGCTGCGCCATTTGCGTTGGGCACGGCCCAGCGATTGCTGGGGCGATTGCAGGTGTTCGTAAAGAACGGTCTGGTGCTGGAGAAATTGGCTCGGGCCAACATGGTGGTTTTTGACAAGACCGGCACGTTAACGAGTCAACGCACACAGACTGTTAGCTATTCCCGCCGGGAGGGCGGTGTCGCGCAGAGCGGCTCTTCAAGCATCCCAGACGAGCAGTACGCACTCTCCATCTGCCGGCAATCGACGCATCCCATTTCCACGCGTATCGCTGAGGAGCTTTCCGGCCGTTATCCCTCATTGCCGGTGGAAAACATGAGGGAGGTTGTCGGAGGCGGTATTTCTGCCACGGCGGGGGGACACGAGGTGGTGCTGGGGTCGAGGGCTTGGCTGGGTGAGTTGGGGGTTGTTGCGCCGAAGGCGAAGCTGCCGCCGGGCAGCGAAGCTTACCTGGCGATTGATGGCCGTGTGCAAGGCGCTTTCGTCGTTGGCAATTCTCTCCGTCCGGATACGGAGCAATTAATCGAGGATCTCGGCGGCAAGTACGAACTAGCATTACTCAGTGGTGATAATGAACGTGAGCGGATGCGGTTTCGGGAACTTTTTGGCAGTGACACACAGTTATTCTTTAACCAAACCCCGCTCGACAAACTCGGTTTCGTTCGGCGGTTTCAGCAGTCAGGAAAGAGCGTAGTGATGGTGGGCGACGGCTTGAACGACGCCGGGGCATTAAGGCAGAGCGATGTCGGCATAGCGGTGGTGGAGAAGCCGGGTGCTTTCTCGCCCGCCTCGGACCTGATCCTGCCGGCTTGCCAGGTCGCGCGATTGGGGCGCCTGCTGAGGTTTTCTCGCGCGGTTACCCGAGTCGTGTATGTGAGTTTTGGCATCTCCGCCGTGTACAATGTGGTGGGTGTTGGAATCGCTTCCATGGGGATCCTCTCACCGCTTATTTGTGCCGTGCTGATGCCTTTGAGTTCGGTTTCCGTGGTCCTTTTCGCATGTGGAGCTACTACTTGGGTTGCTCAGCAGTGCGGTCTGACCCCCGATGAGTTAAGGGGTTCACCCAGCACGTGATTATGTTCGTTATCGTCCTGCTCATATTCCTGAGTCTGGTCCTGGCTACCGGGTTCCTGGGGGCTTTTATTTGGGCCGTCAATTCGGGGCAGTACAAGGATACCTACACCCCGGCTCTTCGAGTTTTAACGGAGGAAGAAACCACAACCAAAGAGACTCCAAAACACTGACAAAACCCGACATCACAGAATCATGAGTGCACAATCAGGGCAAGGCAGTCCCAATTACCATTCTCGGACCGGACTCCAAATGGAGACCTTCAAGTATGACAACCATATCGTGCGTGCGTTTGCCATTGCGACCGCGATATGGGGTTTAGTGGGAACGTCGGCTGGGTTGCTGGCAGCTTGCCAGCTTTTCTGGCCTGGCCTGAACCTAGACACGCCATTTACAACCTTTGGTCGGATCCGGCCTCTGCACACGAATGCAGTTATTTTCGCCTTCGTCGGCAACGGTATGTTTTGTGGGATTTACTATTCCCTGCAACGTTTGTGCAAGGCCCGCATGTTCAGTGACGCCTTGAGTTGGTTTAACTTCTGGGGATGGCAAGCGATTATCGTGGCGGCCGCCATCACGCTGCCGCTGGGGTTGACCACGAGCAAGGAATACGCCGAGTTGGAATGGCCGATTGATATCGCCATTGCGGGTGTTTGGGTGGCTTTCACGGTCAACCTGATGTGGACGATCTTTCGGCGCCGAGAGAAGCACATGTATGTCGCGATCTGGTTCTACATAGCCACCGCGATCACGGTAGCGATGCTGCACATCTTCAACTCGCTTGCCATGCCGGCCTCACTGTTTAAAAGCTACTCTGTCTACGCCGGGGTGCAGGATGCGCTGGTGCAATGGTGGTACGGGCATAACGCCGTGGCGTTCTTTCTTACCACGCCATACCTGGGACTGATGTATTACTACCTGCCGAAGGCCGCGAACCGGCCGGTTTTCAGCTACCGACTCTCAATCATCCATTTCTGGGGCTTGATCTTCATCTATATCTGGGCGGGCCCCCACCACCTCCTCTACACCGCGCTTCCAGACTGGGCACAATCCTTGGGAATGGTCTTTTCGGTGATGCTGGTGGCACCTTCCTGGGGAGGCATGTTGAACGGGTTACTGACGCTTCGCGGTGCGTGGGACAAAGTGCGGGAGGAGCCAATGCTCAAGTTCATGGTAGTTGCGGTGACAGCCTACGGGATGGCAACTCTCGAAGGACCGATGCTCGCAATCAAGAGCGTGAATGCCTTGTCGCACTATACGGACTGGACTATCGCTCACGTTCACACGGGGGCGTTGGGATGGAACGGCTTCCTGACATTCTCGCTTCTATACTGGTTGGTTCCCCGTCTTTATAATACCCAGCTTTGGTCCGTAAAGTTGGCCAATTACCACTTCTGGATTGGACTGTTGGGTATGATGTTTTACGTCGTTCCGCTCTACATCAGCGGGGTGACCCAGGGCCTGATGTGGAAGCAATTCACCGCGGACGGATTTCTGCAATACCCGAACTTTCTTGAAACGGTCATTCGCCTGATCCCCATGTACCAGTTGCGGGCTGTGGGTGGGGCGCTTTACGTGACAGGGATTGTTCTTATGATGGTCAACCTCTACCGCACAGCCAAGGCAGGGGAATTCGTCGGCGATCAGGAAGCCCAGGCTCCAGCGCTGAATCGCGCGGCTGAGGAAAGTCCAAAGCTCGGTCACCGATGGTTGGAAGGTGTTCCCGTTACTTTCACCGTGCTGACCACCGTGGCGGTGCTGGTGGGAGGTTTGATTGAGATAGTCCCGATGTTCCTCATTAAGGAAAACGTGCCCACTATTTCAGCCGTGAAGCCGTACTCGCCCCTGGAGGTGCTGGGTCGCGATATCTACATACGGGAAGGTTGCGTAGGATGCCACTCTCAAATGGTTCGCCCTTTCCGGTCCGAGACCGAGCGCTACGGCGAGTACTCCAAAGCTGGAGAATATGTTTACGATCACCCATTCCTGTGGGGCTCAAAGCGGACCGGTCCCGATCTGCACCGGGTGGGTGGAAAGTACCCCGATGCGTGGCATTTTAACCACATGGAGGATCCGAGTTCAACGTCGCCCGGTTCAATCATGCCCAGATATCCCTGGCTGCTGACACAGAAGCTAAACACAGGGGTAGTGGAGGATAGACTGCGGGCTTTGCGCAAAGTGGGCGTCCCTTACACGGACGACGTGATCAACGCTTCAGGGCATAGCATGGAGGAGCAATCCAAGAAAATCGTAGCTAACCTGGCTGTCGGCTCAATTACGAACGTGGCTGCCGATCGCGAGATTGTCGCCCTAATTGCTTATTTACAGCGATTGGGCACAGATATCAAGTCGGAGGGGAAAGACACAAATATGGCGGCGACTGCGTCGGCGAATTGACCTAAGGCGTCCTATGATACAAAACGTGTTGCGTCATCTCGGCGGCATTGAAAACTATGGTGTCATCTCACTCTGCCTCTTCGGTGGAGTATTTTGTGCCATGGTGGTGTGGGCGGCGGCTCAGCGAAAGAGTCATCTGGAGCGTATGGCGAGAATGCCGCTGGAAAGTGATGCTCCGAAACCAGAAAACCAGGAGAACTGATAATGAGCAATCATCATTTGAACGAGCCCAATCCGTTGCTGCTGGAGCACGATTACGACGGCATCCGGGAATTGGACAATAAGCTCCCATCGTGGTGGGTTTGGCTATTCAACCTTAGCATCATATTCGCTGTCATCTATCTCATCTATTATCATGTGGTCCGTGATGGCCGGATTATGGCAGCAGAGTATGCGTCCGAAATGGCTGCAGGGGAACAAGTCAAGATGCGCGCGGTTGCGGAATTCGAGAGCCGAATGGTCTCTCTGCAACCATCAACCGAGCCCGGAATGCTCGCAGAAGGAAAGGAGACCTTTGATAAGCTGTGTGCTCCTTGTCACCGGGCTGATGGCGGGGGCCTGGTTGGCCCGAACCTTACGGACGATTACTGGATTCATGGTTCGGATTTCGTGGATAATCTGAAGATCATCTGGGAAGGCGTCCCCAGTAAAGGCATGGTTACCTGGAGAGGGGTGCTTAAACCGGGCACCATTCACGCCGTGGGTAGCTATATCTACACCTTGCGTGGAACAAATCCGGAGAATCCCAAGCCGCGCGAGGATCAGGCTCCGGCGGTCACCGGTCCCAGTGAGTTCGAGTGAGTTGGGGAGTCCTCGGAAGGCAGTTTGGAGTCATCGTGATGGAGAAGAAGCTTGCCAGCCGGAAGAGCGATCGCTCCGAGGTGCGGGGCGAAACGGAAGACTTTCGTGACCACTTGGCCACCGCTGATAAAGAAGGCCGCCGCAAATGGGTGTATCCCAGGAAGCCTCGGGGCCGGTATTATCGGGCGCGCATCTGGCTCACTTGGGTTTTGCTGACCATTATGTTTGCGGGGCCGTTTATCAAGATAAACGGCAATCCGCTGCTTATGATTAATGTGGTCGAACGCAAATTCTCAGTTTTTGGGGTCATTTTTTGGCCCCAGGACAACCTCGTGTTCGCCCTGGGCTTCCTGCTATTCCTGATGGGCATTGCTGTTTTCACTGCGGCGTTCGGTCGATTGTGGTGTGGTTACGCCTGTCCGCAAACCGTCCTGATGGAGATGGTATTCAGGCGGATTGAATACTGGATCGAGGGAGATGCTCCTGCGCAAAAGAAGCTGGATCACGCACCTTGGACGGCATCCAAGGTGGGGAAGAAGCTCTTTAAACACGGCATCTTTCTCGGGCTATCATTCATTATTGGGAACACCTTGCTGGCTTATATCATTGGGATTGACGCCCTGAAGGATCTCATCACGGACGATCCGCGGAGGCACCTCGCTGGGCTTGGCTTCATGGGGCTCTTCACGTTGCTTTTCTATGGCATTTTCGCGCGGTTTCGTGAGCAAGCGTGTACGTTCATTTGCCCTTATGGACGACTGCAGGCAACCCTGTTGGACGAAAACAGCATTGTTGTCGGCTACGACTACAAGCGGGGAGAAATGCGGGGCAAGTTGCAGCGGGCTGAAACTGCGGCTGCCCGATCCGCTCGAGGAGCAGGGGACTGCATCGACTGTTTTCAGTGTGTTTCTGTTTGTCCCACAGGAATAGACATCCGCAACGGCACCCAAATGGAATGTGTAAACTGTACTGCCTGTATCGATGTTTGCGACGAGGTCATGGACAAGATCGGGCGTCGTCGGGGGCTAATTCGATACGCGTCATTGAATGGGATTGAAAAAGGCGAGCCTTTGCGGGTGACGCCGCGTCTGGTTGGCTATGGGGTGATCCTACTGTGTCTGGGGCTGGGATTGTTGGCGCTATTGGTCACGCGATCGCCGGTGGACACGACCTTACTGCGGGCCCCTGGAGCCTTGTTCCAAAAGGCGCCCGAAGGTAGAATCAGCAATCTTTACCTGCTTAAACTGACCAACAAAACGCACCACCAAATGCCAGTGCAACTCAAACTGGAAAACGTCGATGGACGTTTGACCGTATTGGGCGGCCAACTCGATCTTCCTGCCGAAAGACAGACGGAAGCTTCAGTTCTGGTTGAGATAGCTCCGGAGCATTTGCGCTCTGGAACCACTCCGATCGTAGTTGGGGTATACGCGGGAGGCAAAAGGTTGAATCAGGTGAAGACGGTCTTCGTGGGACCGCGTAAATAAACCGAGCCCAACCCGAATCGATTGGCTTAACAACACTGAATTTTGCTAATGACAACGCATGAACGAAAACCCGTCGATTGGAGCCCTTGGCCAGTCAGCATTGTGGCCTTCTTCGTGGTCGCTATTGCGGGGGCAGTGGCGTTCGTCCTATTCTGCAACCTCCAAGGAACTGATCTTGTTGCCCCCGACTATTATGAGCGGGAATTGCGATACCAGGCTCAAATTGATCAGATCGAACGAACGCGGCGGCTGCCATCCAGCCCGTCAATAACCTACAGTCCCGAACGTAAAGTCATAGCGCTCTCGATCCCGCTGTTCCAGGGGCAGAGCATCACGGCGGGCGAACTGCAACTGTATCGGCCTTCAGCAGCGAAACTTGACCGTCAGATTGCCCTCAAGGTGGATGGCGGTGGACGGCAGGAAATCAACGCCGAAAGCCTTCAGCCCGGGTTATGGAGAGTGAGATTAGTCTGGGAGGTGGAGGATAGGGATTACCTGCTGGAGGAGCGAATTGTGATTCCAACGCAATCCTCATAAAACTATGGACATCTGGTCAGCTTTTTTGTTGGGGATCGTAGGCAGCCTTCATTGTGCTGGTATGTGCGGGCCCCTGGCGCTGGCGCTGCCGCCGTCCGGCAGCAATGCCATCAGCTATTTCTTGGGTCGTGCCGCTTACAACGTCGGTCGCATCATTACCTACTGCACGCTTGGCTTGGTATTCGGGCTCATCGGCCGCACCTTCGTGCTGGCTGGTGTCCAGCGATGGGTTTCCATCATTCTGGGGCTCCTGCTGCTGGTCGGCTTGGTTGCTTCCAGACGTCTGGCCATTTGGCGACCAGTGACGCTCTTTGTGGAACATATCAAGTCCGGAATGTCGAGCCAGCTCAAGCAGCGATCGGCCTTTTCGTTGGGCGTATTGGGAATGCTCAATGGGTTGCTGCCGTGCGGGCTGGTATACGTTGCCGTTGCTGGTGCGACCGCGACGGGCGGGGTTCTTTCCGGCGCTGAATATATGGCAGTTTTTGGGATTGGAACCGTACCTATGATGCTGGCGATAAGCCTATCCGGGAGGCTGGTGCCATTCAGCCTGCGACTCAGACTGCGCAAGGCGATCCCAGTCTGCGTGTTCCTGGTGGCGGTCTTTTTGATTCTCCGGGGCATGTCCCTGGGGATTCCGTATGTCAGCCCGAACCTTTCGTCTGGCGAGCCTGCTGCCTGCTGCCACGAATGACAAGGGAATGCTCGTCGCACGGAGGACTTTCGGAAAAAGAAATGGAAAACAGGCTGCGGTTTGTGGAAAATAGTTGTTATGACAGGATCAGAGACGGACCCCAACGCCGCGGGGCTGGCACAGTTGTCCCCGGAGAGTCTTTCGGAATTGCGGATGCAGTTGGAGCAATTGCGGGCGGAAACCCGCGCGTTGGAGCAGGACAACAAGTCACTTCGGTTGCTTGTGGAAAAGGTCATCGCCAATCGCCAACAATCGCATAGTGAGTTGGTGGTGTTGTTGACCACCCTCGTCAGCAAGCTCCCCATCAACGACGTTGGCATTCTTGTGTCGCGCCTGGTTGAACACAACAACTCGGTAAACCATTTTCTCGCAGCGCTGGTTCGGGGCAATTTAGAGACAACGGCTATCGAGCCTGCAATGTTGAAAAACCTAGAGCAGGTGAAGCAAGACCTGGCCACGGCTGTGGGACCGTTGGTTCAGGAACTGATTGATCTCGATGTACCTCTTGAGAGCCGCATGCTGGAAGCTGTGGCCGCGGATCCGGAATGCTTTTTCTCCCCCGGCATGGCACGCGCATGGCGTTGCTTTGTCAAAGGACAACTGCCTCGGGAGCGCATAGTGCGAGTCTTCGGCGAGCAGGCGATTCCCCTGTTTAACGACATGACGACGGATCCCAAGCGAAACGCCAGGCCCAAGCCGGAGGAAATCGTGCTTGGGTTCAAGAGTGATTTCGAAACGCAGTTGCCGAAATGTGAGTTGTCGCCGGAAGCCAGGGAGAACCTCCTGAAGCTGTTCCAGCAGGCGCAACTTAGCAAGGGTTCCAGCGATCGTGCCAAGGCTCAAAAGGCCGCGTTTCAAAAGCTCTCATTCATTATTGAGCTTCTTCATTATTACCAGCACCAGCACACGGAACCGGCTGACGTTATTTTTGCCCAACGCTTGCCCGTGCTCATCGAGCAATTGGCTGCCTCTGGTTCGCAAGAGCAGTTGGACGAAAACCTGCTGCGATCAGCGGAGCAATTGCTGAACTTCATCCTCAACCACGACCACCGTCTCATGGTCATCAACAACATCGGCAAGAGTGGCGGGATTGGGCGAACGCTGAAATGCGTCTTGAGGCTCCGTTTAGACAAGGTGCCGGATCTCGAGCAAATCGTACCGGAATTTGTTAAACATCTAATTCCGGTGGCACCTCAAAAGCCACCCGCGCCTGAAACCGTCGCTGCTCTGCTGCATTTGCTCCCTGCAGACGCCGAAAGGGTGATGTTAAAATCAATCATGGCCACAGACCGGATCCGCAAGGAAGACGCTGAGGCGCTGGGCAAAGCGGTAGCTAACACTCTCGGCCTGAAAGGGATTCTCGATGAACTCAAGTCACCGGTTCTTCCTCCGGAAGTCGAGCGTCAAATCGCGTGGGGAAAGATACACGATCTCGTTTTACGTCGTGCGAACCCAACTGCAATTGCCGACGCGATTCGTGACCGCATCCACGCAAAGTATGATGCTGAGGAAATGAAATCATGCTGGGTGGAGCTTACCGAGGCTGATCCGATTTCCCTGATTCGAGTCTTTTCTCACCTGCCTTATCTCCCCAATGGCAAGACTGATCCCGTTGCCCGGCCTCTCATGGAGACCTGCGTGACGCGCCTGACCCACGAAAAGTACTCCGCGACCTATCTGAAGGTGCTCAACAGCTTGAAGAGCATGCACAAGGCCAAACCCGACAGTCCCACGCTAGTCAACTTCATCGCACTTGTGAAGTGGATCGATGCCGCTGCAGCGCAGAAAATCTGTGCCGGTATTGGTATGCCTTTCCACTGAGTCGGGCCTTCTGGTTTTGGAGGGCGAGTTTTGGCCGAGGAAGTCAAACTGCGGGGAGGAAACTGCCGTGGAAGGACGAGGGCATGGATCTTCCCGCGTGGGCAAATGAACCTGGGTTTTGCACTGGCAGCAACAGGCGGTTTGTGGTTAATTCCCTTCAGAGGTTTCAACGTCCCATTAAAGAGACAGCATACCACAATCCCTATTGTCTCGTGGGTGAATCTGCCCCTATTCATTGTGGTTTTCCCCTTGTTTTTGGATGAAATAAACATTGTGCCTTCACCCTGTTTTTCCTATTCTTTTTTCATCTTGATTTAGGTAAGCTGGCCATCCGGCTTTGATTGATTTTATGCCAGAGGAAAACGTGCTTGAACCGACCGAATTGACCAATGAGACCCCTGGTGCAGTTGAGAAATACGACGCATCAAAAATCGACAAACTTGAGGGGTTGGAAGCGGTTCGGAAAAGGCCAGGGATGTACATTGGCGACCCTGACGAACGCGGGTTGCATCATTGCGTCTTTGAGGTGCTCGATAACTCGATTGATGAGCATCTGGCAGGGTATTGCAGTAAGATCGAGGTGATGGTTCACGTTGACGGGTCCGTGTCGATTCGCGATAACGGACGTGGTATTCCGGTTGACATCCACCCCAAGTGGGGCATGCCAGCGCTGGAACTCGTGCTGACTAATCTTCACGCGGGCGGCAAATTTGGCCAGGGCGCTTACAAGTATTCTGGCGGCCTCCATGGTGTCGGTGCCAAGTGTGTTAACGCGCTCTCGGATTGGTTCAAAGTGGAGGTGTCCCGTGACGGCAAAGTGTACTCAATGCAGTTTGCTCGCGGCGTTACCACGGAGAAACTCAAGGTCATTGCGAAATCTAAAGGCACCGGCACCCTCATCACTTTTAAGCCGGACCCCACGATTTTCACCATCACCACGGAATTCAAGTTTGATATTCTGGCCAATCGTTTGCGGGAGTTGGCGTTCCTGAATCCGGGTGTGGAAATCATTCTGGCCGACGAGCGAAGCGAGAAATCAGAGACATTTTTTTACAAGCAAGGCATCGCCGAATTCGTTCGGCAGTTGGGCCGAAACAAGCAAATCCTGCACCCCCAGCCGATCTCCATCGGACGGCAGCGTGACGACGTTTTCATCGATTGCGTCATGCAGTATAACGACAGTTACAACGACCAAATCCTTTGTTTCGCGAATTCGATCCCCAACCCGGATGGCGGGACTCATCTAACCGGTTTTCGCTCGGCACTCACCCGGGCCATCAATCAGTACGCACGGCAGAACGAATTGCTTAAGGAGAAAGACCCGGCCATCTCCGGGGACGACGTGCGCGAAGGATTGGTTTGCGTTTTGAGCGTCAAACTCCCAAACCCAAGGTTTGAGTCTCAAACCAAGGTCAAGCTCGTAAACACGGAAATTGATGGAGTTGTTTCCTCCGTGATTTACGAAGGACTGATGGCTTACCTCGATGCGAATCCATCCGTTGCCAAGAAGCTGATCGAGAAGTCGCTGCTTGCAGCCCGCGCTCGGGAGGCTGCCCGGAAGGCGCGTGAGACCGTGCGCAAAGGTGCCCTCACGGGCGGAGGCTTGCCGGGTAAACTGGCGGATTGTTCCGACCGGGACCCTGCCAATACAGAACTCTACATTGTCGAGGGCGACTCTGCCGGTGGCTCGGCGAAGCAGGGACGGGACCGAAGGTTCCAGGCCATTCTGCCCATTCGGGGAAAAATCATTAACGTCGAAAAGGCGCGGTTGGACAAAGTGCTTCAGAACAACGAAATCCGAACCCTGATTACGGCCGTCGGAACCGGTATCGGGGACGGAGACACCGAAGGCGCTTTCAACCTGGAGAAACTGCGTTACCACAAGATAATTATCATGACGGATGCCGATGTCGACGGTTCGCACATCCGAACCCTGCTGCTGACGTTCTTTTACCGACAAATGCCGGAGTTGGTAAAACGAGGGTTTATTTACATCGCTCAGCCGCCGCTTTACCAGATTTCCCGGAAGAAGCGGGTGGAATATGTCGAAGATGATCCACAGTTGAACCGCATCCTGATTCAATTGGGCACCGACGAAGTGCGGTTAAGAAACCTGCGAGACGACGTTGAGATTTCCGAGAAGCAGCTTAACGAGATTTTGGATCTGCTCGAGGCGTTGCACAAGTATGCCAACGGGCTGCGGCGCAAGGGAGGCGATTTCACCGCTTACCTGGAGCATATGAACCCTTCCACCCTCGAATTGGCTCAGCACTTGGTGAAAGTCCGCGAAGGCAATGATGAAACAGTGCATTATTTTTTGAACAGCGAGGACTTGGCGCGATTCGGAGCGGAGAATCCCGACCTTAACCTCGGACTCTCCGGAGAGGAAGAAAGCGACACAGCCTTCGTTGAGCGCACCCGCAACGGATCGTCGCGGCGGGCTCGTCACGAGGAGTTGTATGAGAGTCAAGCGATACGCGATTTGTTGGTCAAGCTTGCGGATAAAGGTCTCAACATCGAGCATTACTCGGCGCAAGACAAACCACTGTTCGAACTAGTTGAAGGCGAGGGCGAACGGCAGCAGACGAAGCCTCTGTTTTCTATTCCGGAAATCCTTTCAAGCATCAAGGAAGTGGGGCGCCGCGGTCTCCAGGTTAAGCGGTTCAAAGGTCTAGGTGAAATGAACCCCAAAGAGCTTTTCGAAACCACGATGAACCCAGTTCGCCGCAAATTGCTCCGGGTGGACCTGACCGACGCCGTCGAAGCCGAAGAGATGTTTACCAAACTAATGGGAGAAGAAGTCGAACCACGCCGGCAATTCATCGAGGACAACGCCCTAAATGTTCGCAATCTCGATGTTTGAGCCTGGACAACTCCGACTTCCTGATCTTCGGTGGTTCATCTGAAAGACTAGTTTTTGCCTGAATATGCCCGACGATACTCACAATAATCCTGAACTTCCTCCTGCCAACGGAGCTGCGCCGGCGCCGCAGGAAAAGATCGCCAAGATCAACGTCGCAGACGAGATCAAGAACTCGTTCCTGGATTACTCAATGTCGGTTATTATCTCCCGGGCGCTACCCGATGTGCGGGATGGTCTGAAACCGTCCCAACGTAGAATTCTGTTCGCGATGAACGACTTGGGCATCATGCCGAACCGTAAGCATCTCAAGTGCGCCAAGATCGTCGGTGAAACCATGGGCAATTACCACCCGCATGGGGACCAGGCGATCTATCCTACGCTGGTGCACATGGCCCAGCCTTGGGCAATGCGGGAGCGCCTCATAGACGGGCAGGGCAATTTCGGTTCCGTCGAAGGTGACCCTCCGGCGGCAATGCGGTATACCGAAGCCCGACTCGCTCCCCTCGGGGCGGTTATCATGGAGGACATGGAAAAGGACACGGTGGATTTCGTCCCGAATTATGACGAGACCCGGTCCGAGCCCACAGTGTTTCCGGCCGCTTTCCCCAATCTCCTGGTTAATGGCGGCACGGGCATTGCTGTGGGAATGGCTACCAACATCCCCCCACACAACCTTGGGGAGGTTATCGATGGTGTTTGTGCGTTTATCGCCAACCCTTCGATCAGCACTCGGGAATTGATGGCTTTCATCAAGGGCCCCGATTTCCCAACCGGTTGCATGATTTGTGGACTGAATGGAATCCGTGACTATTTCAATACCGGGCGCGGCAGCTTAAAGGTTCGTGGGAAGATTGAGATCGAGGAACTTCCGGGTGGCAAAGAGCACATCATAATCACGGAGATTCCCTACAACGTGAATCGAGCGCTGCTGGTCCAGCGCATTGCTGAGCTGGTGAACGAGAAAATACTCACCGATATTACAGCGATTCGGGATGAATCTGACGAGAATACGCGGGTAGTCGTCGACATCCGCCGTGACGCTATTCCCAAGGTCGTCGTCAATAACCTCTATAAATTTACCGCGCTCGAATCGAGTTTCGCTGTCAATGCCCTGGCAATTGACCGCGGCCGGCCTAAGACCCTGGGCCTCAAGGATATCATTAGTTGCTACGTTGAGCATCGCCGCGAGGTGATTCTGCGCCGGACCCGGTTCGAACTTCGAAAAGCGGAGGAACGAGCGGAGGTGCTTGAGGGCTACCTGATTGCGCTGTCCAATCTTGACGAGTTCATTCGCATCATCAGGAGTTCGGCTAACCGGGAAGAGGCGCGTGTCAAGCTCCTCGCTTTTGAGTTCACCCGCGCACAGGTGGAAGCCTTGGGGATTCTAATTCGCAGCGAGGCGCGTTTGACTGTCGGGCGTTATGTTTTCAGTGAGGCTCAAGCTGATGCCATTCTCGAGTTGCGGTTGTACCAGTTGACAGGTCTGGAGATCGACAAGGTGCGCGCCGAATACTTGGAGTTGGTCGAGCGCATCAAGGATCTGTTCGATATCCTGGCCCGGGAGGCTCGCGTTCTCTCGATCATCAAAACGGAGTTGCTGGCTATTAAAGCCAAATACGCCACGCCGCGATTGACTCAGTTGGTGGCCGACGAAGGTGACATCGCCATTGAAGACTTGATCGCCAATGAAGGGGTAATCATTACTTTGACGCACGAAGGCCTGATCAAGCGGACCAATGTGAGTGCGTATCGAGCGCAGCGACGTGGTGGCAAGGGCGTTATCGGGATGGCGACTCGCGAGACCGGATTAGAGGATGATCAAGACTTCATAGAGCATCTCTTTACCGCCAGCACCCACGATTACCTGATGTTCTTCACGAACACCGGCCGGGTTTACGTCGAGCGCGTTCACGAAATCCCAGATATGGGGCGGGCGGCTAAAGGCCGGAACATAGCCAATCTTCTCGAACTTAAACCTGGGGAGAAAATCGCCGCACTCATTCGAGTCTTGTCCCGAACAAACGCGGAACGGGAGGACGTCACTTGGCAGCAACCGGGCTATCTGTTTTTCGCCACCCAAAAGGGAACCGTCAAAAAGACTGAGTTGGCTGGCTTCAGGAATGTGCGCAAGGACGGAATTATTGCTATCACCATTGAGCCTGGGGATACCCTCATCGACGTGAAACTTACCAGCGGTGAAGATCAGGTCGTGCTCATCACTCGCGACGGAATGAGTATTCGGTTCTCCGAAAATGACGTCCGACCGATGGGTCGGCCTGCCGCTGGCGTACGAGGCATAAGTCTTGGCGATGAGGATGTGGTGGTTGCGCTCGCCGTGGTCGTCAAGGATGCAACCTTGCTGGTGGTGGGAGAAAACGGTATTGGCAAGCGCACGCCGTTTGACCTCACACTTGAAGATGGGTCGGTCGAGTCGGTTTACCGGCTGCAGACTCGGGGTGGCAAAGGCATTATCACCATGAAGACTACGGAAAAGACCGGTCGTGTCGTCGGCGCGCTTCCCGTGAACGAGCCGGATGAGATAATGGTCATTACCGCAGGCGGGCAGATGGTTCGGACATTTGTCAGAGATATTCGGGAGGCGGGCCGCAATACTCAAGGCGTTAAGGTTATCGATCTAGCTGAGGGAGATAAACTCCAGGCAGTCGCTCCTGTCATCAGTGAGCAGCAGGAGGAGGAGGCTGTAGGAGGCGAGCCGTCATCGGATCTCCCAGCGCAGGATGCGGTCTAGGATACCCGGGGTATAGCGAGCGGCTTGCAGCAAGACTTGCACGCGGCAGCAGGCTCATACGCTTGCCGTTTTGCCGTTTTGGAAGGCGAAGCCTCCCGCTTCACATGATCCCCTCCACACGGGGCTTCGTTCGACTCGATCTCAACGATTGAGGGGCCCAGCTCCTGGTGGGGGAGCCGTTCGGCTGAGGATATCGTCCAACACGCTTGTCACCCTTTGTGCCCGCGCGTGGCAGGATTCGACGGATTCCGGAATCGAGTGAGAGAGATCGGCTGGCATTTGCGTCAAGTAGTCCAGCCCAGAGCGGTGTGCCAGCCCGCGGAGATAGAAGTGAGGTTCAGCTGTCCTTTCGGTTTGCGGGGAATCAGTTAAGACTACCAGGCAACCTTCCCTTTGGGCCCGTTTTCTTTCCCAGTCCGCAACCCAGCACTTGATCTCCAGCGGCAAGTCCATTCCCTGTCTTGTGGCAAAGACGATCAAGTCGGCTTCGGCAGCTCTTTCGGCGGCAACTCTCCCAGCGTTGGCCTCCGTCAGGGATGCGAAGGACCACCAGCTAAAACTGAAACTACGCTTCGTCCAAAAGCGCAGTACTAGCTCGTCGCAAAACCGCACCGCCATTTGCCGGGTGCCGGAGTCTTCATGGACAACCACTACGCACGACACCCCTGCCGGTCTTGGACCAGGTTCTTGCTTGTTCATCATGACAGTTAAGGCCTCCAGGCGTCTCACGGCCCGGTCATAATCTCTCACAGTTAACTTCGGCCTTGTTCCCCCAAAATCAAGCGGAAATGATTTCCCCTGAACCTGCCATCGCTGGTGGCTGTCAGGGCGAAAGCCTGTCCAGAGTCCAGGTCCCGTCGGATTGGCGGCAGTATAGAAAACGATCATGCATGCGGCTCGGACGTCCTTGCCAAAACTCCACTTCCGCGGGGATGAGCAGATAGCCTCCCCAATGTGGCGGTCTGGGCACTGCTGAGCCCGGGAATTCCTTTTCAAAGTAATCCCACTGTTGTTCCAACTGCTGCCGGTTCCTTACCTTTTGGCTTTGGTTCGAGGCCCAGGCTCCGATCCGGCTCCCTCGAGGGCGGCTTTGGAAGTATTGGTCGGATTCTGCCTCGGGCAGTTTCTGAATCGTCCCGCGCACGCACACTTGGCGCTCAAGGTTTGACCAATAAAACACGAGGGCGGCCTGCGGATTCTCCTCCAGATCTCGTCCCTTGCGGCTATGGTAATTGGTGTAGAACACAAATCCCCGGTTATCCAGTCCCTTTAGCAGCACAACGCGGGCGGACGTGCGGCCATCCTTTGACGCGGTTGCCAAGACCATAGCGTTTATGTCCGGCACTTCCTTTCCGGCGAGCAATAGCATCGCCTTGTACACCGTGACGAAGAACTTTCGTATACGTCCGGCTCCACGGGCTTGGTCAAACCAAGTCGCAAATTGGGAAAACGGACTTGTCGCCAAGTGAGCTCGATCGAGCGATCCCAGGGCATAATCTTTTCGCAAATCGGCTATGGCCATAATTAACACGGACAGATTAGTAGGTTTTGCGTCTTGCGTCCAATCTCACCTCAGAGCTGCGGCGCGTGCGACCTCAGTGTGGTTTTCTTGGAAGTCCAATATTCTTTGTAACCTTTTCCCGTTTAAAGGATCAGCTCCTGAATCAACAGTGTCGCTTGAACGTTGACGAGTGACCTCCTTCGGAGCACGATCTGCTGCGGATCTGCAGGCGGTTGGCTCGGAGGCGTTTCATGCTGTGAAGCAGAAAGGTAATATTTATGGAAATGATTATTCGCAGGTTCGCTGGAACGTTTGTGCTACTGAGTCTTCTCCTGGCTCAATACCACAGCCCCTATTGGTTATGGTTCACTGCTTTTGTCGGGTTCAACTTGCTGCAATCATCTTTCACAGGGTTCTGCCCACTTGAAATGATTCTCAGGAAGATCGGTGTTGGTCACTTGAAATCGTGCTGCGCGGGCAGCAAGGCCGGAGGTTCATCGTCAAAATGAGACCACATTGGGCGCTAGTTGGAACTCTCATGGTGTGGTCTTTGACCGCGGTCGCTGTCGATCCCTGGTCATTCGAGCGTCTCCTGGCTTACACCCTTGAAAACAATCCGGATGCTCAGATTGCCAAGGCTCGCATAGCCGCCGCCCAGGCGGGCATCGAGCAAGCCGACGCTGCTTTGTGGCCGAGGGTTCAGTTGCAATCCAGCTACGTGCGGAGCGACAATCCCCTGCAGGTATTCGGGAGCATCCTGAATCAGCGCGCCTACACCAGTGATCTCGATTTTAATGACGTGCCGCATTCGGATAATTTCAATGTTAAGGGTTTGGTGACTGTGCCGCTCTACAGCGGGGGGCGCGTCCGTGCGGGGCGGGCTGCGGCTCTCTCGGGATCTGCCGCTGCGGCACTTGATCGGTCCGCTGTGGTCAATGCCTTAGGCTTCGAAGTCGCTCGGGGGTTCAACACTGTGCTGAAGGCAAAACAGGTTATCCAGGCTGCCGAGTCTTCCGTTCAGGCGCTAGAACGAACGCTGGAAGTAGCGCGTAAACGGCTCCAGGAAGGAACCTTGCTGAAGACCGATGTGCTGGACTTGGAAGTCCGCCTCGCTCAGGCTCGCGAAGACCTTGTGCGGGCTCGCAACGGACACGCTCTCGCTTTGCGCTCAATAAAAAACTTGGCCGGTGTCGAACAAGGCGAGTTTCAACTTGAGGAGGCTTTCCCTGCCGTTCCTGCCCCGCAACCTGCGATCCATTCTGCGCGACCGGAGTTGGAAGCCGCCAAGGAAAGGGAGAAAGCCGCCGAAGAGCAATTGCGAGCGGCGCGCGGTGGCTACCGGCCCCAAGTGAGCGGCTTTGGCAGCGTGGATTACGATCGAGGCTGGGAAACCGGTGGAGATGGGGCGAGCTACACCGTCGGCGCGCTGCTGCAATGGGACATCTGGGATGGCAAACTGACCCGCGGTCGGGTTGCGGAAATGGCGGCAAACCTGGAGTCTGCCAGGGAGCAAACCCGGAGGCTGCGCTTTGCGATCGATCTGGAGACCGAACAGGCACGTCTGGAGTTGAAGAGCGCTACCGAGCGCTTGGCCGTGACCGAACAAACGACGGTTCAGGCAGCCGAGAGCGCAGCGCTTACCCGGGCACGTTTTGAACAAGGACTGGTGCTCGCGACCGCTGTGCTGGATGCCGAGGCCGCTCACGTGGTCGCCCGGGTCCGCCGTGCCGAGGCCGAATCTGATCAACGAGTGGCGATTGCCGCACTGCGCAAAGCCTTGGGCCTTTCACAAACTGAATAAGAATTTCACTATGCTCAGCCTGAATCTAAATAGCGATTCGACCCCGTTCTGGAAACGCCGTCGCCCCTGGGCACTGGCGGTTTGCTTGGCAGGAGCCGTTTGGCTCGCCGGGTGCAAACCTGCCCAACAAGCTTCGGTGAGTTCGGTCGAACTGCCCAGGGTCGAAGTTAGTGCGGAAGTCCTGGAACTCAAAACCCGGCCGGTTATCGAGGAAGTCATGGGGACCATCCGAGCCCGGACTCGAGCTACGCTCTCGGCCAAACTAAGTGGCCGCATCGAGGAAATGCCCGTTGAACTGGGCCAGCAGGTGGACCTCGGCAGCTTAGTCGCACGGCTTGAGGCCGCGGAAGTCAAGGCGCGGCTGGAGCAGGCCGAAGCCAGCCTGCAACAGGCGGAACGTGACTGGAACCGGGCTGCGGAGTTATTCAAAGCGCAGGCCATGACCCGGGCTGAAGCGGACGCCATCGAAGCCCGTTGGCGCGTGGCGCGCGCTGCGGTGACCGAGGTTCGGGCGGCTCTGGGGCAGACGGAAGTCCTGGCGCCATTCAGTGGGGTGATCACCCGGAAATGGATGGAAGCGGGTGATTTAGCTCAGCCAGGTAGGCCGCTTGTCGAGCTTGAGAATCCAAAGGAACTGCAGGTGGAAGCCGATGTTCCGGAAGCGCTCCTTGCCAGGATCCGCCCCGAGGGCTCCCTCGTGGTGTTGGCCGGCGACACAAATCTAATAGGAACTGTTCGCGAGGTGGCGCCTGCTGCCGATCCTGTCACGCGCTCCTTCCAGGTAAAACTCGATTTGCCCGCCAGTGCCGGACTTCGCGCGGGACAGTTTGCTCGCCTCCAGGTGCCCGTTGCCGACAGCCAGTCGTTGCGAGTTCCTCTCAGCGCAGTGGTTCGCCGAGGCCAACTGGAGATTGCTTTCGTGGTCAAGGATCAACGTGCCCACATGCACCTGATCAAGACCGGCCAGCAAATCGGCCAGGAAATCGAAGTTTTGTCCGGTCTGGAATCCGGCAATCTCGTCGTAGTTGACGGGGCCTTTCAATTATCGGACGGGCAGCCGGTCCAAGCGAAATAGCGCCTCGGATCCATTCGCATGAAGAACACCCTGCCAGCTGACCCAACCCATTCCGGCCCCGGATTTGCCGGACGCGTTGCGCGCGCGTTTATCGATTCCAAGCTGACCCCGCTTGTGGTTATCACCTCGATCTTACTTGGGGTGGCTGCGGTGATCATGTTGCCGCGCGAAGAGGAACCGCAGATTAAGGTACCCATGATCGACGTTTTGGTGTCGATGCCCGGTGCCAGCGCAAAAGAAGTCGAGGAGCGCGCCACTCGTCCCATGGAGGAGCTCCTTTGGGAAATCCCCGGCGTTGAATATGTCTACTCCACTTCTCGTGCTGGTGAGAGTCTCGCCATTGTGCGGTTTAAGGTGGGCGAAGCGATTGAACCTAGCTTGGTCAAGCTGAACCAAAAGCTTCAGTCCAATTTTGACCGAATCCCACACGGGGTTTCGCAACCGTTAATCAAACCTAAGTCGATCGATGATGTCCCCATACTGGCGTTGACCTTCCACAGCAGCCAATACGATCACCTGACCCTGCGCCGGCTGGCGGTCGAGGTGCAAGATGCGGTCAAACAGGTGCCGCAGGTGGCCGAGACCACCATAATTGGAGGCGCGCGGCGCCAGGTTCGGGTGCTTCTGGATCCCACTCGGTTGGCTTCGCGAAATCTCAGTGCTGCGGAGATCATCCCCATGTTGGCTCAGGCCAACCACCAATTGACCGCAGGCACCTTGACGCGCAACAATTCCGAAGTGCTGGTAGAGACCGGCGATTTCCTGGCTAATGCTGAGCAGGTAGGCAGTGTAGTGGTTGGAGTATTCGGCGGCCGGCCGGTTTATCTCCGCGAGGTGGGGGAGATCATTGACGGTGCCGAGGAGTCTAGTCAGTACGTCTTTTTCGGGTTGGGAAGCGCGGCTGGCCGGCCCGGTCCGGAGGAGCCGGCTGTTACCATTAGCATCGCCAAACGACCGGGCGCAAACGCTATCGCTGTGGCGCACCAGGTGCTAAAGAAAGTGGATTCCATCAAAGGGCTAGTCATTCCGCGCGACGTGCACGTCTCCATTACCCGGCATTACGGGGAAACCGCCGCGGAAAAATCCAATGAATTGCTCCTCCACATGGGCATCGCAGTGATCGGGGTCTCGCTGTTGATCTTGATCACGCTGGGATGGCGCGAATCAGCAATTGTCGCGATTGCCATTCCTTCGACTCTCGCGCTGACCCTCCTGGTTTTCTACCTCTACGGTTACACCCTGAACCGAATCACATTGTTCGCGCTGATCTTTTCGATCGGCATCCTGGTAGATGACGCCATTGTCGTGGTGGAGAATATTGTTCGCCACTTTCACCTGCCATACAATAAGGGCCGGAGTTGGTCGTCTATTGCCATCGAAGCTGTCAGCGAAGTTGGAAATCCCACGATCCTGGCAACCTTTGCAGTGATCGCTGCCGTGCTCCCCATGGCTTTTGTGGGGGGGCTCATGGGGCCTTACATGCGGCCAATTCCGATCGGTGCCAGCGCCGCCATGTTCTTCTCCCTCTTGATTGCGTTCATTGTCACGCCGTGGGCAGCGATCCGGATGCTCCGCTGGGGAAGGAAATACTCAGCCCTGACCGAGGGCATAGCCGTGGATTCCGGTGCTCCTCACTTGCACTCCGAACATCCGGAGGATTTCTTTACAAAGCTCTATCGGCGGTTCATGTCACCGCTGATCGCGCATCGGAGTTGGCGGTATGCGTTCCTGGCGGTCATCATGGGTCTGCTCCTCGGCTCCATGGTTCTCGTGGGGGTTGGTTGGGTGAAGGTCAAAATGCTGCCGTTCGATAATAAGAGCGAGTTTCAGGTGATTCTAAACATGCCAGAAGGGAGTTCCCTCGAACGTACCGCTCAAGCCGCCCGGGAAATGGCAGCGGCAATCAGAACCGAACCGGAAGTGACCGATTTTCAGGTCTACGCCGGGGTCGCCGCACCGTTCAATTTCAACGGCCTGGTGCGACACTATTTCATGCGGCGTGGTTCCCACGTGGCCGACGTTCAGGTGAACCTCGTTCCCAAAGGACAACGCAAGGCTCAGAGTCACGACATTGCCAAACGTGTTCGCCCTCGTGTGGACGCCATTGCCAAACGATACGGTGCCCGGGTGGCCGTTGCTGAGGTTCCTCCAGGCCCACCCGTTCTTCAGACGTTGGTCGCGGAGATCTATGGCCCCGATGAGTCCAGCCGGCTCGCGTTGGCTCAAAAGGTCATTGAAATATTCAAGAATACTGAAGGCGTGGTAGACACGGATTGGTATATCGAAGGGGATCAACCCAAAGCTCGCCTCGTAATCGATAAGGAAAAGGCTGCGCTTCACGGCATCTCGGCGGAGGCCATCTCCCGCACCCTGCAGTTGGCGGTCTCCGGTCAGCCTGTCGGTCTATTGCACGCGCCAACCGAAAAGGAGGACGTCGAAATTGTCCTTCGCTTGCCTCAATCCGGGCGCACCACTCCAGAGGATTTGCTCGCGCTGCGCGTTCGGTCCATGAGCGACCCGACCAGCCCGCTCGTGCCGTTGCGTGAGTTGGTGAGAATTGAGCCTACAGTGGTCGACAAGAGCATCTACCACAAGAATCTCAAGCCCGTGACTTATGTAATTGGCGATGTGGCAGGTGCAGTGGAGAGCCCGGTCTACGCGATTCTAAAAATGAACCAAGCCCTAAAGGCGCTGGACACGCGGGAGTTCCGTGGTTCAGGGGCCGAACTCAAGATCTACAACGCCAATCAGCCGTTTACCGATCGCGAACCTTCAATCAAATGGGATGGTGAATGGCATATTACGATCGAGGTATTCCGCGATTTGGGTACGGCCTTTGCTGCGGTTCTCGTCTTGATATTCATCCTGATGGTGGGTTGGTTCCGGTCGTTCCTGACACCACTAGTTGTGATGGCGGCAATTCCGTTTTCCCTGGTCGGGATTCTCCCCGCGCATGGACTGATGGGTGCTTTCTTTACCGCGACCTCAATGATCGGCTTCATGGCCGGGGCTGGCATCGTGGTTCGCAATTCGATCATCCTGGTGGATTTCATTGAACAAAGGCTTCGTGAAGGCATGCCTCTAAGTGAAGCGGTGGTGGATGCCGGCGCAGTCCGGTTTCGCCCTATGCTCCTCACGGCTATGGCCGTAGTCGTTGGTGCCAGCGTGATCCTGGCGGATCCTATCTTCCAGGGACTGGCGATCGCCCTGATGGCCGGCGAAATCGCCTCCCTCCTCATTAGCCGAATGGCGGTGCCTGTCTTATACTACATGGCTTTTGCGAAGGCGGACGAACCCGATGGTTCGAGTGGTTCGACTGCGTCAAATGAAACTCAGCCTGCTACCGTCCAGCTCTGAACTAGGTTCAGTAGTCTTTTAGAATCCGTCTGGCTGACAAGAGAAGAATGTGCCGACCTTCCTCCGTTACTGTCGAATCGTCGTGAAGATCGCTGATGTGAATTCGTCCTGAAGCGTGGATAAAATGCCCGTCACGCAGGTAGATGCCTACATGAGTGACCCGGTCCAACCGGCCAGCGCGTCCTCGCACGCCAAAGAAAACCAGATCCCCGGTTTTCAACTCCGAGAAAGTTGCGCTCAAGGCGACTTCGCGTCCTTGGGTTGCCTGCTGGCTGGCATTGCGTTGAAGGTCGACACCATTGAGGAAGAACACCAACTTTGTAAATCCCGAGCAATCCAACGCCTTGGGAGAGTTCCCTCCCCATAAATACGGCCGTCCCAGGAATTGCCGTGCCGTGGCTTCGATATTTTCAGGCGTTGGTTTGCGTAAGGCTTGCCACGCACGGTAATCCGTTGCCGAGCGGCGAGGCAGGTAACCTCGCCTTCCGTCCGGAAGTTCCACCTCGATCCAATCCCCGGTTTCACCGCGTTTTCTGACGAGGTTCGCCATTACGACGTCGCTGACTGGTTCCGCGTTTTCAACGGGCTGCGAGAGGATTTGATCCTCCATCGCCGTGACTATGAGCAGCAGCGACTGAGTCCACCCGGCGAGCGTCTCGGCGTTGCAGGGTATAAAGGTGTCTTCACGCACCCAAGCGAGGTAACCATCTGCCGCCTGCGCGTAATACCATCGGCCCGACCGTTTGAGCAGCCGGATCGAGTGTCCCATCAGGATCTGCGTTCCCAGCTCTGCCTTGTGTTGGGGCGCTTCACGGGCGGCGGCCGTGCTTACGGTGCTGATGCCGTAAAGTTGTTCGCCAAGCGACACCTCAGGCACAATCTCTATCCGGTCAACGATCCGGAGGTCTTTGCGCTTGGCGGCCTCCGCGAGCGCGAGCTTCGCTTCCGCACGCTCCACTAACCCTGTCACCGTCACCTGCCGTTCGCCGCGGGCTACCCCCAATTTGAACACCGACCCACCCGCTCCGTACTCTGCCTTTACCGTTTCGATGAGTTCCAATACCGCTGAGTCCTGGCGGCTTAAGCTGCCGCCTGACCGCGCGCTGGTTGTGCACCCCACTGACTCCAGCAGGAGCCCGGCTACTGCTAAAAACAACGCAACTCGATAATTCACAAGCACCGCTGACTATTACCCTTAAGCCATTCGAAAGTCACTTCAATTAGGGACATTGGGGAATTCGTTGGCGATTGAGAAAAGAATCTGGCTAAAATTCGTCAAGCCGATGGCCTTTCTCGCTCCACAGCGGCGCCGCTGGGTGATTATCGCGCTGATCTTCTGCGCGATCGTATTGAATTACTTCGATCGCCAGATTGTTTCAATCCTCAAACCCACTCTGAAAACTGAATTTCACCTCGACGACCGGGGTTACGCGTTGCTGGTGAATATCTTCGCGGTCTGCTATGCCGCCATGTACCCGGTGGCTGGCTGGCTCGTGGATCGTTTTGGCGCGCGCTTCATAATGCTGGCTGGGATCCTTGCCTGGTCGAGTGCCTGCCTAGGGGCGGGGTTTACGCGCGCCTTCAGTTGCTTCGCCTTCTTCCGCGGGATGCTTGGGCTGGCCGAGCCGCTGGCTTTTCCTGCGCAATTGCGCGTTGTGACCATCTGGTTTCCAGGTACGCTGCGGGCCACGGCGAACAGTCTGAGTGTGGCCGGGAGTTCCATTGGAGCGATTATCGCGCCGCCGCTCGTCGCCTGGCTTGCACTTACGTTCAACTGGCACGTGGCCTTCATCATTCCTGGCGCGCTCGGACTCGCGCTCGCACTGGTCTGGTGGCTTGTTTACCGCGATCCTCCACCCGAGATCGCGCCGCAAGCGGATGTCGGAGCGGTCACCGGCCAGAAAGGCGCCTTTACTTGGCCGGAACTCTGGCGTACCCGCAGCTTGTGGGGGATTCTACTGATTCGCTTCTTTAGCGATCCGGTGTGGTATTTTTGCCTATTCTGGCTGCCGGGCTACCTGCAGGAGAAATCCGGCCTCACCCTTGCCCAAATCGGCATGGTGGGCTGGATTCCTTTTCTCGCCGCGGACCTGGGTGGTGTGGGTAGCTCCGCATGGTCAGACAGGTTGGTCAAACGCGGCATTGCCCCGCTGCGCGCGCGCAAACTGATGCTCACTGTCATGGCAACCTGCGCCCCTGTCTGCGCGCTCACACCACACCTCCCGCACCCAGCGGTTACCCTGGTGCTCTTCGGGATAGTGGGCGCTGTCTGCTTGAGTTGGTTGTTTACGTTGAGCGTCGTCATCGCCGAAACGTTTCCCGTCGGCAACATCGGCAGCGTCATGGGAATCGCGGCCGGCTTCGGTGCCACGGGTGCCATTGTATTCAACACATATATCGGTCGCATGATGGAAACCCTCGGTTCGGCCCAGATCTTTGCTGTTATGGCAGTTCTGCATCCACTCGCCGCGTTGCTGTTGTGGACGCTAGTGCGCCCCGAACGACCAAAAAGTTGGGGGGTAACAACCCCAGAATTTTCTGCAAGGTAAGTCAATCATGTGTTATGAAGCGAAGAACGTTTCTCAAGAACTTCGGATGCACCGCCACTCTCTCGTGGCTAGGCTGTCCTGCCCTCGGCTCGGCTGCCGCGTCCATCGCGCCGGGTACCACCGCTGAGCACACCGTTCTGTCATGTAATATCCGCGTAGCTTTGCCCGAGGACGAAGCCACGGGCAACAGCTGGGCTTCCCGCCGCCAGCTCTGTATCGATGTTATCCGGGCTCAAAAGCCGGACCTGGTCTGCCTCCAGGAAGTCATTCGCGAACAAATGGTCGATCTTGAGGCAGCCTTCCCCACCTTCGCGAGCTTCGGCTTTGATGGTCCCGAAATGGACGGCCACCTCACCGGCTATCACGGCATCGCCAAGAACCCCATCCTCTATTCCCGCGAGCGTTATGAGTTCATCTCTGCCGGCGGCTTTTGGCTCTCGGAGGCGCCCCATCTTCCGGGGTCGCTCTCGTGGGAGTCGGCCCGCGCGCGCCACGTGAATTGGCTCCGCCTGCGCGAGCGTTCCTCGCGGCGCCAATTCCGTATTCTCAATACCCACCTCGACCACGTCAGTCAGCGCGCCCGCGAAGAACAGGTTAAGATGATCCTGGCTGAAGCTGCGCTCTACACGCCGGACTTTCCTCAGCTTCTCGCCGGCGATTTCAATGCGGATGCTACCAACCCCGTCCTCAAACTCGCCCTTGATGCAGGTTGGATCAATACCCACCAGGTCGCTCCCGGTCCCCGCGACGACGGGCGCACCGTCCACAGCTTCATGGGCGAGCAATACCGTCCCAAAACCGAAGCCGGCCGCAAGCGCGGCGCCATTGATTTCATCCTCACGCGTGGCCCCATCGCTACGCTTTCCTGGAAAATCTTGCGAGATTCGCGCGACGGCCGTTACCCCAGCGATCATTACTTCGTGGCCGCTAAAGTCGTTTTCAACCCCTGAACTTGCACGCCAGCATAGACATGAAAACCATACAAGAACCCGCCAGGACCACCCCTGTCACCCGGGAAGTCGACGTTCTCGTTGTTGGGGGCGGTCCCTCCGGCATTATGGCTGCCCTTGCCGCTGCCGAAGAAGGCCTTTCGGTGATGCTCATCGAGAGCCGTAGCCACCTTGGCGGGAACCTCACCATCGGCCTGCCTGTCCTCGGCTTTCTCGATCAGCACACCCGGCCCATCATCGCCGGGCTTCCCCAGAAATTCATCGATCGTTTGAGACTCATCGGCTCCGCCAGCGAGCATCGCCCTTGTCCCCTCCACATGAGCCTTACCCTCGTCGACCCGGAAGCCGTTAAAACCGTCGCCATGGAAATGCTCCTTGAGCGTGGCGTGGAAATCCGTTTCTACACTTGGTTCGCCAGCCCGATCATGGCAGGGGACCGCCTCCGCGGCATTATCACCGAAAGCAAAGCGGGTCGCGAAGCCATTCTCGGCCGCGTTATCATTGATTGCACTGGCGATGCCGATGTCGCCTGGCGCGCCGGCGTCCCCTGCGAGAAAGGCGATTCCCAGGGCGGCATGCAGCCTCCCACCCTTATGTTCTGCCTTGCTGGTGTCGACACCGACCAACTCCGTATGAGCCTCTGCAACGAGCCCCAAAACTACATCGCTGATATCATTCCCCCTGAGTACTTCGGTCGTAACCGCCAATTCATCGTTGTCGGTCTAAGGCAGCTCATCAGGCAGGCCCGTGCGGATGGCTTAAGGCTTCCTACAGAGCGCACCATAGTCATCACTGGCCTCCGACCCGGCGAAGTTTGGGTGAATATGACCCGCGTCAAAGGTGTCGATGGCACAGACCCCTCCAGCCTCACCTCCGGTGAAATCGAGACTCGCCGCCAAATTGAGAATATTACCAAATTCCTTATTCGCTACGTTCCAGGCTTTGGGAGTGCCCAGTTCATTCGCACAGCACCCTTCCTTGGCATCCGCGAAACGCGCCGCATTGTCGGCCAGTACGTGATGACGCGGGAAGACATTCTGGAATGTCGCCGTTTCACGGATGCTATCGCGGTGGGCAGTTACCCCGTTGACCTTCACCGTCCTCATGACAACGACTGCACCTTGGAGTACTGCGGTGACAGCTACGAAATTCCCTACCGTTCGCTCCTCCCTCAAGGAGTCAGCTACCTACTCATAGCCGGCCGTTGCATCTCGACTACCCACGAAGCCATGGCGGCCATCCGCGTCATGAGCACCTGCATGGCTCTGGGCGAAGCCGCCGGTCGCGCCGCTAAGATTGCCGTTCGCCACGGGCTCGCGCCTGCCGATATTCCGATCGCAACCCTGCAGCAAGAACTCCTCTGCGCCGGTGCGTTTCTACATAGTGGATCACTCCATTGATCTAAATACCGAAGCGCCGTCAGCCTACTCAGTTTTTGCCGATTCACTGAGGTTTAGCACCGCGGATTTCGGGTGGGGTTAACCCGCTGTCCGCTGCGTGGAGATCCAGCAGACGAAAGCGCCCAGCAGGCGCGCCACCACTGCCGAAAGAAACGCAATGCTATGAATTAATTGCACTTGTGACCTTACCCTTTCCCGTCTCATGACAATGGTAAGAATATCGTATGGCAAGTATTGATTTAAGTGAATGTGTGGTGTACAGGTAGGAATGCAAAGCACAGAACGATCGCCGTGGAGGCGGATCTGTATTCGCAATTCGATATGAGCACGATTCAAAAATCCTATCGTCTGGTACTGCTCCTACTAACGTTCGGGCCGTGGCTGTTCGCTCAGACGGACGGGGCTGCCAGGTTTCAGGGCACGATCAATGATTACAATGGATCCAGTCAGAACCATTACACTGTCGGTTGGGTAACTACCTCGGAAGGGGTTTTTATTAAGAGCTTGCGGAAACAGGGACCTAGCAATTGGGCCTCTTCCGAGTGGGGCAATCATTGCCGAGTCTGGAATACCGCGCGAGCGGGCAGCACGAGTATTGATGGTTACACCAGCGCGACCGCCACTAGCTATACTGGCACTAACAGCCCGGTCATCTGGACTTGGAACTGTCGCGACGCCAGCAACAACCTGGTACCTGATGGCGGTTATAGGTTCTGGGTGCAGTACGCGGAGAACTCGGGCCAAGGCCCGTACACGACCAACGGCATGGTCTGGGTCAAAGGGCCGACCGCCGGTACAACGAATTACCCCAATTTGTCACCTCATTTTACCAGCATGAGTGTTACCTGGACTCCTGTCCTTCCGCCGGCGCCCCCGCAGTTTACTTCAGTCAGCCTGCAAGGTTCCAACTTTGTTATGACCGGCACGGGGTCGGTCAACCGGACTTACTATGTTCTGTCGGCTACCAATGCTGGTCAGGCGTCCGCCACCTGGACACGAGAGGCGACTAATACTTTTGACGCGCAGGGTCGTTTCAGCGTCACCAACTCGATAAGCGGAAATCCAAGTAAGTTCTACCGGTTACAATCCTTTTAGCATGTTAACCGACCGAGCCTCAGGCCACATGGTCGATGCAACCGAACCCTTGTCACCGGGTGTAGTGATTGGTTTGCACAGCGGATTACCAGGGCTCCGCTATGGATTCGGGATCAGAGTCAGCACTTGGTTGTTGACCGCGTTGGTCTTCGGTGGACAAGTAATGGCAGTTCGGGCCGCTGACCTCTTGGTAACCCGCTGGGAGGGCCGAACGATGGGCAGCCCGTATACAGTGCAAATTGTCGGCGCGGCACTAGACACTGAGCAGGTTGAGCAGTTGCAGTTGAAGATGGAGCAAGAGTTGCAGGAAGTGAACCGCCAGATGTCCCATTACCAGGCGGACAGTGAGCTTTCGCGGTTCAATCGAGCCCCGGCGAAAGCGCCCTTCAAGGTTTCAGCCGATTTCGCCCGAGTCATGCGATTCACACTCGAGCTATGTCGTCGTTCAGCCGGTGCTTTGGACCCGACCTTGGCCCCCGTCATAAACCTGTGGGGGTTCGGCGAGAAAACCACATCCCGCTCCGTTCCAACGGCAGCGGCCCTGGAGGCGGCGCGGAAACACACTGGTTGGCGGGGCCTCACGGTGACCGCTGATGATGAACTCGTCAAGGACAGCGCGGAGTTGACCATCAACCTGAGCGCGGTAGCTAAAGGCTTCGGGGTCGATCAGATGGCGAGGTTGTTGCAGCAGCAAGGCTTGACGAATAGTTATGTTTCCATAGCGGGCGAGGTTCGGGTGCTGGGGCATAACTCCCGCGGAACCAACTGGCAGGTCGGCATCTCCGCACCCATTTCGAGTTGGCGTGAGGACGGTCCAATGGCAGCGGTCGCTTCCCTTTCCGGGCAGGCGATTTCAACCTCAGGTGACTACCAAAAATTCTTTTTTGATGTCGAGGGTCGACGCCTGTGCCATGTGTTTGACCCCAAAACAGGCTGGCCGGTGCAGCACAACTTGGGTGGTGTGTCGGTGGTTGCCCCGGAAAGCATGACCGCCGACGCCTTGTCGACCATTCTCTTTGTTCTCGGCCCGACGGAGGGCATGAAGTTCATCGACTCTTGGACCAATGCTGCCGCCTTGTTCATCGTGCGCGAGGCAGAGGACCGATTCCGAGCCATTCCCAGTTCCCGCTTTGCCCAACTCACAGATTACCGACCCTGAAACTTGGAAGGGGGTTTAAAGCATGCGACGGCTCCCGAAATCCAGGTTACAGAATTCAACGCCTCCCGCCCTTGGATGGGCACAGTTGCTCACCCGAAATCCCGCTGCCAGTCTGCTCGCGCTTCGGCAAACTCGGCTTCGTGCCATCCTTTCAGTTTCAGTCAATGATCGTCACCCATCGGAAATGTGCGATCGCTGGGGAACGGGGGTAATTCGGTCACACACCTTACCACCGCGCCTGGCGGGGGGCAGATTACCATGGCAACCCCGCCTTTGGTCTGCATCCAAATCTTCTCAAAATCCTCTCGGAGCCATTGACAAAGGTAGCCGGTGCCGCTCTTCCCCAGTGCCGAGTCTGTGACCACGACCCGACCGTCGTCGGTTACCCCGCAAAGGGCAACAATGTGATTTCCCATGGAGGGGTAGGGGGGGGCGCGGCACTCACCCTCTCTCAGTCGGATGGAACAAAGCAGCACTTTGTTTTCGGCAAGAGCCTGGCGTACCTGGGACCAATTCCGGAAGCGGTCGATGTAGCCGTCAAAGCCAAATTCGCAGGCCGCCGCGATCACCCGCGGCCAGATTCCCGGATAACTGTATTCCGAGTCAAATGTATGGGCTGTTATCGCTTCGAGCGGCACCGACTTTCCAAAGTATTCCATCGCGGAAGCCAGTGCGGCCGATTGACATCGATCCCTCATCCGCTGGCCCGACGAGTCTAATTGCCGTCTTAATGGAACATCCAGCACTCGCGTCGCTTCAGTCGCGTCCTTTCGCGCCTTGTCTAACCGTGGTGCCTTTGGCGAGGCAGGTGAGATGTCTGTCACAATCACCGTAAGGTCGGGTGCCTCGATCAGTCCTTCTTGCCTTGCGCTCAGCACCTTAAACCGGAAACCTGTTGCTTTCCTCCTGAGCCTCAGCCAGTCCATATCCAGCACACCATCATCAAACACCGGCACCTTACGATCTTTCACGATCTCCTTAACACGGCCCCAGTAACCTGCGTACAGCCACTCCGTCTCATCCCCCGCAGCAAATCGCGCCTTCAAGTACAAACGGAAACTGTCGCCTGGATATCGCAAGTGCCACGCATATACCAACTCGTCGTAGGCAAACGGGGCACGGATTAACGGCGAAATCCACTCCCCAGCGCCCGTCCGCTTAAACGCTGTCCCCTCGATCCGGTGTCTCCAATCGTGCGGCCTCGCTCCTCCTGCTTGCGTGCCAGCCTTCACTTCACCGCCAAGGGCACACCAGGCAACAATACAGCTCAAAACCCATAATCCCCTCCTTCGGGTTTTTTCTGCAGGACACTGGAAAGGCGTGATAATCATCACCCCAAGAGTCTAAGTCCACCCCTGGCAAATGCGAAGCGGAATTGAGTTTTGAACCCCCGTCCTCGCACCGCGAGTGAACCGAGTGGTACAGGCAAGCGGTTGGTCTGGGTTTACCACGATCGTAGCCGGTAGATCCGAGAAGGTGTCCCGGCGTTGCGATCCAGGAATAGCCGCGGCGAGCCATCACCAAAGACAGCTGGCGAGGCGGTCCAGTCGCCATCCGCGAGCTGATTCTTGAATTCAAGGGCGTACCACTTGCCGGCTGCGGTTTGCGTGACGACACTAAACTGCGGTCGGTTAAGCGTCGCATACATCAGTACGGGACGCGAGGAACGTTCACCCAACAGGACAAGGCTGTGGGCTGTGCCAGCAGCGACCATTGTCGCGTTGGTAATGGAGCTGGGAAGCTGGATCTGCCCGTTCCAATTTGCGCCCCAACCAATTAGGCTGCCGTTTGCCAACAACGCGACAGTATGCTGTTCGCCAGCACAGACTGCGACCACACCGGTCAACCCTGCGGGGGCTTGGGCTTGGCCGTAAGCGTTATCGCCCCAAGCCACCACCGTTCCATCAGATTTCACGGCCAGACTATGGTAATGTCCGGCGCCAATGGACACCACCTGACTCAGATTCCACGGCACAATAGATTGGCCGACGAACCGGCCTGAAGCATCCGTGTTTTCGCCCCAGGCTACGACCGTGCCGTTGGCGCGCAAAGCCAGGCTGTGATTGCCTCCGGCGGCTACCGCCACAACATTGTTTAGCCCGGCCGGAACGGACGATTGCTTCCAAGTATTGTCGCCCCACGCTGCCACCGTCCCATCGGCTTTGAGTGCAAGGCTGTGCCACGTGCCTGCAGCCAGTTGGATTACGCCGGAGAGATCGGGCGGCGGAGTACTTTGACCGTTGAGATTCCCGCCCCAGCCGGTCACTGTGCCTTCGCGTGTCAACGCCAGGCTGTGATAACCACCCGCAGCGATACTTACCACTCTTTGCAGCGTTGGCGGTACGGTGCACTGGCCCGCCGTATTCTCCCCCCAGGCCAGTACCGTCCCGTCCGAATTCAACGCCAGGCTGTGCCATCCACCAGCCGCCAGACTGACAGGGTTCGTCGCCCCTGCGGGAACGCTGACTTGCCCGAAGCTATTGTCGCCCGCTCGGGCCAGAGGCACGACCCCCAGCAGGGCCGGTTCGCTGAGGGTGGATCCGTAGCTATTGACGACCTCCACGGTGTAGCGACCGCTGTCCCGGGCGCTGGGGCTGGCGATGGCAAATGAGGTATTGGTGGCTCCGGGGAGCGCGACCCCGTTGAGGGACCACTGGTACCGGAGAGTTGGTGTGCCTTGCGCTTCGACCTCAAAAACCACCGGCGATCCGCCGATGCTGGCCTGGTCTGCCGGCTGTCTGCTGATGAACGGCGACGTGGCGCCTGCTGCATACCGCACCTGGTCCAACCACCCCTGGTCCTGGCCACCGACCACGCTGTCATCCTTGGAGTAGACCCACTCCAATGGCTGAGCGCCTGGAGGCAAGTAAACGGTCACTTCCTGCCACACTGTTTCTCCGGCAATACGCGCGATTTCCATTGTGGCGCGGCGGAATGACAAGTAGTCCGCGTCCGGTTGCGAAGAGACCCGCCACCAGAAAACCAACGTGCCAGGCCCGTTTACCGTCGTTCGCAGCGAACTTGATTGGCCGTGGCCGATGTAATAACTCCGGCCCGAGGCCCCATCGTCGTGCGAAACCTCCGTTTGTCCGTACCATGGAGCATCTTGTGTTATCTGCCAGCCCAATTCACTGTTGTTGAGGGCCGTTGCCAGCGGCACGGTGGGCAAAACGCTCAAAGTGGCAATGCTGCTGAGAGTGGAGCCGTGCAGATTGCTCACAAGCACCTGGTAATCGCCCGCGCTCGCCGGTTGAACATTTCCGATGGTATAAGTCGAGGTCGTGGCTCCGCCAATCAGGCTTCCATCCTTCTGCCAGCGATAATAAAGCGGTGTGGCTCCAGTGGCGGTGACCGTGAAAGTCGCTTTCTGCTGTGGCACGAGCGTCAAGCTTTCTGGCTGCGCGATGATTGTAGGCATCGGGTCGTTCGTTCCTACGGAGAAGGTCATTGTTGGTCCGGCCACTGAGAATTCACGCAGGGTCAACCCGGAAGGGGTCCCGTTCCACCAACGTGCACTGGGAGCAGTTTCGTCTGAGAACCGGTTTCCGCCATTCCCGCTGTAGAAGACGTCGCGTGAATCTCCGCTGTTTCGATTCCGCTCAAGGTCCCATTGGTTGTCGGCTTGGACGAGGGTGGCTTCATAGTTGTTGTGGACTGAGTTGGTTTTGAGATTCACGCTGCTGTTATCTCCCTGTTCGTCGATGTGCCAGACGGCAACTCCCGATCCAGGCAGGTAAGCGTCGTGGTTCGTTTTATAGCGGCATTCAATCAGATAGTATTCCCGGCTTGTGCCTGGTTTTGTGTAGCGATAGAACTGGTTGAACAAGGGCCCCGGCAGGGCCGAGACTGTGGCGGCTAGTGAGTTGGTGGAGTCCAGCTCAATCGTGCTGGCCCAACCCGAAGCCCGCTTCAGATAAGCGCTGATCTGCGTGGGATTGTTGCCGGGATTCGAGCCGCTGCCACCCCAGGAACCGCTCGCCATGAGGCACCAGTCACCGACACCCGAAGAGGCTCCCGTGTAATCGTACAAATCCGGGTAGCCGCACAACAAATGGCCGTTCTCATGCACAAAGGTGCCAATGGAAAGTTGGCTGCCGATATTCGTGATCTGGTAGGCATACACCCGCTTGCCGCCGGGGGACAGTTCGACCGCGCTCGCAAGCACCCAGGAATGCGGCCACAGACCATAGCTCCACCTCCCACTGTCGGCCCCGGCAAACAACACATTCAACGCCAGCACGCGGTTCTGCGAGTCCACTGACAAATCTTCGAACGTCGGCAGAATCTCCGTGGTATAATTGGGCAGAGCCTTCATCGCTGCAATGGCGTCGTTGATCAATAACCGCCCCTGAAGCCCGGCGTCCTTGGTAATGTTGTTGTAGTAAGTCTTCGGTTGCGGCACCCGGATATACACGGTCACCACATTGGAATACGTCAGCTTGCCATTTGAATTATACTGGAAATAGCCTTTTACCGAAGCGCGGTTGCCAAAACTGGAGTAGTTGTCCGCGTTGCAGAAATCCGCAATCGCTTCCTGGGGAACAGCTCCGGCCACATCCGGGAAGTCGATCAGCAAAGTCAGGCCCACCTTCGTGCCTACCGTAGTCCGCGAGGGCGGTGCCAGGCGCGGATCCCCGCTTGCCTCCAGGGCAGTGGCTTCCTTGAGTGCTTTCCATCGGGTCGATATTTCCAAGTCCGCGTCCCATTGAGCGCGTTTCTTGGTTATAATCTGTGCTGCTGTTTCCGGATTGATCCGCAGGTGCGGCTGCAGACCCGGCGTTTGCGGCGTGCCGCTGCGTACGATTTCTCCCGTGGACAGCAGTTCCGCTCCATCGACCGATAGTTGGGCAAAGCAATAGCCCTGTACAGACTCATCAAAGAGGACCGTATAGCCTTCTAGGGTCTCAAACACCGCGTGAAACTCATCCCCCTGGCCACGTAACTCAATCGGCGTCCCGTCCGGTTGCGTGAACTGAATGATGCGGGAGAAAGGCGCGGCCAAGGCCCACGGAGCCACCATCGCGGCGCCCAAAATAAGCGAAATGGGCCAACGCAAAAAATTAAACCTCCATTGAGTTTTTGACATAGGTTTATGATCCTGTTCCGCCAGGCAGTAATGGCTTCACCGTCCCCAACAACCTGGGCTTGCAAACACTTAAGTCTTCCTCGGGCACTCCTGCAAGCGAATTCGTCGAATTCGCCGTTGCCGTCTGATGAGCGTTGGTCAAAAACATTTTACAAATCTTGCGATTGGTGGTCATTATACGCCCAACATACAGGGACCGTGTTGCTTAGATTTCCTAACCGTATGGTGCTGCCAGCCGGAACTTCCCGGAAGCGGCACGATCAGCAAAACGGTGTGCCGTCAACCCCGAAGCCTCATGAGCACTAAACCTACCTTCAAGCTGTTTCTCCTTCCCACTGGTCTGTTTCTCGCCTCGTTCTTTGTGCCGTTGCCCACGGTGGCACAGTTGCTCGTCAACATCAACTTTGGCGCCCGCGCGGCGGACACGAAGGTCGGCCTCGCCGCCACCGGCCTGGGCACGAATGACTTCTGGAACCCCTATAGTCACTACGAGCCAAAATTCTCTCCCGGCATGCCGCTGGTGTCTAACGGTATCCTGGATAGGCTCAAGCTCGCTGACGGATCCTCCTCGGCCATCGCCGTGGCGGTTACCAACGCGCCCGGAGTCTGGGGCAACTCGACCGCTGACCCAATGTTTGACACTTACATCTTCTCGCAAAACTCCAGCAACATCACCGTTGCCGTGAGTGGCTTGGCTCCCGGCCGCTACCAGTTTTACTTCTATGGCCATGCTGACGCCGACGTTTCCGGCGAACAGAATTCCGTCTTCACTCTACGGGCGGGGACTAACAGCTTTGGACCGCTCGCGCAAATAGGCGGCAGCTCCTGGAAGGCAGGCGCCCCTTGGCAGGAACGTCTCCACTATGCCGTGTTTCGCGACGTTCCCGTGGACACCGACCCCGTTGTCATCCAGGTCGCGCCCGGCCCGAATGGGATCGCCGTTCTCAACGGCATGCAAATAATATCGCGCGGGACCAGCCCTCCCCGCTTGCTGGCTGTTTCGGCGCCCTCGCTCCCACCCGCTACCACGAACCTCTTGTTTCGGGAAATTCGCTACGAAGGCAAAGTCTCTGACGCCGAGGCGCGATTCGCTGTGTCACTGACCGTCGAGTCGCTGACCACCAATGAAATCTCCGCCCCGCTTTTCGAGGGCGACTTGGCGCTGGCTTCCCCAGTCCTGCCTTCCGGATTACGCATTGTCCGTAGCGGGCCCCAAACCCGCCTGTTCTGTTCCGCCCCTGGAATTTATTCCCTTAAGCTGGACGTCATCGCAAGGATCACTAGGGCCGAGCCATGGAACCAAATCAGTTTCACCGGTCCGCCTGCAGCCATCAGTTCTGTCAGCGCCGCCGCCACCACCGCTGGTGTTGAACTGCAGCTGCTCAGCGGCACTCAGACCATCCGCGGAACCACCACAGCCGGGAACGCCCCGGGCGGATCATCAGGTTCTCCGTCGCAAATTGAAGGCCTCTTGGGGGCCGACCGCACATTAGCGATGCGTTGGCAGAGCAGAGGCGCAGAAGTTGCCCGCAAGTCGCTCCTCACCGTTGACACCACTGCTTCTGTTCTGGTCTCGCCCACGGTTGTCAAGGTCACCAGCACGCTCCGCTATGAAATACTCCAGGCACCGATTTCGCGCCTGAGCATCGAGCTGCCCCCGAACCAGGCTCTGACCAGGATTCAGGGCGAACAAATCCGTGATTGGCAGGTGAAAAACGAAGGCGCTCGCCAGTTGTTGCTCGTCGAGTTCATAAAACCGGTCGAAAAAACCTGCACGCTGAAGTTGTTTTCGGAACAAACGCTGGAAGCTACCCCCATCACAGCAACGCTCCTGGTGCCCCAGCCTCTCGACGTTGGGCGGGAGTCCGGTTCCATTACCTTGGGCGCCGATGACACCACTGTCGAAGTTCAGGCCGCCCCTGGCCTGTGGCAGGTCAACGCCCCTGCTGATGCCCTGGCCGCCTATCGCTTCAACGGCCGCCCGGTCTCCGTCGTGGCTAGGCTTAGACGTATCGAGCCGGTCATCACCGTCACAGATCGTGCCACCGCCCGCGTCGAGGAAACGCGCGTTCTGCTCTCCCATGCCCTCGATCTCAAGGTCGAGAAAGCTGGCATTTACGCCCTCGACGCCACCTCGCAATCTGGTTTCACAGTTACCGAGGTCAAGGGCGACGGCATCGATGATTGGAAGGCTGTTGAAGGTAACCTCAGGATCTCCTTTTCCTCCCGTGTCCTGGGGCAGCGCAAGATTATTGTTCAACTCGAGCAGGCACACCCGGAGTTCCCGGAGCAGGTCACCGTCCAGCCGTTGCTCATCGCGGGTGCTACGAACGTCTCCACCCTACTCGGCGCGTCCTCCTCCCCCGGCATCCGCCTGAAGAGCGCTGCGCTGTCGAGTCTGCGCGAAGTGCCGATTAACTCCCTGACCCAGCGCTCGGATGAATCGCTCGCCTTTGCCAGCGAGCAGCCGGTGTGGAGTCTCTCGCTCTCCACGGAGAAACTCTCCCCTAGGGTTGTGGCCGAAGTCTTCAATTTGGTCACGATCGGCGATGGTCAGGTGGGCGGCAGTGCCACGATTCGCTACGGGATCGTCAATCAGGGCGTTCAGGAGTTTCGTATCGCCGTGCCCTCTCATTGGAAAAACCTCGATTTCACCGGCGCTAACATCCGCCGCAAGGAGCAGCGAACGAACGTCTGGACAATCTTCCTGCAGGACAAGGCCTGGGGCGGCTACACACTAGTGCTCACCTACGATTATCAATTCGATCCCAAGGGTGCCACGCTCGACCTTGCTGGCGCCCACGCCATTGACGTCGAGCGCGAAACCGGCTCGTTGGGTCTTATGACCGCTGCCAGCCTAAGGCTCATCCCGGCGCAACTCTCCGATTCCTTGCGGCGCGTCGATGAAGCGGAGTTGTCGCAAAACGATCGGGCGTTATGCACCCGCCCCCTGCTCCTGGCTTACAAATACACCGGCGGCGCCTACCGCCATTCCGTGGAGGTGACCCGCTTCGAGGAGGTTTCCGTGCTCGAAGCTGTGGCCGACCGTATCGAGTTGACCTCCGTCCTGACCGAGGAGGGTCAGCTTCTGACACAATCCTCCTTCATGGTGAAAAACAACGAGAAGCAATTCCAGAAATTCAAGCTGCCCCAAGGCGCCGAATTCTGGTCGAGTTTTGTGAACGGCCAACCGGCCAAGCCGGAGCGCGATGGGGATTGGTTCCTGGTGCCGCTTCCGCGCGATGCGAACCGCGACCAGGCCTTCGCCGTGGACATCGTTTTCGCCCAGAAGATCGACGTCAAGTCCTCGCTCGTTCCGCGCCGGGTTGAACTCGCGGCGCCTCTCACAGATATTCCGAGTACCTATGCCGAGTGGCAGCTTTTTGCGCCCGCTACGCAGCGGCTCAGCAGGTTCAAAGGCAGCATGACTGTCGCCAGTGGTACGACCTACGGTCTGCACGAGGCTTGGCAGCAGTTCCTCGGCTTCTACGGCAACCTCATCGAGCATCACTCTGGCGCGATCCTCTTTTGCTTTATTGTGGGGCTTGTGCTCTTCCTGATTGGGGCCGCCCTCCGGCGCGGAGCCAAGGGTGCCCTACAGGTCATCGCCGTCTTCGCGATCATGGGCATTCTCGCCGCCATGCTCCTCCCTGCTCTCAGCCGGGCTAAATCCAAGGCCCAGCGCATCAGCGCCGTCAATAATCTTAAACAAATCGGGCTGGCGGCCAAAACCTGGTCCGCGGACAACGGAAATGCCTTCCCTGCCACCCTCGAAGCCATGAAGAACGAACTGGGCACTGACAAGGTTCTGGTAGATCCGAACACCGGACAGCGCTTTGTCTATGTCGGCACCGGCAAGACCGAGGCCAACCCCGAAGCCATCCTCGCTTATTCGCCATCAGATCAGAACGGGCGGGCCGTACTGTTCGCTGATGGTAGCGTGCAGATTCTTAACCAGGAAAAGTTCGACCAGGCCATGCAGCGCGACGCCGCTGTACCCCGCACCGTCGTCATAAACGCTCCAGCCATCGCCTCCGAGGGAGCCATGAATATACCGCGTCCGCAGGCGGCAGTTCTCGACTCAACGGTCGCAGTTCCCGCGCTTCAGGCGCCCGCGGCTGCCGCCCCGCCTCAGGAGAAAATCACCACCACCGGCGTGCGTCCCATCCGCATCGAGATTCCCCGCGCCGGACAGGCCTTCACCTTCACCAAGGTTCTCAACTCGGGAAGTGAGCCTCTGAGAGTCAGCGCCTCCATGATGCGTTTGAAGGTTTATCGCACGATGCACATGATTCTCCAGGTTTGCGCTTTCGGTCTTGGTCTGGTCCTCTTTTCGGTCCTCTGGATCCGTGCCTCGCGCAATAGCTTCTGGATGGCGGTCGCCGCCGCTCTTGTACTCGCTTCGGTGGCCAGTTTGCTGACGATGTGGCGGGCGCTTCACTTCGGCTTTATTATTACCGTTCCGGCAATCCTTCTGGCCCTCGTCAGTTGGATCGGCTGGAAAATCTGGCAGCGCCGGCGGGCAGCGCGCGCCGCGAAGGCGCCACCCCAGCCGCCTTTTGTCCCCAGCACCCCGGACACGTTCGTGCTCCTGACGCTGCTGGCCTTGCTCACCTCCCTGGCGGTGTCGCCCGCTCAAGCGGCTGTCGGTGCCCTCTCCAACGCGGTTTCCATCCTCTCGGCAAATTACAGCGGAAGCGCGAGCGAAAAAGTCGCACAGCTTGAAGCCGTCATGCAAATCTCAACGTGGGCTACCAACCAAACCGTGCCGCTCTTCGGCGACGATATTGCGGTGCAGTCCTTCACCGCAGAAGGCGGCGCTACCCTCGTGCGTGAGACCTACGGGATCGGCGTGCTAGTGCCCGCTCCCACTGCTGCCCTCTCTCTCAAATTCAAGCTCGTCGCCAAATTGGGCGGCGAGGTCGGACGACGCCAGCTCGCCTTTGCGATCCCGCCCGCCCTCGCCAGTACCGTCAGCATCGTCATCGATGAGACCGAGGTCGACGTCGAGTTTCCTGCGGCAGTCGCTTTCGAAAGCCGTAGCACCAACCAGCAAACGCGCGTCACGGCTGTCATTGGGCCGTCCGACCGCCTTGAAATGAACTGGACCCCGCGAATCAAGCGCGCCGCGGAAATTGCCGCAACGGTTTTTGTCCATAATGCCTCACTGATCACGATCGGCGGCGGCGTGCTGAACAGCCGTGCCACCTTCGATTACCAGATCAGTCAGGGCGAACTTAAACAGGTGCGAGTCCAAATCCCCCGCGACCACCGCGTGCTTCGCGTCGAAGGCGAGTCGCTGCGTATGTGGGAGGTCAAGGACAACATTCTCTTGGTCGACCTCCTCAAAGGCGTTTCGTCCGCCTACAGACTCACACTGGAAACCGAACGGGTCCTCGAAAAGCTCCCCGCCACGGTGCAGGTGGAAATTTCGCACGCGCTCGACGTGAAGCGTGAGACCGGCTTGCTCGGCTTGCGCGGGAGCGAGGAACTCACCCTCGGCATTGAGGAGGTCCGCGAACTGCAGCGCGTGGATGCCGAGGAATTCGCCAAAGTCCAGCCGGACGCACCCATTTCCACCACTGGCATCATCAGCGCCTTCCGTTTCTTGAAAGCGGGCTTCCTCTTGACTGCCCGCGCTGAAACCGTCCAGTCTCAGCTCGAGGCCTTCGTTCGCAACCAGATGCGCATCGGCTCGGAATCGGTCCAACTCGACGCCCAGATCGAGTACACGATCAAGCGTGCCGGTCTCTTCACCCTTCGCCTGGCCTTGCCCGCAGGTTACCGCCTGGAGTCGGTCGTCGGCACGAATATCTCCCAGTGGGTCGAGCACAACGACAACGGCGTCAACATCCTGGAGGTCGCCCTCAAGGGACGCACCATCGGGACCTACGCCCTCGGCTGCGTGCTGGCCCAGAATTACCGCCAGTTGCCGGACGCACTTCCCATCTTGGGTGTCCATCCGCTTGCAACCGAAAAACTCAGCGGGGTTGTGGTCGTCTCCACCGAGCACGGTATCGCTGCCAAAACCGCATCCCTTAACGGCCTCACCGAGATTCCCTATGCCAGCGCCTTCCCGATCACAAATCAGGAATCACCGGCTCGCCTGCAGAGCAGCGCCCTCGCCTACAAATTTATCACGGCAACACCATCAGCGACACCGGCCTGGACCCTCGCTGTGGTCACCGAAGCCGTCGAACCCTGGGTACGCGCTGAGATCCTTAACACGGTCACTGTTTCCGAGTCGCTCGTGAGCGGGCGTACCCTAGTCAAGTACGACATTGCCAACGCCCCGATCAAGGAGTTCCGCCTCCGCGTGCCTTCCAGTTTTAAAAATGTGGACATCAGCGCCCCACAGATCCGCCGTCGTGACCAAACCAACGACGAATGGCGAGTAGAGCTCCAGGGCAAGGTACGCGGAGAGTTTCTCCTCACCATCACGTGGGAATTCCCCACCAGCGCCGAGACCAACCTTATCCGCCTCAGCGGCGTCCAGGCCCTGGGCGTTGAACGCGAGTCCGGTTTTCTGGTGCTCGTCGCCCGGCCTCCGCTTCAACTCGCCGAAAAAGCCGCTACTGAATTGCTCAGCCGCATCGATGTGCGAGAACTCCCCGAATGGGGTGGCCGTGCGGACTCCGCTACCGTCCTTGCCTACCGCTACTTGCGCCCCGGCTACGCGCTGGATGTCGAGGCCCGGCGTTTCCAGGAGGCCGAGGTCCTCCAGGCTTTGATCGACAGCGTCCGCCTGACCACCGTGGTCGCCGACGATGGCCAGGTCATGACCGCGATGGCCCTCAACGTGCGCAACAACGGCCGCCAGCACCTCGAAATCGAACTTCCCGCCGGCAGCATCGTTTGGTCCGCCTTCGTCGGTAGTGATCCCGTCCGCCCCAGCAAACGCGACGGGAAATTCCTCCTGCCTCTCACGCGCGAAGTCGCCTCCGAGGCCCCTGTTACCGTCGAACTCACGTACATCGGCAACGATTCCTTCCCGACCCATCGAGGGACTCTTTCCCTGTTCTCGCCTCGGTTTGATGTGCCGCTCAAAAACGCCCGATGGGACCTATACCTGCCACCCGACTACGAGTACAGCCGATTTGCCGGGTCAATGAGCCGCAGCAGCGACGCCGACATCCCCATGCTTCAGTCCTTCTCTCTCTCGGAATACAAACAACAGGAACTCGCCCAGGAACAGGAACAGACCATGAAGCTTCGCTACGGGCTCAAGGAAGCCCGCGACAACCTTAGTGGTGGCAACCTCCGCGAGGCCCTTGGCAGTTTCAACCGTGCCAAATCGCGTGGGCAGCAAATCAGCCAAGCTGGCGAGCGGGATAAGGATCTCCAGGAAGTTCAACAGCAACTGCGCCGGGCCCAAAGTAGCAACCTGATTGCTGCCCAGAATAATTATTTCGTGGAAAACGTGGGTAAACTTGCTGATCAGCGAGCCCTCCAGGTTCAGGCCCCGCAAATCTTCGCCAACGTCCCCGGCCAGCAAATCACCGCCCAAGGTGGCCGCGCCGAGACCCTCTTCCTGAACAACGACGTCGAGGTCGCCGGTTTGCAGTGGGACAAACTTGAAAAAGCGCAGCAAGTCGCCGCAGCCAAAGTCGCTCCCCTGCGCGTGAACCTGCCTACCCGCGGCGTCCATTACAGTTTCTCTCAGGTCCTCCAAACCGAGCCGCGCAAGCCCATGACCGTGCGCCTGCACGCTGACAGCACCAAAACCCCCAGCTGGTCCATCCGCATCCTCTTAAGTGCTACGGGATTCCTGGTCCTCTGGCTCGTGATGGTCTTGATAAACCACCAGCGAAAAACGTAAAGTAGTGGGCATTGGCTCGTCTCCTTGTTTCAGCAGTAGGTGACCTGAAATGAGGGATCGTTGGCGCCACGAATCCAGCGTCAGTGACTCGCAACGCTCCATCCCAAGGTTGGCGGCCAGCAACGTCTTGACTGAGGCAGGCAGGCTCCTGCATAATGGGCTTGTGAGTTTCGACCGTGGCTATCTTACCGGCAGCGCCGCGTGGTATTACTTTACCATTTCGGCGGGCTGGTGCTTGCGGTCATTCTGAGAACCCACAAACACCAAAACCCGCCGCAGGTTCCCCGCCTGCGGTTGTGTGCGTGGAGACCTTCGGCTAATTCAAAGCCAAACGAAATATGATCATTGTTCTTAAGCCCGGAATCGTCCGCAAACAAGAGACGACCATACTCAACGAGATACGGAAACGTGGCTATACACCGCACGTGATGCGCGGCGTGGCGCGGATCGTCATCGGCGCGATCGGGGATGAATTAACTCACCAATCATTGGAGACACTGGCGATGGCGTTTCCGGAGATTGTCGAGAGCGTCACGCCAGTCCAAAAACGCTACAAGCTCGTCAGCCGTGAGGGCCATCCGCAGGACTCTACGATAGACGTGCGAGGTAATATCATCGGCGGCAAGAAGTTCCAGGTGATGGCGGGGCCGTGCTCGGTGGAAACGGAAGATCAGTTGCTTCGCACCGCCGACGCGGTGCGGGCCGCGGGCGCTACGATCCTGCGGGGAGGCGCATTCAAACCGCGGACATCGCCTTACGAGTTCCAGGGGTTGGGGCAGAAAGGGCTCAAGCTGTTGGCGAAGGCCCGTCGGCAGACCGGACTCGCGATCATCACGGAATTGCTTTCGGAAAATCATGCCGAGATGGTGGCCGAGTATGCAGACATTCTGCAGATTGGGGCCAGGAATGCGCAGAATTTCCAGTTGCTTATCGCGGCCGCGAAAACGGGGAAACCAGTCCTGTTGAAGCGGGGATTGTCGATGAAGATAGAGGAATGGCTTCTTGCGGGCGAATACGTATTGGCGCACGAGAATCCGAACCTGATGTTCTGCGAACGTGGCATCCGGACCTTTGAAACCTACACCCGGAACACCCTGGATCTGGCGGCGATCCCTATCATCAAGAACGAATCGCACTGTCCGATCGTGATCGATCCGAGCCAGGGCGCAGGGCGTGCGGACTTGGTGAAATCCCTCTGCAAGGGAGCCGTGTCCATGGGTGCCGACGCCTTGCTGATCGAGGTGCACCCGAATCCTGCGGAGGCGTGGAGTGACGGAGCCCAACAGGTTTCAATAGAGAACTTTGGACAGCTGATGCAGGAACTGCGGCCTTTGATAGCCGCAGCGGGTCGAGAATAACATCGCTCATAAAGGGCTTTCTGATCGTTGAGCTAGCCGGGCGACTCCGATATACTTATCAGGCAAACGGGATTTAGATTTATGCCAATTTACGAGTATGCCTGTCCGAAGTGCCGGGTGGTGTTCAGTTTTCTCTCACGGCGAACCAACCCTGACCGACTGCCGACCTGTCCTCGGTGCAGCAACCGCAAGATGGTCAAACAGATGAGCCGATTTGCCTTTACTCGCGGCGTGTCCGAACCGGCTGCCAAGAGCGAAATGGACTCTGGGGAACCGCCGATGCCGGACATGGGCGATCCGCGTGTGGAGCGGGCTATGATGGAGTTGGAACGGGACATGGAGCACCTGGATGAAAACAATCCGAGGCACATGGCACACATGATGCGAAAGATGAAAGACCTGATGCCGGCTGGCACCATTCCCAAGGAACTTGATGTAGCGATCAAACGACTGGAAGCGGGCGAGGATCCGGAAAAAATCGAGGCGGACATGGGCGACGTGCTCGGAGATTTTATGGGCGAGGGCGAAGGCGGCGGGCCAGGGGCGAGCGGTTACCACCATGATTCCGGCCTTTACGATTATTAGCCTCATAACCCGCAACAGAGCTGTCGTTCAGGCCCGGGTGGGAGGATCAACCTGGCGCGGGGCGGCTATTTTGGTGCGGAAAAGTGTAATAAAGTGCAATAAAGTGCTTTACGGAGGACCTGTGGGTTCCCGGCCGCCAGGGTCTTGCACAAATTTCGGTTTTGAAACTGCGGTTTCGGACTTAGATTGCCTTGCAGATGTATCAAGTCAGCCAACTGGAAAGAGGATTGCATGTGGCAACCGTTTCGATGCCGCACATGAAGAGTGTGAGTGTCGGTGTTTGGGTTGCGACGGGGTCGAGGTATGAGCCGCCGGCGCTGAATGGGGTATGTCATTTCATCGAGCACTTGCTGTTCAAAGGCACGCGCCGGCGCTCGGCTCGGCAGATTTCCCAAGCTGTGGAGGGTATCGGAGGGTATTTGAATGCCTATACCAGTGAGGAAGTGACCTGTTTTCACGCCCGCGCATGTCACAGCCGCTTACAAGAATTGGTGGATGTCTTGATGGACATGCTCCTCAATTCGCGCTTCGATCCCGGGGACATTGTCAAAGAACGCGAGGTCATCAAAGAGGAAATCTCGATGTACCTGGACGAGCCTCAGCACCAGGTGCAGGAGTTGCTCAACGCGACACTCTGGCCCGATCAACCCTTGGGGCGGCCAATCACCGGAACGAGCGAGACGCTGGATGCGATGGGGCGGTCGGAACTGGTGGGTTTTCTTGAGCGCTACTACGTGGCCCGGAGTGCGATTGTAGTGGCCTCGGGCAATGTCCGGCACGGGCAGCTTTTGCGGGCGGTGACCCCGTTCGCGAAGCGTTTTCACAACGGTCTGCGTCCCTCGTTTACGGCAGCGCAGGACGGCCAAACGGCCCCTGTGGTGAATCTTGCGACGAAGAAGACGGAGCAAACGCAGATCGCTCTGGGGATTCGGGGTTGTTCCCGGCACGATTCATGCCGTTTCGCTATGCGGTTATTAAATACGATTTTGGGTGAGAACATGAGTTCCCGTTTGTTCCAGGTAATTCGGGAGGATCGTGGGTTGGCCTATTCGATTTACAGCAGTCCGAGTTTCTTTGCCGACACGGGAGACCTGGTGATCTCAGCCGGTCTGGACACCGAAAACCTCGAGAAAGTAATCCGGCTGATCATTGCGGAACTGCGGCGGATCAAAGAAAAGGGACCCACAAGGTCCGAACTGCGCCGGGCACGAGATTACGTGATCGGCCAGATAGAATTGGGAGAGGAGAATTCGGAAAGCCAGATGAATTGGGTGGGCGAACAACTCGCTGGATATGGGCGGATTATCCGGCCGGCTGAACTTAAACGGCGGATACGAGCTGTAACGGGGGGCGAGATCCGAGCTGTAGCGTGTGAATTTTTCAGGCCCAATCGTCTCAACTTGGCGGTGGTGAGTCCCCTGAGGCATGTCAATGGAGTTCGCCGTGCATTGGAGCGTCTCTGAATCCGATGCGCCCCCTCGTCAAGCAAGTTACCACCCGGCATTCACCGGAATCACTGGCAGCGCGAATCGAGCCGGGCCAGGGCTTGGTTTTGTTGCAGAGCCGACTGCTTGATTCGGCGTGGGCGCGGTATTCGCTGGTGGCAGCACGGCCATTCCTGCGCTTTCGTTCATCAGGTTCCCGTTGCGAGGTTCAGGCTGGCGGCGAGATTCGATTGCACTTTGGTAACCCGTGGTGCTTGCTGGAAAACCTGATGGCCAGGTACGAATCAACCGACGAGATAGACTTGCCATTTCCGCTAGGGGGTTGTTTCGGTTTTTGGGGTTACGAGCTTAAGAACTTTGTGGAGCCTAAACTTCCGAGGCAAGCGCTGGACGACCTGCATCTTCCGGATTGCCAGGTCGGATTCTACGGTAGCTTGGTCGTTTTTGACCATCGGCTCGACGCCGCTTGGGTGGTGGCGACCGGAATGGATGCGGAAGGTTCAGTGACGGAACGTAGGGCTAGGGAGGAATTTGAGTTCTGGGAGAACGCCCTGGTGGCTCCGGTCGAAGGACCACAGGGAGAGAAGCGCGTTGGGGCACCTGCCTGGCGGGGTTCAGTCATGAGTGCCAAAGACCTGCCCTCCACTCTCAAACGGCACGAATTCATTGAACGGGTTCGCCGAGCGCAGGCGTATATCCGGTCGGGCGATATTTACCAGGTGAACCTCTCCCACCGGTTCAGCGCACCGTATCCTTCACCATGGGCGTTTTATGGTGATCTTTCTAGCGTGTCTCCGGCACCATTTTCGGCCTATGTCGACGCCGGTGACTTCCAACTCGTGTCGTCGTCACCAGAGCTGTTCCTTCGGCTGAGCGGGTCGGAGATTCGGACCCGCCCTATCAAGGGAACGCGACCGCGGTCAGGCGATCCAATCCGCGATGCGCAGTTGACTTACGAACTGCAGACCAGCGCCAAGGAGATGGCGGAGCTGGTGATGATAACCGACCTGCTTAGGAATGACCTTGGCAAGATCTGCGAATTCGGGTCGGTCCGGGTACCGGAACTGGTTCGTTTGGAGCAATACTCTCAGGTTCAACACTTGGTTTCTACGGTAGAGGGGCGTTTGCGTGAGGAATACTCGCACTTTGCGGCGTTTGCTTCGACTTTTCCGGGCGGGAGCGTCACAGGTGCGCCCAAGTTTCGCGCCATGGAAATCATCGATGAACTGGAACCGACAGTGCGAGGTCCGTACACCGGGGCGATCGGGTATTTGGGGTTCAACCGCGAAAGCCAGTTGAGCATCACGATCCGTACGGCCATCTGCAAGGACGGTCTGGCGCATTTTCCTGTCGGTGCCGGCATCGTGGCGGATTCCATCCCAGAGGCGGAGTATGACGAAACATTGGCCAAGGCTGCGGGCTTTGTGGCGGCGCTCAGTTATGCTAAAGACGCCTCGGCAGAAAAACCGCATCAGGGCGCAGTTGCGTGGAAAGCTGACAATGGGGATCGAGTGACAAAGCGATTATGGGCAGAATAGTTTTCATTGATGGCAGATTTGTGGCGGAAATTGAGGCGAAAGTCTCTGTATTTGACCGCTCATTCTTGTACGGCGACGGGTTGTTTGAAACCCTGAGCGTGTGCCGCTCCGTACCGTTCCGTTGGGAGGCGCACATGGAGCGGTTAGGGCAGGGGGCCAAGTTTCTCGGTCTATCGGTGCCGCTTTCCCCGTCCGAGTTGCGGCGGCAAGCGGAGGTATTGATCGCTCGCAACCGAATGCCCGAGGCGCTGTTGCGGCTTACAGTCTCTCGCGGAGTAGGCCGACGGGGTTACTCACCCCGGGGAGCGGATTGCCCCTGCATTGTTATGACCCTGCATCCGGCTCCGGCCCGGGATTCTGTGCCGGAGGTTGGGTGGAAACTGGCAACCGCATCCGTCCGGTTGCCTGCCGGGGATGCGCTGGCTCGATTCAAGACCTGTAGCAAACTGGCCCAAGTCATGGCCCGGGCTGAGGCCGAAGCAGCAGGGGCGGACGAAGCACTGCTGCTGAGTACGGAAGGCTTTGTGGTGGAAGCTGCCAGTGCTAACCTCTTCTGGGTGCGCAGCGGGGTAGTTGAAACCGCTCCCATGGGGGCGGGGATTCTGGCGGGAGTCACTCGGTCTGTGGTGCTGGAGTTGTGTCGCGACCTGGGTGTGCCGTGCGCGGAGGCGCAAGTGAAGTCGCGGGAACTGGTGGGTGCGCAGGCCGTTTTCTTGTCATTATCCTCGCACGGGATCATCCCTGCCTGCGTTCTGGACGGCCTTCCGATAGGTCGATCGCCGGTGGTTACGCGGTTGACTGACGCCTACCGCGAGCTAGTGCATCGTGAAACCAGCCAAAATACCGCTTGATTGATTGCGAAGCGCCTTCTATATTGCGCGCTCTTTTTCGTAGAAAGTTGATTTATTTATGCGACGTCCTAAAGGCATCAAAACCAAGAAGTCCGCGGCCAAGCGGTTCAAAATTACGGCCAGCGGCAAAGTGCTGCGCTCGAATGCGGGCCGACGGCACCTGTGTCAAACCAAGAAGCCGAAGCGCCGGCGTAATCTGCGTGGCACGACCGTTCTCGATAAGACCGACGAGTATCGCATCAAGCAGAGTCTGCCGTTCAGCCACTAAAGACACCTCAACAACCGATTTACTACTTTACTAGACCATGCGAGTTACAAACGCACCTGCTTCCCGCAAACGCCGCACACGGATGCTCCAGGCCGCCAAAGGCTTTCGGATGCGCCGTTCCAAGCTTTATCGTTACGCATCCGATGCCGTGGATCACGGCCGACAATACGCCTATCGTGATCGGCGCACCAAAAAGCGCAACTATCGCGCCCTCTGGCAAGTCCGCATCAATGCGGCCGCCCGGGCTGCCGGCATCACCTACAGCCGCTTTATTGAAGGACTGACCGCGGCCAAAGTAGCACTGGATCGCAAAATAATTGCTGACCTGGCGGCTACCGATGCTACCGCATTTGGGGAACTGGTCAAAATCGCCCAGAACGCCCTGAAGATCAAAGCGGCCAAAGCCTAACTGACGACGGTTGACGTCTCAGCAGATTTAAGCACCACGGGCGACCTAACCAGGGGCGCCCGTTTTTTGTTTGTTGGCTTGCGACGTTAAACTATTCTCCAACGCTTTTATGAGCTTTCTCGAGCAGATTGAACCGCTGAAACAAGCCGCTCTAGTCGAATTGCAGGCAGCCGGGGATTTGACCGCCCTCGAGCAAGCCCGTGTGACTTACCTGGGAACTAACGGGAAATTCACAGGTTTGATGAGGCAGCTTGCTAGTCTCCCCAAAGACGAGAAACCCGCAGCAGGGAAAGCGATTAACCTCGCCAAGACCGAACTTGAAAACGCTCTGTCCGGGCGGCGCAGTGAGTTGGAGTTGAGAGCCTCTGTTCCGACGGAACCGACGGATTTCACTTTGCCGGGACGCCGGCGAGTGCTGGGCAAATTACATCCATTGACCCAGGTCACGGACGACATCGTCAGGAGCTTTCGCAAAATAGGTTTTGTGGTGGCTAACGGTCCCGAGGTGGAGGACGATTACCACTGTTTCGATGCATTGAACACGCCGGCCGATCATCCGGCCCGCGATACCCAGGACACCTTTTATCTGGCTGGCTGCGGGGAAGGCAAAGCTCCCTTATTGCTGCGCACCCACACTTCGTCCGTGCAGATCCGGGTGATGCAGCAGCAACCGCCCCCGGTTAGAATCATTGTTCCTGGCCGGGTGTACCGCCGCGACAATGCGGACGCCACGCACAACCCAACCTTTCACCAGGTCGAGGGACTCTACGTGGACCGAAAGGTGACTGTGGGCGACCTGAAGGGTACGGTGGAATTCGTGTTCAAGGAACTGATGGGGCCGGAAACACGGATACGTTTTCGCCCGCATTATTTCAGCTATACCGAGCCAAGTTTCGAGATCGATTTCAGCAGCGCATTGACGCGCAGAATGGGTAAGGAATGGCTGGAGATCGCTGGTTGCGGGATGGTGCATCCGCAGGTTTTCGAGAACGTGGGATACGATCCGGAGTTGTGGACCGGGTGGGCTTTTGGGTTCGGTATCGAGCGGATCGCTATGATCCGGTATGGGATTAATGATATCCGGCTATTCTATCAGAACGACCTGCGGTTTCTGAAGCAGTTCTGATCGCAGGAGATCTAGCAACGATGAAAATCACTCTAAACTGGCTCAAGCAATACGTGGATTTTGGCTGGACGCCCGATGAACTTTCGGAGCGTTTGACGATGCTGGGCATCGAGGTTGAAGGCGTCCAGAAAATCGGCGGTGAGTTTGATGGCATCGTAGTTGCCCAGGTAATCACGCGGCATAGACATCCCAACGCTGACAAACTTTCGCTTTGCCGCGTCAACGATGGTCGAGGCGAACGCCAGATCGTCTGTGGCGCTGATAATTTCAAGGATGGGGATAAAGTCCCGTTGATTTTGCCTGGCAGCATGCTGCCCGCCCGACCGGGCCAGCCGTCTTTTCCTATCAAAGTCGGAAAGATACGCGGCGTGGAATCGCACGGCATGATGTGTTCACCGCAGGAACTGGGGCTGCCTGATCAAGTGGATGGTTTGCTCATCCTGAGCGAGGACGCCCGTGTGGGACAGCCGTTCGCCGAGTATCTCGGCCGTGCTGGGAGCGACGTGGTTTACGATTTGGAAATCACACCGAACCGGCCCGATTTGAATAGTGTCATCGGAATCGCGCGCGAGATCGCGGCGATCACTGGAAATCCGCTCAAACTGCCACAGGTGGAAATCGCGGAAGGAAATAACCCGGCGGATCGCCTGGTAGCAGTGCGGATCGAGGATGTGGAGCTTTGCCCGCGCTACACGGCGCGGGTAATTACCGGGGTTAAGGTTGCCCCTAGTCCTGATTGGTTGCGCACAACGCTAGAAAAGGTGGGCATCCGCAGCATCAACAATGTGGTGGATGTCACTAATTATGTGATGTTGGAGGTGGGGCAGCCACTTCACGCGTTCGATTATCGTCTCCTGACTGGGGGAGCTACGGGGGTGGCAGCCATTGTAGTGCGGCGGGCCCTGGAGAACGAGGTGTTTGTAACCCTTGACGGCCAGGAGCGAAAGCTCAGTGGCGAGATCTTATTGATTGCGGACGAGTCGAAACCCGTTGCGCTAGCTGGAGTGATGGGCGGGCAGAATACCGAAATCCAGCCTGACACCACAAATGTGCTGATTGAGAGTGCCTACTTCAAGCCACAGAATATCAGGGCCACATCCAAGCGCCTGGATCTGAGAACAGAGTCATCTTATCGCTTTGAGCGCGGTGGGGATCCGAGCATTTGTGAGTGGGCCAGCCGACGGGCGGCACAGCTTATCCTGCAAACGGCAGGCGGCGAACTTGCAGTCGGTGTAGTGGATGCATATCCGACTTCGGTGCAGCCCAAGCAAATCACCGTTCGGCCACAGAAAGTTAACGAACTGCTGGGACTGGAACTTAGTGGAGCGGAAATAGAGAATTACCTGAGCCAACTCGAGTTGTTTCCGGGGATTCGCAAGCCGTGTCCGGTAGGGGTGGAGCGTTCAGCCCTGGAACCGCTGACGATTCGTGTGCCGACCTATCGGGTCGACCTCAAGCGCGAGGTGGATTTGATCGAAGAAGTCGCGCGGCTTTACGGCGTGGATAAGATTCCGGCAACCCCACCGCGGGGGGCCATCGGTTCCAATGAGTATGACGCGGTCTATGATGAATTAGCCGCGGCCAGAACCATTCTGAGTGGCTTGGGACTTTGCGAGGCACAAGGCCAAACGCTGATTTCTGATTCGGTGGCGAAATTGGCCGGTCCAGATGGTTTGGTGCCACTGGCAAACCCCCTGAGCAGCGACATGAATGTGCTACGCCCCAGCCTTTTGCCGGGGTTGCTCGATGCCTTGCGCCATAACCTCAGTTACAAAACTGTCGATGTGGCCTTGTTTGAAATCGGGAGCGTTTTTTCTCAGACCGAGAAAGGCAATACCGAACATCGGCGACTCGCCATCGCCATGACCGGGCTTCGGCAGGCGGCGCATTGGGCAGGAGACTCACGAGATGCCAAGGTTGACATATTTGATCTGAAAGGATTGATCGAGGAGTTTTTCGACCAATATGGGGTTCGCGGCATCAGTTTCTCGCGGCGTTCGGAAATGACCACTCTGTTTGTTGAGTCCGCCAGCATTCACCTCGGCAAACTGAGGATAGGGGAAATCGGCCAGTTACTGCCCACTTTGGCGCGACAATACGACCTGCGGGATGCGGTGTATCTTGCGGAACTTGACCTGGATACGGTCCTCCTGCGGCGAAATCCTGGCAAATCCTTCAAGGTGTTGCCGTCGTTCCCAGCCATCCGGCGAGATGTGGCGATGACGGTGCCAGAAGCCGCCACTCACGAATCCGTGATGCAGGTCGTGAGGCAGGCCAAACCGGCGAACCTAGAGGCGGCACACTTGTTTGACATCTTCCGAGGCAAACACGTGGCGGGTGGGCAAAAGAGCATGGCCTATGCATTCACTTACCGCCACGGAGAACGAAGTCTTACAGATGCGGAAGTCAATGCCGCCCATGACAAACTCGTGGAGGCGTTCCGGCAGAAGTTGCAGGCGGTGATCCGCGAATCCTGAGAGCCGGGTTCGTTTCGCGCTCGGCTAGTGCTGAACACCCGTTCTCGACAGTAAGATTAAGCCAGGGGCTCGACCGGGTGTCTTCGGGCCCATCAGAGCAGGTTCTTGAACCTAGGATCCATCGCCATAAGTTTCACCAGGTCCTTTATTTTTTGGGACTGGCTCTTGTGAGCGAGCAGGACCGCATCGTCGGTTTGCACGAGGATGGAATCGCGCAACCCAACGACTGCAATCGGAGTGCGGTGCTTCCGAGTGCGAGCGTCGAAGATGATATTGCGAGCGCCATCGACGTGGATGAAATCGGCCACGGCGCAGTTTCCTTCCGGGTCGGATTTGAGATGGCGGGCTAGGGCTGTCCAGGAACCGAGGTCATCCCAGGCAAAGGCGCCGTCGGCGACCACGACGTTGTGGGCCTTCTCCATAAGGGCGAAGTCGATGGAGATGCGCTTTATATCCGGATACTCGCGCGCAAGGAGTTTACGGAGTTTGGATGGATTACTGGCAGCCTGGAACCATCGCTGGCAGGCGTCGTACATCCCGGGTTGATGTTTTTGAAGTCCCTCCGTAAGTGTGACGAACGACCAGATAAACATGCCGGCGTTCCACCGATATTGACCGCTGTTCACATACGCGACAGCCTGGTCGAACTGCGGTTTTTCGACAAACTGCTCAGCCCGGTGGAAACGGGTTTTGTAGTTTTTGACGCCCTGCGGAGGCGGCAAAGGTTCTCCCACCCGGATGTAGCCGTAGCCAGTGGCCGGTTCGGTAGGCTCGATGCCGATGGTCACTATGGCCTGACCGCGACCGGCGAGATCGAAGGCATCACTCAAGACCTGTTGAAACTTCTTCTCTTCCGGGATGACGTGATCTGCAGGCAGTACAGCCATCACACCGGTCGTCGAGCGAGCGCCAACCAAAGCGGCGCCAAGGGTTACTGCGGCGCAAGTGTCTCTGCCGACCGGTTCCGCAATCACGTTTTCGCGAGGAAGCTTGGGCAACTGCTTTCGCACCGCTGGGGCTTGAGCCTCGTTGGTGATGACAATCACGTTCTTGAGTGGAGCCAGCGGCAGAACCCGGTTCACTGCCTGTTGCAGAAAAGAACTCCCGCCGAACAGAGTGATCAACTGTTTTGGGACTTTCTCGCGACTGACCGGCCAGAACCGTTCCCCTTTTCCGCCAGCCATTATGATCACGTAACGATCGTCACTCCTCGGCTTTGCTTTCATACTTGCTTGACCGCATCAACAAGGGTTTTGACAAAGTAACGCACACGCTCCACCAAATCAGGTGCTTTCCCGTATTTAGCGATCTGGTCTACGATCGCACTTCCGACGACTACGGCCTCCGCGTATTGGGCTACAGTCCGGGCCTGCTCCGGGGTGGAAATGCCAAAGCCGACAGCGATTGGGAGGTCCGTGTGCGCCCGAATTTTCGTGGTCATGCCTTCAATGGAGGCGGAAACCTGATGCTGCATGCCAGTTACACCTTCGCGAGACACGTAGTATATGAAACCGGCCCCGCTTTTGACGATCCATGCCAAGCGATCGTCAGGCGTGGTGGGGGCGACCAGATAAATATTGCAGAGACCGGCGCGGCGCATCAGGTCCTCGTAGGCTCCGCCCTCCTCGGGCGGAAGATCGAGCACCAGTAGGCCGTCCACTCCTGCTTGCGCGGCTGCTTGGATGAATCGCTCCAGTCCGAAACGGTGGATCAGGTTAAAATAGATGTACAAGACAATGGGAATACCACTCTGCTTGCGAATTGCAGCCACGGTTTCCAGGACTTTCTGAGGAGTCGTGCCTGTTGCGAGACCTCTTTGCGCGGCCAACTGGTTTACGAGGCCATCAGCCAGAGGATCGCTAAAAGGAACACCGAGTTCCAGGATATCGACTCCGATCGCATCGAAGGCTAACGCCAGACGGCGGGTAGCATCGAGCTCAGGGTCGCCGGCCCCGATATAGACGACAAATCCTTTCCGGTTTTCGGTTCGGAGGTGTGTAAAGCGTTCGACAATACGGTTCATGAACGATTGAGTTTCGGGTTTCGGGAGGGTCCTTTCAAGCGGGAAACCTTGCTTTTGGCGGCTTCCCAGACGAGTCGGAGCCCCTCCAGGGTAAGGAGTGGGTCTACCGCGGAGATCTCTGGCAATCGGGCGGCGATAAGGTCGGCGTAACCGCCAGTTGCGATGACCGGCAGAGTTGGGCTTTTGAGTTCTTTCCTCAGCTCGAGAATCAACTCGCGGACGAGACCGCGGTATCCGTGGACCGCGCCCACCAGCATGGCTTCTTCGGTGCTCTTTCCGATGGCAGTGCGGATTTCCTTGATGCGGATTCGTGGCAGAAGTGCCGTCTTTTCATGCAGGTAATCGGTCATGGCGGCCAGGCCGGGAGCGATGATGCCGCCAGCGTAGTTGCCTGCGCGGTTAACGACATCGAAGGTTACTGCGGTTCCAAAATCGACAACGACACATGGTGCCCCGAATCGTTGTTTGGCGGCGACTGCGCCAGCCAGGCGATCCGGGCCGATCGTTTTGGGTGAGGGATAATCGATGCCCAGGCCGCGAACCGTTAGGGAGTTCAGTTCCAGGCAGCCCAGGCTCCACAGGTCCCGGACCGCTTTTCGAACCAAGGGAGTCGTGTGCGGCACAACACTGCAAAGAGCCACACCTTTAAGATGGGATCGGCCGACAAAACGCGCTAGGATTTCCGGGCCACGACTGCCGCGCCATGAGACGGTGGGCACGTCTTTTTGCCGGATGATTTGGCCACCTTCGGCTATCCCGAGGTGAGTATTAGTGTTTCCAATGTCAAACAGGAGGAGCATAAAAAAATGGCCAATTGAGACCTCACTTGAGAATGGTCACATCGCCACCGATAATACGTTCCAAATGACCGTGCTCGGTGCGGAGTAGCAATGCGCCTTCATCACCCAAAGCTTCGGCGTGGCCGCGGACCTGACGGCCGCCAATGCGGATGCAGACTTCACGCCCAATAGTGCCGCAATGGGCCACCCATTCATCCGCAAGTTCTTCGAATGCGCCTGAGCATAGTTTCGCGTAATCGGCGTCCAATTCATGCAATGCTGCAACCGCGAGATCAGGGCGCGAAACGGTGCGGCCCAAGTGGGTTTTGAGGGAGGTCGCCGCCTTACGCAACTCGGATGGAAAGTCCATCGCGCTCAGGTTTACATCGAGTCCGATGCCGAGAATCACGTATTTGACCTGGTCCATCTCAGCCTGCATTTCTGTTAGGATTCCAGCGATCTTCTGGCCTTCAAGGAGGATGTCGTTGGGCCATTTTATTTCAGCCGGGAGTCCAGTTTGGCTTTGAATGGCCCGGCGTATTGCCGTGGCGGATAATACCGTCAACCTGGTTGTCTGTTCCGGGCGGATGTCGGGGCGGAGCAAGATCGAGAACCATAGACCCTTTCCGGGGGGCGACATCCAGTTGCGTCCCATCCGGCCGCGGCCACGGGTTTGACTTTCGGCAAACACGACGACCCCTTCCTTAACGCCATCCCGGGCCATCTTCTCAACCACATCGTTGGTTGAGGTCGTTTCCTGAAAAACCTGGATATTCCGCCCAATGGCGCTAACAGGTCCGAGCCGCGAAAGCAAATCATCGGCGTGGAGCAGGTCGGGAGTGTTCAGAAGGCGGTAGCCGAGGTGAGGGCTGGCTTCGATCTCGTAGCCGAGGTGTCTCAACTCCCGGACCCGCGCCCAAATGGCGGCGCGGCTTACACCCAGCTGTTGGGACAGATCAGCCCCGGAAACAGCGCCGTTTCCGGCGTGTCGCAGGGCATTGAGGATTTCGACGTCCAGGTTCATAACTCAAAGTCGAGTCCGATATCAACAGCCCGCACTGAGTGGGTGAGCGCGCCGACCGAAATGGAGTCGACTCCGGTTTCGGCGATGGACCTGACGGTTTCCAGGGTAACGCCCCCACTGGCTTCGGTGCGAGCACAACCCCGGCATTTCTCTGCCGCTACCCGCAGCTGATCCAAACTCATGTTATCGAGAAGGATCCAATCGGCTCCCGCGGCGAGGGCTTGGTCAACCTGCTCCAGCGTATCAGTCTCAACTTCAATCCTGAGCGTTGGATACGTCGTTCTGGCCTGCCGAACGGCGGTCGCAATGGCATTGGGCGAGGCTGATTTTAATGAGGCCAGATGGTTGTCCTTAATCAGGATCATATCGTAGAGCCCCATTCGATGGTTTCTCCCTCCACCGCAACTGACGGCATACTTTTCCAATTTGCGCCACCCCGGTGTGGTTTTGCGCGTATCGAGTATTTGAGCACCCGTGCCCTGGACTGCTGCTACGTATCTTGCGGTTGCAGTGGCGATGCCAGACAAACGTTGCACAAAGTTGAGTGCGACTCTTTCAGCACCCAGCAAGGCTCGGGCCGGGCCGGTCACCTTGAGTAAGGGTTGGCCTGCAGCGACGCGATGGCCATCTTCGGCTAATAGAGTGATAAAGACCGAACCTGAGAGTTGCTGGAATGCGGCTTCCGCCAGGAACAATCCGGAGGCGATCAAGGGTTCACGGGCGGCCATTACCGCGCAGGCGCAGGTCTGCTCCGGCACAGTGGCCAGCGAAGTGACATCACCGGTGCCGAGGTCCTCGACCAGCGCGGCCAGAACCAGGGCACTTGTTTCCTCGGGCGTGAATGAACTCACTGGGGGAGGATGGCCAAACCAGGGAAAAAGGCAATCCGGAGGTATGATTTCGATACTTTCTGCACCCGTTCTTGACCTGCTGTCAGCCTATGAAGATGCTGGGCAAAGCTGATGAAGAATATGAGATTTTCCGCCCTCTGCGTTTCCGTCTGGTGGCTGGCAAGCTTGTTTGTTATGCCAGCGCACACGGCATCCGCCGCTGCAACTTCAGCCACGAAAAACGCCAAGAGCGCGGCGACGGCAAATCGCACACCAGCGAAAAAAGCGCTCCCCCGCCCCGGCATCGCCAAGGATCCGTATATTGGCGCGGTGGCGATCGATGCTGCCACGGGACGCGTGCTGTGGGAGGACAAAGCTGACGCAAGAGGCTATCCGGCGAGCATGTTGAAGCTCATGGATTTGTTCTTGATCTTGGAGAAGCTGAGCCAGAAGCAGCTTGCCCTGGGTGACGCGGTCCCAGTAAGTGCGCGGGCGGCCAATACCGGCGGTTCTCAAGTGTGGCTGAAAGAGAAGGAAGTATTCACAGTGGAGGAGATGCTTTACGCGCTTATGATTCAGTCCGCAAACGATGTGGCAGTGGCACTGGCGGAGAAGGTGGCGGGGAGTTCTGAGGCTTTTGTCGAGCTGATGAACAAAAGAGCACGCGAGTTAGGCATGGCCAGCACGAGATTCCAGTCAGCTCACGGGCTTCCCCCCAGCGTGGGACAACAGCACGACGTCTCTACGGCCCGCGATTTTGCCATCTTGTGTCGCGCGCTTCTGGCCCGTCATCCGGAGGCGTTGCGTTACACGTCGGCTCGAGAACGAACATTTCGGCCCGGCGCTGCGCAGGGTGCGGTGATTATGCGGACGCACAATCACCTGTTGAATTCGGTGGAAGGCTGCGATGGGCTAAAGACTGGCTATTTCTCACAAGCTGGTTTTTCAGTGGCCGCCACGGCGAGCCGGGGCGGGCGACGGGTTATTGCGGTGGTGCTTGGCAGCGCGGATCGCAAGGTGCGGGACGCCCGGGCAGCCGAGATACTCGCCAAGGGTTTTGCCGCACTGCCGACGCAAACGGCGGCAGCGACGGGTTCCGGGGCGGGGGGTTTGCCGGTGGGAGGTACTGCGGGGCCGGTGAGCGGGGCACGCTGATTGAAGAGCCACTGGTCCGTGCGTAGGTATAGAGAGCGGCGTGGCGCTTAGTTGACTTGGGCGCATGCTTTGTTAGCGTTGCTGGCGGAATGGACAAAAGACCGTCCTGGTTGCAGCGAGTCCGCGAAGATATTCAGGAATTGCTGGATGAGCGGATATTGCGGCGGCGTAATCTGACGCGGTTTCACAAATTCGCGCATTTCTGTCTCATGGTGGCGCGGAGTTTTGTAACCAGCCGCTGCCCTTTGAAAGCCGCTGGGCTGGCCTATGTGACTTTGCTGGCTTTGATTCCAATGCTGGCGGTGATCATGAGTGTGACCAGCACCTTCCTGAAGCAGGTGGGAGAGGAGAGAATCGACCAGGTGATTCTGCAGGTTGTTGCCAGCATTACGCCGCCCGCCAAGTTGAGCGCCGGGGCTGGCAGCGGCATCACGGACCAGCCAAGCGAGACGGTCAAACAAGCGGGGCCAGCCGAAGAGGTAGCGTCTAATGCGATTTCTGTGGTAGAGGGAGTGGCACCTGTCACAAACCAAGTGCAGATGACCAGCGAGATAGCCGGTACGAACCAAGTGGTGGTGCCCGCATTTGTTCAGGCTGAGGACGCGGTGGACGCCCGGCGCCATGTTGCGCGGTCAATCAATGAGTTTATTCAAAACACCCGCAGTGGTACCATGGGAGTCACTGGGAGTGTCGTGTTGATATTTGTAGCCATTTCTATGTTGGTGCGCATTGAGGAGGCCTTCAACGAGATATGGGGCGCAGTTAGGGGGAGGACATGGTTTATGCGGGTGGTGTTGTATTGGGGAGTGATTAGTCTGGCGCCTATTCTCTTGGTGGTGGCTCTAGGCCTGGCTACGGGGCCTTACCTGGAGGGCACGAAGGAATTCTTGTTGATAATGCCCTTTGTTGGCAACCTTGTATTTTTGTGCCTTCCGGTAGTCGTGCTCAGTCTCACCTTCACAATGGTGTATATCGCTATACCTAACACGAAAGTTCGATGGGATGCGGCGCTGGCAGGCGGGACGGTGGCCGGGTGCCTCTTTCACCTGAACAACATGGCTAGCGTGTTGTATGTGTCGCGAGTGATCGGGTATAGCAAGATCTACGGAAGCCTGGGCATGGTCCCTGTGTTAATGGTGGGCCTCTATCTCTCCTGGCTGATTCTGCTATTAGGTGCGCACGTGGCGTATGCTTTTCAGAATCGGACAAGTTATCTCGAGGAAAAGCAGGTAGAAAACATTAATCAGCGCGGACGGGAATTCGTGGCATTACGCTTAATGACGGTTGTTGGACAGCATTTTATGAATGGGCAGACCCCACCGACCGTAACCTTGTTGAGCAACCAACTAAGCATCCCCTGCCGGTTGATTCGCCAGATCATGAGAGTGCTGGCCTGCGCTCACTTGGTGGTGGAGACCACTGGCGCCGACCCCGGGTTTGTGCCCGCCCGGCCGATCGAGACCATTACCTGTTTCGACATCTTGGAGGCCTTGCGAGCCAACCAAGGCGAGGAGTTGGCCACGCGGGATGAACCGACGCGGGCGGAGGTGTATGGGGAGTTTCAGCGCATGCAAGAGGCCGAAGCGCGAGTGGCCTCTTCGGTGGACCTGTTGTCGTTGGTCAGCCGTGCGCAGTCCCAGTTGCCAGAGCAGATCGTGCCTCGTTTATCCGGACCCAGGCCAGGCTGAGGACCATTTACTTCTTTTACTATGATTATAGGCATTCCCAAGGAGATCAAAGAGCAAGAGCATCGGGTAGCTTTGCTGCCCTCCGCAGCCTACCAACTCATCAAGCGCGGGCACGAGGTCATTGTCGAGCGTCAAGCTGGTGTAGGCGCAGGATATCCCGACGGTGACTATGAACAGGCTGGGGCCAGAATGGTTAAGGAGCACGCAGAGGTATTTGACCGAGCGGGGTTGGTGGTGAAGGTCAAAGAACCGTTGCCACCGGAATACAGGCTGCTGAGGCCCGGCCAGATTCTATTTACCTATCTGCATTTGGCAGCCGATCGGTCGTTGACCGAGGCATTGTTGAAGTCAGGCGTGACCGGGTTGGCTTACGAGACGATTGAAGTGAACCGGCGGCTGCCATTATTGGAGCCCATGAGCGAGATTGCTGGAAGGATGTCGGTACTGGTCGGTGGCTACTTTTTGGCAAAACATTGTGGCGGTAGCGGGGTTCTACTCGGGGGAGTTCCTGGAGTTCTGCCGGGCAAAGTCGTTGTGCTGGGGGGCGGCACCTCCGGCATCAATGCAGCGCGCATGGCTCAGGGATTGGGGGCGGATGTGACCATCCTGGAAGTTGACCTAGAGCGTATGCGATTCCTGGACATAACTTTGCACACCGCGCATACCCTGTATTCCAACGAAGCGCATCTTATGGAATTGTTGCCCGCCGTGGATTTGCTGGTTGGGGCGGTGCTAGTCCCCGGAGCCAAGGCGCCCAAACTCATCCGACGTGAAATGTTGCGGCGGATGCGACCCGGCAGTGTGCTGGTAGATATCGCTATTGATCAGGGCGGTTGTGCGGAGACGTCCCTGCCCACGACACACAAGAAGCCGGTGTTCGTGGAAGAAGGTGTTACGCACTATTGCGTGGCAAACATGCCCGGGGCCTATGCCCGGACTGCGACCCAGGCACTGACCAACGTGACATATCGCTATATTGAGTTGCTCGCTGACTTAGGATTGGCGGAGGCTTGCCAACGTCAGCCGGCTTTGATCGGAGGACTCAATGTCTGCGGTGGGAAACTTACCCATCCAGCGGTGGCGGAGGCGCATGGCATGCCTATTTCGGCCCCCGTTCTGGGTTGACGAGCATAAGTGTGTAGATAGGGCGATGGGGATCAATGACCGCCGTGACGCATTCTCGATGAATCCTGCCGTTTGGCAGCGACTACTTCTCGGGTTGCTTTGCGTCGGGCTTTTTATGGCGTTCGACGCGGCGCCAAGCTGTTTCATGCTTGCGTGTGGCGGCGCGCAGGAGGTCCTCGGCCTGCCAACCTTTTTCTTGTGCGTAGGTGGCCAAAGCAAACAGTTCCTCGCCGAGGGCCGTTCGGGTTAATTTCAATTTCCGGAGGGACGGTTTCACCAAGCCGGCACGGCGGGCTTTCTTTAGCAGTTTTTCCGTGCGCATAAGGGCCGGCAAATGCCTGGGGATGCCATCAAGTGCCGAGGGGCGTTCGTGGCGCGTGCCATGCTTCTCCGCCCGCTTGATTTTCTCCCAATTTGCCCAGACTTGATCAACATCCTTTACTTTGATCGAGCCGAAGACATGGGGGTGGCGCCGGATTAATTTTTCAGAGATGCGGCGCGCAGCACGGTCAAAATCAAAGGCGCCTCGCTCGTGTGCGAGTTGGCAATGAAAGACTACCTGGAGCAGGAGGTCGCCCAGTTCTTCCTCCAGTTCATGATCGTCGCGGGACTCGATGGCGTCGATTAGTTCATAAACTTCCTCGACGGCGTGAAACCGCAGCGAGTGGTGGTTTTGTTCCCGGTCCCAGGGACACCCAGTGGGGGAGCGAAGGCGTGCCACGATGCGAACCAATTGATCAATACCGGACCGTTTTGTTTTGGACTGGGGTTTTATCACAGGATAACTAGGTTGTCACGGTGGACTACTTCGACGCGTTTCAACGTATGGCCGGCAATTTCGACGGAACTGAATCCGGCAATGCCCCTGGCGAACTCTGTTCCGTCGAGATCACAAATTCGAACCACCTCTCCAGCGGCAAATGCACCTTCAAGGCGGGCTATTCCAGGCGGCAGCAAACTTTTACCATTTTCCCGCAGCGCCTTCCGCGCACCTTGATCGACATAAAGAGTCCCTCTGGGGTGATGGAAGAATGCGATCCAGCGTTTACGCCCTCGCAGGCGTGTGGGACGGGGGATGAAGAATGTGCCTTCGTCCTCGCCTGTGACCGCGCGGATTAGCGCCCGCTTTTTGCGCCCGGAAGCAATCACGAGCGGGATGCCGGAGCGAATAACGATTTTTGCCGCCTGGATTTTTGAGATCATGCCTCCGACTGCGGTGGCGCTGTCCGTGCCTCCTGCCAGGCTCTCCAGGGTGGCGTCGATTTCCTGTACGCTCGACAGAGTCCTGGCACTGCTTTTACCAAAGTCCTGGATCAGACCTTCAACGGTAGTTAGGATGACCACCAGGTCAGCGGGCAGCAACGATGCCACCAGCGCGGAGAGCTTGTCATTATCGCCAAACTTCAATTCCGTGACCGAAACGACATCGTTCTCGTTGATGATCGGGACGATCCCACGGCGAAGGAGTGTGACGAGGGTGTTTCGCGCGTTGAGGTGGCGATCATGATGCTCAAGGTCGTCATGGGTTAGCAGAATCTGTGCAGCCACCAGCTTATGGGCGGCGAACAGCTTCTCGTAGGTGGCCATGAGACGTGACTGCCCTACGGCGGCACAGGCTTGAAGCTCAGCCAGTTCCGCTGGCCGTTTCTGGTGACCGAGGATGCCCATGCCGGCACCGACGGCACCTGACGATACCATCACGACCTCTCTGCCGAGCCTACGCAACTCGGCAATTTGGTCGACTAACTGCCCCATTTGAGCCAGGTCCGGCTGTTTGCGGGTGTCGGTAAGCACTCCGGTGCCAACCTTAACCACCACGCGAGTAACATCTTTCAACACTGAACGCACGCGCAGTGTGGTAACAAAGGGTCCGTGCAGTGTCGAGGCGCTTCTGGAACCTCACTTAGTCGATCAGGACTCGGTGCACCGCCCAACCTAGCCGCGATTCGCCTCGCGAGCGAGGTCGGGTTGCGGGGGGTGAATGCGAGGTGACACTCGGCAGGTCTGGGAAAAACGATGGCGATGACGAACCAAGGCGTAGTATGTCCCGTCAAAGATCATGTGAACTCCTGGCAAAATTGACATCCAATAGACCAGCCGTAACCACCAGATCTGGCGTAGCAGATGACGATAGACATCCGGGCCTCGCTTTTGGGTTCCGTTGGGCAATATCAGACGAATATCTTCCAGCGTGTATGTTTCGCCGAGCGCCCTCTTCACCCAAGAGCTCTGCAGCGGTGCGACTTCGAATCCGTATTTGCGAAGCATCCTGGCCGAATGGAGAACGGCTTCGGAACAGAGACCGCAAGACCCGTCGTACAGCAACCAACCCTTAGGCTGGTTCCGCTTCGACGTTACGTCCGAGCACGAGGGTTGAATCGTTGTATTCACCGGGAGAACATATCACGCTCTTGACTGTTCTTCAAAAGGCAGGGATTACGGGAGGATTCAATAGACTGTGAGCGGCAGACTTTCCGAGTGAGAATTGAACTCAGGGGCATACAGGCATTGAATTTCGGCCGTGCCTGTTTGGTAGTGACCCCGAAGCTGGATGCGGGAGGAGTATTCGAAAACGTAGACACCTTTGGGCAGGTAATCGATAAAGAAATGGCTGGCGGTGTCGCGTGTGGATTGATAATAGGCGAGGCCGTCCTGGTATTGGTAGCGAGAAAGGACGTTCACCGGCTCGGTGCCGCTCCCACGCAGATCCTTCATGTGAACGTATTCCATATCACGGTCTGTCCGTAACTCGATGCGTACGACGAGTTCGTCGCCCACCTGGACAGGACCGTCGACCGCTTTCAGTACGGGGCCTCGATCGGTGTTGGCCTTCACAAAAAGGGATTTCTTGAGCTTGAGCGGCGTGCCTTCGTGAGGCGTCACCTTGCCCATCTCCTCCAGGTATTGCCAATGGATACTTCCCCAAGCCACACCGGAGTCCACTTTACGAACAGTGATGTTGCCGAGCTTTGGCTTGATGTCAGCGGGACCAAAGCGCACCTCATAGAACCCGGTGCCGGCTTCCACCGCCGCCGGGGCTTGGGAAGATTTGCTGACATCCGAAGGCGGGCTGGCCTTGGGCGTCACGTCGATGGCGCCCAACTTAAGCTCTACCAGGGCGTCGCTGGACAGAATGTCCTTGCCGCGGAGCAATAAGGCATAAACGGCATCGGCGGTAGCTTTTGTGGTCTTCCAATCCTGGGTCTGCTTTTGTTTTAGCAGCCAGACCTTCAGGTCTTCGACAGTCTTCGCATCTCGCGCAACTTCATCAAAGGCCTCGATCATCAGGGCCTGCGTCTCGATTGGCGCCTGATACCACCACCAGCTCAGTTCGGAATCGCGCCAGAACATGCCCATTTCCTCGTTGGTCACACTGCGTTCACGCAGGGAATCAAGGATCGCTTTGGGCACGGGATCCGGCTGGGTGGCGGCGTTGGCAAAACGCTGCAGCGCAATCGCCAGGTGGCCTTGCGTTTGGCGACTGGGGATCTTGACCCAGAACTTGCGGGATTGGGCCAGGAAGAAATCCACAGCAGGCTTGTTTGAGGGAATGATCTGAAGGTCTTTCAGGAAAAAGCTGCGACCGTAAAGATAGAGTGCATCGGTGGGGCTTGGCACGTAATCCTCCGGATGTGGGTGCCGCCGGATGCGGTCGTAATGGTCGTTCATCCAGGCGTCTAGCCGGTGGAGTGACCGAATCGCAGGAGCCGCATCGATGTCCACCCCCAAGTGCCGCATGCGGCCGAAGCCGGTGGTGATATAGAGCGTGATGTAATCGTTACCCCGCCCGCCCGGAAACCAAGGCCAGGAGCCATCCTCGAGCTGCATTTCCCTCAGCTTCCCAAGCGTACGCTCGGTTTCAGAATTCAGACGATTTTCCTCGAAGAGGATGCCTACATTGCGCCGGGCCTGGCTTTCGTTGTTTGCGTGGCGCACCCAGGGGGTCTCCTCGAGCATCACGCTCTTGAGATCCTGGTTATTTTCCAGTGGTGAATCTATGGCAGGCGTGTTTCGCCATTGATCAAAAACCGCTTTTACTTTTGGATCAGTGTTGGCAATGGTCCGAGCGAGTGCATTCGCGTACAACCGATTAAACACCTGCTCGGAGCATTCGTAGGGGTATTCCATGAGGTGCGGCAAGGCAAGTACTGCATACCATGCCGGGTTGGACACCATTTGGGCCGACAGGTTCTGGTGCCTGAGCGTTTTTGAGCTTCCGGAATTGAGGAGCTTGACGAACTTGAATTCCCTCGTGGCCGGTCCACGGATGGGCAGCGCTAGGGACTCGGTCAACAGGATCCTACGGGAGAGAACCGGCACTGCGGCTTCTTCGCCGTCCGACAGGTTGGTGGTTGCCCCAACGACTTTGTAGGTTAGGAAGCCGGTGCCGTCCGGGACAGTGATGCGCCAGGCCACTGTGCAGGATTCCTTGGGGGAGATGTCGAATGACTGCTCGGTCTTGGTGTTCCCCAGGAGGTGGTCCGTGGGTTGTCCGGTCAATGCGTCATTGAACGTGAGGCGGACAACTCCCTTTTGCGGTTGGTCCGATTGGTTTTGAATCTTGGCGGTGAATTCGACGGTATCGCCTTCGCGCAGGAAACGCGGCGGATTTGGCTGCACCATCAGGTCTTTCGTCGTAACGGCTTCCCCTCCGAGGAATCCGCTCCGCAGGGTGCGATCGTGGGCGAACCCGAGGAACCGCCAGCGGGTGAGTGCCTCCGGCATGGTGAAAGTCAGCCGCACCGTGCCGTTGGAATCCGATGCCAGATGTGGGAAGAAGAACGCGGTTTCATTCAAGTTTTTGCGGACGGCAACTTTGGAAAGGTCGGGTTTCGGCGCAGATTGCATGGGGGCTCCGCCAGCTTCGAACGCGGCGAAGTCATCCAATTTGGTAGCGTCAGCGAAAAAGGCCTTTGGCCTGGCGGCTACACTCTCCATTGGGGTTTCCGCAAGGGCGGCGCCGAGCATTACGGGTGCGGAGGAAGGCACTGGCGACATTGCGGAGTTAATTGTTCCATCTCTGTAGATTCCTTTTCTTGTTCGCATCCATTGGTATCCCCAAAAACTGCCGACGAGGTCGTCTGGGAACGAGCGGTAAGTAATGGGGACGTTTATCCAGCCCCGATCCCACCGACCAAAAGCGTGGTCAAAGCCCTTCGGAAGGTTGGCAAAATGGATTTGCATCGTCGAATAATCGGTGCGGAACACATTGAATTGGTGCGGCCAATTTTGCAGGGCAAACGCATCGAGCGAGGCGTCATAGAGGCTAGCTACCATTTCCGCAGCCAGTTTCTCAGCGGAACTGCCGGGTAACGCAGGGCGAATTGCCAAGGTCCAGGTCTCCTTTTGGCCCGGTTGCAGTTTCGATACGAAGTGTTCCCAGGAAAGATCTAATTGCTTGTTTTTCCAGGGGATCTCGATACGGCTGGAGCTCAGGAAACTGCGGTTTTCGCGCACCTGGGTCACGTGCAGTGTGAACCCGCCACGTAGGGCCTCCGTAACCGCCAGGTGGATCTGCTGCTGGGTTTGGCCAGGCTTGGTCCAATAACGTTCGAGCATCTGGTGGCGGTGCTCAATCTCGATGAAGGCGCGCCCGGTTTCATAGCCTGTGCCCCACAACGCCATGAAGGTGTCTCCTGGCTGGAGATTTGACCAGTTCGGTGAGGTGAGCAGGTGTGGAATCCTGATCCTCAGGCTAGCTGCCTTCGGGTTCAGCACCTGCAAGGGCAGCCCGGCAGTGACTTTCTTGTCGAACCGATCCTGGGTCTCCACCAAGGCCCGGTACGCTCCCACTGGCAGGGTGAACGCGAGCTGCGCGCTGCCGTTGGTATCTGTCGTGAATCCCTTCTCGGCTACCACAGCACCTAAGCGCCAGTTGTTGGGATTCGACAGGTCCTCGTCAGGCCTGCCATCCAAGTCGGAATCTTCACCGCCGATGGGCAGTCGCTGCACAACAGACGGCGCGATGAGTTCGCAAATCTTCAAATTGCCTTCGGCCACTTGGGGTTCGTTGTCTAGAGAGGTCGTTCGAATATTGATTCCCACCGGCTCTTGCGTAGTGCACCACGCAGAAGCCAAGGAGAGAGTGGCCTCAAGCGCAGTATAGCCCGCCCGCAAATTCCGGTTGTCCGACCGCGTCTCGCCGGCACTGTCAGTTACATCTGCGGTGATAGCATAGTGGAACTTGGGATCGTCCTTTTCAGGGACCTTGGGATCGGGTTTGGCAGTGAATTCGATATGGAAGGAGCCATCGGCACCGGTGATGGTCGTGCCGTGGGCGATTTCCTGTGACTCACCGGATGACGGTGAAGGCCGGCTCCACCACCCCCACCACCAAGGCATCTGAACCTGCCGAACCACGCGGTATTTAACGGTTGCACCATCCACGGCAGCGCCGCTGTAACTGATCGCCCGGCCAGCGAGGGTCACTTTTGTGTTCAGCTTGGGCGCCGTTGTTGGCGCATCTAGGGTGACCTCGAACTTTGGCCGCTTGTATTCTTCGACCCGGAAATGGGTGCTTCCCTGGGCACTGCTTTCCTGGACTACAATTGACATTTGACCCATCAGTCGGTCGCGCGGTGCGGTAAAACTGCCGCTGAAAGAGCCGAAATCGTTGGCCCGGACTTTTTGTCGCTCGATTTCCTTTCCGTTCACGTCCTGAAACACCACGGTCAGAGACTCACCTTTGAGGGTTTCGTAATTGTCCATCGACTGGTCAACGCGCAGGCAGATGCCTTTGAACTGGATGATCTGGCCGGGCCGGTAAACGGCGCGGTCAGTAAAGAACACCGTTTGCGAAGTGGGCGATGGCGAAGGTGGGGCGTCCCAACCATAACGACCGAGATCGCGATAGGAGGCTAGTCCGTGACCCTCGTATTGTGCCAGGAATAGATACCCTCGGTTTTGCAGCGATTGCATCTGGAAAAAACCGTCTTGGTCGGTCGTCAGTGTCGGATCAGGAATGCGGTTCCCATTTTGGTCCAGGTGCCAAACCAAAATATTTGCTCCGTTAATCGGCTCACCCGATTCGGCCCGAAGAACAAAGCCTTCAAGTTTTCCGGTGCGTTGCCGAGTGACCAGCGCCAGGTCGCTCACCCAAACATCAGCGAGGGACACAACATTATCCGTCTCGCCAAACTGGGGATCGTGGCTGGCGGCGATGAAATAGAAGCCTGGCTCGAGCGATGAGGGTGCCTTGGTTGCAAAAGTGCGCTCTTTGTAATCGGTCGTCGGCGGGAGGTTCTCGCTCCATTTGAGAACAGGGGGTTTACCCAGGACCTCGCGTTTTTCTGCCCAGTTCAACGACTCTGGCCGGTTGTGACCTTTCTCAAGGAACGTCTGCCAGTCATAAGGGATCGCGCGGAAATGCACGGCCGACACATTTCGGTAACGGACGGTAATCGTGGGCCAGGGGGCGTTCCAGACTCGCTCGGTGGTGATGCTGGAGGATTCCTGCTCGATCTCGGTTACCAGATTTCGACACAGCTTGCCACCTGGTGACTCCGGAAACAACTTCACACCTCGGAAGGCTATACCATGGGCGGTAACGAGGTCCTGCTCCTGCTGCAGTAGGCGGCCAAGACGTTCCATGGCCTGCGCGCTGATCTCGAAATCAGCATACTCTGTGATAAACCGCTCGAGGGCGGCTTTGTAACGGGAGTTCTTATCCTCACCAAACGCCGCGTTCCAAGCCCAAGTCAGTCTTTCAAGGTCCACAGCAGCAAAGGCGGTTCGCGGTAACGGATCCTCTTCGTGGAACCGCAGCAGGGATTGGTAGAGCCGGATTGCCTGGACCGAGTGCGAGGTCTCGTCCGGAGCCTGCCATTGCAGGAATTCGCTGGTGGTGCCGAGTGCCGGGCTCGCGGCGGCAAACTCGAAGGCGTCCTGTGGCTTGGCGGCGGCTTGCTCTCCAGAGGTATAAAACTGGAGCGCCTCGTGTGCGACAAAATCATACAGAGTCGGCCGGTAACTGTCTGGCATGGTGCCCGTCAGGAGCAGTGGGCTCCAATCCGAAACCGGCGTCTTTCTTAGGATCGCCTCAGGGCTGAGCGCGGTTTGGAATTGGGCATCGATGGCCGCGAAGAGCCGCGGCAAGTCCCACGCGGTGAAATCCTTGCCAGGAGCCTCAGCGGTGGCGGTGCGCTGCAGAAAGCGCCAGCGATTCTGTTGAAAATACTGCCAGTAATAATGTGCCAGCAAGGTGTTCAGCAGGGGAACCATCGGCGCGGGCGCCTTGGCGATTCCTGCTTCGAGGCGGGTGATTCTCTCTTCGGGCTTATTTCCTTGAATATTGCCTTCAAGACCGATTTTCTGAACTAGGGCCTTGGCAGCCTCCGCGTAAGCCTTGTCCTTCAAGGCACTAGCGATGATTGGTTCCAAGTTGGTAATGGCAGTCTGTGGCAAGCCTTTGTTTACAGCTTCGTCCACTTTTTTCCACAGGTCCTCACGAGTGGATCCTGCGGCAGACAAGTTCAGAACGGCAAGCACCGTTAGCAAAAGGATCTTTTTCATGCTAGCAATTATCCGGTGAAACAGCAGTCTATTCTTGAGGAGGCGGGACCACAATGCACCCCGACTCCGTCCTGCCTTCACTAGTCTTAGACGGCATTCCGGTGAGAGTGCTCCCAGGAATCCGTACAGACATTCGGACGCCTTCGCAGTATTTAGATACAATAATCCACATTCGCGTCTATTCCGAGGCACACCTTCCTGGCATCTCCAGACTCGGATCTCCGAAGACCATGAACTTCATTCCTTGGAAAAAGATGCTGGGCGGGTACCAGTCACGTGTAGGCTTTAGGTTGGCGAGACGCTCGCGGTTGTAGTAATGGCGGATGGCTGCGACCCAACAATCGCCCAACCGTGGACGAGGATGGGTGGCGAGGGACTCCACAAAACCCTCGAGCAGGGTTAGTGCGCAAGGTTGGCTGCCGGTATTGCAGCCGACATAGGCGACCCCGCCGTTCAGGTCTCGCTTCAGAATTTGTTCACCGAGGCCCGTGGGGTTAAAGGGCCCGCGTTGATAGGCTGCCGGGGGCGGTGGTGGTTCGGTGAAGACCTCGCGGTTATCTGTCCCGGCGTGCTCTTTTCCGTGCACATCCACGTAAGCTTCGTATGGGGGCAGCGGTGCAAAACATGCTGTGCTACACCCAGCAGAGATAAAAACAGGCAAGGTGGCGGCGTTAGTAATGGCGTTAAGGTCCTTGAGAGAGAAGCATTGCTCCCAGGCATCGGCTTGGCCATGGCCCGTGTGGACAACCAGACTCACACCCCGGTTAAGCAAGGCGCGTAGTTCCCGATGGTCTGGAGGTGGCGTGTCAATTCCTGAAGCGGGATCGGAGTAAAAGCGCGCTTCGATCTGCCAGTTGTTGGTGAGGGATCCAGCGAGACGATGCATGAGGGGGCGGGAGTCGACCCAACCGCCAACAGCGAAGAAGGCAGCGAGCGGAGGGGAGGAGGGTGTTTGGGAGAGGGTCGTTTCGTAAGCGATGGTTTTTTCCACAACACGGTGGAGTTCGTTGAGGGTGCTGACCGGCCAACGGCCGACGGCAACGTCGGGGAGGTAATCAATGCGGTCGAAGTTGATAGAGCCGTCCTTGTTCTTCTCGCCGCGCACCTCGCCGAAATAGGCCGCGTGGAAGGCTTCTTTCTGCGCATTCCAATCGTCAAATGAGCCGTCTTTTCGGGCCAGATCGCTGTAATATAAGTCGCTGGGGTAGAAGGCATAATCGAAGGCAGCGGGCGTTATTCTGTCCAGCACCATGTAGCGCACCGGCACCAAATCCACATCGCCGACGAGGAGGACGTAGCCCAAGCTGCCATGGTGCCAAGCATCGTAAAGGAAACGTTTGAGCCTTTCCGGGTCGTCGATGCCCTCTGAGCGGGCGAGGATTGTCTCGAGCAATTGAACGCGGGTGGGTAGGCGTTTGTGCTTGTGATCGACGAAAGGTTTCAAGGCCGAAACGAACATTTCGGGGGTTACGATCAGGAGTTCCCTGGTAGCCTCATTCGCCGGACTGGGTGCGGAAGCAGCAGGATTCAGCGAAAAGACGAGTGAAAACAATACCTGAGCCAAGCCAAGCAGGCCGGAGGAGAAGCTGGACCCATGCGAACTAGTCACGTGCCCACGATGACACCAAAGGCGAGGGACGGAAAGACCTTATCATGGAGACATTTCACCGTTGGTCGCGGGTAGGTAGACTGTGAAGGTGGTGCCGACACCGAGTTGAGTGCGGACGTGGAGGGCACCTTTCGCCTCCCGGATGAGACGTTGCACAATCGAGAGCCCCAGCCCCGTGCCTTGTTTGGGTGCTTTGGTGGTGAAATAGGGCTCAAATACTTTGGGCAGCACCTCTTGAGGGATGCCGGGGCCAGTGTCGCGGATCGAGACTTTTAGCATGGGGCCGCGGTTTTCGAAGCACTCGACATTCAGGAGGCGTTCGTTGGTGTCCTGTTCCAGCAGGCTCAGATCCACGGCATCCTGCAATCCAGAGGCTTCGACCGTGACCGAGTGCGCTTCCGGAGAACATTGGAATCCATTGACAGCAAGATTCAGAAGCACCTGGATGAGGTCAGTGCCGTTCATTTTCACCGCGAGATCTTCAGGGAGCGACTGGATAGCGAATTGATGGTGTTGCCGACTGGGATGGACGTGTAGGAGATGGTTGAGGTCCACCAAGACCTGATTGACCGAAACCTTCGGGGCGGAGCACGCCTGGCGCCGAATGAAGCTCAGGTAGCGCCGGGAGATTTCGATGCAGTTGGTGACCTGCCGGGTAATTGTGCGCAATCGATCCTTGAGAAACTCAACATCGGCGGAATCAAGTTGGGTAGAGTTGCCGAGGCGTTGTGTCATGAGCTGAACAAAACCGGAAATGACTGTGAGCGGACCGTTAATGTCGTGAATGATACTGGCGTAAATCTCCCCACGGGTGTGCGCTATCTTCTCTTCCATTCTTTGGTTCTGCAGCTCGGTCATCAACTGTTTCAACTGCTCCGCGTTGGTGCGGATTTCACCATCCAGCGTGCGTCTTTGCATCGCAGCGGACACGGTAGAGCGAACCGTCGACAAGTCGAAAGGTTTGTTGATGTAGTCGCATGCCCTGAGTTTCAGAGCCTGGCGAATGGTGTCCCGGGTTTCAAAAGCCGTCATCATGACGACCTCGATGGCAGGATCAACGTATTTCAGCCGTTCCAACAATTCGATACCGGACATGCCTGCCATGCGGATGTCCAGCAGGGCCACATCAATGCGGTTGTTTTTGAGGATGTCGATGGAGCTCGGTCCGTCGCTGGCCAGAAAAAGTTCGTAGTCATCCTTGAAAATCATCTTCAAGGAAATGCGAGGACCTTCCTCGTCGTCGACGATCAAGAGGGTTCCCTTGCGACGTTCGGTGACCGGTGCTGCGGTTGCCGGTTGGGGATGACCGGTCGTGATTTCAGCGGACGTATTCATGACCAAAAACGCCTTGGCCGGCAACTGTCTGAATATGCTGCCTCAAGGCCGCGGATGAAGATCCTAGCCGAGGAGCCGCAAAACCCACAAGGTTTTTGAAAGATTTTGAACGATCCTTAGGGAATAGGCTCTCAAGGCGCGACTTACTACACGCAGCCAGATTTCCATCACCTGCGAGTTTTAGACTTACCCTTCTTGCGGTAGAGAGCCGGTTTGGTTTCCGGGCGGAATTCGGGGGGCGAAGAGGCATTAAGAGAGCGTTTGAGTTCACGCACCTGATCGCGGAGGAGGGCGGCCTTCTCGAACTCCAGTTTGTTGGCTGCCTGGACCATTTCGTCCTCGAGTTCACGGATGGTGTCAGTGAGATCGAGGTTCTCGCCCGTTTCGGCAAGCATGGAGGCGGCCCGGTCGGTGACCTCGTGGCGGACGGACAAGCTCTCCTCTACCGCACGGCTCACGCTGCGGGGGGTGATATTGTGCTCGCGATTGTAAGCTAGTTGGCGGTTTCGGCGGTGATCAGAGATGGCCAAGAATCGTTGGATGCTGAGTGTGCGGGTATCGGCGTAAAGGATGACTTCGCCGTTAAGATGGCGCGCAGCACGCCCAGCGGTTTGAATCAAGCTGGTTTCACTGCGGAGGAAACCTTCCTTGTCAGCGTCCAGGATCGCTACCAGCGATACCTCGGGGAGATCTAATCCTTCACGCAGAAGATTGATGCCAACCAACACATCGAACTCGCCCTTGCGCAGAGCTCGCAGGATCTCGACGCGCTCGATGGCATCGATTTCACTATGCAGGTACTGGACATTTATACCTATCTCTCGCAGGTAATCGGTCAATTCTTCCGCCGTACGTTTGGTCAGGGTGGTGACGAGGGTGCGTTCCTTCCGATCCGCACGGCGGCGGCATTCGTTAATCAAATCATCGATCTGGCCAGTCAGTGGCTTAAGGGTGATCTTTGGGTCTACGAGGCCGGTAGGGCGGACAATCTGTTCGACCACATTCCCGGCGGCCCATTCGAGTTCCTTGGGCCCGGGTGTGGCGCTGACGTAGAGTGTCTGGTGCTGGAGGAACTGGAATTCGTCGAAGTTCAAGGGCCGGTTGTCGAGCGCACTTGGCAGGCGAAATCCATGTTCAACCAGCACGGTTTTGCGGGAGCGATCGCCGGCATACATGCCGCCGATCTGGGGGACGGTGGCATGGGATTCATCGATGACGAGCAGGTAGTCATCGGGGAAGAAATCGAATAAAGTGCACGGGCGCGAGCCGGGCGGACGCTGGGCCAAGTGTCGCGAATAGTTTTCGATGCCTGAACAAAAACCCATTTCTTCGATCATTTCCAGGTCGTATTCCGTACGCATCTTAATGCGCTGGGCCTCGAGCAGTTTCCCGTGTTTTTCAAACCAGGCAATCCGGTCGCCTAATTCCTCGCGAATGCTCAGCAGGGCGGGGCGAAGTTTTTCAGTCGGTGCAACGAACTGTTTTCCCGGGTAGATGGTAACTGCCTGGAGGTTCTCAAGGTGATCACCGATAAGTGGATCGAAGCGGGTTAACCGGTCAATTTCATCTCCGAAGAATTCGATGCGGAGAGCATCCTCACGTCCGGCAGGGCAGACTTCGATCGTATCCCCCCGCACCCGGAACTGGCCGCGGGTGAAATCGATGTCATTGCGTGTGTATTGGAGACTTACCAGGCGATGAAGGAACTGATCGCGGGGCAACTCCATGCCACAGCGGATCGGGATGATCATGGCTTCGTAATCTTCCCTGCTTCCGATACCATAAATGCAGGAGACACTGGCCACAACGAGCACGTCACGCCGTGAAAAGAGAGAACTCATGGTCGACAGCCTGAGCCGTTCGATTTCTTCGTTGATGCTCGAGTCCTTCTCGATGAAGGTGTCGGTTCGAGGAATATAAGCCTCCGGTTGGTAATAATCGAAGTAGCTGACAAAATACTCGACGGCGTTGGTTGGGAAGAAGCTCTTGAACTCAGCGTACAGCTGGGCGGCCAAGGTCTTGTTGTGGGAAATGACCAAAGTAGGGCGGTCCAGGTTTCGGATCATGTTTGCTACGGTGAACGTCTTGCCGGAGCCGGTGACTCCGAGCAGCACCTGATGCCTGGCTCCGGACAAAAAGCCCTCCGTCAGCTTTGTGATCGCCTGCGGCTGATCCCCTGCCGGCTCGTAGGATGACACGAGGTCGAACATGTGGGGTAGTGTATCACAAGCAGGCCAAGGAGGGAAACGATCCAAGTGAGGTGGGAACCGCCACCTCGTAGCGGCTGATTGGACGGGCACAGGATCACAGCATGCTTATCTTGTGGCCCTCCCGACGTTCCCAACGGCCAGGCGAGAGGGATGGCAACCAAAAAACATTTGTTCCGGAGAGGCTCGGGGCTATGCTGGCGGCATGAGTGTCGGTGAGATCGCCATTCATTGGGCGGCTAAGGTCCGGGCGGGGCAAGCCCCGGAAGTATCCAACTTGTTATTTTGTTTCTAAGTTCTGTTGGTAACATGAATCCATTGTCGCCTTTCCAAACCGCCAAACCGCCGCCGCCGAGTTTCACCCCCAGTCAAGCGGGTTGTGCCGTGTTTATTATATGCATCCTCCTTGGCATTGGGGGTGTAATCTGGCGTGCGAGCCTGCGGGCTGATGCTGGTCGGACGAGTGCCAGGCAAGAGGCGGCGTACTGGGCTTCGGGGGTTGAGGCTCAACTACGCCAGGTGATCTCGGCCGCCGAGATAGTAGGCGCGGTGGGTCGGCAGAGCGGGGGAAGTGTCCCGGATTTTCAACGTGTGGGCTCAGCGGTGCTTGCAACCAGACCGGGGTTGGCGTCCATCGAGATGCAACCGAACGGGGTGGTGAGTGACATCGTGCCCAAAGCAGGCCAAGAACGCGCTTTGGGCGTGAAGACTCTGCAAGACCCGGTGCAGCGCATGCTTGCGGCTGAGGCCGTGCAGCGGCGTGCGCCGGTGTTGGGAGGTCCGGTGGCGCTCCACCGCGGCGGTCGAGGGGTGGTTGCACGGGTGCCCGTTTTCAACCAGACCCGGGACGGCCGCGAAGTCCTGTGGGGATTCATGGCGGCATCGATGGGTGTGGAAACCCTCGTGCGTCAGGCGGGGCTAGGGGAGGCGGAGAGGCGTGGGTATCGATACCTACTCTATATTCCACCGGCAGGACCGCAGAAAGCGGTCACATTGGTATCCAGCGGCGGGGCATTTGTCTCCCCCGTGCAGCTGCCCTTGAAAGTCGGAAACTTTGAGCTGCGTCTGGCCTTGCAGCCGGCAGGGGGGTGGGGGAGCAAGATATGGCTAATGCTGGATGGTTTGGGAGCCTTGCTCGGATCTGGATTGTTGGGATGGGCTGCCTTCATGTGGTTCGGGCAGAGACGATTAGAGACAGAGTTGGACCGGGCGAAGGAGGAGACGCGACGAGAGAGAGACCTGCACGCCCAAGTTGCCGACGAGGCCAAGTCAGCCAAGGAAGCCCTGACCACGGCTCAGGCAGAGTTAATATCTGTTCGCGGGTTGCTTGAGGCGGCCCAAGGGGCAAACACCGAAATGGAAGCCCGCCTCGATCAAAGCCGCCGTGAGATTGTGCACACAACTCAACTTGTGCAGGACAAGGTAGAAGAATTGGGGGAGGCTCAAGGGGCACTACGCGATGCTCAACAAAAACTCCGGGACGCGGAAGTCCAGCTAGAGAAGCAAACTATTGAATTTGAAACTCTGCGGTCCCAAGCTGAAGCGCGTGCCAGTGGTGACCAAGTGCTTATTCAGGAACTTAAGGCAAACTTAGAATCGGCAGCGAAGCAAGGTGAAGCAAACACACGAGTCCTGGCCGCGAGAATCGTCGAGTTGGAAGAGAGGTGTTCGGATCTGCAAGGGCGTCTGAGGTCCGCGCAAAAAGCGGAGATTCGAGTTGCTGAGCTAACGTTGCTTTTGGAGAAGACCGAGACCGAGTTATCGAGCGAGAGGCAGAAAGTTGCGGCAGCCGTTGAGGATGCCGATCCGGAAGGGATACTCCCAGGTGGTGGCTCGTCGGGCGAGAGTGAGGAGGCAGGCGCCATGAGGGAAGCCACGCCTGCCAACGAGCTTGGGGTGGGAGAGACTGCAAGTCATCCTGAGCCGGAGACCTCATCGTCGTTTGGTGCCCCGGAAATAGTTGAGGAAACCAGCCCAAAAGAGGAAACTCTGGTAACTGAGCCTGTGGATCCTGCCGCCGAACGGGTGCCAACTGCAGTCGGGGTGGGCACCTCAGAGAGCGAATCTGAAAGCACCTCCGAACAGGCTGGAACCCCGTTGGATTCCGGAACGCCTGCGGAGGCGATGAATCCGACGACGGAGAAACAGTCCAAGACGCCGCGGCGGCGAAAGATCAAGCGGGACGACCAAATGGACCTCTTTGGTGGACAGGAGGAGCCAGAGCTGCCCCGAGTGGTAGCGGAAAAAATCGAGGAGACTCTCGTGGCTAAACCGGAGGAGGACCGATCGGAGGTTGCGGCTACACCCGAACTGCCCGTTGAGGCGGGGGGCGATGCGGGAACCAGCACTGGCGAGCAATCTCGCCATGTTCCTATGGCCAAGGACTCCGAGGCTGGGATCGACGTGTTTGTGAGGACCGAGAAATCGGAAGCGAACAAGCCAGAGTTTCCCGCTATCGAGGGACTTGCAACGAGCGAGGGTCTCGCTTGGGCCAACGGCAATACGAAAGTCTACCTCAAGGCACTTCAGAAATTTGAGGAGCAGCAGTCTGGCGTCCCGGAGAAGGTGCGGGACGCGCTCGTGCAGGGAGACAACGAGGAAGCAGAGTCCCTAGTGAGCCACTTGGCGGGGGTAGCCGGAGACCTCGGGGCTTTGGCAGTTCGAGACGCCGCAGTGGTCCTGGCGCGAGCCATCCACTCGCCTGCGGATCCGACCTCGATCGAAACCCAGTGGTCGAGACTGGAGAAAGAACTCGACGATTTGGTGGTAAATCTTAAGCCCCACTTGCCGCAGCGCGAACTGAAGGCGGCACCAGCTGCGCGCCGGTTGCCAGCGGCGGCGGCGCTAGATCTGGCGGAACTGCGGAAGGCGGTAGGGATTATTGTGCCACTGCTGGTCGACGGCGACCCGGGAGCCAAAGACTGTCTGAAAGACAACAAGGGCACGTTCCGCTCCGGTTTTGCGGCGGAGACCTATGTTGATTTCGAGCATGCTGTTCGAAGCAGCAAGTTCGAGGTAGCGCTGGAACTACTTAAGAAAGCGGTGAGGAAGCACGCTATTAATATCTGAAGAGGATAACCGAAAAGTCTTTGCGCTAGACCAGTGACTGGATATCAGGTCAGACCTGTTGGCGTGAATCTTCCGGCAGGCATGTCAGGCCAAAGCTGTCACCCCAATCGCTGGTGAGACTGACGCCTGCGCCGGTGTTGCGGGTTTGGTTCATCTTCTCCCGCCAGAAGGTTTTGCAGCTCCAACCGCAAGGCAACCGTGCAAACAGGGGCGCACCGCAAAGACCCCGGGGCGCAAAACGGTATTATTCTTCGTGTTTCCGCTTTGCGCCCGGGTTTTCGATTAATTGACAGGTTTGAGCAGCAGATAATCGAGGCCAAACATGTATGCTTTCTCAGCCTTTTCATTGGCCCCGACGACGGTGACTGAGAACTCATTATCTCCGGCTTTGAGTTCGAACTCGCCAAGCAAGATTTCCTTGGTGGGTCGAACTTCCGTCTTGTAGAAGTCAATTGGATCACCGGTGCGCTTGCCGTTAATAGCTAGTTGATGGATTCCGTAGTCCCGCGCCTGCACAAAATTGCCAAAAACGCGATATTTGCCGGTTTTCGATGCCGGGAATGCGACGGTTAGCGTGTCGCCCGGTTTCATGCCGGCGTGCCACCATAGGTGTTTTTCGTTGCTAAGCCCGCTCCAGTCCTGAGGAGTGGCTTGGCCGGTGACCTTCAGGATTCGCATGGTTTCGCCTTCGATGGCGTCCGTGACGCGAGGTGGGGTGTAAGCAGGGATGGGGCGCACCACGGCGTCCTTGGAGTGGATGGGTTGGAATGCGTCGCTTGCGCCGGGGCGCGCATACCAGTAGGCGACGATGCCCATATTGACCCGGCAGTCCGCATGCCAATGCCAAAGTTCCATGTCGAATTTGAAGTCCGTGGTAAAGGGAATGCGATCAATGATGTGAAAGCGGTTCACACTGGTACGACCGTAGTTGCCCGGGCCATCGCAACGTGGTTGTGCATGGTAGGCGTGAGTGAAAAGCCCCGGCCAACACCAAGCGTAACCAAAATAATCCTCCGTGCCAGTACCGAAGTGGCTTGGGAATGTCTCACCATCCACGTAGATTTTTTCGTCTCCTTCACCCCACCAATCCTTCACTGGGTTGTCGATGGTGAATGAAACACCGGCGAATACGCCGCGGCCCTTGGCGGTCAGGTAGTTCCAGTCTATCATTGGTCGTGTCGGCACATCCCATTGCACTCGCCACTTCGCGTGGAAATGCATTGAGCTTTCGGTCCAGGTGTAATCTTTCATCGCGAGCTCTCCTTCGATTCTCACATCTTCGCTAGTGTAATTAAGGAGTTCGACGGTCGCTGAGTTTTTGAAAGGCATGAGCCAATGGCAGTACATCTCACCTTCTGGCGTCATGCCCAGCGGCAGGGCGGCATAGACATTGTGGCCTGGACCGCTGCCGAAGAAGTCACCAATAGGGGCCTCAATGCAAGTGTGGCCGTCGAATTTCACTCTTACAATGACGCCTCGCAGGGCAGCTTCACGATTCTTTGCGGTCACGCGCACGATGGCGCGGGTGAAGGCCATCGGGCCGTAGAATTCCTGGCTGAAGGTATCACCGGCCACGAGAAGCGTTTCGAAGTCCTGGACTTGGCCGCTATAGCCTCCGGACCCGCCTCGTGGTTTGTCGAGACGCTCGCGGAGTTTCTCAATTCGGCCAGCCAGTGATTGCAGTTGAGCCCGACCGAACGTCTCCACCCTGGTGCCCGGCTCATAAGTCCGGTAGTTCACATGGTAATAAAACTTACCTTTGTCGCTCGTGATTTTGCAGCTTTTGGCGTACGGGATCGGAAAATAGAGATTCCAACCCCGACTGTATTCACCGCTGATCGGTCGCGGCAAACCAGCAAACTTTCCACCTAGCAGATCTGTCATTGGTGTTTCAATGACCGGCGTTTCCGAGCCGTCGAGGTAGATGCGAATCGTGCCCTCCGGATTTGCCGACCAGATCCGGACTACGGCGCCAGGACCGGGCGCATCCATCATAACATACTCCTGGCGACTGGCGCGGTTTTCGACCCGGAGGTATTGACCGTGATCCGCGTTGGCGAACCAGTCCTCTTGAGTCGGATTAGCCGGCGATTTGGATTTTCGGTCGTAGGAGGAAAACTGCTTGCAGGTATAGGCGGGTTTGGGGAATTCCGCCATACCAGCGAGATCGGTCATTTCTTCGATCAAGTTGGCGGTGGTAATCGTGGTGGAATCGGCAGCAAGAGACCGGGAAGCCACTATTCCGAGTAACGTGGCCCCTAACGCCACTGAGAATAGCCTAGTGCATAACCTGATACGTCGTGGAGAGGCTTGATTGTAACCATGGCGAACCATCGTCGCCAACGAGAAGTCCAGTTCAGCTAGGTGTTTCATAAACGGTATGTTCATCGGTAGAGTTTTGGTTCTTTCTTCCAATCTTTGTCTTTGTCGTGTCCCATCTCGGCCACGCGTGGGCGGCGCTCACGAAGTCGAAGGGATTCGATACCGCAGTAATACCCCTCGGACTGCACGTTCTTTCCAACACATTCCAGCCGCAAGGTGTGGGTGCCGGGTTCCGGCCAAAAATCAAGCAGATGGAACTCTTCGCTGGTCAGTTTGGCACTGAACAAGTCCATTATCCCCCCGATCTTGGTATGGTCCAGGTAAACCTGGTAGCGGCCAAAGTCCTGTGACTTAGTCATGTTCAAGAGGAGACGGAGAGGTTCCTTTCGGTCGACGCTAAACGGGATCTCCAGCCAGGCTCCTTCGGCTTGAGCGGGTTTGTAGAGGAGTTGTTCACCCGGATAAAGATCCAACTGTTGTGTGGACACACTGCCGATGCCATGGTGATTTGCGCCCCTCAAATCACGAGCGTATATTACCGTGCGTTCGATGTTAGGGAGCGCGCGTTCCCGAGCATGAGGAGCGCGGGCGTTGAAAGTAGGTTTGCCGGTCTGATACCAGAAAGCCACGCTTGCGTAGTCGTCTTCCCGCTCGTTCCAACTTGTGGCCTTGTAATTTGGATTCTCGTCAGGCGCGATCCACCCAAAGTGCTCGAACGTAACTTTAATGCCTTTGTTGAAGACAATGGGATCGCTGACGTGCCAGCGATACGCGCTGGTGTGCCCCCCCACAATTCCCCACTGGTCAAAATAGGGGACACCGAAGTATGGAGTGCTTGTCGTTTGCAGTCCCCAAGCGGAGAGGAAATAATCCTCCGTGCCCGTGCCCCAGATTGAGGGTTTGGTTTCCCCGTCAATGTAGATCTTCTCGTCGCCTTCGCCAAACCAGGAGGGGCTGCGGGTGCGTACGGCGAGTACTGTCCCGACAAAATGCCCTTTGCCAGTCGTCTCGAGAACAACGTAGTCTTTGTTGTGTTGAACCGGATATTCTTGACGATACTGTGCGTAAAAGTAGGGAGTATCTTTTGGGAGTTTGTCTTTCTTGATCCAGTCGATGTTGTAATAGAGCAGGCTGATTTGTTTCTCGCTCTGATTGACGATTTCGATGCGTGCTGACTTCCTGAAAGGCATGTGCCAATAGGAATTGTAGGAATCCGCATCCTCGACTATCACCGGCATGCTGGTCACAGAACTGCGCTTGGCGAAGCAATTGGCAAAGAAATCGCCAACGGGCGCCTCGACGGCAGGTTGCTCGTCCCCGTCCCAATACATACGTAGTAGCATCTCCTGGTGGTTCGCTGCACCATTTTTCGCCCAAGCCTGTGGTTCAGGGCCGAGGAAAGTGACCCAAATATGCGTGATGACACCGGGTCCTTTCTCGTCCATCAGGACGTGAGTCTCTCCCGGAGGCACGGTGAAGTTATCGTAATTGCTAGCCTCTTCCAGATCCCCGCGTGGTTCGGCCCTAGGATCTATCCTGCGCTCCGTATTGCCTCGACGCACCTCACCGAGGCGCATGGTGGAGGTGGCTCGCATAGAGCGGCCTTCCTGAGGTTTGGCGAGTTCGCCCAGCATAGGGGCAGCCAACGCAGGAAGCCCCATGAACAGGAGCACCGAGGCCAGGGCCGTGATCAGCCAGGAGCAGGATCTCGAATGTGGACGCGTTCGGCGCATCGTTTCCCATTTATTCACTAGAGTTTTTTTTGCGAGCTCAGGTCTCGGGTTAACCGGGTTCAGAGGATCAGGTTTCATTCTTACATTCTTTCGTTTGGTCATATTCCTAACAGCCCGTGTCATTTACCTGATGATCACGTGATCAATGCCCATCAAGAAACCTTTTGATTCGGGGTTGTGTCCGACCGCCTGGAACCGGAGAATGTGTCGGCCAGGCGACAGGTGCATTTCGCCCAGTGTCACCGGATCTCCAGGTACGACCGTTGGGGCATAATTATCGACTTCAGGTCCAAAGTGCTGGCTGTTGAGGCTCGTCTGGATGCGCGCATAATCCCAGGACTTGGTATACTTTGTCACGATTGTGTAGGTCCCAGCCTTTGGGATTTCGATTGCGATGTCAATCCATGCATTCAGATTACAGGGCATCACCCAGAGGTGGTGGCCTCCTGAATAGTGGGGTCCCAAGTCCTGGCCTTGGTAATCGCAATTGTGTTTGGCGATCACCTGCATCCATACGCCCTCGGTGGAGCCCGGGCCGAGGATACCGGGTTCCCATCGCAAATAATCAATCGCAGCTTCCCAACCATGGGAGCGTGCGTTGCGGCCAACAACACGAATCTCGACCTCCGTGGCGTCCGCCGGAATCGGTCCGAGTGGTAAAACAGATGGTCCAAGTTGGCGTTTGGAGGAGTGCAGGTCAAATTGTGGTCCAATGGGTTCATTGTCAACGAACCCCTGGATGATTGCAGCATTCGGCGTGAGCATCGGGCGGATGCCCAGAACATAAGGAAGCGCAGGGCGTTGGCCTAATTTCGCCACAAAGCCCTGGCCAGATCTGGCGTTAGTAAACTCCAAGACTCGACCAGCGCTTGCGGTGGAAATTGGATGACTGGGGTGCGGGGCAGTCGCATTCCCCGTTGTGCGAACGATGGTTAATTCCTCCGCCTCGACGGCCGCTGCGATCCTCGCGGCAGGTTCAAGCTGCAAACAATCAAAAACCGCCTCGCCCGCTGTGGCGGCCACGAGATTCATTACGTGAACGCCCTTGGTGAGAAAAACCCCTTGGAGCTGCAATTCGTGGGAGCGGGGCCTCGCCATAAGTCCGATAGGTTTACCGTTGACTTCGAGTGATAGGGCAGCGATTTCGGGTTCCGGTGCCGTGAAGATGCGCGGACTGTAAACACCAGCCGCGTCAACGCTGACTTTGAACACAGCCAATGACTTTCCCACTGCGACTTTTCCAAACGCAACCGCCCTTTCACGATCAAACTCATAAGGACGAGTGGCATCGGTAACGATCCAACCTCTGTGCTCCTTGATCTCCTCCGTCAGGAGCGTTTCAGCTTGCTGGGCGAACGTCAGAGCGAGGCCGTATGTCCGAAGGTTTTCGGCAGTCAGATCTGGAAAGACCTGTTCGCTGTAGCCCATCCGTACCGGCTTTCCCTGAGGGTCACTTCCGCCAGTGAACTTTACACCGCGCAGTTGTTCGAACGGAGGGGTTCGCTCGGCTTGATACCAGAACGCTGTTGAACTGTAATCGTATTGGCCGCGCGGACCAACTCCGTTTGGGCCGTAGTTTTCGATGGTCATGCGCATGCGTTTGGTAAAGGGAATTAGATCTGTGAAATGCCACCTGTAGTTGCAGGTGCGATGTCCCTTCATGGAGGACGCCCCGTAGCTTGGGCCGGACAAGTAGCGAATTCCCCATGCGTCACCGAAATAGTCTTCCGATCCGGTGCCGATGTACGGTGGAAAATCGTCCTCGTCCACCCAAACCATTTCGTCACCTTCACCCCACCAACCGGGCAACGGGTGGTCAATCGGCATAGACACGCCGACAAAATGTCCACGGCCTGCCGTCTCGATGAACGGATAGTCAAAACGCATGAGGTCCGGTTCACGCCTCCAGCGTGCGAAGAAATAGACCGAGTTTTCGGACAATTGAGCAGGAGCCCATTGCAGCTCAAATTCCACTGTGGCGGGCACTTCGAGGAAGCTCTGGATAGAGAGCGTAGCAGATTGGCGAAACGGCATCGGGAAGAACTGGTAAGCTTGTTCATCTCGGCATCCCATTGGGATGGAGGCATATTCCGCAGTGTCCCAGTCAAAGCCAAAAAACGGTCCGAGTGGTGTCAGGATTTGCGGCCATTGTGCGCCATCCCAAACTCCGCGGAGCACCAGTTTGCGCCAGGGGTACCGTTGGTCGGAGCGAACGCGAGCCCGGATGGCGCGGATGACTCCAGTATCGGGAATTGAGAAGAGTTCGGCGGTTTGGCCCGGCGCCAGGGTGAGGGTCCTCGAAGTAGTCCTTTGATTGGGCCATTGCGGTTTTGGGTCACGTCCGGGACTTGACCAAGCTTGCGCCACTCTGTTCAAGACCGTCTGCTCCTCGGTTGTGAGCGGCAATCGAAAGCTCGCAACGGGCTGATCCTGAGGGAAGGTGACATAGTTGAAATGGTAGTATTGTGCGTGCGCCTTGTCCGCCGTGATTTTGATATGTTTAGCGAACGGAATAGGTAAGTAGCAATTGGAAGCGGACTGGGCTTTATCGCGGCGGTATACGAGCGGTTTGATGAACGGTGGCAGTTTGCCATCGAACAGATCGGGGAAGTCCCACTCGAAGCTGGGCGTTTCCGCTCCATCAAGGTAGACGCGCAGTTTCCCCACTGGATTCGCCGACCAGATACGATAGACAACGCCCGGACCATCCAACTCCATCATCACGGCCTCGCCGTTAGGCTCGACGCGCAAGTAATGGCCTGCATCGCCGTTCGCCCCCCAATGGTTTGTGGATCTGCGGTCCCAACTCGAATAGAGCCCGCCATTGCAGCCTGTCTGGAGAGTGGCAAGGCGATCGAGGTCCGTCAGGTGTTGGAGTATCTCCACGTAAGTCAAAGGCTGTTTGATTGCGGCAGGGCAACAAACGACAGCCATCGCTAGCGTGGCGGTCGCTGCAAGCGTTAGGGACCCGGTGCGGACTGCGCGCCAGATGGCTTTGCCCCATGAATGACATGCTTCGTGCCGGATGGGATCATCTGAGAATTCAGTTTGTTTCATCGTGACTCCATTAAAACCCGACAATCCTGCATTGCCGTGGAGGTGTTTGTGGGGTGGATGATTGCGAAGAGTCATACCAAAGTCACCTCCAGAGTTTGACCGCTCCTAACTATTGCTTCCTCGGTCAGCGTCACGACGACTCGCGAGCCTTCGGTTTGAAGGGAGGCCCGCAAATCCTGGCCACTTAGAAGCACTTTTAAACTGCGTGGCGGCCAATTTATTGCCACGGCAAAAGAAAGCGTCTTCAGACGTAAACGCCCGTAGCGAACCACGATCGTCTCGATCTGCTTGGAGCCTTCCCGCGACTGGAGGAAGCTACCCCAGCCTTCAGCCGCAGTGAACGCGCTCCTGAACCGTTCCGGAGTCAGTCGTGGGGCGAACCCCAAGTGCCCCCGTGGGCCGTTGTACTCAAAGCCGCTGGCGGCGATGAAACTTCCGTGGCTTGACATGGCCCGGGTGTAATGGTCGGAGCACTCGACTTCGTTGTACGGGTTTCGCCGAGCGGCATGATGGCGATCGTGGAGAATACGGGTGATGACGAACGCTTTCTCAATCATACCTTCCCAGATCATGTGCGCTGCCAGCTGATGTTCCTGGCCGGTCCAAACCTCGTTAAAGTAGAACCCAAAACCACCTTGTCCCGCTGCCTGCTTAACCCCGCCTCGAGGAAAAGTCGTCATGACGACGCCGCCCTCACCCGCCATAGCGTACCAGCGGCCTCCCTTAATAGTGGCCTGGTCACGGAAGGGCCCGACATCAGGCGTAAAATTGTACTTCCAGATAGCATCCAAGGCGGAGCGAGTCTCTTCAGGAGTGACGACGCGAGGCAAACCGACTTGGAACGCCCAGGCTTGCCCCATTAACTGGTCGATGTGGCAACCGTCATTGGTGTTTGTGGCATTTGGATGTTTTGGGTCAGGTTTGTGAATGAAGTACTCACCATTGTAGAGTTGCTTCACAATCTCCCCTGAACCTCGCTCAGCGATGCGGCGGCAGCGTGCGGCGAACCTATGGTCGCCCACCTCGACAGCCATGGCTTCACCGGCTCGCAGTGCAGCGACGTAAAACGAGCTGATCCAGGCCATGGGCCCAAACCAGGATGCATCCAACGTGTTGTATTGCTCCCCTTCAAGAAGACCGTTTTCGTCTCCATCGAGCTCGAGCAGGAACTCGATAGACTTGCGAATGCGCGGCCAGGTGGCGCGGAGGTAGCTGTCATTGGGCGACATCTGGTGTTCGCGCCATGCTCGCAGGATTACTCCACATTGGCCGTCATGCGCGACGTGGCGGGCAGCTTCACCGCGATAGTCCGTGGCTCCATTCTCGTGCCAGGCCAGGCCGAAATCCGTGCGTTCTCGCAGGTCACGCTCGAGCTCCGGGAAAATGCGGGCCACAGATTGTGCGTAATTCCATACGTGCTGGCACGTGCCCTGGCAGCAATAGACACCCTCAAATGCGTAGAAACGTCCATTGTCAAATTGGTAGCAGGTGCTAGTTGCGAGCGTGCATATCGGCGCGAACGTGCGATCGAGGAACCAATAGGGCAGCGTGGAATCATACCAGGTTTCCCTCCATAACCTCGTCTGACTGGCCAGGCGATCAAACTCGCGCCCCAAATAGCGAGCGACGTCCCCTGCAGAGTTAAATCGGTTTGAATAGGCGCGTTTCAACTTCGCCAGGTCCTGCAAAGGGCCCAGTGTTCTACGCAACAGGCCGGGAAAAAACCAGGTGATGAGAAAGGTGGCTTCGCCCTCTGCTCCCGGGGCGAGCGTCATCTTGCGGCCTATGGCACCAATGAGTTTTCGTCCAAAAGGCGACACAGTGTCTTCCTCCTCGCCCACCTCCGACCTGGAGAAGAGTGCATCTGCTGGTTCTACCGTAAGGTGAGTTAGCCCAAAAGCAGGGGCTCCATCCGTGAGAATCGCTAGAGCCAGGGAGCCGAAGTCCTCCCTTTTCTCCAATGGAATTCGAGCAGAGGGTGGTTCATCGGTGAACACGATTTGGTCTACGTTGATGTGGCCCCAGGCGTCGGTGGACTGGTCCACGATTTCAATCTGCGCGGTGCGGCCTTCGAATTCCATCACATCCCACTCCTGCCAGGCGAGTTGCTCCTCGTTTTGACCGGTGGCGGAGCGCACGACGCGGTCGTCAACAAGGAGGTTTAGGCACGTTTGCCCGGGATGGGAGCCGCCACCAACCAGGAAAGCGACGAAATTGCGGTTGACTTGGAAGGTGGGGGATGTCAATCGTCCCTTGGTTTGGTCGCCATTAAGGTAAGTGTTTACCAAACGGCTGCCCAGAAATCCGCTGACATTCTGTTGGGCAGGCAATGTGCCTGAGGGCGGCTCGGTACCGAAGGCTTCGCCTTCGATTTTCCATAAGCCGTAGCCTTTTTCGAACGTTTCGAAAACAACCTCGGGGCGAGGGACGGGGCGCTGTGGTGGCGGCAACTTCTCTGCGGTGCTATGAACCACCAGGAGACCGTTTTCCCGCAAAAGGCAATTGCGCCGCTGACCTAAACCCGGGCGTCCACTGCCCAGACATACGGCATTTTCAATCCAGCCTCCTAGTTCGATGTCAACTGGACTCGAACTGGTATTTTTTGCCGTGAACCGCATCACGGTAGCTGGCAGTGAGGAATCGCTCACGTTCAACGGTATAAACGGGGAAAAGGCTTCTAGCGAGACAGTGACAGGCAGGGACGGGTCGTGGTAATCCACGAAACCTATGGGGTACTGTCCACGAAAGGTAATATGCTTTGGTTCGAAGCCGCGGGTATCGAGAGTCCTAACTTGCGTGCGGTCACCTGTTGTCACCTTAAGAGCAAAGCCCTGATCGATGGGAGAAGTGGGCTTGGGCGGACGTGCGTAATTCGGACCTCCGCTGTTGGTGAAATTCGACGCTTGCGGCAAGTTGAAAATGTCCCAATGCCAAAGACGGCCATCACCTCCCAGGTAGAGTTGTCCAGCACAAATACCGCCGACAGGCATACCGATCTTTTCCAGTTCGAGGCCGCGATAGGCCGTAGGCTGACCACGGTCGAAAAGCGATTTGACCCAGTCGGGATCCAGCTTCTTGTCTGCGGGGATGACTTTCTCAAAGTCTTGCGCACTGAAGGGTCCGGCGATGGTCGGCCAGTGAACAACCGCTGCGCTCGTCGCAGCAAGACTTGTCCAGCGGAGGAAATCACGACGCGTGAGCGAGGATTGGCAACCGCAGGATTTGGGGCCGCACGAAGAGGAATCAGATGAGGTAGACATGATTGGAGGAAGCTGGTTAGAGTTGAGTGTCAAGCCCCGATGAGTGCGCAACACTGAGGTGCAGATCGATCCCCAGATAGAATTCACCGTTACGTTGTTGTGATCCAAGCATCACGGGCTACAACCGAATACCAAAGTCCAAGCCCGCTGTCATCGGTGTTCATCATTATTTTCGTCTCGTATTGTCTGCCAGGACTCTCAATGCCCATGCCAGGGTTTTGGGCAACAGCTCGTGAATGTCATGGGGGCGCCGGCGCTGGATGCCCGATGGTAAGCCTGTGCCTGTGGGGCGACGTGCGCGTGGCGGACAGAGCCGGAGGCCCCCCAAAAATGTTGCAGGACGTGCAGAAACGCGTAAAATAAGGCTTAGAAAGCAAACCTCAACGGTGTCCGGGGTTTTGTGTTTGTACGGATCCTATCAGGCTGGCCACTCGCATATTATGAGCATGTGCAAAAAAGAAGCGTGGCGGTCCCCTTCGACCGAAAACTGTGGTTTTACATTGATCGAGTTATTGGTAGTTATCGCAATCATCGCCATACTAGCCGCGATGCTGCTTCCGGCCCTGAGCCGGGCAAAACAGAAGGCAGAGGCTGTTCATTGCATCTCAAACCTCAAGCAATGGGGAGTTATCTGGTTTACTTACACCGACGACTACAATGGCTCATTTAGCGAGGGCGACGATGTCACTTGGGAGCGGGGTGAGTGGATGTATGCCCTCCGTCGGTACTACAGCAAGAAACCGCAGCTCCTGCTTTGCCCGACAACCAAGATGCGACGCGGGCCAGGAGCGTCAGAAACGAAGGTATCGCTAACGTCAACCGTTGCAGTGGACCATGGAGGGGCCGAGACGGCATATATTTTTCCGTTGAACGATCCGGGAGCGGCGGTGAGTACAACTAGGATTTTCGGAAGTTACGGCGTAAATTGTTGGGTCTACAATCCACCAGTGAATGTGACAGCTCTTCAAGGTCGACCCACCAGCCAAAACTGGCGAAAGATTCATGCTCCGCCCCGACCGACCGACACCCCATTGACGGTCGATTCGATGTGGAGAGGAGGAGGTCCTAGTCTATCCGGGAATGGGAGCGCCCGCCCTGCATTTAACGGCGAATGGTCGGGTGTAGGTTATGAATTCAAACATTTCGCAATACATCGCCACGGCAAAGGAGTGAACGTGAACTTTTTTGACGGTTCCGTAAGGAAGCAGACTGTGCGCTCCCTGTGGATCTTGAAGTGGCACAACAGTTTTGACATCGACTTCGCTGCGCGGCAGGGGCCGACCTACTTTCCGACCTGGATGCGTTAGAGCAATTCCACGGTGTCCAGGAGCGAAAATGCGAACGCGAGCTGGGACATACTCCGGGGCTGACAATCGTGCCCGGGTTGATGCAGACTCCGAGGCGTGTTGCGCAACAACTTATGAGATACACGGATGAGAAGACGAAAGTTTGAAGGAAGGCGCGGAAACATAGATTTGTCCGCGACTAATGACGTATGGATTCAGGGGAGTTTGTAAACTGAGAAGACCATGAAGACCTTTCTGATCACCAAGTACACGAGGCAGGTGCGTTTTGGCAGCCTTTTGATCGCGGGAATCCTTGCGACGTGCTTAATACCCGGGCTTGCCAGCACGCCGATTCAACCTGGACCGAACATCCTGCTGATCATCGCGGATGATATGAACGACTGGATCGGACCAATGGCTGGGCATCCGCAAGCCAAGACGCCGAACCTTGACCGACTTGCCTCGCGCGGGATGACTTTCCTGAATGCACACTGCGCTGCGCCAATCTGCAACCCGTCGCGGACAGCGATGCTCAGCGGTCAACGTCCTACTACTACGGGCATCTACAACAATCAGCAATCCTGGATGAAGCACATTCCCGCAGGCCGGTGCCTTAACGACTATCTCCGGCAGCACGGGTTTGCGTCCCTCGGCGCGGGGAAGATTTATCATTACCGGAACTACAAGCCCGAGGAATGGGACGAAGTGTTTTACCCGCGAGACGACACGCTGCCGAACAGCGTGGCTGAACGAACTCCGGGACCATTCGGATACCGGATGTTCACCGAAGGCAAACCAGAGGCAGCCTACCAGGAACAGCGGGAGGAAGAGTTGTTGGTGGATGCGCAAAGTGCTGCTTGGTGCGCGCGACAGTTGGAACGGCCAGGGAGGTTTTTCATGGTTTGCGGTCTGCATCGTCCGCATACGCCATGGGACGTGCCCAAGAAGTATTTCGACCTGTATGCTTTGGAGAGCATCAAGCTGCCTTTGGTGATTTCTAATGACTTGGCAGATGTGCCTCCAGCCGGCATTGCTTTTGCCCAACCTAAAGGTGCCCACGCAAACATCACCAAAGCCGGTCTTTGGAAGGATCGGGTGCGCGCGTATCTCGCAGCAGTGTCTTTTGCTGATGCACAGGTGGGCCGCCTGCTGGATGCGCTTGATAAATCTGCGCATCGTGACAATACAATCATTGTTTTTGTCGGGGACCACGGATGGCACCTAGGCGAGAAAGAGCATTGGGCAAAATCGGCGCTGTGGCGGCGTGCGACACAAGTCCCGTTTATCTGGGTGGCGCCCGGGGTGACGAAAGCTGGCTCCCGTTGCGAAGAAGCGGTCGATATGATGAGCATCTATCCCACATTGTGTGAACTTGCGGGAGTGGAGGTGCCAAAACATGTGGAGGGGGTGAGCATCAAACCTCTGCTGGCGAATTCCAAAGCACGTTGGACACAACCGGCCCTCATAAGCCATCTACGCGGAAACCACGCGGTTTGCACGGCTGATTGGCGGTATATTCGGTATGCCGATGGCACCGAAGAGTTGTATGATGAGCGTAAGGACCCGAACGAGTGGACTAATGTTGCGACGAGCCCTGTCTTGGCCGACGTGAAGAAACGACTGACAACATATTTGCCGGTCACCGAGGCAACACCAGTTCAGGAGGTCGTCCCACCGGCCAAGAAGAAGAAAAAGAAGGGCGCAAGTTGAAATAACTTTGTCAAACATGAGACCTATCTATGCGGGCTTCGCTTTTGTTGCGATCGTATCGAGTGTGCTTTCTGTTACGGCGCAGAGTGGGGGACAATCTGAGAGTCCTCCAAAACCCAATATTCTGATTATTGTTGCCGATGACCTGGGTTACGCGGACGTCGGCTTCAACGGTGGTAAGGTGATTTCTACGCCGAATCTGGATCGGTTGGCCGCTACGGGTGTCAATCTGACGGACTTTCGTGCATGCCCGATGTGCTCCCCGACGCGTGCAGGTTTACTCACTGGGCAGTGGCCCTTGCGTTTGGGGATCATGCGTGCGGTGGTGACCCCGTGGTCCAGGCACGGTCTGCAGGCTGAGGAAAACACGCTTCCGGAACTACTGGCGGATGCGGGATATACGAAACGAGGCATTGTTGGTAAGTGGCATTTAGGTCACGCCCGACGGGAGTTTCTTCCCCTCAATCAGGGCTTCACCAGCTTCTATGGGCATTACAACGGTGCAATTGATTATTTCACGCACGAGCGTGAGGGGGAAGTGGACTGGCATCACAACGATCTGTCGGTGATCGAGGATGGATATTCGACGGATTTACTCGCGGCGGAGGCCGTACGATTCATACAGTCTGCACCGAAGGAAGGACCGTGGTTTCTGTATCTACCGTTCAACGCTCCTCACTCACCGTTTCAGGCGAAGGCGGAGGATCTGAAAAAGTACTCTAATTTGAAACAACCGGACCGACGGGCGTACGCCGCGATGGTGGATTGCATGGATCAGGCAATAGGACGGGTGATCATGGCTGTGGAAGCCCGCGCCGACGCTGTGAACACCGTGATACTCTTCTTCAGTGACAACGGGGGAATTCCTCGGGTAGGCAGCAGTAACCATCCGTGGCGTGGTGCCAAGCTTACCGTGTATGAAGGGGGGACGCGAGTCTGCGCAACCATCCGTTGGCCCGCGGGCGGATTGAGTGGCGGCAGAAGATTCAGTGGTCGTGTGGGTTATATTGATGTGCTGCCTACCTTTCTTGCGGCGGCTGGAGTGGAGCCACCTGAGAACCTGGACGGCGTGAATTTCTTACCGGCTCTGCACGGGGAAACGCGAATGCTCACTCGTCCCTGGTTTTCTTATATCCACCAGGACGACCAGGCCCACGCTTCAGTACATGAAGGCCGCTGGAAACTTGTAGCGCACGGCGATTTCTTTTCTGAAAAAGCAATTATTGCTCCGGGTCTGGAACTTTATGACCTCGAGGTCGATCCCGCCGAAAGCAACGATCTGGCGGCCAAACATCCGGAACTGGTCTCACGGATGTATCGGCAATTGCGCGACTTTGGCAAGCTGCAGAAGTCCGGAGTCGGACCGTTCCGCGAGGGCAGGGAAGGGTTCCGCGCGCCTACAGACTGGACTGTTCACCCTTGATAATGCCTGAGACCGGGGGGGGGAGGAAGGTCACCCTTTTGGCGCGGTGGAGTTCGAGTGCGCACTGTGGCTTAAGGTGCAATAGTCTGGATGCAATGTGGGACTCGTATTGCCTGTCTTCGATCTTCACTGAAACAATAACGGCGCGAATGCGCGTAGATACTCGCGCCAATTGTCCCATGTGTGTGCTCCTTCGGTTTCGTGGTATATGACATCGAACTTGTGTTTCTTGAACATTTCGACCGTGGCCCGCGAAGTGGCGACGAGGAAATCATCTTTACCGGTCGCGAACCAGAGCAGTTTGAATCCTTCTTTGAGCTTCGCATCGTCAAGCTTTGCCTGTTGGTTGTCTTCGAAGCTTGCTTGGGGTTGGCTGCCGCCCGGTCTACCTGCGATTCCGAAGATGCCGGAGCTGTAAATCCCCAGATACGCGAACTTGTCCAGGTGAGGGATGCCGATGTTCAAGGTATCCCGCTTTTCAACCTGCACCACCAATTCCCCGGGTTCCGCAAGAAAATAGGCTCCGCCAATTCCCCCTATGAGGAGTGTCGATGCGATGTTCGTTGAAGAAGCTTTACCAGGTTTTGGCGGCAGCGAGGTAACAGGCGCAATTGCGCAGCTTGATCGCACGAACCATGCTAAAGTCAGAAAGCAGAGGAGGTAGGTCTTCATAGAGGACTATGCGTTGCGGTTAGTCCGGCTGAATCAGGAACTTCGCAGCGGTGCCCGCAGTGGCATAGATTGACTCAGTTTTACCGAAAGCGGTCTTATGCGGAGTGAAAATTGTAAGTGGGCGTGGAGCGAGCATCCCCAGCACGTCAGGCACATCACACACACGCAGCACGTTCAGAAATTGCGGTGCGGTGGGCTCCATGTGCGTTAGTGGCGGGTTGCGCAGAATCACACCACTGATCGAAGGTTCCCAGAGGGCGGCGTAGGCGCCCAACAGGCCTGAGTTGCCGTCACCAACAACAATCAGTTGGCAGTCCCCGCCTTGACGTTCTCGCAGGGCGCGGGCGACGGCGATCACATCCAGGACTCGACCGCTGTCCACAGTGCGTCCCAACAAGACGTGGCTGCGCTTTACGAAGTTCGGAGGGTTGCTTTCGGTCCATTGGGTTGTTCCGATTCCACGAGGTTCGCACACGTAGATCGCATCATTCGGTTGAAACAAAGTTCGTAGAAACGCGGCGAAAGGCTGATTCGATTCCGTAGCACCGATTCCAAAGATTATTCGTCCCGAATTTCCGGGTGGTATGGAATTGGTGATCTCCAAAAGACGCACCCTAATGCCTGGTTCCGTTTCCCATTCTGATTCGGTGGCCTTGTTCCCTGGTCGCAACTTAGCGATCGGGTGGCGATTAGGAAAACTACGGAAAGTCACGCGGCGTAGTTCCGTCAGCATTGAGGTTTTCCAGGGTTCAAACTGCCCAGGACTTGGCATTTGGACATGAGCCAAGGGCACGAAATGTTGGTCAATTGTCGTGTTGAGTTCGTCTTTGGGGACATTCTCTTCCGTCGGAAATACGCGCAGTTGGTCGATCACAATCGGATAAATGCGATGATTTCCTTCCCCAATTATCAAGCTTTCCTCGCTGTCCTCGATTGAACGGGGGTCGTGCTTCAAATGCGTGTTTACGAAACGGTACGCTGCTTGTCGGAGGTCTTTTCGATAGGCGTGACCGCCAATGCTGACCATCGAATCCACGAAATCAGAGCGACCATATAAGCTGTAGACTCTCTCGAGGCGAGCGATGACCCGATCGTTAGCATCCATGGGGAAAATGCGATCTTCGTCGCTGTTGGCGAATAATTGGGCGCGCGGCGCGATCAATGCGGCAATACGGGTCCAGGGCCACTGAAACGTGTTGTAAATAAACATGCAGTCGCAGTGGCCATTGATAACGCGGTTGTTAATGTAAGCAGGGAGGTCTGCCATGCCGCTCACAGGCACAGCCACTCCTACTCGTTCATCGGCTGCCGCAATCCAGAAGGTTGCGGCTCCGCCCCCACTGATTCCTGTGACAGCTATGCGCTCGTGATCCACATCGGCGCGGCTGATGAGGTAGTCGATGCCTCGAAGGCCGTTCCAGCATTCAACACCTGCAGGCGTGTAACCGCGCGAATGCCACCACCAGCGGTCTTCGCGATAGGTGCCGTGGTGAATGGCGGCGATCTCGCCGAGTTGGAGTGTGTCGACTACCAGGCACACGTACCCGTGTCTGGCAAACCAGATGCCATGCGACTGGTAGGCTGTTTTGTTGCCGGCACGCCCCTGGTTGGAGTGACCGCATAAGTATAAGACTGCTGGGAGACGTTCGCCGGGTTTGGACCTGACGGGGCGGTACAGATTCCCCGTCACGTAGAGTCTTGGTTGGCTTTGGTAATGGATCAGTTCCACCGTGAAGCCATCGCCCTCGACTGTGCCGGTAACGGTGGCATGCAGCGGGGTCCGCTCCGGCAACGGCCAGAGGCCCAACATGTATAGGAACTCCTGGCGATAGACTGGTCTGTGGGATTCCCAATCCGCCCGCGATGTGAAGTCGTTCGTGAACGTGAGGTGGATCCTGTTCGCCTCGGTGGCCAGGTAGCTTTGCACCATTTTATCACCCGGGGCGCCGTCATCTGCTGGGGCGTATTCCTGGGCCAGGGTGTTGCCGAGCAACAACAGGCCTGGCAAGAAGCCGATGCGACGGATTATTGATAGATTCATCATGATGGTGCTGAACTCCGTAGTCAGATTGGCTGATATTATTACTTCGATTCTAGGTCAGGGCATGGGGAGTTTTTTCGGTGTCGGTATTAACTTATTTGGCCAATGGCTATTATGCCAGTGTTTATTTTGCGCTGTTGTGCGCGTGGGGCTGCGCGTTTTCGCGGTGTAAGGCAGGATGTAACGGATCGACAATATTTAGACGTTCGCTCTCCGTGCTGCGTTTCACGCGGAGGTGAAGGTTAAATGGCCTGACTTGCTGGACCTTGCGCAAAACCTTGGTGCCTGCGGGGATCACCCAGCTTAATCGGGAATGGCGAGATCACGTTGTGGCTGGATAATCTTGCATGGCGCAAACCTGAGTTTACATTGGAACTCCATTCAGAGGGTGAATTGTCAGTGCCGTCGCGTTTTCCCTAGCCATTCGATACGCAAGCAAGTGAGCGACTTATCATACGGTGAGCGAGGGGATCTCATACCCGGTCGAGGATGATAGCCTCCCGCTGCACCGGTTGATTGCCTAAGGTAAACATGGTATTTGCATGGCATTCTGGGGAGTTACGGTCAACTTTGGCACGACAGTCTGCCGCTTGGAGAATGGTTCGAGGGTGCCTCTGATGGGGTTTGTGTTGGAGCGCAGGGTCGAGACAAAACGGAGCGCATGAGCAAGTTCCAGAGGATTGTTTTGTGGGAATTCAGTGGCCTTTATTCTGGAAGAGGTCACTGATGCCGATTTCAAACTCTGGCAGGAGGCTTTCGGTGAGGGTTTCACGGCCAGCCAGGATTCCTTTGAGAGTGAGGCCAAATTGGGTGCCGTGGTAGACCTCGACGTTGTCGTAGCGCGGATCGACCATCCAGAGGCGAGGCAGCCGGACCTCTTCGTAAATCTGTTTCTTGAAGACCGTATCGGGGCGATGATCCTCAGAATTAACAATCTCAACTGCTAGCCAAAGTTTTCCGGTCGCCGTCGTGACCAGCGACATGTCCGGACAGAGGAGGATATCCGGACCAAGTTGTATTTGTGTGCGGGGAGGCAATAGAACCGCGCTATTGAGATTGCCCACACTGGCTTGGACGCAGCGGTGAAGTCGAGCAAGTATTGACTCGTGCCGAACTCCTGGGGCCGAGCGCATCAGCATCTCCCCATGCAACGTTTCGGCGTATGGCGTGCTCATTTTGGTGCGAGGGAAAGTTTACTTAAGAACCGGCCGGTATGCGAGGATTTGTTGCTGACGATCTGTTCGGGAGTCCCTTCTGCAACGATGCGTCCCCCTTGATCTCCGCCTTCGGGACCGAGGTCGATAATCCAGTCTGCTTCGGCGATGAGGTCGAGGTTGTGCTCGATTACAAAGACCGAGTGTCCGTGATCAACGAGTCGCTGCAGCACCTCGACCAGTCGGCTGACGTCTGCCATGTGTAAGCCGATGGTCGGTTCCTCCAGGAGGAACAAATTGCGTTTGGGGTGGCGAGCGGTCTCCTCCCCCTCCCGCAGCCCGGTGAGTAAATGGGTGACGAGCTTGACTCGCTGAGCCTCGCCTCCGCTCAAGGTAGGGCTAGTCTGGCCCAGCTTCAAGTAATCCAGCCCTGTGTCAGCCAAGGCGCTCAGGGCTCGCTTGATTCTTGGAACGTTGCCGAAGAACTCCAGCGCCTGCTCCACCGACATCTCCAGTACCTGCGAAATGTTCTTGCCTGCGTATTCAACATCCAGCGTTTCGGGGTTGAACCTGGATCCGCCGCAGGTCTCGCAGCGCACGAAAGCGGGCGGGAGGAAGCTCATCTCCACTTTCGTAGTGCTTGCTCCTTCACATTCCGGGCAGCGACCTGTCGCGCTATTAAAGGAGAAACGCCCCGGTCCATAACCCCGCAGCCGTGCCTCGGGCACCTGGGCGAACAGTTGGCGGATTTCATCAAAGAAACCGACGTAGGTTGCTGGGGTTGAACGAGGCGTGCGGCCAATCGGTGACTGATCGACTTCGTACACAGCCTGGATGGCCTCGTGACCGGTCAGGCAAGTGCTACGGTGGGTGCGGAGAGCCTTGGTGATGGCTGGCAACAGGCATTCACGGATGAGAGTTGTCTTACCCGAACCGCTCACTCCGGTCACGACGACAAATCGCCCCAGGGGAAAACGAACGATGAGATTGCGAAGGTTGTTTTGGGCCGCGCCCCGCAGGGTTAACCAGTCTGGTTTGCCTCCTTTCGCAGGCCGTACTGCGCGGCGCTGACCGCGGGAGGGATAGGTGCGGTGCGCTTGTAGACATTGCCCTGTAATTGATTGCGGGTTTGCCCTCAAATCCGCCAGAGTCCCCGCAGCTACCACCTTGCCGCCGTGGGCGCCTGCGCCGGGTCCCAGGTCAATCACGTAGTCCGCCTGCCGCATTGTGGCTTCGTCGTGCTCGACCACGATAACTGAGTTGCCTCGCTCACGGAGTTTCCTCAAGGCTGAGAGCAACTGCTCGTTGTCGCGGGCGTGCAAGCCGATGGTAGGCTCGTCCAGAATATAAAGGACACCGCTGAGGTTGGAACCAAGTTGCGCGGCCAGGCGAATGCGCTGGCTTTCTCCTCCGGAAAGCGTTGGCACGCCGCGCCCGAGTTGGAGATAACCTAGCCCCACTTCGCAGAGAAACTTCAGACGCTCCCGAATCTCAGGAAGGATATCCCGGGCGATAAGGGACTCGCGACCCTTTAAGGCAAGGCTCTGGAAAAAGTCCTGGGCAGCGGCAACTGGCATGGCGGAGATATTGTCGATTGTTGGCGCCTCCGCGGATTTTGCATTCCGCGCGCCACGCTTGGCGGCGAACTGCAGTCGCACACTTCGAGCCAGGGGATTCAGTCGGGCGCCTTCGCATTCAGGGCAAAGCTCACGTTTGCCTTCTTGCCACTCGAACCACGATTCCTCTACAGACTCAGCGCGGGCGCCGCGGTCCACGTCTGGCAGGTAAAACAGCTCGCCAAATCCACGGCAGCGGAGACACCATCCTTGGGGGCTGTTATAACTGAAGTTCTTGGGATCGAGAGGCTCGAAGGATGCGCCGCAACCTGAACAGGCGCGTTCGGTAGAGTGGACAGTCACATGTCCTTTTTCATCCAACGCTAACAGGGTGCCGCGGCCTAGTTCAAGTGTTCGGGCAATCAATTCGCTGGGCTCAGTCTTTCGCGGAGTTCGGCGGGAAAGGTGCCCGGTGACTATTTCAACATTGTGCTCACGGAATCGGTCCAGACGAAGCGGTGCATCCGTCGGACAAATTCTACCGTCAGCCCTGAGTTCTGCGAGACCATGCCGTGCGGCCCATTCTGCGACTTCAGAGTGGAAACCCTTGCGGTTCTTGATTATGGGAGCGAGCAACGTAAGTTCGCCCCGTTGCTTCAATTGGCTCCGGAGGTGTCTCTCCAATTCATAGCGGGTTTGGGCCAGAACCGGTTGCTGGCATTGCGGGCAGAATTGAGTTCCAAGCCGGGCGAACAACAGTCGGATGAAATGGTACACCTCGGTCACGGTTGCTACTGTGCTCTTGCCGCCGCCACGGCTGTTACGTTGCTCGATGCTGACAGTCGGAGGGATTCCTGTGATGAGATCAACGTTCGGACGACTGAGTTGCTCCACGAACTGGCGCGCGTAGGCGTTCAGGGAGTCTAGGAAACGCCGTTGTCCCTCCGCGAACAATAGGTCAAAGGCAAGCGTGCTTTTGCCGGAACCACTGACCCCAGTGATGACCACAAACCGGTTTCGCGGAATCGTAAGAGAGAGGTCCTTCAAGTTGTGCTCGCGGGCACCTTGAATCTCGATCACACCGCCGGAATCGCTACGCGTCAGCTCGCCGTTTAACACAGGCCTAGAATCTAGCACAGGGCAGGGCGGGTGCCACTCAATAGGCACCGACTGGGAGCTGAGCCCTTGGACTGGGCTTGAGCGTGTTGAGTTTGTGCAATGACCAGAGCTTAACGAGAACCCTGGACGGAAAAGTGCTCATTTAGGAGATGATCCACCGGTTGCGCAGAAACCCCAAGAGGAGAATCACCCTCGGATGGATGGTGGAGCCTAGGGGATTCGAACCCCTGACCTTCTCATTGCGAACGAGACGCTCTACCAACTGAGCTAAGACCCCATTCCACCACTGATGACGAACAGCGATAGTTTTTGCATAAACGAGCGTGGCGCGCAACAACTTTTGCCGACACAAGTTTTGCCGCACACGTCGTTATATTCCCGAGCTGGATTTCCGCTCAGAGAACATCATACGCCGCCCTTCGTAGTTATACGTCGGCAAGCAGAAGCAAAACCGCCGCTTGACAATTTGGATATCTTTATGATATCATTATGATAATATTCAAAACGGAACTCATTCTATGAATCCATCAAACCTGGTTTCAAATCGTGAACGCGTTATTGCAGTTCAAAGCGGCTGGGTCATGTTACCGATCGTGCTTCTGGTGGTTCTGGGCAGCATCGCTCTCTTCATCTACTCCATTGCGGCGGGCGTAAAGGCAACCGGCAATCCTTACGTCTGGTTGCTCATCTCCGCCATACTTGCAGAGGTGGTGGGCGTTATACTGTTGTGCGGTTTCTTTACGCTGCAGCCTAATGAGGCGAGGGTGCTTATCCTCTTTGGAGAGTATAAGGGCACGGTACGTAATAGTGGGTTTCATTGGGGCAACCCTTTTTATTCGAATGGTGCCGCTTCCGTGGCGGTGCAAAAAGGCGGGAGCATCGAGAAACCTTCGCCGGCAGTGGCTGTGGCCCGCGCCTCGCGGCGCAATAAAATTTCGCTCCGAGTCAGGAACCTGAATAGCGACAAGCTTAAAGTGAACGACAAGCGAGGCAACCCGATCGAAATCGCCGCAGTGATTGTTTGGCGGATTGAGGACACCGCCCAGGCTATGTTCGACGTAGAGGATTATGAGACTTACGTGCGAATCCAAAGCGAATCTGCCATTCGCCACCTGGCAAGTGCTTACGCATATGATCATGGTGAGGACAACGAAATTACATTGCGCAGCGGGGTGGAGGAGGTTTCGCAGGCGTTACGACAGGAGTTGGTGGCCCGTTTATGCAAAGCTGGCGTGGCGGTGGAGGAGGCTCGATTGACACACTTGGCTTACGCACCGGAAATCGCCCAAGCCATGCTGCGTCGTCAGCAGGCGGAGGCGGTAATCGCAGCCCGACAGAAAATTGTTCATGGGGCGGTGAGCATGGTCGAAATGGCGCTAAAGGAGCTATCAGACAAAGGGGTGCTGCAACTCGACGACGATCGCCGAGCTGCGATGGTGAGCAACCTGATGGTTGTGCTTTGCGGCGAGTCTGAAGTGCATCCTGTGGTCAACACTGGGACGCTGTACACGTAAAAGGCATGGCGGAACGAAAAGCCTTTCTGCTACGGATTGATCCAGCCCTTCTGGCGGAATTGGAACATTGGGCCGCTGATGAATTACGCAGTCTGAACGGGCAGATCGAATACTTGTTAAAACAGGCTGCGTCCAGGCGTAAACGGGTTGGGTCGCCGAAGGCCGCACCCAAGGAAGAGCCTTTGGGCGGGGACGGTGAATCCTGAGACTTGAGGGCTGAACTTAACTCTACCGGTAGGTCGCGCGCTCGGCTAACCAGGTGATGTCGTCGATTTGGCCGCCAACGTTTTTCGGGAATTTTCCCGAATTCTTGGTGACAGGCTCCAGGGTAGTTGAGTTCCTCCATTTCTTGATTTCGGAGTGACCGTCTGCAAAAGAGAACCCGCATGCACCGTTGTGAAAAGAGGCGGGCAAGTCACTCCATTGAGTCCGCTCTGCAGGATTGGCTCCGGTGCAGAAAACCATCCACCCATCATTGAGACTGTCGGGATGCTCATCCACAAAAACGAAGATGTTGGCCGGATTGCGAATGCTTGACGACTTAAGGAATTGGGCCCATGCGGAGTTGATGGGCGTGCCACTCGCATTTTGCGGTCCTACAAAACCGTTCATGGAGTAGCTCCTGGTTCTGGGGCCTGCAGCGGAGTGAACCGTGTCCGCTGGACACTTGTAAACGCCAGTGTTCTTTCCAGTATACTGTCCAAGTAAGGCCTCTTTCAGCAAATTCTGATTTGTGTTTTGCGGGTCCATTCCCCAACTCATGACGTTGGCGACCCAGTTATTGGTGTCGGTGGCATAGGTGGGTTTGTTGAAAACCAATTTATCATTGTAATCTCCGGCGTAGGTTAGCCAAGCAAGCGTCATTTGCTTGTTATTATTCAGGCAACTGATGCCATGGGACTTTTGCCTCGCTCTTCCAAGTGCCGGCAGGAGCATTGCTGCGAGAATTGCGATAATGGCTATCACCACCAGCAGTTCGATGAGGGTAAAAGCAAGAACAACTTGGCCATGCCGCTCGTGCTGCTTTTGCTGGACTGATGACGGTGCAATTCCTGCATCTTCAATGCCGGAGATTGCCTGCGATGTATGAGTTACTACTAGTTCCATAAATTGAAGTTACCGAGAGATGAATAATCTCCAAGGAAACCTTATTTTTGAATCAAACGGTTACGATGACAAGACGAATTTTTTTGCACCCACTGATGGAGGCGCTTCACTGCTTGGTGGAGGCGATAACGGAGGCTATTATGGAAAGACCTCGTGTTTTCGTCATGATTTTGGAGCCGCTTGACTGGACGCCATTAAAACTCCAGAGTTCCATCTGCGAATTATATTTAATCCGGATACTTATGAATCAGGCGCACACACTGTTTGGCACTTTACAACAATTTGACTGCGGAAACGGGCGGCAAGGGAGTTATTACTCGTTGCCTAGACTGGAAGAGACTGGTGTGGGACCCGTCTCGAAGTTGCCGGTGTCTATCCGGTTGGTGCTGGAATCCGTGCTGCGGAACTGCGATGGAAATCGAGTCACGCGGGAGGCGGTTCGTACATTGGCAAACTGGAAAGCGAAGACCGCTCGCACGGAGGAGATACCCTTTGTGGTTGCCAGGATCGTGCTACAGGATTTTACAGGGGTGCCGCTGTTGGTTGATTTGGCGGCGATGCGCTCCGCGGTTTCCCGGCTGGGTCAGGACCCCAAGATTATTGAGCCGTTGGTGCCTGTCGACCTGGTAGTTGACCACTCGGTTCAGGTTGATTTTGCCGGGACAGTCAATGCGATGCAGAAGAATCTCGAACTGGAATTTCAGCGGAACCGCGAACGGTACCAATTCCTGAAGTGGGGAATGCAAGCGTTCGATACATTTAAAGTTGTTCCCCCGGGAATAGGGATTGTGCATCAGGTGAATCTCGAGTATCTGGCCAAAGGGGTGCTCTGCACGCCCGTGGGCACCGAGGCTGGCACTCGTAACCTGTATTATCCCGACACGCTGGTAGGTACTGACTCACATACCACGATGATTAACGGGTTGGGCATTGTGGGGTGGGGAGTAGGCGGCATTGAGGCCGAAGCGGGCATGCTGGGCCAGCCGGTTTATTTCCTCACGCCAGACGTAGTTGGAGTGTATCTGACCGGATCGCTGCGGGAAGGGGTGACGGCGACCGATCTTGCTTTGACGATCACGCAGATGCTGCGGAAGGCGAAGGTTGTGGGTAAGTTCGTCGAGTTTTACGGACCGGGTGCGGAAGCACTACCGGTGGTTGATCGGGCGACCATTGCCAATATGGCTCCAGAGTACGGTGCTACAATGGGCTTTTTCCCGATCGACCAGGAGTGCGTGAAGTATTTGGCGGCCACGGGACGTAGCGAGGAATCTTGTCGGATTTACGAGAATTATTATCGGGCTCAGGGACTCTTTGGCCTGCCGCGAAAAGGCGAGATTGAGTATTCAACGGATTTGGAATTGGACTTGGGAACCATTGTGCCGAGCGTAGCTGGGCCTAAGCGCCCGCAGGATCGAATAGAACTGCCGAACCTCAAGCGAGAGTTTACCTCAGCCTTTGGAAGGCCAGTGACCGAAAACGGATTTGGCAAATCCAACGATGATTTCAGTCGGAGCTACGCCATTGATTTGAAACGCGAGGGTGCCTCTGGCACTGACAATGCGGCTGTGGTCCCCGGGGCTTTGGGGCACGGTAGTGTTCTCATTGCGGCTATTACGAGTTGCACAAACACCAGCAATCCATCCGTGATGCTGGCTGCGGGTTTGTTGGCGAAGAAGGCCGTGCAGCGAGGCCTGGAAGTGAACCCGTTGGTGAAAGCTTCCCTGGCACCGGGTTCACGCGTGGTAACCGATTATCTGAACCGGACTGGGCTGCAACCGTACTTGGATCAGTTGGGCTTCAACCTCGTGGGTTATGGGTGTACAACATGCATTGGTAATAGCGGTCCTCTGGCTGCCGCCGTTGAGGAGGCTGTGTCGAAGCATGACGTGGTGGCGGCTTCGGTGCTTTCAGGCAACCGGAATTTCGAAGCCCGCGTGCATCAGAGCATCAAGGCTAACTTTTTGATGTCCCCGCCACTGGTTGTGGCGTTTGCGCTCGCGGGACGGATCAACATTGATATGGCCCAGGAGCCGATTGGACGTGGCAAGGATGGCAAGGATGTTTATCTTAAAGATGTTTGGCCGACCCTACAAGAAATCCGCGACTTGATGCAGATGGCGCTAAAGCCAGAGGTGTTCCGGAAACTATATCAGGATTTTGTGGGGCAGAATCCAAAGTGGAATGAAATTCCTGCTGCCACTGGAAATGTTTACACATGGGACACTCAGAGCACCTATATCCAGGAACCGCCGTTTTTTGTTGGCTTCAGCCTGAAGCCGGGAACGATCCAGGATATTCAGAGGGCACGGCCCCTTGCCATTTTTGGTGACAGCGTCACTACGGACCACATTTCACCGGCAGGCAGCATCAAGAAGACCTCGCCAGCTGGCCGGTACCTCCTGGAAAACGGGGTGGCATTCGAAGATTTCAACAGCTACGGCTCACGGCGTGGGAATGATCGTGTCATGACCCGGGGAACTTTCGCCAATGTCAGGATCAAGAACCTGATGGTGCCGGGGACTGAAGGCGGTGTGACGAAGTGCTTTGCGACCAAAGGGTGTGCCTGCAAGTCTGGGGAGACTTCAGCGATTTACGATGCGGCAATGGCCTACAAGGCCGAGGGGACGCCATTGGTCATTCTGGCGGGGCAGGAGTATGGTACGGGGAGTTCGCGCGATTGGGCGGCAAAAGGAACAGCGCTGCTAGGAGTGAAAGCAGTCGTCGCCCAGAGTTTTGAGCGGATTCACCGATCAAATTTGGTAGGTATGGGGGTTCTGCCCCTTCAATTCCACGAAGGCACCACGGTGCAAAGCCTTGGATTGGACGGAACGGAAACTTACGATTTGACTGGGCTTGGACCGGATCTGAAACCACAGCAGGACTTGACGTTGAGTTTTACTCGGGCCAATGGCAGGACCGAGAGTGTGCATGTGCGCTGTCGCATCGATACACCCATTGAGATCGACTACTACCAACACGGCGGCATTCTTCCCTACGTGCTGCGCCAGCTACTTGCACATTGAACGCGTTTGCACTGGCAGTTGTGGAGAGCGTGATCCTCAAGGCGGGGCGGGATCGCCCTGCCGATGCGCTCCTGCGAGACCAGTTGAGGGAGAGGCGGATGTCGAGGCGCGACGCTCGCTTTGTGTCCGCAGGCGTGTTTGCGTACTACCGGTGGCGAGAGTGGTTGAATAAGGAGGTCCCGGCGGCCAAACAAATCCGTCAAGCTCTGGAACTGGCGGAGCGATATGATCGGGAGCCGGCGCAGTTTTCCGAGGAAGAACTCTTGAGCCGATCCGTGCCGCCCTGGCTCGCACAGGAGATGGAGGTTACTGCTGGGTTTGTTCGAGCTATCCAGAAGCCGGCGGTTCTGTGGCTTCGGGCGCGATCAGGGCAAGGGCCAAAGGTGGCGGCCGCTTTGGGAAATACCGAACCAGCAGGGCAGGGCTGGCTTGCCGATTGTCTGCGCTACAATGGGAATCAGGACCTTTTTTGCAGTCCCGAGTTTCATCAGGGTCAGTTCGAGTTGCAGGACATTAGTTCTCAGGCTGTGGGTTGGGTGTGTAGCCCAGGGCCGGGGCAAACCTGGTGGGATGCTTGCGCTGGCGAGGGCGGGAAGACTTTGCACCTTTCCAGTTTAATGAAGAACCAAGGAACGATCTGGGCCAGCGATCGCGCCGAGTGGCGTTTGAAAAAGCTGAAACGCCGTGCGGCCCGGGCCGGGGTGTTCAATTATCGTATGGTCTCGTGGGATGGGGGGGCGAAGCTGCCCACAAAGACCCGATTTGATGGGGTGTTGGTGGATGCGCCGTGCAGTGGTGTAGGAACTTGGGGGCGCAATCCTCACTCCCGTTGGAACATCACACCAGAAGACATCGCGGAGATGAGCCAGATTCAAAGCAACCTGCTAAGACACGTCGCGCCCGCGCTCAAGCTCGAAGGAAGATTGGTCTATGCCGTTTGCACACTGACGCAGCGAGAGACGGATGACGTGGCCGATGCGTTTGAGCGAGAATACCCTGATTTTCTCGCCTGCAATATAGAGCATCCGTACCACCGGGGCGTCACGGCCCGGCGACTGCGGTTGCAGCCCGAGGACAAGGGGGGCAACGGAATGTTTATCGCGGTTTGGAAACGAGTTACCTGAGAAAACTACCTTCTGGCTTATTCCCGACCGATTGTAGAGAAACCCAGGCGACCAGGCTCTGCCCCGTTCGGGACAAAGTCCGGTCGCAGGAGAGACGACATTGGACAACTGCCCCAGCTCCGTGGTCAGTTGTTCTTTCCAGTAGAACGGTACAGGTCATCCGCAGTATTTACGGCACTGTCCTCCCAGGCTTTGTTAGGTCCTGCGGAGCGGATCATGACCTCGTTGTGAGAGAAATAGAATTGAAGGGGAACACCCCAGGGATCCATGATCTCTCCCTTGTCATTAAGGTCGCTACGGCGGACCGCGAGGATGAGGATCTTTTTTTGGCTCTGCCCAAGCAGGGCTTTGGCAATGTCCACATTCTGACCAGTGGGGTAAGTACCGACGAATTCCTTGTACTGTTGCAGCCCGAGGATCAGGTTGTCGCAGTCCTGATTGAATTTCGTGACTTTCTCGTCTCCACGTTTGAATGTCCAGGCTTTAGCCACCCACAGGACACCGGTGACACCGATGACGACCAAGGCGATAGTGATAAGTCGTTTCATAACTTCATTTTGGCACTTCAGGCTTTTTTCAAGCGTTTCAGTGGGAATGAAGCAGGAGCGGTGCCGGTACTGGCGCGAATGACTAATTCGGCAGGAATTCGTTTAGGTTCGGTGGGACGTCCACCGAGGAGTTGCAGCATGCAATCGACGGCTGCGACGCCCAAACGGTATTTGGGCTGACCAACTGTGGTAAGGGGAACCTGGAAGTACTCGCTGATCAGGGTATTGCCGAAACCGGTTATGGATAGATCGCGCGGGATATGGATTTGCTGGCGAAGCAAGACCTCGGCGCAGCCAACGGCCACGAGGTCATTAATGGACTGGATGGCTGTGGCTTCGGTGCGTTCATTGATCATCTGGGTGGCAGCTCTTGCCCCCTCCTCGAGGTTGCGGCCGGCATGAAATACAAGCCGGTCATCTACGTCCTCCCCAATTTCTCGAAGGGCGCGGCGATAGCCTTCAAAACGTTCCTGGGTCCAGGGGGTTCCGGGTGGACCCGCAAGAAAGGCGATGCGCCGGTGTCCCTGGGCCAGGAGGTGGTGAGTGACCTGGTAGCCGGCCTGAAGGTCATCCGTTTCGACATTAATGAAATGGGAGCAGAACGGCGCCAGATGGCCCAGGATAACGGTTGGCGTGTTCCGCTGCTTCAGTTCCTGGTAGACCCGGACTTCGCTGGCGATTCGGTAAACCGGGGAGAGGAATAGGCCATCGACACGGCGCGAAAGCATGCGCCGTATCGCCTCCTCCTCTCGGTCGGTTTTATTCATTGTATAGGCTAGAAGAAGATCGTAACCGAGTTCGTGAGCGCGCTCCTCGATAGCGAGGACGATGCGGGAGAAGATCGGATTTGCCAGGGAGGATATTACGAGACCCAGAAGTTTGGTGTGGCGGGTACGGAGGCCCTGGGCGCTGGAGTCTGGTACATAACCGAGTTGCTGCGCGAGAAGCCTTACTCTAGCCCGGGTGGTCGCTGAGACATCAGGCGCATCGCGCAGGGCTTTGGATACCGTCATAACCGAAACGCCTGCTCGTTCGGCAATGTCTTTCAATCGGATCATATGGTTGCCCCGCGCCAATGGAGTTTGCGTCTCAAAGTGTCGCAAAAAGAGCTGCCTGCCAGGTGAAGAAGTCTGATGGTGCGCCGGCTGCGCCGAATCGTGATGGTATCTCCCGCAGACAACTCGGAGACGACTTGGCCATCGGCGCTAAGAACCGTATTTGGTTTTAGGCTGATCACCCTCACCTCAATCGTTGCATGGGAAGGGAGGATTAGTGCCCTGTTGGACAAGGTATGGGCGCAAATCGGCGTAAGGGCGATGACCTGAGCCGTGGGAAAAACTACCGCTCCGCCGGCAGCCAGAGAGTATGCAGTGGAACCGGTGGGTGTGCTGACGATGAGGCCGTCGCACCGGTAACGAGTGAGTAACTCGCTGTTAATGCAGACCTCCAGCTCTATCAAGCGGGAGGCGACTCCACGGCTCACCACGACGTCATTAAGCGCTGTGCAACTCACCTGTCGTGTGAGGCGCCGGCCGGTTACGCGAATGAGCCCTCGAGATTCGAAGGAAAACTGGCCGGCCCAAACCTGGTTGAGCGCGCCAGCGATCTCGTCCGAGGACACCGCGGTCAAGAATCCCAGGCTTCCGATGTTGACTCCGAGGATGGGAACATTCGATCCAGCCGTCTGTCGAGCCACTTGGAGGATGGTGCCGTCGCCTCCGAAGACGAGCAGCAGGTCGACCTCACGGGAAAGTGTGTCGGGGTTGGTGCAGGCGAAGGCGTCGATCTGCGTACACGCGAGGGTGGTAGGCTCTGTCAGGACTTCACGCCCTGACGCCAGGATCAATTGCGCCGCCTGGGCTACGGCAGCGGCACAAGCAGACTTGTCGCAATTGCCGATGAGTCCAACGCGCCGGATATTATGAGTTTTCTTTTTCAAGAAGCGCTAAAAATTCTCTGTTGCCAGCCGGGCCCAAAATGGGCGATTCACAGACGCCCACCCAAATCATTCCCTGGCTGCCTTCAACAAAAAGCTTCAATTCATCGAGCACTCTTTGGTGCACAGCCGGGTCACGAATAACCCCAGCCCCTTTGTCGGCTTCGGCTTTGCCCGCTTCAAACTGCGGTTTGACCAGCGCCAGTATTTTACCCAAGGGTCGCAACAAAGCAAAGGCCGGCGGCAGTACCTTGCGCAGTGAGATGAAAGAACAATCCACTACGGCAAGGTCGAATGGGACGAAAGGTTGGGTGAAATGAGCCGGTGTCAGGTCTCGAGCATTGGTTTTCTCCATCACCACGACGCGAGGATCCTGGCGCAGTTTCCAGGCTAGTTGACCGTGCCCAACGTCCACAGAAAAAACCCGCAACGCACCTCTTTGCAGGAGACAATCAGTAAACCCGCCGGTCGAAGCTCCAAGATCAATCGCGCGTGCGCCATCCACCTTGATTTCGAAGTGGTCCAGACCACGCTCGAGCTTGAGCCCACCCCGGCTGACATACTTTTCCGGGGCCTGAAGAGTCAGGTCGTCCGTGGACTTAACGGGTTGACTGCCTTTTCGGGCGAGTTGGCCATTCACGCGGACCTGACCAGCCATAATGGCGCGGAAAGCCTTTTCTCGGCTTTCACACAGGCCGTGTTCGGTGAGTGCCTGGTCCAGGCGAGTCATGGGCTTACGGGCAAGGGTTCAAAGGTTCTGGAGAAGGGGTTCTTTGGGACAACTGTCTTAAACGCATGGGGCGGCAAAGGTTGGCGGCTCATACTCATCGACCACCCTATTGCTACTCAATTATTGACAGGCTGCAAGGATGAATGAGTGGTGAACCAGAAAAGGCACAATATTGCTTCGGTGGCGGTTCAGATGTCACTTGACGAACCGACATACGTCGCCATCATTGTATTAACTGATAAAATGAAAACTTTGCACGACTCTCTGACGTCACGGCGTGACTTTCTTAAAACCTCGGCTTTGGTGGGAGGCGCGCTGGCAGCCCCTGCGATTTTGCCGGGCAACCTGTTCGCAGCAGGCCGAAGCGGCCCGCTGAAAGTGGGTCTGATCGGGTGTGGAGGGAGGGGCACTGGCGCAGCCAACCAGGCGCTGAATGCGGACAAGGAAGTGGTTTTGACCGCGCTCGGGGATGCTTTTCCGGAACCGTTGAATAAGAGTCTAGAGGTCCTGCGGCGAGAAGCGCCGGACCGCGTCAAAGTGACCCCGGAGACCTCTTTTGTTGGTTTGGATGCCTATCAGAAGGTCATTGACAGTGGCGTGGACGTGGTGCTGCTAGCCAGTCCTCCAGGATTTCGTCCAGTACACTTGAAGGCGGCAGTGGAGGCCGGAAAGCACGTTTTTTGCGAAAAACCGATGGCGACCGACGCACCTGGCGTGCGTTCGGTGCTTGAGTCGGTAAAGGCCGCCCGAGATAAGGAACTGTCGTTGGTTGCAGGTTTTTGCTGGCGTTATGAAGGCGCCCGGCGGGAGTTCTACCAGCGCATTCACGACGGAGGCATTGGCGAGATTCGCGCGGTGTATGCGACGTACTTTGCTGGGCCGGTGAAGCCAATGCCGCCGGCAAGCGACCGGCCTGCCGGCATGGGCGATCTCGAGTGGCAAATGAGAAACTGGTATAACTTCGTGTGGTTGTCGGGTGATGGATTTGTGGAACAGGCATGTCACAGCGTGGACAAAGTGGCGTGGGCGATGAAGGATCAGCCGCCCCTCAAGGCAGTGGCGGTGGGAGGACGGCAAGCGCCCAATAACCAGGGCAACATCTTTGACCACATGTTTGTGGTATATGAGTATGCGGATGATGTTCGGGCATTTCTGGGACAACGCCAGGTGGGTAACGCGCATAGCGATAATTCAGATTACCTGATGGGTTCAGAAGGATTTGCCAAGATCCCGGGATGGCAACCACCGTATATTCGAGGTAAGCAGAATTGGCGTTATCGCGGGCCGAAGACGGATATGTATCAAGAGGAACATAATGAGTTATTCGCCAGTATTCGGAAAGGTGAGCCGATTAATGATGGCGTGTGGATGGCTCATAGCACCTTGCTCGGGATCATGGGGCGAATGGCGGCCTATACAGGGCAGGAAGTCACCTGGGAGCAAGCGATGAACTCAACTGAAAAACTAGTTCCCGACCACTTGGACTGGAAGATGAAGCTCGACATTGCGCCGATGGCCATGCCCGGAGTCACCCGATTGGTTTGAGTCGAGAGACCTCTTAGCAGATATGAGGCAGCCTGCTGGCGCGGGCTGCCTCTTTTCGCTGATGGTTAGCGAGTGGCGACGCGTTTGGCGCGACGGTAGGAACCGAGGTTGACTACCGTGCGATAACCCATTTGTCTTAACATTCGTTTCGCCAAAGCACTGCGTCCGCCACCAAGGCAATGGAGCAGCAGCGGTTGGTTCAGATCCTTGGCTTCCTGCCGGATGCGCTCCTTTAGTTCGCCAAGCGGGATGTTTAAGGCGCCACTCAGATGACCAGCCTGGAATTCAGAACGATTGCGCACATCGATGATTTTCCCGTCTTGGTCCAGCAAGCGCCTGGCCCGGTTGGGTGAAACAAGCTCAATGCGGCGGAACGCCACGAATAGGACCACTAAGACCCCAGCGAAAATCCACGACTGCCAATCCATGGCAACTAGCCTGCACGATCCGCCAGTCAGAGGCAACAACTCGCCCAGTTTTCGGACATTTCAGTTCAATAACTGAAATGACCGATTTTGACCTTGCCACGAAACACCCACAGAATCACGCAGGTGTAGGCGAGCACAAACGGCATGCCCAGAAACGCGATATTGCGCATGATTGCCAGAGTCTTTTGGGAGGAAGCACCGTTGTAGACATTCAGACTCCAATCGGGCGACAAAGAGGAGTGGACGAGGTCTGGGAAGAGTGCGACTCCAAACAGGAAGGTTAACGCTGCAATGGCGGCGCAGGAGGAGATAAACGCATGAAGAGGTCGTGCTCGATAAATGGCGCGGGGAATATTACTTACCGCCAAGATGTTAAGCACGACCACGAGCCAGACCCAGGGGTGCTGATCAAAATTACGGGTAGCCAGGGGAACTTGCACAAGGGTGAAAACCGTTGTGAAGAGGAAAAGCACAAGAAAGAATCCGAAGGTGCGCCAGTTCCAGCCATGGATTCGCTTGTGGAGTTCGCCTTCGGTTTTGAGAGACAGGTAAAGCGAACCGTGCATGGCGAAGGTTGCCACCGCGAATAGCCCGACCAATACCGGATAGGGCCGAACCAGGTCGAGTGTTGTGCCGGTGAATTCCTTGTCCGCACCTATTGGCATGCCCTGGAGAGCGTTGCCGACGGCGACGCCGAAAAGGAAAGTTGCCAGGGTGCTGCCGCCGAAAAAGGCCCAGTCCCATGTCTGGCGCCATGCGGGATTCTGGCGCTTGCTACGGAATTCCATGGAAACGGCGCGGAAAATGAGTGCAAATAGCAGCAACATGAAGGGAGTATAGAAGCCTGAAAACACCGTGGCGTAGACCTCCGGGAATGCGGCGAACATAGCGCCGCCGAAGGTGACAAGCCAGACTTCGTTGCCGTCCCAAAGCGGCCCAATCGAGTTCATCAAAATTCGGCGTTCCTGATCAGTTTTGGTGAACGGGTGCAGGATTCCGACTCCAAGGTCGAAACCATCCAAAATGGCATAACCGGCTAGCAGTATACCGAGCAAAACAAACCAAAGCAGGTTGAGGTCCATGGGAAGTCCTATTTGGAGGGGGTTGGGCCGGGATTATGGGGCGATTCGCCGGGCATAGTGAGGGAGTAACCACCGGTGCCGGCACGCTGGCCAGCTACATCGGCCAGGTCCTGGCCCTTGGTCTTCTCAGGCGGTGTTACCGGCTCCGGGCCGTGCTGAATCTTGTCGTTCAGCACATAAAGGAAAACGGCAAAAAGAAGCGCGTAAATGATGCCGAACATGATAATCGAGGCAAGTGTCTGGCCTGCAGTTACCGATTTTGAGAGGCCATCGCTGGTGCGAAGCATGCCATAGACGACCCACGGTTGGCGTCCGAACTCGGCGGTGGCCCAGCCAAGCTGGTTGGCAGCATAGGGCAAAGGAATGGACACAACGAAGATCCAGAGGAGCCAGCGAGTCTCGAAGAGCTTGCCTCGCCAGAGGTAGAACCATGCGGCCAGGGTAATCGCAATGAAGAAGAAACCCAGGCCTACCATCAAGTGGAACGACTGAAATGTCAGGTTAACGGGAGGCCAGTCATCGCGGGGGAATCTGTCCAGCCCCATCACCGGTTCTTGGGTGTTGCCATGTATCAGGAAGCTGAGCATGCCGGGTATGGCCAGGCCAAATCTTACACTGCGTTTTTCCTCGTCGGGAATGCCGAACGCATAGAGCGGGGTGCCTCCGGTGCCTGTCTCGAAGTGAGCTTCCATGGCCGCTAGCTTTGCTGGCTGGGTTTTCTTGAGGTTTCGTGCCTGCACATCCCCCTGAATCAGCGCGGCAAGAGACATTACACTGCCCATGATAAGAGCTTGGCTAAAACTCCTTTTGGCAAACTCAAGATGCTTTCCGCGCAGGAGGTAATAAGCAGAAATGCTCATGACGAAGAACGCAGCCAGAATGTAACAGCCAATCAGGGTGTGTAGCAGACGATCCACGCTGGAAGGATTGAAGACCATAGCCCAAAAATCCGTGATCTCGGCGCGCACGTTAGTCCCTTCGCCCACAAGATGGAAACCTGCAGGGGTTTGTTGCCAGGAATTGGCTACGACAATCCAAACCGAGGAAAAAATAGCGCCCAGAGCAACCATACAGGTGGCGAAGAAGTGGACGCGAGGTGAGACTTTATCCCACCCAAACACGACGACAGCCAGGAACCCCGATTCTAGGAAGAACGCGAAAATGCCTTCAGCGGCAAGGGCGGAACCAAAAACATCCCCAACGAACCGGGAATAAGTTGCCCAATTGGTTCCAAATTGGAACTCCATGACGATGCCCGTGGAGACACCCATGGCGAAATTAACTGCGAAAATGCGAGTCCAGAATTTGGCCGCCTGTTCATAATGGGGATTGCGTGTTCTAAGGTACATCGCCTCCAGAGATACCATCAAACCTCCCAACCCGATGGTTAAAGGAGGGAACAGGTAATGGAACATGATGGTCAGAGCGAACTGCAGCCGTGAGAGAATCAAAACATCGAGTTCCATAAGGATTGGTCGATTGTCAAACGCAACCGCAGCGATCCTCTCATAGTAGAGGCTTCCGAGTCAATGCACGAAGCAATTTCCGATTTCGTGCTCGAACCGGTTCGGTAGGCTACCTGAACGTTACCGCCACGGCCAAAGGAACCTGAACGGCGGAAATATTATCGTCCGCAGCAATGCTTATACTTTTTTCCGCTGCCGCAGGGACAGGGGTCATTGCGACCGACTTTTGGCCCAGCACGGAGAGGCTTAGCGCGTTCAGCAGCAGCGGCCGCTTCGCTGACTATATCACTGGCCTGTGGTTGGGCTGGGGCGCTCGGGCTGGCACCTGCATTGCCGAAGGCGCTCGTAGATTGGTGGGTGGTTTGGCGTGGGGCGTTGCGGAGGAAATTCTCGAAAGCCATTAAGCTGGTGGCGCTGCGAAATATGTTGTGGCAGATTGCAGTCTTGATATTAACCATCAGTTCCTGGAAAACCTTGTAGGCTTCGCCCTTGTACTCGATCAGCGGGTCTCTCTGGCCATGCGCGCGGAGACCGATGCTGTAACGAAGGCTGTCCATTTCATAGAGGTGCTCCTGCCAGAGCTTATCGATGGCGCTGAGAATGGTGTAGCGCTCGACTTCGATCAGGGCCTCTTGGTTTTCGTAGCTGACCTTAAGCTCGTAGGCTTTTCGCACGCTGTCGGCGATAAAGCTGCAGACGGCGAATTGGGCTGGGCTAAGGTTTTCAAACATCGATCCGGGTACCGGTGCTTCATGTCCGGATTCGGCCGCCTTGACAATCTCGGTTTCGGGCAGGCCCAAGGGGAAATTCAGATTCACCCAGTCAGACAGTGAGCGGATTTTCCAGGCATTCGCGTCGAATTCGGCGGTTGTGAATTCCTCGACCTTAGATAGGACCACTTCCTCCATGATGTCCATCAGGCGATCGCGGATGTCAGTGCCGTGGATGATTTCGTTGCGGAAGCCGTAGATGACTTCACGCTGTTTGTTCATCACATCGTCGTATTCGAGGGTCCGTTTCCGGATTTGAAAATTGTGTTGCTCGACGCGCTTCTGAGCTTGTTCGATGGAGCGGTTTAAGAGCGGATGTTCGAGTTCTTGCCCTTCTTCCAGCCCCATCTTTTCCATATACTTGACGATACGGTCGGAGCCGAACAGCCGCATGAGATCGTCTTCCAAGCCGATGAAGAAATGGGAAGAGCCTGGGTCACCCTGACGGGCGCAACGGCCGCGCAGTTGGCGGTCGATGCGGCGGGCTTCATGACGTTCCGTGCCGATGACATGAAGTCCTCCAAGTTCAGCTACGCCGAGGCCGAGCTTAATGTCGGTGCCACGGCCAGCCATATTGGTGGCAATGGTGACCGCGCCGCGCTGGCCCGCCCGAGCTACGATTTCAGCTTCCTGCTGGTGGTACTTGGCGTTAAGAACAGAATGTACGATGCCCTCGCGTTTGAGCATGCGCGAGAGGTGCTCGCTTACTTCGACGGAGATGGTGCCTACCAGGATAGGACGGCCCTGTCCGTGGATTTCTTTGATTTCCTTGAGGACCGCGTTGTATTTCTCGCGTCGGGTTTTGTAGACGGAATCGTTGGCGTCTTTGCGGGCCACCGGTTTGTTAGTTGGGATGACCAGCACTCCTAACTTGTAAATGTCGAAAAACTCAGACGCTTCCGTTTCGGCTGTGCCAGTCATGCCGGCCAGCTTTAGGTAGAGCCGGAAATAGTTCTGAATCGTGATGGTGGCCAGAGTCTGAGTCTCACGTTCGATGGCGACTCCTTCTTTGGCCTCGACCGCCTGGTGCAGCCCATCGCTCCAGCGGCGTCCTGTCATGAGACGACCGGTGTTTTCATCGACGATGATTACCTTGTTATCCTGAATCACGTATTGGACGTCCTTCAGATAGAGGCAGTACGCCTTGAGCAACTGTGAGATGGCATGAATCCGCTGGGCCTTGGTTTCGAACTCTTGTTGGAGTTTAGTTTTAGCCTCCAGCCGCTTGCGCGGATCGGTCTCTGGCCCCACGTCAATTTCGTGCAGCGCCGTAGTGAGATCGGGGAGCATGAAGGCGTCGGGATCGCCGGGCGACAAGTAATTTCGCCCTTTCTCGGTTAGGTCGGCCTCGTGGCTCTTCTCATCGATCGCAAAGAATAGCTGCTCTTTCTCAGCGTACAGTTCGACTTTCTTCTGGTCCGCGTGCAACTGGAGTTCGGCCTGGTTCATCAGCCGGACATGTTCCGGGTTTTCCAGGACTTTCATCAATCCCTCCGAGCGAGGTGTACCCAGTTTCACCCGGTAGAGGAGCAGTCCGATTTCGCGCTCGAGGAGTTCGGCGTCCTGAACATTTGAACCGTCCTCAGGATGGAGTTTACGCAGCAAGTCTTCGGCATCCTTCAGAAACCGATTGCAGAGCCGTTCCTGGGTGTGAAAGAGGGATTCGACCTGAGGTTTGAAGCGGCCATATTGCTCGTCATAGGTTACTACGGAGGGACCGCTGATGATTAGCGGAGTGCGGGCTTCGTCAATCAGGATTGAGTCGACTTCGTCTACGATTGCAAAGTAATGACCACGTTGGACCTGTTCTTCCTTTCGGGAGGCCATGCCGTTGTCGCGGAGATAATCGAACCCAAACTCGGCATTAGTTCCATAGGTGATGTCACAGGCGTATTGTTCCCGGCGAACATTAGGGGGTTGGTCGTGCAAAATGCAGCCGACTGTCAAGCCCAACGCCTTATAGACGGCTCCCATCCATTCACTGTCGCGCAGGGCGAGGTAATCGTTGACTGTGACAACGTGGACGCCACGGCAGGTGAGTGCATTAAGGTAAACCGGCAAGGTCGCCACCAGCGTCTTGCCTTCGCCGGTAGCCATTTCCGAGATGCGTCCGGAATGCAAGGCGTATCCGCCGATGAGTTGGACGTCAAACGGAACCATTTCCCATTTCAGCGGGTGTTCCCGGACGATGATTTCACTCCCACAGAGTCGCCTGCAAGTGGCTTTGACCACTGCGAAGGCCTCGGGAAGGATTTCGTCCAGACGGGCTGCGAGTTTCGTGTTGTCGCTGATCTGCGAAAGCTCCGCTTTCCAGGCAGCGGTCTTGGCTCGCAAATCTTCATCCGAGGCCGTCTTCATTCCGGCTTCGAACTCATTGATTCTGGCGACGAGCGTGCGAAGTCGTTTGACTTCGCGATCGTTTTTCGACCCGATGAATTTCTTTATTATCCAACCAATCATGGTTTTATGAAACGTTAGACGCTACGGGAACGGTGGTAAGACGTCAAAGACTTTAGGAAGACTAGCGCTTTTCAGCGGAAACTCAAGCCACGTCGATTTTCACGGATGCGGGTAACGACGCTTTACGAGGCAAATGATGCTCCAGTATTTTTCAGCGGGTGACGGTTTGGCCACACGGCGCAACTGCTGCGGCTACGAAAGCCATGGGGGGAGGGAGGGACCTTCATCCGGCACAGCATGGGCAAAAGGACCAGGAATCAGAAACCTGGATGGCTCGCGCACCGGAGACGAAGCCCGCAGTGGGTGGATGCAAAATAGGGTCAAGAAATAGCAAAATCCGGTGAATATCATGGCAAGCAAACCGCTCTAGCTATATAGCCAGCCATTGAAATAAGATGGTGCCAAGCAGTCTAACTATGATCAAAGATGCAGCCCGCCCCTTGTGGGGAACGAAACGAGCAGCTAGGACCGATGCCACCGTTGAGCGCTTTCTTCACGAGGCTGGCATGGTGAACGTAGCTGGATCTTTGTCGGCGCCTGGTCGGGGAGCCGCGAGTGTTAATTTAGGAGATTGCGTGCGCTTGGTGCTGATGGCCACTCCTGAGAAGCCCGGAGGGTCCTTGTGGGCTCAGGTGTCCGAACTGCTGGAGACCACGGAAAAGGCATCCAGCTTTGGCAATCAATCGATAAAAATGACTTCGGTCACGGTCTTCCTCAAGCACCAAAAGGACAGGGAAGAATGCGAGCGACTGGTCAGCCAGCACTTTGGATCGCACTCCCCAGTGGTTAACTATGTTTTTCAACCCCCTGGTTCTGGTGCGCTGGTAGCCATGGAGGCATGGGGAATTGGCGGGCGAGATATCCGGATCGAGCATCATGAGCCCCACGTAATGTCCGTGGACTACGACAGCATGCGGTGGATATATTGCGGTGGGATCCACGTCCCGTTTGGGGCGAGCGGAGCTCACCACCAGACCAACTGCGCGCTCGATGCTACGCGTCGTGCGCTGGAGTCAGTGGGAGCTAGTTTCGAGGATGTGGTGCGGACTTGGTTTTATCTTGGGGATATTACTGCTGCGGAGGGTGACAACCAGCGCTACCAGGAGATGAATCGCGCGAGAACCGATTTTTATTCTGAGATTTGCTTTGGTCGGTTTCTAGGAGGAGGGCATCAGCTTGAATCTGGTTTCCCGGCCAGCACCGGCATTGGAATGGAATCGAAAGACCTTGTGATCGGGTGCATTGCGTTGCAGACCCAGCGCCGAGATGTTCGGTTGCTGACGCTCGAGAATCCCCAGCAGACACCTGCCTACACTTACCATCCGAGATACTCTCCAAAGAGCCCCAAGTTTTCGCGGGCGATGGCCTTGGTTTTGGGGGATTATACCACGACCTGGATATCGGGCACTGCGAGCATTGTGAATTCCGAGAGTGTTTTCACTGGTGACATTGTCAGGCAAACTGAGCAGACCATTGACAATATTGAGCGGTTAATTGCGCCGGCCAATTACGCGGGGCACGGGGCTCCTGGAGCGGGGGCAACTCTGGGCGATCTGGCCAAAGTGCGAGTCTATATCAAGCGCCCGGAGGATTATGTGAGATGCAAGGCGGTGTGCCAGCGACGATTTGGCAATATTCCGGCGATTTACGTATTCGCAGATGTCTGTCGCCCAGAGCTGTTAGTTGAGATTGAAGGGGTGGCATTCTCTCGGAACCGACCGGCATGCTGAATCAGGGCGCAGCTTGAGGGGTGAATGATGGTCCAGCGGCACGAGGGCCCGATTCTGTCCACAATAGTCTATCGAGGCACAGCCAACGAACCTTCATGTCGGGATCCCAAGCATGGTATACGATAAACTGTGAGTATCCCGTTGGACCGGGCACGATTGAATGATGTCCGGGTCCGCGAACCTGGCCAGGAATGCCCTGGAGAACTCGAGGAAGTGATCCCTGATCACGGTACGGGCCCATGGGATGGTCCGCGACTACGTAATCAACACCGTAACTGGGTGTCTGGTAATTTGCTCCACTGTAGAAGACGTAGTAAAGCCCCTTATGCTTTACGACACAAGGGCCCTCGATCGTGTGCCAGTCGAAGGTTTTTCCGTAGACGTCCATGCGGCGGTTGGCTTCGTAGAGTGTCCAGTCGTGCCGCGCTCGCACAACGACCCGGCAATCACCAGCAAGTCGAGTCATATCTATCAATCGATCAACGACTATCGCGGTGCCGGGATAAAGGCTGGGCGCCTCATTTGTGAAGTTGCGGGCGTAAAAAAGGTACCACTGCCCGTCCTCGTCCCGAAAGGGAAAGGCGTCGATTGTAAATCTGTTTTGATCGCAATCCGCGAGCTTGTGCTCAGCATCCGAATAAGGACCTTGCGGTGAGATGCTTGTGGCCACACGCAGTTGGAACTCCTCGGGTTCCACCCCGCCCATGGAATAATAGAGATAAAACCGTCCATCGTTGAAGGTAACTTCCGGCGCCCAATATTGATATCGCCGATCCGTCGATGGAGGTTGTAGAGCGCCGCCCACGCACTCCCAGTCAACAAGGTCGGTGGAGCGCAGCACAGTGAAAATCCGCCCATCGGATGTCCTTTGATTGCCAGTGGTGCCGAATGCGTAGTAGACACTTTCATGCAGGATGACAGAAGGGTCCGGCATGGAACCCGGGTAAACCGGGTTGGTGTAGGTTCGGGTCGGCTTGGTCGGGTTGGATTGTGAGCAATCAGTGCAGCAGCCCGCCAGCAAGCCGAGCGCGACCAGTCCCGTGGTAAAAGTTGAGAGTGCGCGCATTGAACTGAGCGGGGTGCCTCCAACATTCGCCAGGTTCCGCATAATCCGTTGCTAAGCAGCCAGTTTCACAGGTTGCTCGGCCAAGGCGCTGTTAACCCGTTGGATGGCTTCATCAATCTCGGCAGTACTCTTGAAGCCGATGACGATGGAATGGATTTCCGGTAGCGACATGGCGAAGCGGATGGACTTTTCCCTGTCTTCGGGATTCGTGAAATCGCCGTTGCCGATGATTTTCATTCCGATGATACCTCGGCCCTTGGCGTGCATCTTGCGGAGTTCTTCGAGCACCGGGGAGATCTGGCTGCCTGGTTTATTCCAGGTTTCGTCCATGCCGTCGACATGCTTGCCTTGCGGATTCACCCGAACGAGATGCACCTGGGTCCAGGGGGAGGTCGTGGCATTCCGGAGAGCGGGAAGGCTGTGACAGGAAACGCCCTTGGATAGAATCCATTTTTTGTCTTTGGCCTCGTCGAAGGCATCCATAATCCGCTTCCACTCATCCGTCCAGCCATCTTTCACCATGCAATGGATTAACATGCTGTCGATGTAATCGGTCTTGAAAACTGACCGATGGCGGTCAATGTTTTCTAGGATTTTCTCGGGCTTGCCCCCAATTTTCGATTGGATGAAAACCCTTTCGCGAGGCAGGCCTTTGATGGCATCGGCCATCCAGTCGAAGGTGCGGTAGCTTTGAGCGCAATCGAAATAGGTCACGCCCTGGTCGTAGGCATGGCGGATCAGCCGATTGAACTCCTGCTGACCCAGCGCGTGCTGAACCTGCCCGCTGTTACTGCCGGTACCAAAGCCGATCCGACTGATGCGAAGACCGGTGTTGCCCAAAGCAATCTGATCGGCCGCAGTGCGCCGTGTCGTGGGTTTTGTGCCAGTTGAGGAACAGGAAGTCAGGACCAACGTGCTCGCGGCAAGGGCGGTCCATTCGAGAAATTGGCGGCGATTAAGATGGGAAGGAGTCATTTCGGTGGTTCCTGATAGCGTTTTGATACGCGATATTCATCCGGTTGAAAAGGCGTAACTCAAATTAGCCGGGCGGAGGGAGGTCGGCAACGGAAAATAACGGGCTAAAACAGGCCACTACGGCACAGCCAAAATGCGGTAGAAGCGCTGTGTTGCCGACCCGATTTCCAGGTCAACAATGATGGAATCCCCTGTGGCAGTGATGTCTTCACCCAGAATAATCCAACCAGGAGATCTCAAATCGTCCCTATATTCCACCCGGTACTTCTTACCTTTCAATGCAGGCCACTGAAGAGTCAATGATCCCGTAGTTGAAGCGAGGGTCCTAATCTGCGGAATGTCCACAGCGACTACGTTAAATGTGGTAGTACTGCTGAGCGGAGGAGAACCGTCATCGGTCACACGAACCGTGACCGTGTGGTTTCCCGGCACCTGTTCCGAGGTCGGTGCGAACGAGAACAAACCCGTTGTAGGGTTAATGGAGGCGCCCGACGGAGCCCCAGGATCGAGATTGAACGTCAGGGTTTGTGCTGGTACCTGAGTATCGGCAGCCGAAACTACGAAGGCAAGAGTCTGTCCGAAGTAAACAGACTGGTCCGTCAGAGGTTCAACCACCGGGGCGGTATTCAAGACCGGGTTGGCGGTTCGTGGGCTGGCAAAAGGCAGGGCTGAAATAGAAAGAGATCCATCCGGCGAGCGACCTTCGCTGCGGTCGGTGTTTTGGGGGCCGAAAGTGATGTAATCGACCGGGGTTCCATCCGCGGCGAACAAGCCAATAGCTTCACCTTCCTTCGCCAGCTTAAAACTTACGTGCAAGTCGGTGCTATTGGTTGCGTTCTGACTGGTTTCTCCGTCAGCCCAGATTAAAAAGTGACCGCCCGCAGGGATGACGTAATGACCGGTGACCGGCACTTGGTATTGGAATCTGTCGTTAAGGTTATCGGTGAAGTAGAGGCCCCTCAGGTCCAGGGGGTCTGGTCCGGGGTTAAAGATTTCAAACCAATCCTCGTATTGACCATCGGCCGGGTCAGCGAGCACGCCGACGTTGTCCGCCAGCCATTCGTTAATGAAAGCCCGGGCAGGGGCGCTGGTGCCGTTGTTGGGAGACCCTGGGGTGACGTAGAAAAATTCGCGACGGTCGAAGCTCTGGCCATCCGCGAACGATCCGAAGGACCGGTTGGCGGGCACTCCTGAGTAATGTATGTAGTCGATAACCTGAATGTGGCCGTTTGTAGCCATACGGCTTAACACCACTGTTCCACCTGTCGGCGAGAGTGTAAAGTCCGTGTGCCATTCATCGACTGAGGATAGGATGGTCTGGCCATCCGCGAAGACCACCTTGAACTGTCCGGGAGCGAGGGAGGCTCCAGACGGAAAGGCCCATCGGTCTTGGTTGGTGCGACTACCAGATAGGTAGATGCCCTGCAAGTCAACGCCTGTTGTGCTCGGATTAAACAACTCCAGCCAAGGGACACGCTCGCCCGCACCGTTGGTGATTCCAGTAAGGTTCAAAGCTTGCAGTTCGTTAATCCAAAGGGGAGGGAAGGGGGCCAGTGATCCGGCTACGCTATTGTTCTTACTTGGCGTAGCCACGGGTACGTGGCTCATTAAAGGTTGGGCCGGGCTAACGACCGCCGGGTTATCGGAGTTGGAAAGACGAACTATCAAAGGGCCGCCGTTGGTCGTTTGGAGATACCAAAAGCTCAAGGTGTAGGTTTGGCCACTGGTTAACGCCGGCGAGATGTCCTGGTAGACGGAGTTCCCGGAACCCGTGCCAGCTGCAGTGGCTTTAAGGTGTAGCCCGTATCTTCCGCCGTGGCGAATCAACGGGTTCAACTCAGATTGTAAGAAATTGGCGGTTAATTGCCAGGATCCCGTTAAGGGTGTTTCAAAGCCACCGTTGACCAGGTAATCCTGGTTGTTGCGCACAAGGCGCACGTCGTCCACGTGGATGTCTCCCGGCGATCCGATATAGAGGTAAAGTCGCGAGCTTGTGGCGGTGAGATTGGTGGTGACGTGGACCCACTGTGGGACGGCCCGGGTGTGAGGCTCAACTGCCGCCCAGTTGCCCGCTCGCGAACTCCCCTGATTAGGGTCTACCAACTGCAAGGATCTGCCAGGAGCAGTTGGAGCCTGCCATGGGAGTAGAGGTTCGTAACGAACACGCGAAACAATGGTTTCGGTGCCGGCTGCGGGCCGGAAGAGGGCCAGCGTTTCACCTGCAGTGCGCAGGTTTCCTGTGAATTCGTCGAGAGCCACGGTCGTTGGGCCGTGGGCCGTAGCCAGCGCGTCGCGGTTGTGTGCGAGCAAGAGGTAGTTGTGTGGGCCTATAGAAGTGCCAGGGGGAAAGGTGTAGTTCAGTCCTTCGAAGCGCCAGCCAGAGAGGTCGAACGTTGCGGTAAGGCTGCAATTGAACAGTTCGACGTACTCGGCCTCAGGCACCGCTGGGGTGCTCATGATTTCGTTGATGACCACAAGCCCTTCAGGAACAGGGTGTCCGCCCACGTAAGAAATCATGACAGGTTGCGTTGGCCCCGCGATCACGTTGCCGAGCTTGTCGTGACCCGTGATGATCGCAGCAGTGGTGCCCGGCGCAACCGGGAACTGGACAGTCCAATCGGTTATCGAGGTCCAGGTGATCGGCCAGGCAATACCATTAACTCGGATAGTCTGGATCCCAACCGGGGCGGTGCCGCTCAAAGTCACCAGGTTTGAAAAAACGGTGAGGTTGGAGGGGCCCAGCATGGAAAAATCAGCAGTAATCTTTGCCAACTCCGACTGCAGCACTGTTCGGCGTTGTCGAAACCAGGTTTTTACCTGCGTGGGATCGGTTAGGAGGTTCCCGTCGCAATGGGTGATCCCGTTTTCAACAAGCGAGCGGTATTTAGCATCCATTGCAGGGTCGCTCCTGATACTGTTCAGTGGACCGTTAACCGCCTCGTCGACAGATCGCAGGTAGGCCCGTCGGAATGGGGGGTGATTGTACATCCGAGTGACGGTTGGGTCATCCGAAGTGAAAAGCGGTCCGTTGCCGGCGGCGTAGCTGGACGAATTCTTGACGGAAACCAGCATTAGCCAATCCAGATCAAAGGGATAGATTTGCCAGCCACGGTTGCGGGGGCGATAGGAGTACATGTTCTTGCCAATGGCGTGCCCCCAGCTATCGAAGTTATTGATGATGTGTTCGAAGGCGAAAATGCCCATCCATTGCTCCACATCCACCAACGCTGAAACCTGGGCCTCATACGACGCTGCATCGGTGTTAAGCGCGTCCACCAAGGCGAATAAGCTAGCATAATTATGAGCTCGGTCATAGGAGCGTTTCAGCCAGGTCCAGCGGTAGCGTTCGGTTTTCTTGATCGTGGCTCCAGTGGCAGGGTCCGTGGAAGTAAAGAGCTGAAGTCGAGGCATGGGGTCTGCGACAAGGCCACCTGAATCGTTGAATTCAAAGCCGCGGTCGATTTTGAAGAAATCGCCGTCGCTGTCTTCAAAGCACCACTGGTCCAGGTAATCGCTAGCGGGTTGTTGGACGGCTTCGAAAACCCCTCCGCGCTGCATATCCGTGACGCCGTTGACGTGGAGGCGGATAAAATGCCGAAAGCTGAAGGGAAGGCTCATGAGGTCCGCCATCCAGTAGGCCATTTGCTCCTGGATGGCCGTGCTTTCATTCCCGTGCCCACCGGGCCAATCGAGCACCACATTATTTCCGCCCAGGAAAGGGTCATCGGGCGGAAAACTGATGCTGTAACCACAGCGACTGCCGCTCGGTGAAGTGAATCCTGGGGCTATATAGGGACTGCCGGCAAATAGTGCTGCTGCGTTGTGGATAGCTCGGTAATCGCCCAGAACAAAGGTGACACTGTTGGGGGTATTGTCGAGTTTGCGACGGCTTGACCAGGCATCAAAGGTTGCCTGGGTCATCCAAAGGCGATAGACGGGAAAATTGCCGGTTGGTGTGGATTCTCCAAACCGAATCAGGCACTCAGAAGTTGGCGCATCACCGGGGAAAGTGCTGAATGACGGAGCGGTTGCTCCGTCAGTAGCCTGAACGTAAAAGGCAACGAGTTTGCCAGTGGATTGTCCGGGGATGTTTGCGCTGAACAACCCGTCCGCAGTTACTGCGTCACCGCTTGTCCCGTCATCCTTCATGATCACAGAGGAGTAGGTGGTTTGCGGGTCAACGCGATAAAACAAGGTCAAAGAAGAGACTCCGTCGGGGTCGTGAACGCGGGCGGTAATGGCTACAGTTTCGCCGGAGGCTGGGAGCACGGGCTCATGGTTGATGCTGTAGATTGCCGGTCCCGTGTTAGGTGCAGCGCAGGTGTTTGACATTGCGGGGGTGCCGGTTGCAGGAAGCCGCATTGTGCCCGGGGCTTCGAGCCAATTGCCTCGCAGGCGAAGCAGGATTTCCGGGTGGCCACGGAGCCAACGAACACGAGCGCGAAGCGTGACGATGCTGCCGGCCGCTGGTTGTGTCGTCAAGGGTGTCCTGATGCGGTTGATCTGGTTGTCCCCTCGATCAACCGCCCTGACACGGTAAGATCGGGCGCTGCTAAACCCCTCATTGGCTTCGAGCCCCGATTGGGATAGCGTTCCCTCGGCAGTCCAACCGGAGCTGCCCGCCTCAAAGCCTGAGTTAGCGACCAGGTTCACTCCTGATTCGGTGAGAACTTCGACATCGTCGATCAAGCATTCGCCAGCCCCGAGGAGCACCACCTGCAATTGATTGGGATCCACATTGCCACCGTCGACAAACCCTCGCCGCTCGACCAAGGTCCAGGTGGACTTGTCCGTCTCGGCGCTGTCAGCCCAGTTGGCGGGCAGCCGTCGGTTGCTGCGAGCATCCTTTAGTTCGAGGCTGCTACCTCCACCATCCGCCCAACGGCCCCACTTACCCCCGTCTTCATAGGTAATTTCATCGACTACGATATGGCTCGTGTTTGTGAGAACGATGCCATTCGAATTTGTGGAAACGGTTAGTTCAGGAAACGCGAGAGCAATTCGCTCACTGCTCCGCAACAGACTCCCGCTGAAGTTACCCAGGGAATTGGCGGCGTCCAGCTGCGAGTAGTTGGTGCGCAACCGTGCGACATTCTGTGCTACCACGATAAAGCCATTTGCCGGGAGAATCGTATTCGCCGGAAAGGTGAAAGAAATGCCGTCCTGCAGCTGCCAACCTGCGAGATCCACCGGAGTCTCCGCATTGTTGTGCAACTCTACGTATTGATGGGCATCCTCTCCATCAACTGGGTGGTACATCAGTTCGTTGATAACTACGTGACTGGGCCGTATTAGCGCGTTCGCCCCCCCGGGTGTTTTCGCTGCGAGGCGGTAGAACGCGGTGCTTCCATCTGGCCAGCGGCCTGTCGGCACCTGTTTTTCCTGGGCTTGAAACCGGACCGCATCAATTATTCGGGTGCGGGAGGCATCTCTCAAGAAGATGCTTTCGCCTTCAGCACTCAAAGCAAAGCCAAGTTGGTTTTCGTCGAACACGATAAAGCTGCGGGCGCCTAATGAGGTACCTGGTGGGATTACAAACTTGTCAAGATCCGGATTGTCGGTGAGCACGCAACCAGAGATATCCAGCATCTCATTACTGTGATTATATAACTCGATGAAATCGACGTCCGGAGCATCCGTGTGTGCGAGGAATTCATTGATGCGAATGGCGGAAAGCCCGTGGGGCGAGATGGGATCAATCCGACCTGGTGAGCCGAGCACCGCGTCACTGGCATCCCAAGCCGCGGGCTTGCCCTCTCCCAGAGAGGGCCTAGCCAGAACAAGAGAATGGCCCGCACCGTCGGGGCTGGCCGGCCAAGGGCCGGATGTTCCGTATTTTACCTTCAGCAATACGGCCCCGGTTCGGTGCCTCAAGATAACCGTGCCGGAATCATTGGGTAATCCGTTCGTCTCCGCACCCAGCCAGGGGCCCAGGACCCCTGAAAGCCCGTAGACCGCCTCGACATCCGTGGGTGATCGAGCAATGACCAGAAATCCGCCGCCTGGTATGATCGTTCCTGCCGGGAAGGAGTAATCCATCGCGCCGGAAATCCGGAAGCCGCTGAGGTTCTCAGGCTCGGCTCTGGAGTTGAACAGTTCAATGAACTCGATTTGCGCGGGGTTGGCGCCAAGAAGAACCTTTGGTGGATGGTACATGATCTCGGAAATGACAAGTGCAGTTCTGCGACTCGATTGTGCGAGCGGCTCGCGAGCTGTCATTGTCTGCGCGATCTCGCTGACTGTAACTGTCGAGAAATCACGGAAAGCGGCGCGGATGCGCTTGTTAGAGTCACGGCTCGAAACTGCGAAGCCGAGATACACGGTTTGAGGGAGGGCCAGAGAGGCTTTTCCCAATAACATCCAAGAGGACTCGTCGCGTCCAGCATAACCTGAAAACTCGCTTCCTGACCGCTTGAGCCGCAACCAGGTGGCGGGATAGTTTACAGGGAACGATCCACTGCGCGCGGACTGGGCGTTAACGGCATTCCGGCATTCGAAAAAGCTCCCACTAATGGTCGGTGTGGACAGGGTCGCTGCGAAACGGCTTCCCGGGTCACTTGTTTCTCGGGCCATCAAGCCAGCTGCCGCCCAAGGATCGGTCAGTGAGACTCCCTCGACCCGAACCCGGACATCGAAATCACCGCTTTGAGGCACGTGACTGAAATGGAACTGATCGGCAAGGCCTCCGATCCGAGTGCCGAGGGCAGTGATATCTACTCCGCCTGGCGATAGTGACATCCAACCCAGGATTGAGGAGGAGCCGACGTCCTCCTGGGTGTAGACAAGAGCGACAAAGGAAGTAATGGTGTTCGGCGGCACCATGTTTGGCTGAGAGGCCAGATCGCTCAGCCCGTTTATTGCGATCGTGTAAATCTCATTTTCGATCATGAAGGGTACCGTGAGCACCACGTTGCTGGACGTCGAATCGTGGCTGGCATGAATAACCGACAGCGGACCGGATGGTCCAGAAATACTGTAGTTATCAGTGTTGGTTACCGTGCTATTTTGGAGACTTTCTGAAAAGAAGATCTGCACATGCTGCAGGCCTGCGCTACGGGCTCCGATCAGGTTTGGGGCATTGGTATCGAGGAGCACGGTGAGGGTGGCTACGGCGCTCGTGGTTGCATTATTCAATCCAGCGATGACGTTCATCGCAACGGCTTGGAATTGTGCCCCATCATCAGTTAACGCTGCATTGCTGAGCGTCAAGGAGGAGTGGGTTGCGCCCAATATGGCGATCCCGTTTCTGAGCCATTGGTAGGTGGGGTAGGGGTGTGCGACGGCGCGTGCTACGAACAACGCGGGAGTAGATTCCGCCACCGTAGTATTTGTGGGTTGGGTGACAAAATAAGGTGGCACGTCGGCCATCAATTCGCCGCTGACGGCATAAATGCCCGTTGAGCCGGCATTGGCCTTTTGGAAGGTCAGGCTGGTAAGCGGCTTGTTGGAGGCGCCAAGCAGGGCTTCCACGTCGATAGTTGTCTGGTAGAATCGGGGATTCGAGGGAGCGCCCTCGGTGTACCCCGTTGACAAGCGAATGCGCTCGACGCCTTGCAGTGCGAAACCGATGTTGTTAAACCAGTCCGGAGCGTTGTAGGAAGTTACGAAGGTTGTGCCGTCATGAAAATGAAGGGTCAGGGCTGCAGAACTTCCGCCGCTAGCTGAGTTGGCCAGGATGGCAAGGCGTTTATAAAGACCTGGAGTTTGCAGAACAAGCGTGCCTTCGGACAGGCCGGTCGCACTGCTAAGAACCAATGCGTTGGATGCATCATAGGGCTGGAACGCCAAAACCGTTTCGGCGTCGAGCACGCTGATGAAACTTCGGGATGCTGGCAGACCGGCGGTTTTTCCTGGCAGGCCGGATTCGTAAAACGCATTGCCTTCGTTCGGGTTTAACTCCTGTGCGGCAGAATATGGTGGTCCTGCTGCACCGACTTCCACGACTACATCCCGGTTGAATCCAGTCAAGGCAATGGGTGTCATGGGCTCGGCGAGGATTCTAGCTGTCGCCAAAACGACACAGAGTTCCAATGCCAAGCGACACCTCGAAAGGCTGAAGCTCACAGTCCCAGTTTATCGGGATTCTCGCTTAATGCCAAACTCTTCGTGGGTCTTTTGTGCTCGCCTGCCTTAGATTTGGTGCGGAAACTCTTTGCGCTTCAATCCGACGTCACTATGCTGAGATGTCGTTGCAGTGTGAAAACCGAATCAATATACGTCGAAAAAAAAGCGTACACCTCCAAATATACGGATGAGAGGTTGGTTGAGATCAATGAAAAGAACCGGCGATCTCGTGTCGGGGCATTGCGGGAACACTCCGAGTGGATTGAGACCCTTCGGACCGAGTTGCCAAAATTCATCCCTTTTTTGCGTGACACCTGCGGTCTGAGTTTTCGGGGAAGGATCCTGGAGATCGGAGCAGGCGACGCCTGGTTGAGCGCGGAGATTTCGAAACTTCCGGGTGTAGTTGAGATCATTGCTACTGATGTTTCACCCCGGCGATTGAAAGAGGACGCCCCGCGGGTCTTTAGGTTACTTGGGGCACGGGCCGACAAGATAACCCGCATGCCGGCCGACTTTCATCATCTAGACTTCAGGGATAGCTACTTTGATTTTGTGGTTTGCTCAGCGGTCCTGCAAGATGCGGCAAACATTGTCCAGGTGCTGAGGGAAGTGAAGCGTGTGCTTAAGCCAGGAGGCCGTTTTGTTGCCATCCGGGAGCCCGTCTGGCCGCTAATGAAACTTAAGTCGCGGACCCGACTGGTTGAGGCGTTGGTGACGACCGGTGTAAACGAGAGATATTACAGTTTGGCACACTACAAAGAGTTCTTCAAGCAGGCTGCGATGCCCATCGAGGTCAAACGCGTCACACTGTCCAGCGGGCTTAAGTACTTTTTCGATCAAGTATTTAACGGATTAACGCATGCGCGCTATGCCTTTATCGGCGTCAAACGCAGCCGGTCAACATAGGGGGCGTCATCGTGCCTAAGGTAGAAAGAAGGGCAGAACGTGCGACGGTTCCAACGCGGCGGCGACCACGCCGGACCTGCTGTCTGTCAATGGAGGAGAGCGGCCTCGAATTCCTATCTTGTTTCCAGGACAAAAATGGTTTACAAACGGAAGGGCTGTTGATCCAATGAATAAGACCGTTGTCGTTGTGCCAACCTATAACGAGCGCGAGAATCTTTCTACGCTCGTGCAACGGTTACTGAACCTCCGGACGCCAGTCGACCTGCTGGTGGTGGACGACAATTCTCCGGACGGAACCGGCAAGCTGGCGGATGATCTTGCCGCGCAATACCCGAGGGTTCACGTTTTGCACCGTGCGCAGAAGAGTGGTTTGGGACGTGCATATATAGCTGGATTCAAATGGGCCTTGGAGCATGGGTTCGAGTTTATCTTTGAGTTGGATGGAGATCTGTCACACAACCCGGACGATATACCGATGTTCCTGGAGGCTGCCAAAGGTGCGGATTTGGTACTTGGTTCTCGCTATCTCGACGGGATCCGCATTATTAACTGGCCTCTCAGCAGGTTGATGTTGAGCCAGGGAGCTGCGACGTATGTGAGGATTGTCACCGGGATGCCTTTTACCGACCCCACAGGTGGGTATAAGTGCTTTCGGCGAAAGGCCTTGGAGAGCATCGATTTGGATATCATCGAATCCAACGGATACAGTTTTCAAATTGAAATGACTCACCGCCTGTGGCGGCAGGGCAAGACTATTGTTGAGGTGCCGATCATCTTCACCGACCGTTTTCGTGGTCGCTCGAAGATGTCAGGGCACATTATGAGAGAGGCGTTTTTTATGGTTTGGCGCCTGCTTCTTCAGAACAAGCTCCGCCGCCGCCCGATGGCACAGGCTATTGCGCAAGAACCACCCCGAGTCGGTTCTGCACAGTCCTGAGGTCGCGGGTCCGAAGGGACTCAGTTCGTCGGATCAAGGAAAACAAATCCCGCGCGGACCGGTGCGGGCATGGGACTATCCGGGCCCCTTACAGATCGCCAAATGATTTCGTTGAAGAGAAAGTCATCCGCCGCATCCTCAGTCGCGAAGTCTAGCTCCATGTCTCCGCCCCAAGCTCCCGCTACGTTCAAAGCATCCAGGTTTACGTTCGCTGGCAGAGCATCATAGGGCTCAAAATCGGCTTTGGCCTGAAACGAGTGAAACATCGGGGTGGCCGCGGCGTCAAATTGGGACATGGGCTGCAGGCCTAGGATGAGTTCCATGGTGCGCAGCATGCTGCTCGTAGAATACAGAGTGGAGTCAACAAATCGCCTCTTGGTGTAGGGGCTCACCACGAAGGCGACAGTGCGGTGAGCGTCGACATGGTCTGGGCCGTTTTGCGCGTCATCTTCAACGACAAAGACCGCAGTCCGGGGCCAGAATCGAGATTCGCTGATCGCCTGTACAATCCGGCCAAGGGCCAGATCGTTCTCGGCCAGAAACGCTGTAGGCGTCCTTGCACCCGGGGTGGCTCCATGCGTGTGATCGTTGGGCAACCGGACGATTTGGAGCCTGGGCATTTCCCCTTCACGCTCGAAGCGGCGGAGTTCACTGATGAAACGATCCGCCCGTTTCAAATCGGAATAGGTCATATCGAAACCTCGGAACCACTCGTCGAAATGACCTTCAAGGCTTTTAACTTTTGAGACGCCCGGACGTCCAAGCGGGCCATTGCTCACGAATTCACCATAACTGCGATATGTGACTCCTGCTTCCCGGGCTCGATCCCACAAGTATCCTTCCGCGGGGGCAGCGACGGGAAAGTTGCCTTCGCTAACATAAGGGAATTTCCCGGAACGATTGTGCCCGTATCCCAGAGGCCAGAGTTTTTCAACAAAATCCGTGGCGTAGGCGCCCATGCTCCATTCATGACCATCTGCACTGACTTCGCTTTCCACGTAGAAATTATCCAACAACACAAACTCCCTGGCTAATTTATGGTGGTTCGGAGTCACGTTTTCCGGAAAGAGGCACAAAGTCGGGTCACCGTTACCCTCGGGCATATCTCCCAGCACCTGGTCGTATGTGCGGTTTTCTTTGACGATGTAGATGCAGTAGCGAATGGGACTTGGGTCTCCCGGCTTTCGGGGGATGGGATTCCCGGGCGGAGGTTTGCTCACTGTTTCAGCATTGGTTCTCATCGGCGAAGACTTGTAGGCATCCGCTGTGTACGTTCCAAGTTTTAGTAGAAACTCCTGTCCACGAGGAAGGTCGACTATACTCATTGTGCCTCGGAACAACCGTGCGATGTATTCAACCGCATTTCCGTTACGAGAGAACCTGCCTGGTACCGGCCCATTGGGATTGGCTTTAGGAAGAAGCCCCTTGCCGTTGGCCACCAACAATCGCGAACCATCAGGCGTCACCCTGACGGAGGTGGGATACCATCCCACCGGAATAAAGCCCAACGAACGGCTCTTCCCTGGGGTGCTGACATCGAAGACTGCCACGACATTGTTGCAGGCATTCGCCACAAACAGGGTATTTTCATCCGGGGACAGTGCGAGGCTGTTCGGGGTGGAGCCTGGTGGCGATTTTGGATGGAGAGCGGCCCAGATCGTTTCGAGGTGTTTTCCGGTTCCTGTATCCAGTACAGAGACGGTATTGCGGCTCGCATTTGCCACGTACAAAATCTTGCCGGACCGGGCCAGTGTCATTTCGCAAGGGTGGTCCTCTGTTGCCCAGCGGGCAATAACCTGGTCGGTTTTCAGATCAATTACGGCGACTGCGGACTGTGACCAAAGACTTACGTATAAGCGGTCGCTTGCTTCATCCACCTCGCAGGCATAGGGAAAGGAATCTTCCGGCCTGGAAGGATATAGACCTGCTACCGAGCGCTTTTCGGCTGCGGCCGTGTCCTCATCGATTGACGGGGGAACGAGCCTGCCCGGACGGGCATCCGTTCCGCCGGATAAGAGGATTTCGGTAACGATTGGTTGTGGTGTAAGTTTAACGCGACTCAGTTTATGTCCCCAAACGTTCGCCGCATACAACTCCGTGCCGGCCTCGTTCAGAGTCAGACCTGCTGGCACACCGCGTTGGTCGGGTTCGCGCAGGTGAATTCGGCGATGGTTCCCGAGTCTCCCCTCACGAAAATCAAAGCGGTGAATCTGCTCGGTGCCTGCGCCGCTGGCAAACAACTCGCGGCCATTATGAGAGAATCGCAAGCCGTAAAACGCTTCTGAGAGGTGGGCTCTGGAAACAACTTTTTCGGTTTCAAGGTCTATGATTAGAATCTGGTGCTCACTATAACCGCAGTGAACCGCGGCGGCGAATTGCCCAGAGGGGTGAACTGCAATGTTGACTGGGAAGTCTTCCAGCTCAACCTGTTTTCCGGCGGGACGCAGCGACCACTGGTTTGGCAGCAGCACAGAACCGTCCGGTTGGGTCCCTGGCAGGCGGGTCTTTTTAGGCGCAGTTCCAGCGGTATGCGCGGGGGTACAACCGGAGAGCGCCAGGGCTAGAGCGACGCTCGCGCAGCGGAGGTAGTTGAAGGCAAGGCGGTGCCAATTGAATGGATTGGATGACTTTGTAATTGCTGCCCGACCTTCTCGTATTGTCGGTTGTCGTTGGCAAACCATGGGGATCTCGGGCCAAATGCTTTTGATCATATGTGATGATCCAAGGCTATCCGGCCTCCACACTTTTCGCCAAGAATTTGTCACAGAGTAACCAGAGATCTGCAGCGAGGGGCTTAGAAACCAAGCCATGGGGCAGGTAGATTATTTGAAGGATTCCGCAGAACCCTAATAGTCGGTCCACTTCGTAACCTGGGGATCCTCCTTGCGATTCGGCCCAAAATCTGGCACTATCCAAATCCGGGCTGTGGCGGAAAACCAGCCGGGGAAATAAAACCGCATGATTGCAGCAAACCGTTTCACTGATTCAAGGGCGTGTATATGCCCAAGAAGAACTCTTTCAGGTTTCGCGGAGCACCTAGGGGCATTAATCAATGGCCATCAATGGACCGAGCATCTGTGGGACCGCATGGCGTTGGAGTTGTTTCAACTGCAATTTGATTCCAACCCGGTTCTCCAAATGCTCGCAAAGTCAAGGAATGTCCGTCCGGAAACGCTGGAACGGTGGACCGAGATACCACCAGTTCCTATTGGGATCTTTAAGGAATGCGTGGTGTCAGCGATCGAGGCCGAAGCCCGATCCGCGGTGTTCTACAGTTCAGGAACAAGCAGCGAGTTTCGTAGCCGCCATTTTCATTGCGAGGATTCTCTGCGGATCTACGAAACGTCCGCGATAGCCTGGTATAGAGTCCACTTTCCAGGCTCATGGCAGCGAATGGTTTTTCTTACGCCGCCGCCTGCGGTCGCACCAAACTCGTCGCTGATCCATATGTTCGAGGCCATTTCCCGGGAGGCAGGGTCAATAAACTCATATATGGGTAATCTTGATCGTAGCGGAGGATGGTCGTTGGATTATGAGGGGACTACTGAGGTATTGCTCCAGGCACAGGCAGAGGGGGGGGCGGTACTCGTCCTCGGCACTGCGTTTCTTTTTGTTCAGTTACTTGACTACTTGAGATCCAGGGCAACTCGGCTGGCATTGCCTCCTGGCTCAGCCATTTTTGAAACGGGAGGCTACAAAGGCGTTACCCGGGAATTGCCTAAAGCTCTGCTGCACGACCTTATAAGCCGACAGTTGGCAGTCTCTGGTGCCGCCATCATTTCCGAGTATGGTATGTGCGAATTAAGTTCGCAGGCCTATGATGGCGTGGCTGGACATCCCTCTTCTGAACGGAGGTTTGCGTTTCCGCCCTGGGCGCGGTTCCGGCTTGTTTCGCCAGAGAACGGGCTTGAAGTGGGTGAAGGCCAGCCAGGATTAATCCAGGTTTTCGATTTGGCGAACGTCTATTCATCGATGGCGATTCAGACAGAAGACGTCGGTATTCGCCGGGGTGACCGCTTGGAATTGGTTGGGCGGGCGCGGGCGGCGATCCCACGGGGTTGCTCCCTGATGACAATCGCGACAGACTGATAATGAAAGCACCTTCCCAGGCCGCTGCTTGCCCGCACGTGTGACACCTTCACATCCACACCGTCTACGGACACTGCTGCTTGCTGGCGTGTTGCATGCATTCACGCATCTTTATGGTGTAGCCTTGCTACCGCTTTACCTGCGGATTCAAGCCGATTTGAACCTTGCCGGGGTGGAACAGGCTACCTTGCTGGTCACGGTGATGGGCTTGGCATATTTTCTTCCGAGCTACCCGCTTGGGGTTCTGGCAGACCGGCTTAGCCGGAAGAAGTTGCTTGCCACCGGCTTGGCCATTAACGCTGCGGGATTCGTAGGCCTGGCATTTGCCCCAGGATTCGGATGGTCGATGGCCGCTGTGATTATTGCGGGATTCGGCGGCAGTTTCTATCATCCATGCGCTACAGCGTTGATCGCAAAACTCTTTCCTGAGGCTCGCGGTCGAGCTTTGGGGCTATTGGGCGTTGGGGCCAGTATTGGGTTCTTTCTCGGGCCGCTGTACACCGGTTGGCGTGTGATGTCTGCCGAGAGTTGGCGTGTGCCGGTGCTCGAATTGGGAGTGCTGGGTGTCGTAGCGGCGATTGCGTTTGCCTGGTTTGCCAAGGAAGAAACCGACCGGGCAGGGGAGACAGGGCCCTCGGTCGTGGATAAACCCTTGCGGATGTTTCCAACCGTTACGGTTTGGATCCTGTTCGTCGGGATGAGCTTGCTATTCAGTATGCGTGATTTTGCCGGAAGCGCTATGGGAACGACGGCTTCGTTGTTTCTACAGTGGGCCCACGGATTCAATCCCAAGTTCACCGGTACTGCTCTCGCCGGTTTGTTTCTAATGTCCGCAGTGAGCAATCCACTTTTCGGTCACTTGAGCGACCGTGGCCGCCTGCGGTGGATCCTGTTGGTCTTGGTGTGCGCTGCGTTGCTGATAAATCTGTTCCCGCGTGTGCCAGGGACATGGGCAGTGCCGGTGCTTTTTGCTTACGGATTCTTTTTCATGGCGTGCTATCCAATGACGGAGGCCGCGTTGATGGACGCGGTTCCTGATGCTGTGAGGGGCCGCGTCATTGGCCTTTTCATCACCCTGGCGGGCGTGGTGGCCAACATTTCGCATTGGGTATCTGGGAAATGGGTTGAGCGCCTGGGACAAGACGCAGCACTGGCGAGCCATTATTACCCTTGGTTTGCTGCACTTTCTGGAATGATAATGGCCTCGCTTCTCGGTCTGCCCTTGCTCTATGCCCTAGCAAGGAAAACCGGCTCTTCCAACAAATAGTCAAAAACCATGAATCTGCCAAATTACTTCCTTGCAGATCTTCCTGCTGAAGCCGCTCTTGGCCCCACCTTGATTCGGGAAGCATGCTTGAGTCTCAAGAGAAATCGCGAACTTTACCTCGCACGGCGTTCTACCGGAGACTTGGTAAACAGTCTGTGTGCGGTGGCCAAGGAATGGTTGCATCCCGATTATCCCCTCCGCCGAATGGCGCTTGACGACGGCTCTCGCATGACTGGATTCTCCAGGGCCACGATCGCGGCAGGGCTGGATTCCTTTTTCAGAGTTTTTACCCCGGATGATTTCGAAGCCTTACTGGAACAGGACCTCGGCCACACCCGACGATTGGACGCCGTGACCTCCCACTCCGCGGAACGACAAACCGGACGGGCGGCGATTGCTGTCTCGCCCGCACTGCTGGTCCATATTACGGCCGGAAATTTGCCTAACCCTGCCTGGATGAGTATTGTGCTGGGAGTTCTCGTGCGCTCCGCGCAGTTCGTCAAATGTGCTTCCGGCATGTCCCTCTTCACTAGGCTGTTTGCTCACTCATTGCATGAGGCAGATCCCAAGCTTGGGGCTTGTCTTGAGGTTGCCGAGTGGCCTGGTGGCACAACTACCTTGGAGGAGGAATTGTTCGATGAGGCCGACTGTGTCACAGCCACCGGTTCGGATGAGACTCTGGAGAATATTCGGCAGCGGTTGCCTTCGAGGGTTCGTTTTGTCAGTCATGGCCATCGGCTTAGTTTTGGTTATGTGAGTGGAGAGTTTCTGGCCGGGTCGAATAAACGCATTGTCATCGCTCGCGTCGCAGCGGATGTGGCGGCATGGGACCAATTGGGGTGCCTGTCGCCGCACGTCATTTACGTGCAACAAGACGGAGGATGCAGTGCCGAAGCCTTTGCTGAACTGCTCGCAAACGAATTGGAGGTCATTGAAGCGGTCCAACCGCGTGGAGGACTTCCCATTTCCGAGGCCGCGGCAATTGCCTCGCGGCGCTCAGTTTATGAGATCCGGGCCGCCAATTCCACCGAAACTCGACTCTGGTGCAGCCAGAACTCCTCAGCCTGGACGGTGGTTTATGAGTCAGACCCGCGGTTCCAGGTCTCTTGTTTGAATCGTTTTGTCTACGTAAAGCCCGTACCCGACGTCGCGGCAATGTTGGCGGCTGCGGATTCAATAAGGGATAGGGTTTCAACAATCGGTCTTGCAGTGGCCGAAAGCCGTTTTCAGGAGTTGGCTGGCATCCTGGGGCGATGGGGGGCGACCCGTATTTGCCCCATGGGACGCATGCAGCAGCCACCACTGACTTGGCGGCACGACGGTCGAGGGCCACTTGCTGAGCTTGTTACCTGGACGGACTGTGAACTACCCTGATGAGCCGAACACAATGAGTGTTTATGAAGATGGAATTGCGAAAAACATTTCAGTTTGAATCAGCGCACCTGTTGCCTCACCTTCCGGCAGCCCACAAATGCCGACGCCTTCACGGCCACAGCTTTCGAGTGGAGGTGGCCGTTGAGGGTGAGTGCGATCCTGGGCTTGGATGGGTCATGGACTATGCCGACATCAGCAAAGCTTTCAATCCAGTATTCAGTCAACTGGATCACTATTATTTGAACGAAGTTCCAGGACTGGAGAACCCCACCAGCGAAAACATTGCCGCGTGGATCTGGCAAAAACTTGCGCCTGTGCTACCTGGCCTGAAGGAAATAGTGGTTGCGGAAACTTGCACGGCACGTTGTATTTACCGGGGCCCGGTATAACGTTCGATCCTAAAGGCAGCCTCGTTACTGTTTTATAATCAATGCAAATCCCTGAGTTTCGCCAGAGAGTGTTTATGCTGCAGCTGCAAAAAACCTTAATCGTCGTCTACGTGATGGTGGCCATGGTCCATTCCATCGCGATCGCAACAAACTCCTCGTATCTGCCTCTGTCGTCGAACCAGGCCGGCCACATTACGGACCTTGCCCTAATTTACCAAGGCGGCGAAAAACGACTCGCCTGGACTGGAGAACAGTTGAGCTCTTATGTCACCTGGACTAACCCCGTTACACGGCAAGAAGAGTGGCTGTTTGACGGTTTTCTATTCATCGAGTTCAGCGATGGTCGGGGCCGCGAATACGCAGCGGGATACACGCATAATCCGGCGCGTCAACTGGAGTGGCAATGGCTCCTCGAGCGGAACTTCTCAACCACCAACGCTCTCGGCGCATTGGACGATGCGGTTGGCCAAGCCATAGCGCGGCTCGGAAAACCGCCTGTGCCACGCCAAGTCGTGCTCACCCTGCCTGAACCGATACGCGGGCAGACCAACTGGGGTATCGTTGCGGGTAAGAAGCTCGACTTCCAGTTATCTTCTGACCGGGTTACCGCCTGCAAATGGCATATGGACCAAGGCCTGGAGTTGTGGCGCAACGCAAAGCTTAAACACCTCCGGCTAGCAGGTTTTTATTGGGTAGCAGAACAAGCCACTCATGCACAAGATATTCTCCCGTCCATTGCCAAGGCGATGCACCAGCGTGAGTTGCGATTCTACTGGATTCCGTATTGGAACGCTGATGGCGCGGCTCGCTGGCGTGAATTAGGTTTCGATTATGCTTGGCAGCAGCCTAACCACTTCTTCCATCCGGACAAGGTGCCAGACGAGCGGCTTGGGATTGCCACCAAATTTGCTCGGACTCACGGCCTGGGTTTGGAATTCGAGGCCGATGCACGTGCGATTTCACAGCCGCAAAACTTCCGTCCGCGCCTTCATGCATACCTGGACGCTTTTGCCCGGGATGGTGTAAAGACCAACGCTTCTGTTGCGTACTATGAGGGGGGAGGTGCGCTCTTGCAGATGGCCCGCTCGACTGATCCTGACGTTCGGGCCATATATTATGCCGTGGCCCGTTGGGTCAGCGAGCGTCAGAAACTTCTAAATCCGAATCTCACTCAGCCCTGATGTCTACCGTGATCAACGCCACCGACGTGGTGGTGCGCTACCACGAGCAGGTTATCCTGGATAAAGCGACGCTCGTAATCGAAGAAGCCGACCGGGTGGGGCTAGTCGGTCGCAACGGATGCGGTAAGACAACGTTCCTGCGTGTGCTTGCGGATCTTCAGTCGCCGGACGGCGGAAGCGTTACTCGACGTCGGGACCTGGTTGTTAGTTACCTGGCGCAGGATTTTGCCCTCGACCCGAAAAAGAATGTTCTGGAAAACATCCAGCAGGGCGCCTCGTATGTGCTCGACCTCATTTCCGAATTCGAATCCCTTCCTGCCGATTCGAGGCGTCATGCCGAATTGGAAGAGCGGATCGTTCGATTTGGAGGTTGGACACTCGACCATCGCATTGCGACTGCCATGTCGCACCTTAATTGCCCTGAATCCTCGAGGGACATCGGCTCCCTCTCTGGTGGTGAATTACGTCGGGTAGCCATGTGCCGGACGATCATTTCACAGCCTGATCTGTTGTTGCTCGACGAGCCAACCAACCATCTGGATCCCGAATCTATCGACTGGGTGGCTGATTTCTTGGAGAAATTCCAGGGAGCGTTCCTAGTGGTTACGCACGACCGTTACTTCCTTGATCGAATAGCGAGGCAGATCGTCGAACTCGCAGAAGGTCGGTTCTTTTGGCACGAGGGAAACTATACGGATTACCTTCTCGCAAAGGCTGAGCGTCAGGCCGCTGATGCGGTTATTGAGCACAAGCGGCAGATGTTTCTCAAGCGTGAATTGGCCTGGGTTCGCACCGGCCCAAGTGCCCGGCGCACGAAATTGAAACACCGGTTCGACCGTTATTACGACGTTGCCGCCCAGGAGGGCCCAGTCGTAGAAGAACCTATCGAGTTATGCATTCCACCGCCACCGCAATTGGGTAACCGTGTTGTTGAGTTGGCTGGGCTAGGGGTCTCTTTAGGAGGACGAACGCTCTTTGAAGATTTTAATTTCACCTTCGAGAATGGCCGCCGGATTGGTGTGGTCGGACGCAATGGGCTGGGCAAGACAACCCTGCTCAAAGTCATCCTTGGCCAGATCGCGCCTACTAAAGGAACGGTCAAAACAGGCCAACTGATACTCTTCAATTACGTCGATCAGGCACGCCTGCAACTCCGCGAGGAGCGCACCGTTTTGGAGGAGGTGAGCGATGGTTCTGAATTTGTGATTTTCGGTGAGTCCAGACTATCGCTTCGAGCGTACCTTAAGAGATTTCTATTCACTGACGATCGCATCAGCACACAAGTGAAGCACCTTTCTGGGGGAGAGCGCAGCCGCTTGCTACTGGCCCGGATACTCAAGAACGGGGGTAATTTCCTCATGCTTGACGAGCCTACGAACGACCTTGACCTGCCTACTTTACGCGTGCTTGAAGAGGCGCTCATCGCGTTTCCCGGTGTCGTTCTGGTTGTCAGTCACGATCGCTATTTTCTGAATCGTGTGTGCACCGACATCCTTGCATTCGAAGGCGATAAACGCATTGTGCACAGCCTGGGGGATTATGACTATTACCTGGAGAAAAAACAGCGGGCGGCAGCTTCGGCTCTCATGGGGCGTCCATCGGAGGCCAAACAAGCTGCTCGGGCGGTAGTGGTCAGGAGTACCCGACCAAGGAAGTTGACCTTCAAGGAGGCAAGAGAACTGGAGATGATCGAACCCCGGATTCTGGAGTGCGAGATCGAGGTTAGCCGTATTGAGAGTCTCTTTGCCGCAAGTGATTTTCACCGACAACACGGGGCCGAAACCGAGGAACTGCTAAAAAGTCTGGCACAGGCAAAATCGACTATGGCGGCTCTTTATGCTCGGTGGGAGGAGTTGGACGCGATCGCTAATAATGAGGGTTGACTTCTACCGGCTTGGAACCCTTACTCCATGGATGCGTCTGGTGATGGTCATGTTCGTTGCCATTTTGCTGCTCTGGTCAGCAGGTTGTGCCCGTGGACCGGAACCTGATCGGTTTGCTCCTATCGATACATCCGGTTGGGCACAAGTCCATGTTGCGGAGAGCGACAGAAAACCAAAGGTGATTTCTCAAGAGACGATCGTGGGCACTGTGGTCAAAGTTCATGGCCCCGGTGGGTTCGTCATACTTAACTTTCCGCCAGGCCAAATCCCCCGACCTGACGCCTTGCTCGATCTCTACCGCAGGGGGGTGAAGATGGGGGAGGTTCGGGTTACCGCCCGTCAACTTGACGACTATGTTGTGGCTGACCTTGTTATGGGGCAGGCTGAGATGGGGGACCAAGCCAAGGGGCGCTAATAGTCTCGGTCGGCTCCCTGTTTTAGGCGTCTTCGTTGTCACCTATGGGCGCTCGCGCAGCTTTAGTGCTCTTGGCTGCCACCTGTTTTTGGTAAGGGGTATGCAGGTTGAAATAAATGCCGCAGAGTGGACGAGGTGAGTCGGCCTGGCTCAAAATGACCGTAATGTGCTTGTCTAAAGCGATTCCGTGGCGGAGGTTTGGTCCACGGTTTTCGTAAGCCTTGATCGCCTTGCTCAGAAGTGAGACCAGCGAAGTCTCAAATTCGTCCGGAGTTTTATCAAGGCAGACGATGTAACGCTCATATTGCCTGAGCGCTTCGTTGATCTCTTTTCTGAACGTTTCTGCGGTCACGGTCAACAAGGTAGGGGTACAGGGGCCAAAGTGAAGTCGAAAGTGGGCAATGCAAAAGGCGCTCAAATTGAGCGTTGCGAATCCGGACCGGTCTATTCTATACAGTAGCAATCCGATACGAATGAACTACATCGGCACCAAGCCGGGTTGCAGTGACAGGTGGCTGCTCAAATCACGTTTCCTGCGTTTTGCTGGGTGGCACTCCCGTGCTTGGTTGGTTGTATTGGTGTTAGCCGGCTCGATGGGGTCCTCCCGGGTGGGCGCCGCTTTGCAATTCGATGCTTTCCTCGGATTTGACGGGGTTATACCGGAAGCCTGCTGGTTCCCGCTCGTGTTCGAGGTCAAGAACGATGGTCCCGCGTTTAATGGAACAATCGAAATTACCTCGGGCAACCTCGGCCGGGGAACGGCTCGAGAGGTTCAAGTCGAATTACCCACCGGTACCCTTAAGCGGTTAGTGGTGCCGGTATTTGCCTCGGCACGGGGTTTTACTACCTGGGATGCGCGTTTGTTCGATGACCGCGGAAAGCTACGTGCCGAACAGTCCCGGTTGCAGCCGCGCAAACAGATTGCTGCGGAGGTTCCTTTGCTTGGCGCGATTCCCAGAACGCCCAGCGGTGCACCGCAACTTCGCGCGGTGTTGCCGCAGCAACAGGAACTGCAGCCCGCGACCGCACGGCTGCTGCCGGGTTTGTTCCCGGATAACCCCTTGGTTCTAGAGCGGATGAATGCCCTTTACTTGAACTCGGAGCGGGTTGTGGACCTTTCTGTGGCACAGGTGGAAGCCTTGCTGAGCTGGCTCTACTCCGGTGGCAACCTAATCGTTGGCATCGAGCAACCTTCGGACATTGGCGGCGTGCCCTGGCTCAAAGCCATTTTCCCGTGTGACCTCAATGAGATGCGGAGTCTTACGAATCATTCAGATCTGCATCAATGGATCACTCAGCTTGACTGGCCGGTGAATCCCAGATTACGGTTTGGGCGTCAGACCAGTGTGTCCGGCAGCGTCGTGCCCCCGCTGCAGAATCCGTTTTCGACCCTTCCTGCTGAGATGGCATTCGAGGCGGAGCCGATGCAGGTCATCAATAGTCAGGTCCGAGATGGTTACGTGGTAGCAGGTTCTGACAGCAGTCCCTTAATAGTCAGAGCACCGAGGGGACGTGGGCAAATAACGGTGCTGCTCTTCAGTCCGGAGCGTGAACCGGTACGTTCTTGGAAACACTTGCCGGTGTTTTGGGCGCGAATGGCGGGTGTTCCGGCGAATTTGTATGCTTCATCCGATTTTACCCAAGCTGGCGGCTGGAGTAGTGATGGAGTTTTTGGGGCCATGCTTGACAGCCGGCAGGTGCATAAGCTTCCGATCGGCTGGCTCTTGATGCTGTTGCTAGTTTATCTGTTGGTGATCGGACCTGTGGATCATTACTGGCTGAAACGGATCGGACGCCCCATGCTTACCTGGGTCACGTTTCCCTGTTACGTGGTACTGTTTTCGTTTGTGATCTACCTGATCGGTTACAAACTCCGTGCTGGAGAGTCGGAATGGAACGAATTGCACTTGGTGGATGTTATGCCAAAGGCAAAAGGACAGAGTAGTTTCTTGCGCGGACGTAGTTATATCTCCGTGTATTCTCCTTCGAACCAAAGATACAAGCTGGAAGGCCAACAGGACACTTCCATGTTGCGGAGCGAGTTTGCCGGCATGTGGGGCACGGGACAGAATGATGATGAAAGCCGGGTAACAATGTCGGGTAGCCGATTTAAGGCCGAGGTTTTTGTGCCGGTTTGGACCAGCCGGTTGCTGGTGAGCGATTGGTGTGAAAGTGCTGCGACGCCGGTCAGTGTTTCGGTCACGCAGAGGGGTTCCGACTGGAGAGTCAGCGTCCAGAACCGTACAGCTTCCGTTTTCACCAATGTGCATTTTGTCTACCAGGACCGCTTGGTGTCGCTGGGCCCGGTGCCTGCGCAGGGCACCGCGAGCTTTAGCGTTAGCCCGGGGCAGGGGACTTTGCTGCGCGAGTTCGTTTGGAAACACAGTTCCAGCTTTCAGCAGGCCGTTCAGTCCCGACAATATGCCTTTGGCCAGGCTCGGACGGGTTGGTTGGAGGATCGGCAAGGATCGGCGATCTCGTTGAGTTTTATCTCCCATGCAGCGCCCACGCACGCCTATCAAAGCTCATTCGTTATGCCACCGGGTTTGGAGCTGTCCCCAATACTCGAGCAGGGGCAGGCCGTGCTTCTTGCCTGGGCCGAAGGTTTCTCGCCAGCAAAGCCTATGCGCCAGTTTACTCCAAGACGCACCCAGCAATTCACACTTTTGCGAGTAGCCACTCCTTTACCATGAGCTTGAGCGATCCCGCCTCACCAATACCGGCAGTTCAAACCAGTGGGCTTTCCCGGAACTATGGGACGCTGGCTGCCCTGGACCAGATCGATTTGACCGTTGATCAAGGGGATCTCTTTGGCTTTATAGGTTCAAATGGCGCGGGGAAGACAACCACCTTACGCATTCTTGCGACCTTCCTGGCACCCTCAGGCGGCACTGCTTGTGTCATGGGGTACGACGTGGTCAAGGAAGCGGACAAGGTGCGGCACATCATTGGTTACATGCCCGATTTTTTTGGAGTTTACAAGGACATGGAGGTGACGGAGTACCTCGATTTCTTCGGTGCGTGCTACAAAATACCCGTAGCCCAACGGGAGAAGACGGTTGCAGATGTGCTGGAGTTGGTCGGCTTGACGGAAAAGCGGGGTGCGTTGATCGGGGCACTGAGCAGGGGGATGCAACAACGCCTGGGCTTGGCCAGGGTCCTGATTCACGATCCCCAAGTACTGTTGCTGGACGAACCAGCCAGCGGGCTGGATCCTCGGGCACGGATCGAGATGATGGCCGTGCTCCAGGAACTACAACGACTCCGGAAGACCATCATCATTTCTTCCCACATTCTTAGTGAGCTCCAGACTCTGTGCAACCGTGTGGCCATCATTGAGCGCGGAAAGTTGATCTACAGCGGGCCAGTTCAGGGTGTTCGCGAGCAGGTGGGCAGCGGGCGGGTGATTTGGGTTAGAGTCGGCACCGACCAGGCGGAGGCTATCGCTTTGCTTCGAGTCCGTCCTGAAGTATCCGCAGTGGTTGCGGTGGATGGTGAAATAAAGGTAACGCTGGCCAGCCAGGAAACTGATCACAGCCTTGTGGCTGAAGTTCTCGTCAAGAACGGCGTGCGGTTGCTGGAAATGCGGGAGGATGAGATTGGACTCGAAGAGGTGTTCATGCAAGTGACCCGGGGGGAGACCCAGTGAGAAGCGAGTTACCAAAGCCTCCGATTTACTTCAGAATGGAGGCGTATGGCGGTGGTTTCTTTTGGTGGTGGTCGCGGACTATAGCGGTTGTTTCCAAAGCTGCCACTGCTGCATGACTTTTCTACCTGTTGTTCAACGCGAGTTGCGCGTGGCAGCGCGACGTAGCAGCACCTATTGGATCAGGTCGGGTGCGGGTGGGGTGATTGTTGGCGTTTCCGCCTGGGTCTTCCTGATGATGCAACGTGAGGCGCCTCGCCAGTTGGGGATGGTTGTTTTCACGGCGACCACGGCAGTTACCGTGCTTTACTGCCTGCTTGCGGGTGTTCGGACGACAGCGGACTGCCTGAGCCAGGAGAAGCGCGATGGGACCCTGGGGTTGTTATTTCTCACTGATCTTCGCGGGTACGATGTGGTTTTGGGCAAAATGGTGTCGAGTTCCATGGACGCCGTCTACACGGCTATTGCCGCGGTGCCAGTGCTGGCGATTCCGTTGTTGATGGGAGGGGTGACGGTGGACCAGTTTTGGCGTATGGCACTCGTGGCTTTGAACGCGTTGTTCTTCTCTTTGTGTGTTGGTATGCTTGTATCCTCGATGACGCAAGATGGGCGACGGTCCATGGGAATGACGTTCTTGGTAATATTAATTTTCACCGCGCTGCTGCCGGCCCTCGGAGGCTGGGTCGCTTTCAAGGGCGGGCCTCAGGCTCTGGTAAAGGCGCTGTTCTGGCCGAGCATTGGTTACAGTTATTTCCAGGTTTTCAATCCATTTGGGCCACGGAGTGGTGAATTCTGGTTGTCGATGATGGTCGTTCACCTGATTGCCTGGGGCGCTCTTGCGCTTGCCGCCCTGGTGGTACCCTACTCTTGGCAAGACCGGGCTCGAGATCACGGGCGACCCAGCTGGCGGAGGAAGTGGGAATTCTTGCGGTTGGGCAAACCTGAGGTTCGCGCGGCCTTTCGCCGAGAGTTGCTCGAGCAAAACGCCTTCTTTTGGCTGGCGGCGCGTGTACGATTCAAGCCTGCCATGGCATGGGCGGTGCTTGGCATGCTGGGAGTTGGATGGTTTTGGGGTCTACTGAAATTTGAGCGAGATTGGCTTAATGAAGGTATTTACGTTACTACAGGTGTCATCTTGAACATGCTCTTGAAGGGGTGGGTGGCATCTGAAGCATCGAGGCAGTTGGCGGACGAGCGCCAGCAGGGAACGCTGGAGTTGTTGCTCTCTACACCTCTCGGAATCCGCCAAATCCTGGACGGGCAACGTTTGGCATTGCAGCGGCAATTCTTGGGGCCGTTTGTCTTGGTGATGCTGGTAGAGATGATGCTGATGGCGGCCGGGTTAAACAGCATCCGGCCGTCTGATGAGCGCTTGTTTTGGGGAATGATTTGGCTCGGGTCATTAGTCCTGCTGCCGGCCGATTTGGTAGCGTGTTACTGGGTGGGGATGTGGCAGGCCTTGACTGCTTCGAGCTATACTCGGGCGGCCCGTAATACCGTGTTCAGGGTTCTGATTCTGCCTTGGATCGTGTTTTTTCTTGTGCTGTTACTGGTGGCGCTGGCCAGCATGGATTCGCGGAGGGAACCTTCCTGGCAGTTTCTTGTGCTCATGTGGTTCTTAATCGGCATTGGCGTGGACTTGGTTTTCGGAGTCTCCGCTCGCCAAAAACTCCTCAGTGAATTTCGCACCCGCGCTGCTGCGCGATACGAACCCCGGCAAGGTTTCTGGCAGCGTCTGTTTCGCTGATAACTTCAGGCATTTGGGATCGCAAAACCCATTTTGGGACTGATCTTATTGACCAGCCTGAGTCAGGGAGCACGGCCTGGCCTTGACCTGGGATGATGTAAGACCGACCAAAAGGTGGATTTCTAGGGCGTCTTTTGTGTTTAAGATGAACTTGAAGAGATCGGGTGGTTGAGACATTCTGGGAGGTGGAAACCATATTGCTTGCTTAAAACCACTACGCCTGGGACCACAATTATATGAGACTAAACCATTGGACATTCAGAGCGTGCATGACAGTCCTCGCCGGTTTGTACCTTAGCTCCTGCAAGCCAGGGGGAGTTGAAGAAGGGAAGGAGTCTTCGCAGGTTATCAAACTCACCTACAGCATCTTCTTCCCCCCGACCCACGTGCAGTGCGTTGCGGCTACAGAATGGGCCAGCGAGATCAAGAAACGTACGGCAGGACGTGTTGATATATCGATGTTTCCGGCTGGCTCGTTGACCAAGGCCGAGCAGTGCTTCGAAGGCGTTGCCAAAGGTATCTCCGATCTCGGCATGAGTTGTTTTGCGTATACCCGAGGCCGGTTTCCGCTGCTGGAGGGGTTGGATTTGCCAGTAGGGTATCCGGATGGTCTCACTGCAACCCGTGTTGCCAATATTGTGGTTCAGAAGTACAGGCCGGCGGAGTTGCAGGATGTGAAGGTTCTCTATGTTCACGCCCATGGCCCAGGCATCCTCGCGAGCAAGCGGCCCGTCAAGACGCTGGCTGATATGAAAAACCTGAAAGTCCGTGCCACCGGGCTTTCGGCGAAGATTGTTGAGTCGCTTGGCGGCACCTCGATCGCTATGAGTCAGCCGGAAACCTATGAAGCACTTTCCAAAGGCGTCGTCGAAGCGACTCTCTGCCCCATCGAAACGCTCAAGGGATGGAAACAGGGTGAAACGATCGATTACGTGATCGATTCCTCCGCTATCGGATACACCACAGCGATGTTTGTCATAATGAATAAAGAGAAGTGGGACAGGCTGCCAAGTGAGATACAGACCGTGTTCGAGGAAGTAAGCAGAGAGTGGATAGGAAAACACGGAGAGGCTTGGGATCGCGCCGATCGCGAGGGACGCGAATTCGTCAGAGGGCTTAACCGTCAGTTCATCGAGTTGTCTGAAAGCGAGCAAGCTCAATGGAAATCTGCAGTCAAACCTATCCTGGAGAATTACGTCCAACAGTGCCGCTCTAAGAACCTACCCGGCGCAGAACTCCTGGCGGATGTCGAGGCGGAGATAGCCAAGGGAAGTTCAACCCCATGACGCAGACGGTGGTCTCACCCCGTGGAATGATCGAATTGTATCACAAGCTCCTCCGAAGTTTGGTCAAATCCCTTGCTTATGTGGCTGGGACAGGCCTCATTCTGATGGTTGTAATTACAGGGGCGGATGTCGTCTTGCGCCTCTTCCACCTTTCTCTCACGGGTGCTTACGACCTCGTCAAGATAGCTGCTGCAATGACTGTGGCAGCCGCGTTGCCCTACACCACCTCAATCAAGGGGCACGTGGCCATCGAATTCTTTTTCCACAAGCTCGGGCGGCGGGGGCGCGTCTTGGCCGACGGATTAATGCGAATTGCTGGTATGGTGCTTTTCGCGCTGCTGGCGTGGGGTTGCATTGACTATGGGAATTCCCTGCGTGAGAAAGGGGAAGTCAGCATGACTCTGCAGCTTCCAGTTTTCTGGGTAGCTTATGTTTTGGCCATATCTTGTGGGTTGGTGGTCCTTATCAAACTATATCACCTGACGCACCCAGGGAAGCCCATGATCAAGCCATGACACCCACCGAAGGCGCCTTGATCGGGTTTGCTCTTTTGTTCCTGCTGCTGGCCGGATCAATGCCAGTGGGTTTTGCCATGGCCGCGGTGGGGCTTGTCGGCTTTGCCATAATGGTCTCTCCCCAGGCCGCGCTCAGCATGGCCACAATCGAACTATATAGCACCTTCTCGGACTACAACCTTACGACCATTCCCCTATTCATTTTGATGGGGCAGATCTCATTTCACACCGGCATCAGTCGCGGGTTGTTTGACGCCGCTTACCGCTGGCTCGGTCGATTACCCGGTGGCCTGGCGATGTCTACGGTCGGTGCCTGCGCGGCATTCGGGGCGATCTGTGGTTCAGGTCCGGCAACGTCCGCCACGATCGCGTCGGTGGCGCTGCCTGAGATGCGACGGTACAAGTACGATATGCAGCTTGCGACAGGGTGTATTGCCGCGGGGGGGGGTATCGGAATGTTGATTCCACCCAGTATCGTGTTCATTGTGTATGCCATCCTGACCGAACAGTCTATTGGCAAGCTGTTTATCGCCGGGGTGGTGCCCGGAATAATGATCGCCCTTTTGTTCTGTGTGGTAATCTTCGTCCAGTGCAAGCGCGACCCTCAGCTCGGTCCAACTGGCCCGGCATCCTCATGGAGTGCCAAGTTTGTTGCGTTAAAAGGTGTTTGGGAGACGCTTGCGCTCTTCGTATTGGTCATAGGTGGCATGTTTAAGGGGGTGTTCACGGCGACGGAAGGCGCAGCCATCGGGGCGGGCGGATCTCTCACGATTGCTCTCCTAAAGCGCGAACTAACATGGGAGAAACTGTTGAAGTGTCTCAACGAGTCCATTCGCACAGCATGCATGGTCATGGTGATTGTCGCTGGCGCCATTATATTTGGGAGGTTTTTGGCCATCACACAAATCCCATCGCATTTGGCCTCTTGGCTATCCGGGTTGCCCCTGCCGGGTTGGTGCATTATTACCGCAATCATTCTTTTCTACTTGGTTGGAGGCTGCTTCCTTGACGCGCTCGCTCTTGATATACTTACAATCCCCATTTTTTACCCTGTGGTGGTAGCGTTGGGTTATGACATCATCTGGTTTGGCGTTATGATTGTTGTGGCGACCATGATGGGGGTGATCACTCCTCCAGTTGGCGTTTGTGTTTATGTCGTAAGCGGGATGGCCCGTGACGTACCTCTCGAGAAGATTTTTCGTGGTAGCCTGCCTTTTCTTTGGGCCTTGGTCTTCGCAGCGTTCCTGCTAATACTCTTTCCGCAAATAGCCACTTTTCTACCTAGCTTGATAAAATGACGGAGATTCACAATGAACGCTCCCATCCTTTTGCCCGAGTCGCGCTTCAAGCGAATTCTCTTTTGCACTGACTTCTCCGAGAGTGCCGACGCCGCCTTCGATTTTGCACTCGATGCGGCCATTCGGCGTCCAAACTCCACACTTTACCTATTGCACGTCATTCACGAACCAGATGCGCAGTTCTGGAGGTCCTACCTTGCGGAGGTGGAAAATGTCGATGCGGATGCGAAAAGGGCTATCGATGCCAAAGTGGCCTCGGCCTACCTTTCTCGTGTGCCCACGGGTCTTGAACTAAAGGTCGAGTTCCGCATCGGTTCTGAATCAGCCGCCATTCTCGAATTTGCGAATTCCGCCAGGATCGATGTGATCGTCTTGGGCCGACACGGTCACGGAGGTGTGGGTAAAAGGCTTTTTGGCAGTGTGGCGGAAAGAGTCGTGCGCCGAGCAGAATGTGCGGTACTTGTCGTCCCGTTAGGCTACGCAAATTCGTCGCGTGGTGCCTAAAATCGATCAGTTGTATGACTGCCCCACGCGCACGAATTAATCCGCTGACCAAGGATCCACCGCTCCTCGCTCGCAGGGCGATGCATAATTCTGCCTTGCTGCACAACCAAGCCTCGGTCATGCGGTTTGGTGCGCAGGCAACTAAAGAACCCGCGTGCTGCCACACGGAGAAAAGCCGAGCAGTTTCTTGGCAGGCGCGGACCTACGGGCTGAACAGGATTGCGTGAGTCATCATCAAGGCGATGGTCCCCAATTCACCAGGATATGCATTCCATAGCCTTGCGGGGGGGCCCCTCCTGGCACACGTTGCTGTTATTGCGGCTGACGCCTGTTGACCTATTTGGGCCTACCCTTGGGCTCGAATTTGTAGGGCAGGGTATCAGGTACTACACGCACTTGGGTTGTGAATTTCATAGGTGCCTGGGAGATACCGCTCGGGAAAGTCAATTCCACGAAGAACGCGGTCCACCCGCTAGCTGGTTCCGACACTCGGCCGACGTAAACACCGTCACCCTGATCCTGCAAGAGCGTACTTTGCCATTTTGCCCCTAGCGTATCGAGCCGGAAGTCCCGAGCCGCTGGGTTAGTCGCCTGCCATTGTTTTACTTGAACGGGTTTGTCTTTGGCTGTCACTCGCATGGACCCGTCCGGCTCCAGGGTCCATGAAAACTGCGGTAAGGGCTTGCTGTAAATCACGGTATAATAAGCGGCGAGCAAAGTCTGGTAGGCATCTGAGCCTCTCAGGGAATGATCCGCGTTCGGCACGTAGCGCAGGTATTTTACGCCTGGCAGGTCATTGAAATAGAATTGCGACGAGTCTGGCAGGAAGAATTGGTCGCCGGAAGCGTTAATAATGAACTTGGGCATCGTCAAGCGATCGCGGTATTCGTAAGGCTCAACGATCTTCATCAAGGCGGCATACTCCGGGGTGCCGTTCCAATCCATGATCTTAAACGCCTCATAATCGCCAATCGCGGGGGCCCAAAAACCATAGGCGCCATAATGGTGCATCATCGATGGGACGATGTTCAAAACATCAATTACTACCGGCATAATGGCAACGACGCGCTTGTCCACGGCTGCGGTGGTCCAGGTTGTCCAGCCTCGCTTGGATCCTCCTGACACCACAAAACCATCCACTTTCCTGTTCCCTCCTTCTGAGCTGGCACAGAAGGCTGAGACCGTGTCCATCGCTCGCACGGCAGCCTTGGTCATGGGCAATCGGGCAGGCCACTTCTCGTCCCCGGTCCGGAGATACTTGTCCCAAGTGTAGGCGATCAATGAGTCTTCGACGCGTTTTTCAGTCTCGCCGGCAAACACCAGAGGTTGATTGGGAATCTGCTTGAGTTCGGTGACAATCGATTTGGTTGCGATCGCAATTTGAACCAGGTTTTGGTCAGCACCTTTCGGCGGATCGTTTTTGTTACTTCCACCCCCGATAAAGAGGAGTGACTTGGGACTCTCGATCACCTCTGGTTTCACGATCACCATCCAATGCTTCCAGATCGGTCGATCTACTTCGGCGGTGGTGAGCCACGCCTGCGAGGTCATTTCCAGAATGTATGTTGTTTGGCCCTGCCCTGGAACTGTCTGGACCAGGCGATAGCTGTAATTCGTGTCGGGAGCGGCCACGTAACGATCCAGCGCGGTGGTTGTTTGCGGCGCAGGCTTGGAATCGTTAGTCTTGGCCGGGAGGGATGAGTTGTCTGCTTTAGAGCAGCCCGTAGCACCTATCGACAATGCGAGAGCACACAACAGGGCTAGGGTGCGCCTGGTGTTCAGTGAAACAAACTGCGTCGCCGCGAAATATGGTTTCATAACGTGGAATGCGCTAAAGCTTATTCGCCCAAGCGGCAGCGTCCACTGCAAAATCAACATTTCGGCGGTTGCGTTCGGGCTCAATACTTGCACCGCCCACGGACCTGTCACCGCCCCGTTGGTAGCAAAGCGAACCGGCCGGTGAGTCTGTGCCCGTTCCCCGCAATCACCGTTCCAGGACATTGCCGAGGAGCGTAGGCCTTCTCGGTGGTCTGAGCATGGGTTGCCCGTATTCTGCGGAACCGAAAGGTTCGTTCCTATCCCAATACAACCACAGCTTACCGTCTGCGGCTAGGCAGAGCACGCCGCCGGTTCCCGGCCCGATCGCCAGCCAATCGGTGTGCCGGCTCAGTTGTGTCGGCGCGTGTGCTGTGAAACTGAATTCTTCCACATAACGCACCCCCGGATTCCATTCCCAAAGGGAGCCATCGGCTTTCAGACCCACCAACCGGGACCCATCATTTTGGACCTGGGTCCAATCGGTGTCCTTCCCGATCTGGATCGGATTGGCGGCGTATGCAGGTGGATTTTCTTCCCGGATACTCCAAGCCCAGAGAGTCCCGTCCTCTCTGACCCCGACGTGGTCACCCCAACGCGGGTAGAAGCTGATTGATCGGAAGGCGCGACCATCGAGTTGGCTGAACCGGACTAGAATTCTGGCCGGTGCGATCTCAGTCTCTCGGCTCTTGGCATAGTAGGCCGCAGGTCTCAGAGACCAAGCCGTCCCGTCCTGCTTCCATGCAAAGATTTGACCTGGTCCTCTTAGGATGCGTGCCCAGTCAGAGTCGTTGCCCATTCGATGTGGCGAAAATGCGCGAAGGCCGGGCCACACCTGACGGTCGCTGAAGGAGTTGGTTCCCCAACTCCAGAGCGTGCCATCACGCTTGAGCAGTACAACGGATCTCTGGAACTCGGCAACGACGCTCCGCCAGCCGGAGTCGTCACCGAACTGCACCAAACCTGCAGGCTCATTGCTGGATGACTCTTTCGGGACTTCATCGTGCGGGTGGTTCGGGCGCGCCATGACCCAGAGCGTTCCGTCACTGCGGATTGCAACCAGATCACGAGAATTGGCGTATCCATCCATCCAGTCGGACCCGTGGATGACCTGACGCTGGTTTAGGTTTACCCAGTGCCCACCCACGCGGATCCCGGTTCCGCCCCCAATTCTGAGGAAAACCTTGCCGGGATAGTATCTAATCCGGTTTACCCAGAGCCTGCCGTCCGGCAGACGCGCGGTGACGGCCTGCCAATGGTATCCTTGAAGAAAGGCAGGAACCGGACCTGAAAGTTGTGGCTGCCCGTGGTCCGGTTCTCGCTGAACCAGTAGTTCCCAAGCCCGATTGTAAAGCGCGCCGCTGACCAGCAGGACGACTGCAGTTAAAATCACCAGGACCTGTAGATTCCATCGCCAAAGATGCCATCCTTCAGACACGGACCGGAAATTTCGGTAGGCGAGCCAAATCAAAATGGTCGGCAGTATCGGTGCGGCGAAGTAAAGCAAAAGGGCGCCGCCGTGCCAGCGCCAGACATCCAGGTATTCAGCCGTTGCGGCCATCAGGGTGACGAACGAGATGAATGCTCCGGCTACCGCCACTGCCACTGCTATGGCTTGCACAACGCTTCTGCTGAGTGTGGACGAGTAGAAGCCTACGAGAGTGACGCCGAGAAAACCTGTGCATATTCCAAGGAAATCTGAACTGCGAAAATTTTGTGGCCTGGAAACCATTCCGGCTACTCCGCCGAGTCCTTCCACTACCCAGAAAAGGATCGGGGTGAGCAGCCCTCCAATCAGCAGCGCAACGAGCAGCTTGATGGCAAATTGCACGGGTCGCGAAAAGGGCAAGCACAAGTTCCCTTGGTGAGTCCCGAGTTTGCGTTCCTCTGCCAGGCTGAGGCCCCCTACGAGCAAAGGAACGATCAGCCATATCCCTCCAAATACTTCCAGAGGCATCCGGAGTGGGCCACTTGAGGACAGAAGGGGAGAGTTGCGCAAAAAAACCACAGCCAGATGCAAAACAAATAAGCCTGCCATCCCAACCACGACAACTTGGTGGAGGCGAAGTTCCTTCATGAACAAAGCGGCCAGTGGACGCGGGAGGCGGCCAGCAGCCTGTCCACCGAGAGTCTCAGCCAGCCAGGTCGGGAGCGCCACCTCGCCGCCGGTCCATGCAGTCTCCTCTAGCCGGAGGAAGTACTGCCTGGCAAAAACATAGCTGGCGACAGAATAGCAGAGCAGGGCTATGCCGGCCACCGTTGCTGAGGCTTCGGAGGCGGCGCAAATGGTAGCGATAGCGCCGGGCAACAAGATCGTGAACCAAAACGCGGACGTGACCTGGCGCAGGAGCAAGGTTGTCCACAATCCGCCTGCAACCACCGCCAGGACCATCGTTCCCCCAAGGAGGATGGTCTCCGGGCCTAGGTATTGTCCTCTTGCTCTGATTACGCACGAGCCCAACCAGGCCGCATAAGTTGTGAGCACCGCTGCCGCGAGCGGGATGATTTTCGTGCGCCAAATCCGGCGACGGGGCATGGGTTGGACGAGCAGCAACGGAAGTGTCCCGTGTCCAAACTCCAGCCCGAACGTCGATAGCGCGAGGATCACCATTCCGAAAAGGAGGGGATAAACCGTGGCGGTGCAAGTTGTGTAGCGAAGGTAATCTTCTGTGAATAGCCAAACTGGCAGCACCGCCAGGAGCAGCGCCCCGGCAAACGCTGGTTGCAGTAGCCGGATCTCTTTTGTGACCAGGGCTTTCATGTGCTTGCCTTTGCTAGTTTGTCCGATGCCACGAAAATCTCCTCCAGGGTCAGCGAGTCGCAGACCAGGTCTTCGACTCGCATCGTCTTGAGTTGATCGAGGAGTGCACGCGTGTTTCCGTTGGCTAAAACCTCCACTTCGCGGCCGGCCTGTCGCACGCTCAACGCGCCTGGGAGTTCGAGCCCGACTGGAGGCTCCGCAAACCTCACCCGCACTTTCTGGAAACGCTCGCGCGCAGCTTCCGTTGGCAGCGTCAGTATCTCTCGTCCTCCATTAATGATAGTAAATTCGTCAATCAGGCCTTCGAACTCGGAAATCAGGTGCGTTGAGACGAACACCGTACGATGCTCCGGGTCGCCGGCATGGTACGCCCCGATCACCGTTTGGATGAATTCACGTCGAACGATAGGATCAAGCCCGGACGTGGGTTCGTCCAGTACCAGCAGATCAGGTTCGGGGCAAACCGCGCCAATCAGTGCCAGTTGCGTTTTTTGGCCCTTGGAGAGATCGCTCGATTTCTGGGTGTGGTCCAATTGAAACCGATTTACCAAATCCTGTTCCAACTCTCGGTTCCAGTGGGATCGGAACGATGCCAGAAACTCCAACGTCTGTGCCACAGTCATCCAAGGGTAAAAAGCCACAGTGTCCGGCACATACGTCAATCGAGACTTCACTTCTACTTCGTGTTTTTGCGGATTCAGGCCGAACACGTTCACCGTACCACTGTTCGGCTGTAGCAAGTTCAGTAGACATTTTATGGTGGTGGTCTTGCCGGCGCCATTCCTGCCGAAAAAACCGTAGCATCGTCCAGGCTGGACGGTGAGGTTCAGACCATGAACCGCTTCCAACTTGCCGTAGCGGCGTGTCAGTCCTTTCAGTTCGATCACCGGATTCTCAGTCGACATAGATTTTCTCCGTTCAGTTACCGGACTTTTCCAGCTCTCTGCAAAAGTGGTCCAAGCGTTCGTGGACCAGGCCCAGGAACATCTCCCGCTTTACTCCCAGGTGAAGGGCAGTGACCACCGCCTCGTCAATTTCAGCCACCAACAATTGTTCCCGGACCTTCTCACTAAAAGGGGATTCGCTCTTCTTGATGAAGAAGCCTTTGCCTTGGATGGTTTCAATCAAGCCTTGGCTTTCCAGTTCAGCGTAGGCCTTGGCAATAGTGTTTCGGTTAATGCGCAACTCCTCGGATAGCGGGCGCAGTGCAGGCAGGGGATCTCCCGGGCGCAATCTGCCGGACGCCGCGGCGTAGCGGATTTGATCGGCCAGTTGGAGGTAAACCGGCTTGCCAGCTTGAAGATTGACCTGAAAGATCATTGTATTTTACTGTTATAGGACAGTATGACAGTGGAGCCGGGCTGTCAAGCCGGTTTTTCTAGCGTCAGGCAGTGCCTGATGGCTACTTCTGCGGTTGGCTTGAAGCGATCTGCCGCGCTCAGCCTTGGAACCGGTGAAGGGTAGATTTGCCGCGGGCTACAATCTTCAAGATCTATACTGCCTGGCGCCTGCAAGCGCCGGGTCAAGGCTGTGCCGGAAGACTTTGGTCGCGGAGAAAAGCGGCGAGCAGGTCCGGATGATCCGTGAACATACCGTCCACTCCCGCCTGACAGAAGAAGACTTTGAGCATCTCCTCCAGCGAAACCGCATACGCCGGGAGCACATCGGCTCGCGCGGTATAAGGGTGTACTCTGAGGTTGAGGGCGTGGGCGTCGCGCACGAGATCGGTGATCGTGATGGTGTCTTTGGTACGGCCTGTGACTACGTGCGATAAAGAAGGGCCAATTCCATCGGCCACTTTAGCGACCTCGGTCAAGCCAGCCTTGGTTTTGAAATAGGCGTAATCGGTGTTGTCGGCACCCAGTTTGTCGCCCAGAAGCAGTATCAAACGGCCTTGGTAGCCGAGGTTCTGGCGAATACGTTTTACCTCGCCAAAGTCGAAGCACTGAACGTAAACCGGGTCGCTCTTGGTTCGGTAGCCATAACGGACGAGCACGTCGAGCACGATCCGGCTCACATCGTGTCCCTGTCGCTGGTGCCATGAAGGAGACTTGATTTCGGGATAGATGCCGACTTTTCGTCCGGTGCTATTGTTGAGCCCCTGAATGAACTGCAATTCCTCTTCCAGCGTGACAATGCTGAAGCTGGACTGCCAGGCGGGAAAGCGCGTTGGATAGGTCTGCTGGCCGGTACGGGGGTTGAATCGTTCGGTGAATTGAAGTTGCTTCAGTTCGGCGAGGGTGAAATCGATCGCATAATAGCGGCCGTCTTCGCGTTTGCGGTCAGGAAAGCGCTTCGCAACGTCGGTCACCGTGTCAATCTGCGTATCATGCAAAACAACGGGAACGTCATCTTTCGTGAGTACCACGTCTTGCTCCAGATAGTCAGCGCCCATCGCATAGGCCAGCGCTTTTGCTGGGAGTGTGTGCTCCGGCAAATAACCGCTCGCTCCGCGGTGCGCGATAACAATCGGTCGTGAACTGGTCGTGCCGGTTTCTGGCAAAGCAGCTTCCGCAGGTGCGGTTCCAGCAATTCCAAACCCAGTCAGGGAAAACACGGCTAGCGCCGATCCAATAATCAGGCATCGTTGCACGCTCAGGGGTTTATCTTTTCGGATTTGACAGGTCAAGGGCACTCTAACAAAACGCCCGGGCCTGGGAAACGCTGCCGTGCCTGCGGCCGTCCGGAAGCCACGCTAACCCGTCGCGCGTCATCATTTTGGCGACTTGGCCGTTACTGCAAAAAAAGACCCCACCGATTGCCGTGTATAACCGCCCGATTGAACGATGTCAGCATGTGAAAACCTGGGCGAGGATTTCCGACTTCCATTGCTGGCATGTCGTCCATCTTCGCAACCTCGGTTTCTGGACTGGTCAATTCCGGTTCAGGGGCTTGGTTACTGAGCACGGGCATGGCAGGGTAAATTGTCTGTCACGCCTGACAAAGAGCGAATGACGAAATTCATGTTAGCAGAATCGTTGCCAAAACCATTCGAAGGCTACGACGATGACATCCAGCGAATACTGCCTTGTGAGTGGACAGTGACCACCGAAGATTAGGCAAACGCGACTCTGGCGATGGCTGGAAGTCGTAATCATCCAGGCCAGATGTTTCGGCTTTCTCGGCCAAGATAGTGCCTACTGTTCGTCCGGTATCATTCGGATCTGGAAGAAATTTTGTGGACTAGCAGATAGGGACGGATGCTGTAAGTCGATAGTGATTATTCCCTGCATCTCAGACCAAGCAGATTCCTCGCAAAGGGTCCAAGTTTCGAGATTATCAGAAACCCAAAGCTCGATGGTTCCCTCCAGTCCTGTCGTGTTCAGGATGAGTTGGCTGTTGGCTGCCAGAAGGGTGTTATTGAAGGAAGGCGGTTCAATGCGACCTGGGGTGCCGGCGGTTACTTGGCTTGGACGCCAGTTGGTAGATGTGCTCCAAAGCGGTTCGGGAGCCTTTAGATCGACGGCCAGCATCGAAAGCCCGGTATTGTAAGTCTCCGGGTACCACAGGCGTGAGTAGGTAAATGTCAGAATATTGCTACCGCCCGGAGAGGTGAGCGTGAGTGTTTCTCCTGAGCGTGCAAGGTTGCCACTGGTCCAGGCCAGGAGATTCAGGTTGTTGGTGGCATGGAGGGTGGCAAAAACCGCCGGGTTCTTGGCAAGCACCAAATGCGCACCCGGGGCCAGCGCGAAAGAAGCGAAAGTATGCGTGATGCCGGAAGTGAAACTCACCGCTTCAAGGTCGAGTGGAACCGAGTCGGTATTACGCAACTCCAGCCAGGAAAAGTCGTCGGCAGTGTAGGGGCTACCTGGGTCAGGTGCAGGTGGTGCATACATCAGTTCCGATACCCTCAGCCCGGAATAATCAACCGGGGGGCGCTGAACAGTGAGGAGATTCTCCGAAAGCGCACTCCAGTCCGTGCCGTTGAAGGCACGTGCTTTAATGGTTAAGTCGTTGGTAACGGTGATCTCCGCCAATAAGCGGGTTTCGACGGCGGGAGCGGTGAGTGAGAAATCAAAATACAGGTCTGAGCTGGTCGCATTACACTGATGTATTTCCGCAGCCACCGTATTGCTGCCGGTCCGTAACAGGTGGGCGGCCTTGATGGAGGCTGTGTAATAGGTGTTTTGAGCCGGTGAGCTAGCAACATCCGCCGAGTATGTGCCGTAAGTGGGAGTTCCCGGATTCATGCTCTCGCGCAAGATCTCGACGCCATTAAGGTAAACCACGGCGCCGTCATCGCGTAAAATCTCGAACACGAGGTTGGGAATGTCGTTGGTCGATTCGAGGGTGAACTCATGGCGCAGGTAGGTGGTCGTGACTTGCGCTCCGGACACACCATTGACATAACGGCGCGTCACGGTTGCCACGGGGTTAACCGTTGCGCTGCCGGGAAAACCAATGATGGCGGGCCCTCGCGACCAGGCGGTGTCAGGGTACCCAGAGTCGCGCCATGTCAGTTGTCCTGAGGCAGTCGGCTCGGAACCGGCATCAAAGTAGCGCCATTCGGCTCCACGGGTGATTAGTGTGCGCGGGCCAATCGCGCCATTAGTCGATATGACTGCAATGGCGGTGGGGTCGATGCTGCCGTTCGGGAGGCGCGGGTCGGAGCCGTTGGTCGTATAGTAAAAGGTGCCGGTTCCAGAAATCCGCAGCAGGTAGCCTGGTGTGACTTCCGTATTCATCACCGAGTAGCCAGGAGCATCGATTAGCGGAAACCAGCCGCGTGTGCGGAAATGGTTGACAATAATATCTCGGCGCTGCGACAGGTAGGTGTCCAAAACCGTGTTGCAGGCCGGCAGCCATGTGGCATCGCGCGTTTTGCCCCGGCCCCAGCGGGCGGATTCCCCGATGATAGCCAGGTCGATTTCGTCCATACGGCTTCGAAAACGTTGTTGAGCGTTCTCAGGGGTCAACGCGCCGTCTCCATAGAGATGCTTTTGTACAAGGTCGGCGAAACGACGACGGTAATCGGGGTGCTGACAGAGTCGATGGTGCAGAGTTGCCGGGTTGAATATGGCCTGTTCCGTGAAATCGCTGCCTGCCGTGGTCGTATCGCAGGTAACAGGATACTCTTTAAGCACACCCAAAGAATGTTCAGCGTCGTGACGCAACCACTTAAACCCATCAGGCACATTTCGGTTGAACAAGCCATACATGTTATTGGGAAACCCCCCCCAGATTGATATGGGCGAATCAGGGTCGCCGGTGTAGTAAGTAACCAGCATATACACGATGAGGTTGTCCTCGTCCAAATATTTGGGGTAGGAAGGGTTCGGTGTGCCGTCAGGGTTGACACCTTTAACACGAAAATAATTGTTAGCGTAAATGCCGCTGAAACCTTGGTTTATGGTAAGGTTGTGGAGCGAATAGAAAGCATTGAAATCACCATCGCTCGCCGTTGTAGTATATCCTGGCTGCGAGGTCTTGATGCAGTCCCAATCGTCCTCTGTGCCGCCCAAGTAGGTTGCCGCATAATCCGCGTCACCTCGTTCCTGGGTTTGATACAAACCCCAGTATTGGCCGTTCAGGTAGAGATGATAATACCGGCTGCGGGTGTACGGCATCCCCATAGCGCGCTGCGAGTCGCGTGAAAAAGTCTCCCGGATAAAAGTGTCGTTCGTGCTGCTCCTATCAAAAGCCCAGGAATAGTTTTGAGAAGTGCGAAGGTCCACCTTGTCATAATCTGAAGCGCCCTCTTTGTCAAACAGCGGAAAACGCAACTTGCCTGCCCCGTAATCAGATCTAAAGAACAACCTTAATGAATGCTTGGGATTGTCCGCTGAGCGGCTGAAGGCGCCGCGTATTCGTAACCCGGCATCAATATGGAATTCGGCTTCGTTACCGTTGACCGGGTCGATCAGTTCCACAGAGACCGGGCGCTCCCACGCGATGCCGTCATTGGCGGGGTTGACATAGATTCCTTTCTGTGCACTAAACAGGTTATCGAGGTCCGTAACGACTGAGAGCGAAGGAATCGAGTTTGTCATGCCAGGGCGCAGGCGCGCGGCGTCCCAGGACACAATGTCCTGCCGCATTCCATATTCCATAATGTGGTTGTTCACCTGCCTGCTGGAGGGCCAGCCTGAGGGTGGTACGGCGCTTTGCTGGAGGATGTCTTCTAGGAACAGCCAGGTCACGGTGGTGACATTTTGTCTCACAGTGATGGGATCAGGTACGGCCGCCCGCAGAGTGGTGGTGCCCGAGACCGTGAATGGTCCGGTGTAGATCGCGGAATTCGTGGTCGGCACACTCCCGTCATAGGTATAGCGGATTTCGGCCCCGGGGTCCGGGCAGCTCAGAGAAACGGTGAACGGAGTGGTCTTGTACCCGCGCGGTTCGCTGGCTGCGACCATAGGGGTGGGCGCGGTATAGCTTTCGGCATTGGCAGCTCCAGGTGTCGGAGTCTTAAAATAGGCTGCCAGATTCTGTCCCGGGTGCCATCCAAGCCGCGGTCCGATTAGGAAATCCTGATCGGCAGCGGAATTGTTTAGTGCAGTTATCGCCAAGGTATTGTTGCCAGACTTGAAAAGGGATGAGGGAATGGAATACGCCAGCCATTGGACCGTCTCTTCCAGCGAGCGCGTCTTGGTTGCCGCACTGTTCCAGACCAATGGCACCGGCACGTTTAGCTCAGCAACAGGTGTGCCATTGAGCGTCGCGCTGAAACCGTCTGCACACCGCACATACAATGTGAAAGTGTCTTCAGCGGCAGGCTGCGATTCCAGCGTGAACGACCATTCCGCATCCAAACGGGCATTTACGTTCTTCATGCTTTCCAAGACATCCGTATCCACGAGCGAACCGATCGCGCCTGCGTGCAGGATGCCTCCCGCGGGATTGCCAGTGAGTTGGAATATGTCGGCAGAAAAGCTGGATTGAAAATCCTGTGCCACCGAAAACTCAACGCTCGCTCCGCCTCCGTTCTCATAATAGATGAGGCGCAAGTCATAGATTCCCGCCACCGGGAAATTGAAGGTTGCCAGGGTTGTGTCAAACCCCCGTCCGGTCGTGTATTCTGAAACAAACTGGACCCCGTGCCCGCCGATGTTGAGGCGAAAACCGTCATCGCTCCCTACGGCAAAAGTCCACATCCCAGCAGAGGGCACATAAATGGCCCCTTCGATTACGAGAACAAACCGTTCGCGATCCTCACCGGCGAACGTGTGCCCTGGAAAGAGTCGGTTATAGGTGAAAACGCCGGAGCCTGAGTTCGCATGAAAGTCAATGGTATCATGCTGCTCGATCAGGGGGTACGCACGGTCGGTATTCCAGTAACTATTATTTGCGACCATGCTTTCCGCAGCATCCACGCTTCCGATCGCAGTGTTCATCTCATAGTACTTAACGGTGAAGGTCCCGTTCGTTCCCGTGAAACCTAACGAGCCTGAAGACTCCATCCAGGGGGCAGTCCCCGTGCTGTTCGGAATGCGGTAGCGGCTGGCAGTCGTCGAGCCGACCAGTTCATGTTCTCGAGGTCTTCCTCGGCCATACGAGACATCGCTGAACTGCCCGGGAAAGTTCGGGACAAACTCGCTCGCCACTGTGACCCCGTCGGGTAGGTACAAGCCGAGGTATTCGCCGTCTTTCGACAAGCTGAAGCTCGCGTGGAGTTCACCATTTGTTATGGAGGTAGTAGAACTGTCCGCAAAAATGATCAGGTAACCGTTGGCTGGGATTGTGGTGCCATCGGGAAATCGCCACTCGGTCGGCGTGGAAGCATTGTCGGTCAGATACCACCCGCCGAGGTCAACTTCTTGACTACTGTCGTTAAACAACTCGATCCAGTCAGCCGCCTCGCCCGCTTTGGTGCGTAGGCCATCCTGGTTGTCCGCCAGGAATTCGTTAATGCGGACATCAGCATAAGCGCCTTGGGCGAGTCTCAGGACGAACCAGCAGACGACAAAAGCCACGCTAGCCTTGCGCCTGGTGCCTGTGAACCAAGTCGGCAATGCTCGCAGCTGCATCTTTCCTATCATACGGCTAAAAGTACACGCTCTTAGCCCGAATTGCATCTTGTTTCTATCTTGTCAAGTCCATCCATATGTTTGAATAATCGTGCCCTGGCATGAAACCCGAACTGAGGATTCCTTTCGCGGCTGCCACGACGATTTTGCTCTTCGTGCTCACATGTTCTTTCTCCTACGCAGGCGCTCCCCCGACTCCGCGACCTACACCTACTTTACTGGGCATCCAGGAAACTCGCTTCACTCTGAATGGTCAACCGACCTTTTTGCTGGGGATAAGTTACTATGGGGCGTTGGGCGCATCGTTGGTCTCCATGCAGCAGGACTTGGACGACTTGCGGCATCACGGCTTCAATTGGGTGCGTGTCTGGGCGACTTGGGGTGCATATGGTCATGATGTTTCTGCAGTGGACCGCAGTGGTGGGCCACGCGAACCTTTCCTGGGCAGGCTTCAACGGTTGGTGGCCGAATGTGACCGTCGTGGGCTGGTAGTGGATGTTACGCTTACGCGTTGTGAGGCTTCTTCTCCGCGGGCAGATGGAGTCGGACTGCCCGATTTCAAAGCGCACCAGCGTGCGGTGGAAACACTGATCCATGCACTGAAGCCGTATCAGAACTGGTATCTTGACCTCGCCAACGAACGCGATGTTCGCGATGCCCGATATGTGAGCCCCGCCGAATTGAAGACTCTCCGGGAGTTGGCACGCCGACTCGACCCTCAACTGCTGGTGACGGCGTCTTTTGGCGGACACGATCTTAGCGACGGTGATATTCGTGACGCTTTGCTTGTTGCAGGATGTGATTTTTTGAGTCCGCATCGGCCACGGTCTCCCGAATCTCCAGCGCAGACCGAGGCCCAAACACGATCTTGCCTGACCCTGGCTAAAGCGCTGGGGCGGGTGGTGCCCGTTCATTTTCAGGAACCATTTCGTCGTGGATATGGCTCTTGGGAACCTCTTGCGGCGGACTTCCTGGCTGATCTGCGCGGTGCGGCTGCGGGTGGCGCGGCGGGGTGGTGTTTGCACAACGGCTCGCAGCGCAATGCCCCCGACAATGAACCCAGGCGTTCCTTTGACCTGAGTTCACGCCGCCTTTTTGAGCAACTGGATACCGAGGAACTCAGGGTGGTCGCGGAGGCTGGTCGGCGAAACACGCTCAGACCTCCACCGGACGAGCCGACGATCGGCCACCTCATTCACAAGGCGGGCACGACTCACGATGAGTTGGAACGGTTACGCTTGTTGCGAGAGTTGGAGGCGCGACGAGATCTCGATGCGACGCTACGTGAGGATCTGGCCAAGCTTCTGCCTGTGGTAGACGATTGGGCTAACGGCAAGTCGCGTCCGTTAGTGGACATGAGCCGCGCGGCGGAAAATGGCTACCTGTGCCGTTTTATCACCAGCCGGGTTCGCCCGGCAACGGAAGGGCCGGTCCATCCGCCTGAACTTTCCGCCGACTCGCCGTTGCGTCCAATCTGGGCCTTCTACCGGGGACGTATGTTGATCTGGCAGGTTATTCAGAGCGGCCCGCTGCTGCGAGTGATGGAAAGGCGCGAGAAATACTACGGTGAAGCACGGCGGTTGCTGCGAGAAACCCGTCAAGCCTTTCCCGATAACCGCGTCACCCGAATGTATTTGGGTGAGCCCATCCCCTGGCCAAAAGTCTACCACCCAGATCCGCAGGCGCCTGCCTGGGCCAATTTTCAGCGAGAGGGTTTGGAGAAGCTTGCTGACGTAATACACTGGTGGATTTCTGAACGCCAGTTGGCCGATGGCCAATTCGGTGGCGGTTGGGGCGACGACGTGGAGATGTGGCGCTGGTGGATTCCGGTCTTGATTGCTTTTGATGATCCCGTGGTGAACGCGGCTCAGGAGCGTTTGTCAGAGGGTGTTTTTCGGCAACCGCACATGCGGCAGGGTTTTACGTCTCGCGTCACCGATGTCGAACATTCGAATGAGGACACCACCGACACGATCCTACCCATGATGCATCTCCGACCCGAGGATCCGGTTTGGAGAGGGCGCGCCCTGCGTTTGGCGGATTTGATGCGGGATCGTTGGACCAGTCGCAACGAACGTGGACAGCTCCAGTTCCAATCTGTTTACTTCAGCGTCGACAAGGTGGACACCGATTCAAACCGTGCCTTCGACACGGTTTATCATCCGTCCGTCATCCAACCCGCGCTGCTCTACTGGCAGCGGACCGGTGATCCAGCTTTGACCGAGTTGTTCGGCGAGTGGCTCAAGGTCTGGGTGGACGCAACGGCACGCTCTGAAAACGGCAAGCCTGCCGGAGTCTTGCCTTCAGCCATTCGGTGGCCCGATGGTGGCATTGCCAAGCCGGGATTGCCCTGGTGGGAACCGTTTTCGGCAGGACATAATGACGCGCTATACAATTGGCCGGGAGCCTCCCGCCTGATGACCTCGACTTTGTTACTGGCTTACCACATGACCCAAGAGCAAACCTATCTCGAGCCCATTCGCTCGATGATGGCACTCCGTCTTAAGCACCAAAACGCTACCGAAGGCGAGCCTGGGTCAGAGTCCTGGTGCGCCAAAAAAATGGCCGGATTCCTTGCCGACGCGCTTGCCAAGCTACGCATGTTAACTGGAGACACGCAACATGACGGCTTGCTGCGCGCCGATGCCTCGGGTTACGTCCGTTTTCGGCTATCTGGTGATCTGGCACCCCTGGAATCCGGATTGCTTCGTAATGCCGAAGCCTTCCGCTCCAATTGGGAGGCCTACACCAGTGAAATGCGCTGGACCGACCGCGTGATCTCGTTCACGGGGAATTTCCTCAAGTATCTTCCGGAGCCTGCTCCGCCTTCGCCCTCGCCAGAAATCCTGTATAGCACCTCCACGGGAGATCCTGGAAACCCACTGGTGTTTCCCTTGAATGCCGTACGCTGGCGAACGCCACCTCGCGATATCGCTGCGCTCGTCAAGGATTCCAGCCGCACTTCATTCGCGGCCGAATTGTTTCACTTCGGCACCCGGTCACGTGACCTCAGCGCTGAATTTTTCCTGTTGGCACCCGGGGATTACGAATTGACGTTGGCGGTTGCCGGCGCACACGAATCCAGGCCAATCGTGCGCCGGACGATCAGAGTGGAAGGTTCGGGCGTCCAAGCCTCCTTTCAGTTGCCTGCACGCCGTTTGTGCACTTTGAAGCTGGCCCTTCAAACGCCTTGAAGCATAAAGTTTACAGGCATTTCTTCAGCAGCGTTGACTTGATCGGTGTATAGCCGCCATCATGATGGATAATCATGCATGTTCGGACTCAACTTGGTGGTAACGGTCGAGAGAGGATTCGTATGTTGAATAAGAAGGTAGTTAGGATGTTCTGCTGGTTCTTGATGTTGGCTGTGTTAGCGGCTTTCCCCACCGCTATAGCGGTTCCTCTGGATCCAAACCTGATCGCGTTGTTCGCCGATCCGCATGCCACGCCGAACCCTAACATGAAGCACCAGCGTGAGGGGCTTTCCCGATGTATCCGTGACGTGCTGGCCTGCGACCCGCGCCCAGCTCAGGTGATCTTTTTCGGCGACCTTGCCTATGGCCGTGGCGAGACAAATGACTACCACGTGCTGAGGGAATTGGTCAAACCGCTCGAAGAAGCGGGGGTTCATTGGACGGCCTGTTTTGGCAACCATGATCGCCGGGAGGCATTCTTCAGCGTGTTTCCTGAACGACGGGCGCAAACGCCTCTGGTCCCAGGCAGGCTGGTTTCGATTGTCGAGACACCTAACGCAGATTTCATAATGCTGGACTCTTGCCTCGAAGGACCTGTAAACGGAGGGTTGGACGAACCTCAAAAGACTTGGCTTCAAAATACACTCGCAGGGGTGTCTAAGCCTTTCTTCATTGGCGCTCATCATCCACTCACTCAGACAGGCGTGGCCCCATTAATGGCGGCCAACGAGTTTTCCCGAGGATATGTTTTTGGGCACAAACACCACTGGGAGCAACGACTTGAGGAGGGTGTGGAGACGCTTTGCTTGCCCTCCACCGGCCATTGGGGTGATATCGGTTACGTGTTGGTGAATCTTGACCCTGATAAGGCGGTTTTTACCCTCCGGCAGACGGATTTCTACACCCCACGTCCTGCGGCTAAATTGGAGGATGTTAAACCTGAATGGAGGCAGCGCGTGGAGAAAAACAACGGGGCGCAATGGCAGGTGAAACTCACACCGCGGGAGGAGGGCTTCGTTCCTCTCTTCAACGGCCGAGACCTGGACGGATGGGTGCCCTGCAACATTGCTCCCGAGACTTTTGGGGCCCGCGACGGAATGATTGTAACGACTGGATCGCCCATCGGCACAATGCGCACTGCCAGAATGTACGAGAACTTTATTATCGAGTTTGAGTGGCAACACATGAAATCTGGCGGCAATTCGGGTCTGTTTATCTGGGCGGATGGTCTTCCCGTTGCCGGTTCTGCTTTCTCGCGCGGTATAGAGGTCCAAATCCTCGATCCTGGTTTCAACGTAAACGGCAAGAACGAGTGGTACAGCACTCACGGCGATATCTTCGCGGTGAACGGCGCGGCTTTGACGCTTGCGGGCCGGATTTCGCCGAGCGGACAACGCAGTTTTCCGTCGGAGGAGCGCACCAGGCCTTCCCCGGAGTGGAACCATTACCGCGTAGTGGCTAATAACGGTGACATTAGGCTTAGCGTGAATGGCAAGGAAGTCACCATCGCCAAAGCCGCTTCTCCACGGAAAGGCTACCTCATGCTTGAGTCTGAGGGTTCCGAATGCCATTTCCGCAACCTGCGGATCAAGGAATTGCCTTCCACGAACCCAGGGCCAGAAGAGATCGCCCGGGAGGCGGACGGTTTTGTGCCGCTATTCACCGGTATGGATCTGCGCAACTGGAAAGTACCGGCGGGCGATAATGGCCATTGGCGAGTTGTCAACGAGGTGATCGACTACGATGCGAAGAGTGAGGCTCCTGGCGACAAGAACCTTTGGAGTGAAATGTCCTACCGGGATTTTCAACTCGTCGTCGACTGGCGAATCAAGGAAACGCCCTATCAGAACCCACGCGCCAATAACATTCTGGCCGACGGCAGCGAGGAAACCGATGCTGATGGCAAACCAGTTAATATCACAATTCCGGATTCCGACTCTGGCATTTTCCTGCGGGGTCAGGGAAAGTATCAGGTTAATATCTGGTGTTGGCCCGTTGGCTCGGGTGAAATGTATGGCGTGCGGCGCGATTCGTCCATGCCTCCCGAGGTTCGGGCTGGGGTCACGCCCAAGGTCAAGGCGGACAACCCGGTGGGAAAATGGAACCGCTTCGACATTACGGTGCGCGGAAGCACCGTGACGGTAGTTCTCAACGGCCAAACGGTCTTACCTGGCGTAACCATTCCTGGTTTGCCTGTTAGCGGTCCCATCGCCTTGCAACACCACGGCAGTATCAGCGATGGGGTTTGGACCAGCCCTCCCTCACTCGTTCAGTTCCGCAACATCTTTATTCGTGAGCTGAACCCGTGAGCTGATTCTAGGCTTGGAGCCGGGTCAGGGCCTATTCCTGTGGCGTTGGTTTGTCTTCGGGTGAGAAAGCGCCCGGGGATAAGCCTCACACTATTAAGACAAGCGTGGGCAAGACGCTCCGCTGAGCCTTAATTTATCTCCCCCTATTCTTGAGGGAAGCCGCCATCCAGACTTCATGCTCGTGGGTGCACAAAAATATCAATAGCGGGCACAAATTGCGAAGCAATGTCTCAGCATCGGTTTATAGTGAGACCACAAATCACGATGAAAACCCAGAGAGACACTGTCCCCGTAGTGTGGGCTAAAGGCGCCTTTCGGTGTTGGTGATTGCTTGCTTTGATGTGCTGAAGTGCCAGTCCATGACCCGGTAAACATTAAGGATCTTATGAACATCAAGACTAACCTATCTAATTCGTGGCGAGTTACTGTGCTGTTGGCGCTGCTGGTGTCCCTTCCGTCAGGCGTACACGCCGCCTCCCCCTCAATCTGGAATGGGGGCGGCGACAATGATCACTGGAGCAATGCTGCTAATTGGGGTGGAAATGTTCCAGTTTCGGATGCCGGCTACGACTTGCAATTCAGTGGCGCCAACAGGCTGACGCCGGTAAACGATTTTCCACCTTCGAGCGATTTCAGGAGTATTTCCTTCGATTCCGCTGCCGGTGCGTTCATCCTGAGTGGCAATTCGTTTACCCTCCATGGAGACTTAATGAACTACAGCACCAAGCTGCAAACCATCAACAATCCGCTGGAGGCAACTGTAGTGCATACTATCACCACCTCCGTCGGCGGCGGGGACTTGTTCTTGGGCGGAAATATTTCCGGGTTTGGCGCCGCGTTAACAAAACTTGGTGCGGGTACCTTGACTTTGGCCGGTGGTAGCACTTATGGAGGGGCCACTACGATCGACGAGGGTGTTGTTGCTATCACCGGTTGGCTCACCAATGCGGGTGCCTTTATTGTTAACAACGGCACCTTGAATCTGAGCGGTGCGATGTCCAATGGCGGGCCGTGGGTTGTGAATGGTTCCGATGCCTATAAGACCATAATCAACGTTCGTGATGGAGCGTCTGTGGTGAAACGGGGAAGTTTCCACATTGGAACTACTACCAATTCCAGCGGAGCTCTCAATATTACCGGTGGCAGTTTCAGAAGCATTACGAACTGGAGTTTTCACAACTTTGCAATTGCGGGCATGGGTTACGGTTCCCTGACGGTGTCTGGAGGAACCATGGACAGCCGGGGGTTCATTTTTGGCACCGCATCATCTGGCGCGGCAAGTCTGGGCATAGGCACAATTTACGGGGGCACGGTCACAGTTGATAACCATGTTGTTGTTCCCTATTACAACGGGACGGCGGTGCTGACCGTGGGCACGAACGGCACGCTCAGGCGAATTTCCGGGACTGGAAACCTTAACGTCAATCAGAAGGGCACTGGAAGAGGGGAACTCAATGTCTTGGGAGGAACCGTAGACAACGCTGGCGGCACGGTGGGATTTGGTACTGGGTCAAGCCCTGGCACTGGAGGTTCGGGCATTGTTAATCTTAACGCCGGCAGCTTGAGGCTTGCGCGGTTCAATTCCACCGCGAATGGCAGCAACCGCCTGAATTTTAATGGCGGTACGCTTCAGGCATTCACCAGCCGATCGGATTTTGTTCCAGAAACGTTTAGTTCGGTCTATGTGAACGGGCCTTTCGGTTCCTTTGCAGGTGGGGCGGTGGTTGATTCAGCGGGATTCGACGTCACGATTGCCGCCAACATGATGGCTCCGACGGGCGATGGGGTTGCGGCTTTGTCCGTGATTGATGGAGGATGGGGCTACATCGGCGCACCGTATGTTTCAATCATTGACGGAGGCGGAATGGGCTTTGGCGCTACGGCCATCGCCCATATGGCCGATGATGGTACCGGAAACGGCACCCTCAAGGTGGAGCGCATCGAAGTCACCAATCCCGGCATTGATTATAGTCCGGGCAACGCTGGTTTTGTGCTCACAGGTGGGGCGCCGACGGTTCCCGCCCAACCCGGAGTGGTTACGACCACTGCCAACACCTCGGGTGGTCTCACTAAACTGGGTGAAGGCAAGCTGACCTTGACTGGTGCAAACAGCTACACGGGTGCAACGAGGGTATCAGCCGGTTTGCTGGCGGTAAACAACCTGAATGGCAGCGGTACGGGGAGCGGATCGGTCGTTGTGACCTCAGGTGGGGCCTTGGGGGGGAATGGTACTATCGAGGGAACAGTGACTCTTGAGAGTGGGGGAGCGCTTTCTCCGGGCGATGGAATTGGCACTCTTCACCTTGCTGGCAACGTGAATCTGAGTGACGGCGGAACCCTGGTGTTCGAGATTGCAGATGCAGTTAACGGCGACAAGATCGTCGTTGGTGGGGACCTGACTCCGCAGGGGGTCACGACGATCAGCTTGCCTGATTCTGTCGTTTTGGATAATGGGGACTACACCTTGATCGAGGTCGGCGGCACCCTCGGGGGTGACGCGTCCAGATTTAGCGTGGCCAGTCCAAACCCGTTGAAGGAGTATTCAATTGTCTACGAAAACTCTGCGCCAAAGAAAGTCGTTCTGCGAGTCGTGGCCAATGCCAATCTGTTGACCTGGACCGGAAGTGCCGGCAATGTCTGGAATGTCAACGGGGTTGCTAATTGGATCAACTTGGGAGGCACTCCCAGCGTTTTTAACGACAACAATCCTGTGATCTTCAATGACTCCGGTGCCAATACTACCGTGGACATCACTGTCCCAGTCTCACCTGTAACCGTGAGCGTCAACGCAGGAATTGACTACACCTTTACCGGCGCGGGTCACATCGCGGGGGCTGCAGCGCTAAGTAAATCAGGTGGTGGCGCCCTCACGTTATCCACCGCCAATGCCTTTGGCGGCGGCGTGACATTAAGTGAAGGCACGTTGAATATCAACAATGCTTCGGCCCTTGGCACGGGTAGGCTTACCATCGCTGGCGGGATGCTCGACAATACCTCCGGAAACCTGGTGACATTAGCAAGCAATAACCCGCAGGCTTGGGATGCGGATTTCACCTTTCTTGGTTCTGGCGACCTGAACCTGGGGACAGGCGAAGTCCTTCCCAATGCCAGCCGGCTTGTGACAGTCAACAATCGCAGCCTGACTGTGGGTGGTGGTATCTCGGGCGATATAGGGTTGACCAAGGCAGGTCCTGGAACCTTGAACTTGGGAGGGCCAAACACCTATACCGGGGCGACAACAAATTCGTCAGGTCTGCTCGCCATCACGGGTGGCCTTGTTAATAGCGCCGGAGTCTTGGCGACCGACGGGGCCACGACCATCATCAGCGGACCAGTCGATACTGGAACCGGGGTTTGGGTTGTCGGCAATACTGGGCCAAGCATGCTGAATATAATGCCCGGAGCAGCTGTTATGAAGAACGGCTACTTCCGGATCGGCACTTTGGCTGGGTCCAGCGGGGCTGTGAATATTAGCGGCGGAACACTTACCAACCTCCTGGCCTGGAGTTTCAACAACTTCTCCGTGGGGCTGCTCGGTTATGGTGCGTTGACTGTCTCTGGTGGGGAGGTGGATACTCGAGGATTCTTGCTGGGCGCGGGCAACGATTTGTCCAGCCTGGGTGTTGCCACCATTTCCGGCGGCACCGTTACTGTGGACGCCAGTGTTGTGCTGGCTTATTATACTGGAACAGGCGTGCTAACCGTGAGCGATAATGGTTCGATAATTCGGACGGGGGCGGGCAATTTTAACATCAATCACAAGGGCAACGGCCGTGGAGAGTTCAATTTGGTGGGTGGGACAATCGATAATCGCTACGGATTCGTGCACTTTGGGACCGGGCCAAGTGCTGCAATTGGTGGGGCGGGAATCCTGAACCTGAACGCTGGAACTTTCACCACCGCAGGGTTCACGAATGCATTCGGGGACAGTCGTGTCAACTTTAATGGCGCCACATTGCGTGCTTCGATCGCCCAGACCGGTTTCCTCTTATCAACCCTAACCTCGGCCTATGTAAATGGCCCGTTCGGTACGTTTTCAGGAGGAGCAATTATTGATACTGCCGGCTTTGATATTACTGTCGCAGCCAGCCTCGTTGTACCGACTGGACAAGGCGTTAGTAGCCTTGCAGTGGCAAACGGAGGGTCTGGTTACATAGGTTCGCCTTACGTGTTCATTACGGATAGCAGCGGTGTTGGTTTGGGGGCTACTGCCATCGCCAATATGGCGGACGATGGCACCGGCAAAGGCACTTTGAAGGTCGACAGCATCAAGGTCACTAATCCCGGAGTGGATTACACGGCGGGCGCTGTCACTTTCAACCTCATCGGTGGCGGGGCAAGTGCCGAGGCGCAACCAGGTTCTGTAATCACCGCGGCCAACACTTCCGGCGGCCTGACCAAGTTGGGCGAGGGCACACTGACTTTGACCGGCGTCAATACCTACACCGGTTCAACGACAGTCAATGCGGGTGTCCTGGCGGTGGATGGCTCGCTCGCCGCGGGTAGCGCTGTCACTGTGATCGGAGGGACTTTGGGCGGTAGCGGCAACATCGCTGGCTCCGTAACGGTCCAGGATGGGGGCTCGCTCGCGCCTGGAACGGCCTCGCTCGCGACCTTGAGTATAGCCAACTCACTCTCTCTCCTGGCTGGTAGCACCTGCATCATGGAGGTAGACAAGGATGTCCAGACCATGGATGCGGTTGTCGCAGGCACAATCAACTATGGTGGCAGACTCATGGTCACCAACCTGGCGGGTTCTTGGGCTGTGGGCGATACCTTTAAGTTGTTCAGTTCTTCTGCCTCCACCGGGAACTTCTCTGAAATCTCGGTCACGGGCGCCACTGGTGCCTTCGATGCCGCAACTGGTGTTCTGACCATCACGGGGTTGGTGGCTAATGATCCCACGGCCATCTCTTTCACCCTGACTGGCACTCAACTATCGATAAACTGGCCTGAGTCCCATAAGGGCTGGTATGCGCAGTCCAACTCGGTGGATGTGGCGCACAGTCTGTTGTGGTTCGATATCCCGGGTTCTGAGACGCAAACAAGCCTCAGCATTACCATCAACCCGTCAAGCCCGGCGGTGTTCTACCGCCTGCGCAGACCTTAAAACTGATTCTCCCGGGCCGGGCCGGCGGTTGGAATGGCTTCCCCGCCGGTCTGGTCAGGCTATTCGCTGAGACCCCTGAGGTCATGAAGAAAGCATCATTCAGCCAGAACTTTCATGCGCGCATACGTGGCGCTTTCACCCTGATCGAGTTGCTGGTCGTGATCGCAATCATCGCGATTCTCGCGGCTCTGCTGTTACCTGCCTTGAGTAAAGCCAAAGCCAAGGCCAACGGCATCAAATGCGCTTCCAACATGAAGAATTGGTCATATGCACTGGTAATGTATATGAGTGATTTTAACGATTGTATTCCGTTTATGGCGGAGTCTATAGACACGCGGCCTGACGGCACACGCTACCCTTTTGTTTTTGACCTGCTTGCGCCTTACGTGGCCAGGAACACAGGCGGAAACTATAACAAGTCCACGGTTTATAATTGGGATGCGCGCAAATGCCCCGGTGGTAGCTATGGGCCGGAACCTTATGGCACAGGATCCGGGCCTGACAACTGGAATTGCTGGATTGGCGTCAACTATGGTTGGTATCAGCCAAAGACCCTTGGCGCAATGTTCTACTATCGTTTCACTAGCGCGGGCGCCGTTAACCCACCTTTGAAATCTGCACGAATCAAGAAGCCCTCCGATGCTCTGGCGTTCATGGATACACGATGGTATTACGTTTATTCGCCGGCGGAACCGGCCATGAATTTCGATGCCGATTCGGACGGGGATGGCAAGAACGACAGTATGGCGAAATACAAACCCTTCAGTCACGCCCGGCCGACGGTGCACAACAACGGCGCCAACGTCGGATTGCTCGATGGACATATCGAGCGGATCGCCTTCAAGCGACTGTGGGACATTAATGCTTCCGGCAACGTCACCCACTCCTTCTGGTGGCTCGAGGACTAGCTGCTGGAGTGCTGCAGCGGCAGCATGTTCCTTTTCGCCGCATCGCTTGTACGTGTTTCTCCCGCAATCGACTTGAGAACATCCCGTGGGGGCGCCGTGATCATTCTGCCTTCCCCAGGCTTCGGTCCTCTCCAATCCCAGGTCAAAAACCTCTTCAGGACTGCCCGTCCACGGCTTCCACAATCGCATTCGAGCCGCTATGGCCAATAATTTTCACCGGACAGCCTTTCTCCAACAACTCGCCGCGAGTAATAACATCGAGAAGTTCATCCCCAAACCTTGCTTTTCCTCCCGGATATAGCTGCGAGACAGTGACACCGGTCCAACCCATGCGTTCCTTCTGCACGCGCACCAATAAAGCTACGGATTCGGACCCGCTGACCGCTTCAGACGCCATCTTGTGAAACAGGGTGGTCTTGGGCAGATAGCGCGCCAGCACCAGAGCAACCAAAAAAGCGGCGGTGACCGCCATGCCGAGGTCTCGAAGTGGCAGTCGCAATTGTGGTAAGGAGGGTAGGGCAGGGCTTCCTGGATACATATCCACCATTCCCATGATAAGAGCAATCACCATGAGGAATACCCCAGTTATTCCCGCCACGAATGTGCCCGGGAAGACCAAGAATTCCAAAATCAGGAGCACCAGGCCCACCACAAATAGAATCACCCAACCCGCCCAGGATAAACCCGCAACGTATCCACCAAAAAAATAAATGGCAAATGCCGCAATGCCGATAATCCCGGGTAATCCAAACCCAGGCGTCTTGAATTCGATATACAGCCCCACGATGCCGATGAGCAGCAGAAGCGGACTGATGGTATTAATCCAAATTCCAAGCTTTTCTGCCCCCGAAGGCGTTACCTCAACACGCTGCGCTCCGGCGTAACCCAGCGTCTCGAGTAAGGCATCCATGGATTCTATTGTTCCTGCCGAAAGTAGTGGTTTAGGGGGATCTCCGTATGTTTTGGCCGCCTGTCGGTCTGTCAGTGTCAGAATGTTCCCCTCCTTGTTCAGGATTTCACCGTCGATCATCAATTCCTTTGTTTTATCGATCATTGCTTCAATCACGTCGGTGTTATGCCCGTTCTTTTCGGCTTGGGTCCGAACCAACGCCCGAATGGCAGATGTCATCTTGGCCTCGACCGTGCCTGGCATTTGTTCCACGCCGGTCCCGCCCGGGGACATCATAATCGGGGCCGCTGCCCCTATTACGCTCTGTGGGGCCATAAATATCTTGCTGGTAGCTACCGAGATAAAGGCCCCGGCTGAGAAGGCACGCGAATTAACGTAGGTGACGGTCTGCCCTGGAAATTTGCTGATAATCCCAATGATCTCTTCTGTGACGTCTACTCTTCCGCCGTCGGTGTTCATGTCCAGAACGAGCAGATCAGCCTTGGCTTCCATGGCCTCCTTCACACCCCGCCGCACTACGTACACCAAGGGCGGCATAATGTCCTCTCGGATTGGTACAATGAAGACTTTGCTGCTTCCCGGACTGGTAACGACGTTGGTTTCCACGGTGAGCCCCGCAAATTCAGCTATTATTAAGCACCCAAGAATCAGGCTGGTAACGTGCCTCATGTTCATACCGAAGCTTAAGCCCGGATGCCCGTCGCCACAACCGGGAATGATGCCTGCCGGTTAAGCTTGTTTGTTTCTGCCTCTAGTGTCATTATTGAATCGTGAATAATACCTTTGCTCAACTCGCGCTACTGCCCGGCCAGATGGATCTGGTTCTTTATGCTTTCCTCGGCCTGGTGATCTTGGTCGTGGGTATTCTAGTCCTGAACTTCGGCATGATTTACATCCGAGCCTTGTTTTCCGGCGCAAAAGTCACCTTTACGGAACTGGTGGCATTGCGCCTCCGCAGTGTGCCGGTTGGAATGGTGGTGGATGCTCGCATCACAGCTGTGAAATCAGGGCTTCCGCTTACAATTGACGATCTCTCCACGCACTTCCTCGCCGGTGGTAATGTGCAGATGGTGGTCCTGGCGCTGATCGCCGCAAAAAAGGCCGCCATCAACCTGCCTTTCGACCGTGCCTGCGCGATCGACCTGGCTACAAAAGGCACCGGAAAGACCGTCCTCGAGGCCGTGAAGACTTCTGTGAATCCCAAGGTCATCGACTGCCCCGCGCAGACTTCCGGCAAAAACACCATCGACGCGGTGGCCAAGGACGGGATTGTCATACGTGCCAAGGCGCGCGTGACCGTCCGCACAAATCTTGATCGTTTCGTGGGTGGTGCTACGGAGGAGACTATTATTGCCCGTGTCGGCGAAGGCATTGTCTCCACCATCGGCTCTGCGAGCACCTATAAAGAGGTGCTCGAGAACCCGGACCGCATTTCCAAGACCGTTCTGGATAAAGCTCTGGATAGTAATACCGCATTTGAGATTCTTTCAATCGATATTGCGGATGTTGATGTTGGCGAGAACGTCGGCGCCAAGCTCCAAGCCGAGCAGGCTGAAGCCAACAAACTTATTGCTCAGGCTCAGGCTGAAGTCCGCCGCGCAGCGGCTGTGGCCACGGAACAGGAAATGATCGCCCGGGTTTCCGAGATGCGCGCTCGCGTCGTAGAAGCTGAGGCGCAGATTCCGGTCTCCATTGCGCGCGCTTTTGACAAAGGGCATTTGGGCATCATGGATTATTACCGCATCAAAAATGTTCAGGCCGATACCACCATGCGGGAGAGCATTGGCAGCGAAGGCGCTGAGTCTTCGTCCGCTGGTGCACCCGGAGCCAAAACCTAGAGGTTTTGATGCCAATGCAGCTTTTCCTCGCAGCGGGTCTGTTTGACAGCCCATGGATGCTCGTGGTGATTGTTATCATCAGCGTGATGGCAAATTGGTTGTCCAAACGCCGCGAGGAGAAGAACCCAGGACAAGGCCAAGCGCCTGGCACGGGGCGCGTGCCCTCAACCGGTGAGCCGGCTGAGGAACTGGACCTTGAGGAAGCCCTTCGACGGCTTATGGGGCAGCCATCTTCCAAGCCGACCCCTCCACCGTTGCCTCAAGCGCCGCCAAGGTCCCCGCCGCCTCCAGTTCCGGTCTGGCAAGAGTATGACAAAGTCCAAACCTGGCAGGAGACAATCGCCGCCAATAGCCGGCAGGTGTCTGGAACCAAGACCGGGGCGAGAGCCACTGCTGCTGCCTTAGCCACAAAGGAACAATTGGAGCAGGCAGCTCGCTTTAGGCGAATTACTGATGGAAGCCATCGGACGGCCAGGAAGAGCGTGGAACCAGATGGAACTCCGTCGACGGGTGGCATCCGACCTGGGTTACAGTGGCGTCGCAAGGGCGATGCCCGTCAGGCATTCGTCGCCTCTTTGGTTTTCGGTTCCCCAAAAGGTTTGGAAAGCTGAATTCTGGTTCGCCACGCCCTCCCCACTGAGCCTATGACGCTCATCATCACCCTGCTAATACTGGGAACAGTTTTAATCTTTTTGGAAACTTTGTTACCAGGAATGATCGCCGGCATTCTCGGCTTTCTTTGCTTACTGGCTGCAATCTTCTTCGGGTTCAACGATTTGGGCTATTTCGAGGGCAGCTTGGTGCTGGCTTTCGTGCTGTTCGAGTTCGTCGTCGGAACCTGGTGTTGGCTCAAGTTCTTTCCCGAAAGCCGATTTGCCAGGAAGTTTATCTCTCAGCGCAACGTTGGAGAATTAGGAGTGGATAAGCCGGAACTCCTGAACTGCTCGGGAGTGGCTCATACCCGTTTGCGCCCTTCAGGGGTCGCTATTATCGATGGCCAGCGCGTGGACGTTGTCACCGAAGGCGGACTCATAGAGCGGGGCGCTAAGCTGAAGGTAGTGGCGGTTGAAGGCGCTCGTGTTGTAGTTCGCGAAGTTTAACCCCTCGGTTTGTTCCGCAGCCCGCCAACGTAGTTTTAATCCTCGGCATAGATTGGCTTTTGGGCATTCTCAGTTGAGCTGGTGTCGCCTATGGCGAAAGAGATCGCACGCGAAAGAAGTGCACTTTAGGTTGACCGGGAAGAGTGTTCCGGTCCACCTCGATTACGGCTTCACGATTCGTCGCAACCAAGAGCAAAGGCGAATCTTCTAAACCGGCAAAAGGGCCCGTAGGTGCTTCCGCCGTCTCTACTTGGTAACACACGCCGGGCATCGCGTTCCAGGCAAGCCGAACCGTGGTTCCGCCAACCAGGGTGGCACGCAGTATAGGCGCGATGAATCGTGGAATTGTTGCAGTGTCAAAAAGCGTGCCGTAACGGTCCACCGCGTGCACTTCCAGCGACTCGCCGCTGAGCCTCACTACGAGGTGGTGAAACCGTGCCTCAAATCGCTGGCTGAGTTCCTCTCTGCGGACCAGTCCATAGAGGGAGTAACCGCCCCCGCCCGTTACGATACAATGCACCCCGTTAGAGGGAGCGAAGCGTTCGTAACAATGCGCGTGACCGCTGAAGATGACTTGCACGCCGAACTGCGCTGCCACCGGGAGCAGCCATTCCCGCAGCTCAAGAGGGTCCGGGGTGCCATTGTTGTTGAAGTCATCCAGGTAGTGCAATGTGGAATCGAATACCGGGCAGTGAAGCAACAGAATACGCCAGGGACGCGTCGTGCTAGCGAGGTCGTTGGTCAACCACCGCAGTTGCGCGCTGCCGGGCTGGATTGCGTAGGGTTCCTGCCCCGTGAAGTCAGCCAACGACGGAACAAAAAGCGAAACAAAGTGCGCATCGCCATGGTCGAACGAGTAGAAATGCATGGTGCCGGTGGCACTGTTGGTCGGCATCCGAAAAGTCTCAAGGTACGTGGCCAGCGTGTCGTGGGCGTAGAGATCATGATTGCCTGGCGTGAAGAAGAACGGGGTGCTGCGCATCTGGCGTGCATAAATGCTGAGACATCGCGTGTCTACGATCGAGCGGTTCAAGGTCGGATACGTAATGTCACCTGTATGCAACACGAGATCCACACCAGAGGTGGCTACGCACGATGCCACCTGCAGTTGGGACAGCCATCCCGACCCGCTATCGCCAAACACGGCGAAAGTAATGTCGCCGCCGAGCCGCAAGCTGCGGAAACGGTAAATAGGTGACACCGCTTCGCTGGCGTCCGCAGTGCTGCGCACGCGATAGAACACCTGCGTGTCTGGCAACAAGTCGCCCAGCGTGGCTGCATGATTCGTTGTCAGCGTCGCATCGATTAAGCTCCTCCCCAGTTCCGGCGTTTCGCCGTACTCAACCACGGTCGTCGCAGGGATCGGCGTGCGCCAGAGAATGTCGGCGCTGTGTGCGCTGGCATTCTGGAGTAAGGGACCGCGGGTAAAATTCGCGCATAGCTCCGGGACTAAAACCAAACCAGTGGTGGGCAAACTCCACCCATGCAATTGAATGGCCAGCACATTGGTCCCTGGCACCAGGGCGTCCTTATGCACGCTGACATCCAGTTCTTCAGTTGCCTGGCGGGCATGTGGAGTTGCGACAGCGTCGAACGGTGGCGGAGCGCCCGTCACTCCTCGCCGCGCGATTTCACGTCCGTTCAGATAGGCCACGAATCCGCTCACATAGTCCACACGCAGGACCAACCACTGGACCTCAGACGGATCGGGTACATCAAATCGGGCACGGAAACAGGCAGATGTGAGCGCCGGACGGCCCAGGTATGTTGCTTCGATGGAAGGCTCGATGATATAGGTGCTGAAACCAGAAAGGCCAGTGGACCAATCAGAGTCGTCGAAAGTCGGATTGATCCATTCGGCTGCCGGGGGCGGCGAATCTTGCGCTACAATCCTGAACCGCCACGGCATGCCCACCGGGCACAACTGCGGGTCGACGGCCCTCGCGGTGCCGGGCGCAACGAAAGAAATCAAAATCGCGTGCGACAAAAACGCGGCGATCAGTGGGGAAACCCACCGACATCTGCGTATCCATGGCTGCATAACTATCAGTCTGCCAGTTCGAAGCTCCGAGGCAAACTGAAAGCTGGGTTTTCCGAGTCTTACTCTTCCTCCTCATTCGCCGCGATATTCTAAAGCGATATGTACAGCGTTGTCATAAGACAGACATGTAGAATAAACACAGTAAAAAAAACCCCCAAAAACATTGGTGCGCATAGCAGGACTTGAACCTGCACGGATTACTCCACTACCACCTCAAAGTAGCGCGTCTGCCAATTCCGCCATATGCGCCCAAAGCTATATATAATGAAGCAGGCTAGCGTCCCGTGTGCAAGCGCAAACTGGCTGATTATAAGCGAATAATTGCGCGCGTTTGGTCTTGGCAGAAAAAGACTTCCAGAGGGAGGACCAGCATCTGATGTCTGCAACAGAGCAGAGTTTAGGCGCTGTTGGATTCAGATGGAACTGGGGAGAGAACCAGTTGAGCTACGCGAGGTTGGAGTCATTCGCCGAAAAGACCGAAGACCTCCTGCAATCCACGCCAAAGGCTGGGGGTAGTCGGACTGAACATAGTCTCTTTAGCCTGACCCCAATCCAGTTGCATCAAAATGCCGATGCTGTGAGCTCCCCTTCCGTGGGATCGAATTGCATCAACACCGTAGGCATAGCCAATAAGAATTTTCCAGGAGTCTGTGCGGTAAAGAATACCTCCGCCAAGTCCACTATGCCAACTGCCGGGCTGCTCAAGTCCTGCGAGGTAGTCCACGGTAGCGGTGGCGGCCGTGGCATTCAGATTCCAGCGTTGCCTCTTGTCCAGCGCTAACAGGTAGTTGCTCTGCAGGAGGAGGAAGCGACTAGCACTAATCTCCTGGTAGTAGTAACCCGGAAGGGATAGCGGAAACTCAGAAACGAGGGGAAGAAGCGCGCCAAGTCGGAATGCGCTCAGACGGTCCGGGCTTAATGCTGCGCCGAGCGAAAAGCGGATATCAAACGATTGTTTCAGGCTGGGTGTCGTATACACTAATCCCGCTTCACCCCAAAAACTATGGGTGACCGTTTTCACTTCGCGGTCGTCGTAGCCATAGTTTCCGTCCTGGGTGCGGTATTGACCGTCGTACCAGGCAGACAATGACAATGCCAACGCTGGGTATAGCACTGGTTCTCGCCCGCCCCAACGCAGCCCCGTTCTCACGTTGAGCGTGGTTCCGGCTTCGGGTAATTCGAAGGAGTCATCCGTGTCCTTCCCTGTCAAGTAGGCGGAATAGCGTGCACCGGCACGCAAAATACCGCTTAGGGGAATCCGAGAGTCGGGGTTGAACAAATGGTAGCAACTCGCGCTGATTTCCGTGCCGTGACCAACGAACGACTCGCTAGGGCGGTATTTCCCTTGGCGGATTTCCGCATAACTGTCGGCAAACCCACCGCCAGCGAGGCCGAGGCCTAGATCGGTGTGGGGCCCAAGTGCCTCGTGTATTCCGAGTTCGGAGTCCAAGTAAGTTGGCGCAACAGCAAGGCGCAACGTCAGGTTTGTTGCCGGGAAGTGGGGACGATTATGATAATAGAAGGCGTAGGCAGCAATGGGTTGGTGTCCTTGCATAGCCGCATTGTAACCGAATTGCAGCAAGTCACGTTTCACCGGGTCGATCTGACCAAGACCTTTCCCTGCTGCGAGCCAAAACGCCAAAAGCAGCATTAGTCTTATGCCTGGAAACTTCACGTTGGTTTCCTAACTTAAAACCTTTAGGGCCGCAAGCGTTTGATCCTTACTGTAACAAGGCGATGGTGATTGAGGGCGTACAGTTGAGCCTATGGCAGAAGACTTCATGCAGGAGTAGGCAAGTTAAAACATGCAGTTGGATCATATCTTGTGAAAAGGGGAAGCTTGGTCTGGCATTCGATTTGCAGCCCGGTCCGTATGGCCCGGGCGTGTGTCTGCGACGAAAAGGGCAGTGTTGCACAGGGAGAGACGCGCGAATAGTCTAGGAGATGCACGGCACAACGAGGACGGTTACGCGTTTGCACATTTTGGTGATTTCGCTGCTTCTTTGTGGGCTGAAATCCGTTTCGGGCGAGGATCGATCACTTTTAGAGCGCCTGGGTTTCAACGCCGGCGACAGACTTCTCATCATCAACGGCGACGATGCGGGGATGTGCCATGCCGCGAATGTGGCCACGATCGAGTGCATGGAGCAGGGCTTCATGCGTAGTGCGACGATCATGGTTCCTTGCCCGTGGTTTTTGGAAATGGCCGAGTACGCCCGGGCACATCCGGAAAGAGACTTTGGAGTTCATTTGACTCATACAGCTGAATGGAAGAGATATCGATGGGCACCACTTGCTCCACGGGATCAGGTGCGGGGATTGATGGACCCGCAGGGCTACATGTGGGGTGGCGTGGCGCAAGTGTATTCAAACGCAACGCCGCACGAGGCGCTCATTGAGGGCCGCGCCCAAATCAAAAGAGCGTTGGGCTCTGGTATCGATGTGACGCATATCGATTCGCACATGGGAACGCTCCAGCTCAACCTGGCGTATGTGAAAAGCTATCTGCAGCTGGCTGTGGAATTCGACCTGCCGGTTCGGATGGCGTCGCAAAAAACCTTGGCTGGTATGGGTTATCCTGAGCTGCGGGCGGAATTTGCCGCCAAGGGCGTCATCTTTCCCGACCACTTCATTTACGAGGAATTAAAAGAGGAGAAAAACGATGTGCGGAAGTTCTGGCGATCGATCGTGAGGAACCTGGAGCCGGGCGTGACCGAATTGTACATTCATGCGGGATTGCCTACGGAGGAATTGCGTGCCATTACTGGCTCGTGGTCTATTCGCGCCCAGGAGCACGAGGTCTTCGCTCGCGATCCCGAAATGAGGAATATCGTGGCGGACCAGAGAATTCACTTGATCAGCTACCGACCGTTGCGGGATTTGCAGCGCTCGGTGCGTAATGGGGCAAAGAATCGCTGAGGTGCGCGGTAGCGCGAATCACAGTTCTGCAACCTCATTTAACGAGGGCAGCAGCGACTGAATCCCGTGCAGTTGGGCGATCTTAGCCGCGAGGGCAGCGCGTGGGGCGGTTTCACCGTGAGTTAGGATCACCTTGGGATGACAACCGCTCAAGGGCTTGAACCAGTGGAGTAGATCAGTTTGCCCGGCATGGGCACTGAAGCCACCCAGGGTATGCACGCGTGCGCGCACCGCAACTTCTTCGCCGAAGATTTTAACTTTGTTCACTCCTTCAACCAACATGCGCCCCAGAGATCCCTTGGCCTGGTAGCCAACGATCAGGACATGGTTTTCGGGTTTCCAGAGATTCTGCTTAAAGTGGTGCAGGATCCGTCCAGCGGTGCACATGCCAGCACCGGCCATGATTAGACAGGGTCCAGGAACTTCGTTGATGGCTTTGGATTCGTCGGCGGTGCGGGATGCCTTGAAGGTGGCTAGATCATGCTGCACGGAACCTTCGCGGAGGAATTTGGACATTTCTTCGTCGAACAGGTCTGTGTGACCGCGGTAGATATTCCAAGCCTCAATAGCCATGGGACTGTCCAAGTAGACCGGGAAGGGGGGAAGGATCTGGTTACGGAATGCGTAAGCCATGAGCATCGTTAACAATTGTGCTCGTCCAACTGCAAATGTTGGAACAAGTATCTTACCCTTGGACTTGACCGCCTCTTTTACAATTTCAAAGAACTCAACTACGGTATCCCGGAAAGCCCGGTGTTCGCGGTCGCCGTAGGTAGATTCGAGCAGGACCACATCGGCCTCTTTGAACGGTTCATAGTCCTTCAGGATGGGGGCACCTTTGGGCCCCAGGTCTCCGGAGAAAATGACCGTTCGTTTGGTTCCGTCATTTTCAAGATCAAGTTGAATACTGGACGATCCGAGCATGTGCCCGGCCTCTGCGAAGAAAGCGGTTATGCCAGCAGCCACATCGACTTTTTGGTGATACGGAATCGGGCGTAAGAGGGAAAGCACTTCCTCGGTTTGCTCCTGGGTATAAAGTGGTTGGGCTGGGTCCTTCCCGGCGCGTTGGCGCTTCCGGTTTTCACGTTCGATATCCTGGGCTTGTATTTTTGCCGAGTCCCGCAGGATCAAGCCTGTCAGATCAATCGTCGCAGGGGTGGCGAAGATTGGCCCCTTATAGCCGGTTTGGGGTAGGAGGGGAAGACGCCCGGTGTGATCGAGGTGAGCGTGCGTGAGCAGGACCGCATCTAGTTTACGGGCGAACCCGAAGGCGTTTGGCCGATTCTTTGAGGAGGTGCCGGAGCCACTTTGGAACATCCCACAATCGATAAGCACGCGGCTCTTACGGGTCTCGACCAAGTAGGAAGAACCAGTGACCTCTCCACCGGCCGCACCAAGAAACGTAATGTTCATTAGGTTACAAAAGCTGCAACGACTCGACGCTCAAGCCAGCAACCGGCGGCAGGCACGCCGGAGTTTCTGTAGGTGCGCGGTAGACTTGGCCTCGATGTAACAGCGCACCAGAGGTTCGGTGCCGCTGGCCCTGAAGGCAACCCATTCGTGATCGGGAAGCAGGTATTTGAATCCGTCCGTAGTAACAAACTGCTGCACCTTAAAAGTTCCAATTTTCTCCAGACCGGCACCAAGTTTTTGCAGGAGACTGTCCTTGGTATCCGGCCGGATGGAGACATTGATGCGCTCAGTGTAAAAGGGTCCGGTCTGCTTTTCGAGGTCCTTGAGAATTCTGCCAAGACTCTTGCGTTCCGTTGCGACCAACTCTGCCATGAGCAAGCAGGCGAGAATACCATCCTTTTCCGGCACGTGTCCCTTCACACTCAGACCGCCAGATTCTTCGCCGCCCACAATGATAGGTTCGCTCTCCATGAGCGCCCCGATGTATTTGAACCCCACTGGTGTTTCGTGGACCTTGACCCCGAGCAGTTCTGCTACAGCGTCAACCTGATGGCTGGTCGGTACGGTACGCACCACAGCGCCAGTCCAGCCGCGGTTTTTCTTGAGATGGTATAGTGCGAGCGCCAGCACCTGATTGGGTGTCAGCCAGGTTCCATCTTTGTCGACAATACCGAAGCGGTCCGCATCTCCGTCCAGACCCAGCCCGATTTGGGCTTTGCCTTGGCGAATGAAGGCGGCGACTTCTGCCATGCCTTCCGCACTAGGTTCAGGATGATGTCCCCCGAAGAGAGGGTTTAGCTCATTATGGAACAGGGTGAGTTTGGCGCCGAGGTCGCCTAAGAGCGCGTCCAGATAGCCATGACCCGTGCCGTACATGAGTTCCACCGCGATCTTGAGTTTCGCTTTTCGCAGTGTGTCACAGTCGATGAGTCTCTTGATCTGCTTGAAATAGTCTGGCTGGGGGTCGATTCCCTTGCACTTGAAGGTGCCGATAGGGACTGGTTTGAACCCCCAATTCTGTTCTTCAAGCCGCGCGGCATGAACTTCGATCTTTCGTGTGACCTCAGGATGCGCGGGTGCGCCGTTGCTGGTTGAAAACTTGAGACCTTGGTATTCAGCAGGATTGTGGCTGGCGGTCATATTTATGCCGCCGAGGGCCTTGCGCGCACGAATCGTGTGGGCGATCACCGGGGTTGGAGTGTCCCGATCACAGAGCATTGGGCAGAATCCGTTGGCAGCGAGAACCTCTGCCGCCGCCAAAGAAAAATCGCGCCCCAAGAAACGCGTGTCATACCCGAGAATGATCTCCTTTGAACGGTGGTTTTGAACTTCCAGCAGATACTGCGCTATGGCTTGGGAGGCCAGCCGAACATTGTCAAAAGTGAAATCGCGCGCGATCAAACCGCGCCAACCGCTGGTACCGAATTTAATCATAATAGATTCCTTAATTGGACTGTCACTAGGCGGCGGGAGCTGCCAAAAAAGCAAATTTCATCAAGGCCCAACCCGGGTCCGGCATGCAAGGCCAACAATCTAACTTTTCCAGTTAAAAGCCTGTTTCTTGAGTGCGTAGCAATAGCCTACGAACAGGATCCCCAGGAATGATAACATGGAGCCGAGTATCAGTGTAGCATGGCTGAGCAGCATTTCCCGGTACACTACGGCCCAAGGATACAGGAAGACAACCTCTATATCAAAGAGGATGAATAGCATCGCAACGAGGTAGAACTTAATGGATAGTCGTGGGGTTCCAGTTCCAACGGGCAGCATGCCGCATTCGTAAGCGGTGTCTTTGATGATCGAACGCCGGCCCACTTTTCCGAGTAGGACTGAGCCGAGCAGCATGCCGAAGGAGAATAACAGTGCCAGAAGACACAGCATCATCACTGGAAGGTATTCCATTAATTCTTTGCTCTGTTCCATTGGCTAGAATTTAGAAAGGTCGTGACGTTTGGCAAGTGCATTCACGCCGTCTCAAGTTTCGTGCGTATGAGACTCCGTCCCATTTCTGATTTCCTTCTCCAATAACTGCCGAAAGCCATCTTCGGCTAAAATGGAGCCTTGGATCCGCGCCAGTTTGCTGTATAGGCCATGGGCGGCCAGCAGCGACTCATGGGTGCCTCTCTCGGTAATTCGTCCGTGGTGCATCACCAGGATCTGATTTGCCTTGCGAATGGTGCTGAGCCTGTGCGCGATTACGAAGCTCGTTCGGTTTGCGAGCAAGCGTTCGAGAGCTTCCTGGATCAATCGCTCGGTGGCGGTATCAACGCTGGCGGTAGCTTCGTCCAGTAGCAGAATCGGGCTGTTCTTGAGCAGGGCACGTGCAATGCTGACTCGCTGTTTCTCACCAACGCTTAGTTTGATACCTCTTTCCCCCACCCAGGAATCGTAGCCCTTGGGTTGGCGCAAAATGAACTCGTGGCAGTTCGCCGCTTTCGCGGCGCCAATCAACTCCTCTTCAGAAGCGTTCAGCCGGCCGAAAAGAATATTTTCACGCAGTGTCCCATTAAACAGAAACGGTTCCTGACTGACCACGCTGATTTGAGCCCGCAGGCTTTCCAAAGAGACTTCCGTGATATCCTGATTGTCTACTAGGATCCGGCCTGCTGCAGGGCGATAAAAGCCGCAGAGCAGATTGACCAGGGTTGATTTTCCAGCTCCCGTCGGGCCGACCAGGGCAATCATTTCACCTGGCTGTGCCAGCAGCCTAATATCGTGCAGGACCTGGCGGAGGGGACCATATCCGAACTCGACTCCTTCGTAGCGCACTTCGCCTGCAACAGGCAGGCGCAACGCAGTACGAGGTTGAGTGTTGGTTTGTTCCTGGGAGGTATCAAGGATGTCAAATACACGTTCCCCCGAGGCACGGGCCGACTGCAACATTTGGTTTAAGGAATGCAGCCGCGAGATGGGTTCATAGAACAGGGCTAGGTAGAACTGAAACGCAACCAACTGACCAAGAGTCAGTTGGTCTCGGAGTACCATTCTACCCCCAACCCACCAGACGAGCACGATGCCCATCGCTCCGGCAAAACTCATGGCTGGGGAATAAGTCGCCCACACTCTCATTATCCCCAGAGTGCTCTTTCGGAGGGTGTCCGCGCGTGTAGCAAACCGTCCGTCTTCATGGTCTTCCCGTCCGAAAGCTTTGATTTGGCGGATTCCCTGTAAATCGTCCAGCAAAAGGGCGTTCATCGCGCTTGCGGCATCGCGTTGGGCTCGGTAACGCCTGTGGGCGGTCAGGGTGTACCACAACGCCCCTCCAACCAGGAACGGCAGGGGAAGCAGGGCTATTGCTGCCAGTACTGGCTGAGTAACAAAAAGAATAACCCCGACACCCAAAATGCTTAGGATCGCAACAGTACCTTGCTCCGTGCCATCGATTAACAATCGTTCGACTGAATTGACATCCTCGAGCACCCGGGTCATCAAATCTCCAGAGGCTCGGTGGTCAAAATAGTTTGCTGGCAAGCGCTGAAGCTGGCCAAAGACCTGCCGGCGCATGTCATAGATGACGTTTTGCTCAAAGGCGTTGTTAATACGAATTCTGAGACTGTTGAATAAATCGCGGAGCAATAAAGCGGCAATCAGCAGCGACACCACCGGGGTTAGGAGATCCAAGCGGTTTTGACGGAGCACGTTGTCGATCACCAATTGCGTGAGCTTTGGGTAGACCAACGCAGAGCCTGTGGAGAGAAGGGCACAGCCCAATGTCCCTATGGCGAGCAGCTTGTAAGGGAGCAGATACACCAGCACCCGCCGGATGATCTCGAAGGTGGACCGAGATCGGGCGGCGCACACAGGTTCGAAGCCTCGAGAGTGAGGATGCATGGAGTTAGCAGTGTGGGGCGATGTCCCGACGAACGATCAACTGAAGCTCAAGCACCAAACTTCGCCGCCGTGCTTCCGATTCTAGGTTCAAGTCCCTCGGAACAGGATCTTCAAAAGCAGCGCTTGAACAAGTCCCGTCTGATGATTCGCCTGCAAAAATCCGTGCAAATGTTTGGCGTTCCGCGTAGATTTGACCTAGATGGATCTGCCCGTCCAGACAAAGGACCCGGCGGCCGTGGCCGCAGCGGTCCAGGTTGCCTACCAGAACATGTTTTCGACTGCTGACCCGATGTTCGTGCCACGGGTTTTTGGATGGGCCACCGATTGCTTTCACGGCAGGTTCGAGGATTTCCAGGCAGTAGATACCCGTTACCATGATCTCGAACACACTTTGCAGGGTACTTTGTGCATGGCGCGTCTGCTGCACGGTCGACATTCGGCAGGGGCCTTGCCGCGGATCCCCGAGCGCGTGTTTCAGCTTGGAATTCTGGCAATTCTGTTGCACGACACGGGCTACTTGAAACAGCGCATTGACACGGAGGGTACTGGCGCTAAGTACACATTAACCCACGTGAAACGGAGCGCGCAATTTGCGGCCCGGTTAATGATCACCAAAGGTTATGACGAGGCGTCAATCCTGGCCGTGCAGAACATGGTTTTGTGCACCGGAGTGGAGGCGCACATGGCAGAGATTCCGTTTCAGGATGACATGGAACAGTTGATGGGGGCAGCCTTGGTTACGGCTGATTTCCTGGGGCAGATGGCGGCGGCTGACTACGTGGAGAAACTTCCCGTGCTGTACGCTGAGTTTGCCGAGGCTTCACGGCATGCCGGGGGCGATGCATTCTTGTCCAGTTTTTCGAGTGCTGAAGATCTCATGCGGCGCACGCCCGAGTTCTGGCAACGATTTGTGCTGCCCAGGTTGGAAAGGGAATTTGGCGGGTTGTATCGGTTCTTGAACCAGCCGTATCCGGATGGTCCGAACGAGTACTTACGAGACATAGAGGCCAACATGCGCCGGGTTGCCCATGTCGCGTGATTACGTATTGCACCCGTTCAGAACTCCGGTCCACCTCCAGTTGGACTACCAGCGGGAATTGAATGCCCAGCAGTTTGACGCGGTTACTGCGCCGCCGGGACCATCGCTGGTCATCGCCGGAGCCGGTTCCGGGAAAACCCGGATTTTAACCTATCGCGTGGCTTACTTGTTGGAGCAAGGCATTCCCCCCGAACGGTTGTTATTGCTCACGTTCACGAACAAGGCAGCGAAGGAGATGATGCGGCGAGTCGCAGATCTGCTTGGGCAAGAGCTAAATAACCTTTGGGGCGGTACGTTTCATTCCGTAGGAAGCCGTATCCTGCGGCAACATGCTGAATCGCTCGGATATCACCGGGATTTTTCCATCCTGGATCGGGAGGATTCACGCAGTCTGATAGCGACCTGTGTTGCTGAGGCTGCGATCGATATCAAAGGCACGCGTTTTCCGAAACCGGAAGTCCTCGCTGACATATATTCTCTGGCAATGAACACCCATCGCAGTATTGGTGAGGTGCTGCGGGCACAATATGAGTATTTTCACGAGTTGGAGAAAGCCATTAGCGATTTGCGCACCCGTTACATAGAGCGGAAACGCGCGGTCAACGGAATGGATTTTGATGACCTGCTGGCACTCTGGCTGAGATTGCTGCAAGAGCACGACGAGATTCGGGAACTCTATCAGCGACGATTTCAATTCGTCTTGGTGGACGAATACCAAGACACCAACCATCTGCAAAGCGACTTGGTAGATCTACTCGTGGCACGCCACCACAACCTGACTGTTGTTGGAGATGACGCCCAAAGCATTTACGCCTGGCGTGGGGCTAATTATCAGAACATTCTCAGATTTGCAGAACGCTATCCGGACGCGAGGATTTACAAAATTGAGACCAACTACCGGAGTACACCGGAAATTCTCGAGGTGGCCAATGCGGCGATTAAGGCGAACGTCCACCAGCACGTGAAGCGACTTGCCGCGGCAAGAGGCTCAGGGCCCAAACCCGTGTTGGTGGTTTGTGGTGATGCCGGACAACAGGCTGCGTTTGTCGCCCAACGAGTCCTCGAGTTGCGCGAGGAGGGACTGAGCATGAACCACATGGCAGTTCTCTACCGATCTCACTTCCACGCCCTTGAGCTGCAATTGGAATTAAGCAGGCGGAACATTCCCTTCAGCATCACCAGCGGCATCCGCTTTTTCGAGCAAGCCCATATCAAGGATGTGGCCGCGCATCTGAAACTGGTGGTCAACCGCCACGACGAATTGTCGCTAAAGCGAATTCTTCAGCTCATGCCCGGAGTTGGCCCCAAGGCGGCGGATAGAGTCTGGCAAGCATACGCCAAGACTATCGACACCCTGAGCTCCGCGAATCCTAGTCGACCAACTCTTGCAACTGCGCTCCAGTTGTGCACCGCGGTCATTCCCAAGAAAGCGGCGGTGGCTTGGGCCCAGTTTCTGGCGACGGTATCGCAGTTGGAGGGACCAGAAACCGGGGACCAAGCAGCGAAAATGATTCGTCTGGTGATGGAGGCTGGCTACGAGGGTCACCTCAAGGAAACCTACCCAAACTACCGAAACCGTCTGGAGGACTTGGAGCAACTGGCGGTATTCGCTCTGCAATTTGCCAGCACCGAGGATTTTCTCACACAGCTTGCTTTGCTAACCAATGTCGAAGCGGAGGAGGGGCAACCCGCGCGCAGCGACGATTTGGAACAACTGCGTCTATCTACAATCCACCAAGCAAAGGGACTGGAGTTTGAGGTCGTGTTCCTGATCATGCTTTGTGACGGCCTGCTTCCTTCAGCGCGGGCCATGGAGAGCGTTGACGGTGAGGAAGAGGAGCGCCGCTTGATGTACGTGGCAGTGACCCGGGCCCGGAATGAATTGTACCTGGCATTTCCCCTAATACGCGCTGGGTTTAGTGGAAGTGGAGCTGCATTACAGAGTCCCTCGCGCTTTCTAAGTGAGATTCCTGAGTCGCTGCTGGAGTCCTGGAATCTCAGACCCTGCGATTCCTACGGATAATATGCCTCAATGGCCTGGTTTCAAGCGTTTGAGGTCTTCGGCAAGAAATTGGGCTACTTCCTTAAACTTGGCCGCGTTGCCAGGGTTGATTTCCATCAGGGTTCGATGGGCTTCAAGGGCAGCTTGGGTCATCTCCGCTTTCGTAGCATGAACCGGAGCGGGATGTTCCGCCTCCGTGGCGTTGTCGAGTTTGAGAGCTCCTGAGGTTACTTGGAAAAGATGAATAACCCCAAGGCTATCCAAGAGTTCCGTAATACGCGTGTTTGGGTTGTAGAGTTCGATCGGGCTGCTGTTTAGGCCGCCTTGCATCTGGCGCATCTTCAGCCCGAACCCGGCGAGAACTCCCAGGAAAGTGCTGTCCATTAGGATGCAATCCGAGAGATCCAGAACGAAGTAAGTAAAGCCCCTCCCTTGGAGTTCGTTCAGCACGGATTTGAAATCAATGCTGGAAGCAAAATTGGCGCGCCCCTGGATTTTCAGGCATGCAAACTGTGGCCCGGTCAAAATGAGCAACTTAGCGGTGGGTTGATTCATGGAATCGGTGTTTTCTAATTGCGCGAACGCACCCCAGTGCGTGGCAAACCTGTCCCGAGCGTTTGGGGTTCCGGACTTCCAGCGATTTGAAGCAGCGTTGTTTGAACTACCATTGCTTCGTCCCGGTTGCTGGAGACTAAAGCCTCATTACACTGGAGCAATAAGTCCATTGCACAGATCAATTCAGCTTGAGCATAGCGTTTCACCTGGGGCAGGGCTTTGTAAAGGACATATGTGTTGATCGCCAGTGGATTAAACCGGCGATCCTCGGGAAGGCGGTCTCGTGGCACAGCCTCCAGTTGGGATTTGAAGCGAGCATAATCGAGATCTGGCTTCACCCAGCCTTCACGTAACATTTCCTTCAGCAGCAACATCGCGCGCACTTTTGAAATCAGGCCATACAGCAGGCCAATCTCAGATTTCTGCGTGTCCAGTTTGACCTCCCAGAGTTCCTCATCCAACCGGCGAAGCAGACGAGGAAGATCCCGATCGCCCAAGGCATCGCCTAACGCAAAGGCCCGCGCGGCCTTGTTTGCGGTGCAGACCGCCATGACGTCTTCCGGTGTTATCTGGGGTGTATTACCTACATACAGCGAAAGCTTCTCAACCTCATTCTCTAATTGGCTGGCATGTGGGCCGATCCGAGAAACCAGTTCACCAAGCGCTTCCTCCGTGAACGTTTTATTGCGGTTGGTCGCAGCCTTTCGCACCAGGGATTCAGCCTGCATCTCCCAGTCCTTATCATCCAGCGAGAGCCCAGCGAAGGTCTCGACAGTTCCAAGTTTATCGAGAGTCTTGTAAAAGGAACGGCGCTTGTCGACTTTGCCAGAGCTGATTACTAAGCGAACGTTTTCCCACGCAAAAGTCTTAAGGTCTTCCGCCAGGGAGCCAAGTGCTTCAGTCACCGCAGCCGTGGCGTGGCGTTCTTCCGCTAGGAAATTGCAGTTTTGGAACCATATTGCCTTTCCGGTGCCAAAGAAGGGCAGGGTTTGTAGCGCTTCCCTAAGTCTGGAGATCGCCTTGAGAGCCTCCCCACTATTCGTTACGGCGGCATCAACGATCTCGTGGTCCATGCCTCCAATTTCCGCAGTCCACTGTTGGTACACCTGCTTGGCTCGCCTTTTCACGGACAGGTCGTCCTCACCACAGACCAGCAGGAGGGGTGCGGTTTGTTTCGAGGGTTTCGGGGGCATTCCTATTCTGGTTCTGTGCCGGTTTCGTTGATCCGCTCCAGGACTTCGCTCATATCCTCCACTTGTTCAAAGAGGGAGTTAGTAACGTAAATTGGTTTCTTTTGAGCCGCAGCCAGAGCCAGACAATCACTTGGTCGGGCGTCAATCTCCACCAGTTTTCGTGCGATTTCATTTTGCTGCTGGAGGATCAACCGCGCGAAATAGGTGGAGTTTCTTAACTCCGTGATGATGACGCGCTCAACTGTGATGCTGAAACCCTTAAAAATACTCTGCATGAGGTCGTGAGTCAGAGGACGCTCTTTTGGGGTGTCCCGCAGGAACATCCCGATGACGGCCCCCATGTTGGGCTCTACATTGATAACGAAGACTTTCTCGTCGTTGCCAATAAAGAGTGCACAGCCGCTGTTTGCGGGAAGGATTCCGCGAATCTGCACTGGCACGACTTCATTCTTCATGTAAGAACTGTACGTTGCGGAGGCACAAAAAACAAGCCCAGCGACATGCGTCGCGAACACAACTGCTTCGTGGCTCCCGGGCGACCCAAAAGAGTGTGTCCCCAGGAGAAACAATGAGCCCCTACCGGCTTCTTTATCCCGTCAGAGTAGGATCGTAATCCAGATATGGGCCAAGCCAACGCTCGACCTCTCGAAGGTCCATGGCTTTTCGACGGCTGTAATCCAGAACCTGGTCCCGGTGAATCTTGCCCACACCAAAGTACTTTGACTCAGGATGAGCAAAGTAGAGCCCACTAACGCTAGCTCCGGGCCACATGGCGCAGCTCTCCGTGAGCTTGATGCCAGTGTTGGATTCCACTTGCAGCAGATCCCAGAGGGTCCGCTTTTCTGTATGATCGGGCGATGCAGGATATCCAGCCGCGGGACGAATCCCCCGGTAACGCTCCCGGATGAGATCCTCGTGGGTTAGCTGTTCCGCCGCCCCAAAACCCCATTCAAGTCTGACGCGTTTATGAAGGTACTCCGCAAACGCCTCAGCCAAGCGGTCTGCGAGGGCCTTCACCATGATGGCGTTGTAATCATCGTGATCCTTTTCAAAAGCAACGCACAGCGAGTCGACACCAATTCCGGCGGTCACTGCAAATGCTCCGATGTGGTCAGGAAGCAGGAGTCCTTCGGGAGAGTGTTTGGGCGCGATATAATCTGCCAGGCAGTGATTAAACTGACCGGGTGGTTTGGCCATCTGTTGACGAAGGAAATGCAAGGTGGCGAGCACTTGCTGGCGTTGCGGGTCAGCATACAGTTCCACGTCGTCCCCGATCGCGTTTGCAGGGAAAATCCCGTATACCCCCCGTGCTACGAGCAATTGGTCAGAAACGATTCGCCGCAGCAGATTCACCGCATCCTCATGCAATTTGTGGGCCTCAGGGTTCTTGAGGATGTCCGGGTATCGACCGCGGAGTTCCCAGGCATGAAAGAAGGGAGACCAGTCAATGAAAGACACCAACTCCGATAGGGACACGGGGTCCGAGCCTGTGCTCGAATCGGGTTGGGAACTGATCTTTCGTATTCCGGTCTGTCGGGGTTGGGGCAGAGCGGCATTGTCCCATACGAACTGTGGCCGTCGGGAACGGGCTTCCTCTAGATCCAGCAAAGGGGGGCCACGCCGGACGCCATGTTGCTCTCGGAGTCGGTCATAGTCGCGCTGCAGTTCCTGGATGAAGCCGATACTTGCCTCATCGCTGAGCAATCGAGATACAGTCTTAACGGCGCGTGAAGCGTCAAGAACATGGACTACCGGTTTTGCGTAGGCGGGTGCGATCTTCACTGCAGTGTGGGCTTTGCTGGTCGTGGCGCCGCCGATGAGCAGGGGAATCTTGAAACCTTCGCGCTCCATTTCCTTGGCGACGTGAACCATTTCGTCCAGCGAAGGGGTGATAAGCCCGCTCAAACCGATCATATCGACCTTTCGCTCTTTTGCGGTCTGAAGAATTCTCTCCGCTGGGACCATGACTCCCAGGTCGATGATTTCGTAATTATTGCAGGCAAGAACAACCCCCACGATATTCTTTCCGATGTCATGAACATCTCCTTTAACCGTAGCCAGGAGCAGACGTCCGCGGGGTTCATTCCTGCCGGATGCGGCCTTTTCGGCCTCCATAAACGGCAGAAGCCACGCCACAGCTTTCTTCATAACCCGAGCACTTTTTACCACCTGCGGCAAGAACATCCTGCCGGAACCGAAAAGATCGCCCACGATATTCATGCCCTCCATCAACGGACCTTCAATCACGGAAATCGGGCGGCCATATTTCTTCCGGGCCTCTTCGACATCCTGCTCGATGAAGTCCACAATGCCTTTGACGAGCGCGTGAGAGAGCCGCTCTTCTACCGTGTCTTGGCGCCAGGCGTCTTCCACGATTTCCGCCTTGTCCCGTTGTTTGAGGGATTCGGCAAAATGAATCAGCCGCTCAGTGGCGTCTGGGCGGCGGTTCAGGAGCACATCCTCTACGGCTTCCAACAGCGGTCCAGGGATCTCCTTGTACACCGCCAGCATGCCCGCGTTAACGATACCCATGTCGAGTCCGGCTTTGACAGCATGAAAAAGGAACGCCGAGTGCATGGCCTCCCGGACAGTGTTATTACCCCTGAAAGAAAATGAAACGTTGCTGATGCCTCCACTGACCCTGGCGAGGGGCAGATTCTGCTTAATCCAGTGCGTAGTACGGATGAAATCCACCGCGTAATTACTGTGTGCCTCGATGCCTGTGCCGACCGTAAGGACATTGGGATCGAAGATGATGTCCTGAGGGGCGAAGCCCACCTCGCGGGTGAGAATACGATAAGACCGTTCGCAGATTTCGACGCGCCGTTCGAAAGAATCAGCTTGGCCTTTTTCGTCGAACGCCATCACCACGACGGCGGCACCGTAGCGGCGAATCAACCGTGCTTGTTGCCGGAACTTTTCCTCGCCCTCCTTTAAGCTGATGGAATTGACCACTCCTTTCCCTTGGAGGCATTTGAGTCCTGCTTCGAGCACCGACCATTTTGAACTGTCGACCATCACAGGAACGCGGGCAATATCCGGCTCTGAGGCTACCAGGTTCAAGAATCTGGTCATCGCCTTTTCGGAGTCGAGCATCGCTTCGTCCATGTTGATATCGATCAGTTGGGCGCCACTTTCGACCTGCTGTCGGGCGACGGACAAAGCGCCATCATAGTCGCCGGCCAGGATCAATTTCGCGAATTTTGGGGAACCAGTGACGTTAGTCCGCTCGCCGATGTTAACGAAATTGGTTTCCGGACGCAGATTGAGTGCTTCGAGTCCGCTCAAGCGAGTCAGCGGTTCAACGTGGGGCGGAATTCGTGGCGGCAGGTGCTTAACGGATTGGGCCAGGAGGCGAATGTGGTCTGGTGTGGTCCCGCAGCAGCCTCCAACCAAGTTGAGCCAGCCATTCGTCGCCCACTCGGCCAATTGCGGCGCCAAAGTGTCCGGAGTCTCCGGAAAACCGGTTGGCAGCATGGGATTCGGCAACCCTGCGTTCGGATGGGCACTGACATAGATATCTGCCAAGCGTGAGAGTTCTTCGATGAAGGGACGCATTTCTTTCGGTCCCAGGGCGCAATTGATGCCGATGCTCAGCAGATTGATATGTGAGATTGAATTCCAATACGCCTCGACTGTTTGGCCGGATAAAGTACGCCCACTCAAGTCGGTAATTGTAAACGACACCATGACTGGAAGGCGCCAACCGACATCATCGAAACACTTCTCTATGGCGAATAAGGCGGCCTTTGAATTCAGGGAATCAAACACGGTTTCCACTATTAAAAGGTCAACCCCACCGTCCAGCAGACCTCGGGTTTGTTCCGCATAAGCATCGACCAGTTGATCGAAGGTTACTGCTCGGAACGCAGGATTCTGCACATCTGGAGACAGGGACGCCGTCTTGCTTGTAGGCCCAATGGCCCCTGCGACGAGGCAGATCCGTTCTGGGTGCGAAGTCTGCATTGACTCGACTGCTGCCCGGGCAACACGGGCACCCGCGATATTCAGCTCATAGGCCAGCGCCTCAAGACCATAATCGAAAAGCGAAATGGACGTAGAGTTGAATGTGTTCGTCTCGATAATGTCCGCCCCGGCATCAAGGTATTGTTGGTGGATCTCCTGAACGACCTCCGGTTGGGTGAGGCTCAGCAGGTCGTTGTTACCTTTGAGGTCGCGTTTCCAGTCCTTAAAACGGGTTCCACGATAATCGCCCTCCTCCAATTTGCGTGCCTGGATCATGGTGCCCATCGCACCATCCAGAATCAGGATCCGGCGTTTGAGTTCTCGTTCAAGGTATCGTTGTGCAAATACTTCTTTAGTCACAGTCATTCATCAGGTCGCAAGGTGGAGTTTGAGCCGATTGAAATGCGACTTATGTGAACTACGCTAACTGCTGCCACCCGATCTTTCAAGTTTAAAATCAATACATCATGATATGAAGATATGAACTACAAATAAATAATTGCAGCGGTTTGCTCTCCCATTATTGTCATTCGATGGTCTGGAATCCGGGTTTCCTGTAAATCAAAAAAGGGAGAATAAACTTTGCAGTAATGAAGTCGCCCCGTAGGTTTTGGCCCGTGAATCGCGAGTTTCCGACTGTTTCGGTGGTGATTGCGGCTCGTCCTGGCCAAGCCAAGATCCAAGCCCTTGCTGCAACTCGGGCACTCGACTATCCGGTCGATAGGATTGAGATCCTTGTTGCACGGGGCACACAGCCCTCGGCTCAGAGAAACGCTGCGATCCGTCAGGCGCGGGGCGACCTGATCTATTTTTTGGACGATGATTCGATGCCCGGCTCTGGGAATCTAACGCACGGGACGACTGAGTTTGAGGCCACTTCGGTAAAAATGCTAGGAGGACCTAATCTTTGCCCGCCGCAAGCGCCTGCACTGGAGCAGATTTTTGCCACTGTTCTATCGTGCTGGCTGGCCTTTGGCCCCAGTCGAGCCCGTTACTCCCGCGTGGGGCAGATGAGGGATAGTAGTGAGAAGGAGTTGATTCTCTGCAACCTTCTCGCGCGTCGCGAAGTGCTTTTGGAGTTGGGCGGTTTTGATGAGTCGCTCTATCCCAATGAGGAGAACGCTCTAATGGACAGGATCCAAAGCCGGGGTGGGCGTCTATTATACTCTCCGGATTTTTACGTGTACAGGCGTCCCCGCCCTACCTTCAAGGCGTTTTGCCGGATGCTTATGACCTACGGGCGAGGCAGGGCTGAGCAATTTCGACGGCATCCCACCTTAGGTTCAGTTCTCAATTTCGCACCGCCTTTATTCTGCGTGTTCTTGGTTGCTCTCCCATGGTTGGGAATGCTGGGGAAGGTAATCATAGGGACATACTTGGGCGCGGTGCTTTTACAAATGCTTGCGATCCTGCCTGTCGTCGGGTTGGTGAAGGGGGCTGCAGTAATTCCAATGATCATTCTGACTCACATCCTCTATGGTGTGGGTTTTTGGCGCGGGTTGTTTACGCGCTTTGAACGGCGGAATGGCGGCGGTCCTATCGTGATCGAACGTGTTTAGTGACCTTCACCGTTTCGAGTGCGGTGTGCGCACAACAGTGGTTCGACCAAGATTAGTCCCGCCAAACGTTCACTGATGGCCAAGCGCATGTTACAGACTTGGCAAATGTAACCTGCGTGACAGGTTAGCAAGCGGACAATCTGGTCCTCGCAGAAACCCATTTCGCGGAGACGAAGCTGAACCTCTGGTGTTGCGCATAATTGTCTTATGCGGACAGCCGCCCCGGCCTGCACACGGTCTAGCGGGCACACTTCGCAACGAGAATCAGTGCTCATATATTCACTTGGTTCTACCTGAATCTGATGGTCGCTCTTGCAACTTGATCTCACTATGCATTTGTTGTCTTTCGCTTTTTATTTATTGCACCTAGCAAGGAGATCCGCCTTGATCCGCGTCAAAGGAATTGAAGTCAGGAAAACAGGGTGCTTATTGGGTGACGGATTGGGCATATTGAGCCAGGGCCGCGACATTTTCTTCGGCAGTGTCGCGAGGAATCTCACAGCCAGCTCCAACAATATACCGATCTCCTGCTGCGCGATGACACTCCGCGAGCTCCGCGCGGATGGTTACAGGCGTTCCATCACGGACGACCGTCACTGGGTTCAGGTTTCCCAGTAGGATTTGTTGGGGCCCCATTTGATTGCGGGCCTCTCCGATCGGAGCGAGTGAATCCAAGTCAACGATCGTCGCGTGGAGCGATCCCATCGGACCCAGGATCGAACGGGTGTTTCCACAGATGTGCAAACGTGTTCGTCCACCCATAGAGTGGATGCCTTCGATCAATTGTCTTTCGTAGGGCAAGACCATTTCCTGGTAAATGCGCGGGCCCACCAATGAAGCCGCGGCGTCCCCAATGCCGATGACGTCAGCCCCGGCGGTGATTTGTTCGCGCGCAAAGCGCAGTTCCATTCCCACCACAAAGCTGAACAGGTCATGCACGAAACTGACATCGTCGAAGAAATCCGTCATCAGCGTATTAATGCCGCGGAGGTCCGCAGCCTCCGCAATGGGACCTTCAACCCAACCCTCAACGATCAGGTCATTGCCAACGCGTTCCTTGAGCAGCCTGAGGGCGAGTATGCCGTTATGCATCCGCCCCCCGCCGAGGGGATCCGGGGTCTTCAGGGCCAACAGCTTTGCCTTATCGGCCAAGAGGGCCTGGTCTTCAATCAGGGCCACCGGCTGATGGTCGAAGTAAGCAATCGGTGCTCCGCAATCAGCCGCTTCACGGGCTGGATCTGACATGGTATTTACGTAGTCGAACCCAAACTTCTCTGCGGTGCGAATCTGCCCCTCAGCCAGGATGCGATAGTCAGTGCAATAGTCGCGATACCTGGCCCCAATCTGCTTGCAGGCATACATCATGGTGATCGGCATGCAGGGAAGGTGGTCTACCGGTTTTCCTTCCAGAAAATTCAGGACGCGTTCACGGGGTTTCATGAGATTCTACTAATTAGGAATGTGGTTTAGACTACGCACGGAGCACCCACGAGGTGGCCGCGGGCGTAATTGCCCGCCGTGCGGTCGGCCAGTGTGACCTTCTCAGGCTGCGGACCGCTGCGGATTAGGATTAGCCGATGCTTTGGCATCGAGCCTGACCTCGGATCCCGATGGAATGAACAGCATCAGGCCTTGATGGCCTGCTTAGCCAGAGCCACAGCACCTACTGCATTCTCGCTGTAGCCGTCAGCGCCGATTTCGTCGGCGAACTTCTGCGTGATCGGAGCTCCGCCAACGAGGACCTTGACCTGGTCGCGGACACCTGCCTGTTTAAGAGCCTCAATGGTGGTCTTCATGGCTGGCATGGTGGTTGTCAAGAGTGCGGACATTGCAACAATGTTGGCCTGGCGATCTTTGACTGTGGCGATGAATTGCTCGGGAGGGACATTCACCCCCAGGTCGATCACTTCGAATCCGCCGCCCTCCAGCAGAGAGGCAACCAGATTCTTTCCGATGTCATGCAGGTCGCCCTTTACGGTGCCGATAGCCACGCGGCCAACCGGTTGATTGCCTCGGGAGGCCAGCAAGGGGCGGATCAAGTCTAACGCGGCCTTCATGGCTCGAGCGGAAATGAGCAACTCCGGCACGAAATACTCGTTCGCTTGAAAGCGTCGTCCGACCTCGTCCATGGCGGGGACCATCGACTCATTGACCAGAACCAGCGGATCGACTCCTTCATCGAGGGCTTGCTGGGTTAGTGCTTTAGCTTCTTGGGCATTGCCCGTGAGCACAGCGTCGTAGAGAGGTTTTGGGTCAGGCATAAGATTGAGTTTGTGGTGACAACGTTGGAATCAACTTGTCAAAGTCTGTGGCGGATGTCCACCTTTGTCGCACGGGGAAGTGGATCTCTTATCCGAACCTGGAATTGCGTTCATGAGCACTGTGCGGGAGGAGAGGACGGCGCATGCCTCCTCTATCGGACGCCATGTCCAGGATTGACGCCGTGAACCTTATGGCTTGTATTCAGCATTGCGGTGATCCACCCCATGGCAGCTGAGGGTGCAGTTGCCGCGCCGGAAACCTGAAGAGCGGTATTCCAGGACGCCATTCGATGCAGGAGCCACGTAATCGCGGTTGAAATTAATCAGATGCGGCTCGCTGGCGACTCCGTGGGGATCATGACACGTTGTGCAGGTGGTCTGGGCGTCCACTACGTGCTTTTTATGTAGGGTAAAACTCTGGTCGGCAAGCACGCTGCTGCGATTGTGACATTTGTAGCATAGAGCGTAACTGCTTGGGGCTTCGGGATGGTTGTCTTTGGTAATGAGCTCGCGTTCAAGTAACGGCCGGTAAATCGAACCGTGGGGACCGTTGGCTCCATTGCCTCCAGCGGCGGGGGATTGGTCACTATTGTGGCAATCCGTGCAATACATGCGGCTGCTGGTTGACCACGGAGGTATAAGACTTGGCACAAACGAATTCTTGCCTGCCGTCTGGACGGGGTGGTAGGAGGCATTGGCAGGCTGGAATTCGAGGCGGGTGTTAGTTTGCGGAAAGTGACGGTTTATGATCCCAGGACCGCGATTCAGGCTATCCGCATGGCACCGGTAACAGAGCTCGTATTCCATCGTGAGCGGGTTGACCACCGCTCCGGAGGCGTTCATTCCCTTGATACCGGCCAATGCGCCGGAAGCCAGGGGCGCAAGCGCCGAAGTGGGTTTGGTTGCGTGGGCATTGTGGCAGTCGGCGCATTCCACATGCCGCGGGGCATTGACTGGATCCTCCATTGGATCGTGCACCGCGCTTGTGTTGAGGATTGGGTGGGCACTCAGCTTATTAAACTCACTCTCCAAATCCTTCGCGGCAACCTGACCATTGTGACACTTGAAACAATTGTCCTCTTCGCGAGTCGCCGCCAGCAGACGAGGTTTTGTGCCGGCGTTATGCGGGGTATGACAGTTCCCGCATGCATTGGCAGCGACGGTGTTGAGGGTGGAGTTCGGCCAAGGATCAGGCCCGGTTCCGCTCCAGGTGCGGCTCGATATTCTGTGGGAGGAGTCCCGCCAGTACAACGGGTCGTGGCAATTGAGACACAGGGCTGAGCCGTAGTTATCCTGAACTAGAAACTGGCCGTATTGGTTGTCATGCGCGTCATGGCATGAGGTGCATTGGACTTGGCCGCTGTGGTCGAGGCGCACCTTGTCCGTAAGCATGGCGGGATCCTTCAGTTCGCCGCGTGTGTTGACGAGCACGTTGTCGTAATAAAATGAGATCGGGTGGTCGTCGGACAAATCCGTGCTTAGATTCGCCCGGCCGGGGGGCATTGTTGTCAGGCCGTCACGCATTTCGATTGGCGATGATCGTGTGTGCAACATGCCGAGGGCTACCGTGCCATCGTGGCAACTAAGGCAAAGTTTCGAGGAGCCTGTCGGCTGGCCGACAGCAGCTTTGGTGGTAGAGCTGGTGTATGGCGTGTAGGAAGCTTCTGACATCCGGTGGTTCCACAGGGGCGTTTGACTCACCGCGCGGTGGGGGGTGTGACAAAAAAGGCAAACTTCCGACTCCGATAGTGCCTTTGCGGGACCGGGGCCGGAGACGGACAAATCGTGTTTGGAGTCCAGAATACCCACTCCTGTCGCGCTGTGCGCGGTAGAAGTGAGAAACGTCGCCAAACAGAGTCCGATGATGGCTGCCCATCTTGGTCGGGCGACCCTGATGCAATGAGGTTTCTGCCGTTTCATGATGGGCCTACATATTTAAAAACCTGGATCCGGTGGTTGTAACAATCGGCAACGTATATCTCGTGGTTTCGGCTGATGGCGATACCGTTGGGCAGCCAGAACTCACCTTCTGCAGAGCCAGCACGGCCGAAATCCATAAGTAGACGCCCGGAGGGTTCAAATACCTGGACGTTATCAAACAAGGCATCGATCACGTACACCCGGCCATTTGGGTCTACGGCCACGCCTTTGGGGCGGCTGAAATGGCCTCGTGCGTCGCCCAACTCTCCAATCTGCCCAAGCAAGTTGCCTTCCTGGTCGAGAATCTGTACGCGGCCGTTCATCGAGTCTGTGACATAAAGGTGACCGTTTGAATCCGAATGAATATGAGTGGGGAAGTTGAATTCGCCCGGGCCGGTGCCTCTCTTCCCAATGATGCGAACAAGTCTTCCTAGCGTGTCCAGAACAACCACGCAGTGCTCTTGAGAATCCGCGACGAAAAGTTTGCCATTACCCACGGCTACGCCAGAAGGACGGGATAGGCCATTTGTGGCCGAAAAGCGAAAATCGCCTTTGGTAGTTATGCCGACCACACAGCCCAAGCTGGAATCCGCAACATAAATGACTCCTTCGCGGCAAGCGATCCCTACTGGTGAGGCAAAGCGGATCTTGCCGGTTTTTTCCCATCGAGACCATTTCCTGCGCGATTTGTCGTAAAAGCAAACCGCACCGGCACCAGTGTCCGTTAGGGAAATGTTGTCCAATTCATCCAGGCAGATGGCGAAGGGTTTGGCTAGTCTCTCGTTTCCTTTTTCAGAGCCCGTGAGCCACTTGCTGAATCGCGCAACGGTTGAACGACTTATACCAAGATCGGTTGGGCGAACGACTACAGCCTGAAAAGCAATACGCGGGGTTTCCGGAGGTTGGGGCCACACCAAATCCAGTCGTGTGGACCTGTCTTCAGCTGAGGTGGGCTGGGGTTCCACCTGGGAGCAGGAGGTGAACAGGAGGCAGACAGCAAGGTTGATCAAGCATGCCTGGCAGGACACAACGGAAAATTTGAGCGTTGTTTGCCTCATTTCAAAACACCCGTCGGAGCCGCATAGTAAGCATATGCTTTTGACGTTCTTCCTGATTCAGGAATCGTTCGTATTGGTAAAAATATCCTGCATCCAGAGACGTCCTGCCCACCAGGTATTTAATGGCGGGCCGGAAAGTGGCGAGGAATTGGTCGGCGCCCTGACCACGCCGGAACGCGGTTCCGGCTTCAGCCGTCAGCCCTAAACGCCGGGTCAGGGTTCGATAATATCGGATCATCGCACGGTAGTCTTCTTCTCTGCGATCACGGTCTTTGTAGTCGATCCACATCTCGTTGAAGTCAATGTTTAGGCTGGAGTAGCTATCCGGGCGAAACCCATAGGACTGAAAGAGGCGAATGACCTGATACTCGGAATCGGAGTAGTCGTAGACCTGATATTCCGCGCCAGCCCGAATTCTTTGCCAGGCGAGATCGGTGCCGATCGTATAAGTAGTGAATTCCTGAATCCGCATGTCTGCCGGAGCGTTGTTATCGGATAGGTTTAGCCGGCCGTAAACCCCCAGCAGGTTTTTCCACAGTTCTAGGCGAATGTAGTAATTCTGCGTCACGGTCTCATAGTCACCTTGAGCGTTTGGCTCGGCCTCATAATCGACCAGTACAGTCGTCGGGGTTCCGGGACCGGGAGGACGGAGCCAGGTGATCAAGGTGCGGGTGCCGATTTGTGACACTGCATAATCGAACCCCGGAACAAACACCGGAGGTGCATTCCGTTCATCGGTGATGACGATACTCAACAGATCCACGTTTGGAAGATTCAGGAAGAAACTAAACGCCACCGGCGCACCAGCCTCACCACTCGCCAGAATTAGATGCCGTTCATTGACTATCGAGCCCAGGGTTTGTTGATCGGTATGGTCGACGAACACCGACGCTCCCAGACGCAAGCGGTGTTCCTCGGTTAGACGTTTGGTGTAGTCCTCGCTAATACCTGCGCCGAAGCGACGGGTGTAGCCCTCATTTACGCTGTCAGAGGTTTCGTAGTCCGCAGCCCGCAGGAGCAAGCCGCTGGTGAGACTCTCGTAAAGCTGGTGCTCGAGTCCGACCTGTCCGATATAAGCATCTGACTTAAAATCATCGACTTCAAACCGACTGTAAGAGAAATCGTAAGAACTTCTGAGGTTCGGGCGATGTTCGGCACTCAGGCTCAGGTTTCCCAGCAGGTCGTTGCTATCCTCGTAATCGTTATCGCGGAGGGTGTAGCTTAGGCTGCTGTTCAACTGATACTGCTCGCGGTCACCAAATGTCTCTTGATCGGCAAGGTTGAAGCTATGGTCGTCGCCTCTCCCAACCTGGCCGAAATCAGCCCGCGTATACCTCGAGAAGATGTAATCAAAGCTGGTTTCTCCGCGCTCTCGTCCGTGTTTGGCCCCGAAAGTAGCAGTGTCCTCTTTCAGCTCAGTGGTCTGCTCGTAATCAGTGACGACCCCTTGCGAGGGATCAAACGGCGAAACAAAACGCGCCGGATATCTGCTGGAGGATTCCTCATCCCGGTGGGAGTAACTCATCGAGATGGAAAGCGGATCGGAAATTTGCCAATCGGCGCGAGTTCCGTAACGCCAACTCCGAACCAGCATCCGGCTGTAAAAATCATTGTCCCGGTAGGTGTGGTCGTAGTTGGCAAAGGCGCTTCCGTTGTAAGGCTTGCTGGAGAGAAAGCTCAAGGAAACTCCCACTGTGCCCAGGTAATCCCATTCTTCGGTCGAGAGAGAATCGCCACCGCTTTCGCTCCGCTCGTGGGACCAGCCGAACGCCCCATCCGATGTCAGGTTGAACGTGAGAAGGTTGGGGTGATATATGGATCCTACCCCAAACAATCCAAGAGAGGGCCCCACGAAAACGCGTGTGTAGCGAGCCGTGATGTCGGAGTCCTCCCAGGCCGTCTCATTCCAAAGACCCTCAGCGTACATTCCGGCGCTGACTTGGGAAAGCCGAAAAGTGAACCATCGAGGTTCCTCGAAGCGCGGTTGGTAACGACTCTGCCCCAAGGCCAACCTGGCCAGGCCGGCCATAAGGAGCAAAGTAACCCAGGACCAGGAAATGATTCTGCGATGCCTCATGGTCGACTTCCAGGTGCCGAGTTTGCTTTGGCTCCAGGTTTGAGAAACAGCTTGTCTGTGCCGTGGTGGGGATCGTGGCAGCTGGAGCAAGCCTTGTCCGAGGCTGCTCCTTGATGCGCTACCAATTCCTGAAGATCCTTTTCTTCGTGGCATTCAAAACAAACCGCCCTGGAATCCTTCAGCAGCAGCCCATCATGTTCCGAGTTATGAGGTGCGTGGCAACTGGCACATTCGGCATTTGCTGCCGGATCATGCTTGAAGGGGGCTGCAGCGATTGCCTGCTCCAAGTCTTCGTGGCACTCGAAACAAAGTTTTTCAACAGGCTGAGTCAGCAACTTGGCCACCTCGCTAAAATGGGGGGTATGGCACGACGAGCATTCGCCGTTTTCAACCGGTTGGTGTCTGACTTTGGCCGTCTGGACTTTCTGAGTAACATCTTCGTGGCATTCCGCACACAGCTTGCCATCCGGCATGCGGAGTAATTTGGCGATTTCGGACTGATGAGGATCGTGGCAGGAATTGCATTCACCGTTTTCGACTGGCTGGTGCTTAACTTTGGCCGCGGTCACTGCTGACTGAATGTCCTCATGGCATTCGGCGCAGAGCTTGCCATCGGGTTGGAGGAGCAGTTTCGGCTGCTCCGACTGGTGGGCATTGTGACAGGAGGAACACTCACCATTTTCCACCGGTTGGTGTCTGACTTTGGCCGTCTGGACTTTCTGAGTAACATCTTCGTGGCATTCCGCGCACAGCTTGCCGTCCGGCATGCGGAGTAATTTGGCGATTTCGGACTGATGAGGATCGTGGCAGGAATTGCATTCACCGTTTTCGACCGGCTGATGCTTAACTTTGGCCGCGGTCACTGCCGACTGAATGTCCTCATGGCATTCGGCGCAGAGCTTGCCATCGGGTTGGAGTAGCAATTTCGGCTGCTCCGACTGGTGGGCATTGTGACAAGAGGAACACTCACCATTTTCCACCGGTTGGTGCCGGACTTTAGCAGATCGCAATCGCTGATTCGTTTCTTCATGGCAGGACGTACATAACTTGTCTTCGCTCTGCACCAACAAAGCCGGAAAAGCTGACGCATGAGGATTATGACAGGTAGAGCATTGGCCATCTACAACGGGCTTATGCCTGGATTTCGCATCAGCGGGCGGGCCTTCGTGGCACTCAGCGCATAATGTCGCTGGAGGGTGGAGTAGCATGGCCTTCTCTGACGATCCGTGCGGATCGTGACAGGAACTGCACTCACTGTTCTCTGCTGGTGCGTGTTTTGAGTTGGCATGAGTCAAGAAATCCTCGTGGCACGCAAAGCATACATCGCGCTCGCTGCCTTTCATGCGCACCGAAAATCTGGACAGATGACACTCACCGCACTGTTTGTTCTCATACGGTGGGTGAGGGACAAATGGATGGGTGACGGCCGTGGCTAAAGCTGCTGTTGAGGGTGGCGAGGGGAGGGTTAGCGGACGTCCGTCCTCATCGAGAGGGGTTCGGAGGATGTTTGTGGTGGAGCGCGAGCCAGGAACGCCATCAAAAAAAGTAGTCAACCATTTCTGACGGCTCTGTGTGCTGCAGCCAAGCAGGATGCCGGCAGCGACCAGGACGGTCCAGAATGCCGGATGTGCGTGCCGGCTGCTTCGGGCGTCAGGATCTAGGGGATTCAGGTTCACCGGATTTTAATTCAAGGTGCTTTACACTTTCTTTAGAAACCCGTACACGCTGACCTTTTTCGGGCCCAACTGGTTCGTCACGAGTATCAGGTATTCCAACGAATAGCCGGGCGCGACATATTTCTGAAAATATGCAACATGGTCGTAATCAATCGTCAGACCGGCTGGCAAGTAAAGGCCGCCTTCACCGCTCTTGCTCGGTTGGCCAAAGAACATCAGCAAGCTGCCGTCCCGGTCAAACAACTGTATCACCGGGGCTGCCGCGTCCAGCACATACAATCTGCCGGAGCGATCGGCGCCAATCCCTTTGGGAAGTGCGAACTGCCCCGGAGTGACTCCAAGCTCGCCCAGTGTTTGAAGGTGATTCCCCTGAGCATCAAAAATCTTGACGGCAAACCCGCCGGAATCGCTAACAAAGATCCGACCTTCGGAATCAATTGCTAGATTAGTAGGCTGAAACAGACGCTGGTCAGGGTTATCAGACTTCGGGGGGAAACTCAGGATCTGCTCTCTCGTCCTCTTATCATACACCCTGACGGCGGAGGTGCGCATGTCGGTGATGAAAATTCGATCCGAGGTCAATGCTACCGCAGAGGGCTTTAGTTCGCCTTTCTGCCCCAGGGTGTAACGGAGTTGACCATCGGCGCTGAAAACCAGCAATTGCTCGCGACCGGTATCGGTTATGTACATGGTGCCATCGTCATCCACTGCGATGTTGACCGGCAGTTGAAGCGCGCCTTGCCCTGCTGGTTTGAAGTACTTTAGACGGCGAGTCTTGAGGTCTGAGATGCTGACATTACCAGCCTGCGTGTCGCACACATATATCTTGCCATTCTGGATGGCCACCCCGTATGGCTTGATGATCGGGCGATGAACGTTTTCCTCGCCGACTACAAACTCACTGAGGCGACTTCGTCCACCGAGATCGCCTTCCGCTCCGAAACTCCAGAGGTATTGTATACGGGGTTCGTCGGGCGGAGGTGGAAACATCACCACTTGGCGAGGCGCGGGCGCCTTGGTGGCACACCCGGAGAGCAGCAAAACAGTTGCCAATGTGGCTAACGTCAGGGCCAAGTGAGGTAAGCCGTCTATTCTCATAACATCATGTGTTGCATGGCGAGGTATTCTCTGCAGGGCAGTAGTTGTCACGCCGATTTAGTGAACAGAAGAATCAAAAAGCGTACTGTTGTTGGCAACTATCTGATTTGCAGTCGCGAGAGCCTGCTCGCCAGTCTTGCTGCCTACCGGAGACTGCGGAAAGAGAGAGGCCCCCACCGGGGCCTCTCTCTTGTGAAACTTAGACCATGGCTGTAATCGGCTATTTGATATGGCACGTGCGACAGATTAAGCTGCCCCGGCCAGTCGAGTCGTTGCCGCTGATCTTCACCAGAATACCGCTGGAGGGTGCTGAGCCCACGATCTTGTGGACATCATGGCACGATGAGCATTCCATTTTGCCATCAATCAGCAAGGCGTCGTTGATCGTCTTGCCGGTCAGACTGGTGCCTGACCATGTCGCGGGTACCGGGGCGACATTCACTGTGAGGAAGGCCTTCGGATCACCAATTCGATAGCTTATCGGATTTTCCAAACCGCCGTCCGCATCCGCTAGGGCGGCATCGTAGGTGAAAGAGATCGGGTGCGTGGTGTGGAGATCCGGTCCAATTTGGGCTGCGGGATCAATGTAGACCGCGGTGGCCGGATTTGGGGAACTGATCGAAGCATTGATGGCAAGGCTGCCGTCATGGCAGCTCAAGCAGGCCAGTGAACTACCTGAGGGAGACGAACTGGTGGTGGCATCCATGGTGGGACTATCATACATCTGGAATGCTGCGGTAGACGTGGCATGCACCCAAAGCGGAACGATTTGATTGGGATCCGTATGATGCGCCGCGTGGCAGGGTGAACAAACGCCTGATCGGGTGTTCCAGGTGTTGTTGGTGACATTCGAGAAGTCGTGGACCGACCCCTCGATGCCTTTGTTCGTAGCGGCCTGCAATAAAAGCGGCAGGGAAAGTGCGGCTCCGATCAACAGGGCTGTGACTTTTTTCATAACTATAGCACGTGCTTTCTTTTTGGTTCTTGATTACTGCTGCCGCGGCATCGACCGGATACCGCGGCTTCGGGCGACAATCTACTCAATGCCGCACCATCAACAAAAGCCTGGCGGCACACTGCCGCCGTGCGACTTTCATCGAAATCGTTGCTGTTGCTCATCGCTCACGACGTGTACTCGTCGATTTGCCAAATCACATTGGATAGGTGGCGGCAGTCGCAGACCACCCCGGGTTAATAACGTTCGATGGAGTGCAGGATGCCGACTTTTGTGTCAGACGCCGCATCAGCCTCTCCGCATTTTCCGCCACCAATTCTTGGCATCGCTCGATTTCCTGCTCTCGCAATCGCACGTTTTCCTGAACTATTTGCTCCAGATGATCGACGTTGTACAGGTAGACATTATCGAGACAATGGACTCCTGGATCGATGTCTCGGGGGACTGCGATATCGACGAGGAACAGAGGACGATTCCGACGCAAGCGCATGACTTCCATGACCTGCGCACGGCTCAGAACGACTTGCTGCGAACCTGTCGAACTGACCACTATATCGGCTTTGGTCATTGCTTCCAGGCAACGATCCATTCCCACCGCCTGGCCTCCGAACTGCGCTGCGAGAGCCTCGGCTCGCTCCAGTGACCGGTTGGCCACAAGCACAGAAGTCGCTCCCTTTTTTGCAAGATGGCGTACGCACGCTTCGCCCATTTTTCCTGCGCCAACGATGAGCACTGTCTTTTCAGAGAGGTTCTGATCAAAAATGCGCTCCGCCAATTCCACTGCCACGCTCCCTACGGAGGTGGCTCCCCGTCCGATGGCCGTTTGCGTCCGCAGCTGCTTCGCAGCCTGCAGGGCGGTCTGGAAAAGCCGATTGGTGATCCTTCCTGTCAAACCGGCTTCCTGAGCCGCCTGGTATGCCTGTTTTACTTGGCCGGTGATTTCAGTCTCGCCGATAACCATTGAGTCAAGTCCAGCCGCTACCGAGAACAGGTGTTCCGCCGCCGCAGTTCCCTCCTTGATATACAAGTAAGGCGTGAAGTCGACTGGAGCTGAGGTGAGTGCCCCGAGAAGTCTATGTGCCTGTGCTTTGGGCCATTCGGATACCCCGTAAATCTCAACGCGATTGCAGGTCGAAAGCAACACGACCTCAGAAAGGTTCCCTGTCAGTTTTAGGCGGCACCCGTAGCACCGCAGGCGAGCAGGGGGAATGGCGAGTCGTTCGCGTACGTCGACCGGGGCGCTCCTGTAACTTAATCCGATAACGAATAGAGGCATATTACACTTTGATTCTGCGACTTTGAGAATAGCCCGCGATGACTGGCAAACTCACCAAATATTGCTTCATCGCTGCCAGTTTTGGCATCCATTCCTGATTCATACCTTCCAGCCTATTTTCATGGCCGTTTTTCGCTATTCCTCCTTTGGCCAATTCTTTACATATTTTGTGCCCGCCCAGAAGCAAATTGAGAATTTAGCCTTATCTCATGATTTCAGTTAGCGTTTTGTGTTAATGAACTGTCAAGTATATCGGGGCAGAGACTTGGGTGGAGTAGGACGGTGGAGATTGCTTTGAGGACAGGCAAACCGTCTACCGAAAACGGCATCAGTGACGCGGAATTCGGTGATCCCTATTTAAACAGCGAGCGTGGGCGTGACTCTGGGGACTGAGTGCCGATCGCGCTTGCCACCGCGTTTCCGGACGACAAGGTTCCCGGGCCGCAGGCATATGTGGGTCGTTTTGAGAGACTGGGAGGCGTTCTGATGTTATCGGGCGGGACAAGGTGTGGGAACCACACCGCGTCAGCCTTTCGACGGTCGATCTTCAGTCTCGGGACGGTGATTAGTTTCTGCCGATACGTGGTCGGTTACCAGTGTATGCTCTTCTTCCATCCATTGCTTTGTAACCCGCCCGTTGAGACATGCAGTGTTGAGCGGATACACGTCCGGATCGAAAATCACGTGATAGAAATGCCACACGATGATGGCCAAGCACGCGAGGATGGCTTCGTAATAATGGATGGTGGTGGCAACATCCACCACCCAGCGGGGAAAGAATTGAGTCACGTCGACTTTGAACCAGATCATCAGTCCTGTAACGCCCATGATAATTGTGCCCCAGACCACGGCCCAATACTCCATCTTTTCCGCGTACCCAAACCGTCCGATTTTGGCCTTTTCTTGGCTAATCCCGGACAAATAGCGAGCATTGGTCCCAAGGTCTTTCAGATCTTTCGTCACCGGCAGGAGGTCTTTGACCAGTTGCCGTCCTTCTTTTCGGACGATCACGTAATATATGTGATAGGCTCCCACCACGAGGAGCACAACGCCGGCGACGCGGTGGCTCCAGCTCCGGAGAAGCTCGTTAGATCCGAGCAGCCGGGACACCCAGGAGTCAGGGAACTTCAGGGCAAACCCGGTCCAAGCGAGAATGATGAAACTCAAGGCGAGCACGAAATGCTGCCAGCGTTGACACAGATCCATACGGAGGATCGGAAGGTCCAGGTTACGATGGAGCGTTTTGACCTTGCGAAGAAACAGCAAGCCGTTGTGGACCAACATGAAACCAATTGTGGCGAAGATCAGCACCAGGTAGATTCGGCGCACCCACCAGTTGACCATACCACCAGTGTCGTCGCTGGTGGACTCAACGGAAGCGTCAATATGGATCTTGCTGTTAACAAAATTGGCTGTTGCCCCGGCATGGCATTTTCCGCAAGTGGCTATCAGGTTGTCAGGATGAATCGTCGACCGGGAATCGGAGGACGGCAGGATCTTATGAAAGCCATGGCAACTTTCACAGTTCGCGGCCACGGTTGACCCATACTGTGTAGCTAACCCATGGTAACTGTCGAAAAACGTCTTTACCCGGTCAGCGGGCAGTTTGAACTTAGTGTTCAGCCGCTCGGATGCATGGCAGTTGCTGCACATTTGAGCGGAGCTTTTGAGGTTAGTGCCCTTAAGGGTAGTGATCTTATGCTCCGAGTGGCAGTCGGTGCAGGTTGGCGCCTCCCGGTGGCCGAGAGCGACCGCTGTGCCATGGACACTCGCCTCGACATCTCGCGCGGCTTCGTCGTGACAACCGCCGCAAGTTTCTGCGAGGCGGGAGAAGTGGAGAGGACTCTCGGCCGACGTCGGCCGGAGGATAGAATGGCTGTCGTGGCAGTCTTTGCACGTCGCGGAATCAAGTTGGCCATTAGCCAGTGCCAGTCCATGAGCGCTGGCGCCATAGGTCTCCGATTGCGCTTCATGGCACCGGGCGCAGTGGACCGGCTTGGCGGCGACCTCGTCGTCGGGATGATTCTCCGTGATATCGGCGTGGCAGCTGGCACAGCTATTGGTTCGGTGAACAGAGGCGCGAATCCTTTCCTGATCTACGTAGAGCAAAACACCCTTTCCGGCGGAGTTTGTCTTGTACAAATCCTTATCGGAGTGACAATCCATGCAAGCACTATCCTTGATCTCTTCAGCGGTGATTCGCGAGAGTGGCGTAAACAGGACGAGCGCGAAGCAAAAGGCGAGGAGACCGAGGTAGTTTATGCGCGAAAACATAATTAGATGATTTCAGTTTCCGGGTGATTTCGAACAAGGACTCTACATCATTTGTTCTTTGTTTGCCTTTTTTTGCTAAAGGTGGAAATACGTCGGCGGCCGTTGCTACGACACGAAAAACCCGCGAAAGCTATGGCCTTTCGCGGGTTGGGATTCCTGGAGGAATCATCAAGTCCTGGCCTATCCGCCGTGGAACAACCGCGTCACCATGGCGTAAATGATGAGCAGAAGCAGGATTACACCCATACCGAAGAAGATGTAGCCGAAGGTGCGGGCGATAGTTTTCCACCGCAGCCACTCATCGCGCACGCGAAAGTCGTCCAGACGCCCCTCAGCAACCAAACGATCATACCAACGCTTCCGTTCATGGAGCATTTCGTTCTTGGAAACGCGACCGGAGAAGATGACTGTGTCCATAGGGAATTTCTCAATCCGGAAATGGGTATTGAAGAAGTGGATAGAGAAAATGAAACCCGCTGCGAGCAAAGCCTCATCGGAGTGGACGACCAGAGCCACGTTAATGATCCAGCCCGGAAGATATAAAGTGAACCACTCTGGGAACCACATGATGAGCCCGGAAAGGCCGATAATGAATACACCCCAGAAAACGGCGAAGTAGTCAAATTTCTCCCAATAGGTCCAGCGGTCAAACTCTGGTTTGGGACCCCGGCCAAAGAACCATTTGTTGTGAGCGACGAAATCGTGCCAATCTTGCTTGGTAGGGATCATGGAGTCTGGGCCGAACAGGACATGCCAGGCAGCTTTCATATGCAGTTTGCCCGTTTTTGGATCACGGATTCGGCTACGGCCATGCCACATCTTGACGACCAGAGAGGTCAGGTGCAGGCCGAAATAAAGAAACGTCACGATGGCGCCGAGTCGGTGCAGGGCGCGTGCTGTCTCTGGGCCACCGATAAAATGGAACATAGTCTTCGCCCAATCGGTATAGAAGAACTTCAAGGGCATGCCCGTGATCACCAGCAACAAGAAGCTCGTCACTACCAGGAAATGCAAAAACCGGTCGAAGGGTGCGAATCGAGTGAACCATTCGCCACCTGTCTGGGTGCTAATCTTAGCTTCCCGGAATTTCTTGGAATCATGCAGGTAAAGGTAAAACGCTCGTATCAGCCAAGCGAGTGTGTGGCCCCCGAAGAAAACAAACACTCCTATCAGCAAGGCCGTCATGAAGAGGAACGTGGCGTGAAGGGCTGGGTAATTGGTGCCGTCCAAAGGGTTGGCGTGCGGTTGATACGCAGCGAAGCCAGCATTCGCCTTGGGATGGCACTGCTTGCAGGTATCCACGATGTTGGCCTTCGAAAGCCTGGATTCAGGGTCTGATGGCGGTAGTACATCATGATGTCCATGGCAATCATAGCAGGCTGCAACGTCGGGAGCCTGATTGGGTTTGCCAAGCGCCATCGCTTTGCCGTGGTAGGTGTCACGATAATGGGTCAGACTATCCTGGTGGCATTTGCCGCACCGTTGGTCGCTGGCCGTTTTGAAATGCCCGGTGTTTGGGGCTTCCACCTGATGGGCGGTGTGGCAATCAGTGCAAACAGGACCATTCTTGTCTCCCTTTGCCAGCAACTGCCCGTGCACGCTCTTCATATAGGTCTCCTCGACCTTGTAATGGCACTTGCCGCAGGTCTTGGCAACGTTGGCATCGTGGATTGGCGAATCACGGTCGACGGCGCGTTTGATATCGTGGACTCCGTGACAATCATTGCAGCTGGGGGCCACTAGGAGGCCTTGTTTCAGGAGTTTGTGACCATGGATGCTGTCCATGTAATTGGACGCTGCTAGAGGATCCTTAATCTGGTACTCCTCCGTAAGACCGGGGTTGCTGTGGCAGGAGGCGCAGGTGCCTGGCAGATTCAACTTGAACACCCTGGAATGGTCATTTTTCACCGGCAGAATGTCATGGGAGCCGTGGCAGTCCCAACAACTCGCTGCTCCTGAAGCTCCAAGGCTGTGACTCGCCCCATGGATGCTGGTTGCGTATTCTTTGGCGGCTTGCTCGTGTTTTGCGTGAGGTTCATGGCATCCGATGCAGGTTGGCTCCGGCAGGTTGCTCTCATGCACGAGGTCCTTGATTCCGGCATGGCAGTCCACGCAATTGAGTTTGGCATGAACCGACTGATCGAATCGATTGGTGGTGAACAACTCCAGGGGCACTTCTTTTCCCGCCACACTTCTGGTGTTTGTGGGATCATTATGGCAATCGAGACAGTCCTCGTTGGGAAAGATCTCGGTTTCGGCGGGCATGCCGCTCACCCAGAAAAGCAAGAGCGTGAAAAGGACCATCCAGACTTTGCGTGTATTCGGTTGTTCGCGGCAAACGGAGTTGGTGGTTTTCATTTGAATAGTGCGGTTTGAGTCAGGTTCACGGCGTCACAGCAAGCTCCGCGTCTGGGTGCTCGCTTTAATGGGCGAAAGTTCACTCACAGCGCACCGGTGTGGCAGTCGTTGCAGGCACCGTCCACTTCGTCACCTGGGTGTTTGAAGGGCTGGCCCTGTGGAGTTAATTGCAGCAAATCCTCACCACTCCCCTGAGCCATAATAGTGTGGCATGAGTTGCAGTCATTGGCTTCAATCGTCTTGCGGCCATCGGCAGTTTTGTGGAGCCCATCGTGGCAGCGGAAACAACCTGGCCATTCCATGTGACCAATGTTCTCCGGATAGTCCGACCACTTGGCGTTCATTTCCGGGAAAAAGTTCCTTTGGTAAATGGTCTGCACCTCGGAAATAACCGACTTAATGCGGGGGTCGTTCGGATAGGCTTGTGTCATGTAGGTTGCAATGCCTTGCAGGGCTTCCGTCTCATTTGTGTATGTGATTGTTAGAGCGTATACCGCGTTGCTTTTGACCGAGGGGAGAAGACTGTCGATTTTACCTAATGACATCGCGAGGTTAACCGCCCGGTTCGGCGTCTTGTACCGATGCGCCGGCCGGTTGTGACAGTCGATACAGTCCATGCGTCTCACATCGGCCTCATTAACCTGGTTCGTGAACCGTGGGGAACGGTATTCGGTAACCACTCCTTGGGGGTTAGTGACGCGTACCCACGGAATCTTCTGGCGAGCCTCATCACTGGCCAAGTACTCAATCTTGTTGGCCACGTTCATATGGTAATGAATGCCCCCGACGGGCCCGTGCGTGGGATCACCACCGCCGACCTTCATAAGCATGCGAACCGTGAAGGGCGTGTTGGTTTCATCACTGAGGAAATAATCATAAGTGCGTTCGAGATTCCCTGTGAATTTTTCAGGCCAGTGGCATTGTTCGCAGGTTTCCTGAGCCGGTCGAAGGTTCTTGATAGGGGTTGGGATCGGACGCGGATACTTATTGAATGCGGTGGCGTACACCTGGTAGGTCCCGGAGAGTTTCGATTTTACGAACCACCCCGCTCCTTTTCCAATGTGGCACTCGGCGCAACTCACGCGAGCGTGGGGACCGTGCAAGTACGTGACTAATTCTGGCTTCATCACCGTGTGGCAGGCTTTGCCGCAAAACTGCACCGATTCTGTGAAATGGTAGGTGTGGTAGCTTCCGACCGCAGAGAGCAAGAGGAAGAGCAGCCCCCCGGTCAGAAGGACCAGAAAGGCCTTGCGGCTTTTGGGGACACTGAAATCGATGCGCAGTGGCGGTGCCACCCCGGTGGCTTTGAAGATCTGGCGCCGACGCCACCAGGCTCCCACAAAGAACAAAACAACTCCTGAGACCAGGAATGCCGGTGCGACCATGTAGGTGAGGATGCCCACATACGGATTGGAATGAGCCGCCATGGCGTCCATGACCAGCAGCAGGAAAAAAGAGAACAGGCTGCCAGCGGCCACAATAAGCCCGAGGGAACTGATCCAGTTGCGGAATAAACTTAAATCGGAATAAGAGTTGGTCTGGGAAGCTTCTGAGGGCATGGTAGTTGGGTCCTATCGCCGAGAGTTAAGCGTGGAGATCAAACAAGGAGCTTTTGCTGCAACGGCTTGCGCGCGAGGTGTTGATCCTCGCGCGCAGTTAGGGAATGGCACTTACTTCTTCTTGAAGGTGCGCATGTACGCGACAACGGCCTTGATGTCCTCGTCGCTCAGGCCCTCGCTCGGTTTCATCAGGACTTTGCCGTCCTTGTCTTTGAAACCGTCCTTGGTGGCTTTGATAGCGGCTTCATCCTTGAGTGCATCCTGCACTTTGGGATCGGTATAATCCTTGGCGCCCATTTTCTTACCCATTTTAGTTTCGCCTTTACCATCGGCGCCGTGGCATTTGGCGCATTCCTTGGTGTAAATCGCTTTGCCATCTGCGGCAGTCGCGGTCAGAGCCGCTGTGGCGATGATAGCTGCGATTAGCGGGATCAGTCTCTTCATAGCATGCTTTAATTTAATCGGTTACTGTGTATTTCCGGATTGAGTTCTTTGCTGGCGGGGACAGCCAATTCCACGCTGCGCGGTCCAACCCGAAATTGTAGCTCCCCGGCGGAGGGGGATCGGCAGGAAGACTCGGGGCTGCCTGGCCCTTAGTTGGCGGGTCTTGGCAAGCCTCGTGTTCTTGGCATTTACCATATTCTGCACTAGCAATGGCATAAGAAATAAAAACAGTTGGAACAGATAGCTTTCCTTCTGTTGCCGATTCTTTTCCATTTTTTGGCCTATCGCAAAGCAGGAAGGGCCATATTAACGAACAAAACGGTGAAATGCGATCAGCGTTCGAGCACGGTCTTGATTTTGCCATTGCCGCGGTTTGTTGTCCGTTGGGCAAAAAAAAGGAGCCTAAAGGCTCCTCGCGTGATTGGTTCAAATCAAGGCGAACCGGTTATTTCTTGTAAGTCCGGATATGCTTTACCAAAGCTTTGATTTCGTCGTCGCTCAGGACGTCGGCGAATCCTTTCATTTGCACCTTGCCATCTGGAGTTTTAACCCCGTCCTTGGTCGCTTTGAACATCTCGTCGTCCTTCAGTTTGGCTTGGACAGAAGCGTCGGTGTAGTCTTTTGCCTTGAGCTTCGCGCCCATCTTTGTCTGCCCTTTGCCATCTTCGCCGTGACACTTGGCGCAATGCTTCGCCCAGTTTTCCTTAACATCAGCGGCATTTAGGCTCATCGCCGCGGCGACGAGGCCAACGAAGGCCATTACGGTAAGTTTCTTCATAACTTTTTACTGTGGTCTTGAGTCTTTCAACGTGTTTCTGTACTGCCGCACGGATCCATCAGTTCCCGTGCGAAATTCGGCGATAGCACTGTTTCTTAGACGTGCAGTCCATAGTGTTTATTCTCGAGGCCCCGATATTCTTCATAAGTGACTTTCCAGGAGAATTATACGGCGCTTTGTTTGAGTGCATCGCGGTGTTTAGGCGAGAACCATCCTCCATCCTTTGCGTCGAAAAGCCAGCCGCTTGATCCGGCAATGGCGATTTCGCGCTTGGATAGTGGTCACGCTCACAGCTTCATTTTGGCGCGTGATACCAGCGAACACGCATAATGGTGGTAATAATTATCATGACGCGTTCTTTTGGGCTTAACCTCTATTGTGCAACTCTAAACGCATATTGCTATCATAACAGCGTAAAAGGGTTAACTGTGGAAATGCACTGAATGAAATGGAAAAGCATAGCTGATCTTGAACGCAAAAGACAATCTGCGGCTTGCACAGGATGAAACGGTCTCCTGGGAGCCGGCCAGACATATGGTGCCAATCGCGCTCAGCAGCCTCTGGGAGAATGGATTGTCAGTGGAGTCTGCAGAGAACGTGGTCCGCACTGATACCTTGCAGTTTTATCGTCTTGTGCCTTGAGGTGTGGCCGCGAATGAGCAAGACCCGGTTGCGCGGGCAGTCCAGTTTCTCGGATAGCAATCTCAAGAGCGCATCATTCGCTGCAGCTTCCACTGGGGGGGCTGTGACTTTGATTCTTAGTTCTTCGCCCAACGGCTTGCCAATCTCGTTGGAGGAGGCCCGGGGTTGAAGCTTGATAGCCAAGAGGATGCCGTCTGACTGAACGTGAAGGAAGCCTGGGAGTTTCATGGTCATCAAAACAAATCTGGCCGGATTGCCGCCAGCGTCCTATACTATTAAGCGGAGACAACATGAGCAACGATACAACGATTCCACTGCCGGTCGGGAATGGTTTGCAGAAGAGTGACGGAACGGCCGTATGCAGTGGTGCCAAGACCTTCGATGCCCCTAAACAGGGCAAGTGGCGGGCTGTTTCCTCGTTGGTTGTGCTGCTAACCGCGGCAGGTTGTACTTCAAAGGCTGCAACTCCCCAGAGCGTCCCGCAAACTACTTCCGCAACTGTGGCGGTCGGGGAAAGCGCGTCCCGGAAAGCACCTGACTGGATCAAGGTGGCGAAGGCAAAACCCGCGGCACAATTTGTGGGCGACGGTTGGCGTTCGCTGTTCAATGGGGAGACTCTCCATGGATGGTCTGAGACTAAGTTTGCTGGGAGAGGCGAGCCGGAGGTGAGCTCCGGGATACTGATTCTCAACATGGGAGACCCGTTTACGGGTTTAAATTTCACCAACGAGTTTCCAGATTTGAACTACGAGATTGCTCTGGATGCCATGCGGGTTAGCGGCACGGATTTCTTCTGTGGGCTGACTCTTCCAATTGCTGATCAGTGTTGCAGTCTGATTGTTGGAGGGTGGGGCGGGTCGCTGGTGGGGATTTCCTCGGTAGATGGTTTGGATGCCTCCGAGAACGAGACGACGAAGTTTGCCCATTTTGAAAAGGAGCGATGGTACCGACTTCGGGTCCGTGTTACAGACAAGCGGATTGAAGCATGGATAGACGACGATAAGATCATCGACCTGAACACAGAGGGCAAACGCTTAACGGTGCGCCCTGGTGACATTGAACTCTCGAAGCCTGTGGGTATAGCCGCGTGGCAAACCATGGCCGCCTACCGGGAAATCAGAATTCGGAAAGTGGACGGACCGGCTGATGCTGCGCGCCGACCAAGGTCTTGAGGGTGAGGGAATGGGCTGACGGAGGACCGCTGATTCTCAAACAACAAAGAGACGGGCCTGTGGAGGAACCGTCTCTCTTGGAAATAGGAAGGCTTATACCGTGTAAGTGCTGGAAGCGGTGTCGCCGCCGCGCCCGGTCCAGTTCGTGTGAAAGAACTGGCCTCGAGGTTGGTCCAGGCGTTCGTAGGTGTGTGCGCCGAAGTAATCGCGTTGCGCCTGCAGTAGGTTCGTGGGCAACCGTTCGGTTCGGTAACCGTCATAGAAGGCCAGCGCGGTGCTGAGCGCAGGCACGGGAATGCCTTTCTTGACCGCCAAAGCAACCACATTGCGCCAGGCACGATGAGAGCCGTTCAGAGCTTTTCGGAAGAATGGATCGAGTACAAGATTGGGCAGTTTTGAGTTTTTCTCGAAAGCTTCCTTGATCTTACCCAGAAAAACGCTCCGAATGATGCAGCCCCCTCGCCACATGAGGGCGATCGCCCCATAATCGAGTTTCCAGCCAAACTGCTGAGCAGCCGCCCGCATGAGCATATATCCCTGGGCGTAAGAGACCATCTTGGAGGCGTAGAGCGCTTTGCGGATGTCCTCAACAATCTTACTGCGGTCGCCCTTAATTGTTGGCTGTGGTCCGCGAAGTTTTTTCGACGCAGCTACCCGCTCTTCTTTTAGGGCGGAAATCATCCTGGCATAGACCGCCTCTGCAATCAGGGTTATAGGAATCCCCAAATCCTGGGAGGAAATAACGGTCCATTTGCCGGTGCCTTTTTGCCCTGCAGTGTCAAGTATCTTATCTACCAGAGGTTGGCCATCGGCGTCCTTAAAGCTCAGGATATCGCGGGTGATTTCGATGAGATAGGAGTTCAGGTCGCCATCTTGCCACGCGCTAAATACCTTGTGCATTTCATCAGCAGTCATGCCCAATCCGGTTCGCATCAGGTTGTAGGCTTCGCAGATCAGTTGCATGTCGCCGTATTCGATGCCGTTGTGGACCATTTTTACGTAATGGCCAGCCCCATTTTCTCCCACCCAATCACAGCAAGGAGTTCCTCCGTCAACTTTCGCGGCGATCGCCTGAAAAATCTCCTTCACGTGAGGCCAGGCTGCGGCGGATCCACCGGGCATAATGCTTGGTCCACGACGGGCACCCTCTTCGCCGCCGGAGACACCCGTCCCGATGTAAAGCAATCCCTTGGACTCCACATAAGCCGTTCGGCGCGCGGTGTCCTCGAACAGGCTATTTCCGCCGTCAATAATGATATCCCCCGCTTCAAGGTGTGGCAACACGTGGTCGATAAATTCATCCACCGCCTTGCCGGCTTTTACCATCAGCATTACTCGCCGTGGGCGTTTGAGAAGCCCCACCATCTCGTCGATCGAGTGCGCCCCGATAACTTTCGTTCCTCGGGCCTCCCTAGCTAAGAACTCATCAACCTTGGACACTGTTCGGTTATAGGCCACCACGGTAAACCCGTGGTCGTTCATATTCAAAATCAAGTTCTGGCCCATGACGGCCAGCCCAATTACTGCAATGTCAGCTCTAGGTTCCATGTTTGTAAATTTCCTAACTGTGAAGCTTTTATGGTACAAAATGTCTCACCAAACACCAGTGAATTTCTTCGGGCCACGAAGGTCGAGGGCGATGGGAGGTCGACCTCGTAAAAGGAAGCGGAGATGCTGAAATGTAAGTTGTCGGCGGCCCGGATGGTCGTGACAGCCCTTCTTCGCAAAAGACTAGGGAAACAATAGGTTTTGATACTAGCCCCTGAAAAAACCTTTCGACGCACAGAAAGACTCTCTCACAGAAAGACTCTCCTTGACGGTGGTGGAAGTTTCTCGCACGCTAGGCAAAGTTTGAGTGGATCGACATGCTTTGCTGGCGCTCTCAAGTGCGGCAAGGACCCCGATCTGAATTTACCAGGCTGTAACAACCGAATATGGGTTCACTAAAGAAACGTCGAAAAGCGAAGATCAATAAGCACAAGCGGCGCAAGAAGCTGCGCGCTCATCGCCATAAGAAACGCACTTGGCAGAAGTAAGTCGCCTGGGCGAATCCTAGGCTACGTTCTTTTGAACCCAACCGGTTGGCTGCAGCGGTGCAGCCCGTATTTCGCATGAGTTGGCGTTTTTGTATCCAGGGATCATGCCTGGCAGCCATTCTCATCGTAGCCGTTGGAGGTTGCTCTTCCGCGTGGTCTCCTGGCGAAAGATCTGTCTTGGCGCCCTCCCCGACGTTTTCGCCGGGGAGAGTCTGCGCGGACGAGACTGTCACGGCGCAAGCTCGTTTTGGATCAGGAGTCATCCTGGAGATGAATGGGCAATTGGATGCGGCTCTGGCGGAATACAAAGAAGCTGCGCTCAAACAACCTGGAGACGATTGGCTGGTGCTCGAGGTTACCCACCGGTTGCTTCAGCACAAACGATCTGAGGATGCGATTGAAGTGCTGCAGGGCGCGGTGAAGCTGCCCGGTGCCAGCGGACCTGTTTTCGCGCGGTTGGGACTGGTCTACGCCAGGAGTGGCAACATACCGGCAGCATTGCAGGCTAGCCAAACGGCAGTTGCCAAAGCTCCGCTTTTGCTGGATGGCTACCAGAACCTATGGGTTATTCACCTGCAGACTGGCAAACCGGACGAGGCATTCAAGGTGTTAAATTCCGCCGAGGCCCAAACGGGAGCCGAAGGCGAGTTTTATGTCGGCCTGGCAGAGCTCTACCTGGGTCTTGGGCTCCAGGCGCCCAGTCTGCGAACCAACGCTACGGTCCGCGCCTTGGAGGTCCTTCGCCGGGCGGAGTCCCTCGTGCCCATCCATGGGGCTTTGCGTTTGCGTCTGGCAGATGGTTTTGGTGTTCTTGGAGAAAGCCAGAAGGCCTCCGAACTCTACCTTGAAGCTCTCCAGACGTTGCCCGATGTACCCATGGTGCGGGATCACGTTCATGCCAAGTTGGCCGAGATTTACCTTCGTTCAAGTGACAAAGCCAAAGCGCTTGAACACTTGGAACAGGTCGTGGGCGATAACCCTACGCAACCTCAAGCCTACTACTTGATGGGGGCAATCGCCCTGGAGGACAACCAGGCCGAGAAGGCTGTCCGACACTTTGAGAAATGCCTGCTGCTTAACCCCGCCTTGGAGCCGGCGTATTACGATCTCGCGTCGGCGCTGATCAGCCTCAATAGGGCCCAGTCGGCGTTGGAAACCCTGGAGAAGGCGCGGCAGATTTTCGCCCATAGTTTTTATCTGGAATTGCTGACGGCGGTGGCGCATAGCCAGCTGAAGAACTATGCCAAGGCAGTTCAACACTTCAACGCGGCTGAAGTTATTGCTGCTGCTACCGATCCTAAGCGGCTGAATCACATCTTTTTTTTCCAGGCCGGAGCGGCGCTCGAGCGGGCCGGAGACTTTGACTCCGCTGAAAGGAACTTTCTTAAATCCCTCGATCTGGCCCCGAACTTTGCGGACGCGCTGAACTATCTGGGCTACATGTGGGCCGATCGCGGGACGCACTTGGAGAGAGCGCGTGAAATGTTGGAGCGCGCGGTGAGTGCAGAGCCCAAGAACGGAGCTTTTCTTGATAGCCTGGGCTGGGTGCATTTCAGGTTGAGGAACTACGAAAAAGCATTGGAGTATTTGGAGAAGGCGTTGGAATGCACAGAGGAACCTGACCCCACCCTGCTGGATCACTTGGGTGATATTTATGATGCGCTGGGTGACAAAGAGAAGGCCAGAAAAGCGTATCGTGAGTCTCTAGCCATCGAGCCAAACGATCAAGTGTGCGAAAAGCTGAAAGCCCGCTAAACACCAACTGGAAGCATGCCCCGCGTTTTCAGGAAACACTACACTGTTGAGGAGGCTCGTGCGCTGTTGCCTCAGGTTCAACAGTGGCTCGACAGGCTTGCTTCGGTTCGCCAGGAGTTGGAGAATGCTGAAAAGGAATTGGTCGGGATGAGCAAACCGGGACGGGATATGGGAGGAACTGACGTGAACCGCTTTTACCGCGCGGCAGCTGAATTCCAGTCTGCGCTCTTTGAGTTTCACCACCGCCAAATTCAGGTTAAAGACATGGATCGAGGCCTTGTGGATTTCCCGTGCTTGCGGGAAGGACGGGAGGTGTTTTTGTGCTGGCAGAGAGGGGAGGAGGACCTCCTATTCTGGCACGAACTGGATGCGGGCTACTCCGGCAGACAGATGCTGTAGATCAGTAACACCAACGATGGTAAATCTGATAAACGTCCACTCGGCCTCCGGGGAAGTAAAGGTTTTCCGGCAGATAAAAAGTGCCCTCTTCGCGATCAAATCGAAGCGTCTCTGGCTGTTCCGGGAGGTTTGGATCGTAGATTCTAAATTCGATGAACGCCTCCTCTTGTCGGGCGTCAAAGACTAGGACAGCATGATTAATGGTGAGCTGGGGGAAACGGACCAGGTGCAGCACCAGGGGGGCTTTTGCTGGCAGAGAATCCTCAAGGCGTTGCGCCAGACGGCGCTGACTGGCTCGGGTGAAGAACCCGACCATTCGCCAGTTGCCCCGCTGCAGATATGAGCGCCAGGCGCCACCGCATTCCTGCTTGAGAAGTTGTTCGTGCTTGGCGCTGAACGATCTGAGATCGGGAAAGCCAGGAATGGTAACAGGTTTACCCGAGGGTGCTCGCTGGCGCACGTTTGATCGAACCACTTGTCGAACAAGCTGGCGGTAGGCTGTCTCCGAAACCTCAGGCAATGATGGGTCAAAGTGGGAGTGAAGGAAAAATTGCCGAACGGTGCGTGAGACCACAACGCAATGCTGCACATAACTTGGCTCAGGTACGCGCCGGCTATGTCTCCATGTGCCTCCGGTGTCCCGATAGTAGTCCCAGGCTAACTCGTTCGCGAACGCGAAGGTATCGGTCTCGAATCGGAAAGCTCGAGGACTGGGAGTAACTGGGCGTGAAGCACAGCCTGCAAGCAAACTCAGTAGACAAGCGATTGACAGCCAAGCGCAGAAAGCGGGATGTGAGCGTAATCTGATATGTGCTTGCCGATCCACTATGGCATAGGGTAGGTAAGAGCCGACCGACTCGCAATGCTCTACGACCAATGGCTCCAAATCGCGCGTGATCGCCGAAGAGAAATCGCTCTGATCGATCGGGATAGTGGGATCCGATGGACTTTTTCCGACTTGGCAACGGCCGCAGAGGCCGGTGGTGCGTCTCGCGACCGCGTCGTTTTTCCTCAGCGTCCGGATGCCGAGTTTGTGTTAACGGTGCTTCGGGCGTGGCGAAGCGGGCAGGTGGTCTGTCCTTTGGAATTTGGCCAGGAGGTTCCCAGGTTTGCCGATAGAATTCCGGAAGCAATTGTCCACCTCAAAACCACATCGGCAACCACTGGCCGAGCTCGGTATGTCGCTTTTCGACCGCAGCAGCTTATGGCGGACGCTGATCATATTGTCCAAGCGATGGGACTGAGACCCGACTGGCCCAACCTGGGCATCATCTCCCTGGCTCATTCCTATGGTTTTTCAAACCTAGTGCTGCCGCTCTTGCTTCACGGAATTCCCCTGATTTTAGCTGGATCGCCACTGCCGGAAATCTTGCGCCAAGCGGCGGGAGGTATGCCCTGGATCACCCTTCCGGCAGTGCCTGCCTTGTGGAAAATGTGGGAGGATGCGGGAGCTATCCCAAAAAATGTGTGCTTAGCTATTTCGGCAGGGGCCATGTTGCCTGCCGAATTGGAGCGAACCGTTTATCGAGATCAGGGGCTAAAAATTCACAATTTCTATGGAAGCAGTGAAACCGGGGGTATCGCCTTTGATTCATCCTGGGAACCAAGGTCGGACAGCGCATACGTGGGTCTGCCAATGGCGGGCGTAAAGGTGAACGTGGGAAGAGACGGGTTTTTAGAGGTGCGCGGCGACGCGGTGGCGGAAAAGTATTGGCCTGAAGCTACGCCAGAGCTCACCACAGGATGCTTCAGAACGGGGGACCTGGGAGAGATTAGGAATGGAGGGCTCTTTCTTCGGGGTCGCGCGGGGGACCAGATCAACGTGGCCGGGCGGAAGGTATCGCCGGAAGTCATCGAATGTGTGCTGGCCTCGCATCCAGCGGTGCGGAGATGCGTGGTGTTTGGAGTGCCGAGCCCGGAGGCAAACCGTGGCGAACTCATTGTAGCGTGCGTGGCTGTGAAAGGAAATCTCGGTGCGGAAGCACTCAAGGAGTTTCTCTCGGTGCGAGTGCCGGCGTGGCAGATGCCGCGTGAGTGGGTTTTCGTCGAAGACCTCGCCGTTAATGCGCGCGGGAAAATGTCACGGGTGGAATGGCGGGCACGATACCTGGAACAGTGGGCTCCCCGGTTCAGGCCAGGCTAGGCCTATTTCGGCGTGCTTTCCCGCTGAGTGTAACTTGTGCTGTGAGTAGAGTCGTCCCTCCCGATGTCACTACGACTTCTGCCTGCACCAGATTGTCCATGCGACCCAGGATTACCGCCTGCGTCCGAATCACTTCACCAGGACGAGCGGTTCCGAGGATCTTGGCCGACCGAATCGCAGTCAATCTGAGGTCCGGCCAAGCGGGAATGCAGGGATCGCATTGAGCTACCACGCCGGACAACTGGGCTGCGGCCTCGATGAGCAGCACCCCGGGGAACAATGGCTTGCCGGGAAAATGGCCCGACAGAAAAGGCTCATCTCCACGCACCCGGTATTCCCCGGTTCCACTCTTGCCTGGAACCAACGCAATCAGCCGATCGAGGAACCGAAATTCTGGCCCGTGCGGCAAACCTTGCAAGGCGTGATTGAAAACATCTGCGCTCATTTGCTGGGCGGCTGAGCTTGTCTAAATCCCTCGGGGATCGTCGTGTTGAAGGTTTCGGGTGGCAACGTCTCGTCCACGACCTGATTTGTGAACTCATTGCGAAGAAGCGAGCCGTTCGCGAATACCATTTCGGTTGAGAGCAGAGACAGGGTGTTTGTTGCGAAAACAATCCGGACTTCGACAAGCAGGTTTCGGGTGCCGGGAGACCGTGGTTCCAGTGCCACTTCACAGGTGCCGTTAGTAATCGCCTCTGAGATCAATTGGTATTGCGTTTTGAGTTGCTCCGCAGTGCGGGGAAAGCCAGCCTCGATCAATGCTAACGCTTGTTGCCAGGGAGCCAGCTTATTACCCTCCAGTGAATAGCGTTCCGCGCGTCCTAACTTCGGGTAAAGGATCAGCAAATCTTTTTCTCCACGGATGGCGATCGTACGTGCTGGTTGGCCGAGTTCCCAGCGGAAACGGTTTGGGGCACAAAAACTTACTCGTCCTGTCGAGACCAAAGGTTGATTCATGGATGAGAAGACACGTGTCTGGAGGCAGGTTGCAGCCCAGGTACTGATGCGTGACTGATGATCAAGCCAGGTTGACAAGAGGTGACTTGGCATTTCCGCGGCGGAAAGACTGGCGGCCGAGAAGAGCAATATGTAGGCAGCGGTTTTCATCGAGCGCGGGCAATCGTGTTTGAGATCTTTTTGACCGGCCATATCGGCACGAAGTGGTACCACTGATCCGGATAGGTTGCAATGACCGGAGCGAAAACCTCCATAATCTGCTGGGTCAAGCGATTCCGCTCCGTTCGGTCCTGGAGGGCTGCGCGATTGTAGGCGATGGCGGGAAGCATGTAGGCATTATACACTTCACCGAGCCGAGGGACGTAGACGGGAAGGAGCACGCAGCCGGTTGCACGGGCCAGTTCGGCTGCCGCCACGGAAGCTGAAAAGGGCTGCCCAAACAACTCGACAGGAGCCCCCGTGCTGGCTGGGGGGCGGTCCATGAGAAGCGCGACGGTCGCGCCCTGATTGAGTCTTTGGATGATCTCGAGAAAAGCAAATGGATCGTCGCGAATGACAAGAGTCTCAACGTTCCAGCGCTGCCGAGATGCCCGCCGCAGTTCCGTCAATTCTTGCCCAGGTTCGGCAAGGGAAATAACCTGCAGAGGGAATCCTTTTTGAGCCAACCAAGGCCCCCCAAACTCCCAGTTACCCAGATGAAGAGACAGAAGCAACACCCCTTTATTCTGAGCTTGTGCAGCGGCGAAATGCCCCCAGCCGAACGCCACTCCAAGTCGGTTGGGAACCGCTACCCCAGCTTCGTAACGCCAGAGATCCACGACTTTCAGGGCGAAGTTGAGGAACAGATCTCGGGCTTTTTGTTGTGCTTCCTGCGCATCAAAGTTAACTGCTGGCAGAAGGTTGTTCGTAACGACCCGGACCCGCTGTCTTGCCAGCAGGAAATAGAGCCTCGCTGCAAGCCGTGCCAAAGCAATGCAGAGTGGCAATGGCAGCCACCGCACGGCGACCATCCCCATTCGCCAGACTCCGGCGCGGTAAAATGAAGACGGTTGTTGTGAAGATCTCTCTGGTTGCATTTTAGCTCGTTTTTGTTCCCGATTCCAGAGAAGCAGCCACCACCCCGGGAGAAAAAGCAAAGCTACCAAGACATTGAAAGCAATACCCAACGCGCATACCTTACCGAGGCTAGCCATGCCCGTGTTTTGAGATAAAGACAGTGATCCAAAACCGGCTACTGCCGTTCCACCGCACAGGAGCAGGGCTTTGCCTAGTGATCTCCAAACGGATCGCAGGTTGCCCTGGTGACGCCGTAACGTGCGCTGCATGAAAATTCCATAATCCACTCCTGTTCCCAGGATTAGCGGCACTGCCATGAGATTCATGAGATTCCAGGGCCAGTTGGCTAGACGCATCGTGGCAAGCAGGCAGGCTCCTCCCAGTGCCATGGCTGCGACACTCAGCACTACCTCCCATGCGCGATGAAAGGCGAAAAAGAGGGAGACAAGGACCAAGAGTGTCATTACCGTGGTAATTTTCCAGAACCCGGCTTGGGAATGCGCAAAAACGGCAGAACCGAGGAATTCCCATCCGGACAGTAGAGCGCCCTGGGTTGACAGTTTGGATTGGAGAAGACCGAGATGTGTCATGACGAGCCGACCGTCTTGACGATGTGGGTGCACCATACCGGCAGCGATGAAGTGGCCATTGGTCCTGACGCTGACCTTATCAAGAATCCATTGGCTAGAAGCATTCTGGGGCCAGACTCGGTCCGTTCTCGAGCCGAAGTCGCGGAGTGATTCGAGGACGCGCTCTGTAAAGACGAATGCCGACGATTCAAAGCCATAATCCGCGGCAGCTTGGCGTAGATCCGCATGACGCCGCCCGAGGTCACGCGCCGTGTCACGGTTAGCGACCTGAAACTCCAAATGCGGCCAAAGGAACCCTGGAATGGAATAGCTCGCCACCATCCCTTGAGACACGGCCTCAGCGAGAATGGATTCCACCGCACCGAGTCGTTGCAAAACTTCTTGTTCCGAAGTGCCTTGAATCAAGAGCCACAGAGCTTCACCTGAAGGATTGAGGTGTTTACGGACCAGTTCCAGCGCCGCGTATGGTTCACTGTTGCGCGGGCGCAAGGCGTCCGCTGATGTGTCCAGGCGGGGAAACCCCGAAAGCAGCACCATGAGGCAGCCTGTGGTCACGATAGCAGAACTTCCAAGCGCAAGCAGGGGGCGCCCTGGACTGCCCAAACCAGATGAAAACTCGGCTTGGCAGTGAGCCGAAAAGGCGAGATCTCGACGCTCAGGAAACAGCCATGGCAGGTACTCAAATACCATGACTGCGGCAGAAAGAGCGACGCCTAGAGCCACCAATGTCCCAAGCTGCGCTAAACCTGGCAACCCCCCAAAATTCAAAAGCAAGAATGATCCAACAGTAGTTGCGGCGGCGCACAAAATGCCGCGGGCCATAACCTTTCGCAGAGAAGGAATGGACAAATGGGGGCTGGCGACGGCTTCCTGATAGTGCACCAGCGCATAATCAACAGCCAAGCCTATCAAGATTGCAAAAAAGCCCAGGCTAACTATGTTAATAGCTCCGAAGATAAGCCCGCCCAGGCCTAATGTTGTCAGCAGCACCAGGCCAAGGAGTATCAGTAGCCACAAAAGTGGTTTCCACCGGCGGTGTGCGAGCAAGAACATGACGATTATAAGCCCAGTCGCGGCGGTGGCGGACTTGCGGGTATCGCGTTCCATATCGGTGGCGATGCTGGCCGCAAAGACCGGAGCTCCGGTTAGCAATACCTCGACTTGTGCAGAATCGAAATCGGCTTGGGCAACGACCTGACGCACTTGGTTGAGCCACAACTGGCTGTCAGGAAAGTCACGCAAGGGATGACGGCTGAGGACATGGATTACACGAAAGCGTCCGTCCGCAGAGCAGAATGGGTCCTCCGTGGCATTGAACCCGGACACGGCGCTCGGGATGGCCTCCTGAATCTCAGAAAAACCAAACGGGTCGTAGCTGGCCCTCGCGATTGTAGCGGGAGAGAAGCTCGTTGCCAGTTCCTCGCGTGCGTTCGTGAGTAGGGCTGAGAGATTCTCAGGGGCAAGGTTTTCAGCTTTGCTCCTCAAGAGTTGAGGTGGCTGGTTGAACCAAATATAGGCCACAAGTTCCCCCGTCTCAACTGGATTAGCCCTCCAGGGAACCTGCCAATCGGCCCGAGAGATAAAGTTCGTTTGCTTAAGCAGTTCGATACCGATGGCGCGCGCCGCCCGTTGCGTTTGTTCGGCATCTGGGCCCTGCAACGTAATCACCAACTCCTGCGCCTTCGCGAAGTGACTTTGATACAGTTTTAGTGCTTGGACCTCAGCAAGATCCGGAGGCAGGAGGTTCAACACATCAACGTCCAAACGAAGTCGGAACAGGCCGGCAACCACCAGTGGCAGAAACAGCAGCCATAGCCAGCGGATACCTAGGTGCGAGACAGTCCCGGGGGATGGTTGTGAAGGCTCTGTCATTAGTCGGCGAGGTAACCCCTAAGCACCATCTTCTGGCGGCCTGTTGATTCCACCGTCCAGCCACTGCTATTCGTGGTAATTAGCCATGCCTCAGAGGCGACGGTGCCTGCCAGGATGGCCGGAAGTTCAGGCCACATTAACCTGTGGGGAGGCCGGCCTAGACCGGCATAGCGGCGCTGTTGGCCTGGAAACTCAGCTTCCCACGCGGTCGGCGATCGACGAGCCTGAACAATGACCAGGGGAGGCTTGGCGAACTGGACAAAGGAGCTTCCATCCGGATGCCACCCCACGAGTAATTCCCCGGCGATGTCAAAGCTGCCCGGCCCCGGTTTCCAAATTGCCTGTCCTTCCCGGATGTGCCAGTTGGAGTTGGTCAAATCAATGGGAGCCATTGCGGTGGGGGTTCGGCAACCCAGGTTGCACACCATGAGGACGTTCAGCAGGAAAAATTGAACGCTCGCCGACAAGAAAGATCTAATGTTGCCGAATCGCACTATTGAAGTTTAATGGCGTACGCGAAAAAGACAACGGTTACAAAAACCAGTTTACAATCAGGGCAAAACTGAGTATTTGGACCACTCGTTTTGTCCGGAACGAAAAATTTAAGTATGATCAAAGTCCAAAATCTGGCCAAGGTTTTCGGTGCCAAACGTGCCGTGGACGGGGTATCGTTCTCAGTCGAGCGCGGCGAGGTGCTCGGGTTTCTCGGTCCCAATGGGGCAGGGAAATCGACCACGATGCGTATGATTACCGGCTTCATTCCGCCCTCTGCCGGAACCGCGTCTGTTGGGGGATTCGATGTGGTGGCCCAACCGATACAGGCAAAACGCCTAGTGGGTTATTTACCGGAAAATGCTCCCGCCTACACAGACATGACGGTGCATGGTTTTTTGAATTTTGCTGCAGAGATCCGAGGGTTGACTGGCGATGCCAAGAAGAAGGCTGTTTACCGCGTGGTGGAAATGTGCTTCCTGGAGTCGGTGTTGCACCAGAGTGTGGAGACGTTGTCTAAAGGGTATCGTCATCGAACGTGTTTTGCGCAATCGATCATACATGATCCGGAAGTGCTCGTTTTGGATGAACCGACCGATGGTTTGGACCCGAACCAAAAACATGAAGTGCGACAGTTAATACGGCGGATGGGCGAGAAAAAGGCGATTATATTTTCTACCCATATTTTGGAGGAAGTAGATGCCTCGTGCTCTCGAGTCATCATTATTGACCGAGGCCGGGTCGTTGCCAACGGAACACCTGATGAATTGAGGGCCAGATCGGACTGGGCGGGGGCGGTTACGCTTCGTGTTGGCGGCTTGACTGGTGCGGCGGCAAGGGATCAACTGGGTCGCATTCCGGAGGTAAAGCATATAAGCATAGTTGCAGAAGATCCCAGCGGTGTGAGCGTGCGAGTTTACCCCAAGCCGAGCGCGACTCGCCAATTGGCTCGTGTCATTGGCGAAGCGACTCACGGATGGCGTATCGAAGAACTGCACACCGAGGAAGGACGTCTTGATGAGGTTTTCCGTAACATAACCATGCCGGACACAGTTAACGCCCGGGAGGAGAAGGAATGAATACCTGGTCTAACATCCGAACTATAGCAAAGCGCGAATTAGCGGCATATTTCTCATCACCGCTGGCCTATGTTTTTATCGTTATTTTCCTGCTCTTGTGCGGGTTCTTTACCTTCATGGTGGGCGGTTTTTTTGAGCGCGGTGAAGCTTCTCTCGTCCGGCCCTTTTTCGATTGGCATCCGTGGTTCTATCTGTTCCTAGTGCCAGCCGTCGGTATGCGGTTGTGGGCTGAGGAGCGGCGCGTGGGCACTATAGAACTTCTATTGACCATGCCAATTACCGCTTGGCAGGCAATTGTCGGTAAGTTCCTCGCCTCATGGCTCTTCTTAGGGCTGGCACTTGTGCTGACTTTTCCTATCGTGATGACTGTAAATTACTTGGGAAGCCCCGACAACGGTCTTATCATTTCAGGTTACATCGGAAGTTGGCTAATGGCCGGTGCCTATTTGTCCATCAGTTGCTTTACGTCGGCGATGACCCGAACGCAGGTAGTGAGTTTCATTGTGTCGGTGGTGATTTGCCTGTTTCTGATTTTGGCGGGGTTCCCGCCGGTTATTCGCTTGCTTGAGGGTTGGGCGCAGCCATGGCTCGTTGATGTGGTGACCTCTTTCAGCGTGATTACCCATTTTGATGGGTTTCAGAAGGGTGTGTTGGATACGCGTGACATTGTGTTTTTTGGCTCGATAATTGGGTTTTCGCTCTTCACTACCAGCGTAATCCTCCGGGGACACCGGGCTGGTTAATTTGAAAGGAAGCTATGAAGAACAAGCCTCTTGAAACCGTCCTTTATTCGACTATCGGCGTGGCAGCCATGGGGCTGATCCTCATCGCTGTCAACGTTATCAGCAGCGTTGTGAAGGAGCGGGTTGATCTGACCCAGGAAAAGGCATATACCCTTTCCCCCGGGACGAGAGCGATCCTGGGGAAGTTGGATTCGACGGTGAAAGTCAGATTCTACTTTTCTCAAAGTGGCCAAGCCACCCCTGAGACCGTCTATTTGAAAAGCTACGCAAAGCGTGTTGAGGATCTGATCGCAGAATTCAGGCAAGCATCCAAAGGTCGCTTGCTGGTGGAGAAGTTTGATCCCCAGCCCGATTCAGATGCTGAGGACGCTGCTCGCTTGGATGGTGTTGATGGCGAGATTCTGTCCAACGGGGAACGCTTCTACCTGGGCTTAGCAGTGAGCCAATTGGACGAAGTGCAGACCATTCCCTTTCTGGCACCAAACCGCGAGCGCTTGCTGGAATATGACCTCGCTCGGGCCATTTCTCGGGTTGTAACGCCCTCCAAGCCCGTGGTGGGAGTGATGAGCCCGTTGCCTGTGTTTGGAATGGCTGCTAACCCGATGATGATGCGAATGCAACAACAACAGGGACAACAGCCCTGGGTTTTGATCAACGAGCTTAAGAACGATTTTACTGTTCGCCGGGTGGAAATGGATGTGGAAAGCATAGAACAGGACCTAAAGGTGTTGCTCCTGATCCATCCACGGGAGATCTCCGAGAAGGCACAATTTGCCATCGATCAATTCATATTACGTGGCGGAAAACTCATCGCCTTCCTGGACCCACTACCACTTATTGACAGCCGTGAGCAGAATCAGATGTTTGGGAGTATTCCCAACACCGGTTCTAATCTGGAGAAACTTCTCAAGGCATGGGGCCTATCCTTTGACACGTCGAAGGTGGTGGCTGACATGAACTTCAAAATGCAGATCGGCGGCAGGAATAACCAACCGCAGGATGCACCAGCCTTCCTCTCGCTCACACCTGATGGAATTAACGGGGAAGACATTATTACTAGTCAGATAGACAACATTTGGTTACCCTTCGCCGGTGCTTTTTCCGGGACGCCTGTGGAGGGGCTTAAACAGACGGTACTGTTGAGAAGCACGCCACAATCCCAGCTTGTCGACGGGTTTATGGCAAACTTGGCAGGGGAGAACATCATCAAGGAATTCAAGGCCTCAGGCACAGAGCAAACCTTGGCCTTACGCCTCACGGGCAGGTTCAAGACGGCATTTCCTGATGGGAAGCCAAAGGAGACTGCTGCGAATGACGCGGACAAGAAGGATGGAGGTAACGAAAGCAGCAATGCCACGTGGCTCAAAGAAAGCAGCAGTGAGAATGCGGTCATCTTGGTGGGCGACGCGGACATGCTTTTTGACCATTTTGCGCTTCGGCAAATCCAAAGTCCCTTTGGGACAATGTCGACCCCCATGAACGGGAACTTGAACCTGGCTCAGAACGCGATCGAGCAGTTGACGGGCGATAGCAATCTCATAGGCGTCCGCAGTCGTGCTGTGCAAAACCGGCCGTTCACTTTGGTTAAGAAGATGCAAGCCGAGGCCGAGGCCAATTACCAGAGCCGGATCCGGGAATTAGAGCAGAGTCTTGCGGACACCCAGAGGCAACTGAATGAATTGCAGCAGAAGAAGGAAGCCGGGCAGCGGTTTATACTGTCTCCAGAGCAGCAAACGGCTCTCGAGGCGTTCCGCAAGAAAGAGGCTGAGGTAAAAGTTCAACTTAAGGAAGAGCGCAAGAAACTTCGCCGGGAGATTGATTCGCTTCAAAACCGTTTAACTTGGTTCAATATTGCGACGATGCCGGTGTTGGTCAGCGCATCAGGATTGGCTCTCGCTTATTTCAAACGCAAACGCACCTCCGCAAAATGAATCGGAAACAGTCTACTATCTTGCTCGTGCTGGTGCTTCTGATCGGGAGCGCCGGTTTGGTTACCTACAAAAGGCAGAACGCATCCCGTGACGCCGGTTCGGCTGCACTGGGCCGAAAGTTGTTGGGCGAAATTGAAATAAACAATGTTGCACAACTCGTGATCAAGGGTGACACAAATGAACTGAACCTCGTCAGGGAGGACGGATTGTGGAGGGTTAAAGAGCGCTATGGCTATCCTGCGAATTTTAACGAGATCAGCGATACGGTCCTCAAATTGCGCGATCTGAAAATCGTCCAAACCGAGAGGGTTGGGGAGTCTCAGTTGGTTCGTCTGTCACTGGCTGAAGGGCAGGGAGCGAACGGTCCTACAGTGGTCGTTTTGAAAGACAAGGATGGGGTTCCGATGAAGACGTTGTGGCTTGGGAAAAAGCACATGAAGAAATCCAGCCGGCCGTCACCGATGCCTGGGATGGATGATGATCAGGGGTGGCCGGACGGGCGATACGTCAAGCTGGGCGGCTCAACCGAAGTCGCTTTGGTCTCTGATCCCCTCGCCAATCTCGAGCCCCGGCCCGAACAATGGCTGAACAAAGAGTTCCTGAAAGTGGAGAAAGTTAAGTCCATTGCTGTGGACTTTCCAGAAGCAACCAATTCCTGGAAAGTGACCCGGGAAACGGAGGCTGGTCCTTGGAGGCTATTTGAACCAAAGGCTGGCGAGGATCTAGACTCCTCGAAGCTTACATCTTTGTCAAGTCCCCTTGGCTCCTTGGCATTTAACGACGTTGCTCCAGAATCGGCCCAAGAACATTTTGGGTTACAGCATCCTGTAATGGCCACGTTGGAGACCTTTGACCATTTTGCTTACGCCTTCAAAGTAGGGCTCAAAACCAATGAGAATTATCCGATAAGGGTGGCCGTGACCGCCAGTTTCCCTAAAGAGCGTCCTGTGGGTGCGGGTGAGAAGGCGGAAGACAAAGAGAAACTTGAAAAACAATTCAAAGACGACCTTAAGAAACTCGAGGATAAACTGGCGAAGGAAAAGGGCTTTGAACCCTGGATTTTCGAGGTTTCAAGTTGGAGTTTGGACTCCCTGCTGAAACGCCGATCCGAGCTCATGGTTGAACAAAAGCCGGAACAGCCGGAAAGAACTGAAGGAGCGAACGAAGAGGGCGTCACGGGTTCAACCCCGTAGGTGTGGCCTAGGCCTCAGCAACGTGCAGGAGTTCAATAAGCTGACTCATTTCTTGGGGCAGCGGTTCACTATGTTTTTGTGTCAATGACCGGACACCTTTACAGACCCAGAGTTGCCGGGCGACTGCTTTGTTGTTGCGTCGGTGCAGTTTTACTCGCGGCCACTATTGTTGGGTGCAGACTGACGGAACCCTCCGAGCCCTCTCTTCAACGCTATCAGTTCAGCAGCCCACATATGGGCATGCTGTTTACCATCACTTTATATGCGTCCGAGGAGGGCGTTGCCCGAGCGGCCGCGCGGAGTGCATTCCAACGTGTCGAGGACCTTGAACAAGTCCTGAGCGATTACCGTGCTGATAGCGAATTGAACCTCTTACGTGAGGCGACCCCTGGTGTGCCAGTCGTCGTGAGCGACACTCTCTTCAGTGTTCTGAGTCAAGCGCAGACCTTGGCACGCAAGACCGGCGGTGCGTTTGACGTCACTTCGGGGCCAATGGTGAGGCTTTGGCGCTTTTCCCGAAAGCGAGGGACGCTGCCTACTCAGGTAGATTTTGACCGTGCCAAGGCAGCAGTGGGGTGGGAGAAGTTGAAGTTGGATTCTCGGCAACAGAGCGTGACTCTGCTCACGAATCACATGCAGCTCGACGTTGGTGGAATTGCCAAAGGCTTTGCGGCAGACGCGGCGCTAGGAGTGCTCAAGGCCCATGGATTGCCTCGGGCGCTGGTTGCTGCTAGCGGCGATATTGCGATTGGGAGTGCGCCTCCTGGCAAACCGGGTTGGACGGTTGCGGTTAGCGGGATTGAATCTAAGGAAGGAGGCGGACCTTTTCTCCTGACCCTCAAGGACGCAGCAGTCTCTACGAGCGGCGATGCTGAGCAATACGTGAACATAAACGGAGTGCGTTATTCTCACATTGTCAACCCTGCGACCGGCATGGGACTCACAAACAGGATTCAGGCGACCGTGATCGCTCCGAGAGCAGTTCTGAGCGATGCTCTGGCTACCACGGTGTGCGTTGTGGGAGGAAACTCCGGGTTCAAGATCGTTGAGTCATTCACAGGCGCTCATGCGTTGGTTATTGCGCCTGCAGGCAACGAACGCCGAATAAGCACTTCGCCTCGGTTCCCCGGTGCCGCCCGCCTCCATAAAAACTTTACAGGTGCAGGGTCGTCGCGTTAACACATGCAGTATGCGGATCTGGAGCGAAGTGTGGTGGTATAGCTTGCTTATGCTGCTATTCCTGGGCTTAATCGGAATCTACCGGCGCACGAATGCCTCCCGCATTCGTCGTCGTTTACGGAAGAGCAACCGTCACATTACCTCCCGCGTGCGTCGGCCCATGATCAGGTTCAGTGTGCGCCCACCACGAAAATAGCCTACTCCATCGCTTCAAGAACTTAGCTCAAAGTGCTATAACAACGGCGCTTGAGTCCTTGTTTGGATCGTTGGTGCTCATATGCTTTCAGCAAGTGTTTTAGACACCGATAACCTTGACTGCGCCTTCGCCACATTAGCGGTTGATACTTTCTTTGCCTGCTGGCGGGCAAGTCCTTGAATTCGACGTCAATTTTTCTTCTCATCTAGGTCTCCTCCTGCCAGTTCCAACTCTTTAACTCAGATTTTCGTAGCCTCACACAAACCATCACCTACATAGGAAAACAGTCAGACCCGCGAAGCGCAATAATCGCTTGCGTTTAATGATAAGGGTATGGCAAAGTTGCACAGGCGTTTCACGCTTCGGCTGGGTAGCTCAGTTGGTAGAGCAGAGGACTGAAAATCCTAAAAGGCCACTTTTCACCCCGCTTGACCGCGCCCAACCGCGCGTCACGAATATCGTTATAATCCCTGATTTTACAGGCTCTTTTCCACTTCTTCATCGTTTTCTCCCGTGTTTACCGAGGTGCTCCCGAATTTTGCAAATGGAGCACACAAATGGAGCACACAGACCCTGTCCAACGGCCTTATGCGCGGCACTAGAAGACCTGCAGGCAAATGCCATAACGTGACCGAAGTCGGTTACCGCTAAAGTGCCTCACCGGTTTCGACAGGTGAATCTTTCTTGGAAAAATCGAACTGCTGATTTCTGTATTCTACGCCGGGCCACAGGTCATCGAAGCGCTCCACCTTGTCGGGCTCCAACATTGCCATCACCGTCTTCCCCAGTCGGCGCAATTCCATGCAGACCGCAGCGCTAACCATTCCCGCCAACTCAGCACAGTCTTCCTCATCGTGTTCGTCCGATGTCCATGCGTGATGTGCGATGTGATATGCCTCGTGACAGATCACCTCCACGTCCAATGCTCCTTCAGCCAGATGTAACTCTCCTAAAAACTTCGCATCGGCCAGACGACGGTTCCTCGGCCCCCAGACAAAGCACCCTTGGACCCCGCCATCATCCTCGTCGGGCACGGTCTTCCCTGGGAAAAGCAGAAACTTGATCGCGTATTTTACCTCCGGCAAGGGGAAGACAAATACGCACCGATGTGATGCGAGTCCGTAGTCAATCATAGCGCCCTAGCGGTTCCTTGAACACCTTTGGCCTCCAGTAGCGCCTGCGAGCGCACCAATTCAATCTCCCACGCATGGGCCTTTTGCACCGCCTCCGCAAGCTGAGCCTGTAGTGTGGCTAACTCGGTTGCCTGGGCCGCTTGGGACTCAGCCAGCTTTTGCAGGGAATCCGCCAACGCGGACTTTGTGCGACTCACCTCCGCATCGGCTTCTGCGCGCACCCGGTGTGAATCGAGTTCGGCAGCCGACTTGGCCGTTTGAAGTTCCCCAAAACGATGTTCGGCAGCAGCAGTGACGCCTTCCAGCCGCTCATTCTCCATCGTCAGTGTTTTGAGCGTCTCGCGAAGCTCGACCAAGACGCACTCTTGTTGCTTTCGGCCTTCCTCAACCGCCGCCGCCCAAACCTCGCGAAACGTATGCAGGGCTTCCAGGGAATCCTTTGGCTGTAGCGCCTCAGCTTCGATCTCAGACTTAAGCCGAATCAGGGTAGACATGCTCCCGCGGTTTCCCAATGCCGCGTGAAGCGATGCCAGCGTTAGCTTCTTGCCGTCTGCGCGGAAGGCATCAATCACGCCAGCCACATCCTGCCTGGAGAGCACTTGTTTCATAATATCGTAGTATCGTAGTATCGTAGTATCGTAATACGGTGTTTGGCGTAGACTGCCGCTTAGGGCCGGCGATCTTGCTTCTTCGTCCGTGGCCTCGGCTGGGATGCGGTCGCTTGCTCAGCTGTTGTGGCATCGATCCCGGCCAATGTCTTTGAGCAAAGCTGAAGCACCGCCCCAGACCCTCCCGGCGGCTTTTCTGTTTCGGGGTCGAAAAAGCGGTGGGGTAACTTGATCAAGCGGGGAAATAAAGGGGCGTCTGGAGACGGCGAACCCTCTTGAAAACAATCTGCCAACTCCCGGACAAATGGGGCGACGTCATACCATCTCCAGGCCAGGATTTCCTGGGTCGGACGACGGGTCACGAGTGCCAAAAGCACTAACGCGCGTAGCTCACCCGCTAGAACGCCGAGTAGCGCCTCAACCTCATCTCTCGTTAATGGTTCTGCCTTTCTCATCTTCTTCACTCCTTTTCTTTGTTCTGTTTCTCATTGGTTGGGGAAGCGCACCCTGGTTTCCCAAGGTGCGCCCCTTCACGGCCGTTACCGGCCACCTCCCGCACCCTGCGGGGTCATGGCTCCCTCGACGATGTGAAGCAGCGGCTTGGTGTTTGCTAAACACCTTCTCCGAACCTGAGGCTTTCCCAAGGCTGGTCATGATCCGGAGATTGCAGGGTCCGAGACTGGGAGAGCCATCTCGGAGTGCGTCTGTGGACGCTCTGCTCCACGTAGCCCCATCAGCTTGCGCTGGTGGCTGGGTCTGGTCGACTGATTACGGGCGTCGACCTTCGGATGATAGGGCAAATTCTGTAGTGCATAACCATAGCCATCGTTGCGTTGAACGACGCGACAGCATTTCCAGGGGACGGCGGCCGACCCGATCTGAAACCAACCCGAGGCCCGGAGAGCGATGCGCCCGAGGTGAATTCCGCGATGCTTGCCGCGCCGCACTACGGCTACCACCACATCCCCGGTGCGAAAGCCATGCACTTGCGATACACGACCATTCTGCCGCGGGAATCCATAGGCATCACTCAAATGCACGCGCCGCAGGTGGCGACGAAAACTCGTGATGTGCCAAACCGGCATGCGCAACTCCAACCAAACCTTTCGCCCGGATCGTCCCACGCACGCGGCATCAATCCAGTGGTCCTTGCGATATCCCTGCAACCCACGGTTCGTGTGCGTCTCAGCCCCGTTTCCAACTTCCACCTCAAGATCCAGACACTCCAGCCGCCTCAGCAAGTGCACGCACATGATGTTTGTTGCGGTCGCGTGTCTCAGAGACTTCCCGGCTTGAATGTGCGGGTGGCCAATCTCGGTCGTGCTCTTGGCGCCCTTCGACCGATTGCACGGTTCGCAGGCGATGACCAGGTTATTCAGGCGATCTGTTCCGCCTCTTGCCACAGGGCTAATGTGGTCTATTTCGAGCCGCCCCCGCCTCTTTTCTGAACAATATGCGCACTGCCGATCGTGCTTGTGCAACAGGTGATCACGGAGTCTCACGCCCACAAGCGGACCGCGTTGATAATCGCAACCCTGGACGTCGGGATCCTGCATCCGCTGCAGGTCGATCCGGACGACCTCCACGGAGACGCCCGTAACCGGGGACCAGCGCCGTAACCTTTGAACCCAAGTCCAAGTGCGGTCCAGCGCACTCCGCAAAGATGGGGACAGTTTGCCTTTCCTTTGCCGCAAACAACGCTGTGGCCGAAATCTAGTCTTCCTTCGGCGCCGATTGTTCCGGCACAGCCGCCGCTTATACAATCCACGCCGGATTTGGTTTGACCGATGCCTGAGGTTGGCCCCCCAGATGACATGTTCGCCGTCGTTCTTGGCTGCTGTAAGAACAAGCCCAGTTTCACTTGCACCGGGGTCCATTTTCAGACGTAGTGCCTGCGTTTCAACATCCACGCGATTCGTGAGTGCAATGACAAATGGGAGCCTCCGAAGTATACGGGCCTGCCCAGATGCAAGCAATTGCCGGGCCCGCGCGGGGCTGCAGGGCATCGCTGGGCGTCGATCCTGGGTGACCACCAGCACACGGGGGAATTTAGTCCGATCCTTCATGTGGAACGCTGAGCACTGTGGGCGCGACGCAGCAGGTAATTGAAAAAAGAGGCTGGCATGTCTGACTCATCGAAAGGTGGCGATTTAGCCAGCCGCGCCTGATAGCGTTCGATTGCCTCAATGTCCGTATTGCTACTCCGCCTGGCTCGACGCAACCCTTCCAAGACCAGAACGGCTAGCAACAAGTGGTCCGGTGCCAATCGATAGGCGACATACTCAAACGTCCGCCCGTCATGGAGGACGTGCCTCTGCAACGGCTGAAGCGGCAAGGTATGGTCCGTCGCCCATCTGAATACCTTGGTGCGCTTGATGGAGCCAAGCGTGCACCAATCTTGAAGCACACCCGTGCGCACGAAATTAGCGGACTCGGTCAAAGAAACGGGAACCTGCCGGTAGAGGCTTACGAGATACACAGCAGTGGCTTCGATGCGCCGCAGGAATTTTGGGCGAGGTGTTGTCAGGCGTGGTTTTCGCATATTCAGTTTTTCGTTTCCTCGGTCCCCCAAGGGAATACTTCCACCAGCATCGTGGTCGCCAACGATGGCTCGTCCGACTCGAAGGAAAACTCGGCCACCGAATACGAGAGCTGAGGCAACCCCTGCCCGGGGTTGACGCAGTAGCTCGCACCGATCTGAGACAGCCACTTTCTGTGGATTACAGGGGCATGACGATCGTGGCCTGACACGACCAACAACGGGCGATGTTTTTGCACCGCCCGACCCCACACAGGGTTGTAGGTGGAGTCATTGGCAAGCGCTTTGACCGGGGGCTCGTGCATCAGCCACAATGAACGCCCGGCTTGGCCCCACTGCTCTAGTAATTGCGGCAACCAGGCTGACGTTCTTGGCAGACGCTTCCTGCCGGACTGAAACGGATCCAACAGCACCACATTGCCCTGCTTGGGGAGTGCCCGCCGCCACGATGCGTCACTACCCAAGCGACAAGGAAACCCAACGATCACGAGAGGTCCAACTGCATGTGCAGTCCCGTGCAAGGCAACCAGCGGGCGATCTGCATGTGGCCAGCAGTGCCGGAACTCCAGCCAATTCTCGCGCTCATTTTCACCGCGCAGGAAAACCAAGTGCTCGGCAGGGAGGAGCGCCAACTGCCGGGCTGTTTCTGAGAGTGACGCATGCTCGACTCCCGCTTTGGGGGCCAGGATATCCCCAACAAAAGCCACGCAGTCTGGCCGGTGGTGCGTAACCGCCGCCCGCAGTTCCTCTAGCTGCCGCCGATTCTGCCAAAGGTCAGAAACGGCTAATACTCTTACGGTCCTCATTTGGTTTTGTGGATACATCTTGATCAAAAGTCATCCGTATGCTCGATGGGAGCTACGCGTTGCCATTGGGGTAGCTTTGCCAGCTCGGATCGGAGTTCAGGACACCTGGCCCAGAGTTGATGCAGATGCGAGGTGCGCGCACGCCTCCAAAGGCTCGGATACAGAAAGGTGTTCAACGTTTCGTGCAAAAGGAAGGAACTCCGCTCGCTGACCGATATCCCCGAGTTCAAATTCAACAACAGGAGCGAATCGCAGAGGTGAAAGCCTTTGACCGCCGACGCGAAAATCGGCCTTTGTTGGAGGAATGCCAACAATCCGGCCAACCAGGAGTTCGGCAGATCATCCATCCCGTGGAAATCGTTGAACGCCTTTAACTCCTGGAGCAAGTCCGCGCGAGGCCTCGTCGGCACAAAATGTTTTCCGATCGCTTCGACGATTGGCGCCGTCAACCACAGACGTCTTTGGTTGCGAAGCATGCCTCGCAAAAACAAACCTGCTTCGCGAAGAATGCGCACCTCCTCGTTCCGGGAGCACAATTCTATACGAGCCACCTCAGCCAAGTTGTCATCCTCGTCGGGCACGGCTGTCGTGGGAGCTGGTGGGTAGAACTTCGGCACCAGCCATACGGCTCCCGGAGATCTCGTGCCATCGGCCATTCTCACGAAAGCCTGGTGCGCTTCCAGCTGAGTGAGGGCGCCCATCTCGCAAATTGGATAACGAGCGGGCTTGTCGGGCGCAAAATTGATAGGGATCGAGTTCGTCGACTGCCGTGGGGCTCGAAATCCCGTCCCCATAATGACGTGGGCCATTTCATTCAGTTCGATTTCCCGGGAATTGAAGAAAAAGAATGTGTTGAAGTTGGACAATATGGCGTCCCTACGACTTCGCCGTTTCAGCCGCTCGTCCAGGGCAAGCAGAGTTTGGGAGCTGGCAAGGACAAAGGCCCCGCGCGACCGGGCAAGGGCCAAAAAGGTGCTGTCCTCTGGTTCAGTAATGAGCTGGTATTCATCAGCTATGAGGCCTACCAAACGCGTCCTGCTAGGATCCACGTCCCCTCGATCTTGAACGGCCTGAAAGAAGTCGCTTTTTATGAGCGTCATTACCAACGCCCCTAATTCGGGGTGCCGAGCCGCATTAAACGAAGCCACGAGTATCCGGCCAAGCAAAGCATCGGAAGGGACGAGGCGACGTGGCTTTGTAGTGTCCAAGAGTTTCTGCGCTTGGATTGTGAGCAAGGGCCTGATGGCATTGCTCAGCGAAGCACGGTGATTTTCCCGACTCCGGCCATCCATGCCGAACCACAGCGACACGTCATCAAGCGCCATCTTCAGCCGGCGCCTCACCATCTCAGAAAGCCTGGGGTTATTGATGATCGCTTTCACCAATGCCAAGTGCTCCTCGATGCCTGACGGGTTTGGTGCAAACCACCATTGCCACATGAAGTTCAGCGCGTCCTCGTAAGTGACGGGAACGCCCCTGGCAAGTAAGAGGGCTAACGCGCTCTGCATGAATCCCGTTCGCGCGGTCGCCCAAAACTGGTTCTGTGGTCCCATGTCCTCGCTCGCAACCAGTAATCTGCGCGTATAGTCATCCAGCTGAGAGGGCCCCTTGAACCCACCAAGAAGGGCATACGATACATCGCTGTTTTCCGTCAGAACTACCACGTCATTGGTCCTACCGGCTCTGGCTGCCATCTGCGACACCTTGTGCGGCGTCGAATCCCCCTTGCCGTCCAAGATCAAAAGACCCATGCGCGACGGGTGTGCGATGAGCTGCTCCATGCAAGGATTCACAACGCCAGACGTCTTCCCGGCCCCGGTTGAGCCCCCGATAAAAATGTGCCGGCATAGCGTTTCCGCACTCAGCTCCAACGCCTCAAATCCCGGTGGTTCGCAGCAGTTCAAGGTTATTAGGTTCATATTTGGTAAAGGAAAAAGCCGTCAAACATCAGTTCGTGAAAGTAACCAATGTCCCGCAAGGGTCTGGGGTTCACGGAAGAGTCCAGAAGCTTCTCGATGAGTTTTCTGAGAAGCAATATCGGCAGCTCATAAGCTACGCGGACCGCAAGATAGCCGGCATGCCACTGCCCTCTCAATCGGGTGCAGATGTGGTGGGCGAGGCACTCTCGGCGGTTCTCGTAGGGCTGCAATCGGGCCAAAACGGGCGACACCCGCGTTTGGCGAATGTAACTGACATGCCCGCGTTCATGGCTTACCTGCGAGCGACGGTTAAGTCGCTGGTAAAGACCACGCTGAGGCACAAGCACAGCTACACGTTCGTGTCGTTGGATGATTCCCCATCCGATGACGACGAAGAGGGAGTGGATGAGAGCAAGCTCGAACTGTTCGCGCCAACCAGCGCCGACCACGATGTCACGTTCCGCGACTTGAGGTCGGAGATGTTTGGCCGCCTGCGGGCTCGGGCCCCACACTACTTGCATCCACTGATCGACACATGGGAACAAGACGCCGCCTGTTGCGACAACATCCCGTTGGATGGCGCTCACAGGCAATATCGCGCGGAACTGCGTGACCTCGCAAAATCGGTCATCAGCGAGATAGAAGGCTCGTAAGGGTCTTGTCATCGTTGACTCAAGCCCGCCCAGCTCGACGCTAGGCGGGCTTATGATTTTCCCCCCTCGGGAAGGATGCCGCGTAACAGCCCATTTTGGTGTAGTGCTTATTGCAGGCATCCGACCGAGGGGAAATTGCTCAAAACGGAGGGTTGTCTTTATCACTGGCCTTCGCCAATACCGGCTCGGCAGGTGTCGCATTCTTTCCGGTCCCTGAGGCGGCATCACGGCTGCGAGGATCGAGGAAATGCACTTCGTCGCAGATCACCACCAGTCGGGATTGCGTGTTCCCGGCTTGGTCCCACGTCTCGGTTTTCATCCGGCCTTGCACCAGCAAAAGCTCCCCCTTGTGATGCTCGGCCAACCACTCGGCCAGCTTGCCCCAGACAGTGCAATTGATGAACGCCGTTTCCTCCGCTGTCTCACCCGAGCGAGACTTGTATCGGGTGTTCGCAGCCAAGCTGAAGTTGGCCACAGTTGAACCGGACGCGAGGTGCCGCACGATGGGATCGCGGCATAGCCGACCTTGAATGACTATGTAATTGATGTTGTTCATATTTCTGCTCCGATGTCTTTGTTCTCGACGTTCATATCCTGCCCAGAGTTAGGCTCTCGATGCTGTTGCAGGTAGGCCCGCAAAGACGCGATCTCCACCAAGCGCACCCCTGTTTTCGCCCCGCGCTGGCGGAGCACAATGCTCGATACAGGGGGGCGGTTGCCATTGGCCTTTGACGGCAAAACCAGGAAGTTGATGAAACCACGAGAAAGCCCAAAAACCGGGTCGCGCTGCTTGTGGCGAGGGAGACGCATGAATTCTGGCTGGGAAGGAACGTCAACTACGCTGGAGAGGGGGTCGGTTGTCATCCGGTTCGAGTAATGCATCTCTACTTATATTAGGCGCACGAAAACGCAAAAGCGTCATATACGGCGCCCTATATTTTTTCTATATCCGTCGATATGTCACCCATGACAGGCATGACACCGGCGAACACCGTCGGATTTGGATGGAATCCCTGTCGCCATGAGCTACGGAGCAGGTAGGGCAGCCCCCGCCAAAGCTCAGCTTTGAATGCGGCAAACTCGGATCGCATCGTCTCCGCCACAGCAACCTGGATGGTCCGTTTCAGCCCGGACTCAAGTTCATGCTTGAGCACCAGCAGCATCTCTCGCAGGAACGTGTCTCGGAAGCTCTGCACGGTGTCGGACTGCAATCGGTCTAACCGCGCCATGATGCGCTCATGCACTTCATACAGCGTTGCTGGGTAATCCATCTGCTTTCCGGCGATGATAGATTGGACATATTGGTTGGTAAGGTCCCCGGCGCGCCGGATCTCCCAGTCTGCTGGAAAGTCGTAGCGCATGTGGGACCCCATCTCGATGTGGCCCGCCATACGCATGCGAGTGGTGGTTCTGATGCCCACGCTGCTCCAGAACGAGATGGCGAACTGCCTGAAGCTTTTGAAAGAGAGTCCCTTTTCCTTAATTCCCCATCTCTCGAGAGCATGGCTGAAATTCGTGGTCGTGTTCCCACTGGTAGTCTCGACCCGCGCATCCTCGTTGACCGGCCGCTTGTTGCACCCTAGCTGCTTGCGCTCGACCTTGGTAAACACCAATTCCGGAAAAACGTAGATGTCACCCTCTTCACGAGGACGCCGCTGCAACCACTCGTAAAACATGGGCAACATCTGGTATTCCGACTCCACGCCGGTTTTGAATCGCTCATGCACGATGCGGCGACTTTCCAGCTTTGCTTCCGTCCACTTAAGGAACAACAGATCCACTACGTGCGGCCCGCCTGACAGGCCACCAAAGACAAACCCGCTCACCCAGTCTTCCTCCTGGACGAGCCCCTGTATCATGATCTGAATCTCATGACTGCGGAATGGGCGTCCGCTGGCCTTCTTTCGGCCCTTGGCCTTCAGATCCTTGAATACGTCCAGACACTCCTTCTGGAGGCCATTCCCAATGAGCGGCCTCAGTAGCCGGCGAATGCAGCCAACGTAGTTGCCAGAGCCCTTTATTTTATTCCCATCCAGCTTCAACATGTTCTTGACCGGCAGGAAATCATCCTCATCGAGTCGACTGGTAATAGCATTGATCCGCTCACCCATTGCCCTAGCCATCAGGTTGATGACCGTGGTGTGCTGGCGAAGATTCGACGTCGCCCATGCCCCGTCCTTGGCAAGCTTGTCGCGCACCTCATTCAGACGCTCCAGGAAGGGCCGCTCAGTTTGAATCTCATCAGGCGGTTGAGCTGGTTGAGAGGAAGGCGTTGTCCCCTGGTTGCCACCAGGCGCCGGGCTGACACCGGGATGCTCAATGGCATACTGGTTCTTCAGCCTGGCTTCCTCCTTGTCCGCCCACCGCTGGGCGTCGCGCTTGTCGGTCAACCCCGTGCTTTGCCACTTCGGCTCCGGGGCACCTACATGCATGCACGCATGATAGATGCCTTTCTTGCCTCTGGGGTGGACGCTGGCCATACCTAGTCGGTGCAGGAGGTAGAGAATGACCTCACATCGGCTGACCAACAGCCATTAGGGTTACTGTTCCTTGCATGTGTCGATGATGTGTTCCTATATATAATAGGCGCACGAAATCGACAAAGCGTCAGGTCCGGCGAAAATCTGCCAATTTGCCAATTGGCACTGCCAATTTCCGCCCGTGTCACCCGTGTTATAGGTGTTGTAAAGTCCTCTATAACACGGGTGAACAGGTTCAAAAGGCTACGCCCATCCCCATTTAGAAACGTGTAAATGCCCGTGTTTACAAGGGTTTGGCTCGTTCGCCCTAGCTTTTCCCAGAAATTGGCAGCCCCGGCGTGGCCCGTGTCACCGGTGTCGTGGGAGTCAGGCGCGTCAAAATGCCGCGAAGAACTAACCCGGCGCGAATCAAGCCCGCTTATCCAAGTGACGCCCACCTCAACCGTTTGAGAGGCACTAAGCACCCTGGATCCGGCGGGCGTCGTCAGGTCCAGCTCAGTTCGATGGTCGTTCAGTGTCATCTCTGACCCCAAAAAGAAGGGTCAGAGACAGTATAAAGCGCTATCGCTTTGAGGACTTTTTGTCCATGTGTCCTCCTTTGGAAGTGGGCTTCCGTAGTTCTTGGACTAGGCGGCTATGGACCCGCCTGGCGTGGCGAAGAGAATAATCGATCCCAAAGTTGCGCTTTACAAATCGTTGTAGCGCTTCAGGTGAACCCACGCGGCCGGAGTGCCTTCTACCTTCCAAAGTGGCTCGAATCGCTTGCCGGAGGCGAAATCGCTGTGACGCCTCCAATTTAGGCGTAAAACCCTTATTACGATGTGGATCTGTGACACCATCGCGGTCCAACCAGCGATGCACGGTTCGGGGATGGACCCCTAGAAAACGCGCAGTTTTCCTGACGTCCCGACTGAACAGTGCCAGAAGAATGCCAACGTGGCGGAGAAATAGGTGATCGCCCGTAATGTCGTGCAGTTCGTCAAAAACGTGATCTCGGAACCGTGCTATTTCTACTTGAGAAAAGTGCAACATTTTTCGCAAAGTAGACAAGACATGTCCTCGACGCAAAGCCCAAAATGCCTTAGAATGCGATGAAAGCTACGCCTCGAAGATCAGACCCCGAAAACGCGTTGAACAGGGGATGAAAAACGTGCAAAGTCGAACTCGCAATGGACCAGACAGCCGGCAGCCTTTTTGCCACCCCGATGATGGGGCCGTTCGTAGAAAAGAATGGACTGTCTGGTGTGTTGGGAGATGCAGAACATATTGGGGCGGCAATATGCTGGAGCAGTGCCGCGGGCAGCTTCCGATTGGACTTGGTGAGGTTGGCCAGAAGCAGCTTCTGGCAGGACCACTTGGGTTTTGCGCAGTTGCCCGACCTCGGATTTGAGCAGTTCCTCTGGGATGCCTTCGCCCACAGCTCCAGGCTGACGGACTTTCTACACGAGATGAAACCGTTTATTCGTCCGTCTCACGGGGCACCAACTCCGGCGTCAGCTGCGGAGTGGCTAAGTCCGATGTTGGTGTCCTGCGGGTTCTCTCTAGGCATTCCAAAGGCGCAGTCTAGTCGAGTCAGGATCCCTGTGGTCTGGGTGTTTGGAAATGCAAAAGCATGGGGATCACAAAGCGCCTACGGCCGGGTTGATTTTATCGATTGGACACCTGCCGAGGTGCGTCTTCTACGGCGCCACCAAGGGGACTGCTGGGGGACCGGTGCTTGGGCGCTGCGCCGTCATCTCCACCAAACAGTCGATGCCGGGTGTGGACCGTTGCTGACTGAAAAGGGGGCGGCACGGATGGCGGAACTCCACCACCAAGCGCTGACGAAGGGCAGTAAGCCTTCTGCACAACCAGTTCGCCTGCTGACATCCGACCTGGAGTTGGCCTCCGACTTGCGAGGTCGGCTGAGGCATATCGCGCACCCGTTGTCCGGTGAAGTTTCCGCACAAATCGACCGCCTCCCACCAAAGGCCTATGCCGGGATATTGACCACCTGCCATACCCGAGGGCTTAAGTCAGCGGCATACGCCTTGTTGCATCATCGGAGGTTGCCGGACTATGGGCAGATCAAGCTCCTGGAAAGATTTATCTCATCGCGCTGGGTGGAGACCTTCGATTTGTGTGGGTTGGAACTTCAGCAAGCCATTTGCTCATCAGAATACGGGTGTAGTCCCCTAATGCGAAAGGCATTGGAAACTGGGGATGTTGATGCCATCCGCCGATTGTTGGGGGCGTTATCCTCGATTACGGAAGATGTGGTCGCGGTGGCGCTCGAATATGCCTTTGAACAGGGCCGCGAAGACATCGCGCTCGCCATAATGGCTGCCCCGGTTGTCCAACAGGTCCGCGAATATGCCACGCTCAGGTGCTTCAAAAACTGCATGCATGAATGGCATGACCATCGAGCAATATCCTTGCGTCTATTGGAGCTTGGAGTTCAGCCTCTCAAGGCACTTGGTGAGGATTTCCTCCGATCCCCACAGCATGAGTTATTGGCACCGGGTAACCTGCGTGTTCTCAAGCGGGCGCTTGAACTTGATCCGCCTACGGCCGAGACGCTTTCAAAACTGATGCAGGCCTTCTACCTGAAACCGGGCGACACATTGGATTGGCTATGCTCGCTAAGCAGAGCAATGCCAGACCACGAGACAAGGATGTCACGGATTATGCGCCAAGCGGCGTTTGCATTCATATATCGTGGAGAGCCCCCTGAACTGGCAATTCTGGATTACGCGGCTTCCGAAGGAGGAACCCTAGCAGATATCTCCCAGGAGGAATTCAAGGAGCGCAAATTTCTTCAGGGCTATGGCTGGAAAGCTCGTCGTGATAACCTAATAGACCTCATCGGCCATCTTAAGAAGGCCGGGAGATCAGCGGACATCGAAGCGTTGAAGAGGATCAGGCGATTGCAGAAGGCCTAGCCAACAACGCCTCCTGTTCGAGCGCCTTCCGAGCTTTTCTGAGAGAGTGGCACAAGGCCGCAACGTCCGCGTGATTTTTCTTTAGAGGCAGATACTTTTCCTGCTTCAGGTATGTGGTTAGAGGTGGTTAGAGGCCTCCCTGGCAAGCTGGCGAGCTTCGTAGCACATCACTGGGGCGTTCGGGACCTCGCACGTTTCGCTCAGGCCAGCCCGCAGCTCGTCAGACGTCCGAACCTGAGCCCACGCACAATGCACGAGCCTTGGCGGAATCCAACTACAGGTCGGTCCTTCAATCCATCAGCATCCATAATCCGCACCGGCTACCCAATATGCATTCGCGATAGAACGATGCCAAACTAAGACACATGACAGCATCGATTATGGAAACCTTAGAGCAAAGCAACAAGTCACTTTATCGCCAACGCATCACATGCTTGATCGATGGAAAGTATCAAGAAGCGGTATTCGTGACTTCCCATGAGGACTTTGTGAAACACGACTTACGCGAGCTCATATCGCACGGATGTGAGCACTCCATGCCAAGCATCTCCATTTATGCGGTAAATGAAGGTGCCGCCTGGGTGCAATTTAAGAGCAGAAAACGAAAAGTCCCAAAATTCCTACTCGCCACAGATTTTCACGATGGCACCTTGTGGTTTGCAGTATTTAAGTCAGAGGATTACATCGATTTGCTTGCCCGAACAGCACCGATTTGTAAGGACCTACTCATAGCGGAAATTCTTGCAAACTTGGTTGACCGGAGAGCGCCTCAAGAAAACATAGTTGACGGCCTTTTTGACAGGTTGGACGGCATTGCCACCGCCCTACAGGATCTAGAAACGAAATAGCCACGCCAAGATTTCCACTTTTACTTGGATTAGCCGAATCGGAGCATTTCTTCCGGTGGTGTGGAACCGTCTGCATCTGGAAGAGGCAGACAGCTCCAGCGAACAAAAGGCCAACGCCCAGCGGGCCCGGCGGGCAGCGGAATCGCTGTGAAACAAATTTCAAATGAAGACCGTTGCTCACAACGTCGAAGCGTGGAATCCGGCCTCTGCCCAGTGGCAGGTATGGGAAAACTTTCCAAGCCGAAAGGCGGCACGGGAAAACGAGGAGCAAATCAAGGAAACACTTCTGAGGGACTTGAAGATCACGCCGCTGACAATAGTGGTTCCAGCACACAAGAGCCAATCGCCTCCGTTTGCACGGAGCGGGGCACAACCTGTTGAGAAACATGATGCACGGTCGCGCAACCCATTTTCCTACTTCTTCGAGGGGCATGATTCCGAGTTGGAAGAACTACGCCGACTCGGGATCCACTTCTGCGCAATCGATCTTGGCGGCGGTGAAAAATGGCCGGGGTTTGTTCTCCCCAGTGGGAAGCTGCTTGGCATCGCATGCGACCCCGAAGGGAATGGGCCGGGGGCAATTCACATATTTGACAAGGAATAAGGAAAATTCTCGTATGCATCCCGCACCCTTGACACAATGCCGACACCACCGCCATCGAGAAGGCGGAAGCAAACAAGTGACATGGGTCTGACATATCAATACAAGCTCCAGGCACCTGCCAAAACCACACCGCAGGAGCTTGAGGTGTTTTTGAAGGGAATCGAAAAGAAAACCCAGAAGATGGGTTTTCGTCCCACGTTCGTGTTCCACGGGCACTTTGACACCCCTGAACGCCGGGAGTTTTCTCGCCGGCTTGCCATGAGCATCCGGGTCAGCGATCCACGGCTCCAAGGAGTTTCACTGCCCCTTCCGGAAATGGTCTGGGACCACGACCCTGTCCACGGCAGTTGCCGTATCACCCCGCAGGAGGGGGTCATCCTCGTCGTTGCGGACGAACGACAATGCGAGAGCTGTTTTGGATTCCTCCGTTACCCACAGAAGATCATTGATCTCAACGGCAAGGTTCTCGCCAACACCGGCGTCGGTCTGGATTGGGTGTTTGAGGATTTCATAAAGACGCCCGATCCTCGCTATCGGCAAATCGTAGCCCTCTTCCGCGAACGCGGATTCATCACCGAGGAACGAGACGACTACGCCCCGCAGTAGCAAACCGCGCCAAACATTTGGCGTGAACAATTTGCTTCGCGGCTCGCAAGGTTACCCGACTCGGCTGACCACCCCGTCACCATGTTTGTTACAGGTGCTTCACGAGGAGGCTGGGGACTTGGCACGGTAACATCTCCCAGGCTTATCAAATGGAAATATTTATCGCATTCGGAACCCATCACCTGGAAGTGAGGAGCTACGTTGGGGGCGGAACCGTCTCCGAAATGCTAAAACTTGGCGAGGCACTTTTCCAGGAGGGCATGAGGCTTGCGGCTGCGGTTGGGCTTCCCCAACCAAGGGAAGCTCGCGTCGCATCCACCTATCTTGGTGTCACCCTTATCTGCGAGATCGAATATCGCACAGCCGCCCAAGACCAAGCCATCAGGCAGTTCGCCAAGAATCAGGGCTGGAAGATCTCCCGAAAGTAGTGGCGTGGCGCCAGGAGTTTTGGGTGTCTCACCGTGGAGCTTGAAGCAGGCGCGACAACCTGCGCAGGCATTTAGCTTGCCCACAGCGCCCCAGATCGTGCTCCCATACACGCAAGACATGCCACCCCTTTGCACGGAGCGCTTTGGTGACCAGACGGTCCCGGTCCACGTTCCTCTTCAGTTTCCTTTGCCAGAACTCGCGGTTGTTGGTCGGAACCTTCGAATGTCGGGGGCAACAATGCCAAAAACAACCATCCACGAATATAGCCAGCCGATGATCGCGAAAAACGAAATCCGGCCTACCGAGCATGTCGGGATGCCTGCGCCAACCAGTGATGCTGTGTTGGCGCAACATGGCGGCAAACGCCAGCTCAGTTTCTTTGTTGCCACGCCCACGGATTCTGGCCATTACCTCGGACCGCTTTCGCTTCGTAAAGACGTCCGGCATGGATCAGATAAGGACGGCAAAGAAGCCCAACGACTTGTCCTTCGGATTTCCGACCAACAGCCCGCGGTCGAGCAATCGATTGCCTTCCTCGCAGCTTGTCTCGGGGAGAAGACAACATCCGTGGCAAGCTGCGCGGTTCGAGCTGTCAGAGCCTTGGGCCGCGGTTTCGATGCACACTGGGTCGGACGAGCACCAAGCCGCGTGGTCAAGGGCGCGACGCAGTGTCGACTCCAGCCGTCCGCTTCTGCCCTGCCGAACGAGGCCGCCCATTGTGCCCTCCGAATCGCCAGACGCCGTGTATATCAGAATCCCCTGCATTGGCTTGTCAGGCTGGTTTAGGTCACAGTAAAGGCGCTCCCTCAGTGAAGCGCTTCCATATCCGCAATCGAAGGCCAGCTGATTGATCAGAACGTGCGCGAGAGTGTGCAACAGCATGAACTTCGGTCCAATGTTGCGGAAAGGCTGCTGCCTCGATGCACGAACCGCATTATAATTGGCGATAAGCGCGCCGACTCGTTCGCCAACATCCGGCTTCTTGAGCCACGTATCCAGCTCAACCGCGCTTATCTCAAGGAATATTCCTTCGCCGAACACCCGGATTGCCGGAAGCCAATCGATTACTTTGTCGAGTTTAAGGGGTTGCAGCCGCAGGCTCTTCGGATCACCGTCGGGCGGCAAGATCCTTGTAAACCCAACCAATGCCCGGGTTTCGCGCAGTTTATGCACCAGTTGAATCCTGGAGAAAAAGCGGCGAATGTTCAGATCGTAATTGGACATCTGAGCTGACTCAACGTAGAGGTCGGAGTTTGGGCCGACCTTGCCAGCGCAAATCGCCTGGTATTCTGATCGACGGAAGCTCTCCTCATCGGTAATCACCGCTTCGACGCCCTGCAACGGCTGGCCGTCGAGCTTGCGTTGCGCCACTTCTCGAAGGGCGGCCGGATCCACTCCACTCATCTGACCAACAATGGCGCATCGGTCCGTCGAGACTTTTCCATTATCCAGCCCTTGAGTCAGCACCGCCCAGACCTTTGGATCCTCTATGGCTGCCACAACCTCGCCAGAAACGTTTTCCGCCCAGAGTGGGAGGTAAATAGAGCTCATGACCTGCGGGAAGTATACATTCGACGCTCCCCTCTGAAGAACGCGCAGATGGCTTCCGCAAGGCTGGGCTGCCTCACCTAACCAAGGCTGTTGTCCCGCACAGTCGCAGTTGATCTTGGCAAGCGGGCCGCCCACTTTTTCATCAAAACGAAACACGTCTCCGAGGTTCCGCTTTTCGCCGCATGAACATTCGATTGTTATGCCAGACAGGCCGGCGGACGACCGACCAGCGCGCAGCCGCAGTTTGTGCGTGGCGAGGTCCCACGGTTTGTCCCGGTGAAGCCATTGCATGAAAGGAAAATCCTGGACATGTCCTTGCTCGCATACTGCTATGAAACGGACCGGGATCAGATATGGTCGACGGAAGGACGCTCGCGTGTGGCAACTCTGCTGTGGATACTGGCGCCCGCTACACTTCGCCCGCGTTGCCTCGTAGAGCGAAAGGAGTTCCATCCCGCCGCAGTGATGGCAGTAGTGCCAACGTGGGAACCTCACGAATGGAACCGCCTGGTGTTGCACGCCTCCATCGTCCCGATAATCGGGCGGAAGCCTGAAATGGGTCACCCCAAGCCGTGCTTCCAGGCGTTCCTCCCGAACCAGCCAGCCTGCCTGAGCGGGACACTCCTGCTTAGCGAACGGCCACGCATCCAATCCGGCGGGCATCAACGATTCGTCCCTGGGGAAATCCACCATGGCACCAATGCCAAAGGGTGATATCAGCTGGCTCCTTCGTATGGGTCTTCTGGCTGGCATAATTCAAATCATTGGTTGTTCGGGCTCTCCCGGCTGTGGGAACTGCAGGATAACCCGCGCCTCACATCCCGAATCCACGTTCCGCATGGATGTCGGTGTCGCCTTCGACCTTCCGGACCATAATGCCAGCGGCTCTACTCCACTCGGGTGCATAAGCGGGGTCTGGGGAGGTTGCGGACCACCGCACTGGCCATAGATAGTGGGCTGCAAGGCAGACCAGCGCGAGATGAACTGGGCCAGCATCTGCTCAGCCTGGGCTTTCTCATCTGGGTCGACCGCCTCTATGCGTCGGATGAGCACCTCCCGGATTCGATCCACGAGTGTCTGTGGGGGTGGTGGATTTGGAGCATTCCGGACGGACGGATCCCAGAACCGGGCGAGGGTCACGAATTGAGCATGCATCGCCCTTTCACGGACTGGGATGGCGAAGGGCGTAACACTCGTCGGTTCAACCCAGCGGTAGATGCTTTGGTGGTAGGAGCGGAAATGCTCGAAATGCGATCGGTCCCGTGGTTTCGAGGGATTAAAGACGATCACCACCAAGCCTGGGCCTTGCACATCGCGTCCGACACGGCTGGTAGCCTGGATATACTCGGAGGTCGTCTTGGGCTGGCCAACGACTGTCATCAAACCCAGACGTGGGACGTCCAGGCCCACTTGGATCATGTTTGTCGCGAGGCAGATATCGACGGATCGCTGCGTCTCCGTTCCGGGGTAGGGATTGAATAGCGCCTGCAGAATGTCCGGGATCATGCTGCTGGAAACTCGGCTCGTCAGCTCAAGGTCGCGGTTTATGAACCGCCGCAGGTCGGGAGCATTTGAACCAGCTTCAGGCTTATGAATCCCCAGCCGGTCCCACATGGCATTGAGATGCTCCCTGATGTCCGCACGAACCAGTGTCGCGGCATGCCCAAGCTCGCGAAGGCTGTTGAAGTAAGCCATCAGGGTCCAGTAAGGGTTCAACTGATTCGAGGCTGACGTCGGGATGCATTTCACCGACTGGAGAAGCGTGGACATTACACGAACCTGCGCAGTGACGTGCGATGACAGCGCCGAACCGAAAACCCCAACATAGAGTCGGCCGGGCACGTCCTTGCCCTGAGCATCCTTGAGGACTTCTTCGGCGAAGAAGGAGTCACCTGCTCGCAAGCCCTGCGGCGGGAAAAGGAACACTCCTCTCGCGTAGAGAGATTGCACTTGGCGCGGGGCCTGGCAGATGGTGGCGGTCGAGGCAACAATCTTGGGTCGTTGGACTTGGTCACCAACCTTCCGGGAGCAAAGCGCGTCCACAGTCGTTTCATACATTCCGACCATTGAACCGAGGGCACCGGCGATCAGGTGCAACTCGTCCTGGATCACCAAATCTGGAGGCGACACGTCCATCAGGCTGTCGATGCCGAACAGTCCCCGCGCCTCAGAGGTCCAAGGGAGCATCGCGAATTTGTCAACGGTCCCAATCAGGAGGGTGGGTTTTTCGGCATAAATGTCTTCATCAACGACCAAGAGTGGCAATCCCTCTTTGTCCTTGAAGTCGCAGGCGGGATCCTCGCACCGAAAAACGACAGTGTTTCCTGCGCGACGATAGCCCTTGGCCAAGTAGCCATTATTGAAAGGGACCGGTCCCATGGCTGCACCACACCACGGGCAGGTCAGCATCACGAACGGATTTGGATCCCCATTGTTGAGTATCGCGTTGTGTGCGGCTATGGCATCCGCCCTCTTGTTTGGAGTGACCCCTTGGCCGACCCAGAGCCCAATTGAAATTCTCGTGGGACCGAGCCGTGCCACATTCTGCCGCCGCAACAGCTCACAGGCGCAGATGAGAGAGGCAGCCCGCTGGAACTGCTGCGTGGTCAAGAGACGAAGGGTGTAGCGCATCAGGACAGTTGTCCCTGCGTCATGGGGGTTACGAAGCCTGCGCCTGAAGATTGTGAAAGCCGTCAGGCCCAAGTATGCCTCGGTCTTGCCGCCACCAGTCGGGAACCAGATTAGGTCAACTGTGTCCCGGTCCTGGCTGTTCCTATCCGACGCTGATCGCAGGTTCATCAGGATGAACGCGAGCTGGAATGGCCGCCATTTTCCCTTGCGAGGAGGGGGATTATCCAGATCCGGTGGCTGGTAAGCCTCGGTCAAAATGGCAGCGCCATTCTTAACTTCCCAGGGACGCCTTTTGTCCGTCGCTAGGGAGTAGTGAAGCTGTTGCGCCAGCATAGCGCGATTCATCCACACAAAAGCCTGCCAGGAATCTTGATCCTCCTGGAGCGATTGGATGCCATCGAGCATGCGTGCATGACACCGTCGGCAAAGAGCTATATGCCGTTCACCAGCCGATTTCAGGTCGTCCGGCAACGACTTGACCTTCTCCGCCTCCCGATCGATCCAAGCGGTATACTCTGAGGCGAGCCGTGAGCACATTTCTAGTGCCGGTGCCTGTTCACTCGTGCCGAGCAGCTTCATCGAAAGATCGAGCCCATCAATCTCACGGGGGTAAATTGGCTTTATCTCGTATGCGGGCAAGGAATCGGTCCAGATCCTTCCCGTCGTGGGCGCCTCCCCATCCGGCCAGCAGGCGGCGCATCCATGCCCCACAGCAAACGTCTTGCGGTGCCGGTAGAGAAGCCGGAGCGACTGCTCATCCTCGTCGTCGATGGTTCCCTCGCGCTCTGGATATTCGAGGAAACACGCTTCATCGTCGGGGCTGGTCACCGCAAACTCGCATTGGAACAGACACTCATCATCCTTGGGCTTTTCACCCGCCATGGGCGTTTTGTTGATGAGGGTGAATGTGATGATGCGGTCTCGATCAAGGTCTTGAGCACGCGCATAAGGCCGGCTGTAGACGTGCAACGTGAGCTGGATGCCGGCGAAGCCGGCATCCAGCGGAAACTCTTCAACCACCGTCTTCTCCGCAAAGAACGGACTGCAATCCACCTCAAGTTCCGGAGGGGTGACTGGAATCCTCCAGTGGTGGGATTGCCACTTGCCATCCTTGTCCTGCTTGCCAACCCCGGGCACGGCCCGACGTTCATACCTGCCCGCTCGCGCGGTTATGACCAGTCGGCGTGGAAGCCTGACCAAGGCAGTCAAACCCATCGCGCTGGGAAGGTATTCGTTTGCCCGGTTAACCTCATGCTCACCGTCATCGTCCAATCCATCCATCTGCGCTTTTGGCAACACCGATTCGGGTTCTGGCCCCTCTGGAGGAGATCCCTCCGCAGATTCAACCTCGGATTCGTCTGCACCTTCGGCATGGCCGATTTGCGCCTTGCTCGGGAACAACACCCCGGCCCCATACCTCAGCCTTGGCGGATCCTGAGGCCGTAGAACCTCTTCTCCGTTGTTAATGCTCGCCTGCTCTGGCCGGGGATCCGGGCCAATCAACTCCCGGCGAAGAAAACCCACGATGTCTTGTCTAATCCTTGCTGGTTCACTCATTGAAAACCTCCGATCAGCTTGCTGCGAATTCTGTCGAGAACATAAGGGCGAGTCGCTTCGTGCAGGAGCACAATCAACTGGCATCGCGCCCTGGACATGGCTACATAGAGCAGGCTCTGCGTATCGCCTTCTGACAGGTTGTCCACATCGCAGAGCACCACGACTGGACTTTCCAATCCCTTAAACGCCTGGATTGTGCTAAATTGCACGGCACCCGGAGTCAGATGTCCTCCCATAACTGCCTCGGTCAATGGGACCGCTCCGGCCTGCGCGCATTTTGTGACCCCGGAGTTTGCCAGCTTCAGCCGCGAGAGAACCACGATATCGTTGGACCGAACGCCCCCATCAAGGAGTTGGTGAAGGGCGACTGTCAGCGCTTCGGACTGCGAGTCAGGTGTGGTGTAGTAACGGTAATCAACAGGTGGTCCCAAAACATTGCCCAAGCGGTAGGGTAACGAAGAAAAGCCTGACATTAGAGAGGTCTCTTCACCTATGTTCCGTGTGTTCCGACAGTTGACGGTCAGGCGTCCCCGGACGAAGAGATTCGAACGGTTTTGCAAAAGCCCAATTATCTCCGATCGGCTCGCACCGGAAAAGATCGCCTGGCGATGAAAATCCCCAAACGCCGCCCACCGCCCGCCCGCCAACCCTCCATCCATCCAGACATCAAGGACGTCCAAAATTGGCGCGCAAAGAAGATCCTGTGCTTCATCAATCACGACGGATTCAAACCGGCAGTTCGACTCTTCGACAGCGAGCCGGCCTAATCGCGGATAGACCTTGGCAAAAAGCTCGTTCACTGGGCATTCCCGCTCCTGCTCAAGAAACTCCTGAGCAAATGAAGAGGCAAGCACCGCTTCCCTGACGAGTTGGTAGAAACGACCTGCAACGAGATGATCGCCAACATCGGTTTGTCGGCTAAGCCAATCACCAAGGAACCGGTTGAAACACACCAGCAGGGTCCGCCGGCCAGCTCCAGCCGCCCGCCTCGCAAACTCAAGCGCCAGCACCGTTTTTCCAGTGCCTGCCGCTCCCTCGAACAGGCACCTGTCATTGTCCGCAAGCAAATCCAGCGCTGCATACTGCTCTTCCGTCAACCTGAGCAATTGTTCGTCAGTCTCCTGAAGCTGGGCCGCCTTGGTGACGATGACTTCGAAGTCCGGCCGTAGCAGGTGCTGCATCAGCTCAATGCACGCCGGAGTCGGCTCGGAGCCGTTTCTCGCCGACACCAACCGGCGCTGCTCGGAAACGAGGTGGAGCATGGAGACCGAGACCGGCTGGCTCAGCGACCGCCTGTCGATGGCCTGCCAACCCTCCCACTCGGGGGACTCAACATTGAACTCGATGTCCGGCATCACGACCGCGTAGCCAAAGACAAGATCCCTGGGCAAGCCAGAGCGAACTCGTCCTTGAACTGCCTCCTTGACCGCAAACATCCCCTCTCGTGCCTGCATGAAGGGACTTCGCTTCAGTCTTGTCGTCCGGCCTTGGCGATCTGTGGTTTCCCACTCCCCATTCCTGCAAGCAACGCGCCCGCCCTTGACTTCAAGGCAAAAGACCCCGCCGCCCGGGATCAAGAGCACGAAATCGATCTCACCGTAAGGCTTTCGCCCGCGGCGTGCGAGGCCCAGCGAGTGCAACACCACCCAGTCCTTCGTCCCCGGGTCGTTCTTGATCAGATCAAAAAGCCGGCGCTCCGCCGCGCTTACCGTGGACGAATCAAAGCAGGGTGGAAGCATGCGGGCCATATCAAACGAGTAGACCAGCCAGCAAATCGTTGGCCTGAGTTCCCCGAAGCAGACGGTTTACCTGGCTACGCTCGCGGAGCTCCGGCTCTGAGGCGACGTTCTCTATCTGAACCATCCAGGCTGAACCAAGCTCCCCAAGGTCGATGCGAGTTCCATTTTCCTCAATCAGCCCAATGACAGCTGGCAGTTTATCCAGGAGCACATCGCGCAACCGCATCCCTGCCGACAGATGTGCGCTCCGGAGTTCTTTGATGGCTTCCCTGATCCGATCCTTGTCCTTTTCCAATCCGGCGTGCCCGGTCACTAACGCAATCAGCTCCAAGTCCTCCGTAAGATCCTCATTGCTCAGGCCTGGGCCGATTTGGGAAGTCTCGGCGAACCAGTTTCGCACCGTTGCAATGTGCCTCGCCCTTTTGAGATCCTTCGCCTGCCTAAGAAACGCTTCCGGTGACATCCCCGATCCAGCAAGGGCATCCTTCCAAACGTGAGCCAGTTTTCTCAGGCCGGATGCACGCTCCGCTAGAAGCTTGTCCGCAAGTTCATAAACCATCTCGCGGTCTGATGACTCAGGGAAAATGACAAAGTCCCCAGCGACAAGTTCAGTAACCACCCGCTCTGGCAAACGGGCGCCGGATTTTTGTCTTTTAGTCAACAACTCGGTGGCGACGGAAACCTTGTGTGTCTCGGTAAGGTAAACGTAAGAGTCCCCAATGAAGCCAACGTATCGGGCTTGGATTGTGTCCAAGCCCTGGGCTGCTGCACCGCCATCCTTCCGAGCTTGTCGCAGGCGCCGTTCGAACGCCCAAATATCGGCATCAGGTGTTAGAGCATTCACAGGTGGAGCCCCAGGCGCGGGAGTCTCTCCCTCCGGAATGCCTTTCATGCCAAGAAGCGCCCGCTTCTGATTGTCTGTCAATCTGCGGGTGGAAGCTGATTTTGAGAGCCGCTTGGTTGCCTGCCGAACCCAAACGCGCTCAAAGGTGTAGCTTAGGACCGTGATCCGCGGGGACGTCAGTTTGCCTGCAACCCCCTCAAGCGTGTCGCCGCCTGGCCACGAGATACAGATCACCCTGTCGTAGCTTCCGTCATCGGCCAACCCGCGAGCATGAACGACCCGCCCGTCGGGTTGCATCCCTCGTTGAAGCAACCACAGGTGAACTTGTGGAACTTGGCCAGGACTCCTGGTCAGCACAACCCATCGCTCCGATTGCCCCCGAGCCTGTTGAATCAACTTGTAGAGGGCGGCCCCCTTCGCCACGCCGAGATTGGATCCGGGGACATACGCATTTTCAAGTGCGGCCACGGTTTCATTAAGCACCTGAAACGCATCCGGGGAAAGCCATGCTCTGTTTCCAGTAATCTCTGCTTTGAGCAAACAGATCTGCTCGCGCGCACTCGCCCGCTGCTCGTCCTTGGGCGGCACAATCAGTGCCGCTGCCTCGTTGACCAGGCGCCAAGCTCGTGAAAGGAGTGCCGGAAGATGCTCGTCACCGTCAACTACGTTTGCGTCCAAGCCGACCAGTTTCAGACACATCTCGTCGAGGATCGAGCTACCGCATGGTTCATCATCCACCTTAAGCTTGTCGTGGTTCCATGCCCATTTAGTCACCGGCAGGATTACGGAGCGAGGACTGAAGTTACGCCCTTCCATCTCGGATGGGGCGAGTTCCGGCCCAGACAACTGCCAGATTTGGCATCCACGATTTGCAAAGCCTTCAATTACCTCGTCATCGGCATGATCGCAGAAGATCACCATGCGTTGCATTTGGCTGATGTCGTCGTAAGCCTGCAATCCCTTCAAGCGCACGCCTCCATTCACTACAACCACCTGGGACTTCGCTGGCGCAAAGAGACAATAATCTGACAGCACCTGCGGTGAGTGCGTGACCGCAATCAAAGGTTCACCGTCGGGATTTCTTGCATCCCATTTCTCAAACCAAGAATCGCCATTGGAGGCCGGAGACTCCAAATTCCCGAAAGGCACAAGGTCAGCCAAGGCTGCTTGCTCAGGGGTTGTGTCCCCATTGCTGAATGCAATTGTGGATGCAAAATCACGGAAGGCTTTTTGTTCATCCAAGAGCACCAACTCGGTTGAAATTAGGGAATGGTTGCCAAACGTCGTTGTGCCGAGAAGAACATCCAAGGGCGCTGGAGGGGGTGACAGAATTGGAGTGGTGAGCTTGCCTAACGGTCGGCGTGCGTTTGTCAACTCAAGGCGCGGAACAATCGATGCAGGTGGAACCCACCACTTCCCCGAGCCGTCGAGGGTGCCCAGACCCAGTAGATTTGCATTCGCATCGTCGAACCCGACGTAACGGTAGACATGCTTTCCGGGATGTATCCTGACAACATCACCCTTTCGAAACTTCGCTTGGCCGAGCTTCAAGGCGAGTTCGGTCTGGCGCGATTTGAACCTGAGGAGCGCGAAGACGACAGAGGCCAATCTCGGCGCATCCCCACGACGCGGAAACACGAAACAAATCGGAGGGCCGGCTGGCCCCTCAAGAACGGAAAGCAGACAGGCGAAATAAGGGGGGATGTTCTCGTCGTTACAGCCAGACTCAAGCCGTCGTATCCTCAACTGAGTCAGCAGGGGATACTTTTGCAGAAGATCGTTGAGGTCATTCGCCGTCACCTCTGCTCCTTCGGCATCCACAACGCCTCTTTCGGCATCCACAACGCGGCCACCAGCGCCTCGCTTGGATACAGTTCGTGGTGTTTTAAGCCTCCGGCCGCATGTCTGCGGTGTGCCTCCCGAGCCACGGGTTGGAGCAGCACTGGCCACCCGCTCTGTTCAAAAAACGGGGCCACCAAACGAGGATCCACTTTCTTCAATTCCATTCCATTGGGGGCTTCGTTGGAGACACGGCAGCCAGATTCCAACGCGCCGTCGGGGTGAAGGAACGGAAACAGGAAACCAACGGCATACCAGCCTCGCTTGAAATCTTCGTCCGGCAGTTTGCGGAGTTGCTTCGCATCCACTGCGCAAACCAATTCCTCCAGCCAAGCCAAGGCCTGATTACGACTTGTCGGAATCGGGGAGGATGTCCGGAATATGGTGTCCTCGGTTGGTTTGACTGCCCTCTTCAAATGCTCTTTCACAGCGTTTCCCACAGCCTCACCAACCAGCGGAGGCACGGCATTGCCAATTAGCCGATACTGATGAGTCCTAGGGACCGAAAAAACGAACCAGTCGGGAAAGCTTTGGACACGAGCAGCCTCCCGCGCGGTAAGTGACCTGTTTTGTGTTGGGTGTATGAACATCAGACCATCGCGGCTCATGTGCGCGACGATCGTAGAGCAAGGCTCCTTGCGATGCTGACGAGTATACCGGTCCTTGAAGGTTTCTTTGTCGTAAGGGAAATCGAACTTTACGCCCCGTTTGATTGCTTCCTTCGAGTTTTCGCCCTCCCTCAGTTTTGCGAAGTCTCCGAGGTCGCGGTCGCTGTGTGGCCGAGCTTTGTGTGATGTGAGTGTTTTGGACTTGCCGACCTCATACACTTCATCAAGATACTTGCGGCCGAATTGCTTCACGTATCGATCCCGGCACTCAATATCATACGCGGTGTCATCGTCTCCAGTTCCGGCAGCTAATGGGGGAAGATCGCCAATCGCCATCCATAGCGAGGAATTTGCGCATGCGCGCGTGGGTCTGACCAAGGGTTCCGTGAAGTAATGCGGCAAATCGGTCCTAGTTCCTATGAACAACTGGCGACGTCGCTTCTGTGGCACACCCAGCGTGAAAGCGTCCTCTACTCTCGGCAGGACCCGGTATCCCAAGGCGCGAGCCTCCTGCTGAACTCGCGCATAATACTCTCCACCCGCAGCAGAACGGATACCCAGCACGTTTTCCATCACGAAGACCTTCGGCTTGAAATAGCCGACGAACCTCAGGAATTCCTTGTATAAATGCCGCCGGGGATCCTCAACCATGCGCACACCACTGTTTGCACCATCCGCCTGCCTCACGATACTAAATCCCTGGCAGGGGGGGCCGCCCACGATAACGTCCACTGCAGCATGGTCGATGAGCACAGCCAGATCTTTGGGATTGAAGCGAGTCAGATCTTTTTCCAGTGCGTGTTGGACATGGGGAAAATTGCGTCCGAAGACCGCCACTGCCTCTGGATTTAAGTCCACCGCCGCCAAGCACTTGAGGCCGGCGCGCTCCAGCCCAAAGCTGAAGCCGCCGCAGCCGCAAAACAAGTCTATGAAGGTAAGTGCTTTCATGGCCGTCACGGACGGGCACTGCCGCTCAAAGGCAACGCTTCCAACGTGCTTGAGCCGAACTCATTGCGACGAACACAATCATTCTGTCACTCATGGCCGATGCGGCTTTGGCAGACAAGTGCTGTCCGAGCGAATTGTATGCTTGCGTCAGCTTACCCGCAATGGTAAATTGCAGAAAAGTTACAGAAAGACCAAATGCAGACCCTCGGCGAATTCATCCGTAAGAAGCGGGACGAGGCCGACCTGTCCTTGCGTGAGCTTGCCCGTCGGCTCGAAATCACAGCTCCCTACCTGTCTGACATCGAGCTTGGCCGGCGCTTTCCTTCGGACGCCGTCCGGGCCAAAATTGCCAGTTTTCTCAACATCCCGATTGCTGAACTGGAGAAGTTCGATACCAGGGGGTCAATCACGGACCTCAAAAGGTTTCTTAACATGAGCCCCTCGTTGGGCGTGGCTTTCCGCAACGCCGTAGACGATGTGAACGAGGGCAAGATGTCCCTTGAGGAGTTGGCAAAGAAGCTGAAGCCCGACCCCGGCAAGAACGAGCAAGGATGAAGCGATTCCCGGCGAAAACTGGCCCATACCCCATCCGTCTGGTCTTTGAGACAGACGAGATCGACGACATGTGCAGCGAGGAACTGCACAAGGCCAACCTTTTGCCGGCAAAACCCGAAGCCATCCGCATTGAGCGGTTCGTCGAAAAGAGTTTCACCAAAGAAGTCGGGTTTGAAGAGCTTCCACCAGGCTGCATGGGATACACGGCCTTTGGCAAGGATGGCTCGATACTCGCAGTCCGCGTTTCATCGCGAATTGCGGAGGACGAAACCGTTGCGGCTGAACGAAGGGTCCGGTCAACATGGGCACACGAGGCAGGGCATTGCCTCCTTCATCCATCGCTTTTCATTGAGGAAGCCACGCTGGGGCTAGGCGAAATTCAGAACGCCACCACGGCCCTCAAGGAAAGACGGTTCCTGTGCCGTGCAGGCGACATCCAGCCGGTCACCCATGACGGATTCAAGAAATACGATGGCCGGTGGTGGGAATGGCAGGCCAACCGCGCCATCGGTGGCTTCCTGCTCCCCAAGCCCCTCGTCCTCCAGGCTGCCGAGCCGTTTCTAAAGCGGTCCCTCGTAACAGGCAGTCCCCTTCTCCCAGCAGCGGCCAGGTCTGATGCCGAGAAGAATTTGGCTGATATCTTCGACGTCAACCCAGTCGCGGTTCGGATCCGGCTCCAGGAAATGTTCCCGGATCGGGACTTGAGCCAGATCGAGTTTTAGAAATCCATGCTCCTTTTACGAATGATATTTTTTTGGCTTGCGCGTATGCTTACGTGTGCTTACACTTTGAGACCAATGAGCGAGTTATTTGATGAGCTTGGCTGCTTCTGTCTCAGCTGCGGGCACGCATTTCAATCATGCCGAGGCATGGCTTCGGGCAGAGTTCAGCGGGCATCAAACCTCCCACCATTGCTATAAACGAGACCTTATGTTCATCAGCGACCACGAAACCGAAATCGACCTCCTCTACTACGACGCCATCGCGAGCACGGTGGTGAAACTGATCCGATCCAGCCCGAAGGATCCGCTTACCATCGGCATTCACGGCGACTGGGGCGCTGGCAAGTCCAGCGTGCTCGCCATGATCAAGAAGCAGCTGAACGGAGACGAAAAGGTCCTGTGCCTCCGGTTCAATGGCTGGCAACTCCAAGGCTTTGAGGATGCCAAGGCGGCGCTGATCGAATCGATAATCACGGAGTTGAGGGACGCCCGGAGCGGAATTGACAAGGTATGTGACAAGGCAACCGACCTGCTTAAACGCGTCGATTATTTGAAGCTTGCCAAAAAGGGGGCCACGGCCGCGTTTTCTCTCTGGACCGGAATACCCCATCCGGAACAAATCCGCGACGCGGTATCGCTGTTGAAGGGTTTGGTCGGGTCGGCGACCGACCATTTGAACCCCAAGGCGGTCGAAGAGGTCGTAAAGAAAACGGAGGGGATCATCAAGCCTGGCCACGAAAAGAAGGTTCCCGAGCACATGATCGCGTTTCAAAAGGAGTTTAGCGAACTTCTGGACACGGCCAAGCTGGACAAGCTCATCGTCTTGATTGATGACCTGGACCGGTGCCTGCCGGCCACTGCCATTGAAACCTTGGAAGCCATTCGGCTCTTCCTGTTCGCCCCCAAGACCGCGTTCGTCATCGCCACGGACGAGGCGATGATCGAGTATGCCGTGCGGAAGCACTTCCCCGACCTCCCGGCCAGTGCGGGCAACTACACCAGAAACTACCTGGAAAAACTGATCCAGGTCCCCTTCCGGCTCCCGACGCTCGGTTACACCGAAACGCAAATCTACATAACCATGGTTCTGCTTCAAGCGGACCCCGGCCCCGACAACCCGTCTTTCAAGCCACTCCTCGATCAGGCGCGGAAGATCCTCATCCAACCATGGAAAGGGACGACGCTCGATCACCAAGTCGCGAAAGCGTGTCTGGGCGAAGTCCCGGAAAGCGTCACTCAGGCGATTACGCTGAGCCGGCAAATAACCCGCGCACTGACTGACGGGACCAAGGGGAATCCCCGGTTGGTCAAAAGGTTTCTCAACTCCCTGCTGCTCCGGCAGGAGATCGCACAGGTGCGCGGCCTGGGCGCCGACATCAAGCGCCCGGTGCTCGCCAAAATTATGTTGGCCGAGCGATTCAAACCAGAATTTTACGAGAGCATCACAGCCTTGGCATTCAGTGCTTCGGAAGGCTGTCCCAAGGAAATCGCCGACTTGGAGAGCCTTTCTCGGAGTCAGCAAAAGGCATCCAGCGAAACGAAGGGGGACGAGTCACCGTCGACCGACGTGCAACGGGCCAAAGAATGGGCCGGTGACGAATGGATTGCCAACTGGGCGAGATTGGAACCCGAACTGAAAGGCGTTGATCTGAGGCCCTACGTCTTTGTCAGCAGGGACAAGCGAAGCTTCATCGGTGGCACCTCTCTCACCAGCCACCTCGACAGCCTTGCCGAAGCCCTAGTCGCCGGAAAATCCATGGCGATCAAGAAAGCGGAGTCCCAATTGCGCCCACTCAGCCGTGCTGATGCCGATCAGCTGTTCGAAATCGTCCGGGCAAGCTACATGGAAGCTGAAGATTTCAAACAAGCACCGAACGGGTTGACCACACTCGTAAAGTGTCAATCCCACCTGCAAAAAGGCTTCCTGGATATGATCAAGAGCATTCCGGTGGCAAAGCTGGGGACTTGGCCGGCCACGGGATTCGATAGCGTGTTTCTCGAACAAGGCCTGAAGGCGGAATACACGAAAATAAAGGAGCAGTGGTCAAAACAGGATGAAAACGTCCCCCTGAAGAACGCCCTGGTGGCCTTCTCCAAAGAAAAGCCAACAATCGGGAATAGACGTTAAATGGGCACATCATCAAGATACGGTGGCCCGAGCGGATCCAGTGCGCTGGTGCCCTCTTGGCTTCAAGGCCCCGCGGGTGGGGAACTGTCAACTCCACCAACGGCACCAACTCCGGGCGGCGGCGCACCCGGATCAGGCGCCCCACCGAATCAGGAACCTGGCAAGGGTGATGCAAAAGAAAAGCCGGGAAGTCCCCAAACATCGCCACCGCTACCACCACCGGGACAACAAACGCGATTCAAATCCGCACGACTCAATTTTACCAAGTTCGCAAAGAGCAATGACACGGGGCACCTGAGGAAAGCCGTATCTGACTACGTGAGGAAGGGAACGGGCGGGAGCCGCACGGCTGCCCAACGGATGGGGTCATCAAGCCAAACGGCCGGCAGGATTCAGGGCTTTGTTCGCGATGTTCAGCAATCTGGCGTCGGCAAGGCATTCGAGAGGCTTGGGATCAAAGACCTTGCCGGACAAACGCCGGACCAAGCGTTAACCGCACTCACCAACGCAATCTGCCCGCCTGGGGGAACCATCGATGATAGTATCCCGCGGTATGCCTGGGAGCAGACCCTCCTCGATCTGGCGGAACAAGGCACCGCAGACATCACTCAACTGAGTCCGGAACAGTGGAATGGTCTGATTCCTGATTTCCTGGCACGCTCGATCGAAGCACGGTTGCTCAACGACATCGGCAACGAAAGTCTGAAGCTCCCGCAAACCGTCGAAGGAATAAACCACGCCGAGGCCGAACTCCACCAAATGATTTCCGGCGCGGTGGAGGATGCCATCGGGGGCAGGCTCGGACAGGGCCAAGGCATACCCAGCGGAGAAATCCGGGGCATCATGGATGACATCTACCAGCGTTCCTACGCTTACCTGGAATCTCTCTCGGAGGAATGATATGAGACGCTTTTCAATTATCTGCCGGTATGGACTCGATGATAAAATTCCGGTGTCCATAGTGGAACCGGAATCCTGCCAGGCCGCCCTTCAACTCGTTTCGGGCAGACGAACACTTGACCATGGCATTGGCGAAACGCTTAGCCATCTCCAGCGGCAAGGGTTGTTTCCGTCCGAGATCGCCTTCGACTTGCTCGTGTTGGCCTCGGTCGTGTATTGCGCCGACATCCGCATAAACCGGGCAAAAGAGTCGCAGGACAATTGGACCAGGGAGATAGACATCTACCTGCCGGTCAGCAACACCAAGCGCTGGGAAGCAGTCAGCTCTTCGCTGAGCAGCGCGCTGGAATTCTTGACGGGCGACAAGTGGCGGTTCTTCTTCCGCGCGCGACCCGAGGGTTTCGAAAGCATCGTGGCAAGGAGTGAGCTTCGGTTCTCCAACCTTCCAGCCAGCGTGTGTCTGTTTTCCGGCGGCTTGGACAGCTTCATTGGGGCAATCGATCTGCTGGAGAATAAGGAGACCCCGTTGCTGGTCGGTCATGGCCGGGTTCCAAATGTTGTCCACGACCAAACCGAATGCCTGAATGCCTTGCGCAGAAATTATGGGCTGGGGCGCGTCCGCTTTCTCAAGTCTCCGATAGGCTTCGACCATGGCATCATCGCCGGGGCCGAGTCGGAGAATACAGAGCGGTCACGCTCTTTCCTCTTTTTCTCCCTTGCGGCCTTGGGCGCCAGCACCCTCAAAGGCAAAACGACAGTCTACGTCCCGGAAAACGGGCTGATTTCCCTCAATGTGCCACTCGATCCATTGCGGCTGGGATCGTTGAGCACTCGCACTACTCACCCATTTTTCATGGCGCGCTTCAACGATCTACTCGGCAGCCTGGGCATCCGGGCACACCTCCTCAATCCCTACCGCCATAAAACCAAAGGGGAAATGGTCAGGGAGTGCCAAAATCAGAATTTCCTGGCCGACAATGCACCGTTGACCATGTCCTGCTCGTCACCGACCAAAGGACGCTGGAAACACCTTGCGTCTGCCCACTGCGGGCACTGTGTCCCCTGCCTGATCCGCAAAGCCGCATTCGTTGGCTGGCAAAAGGGAGACAACACCCAGTATCACTTGGCAGATTTGCGCAGCCAAGTCCTCGATCCCGCCAGGGCGAATGGAGAATGCGTCCGCTCGATCCAGTTGGCCCTGCGCCGGCTCAACAACGACATCAACCGGGCAAAAATCCTTGTGCATACGGCAGGTCCACTCACGGATTTCCCCGACGAGATACCAGCCTTTGCGCGGGTCTATCTCGCCGGAATGCAGGAAGTCGCCCAACTGCTGGATGGCGTCGAGGTTTTGCATGACTGAACCAATCGTCAATCTGGTCGATTACCACTGCCACCTCGACTTGTATCCTGACTGCGAACGGGTGTTTGCTGAGTGCTCGCAGCATGGGGTCGCCACCCTTGCCGTCACCACGACACCGCAGGCCTTTCCCAGGAACAAGGAAATGGCAGCACGGTTTCCCGCTGTGCGGGTGGCGCTTGGCCTCCACCCTCAACTCGTGGCGGAGCGCGGTTCCGAGATCCGCATCTTCGAACAGCTTTTCCCAGAGACGCGCTTCATCGGGGAGGTGGGCCTTGATGCCGGCCCCCAGTATTACCGGAGCATGGACCAGCAGAAGCAAGTATTCGAGCGGGTTCTGCAAATGTGCAAAGAGGCTGGGGGACGCATCTTGTCCGTGCATGCCGTCCGGACGACACGGGACATCCTGGCTATGATCGAGAAGCACCTCCCCCAGGACCGAGGGAGGGTGGTGCTGCACTGGTTCAACGGAACGAAGACGGAGGCCGAACGCGCGGCCAAACTCGGGTGCTACTTCTCTGTAAACGCGCAGATGCTTACCAGTCCCAAACGCGAGCCCATCGTGGCGGGGTTGCCACTCAATCGCATACTCACGGAAACGGACGGACCGTTCACAAAAGCGGGGGACCGCCCAGCCAGACCTTTCGATACCGCAGAAACCGTTACCGCGCTGGCGAACCTGTTCCAAGTGTCAAACGACGTCATGCAAAAGCAAATCCTCAACAATCTGATCAAGCTCGAGGCATTATGAAGAACCGATTCCTGACTCTTACGGCGCTTACCTTCCTGCTGTGGTTGCCCCAGGTGATTCTGGGCCAGAACGTGGGCGACAAAGCCCGCATCGAATCCACCAACCCCAAGGGAGTCCCAGTCCATGCCAGCGCGACTGACAACGGATTTGTCAGGTGGGTCAATGGCACCCTCGTCAAGATCGTTTCCATTGACGGCAAGTGGTTCCAAGTATCCGCCGAAGGCAAGGAGGGCTGGGTCACCAAAAACTATGTCTTTAATATCGATGGCGTCGACTCCGACCCAGAACCGCCGGAGGCCGAGGTCCAGTTCTACGTCGTCGGCACCTGGAACCTTGAATGGTTTGACGACGCAAAGGGGCGTGGTTTCCCCGAATACAACCAGCACGGACCCAAATATGGCCCTCGGACGTTGGACGATTTCAAAACCATCGCGGGCATCATCACCAACCAGCTCATGGCGAAAATCTTGGTTCTGGACGAGATCAACGGCCTGCACGACCAAGCTTCTTCGATGGAAATGGACCGGCTCATAAGCTGCCTGGGAACCAACTGGGCATACCAGTTGACCAGATCGGGAGGGGCCCAGCGGGTCGCCATCCTTTACGACTCCGCCGCCGCCCGAAAAGACCTGTGCGTGGAACTCAACCTTCCCGACGAAAAGGTGGAGGACAAGGGGATATTCGAACGGCAACCGCTGGTGGCCAAGTTCACATTCCTTGATGGCAAGGGACACCCCAAGAACGACTTGGTGGTTGTCGGCGTCTATCTGGCATCGGGCCAGGACCTGGAAAAGAATCACAGCCGGGCGATGGAACTGCTCCGGGAGGATCTGAAGGCGCGGTTTACAAACGAGCCATTGCTAAAGGGGGAGAAGGACGTTTTGGTCATGGGGGACCTCAACGCTGACCGCTACGACAAGCATGCTGAGGACTTCTGGGCCAACTACGATGCCGACGGATTGCAGTTCAAAACCATGTCCCCGGAGCATGGAGAGGATTATCCACCGACACGTATGGCCGGAGTTCCCCTCTTCCCGCGGAGTCGGATTGACTACATCCTCGCGTCGGGGAAAGACGGCGGCATCTTGGACGAGCTGGTGCAATGGACCGCGCACGTCCACACCGAACTGTTACCCACTGACTTCAACGAGTTCCGCAAACACGTCAGCGACCACATCCCGGTAACCGTCCGGGTCAAAGTGGTCCAAGATGACGATTAACCACGCAACCCAAGACGATTATGCCTGGCACATTCGCACATATCACGCTGGTAGACACGATCTGCCAAGACGCCGATGTCCTGGACGGCATCGACTCACTAACCCCCAGCATGAAGCGGGCGCTCATGCGGTTTTCAAACTTCTGCGAGCTGGGGGCTATCAGCCCGGACGCCCCGTATCTGAAACTGCTGAGCAAGGATGCCGCACGCTGGGCCAACGTCATGCACTACTGGAAGACCGCAGATTTCATCCGGCGCGCGGTCCCCTACCTATATCCCATGAACTTCGGGGCCACTGACACCCAAAAGTGCTTTGCTTGGTTGTTTGGTTACACCGCCCACCTCGTGGCCGATTTCACCGTCCATCCAGTGGTCAACCTCCGGGTTGGGCCATACGAGCAAAACAAACGCATGCACCGGCTCTGCGAGATGAACGAGGACGTTTACATTTTCCACAAGCTGGGCTTCGGAAGCATCTCAACCGCGGAATACATCAAGCGCTGTGGCATTGAGTCCTGCGCAAACGAGGCCGATGAGGACAAGCTCGATCCCGTCATCCGCAAACTGTGGTGCCATTGTTTGGAGGGCTATCCACTGAATACCATCAAAATGAAGGACGGGCTACAGGCGCCCAAAGGTTCGCCAGACCCCGACGAGTGGTTCGACCATTACGTGGACACGATTGACGATTTCGTCGAGGAGGGCGGCAAGTTCCCGTTGCTATGCGGATACGTCGCCGAGGCAGAGGGCCTTGTTTATCCTGACCTAAAGAAGGTGGACCAATCCTTCATCAAAGGGCTCAAAACGCCGGATGGCACGACCATGAGCTATGACACTGTGTTCGAACGCGCCCGGCGAAACGTGATCAAAACCTGGCAAGAACTGGGGGCCGCATTTAATGCAGGCGACGCAAATCTTTTCACTCTGGCCAACGGCGACCTCGACACCGGACTGGCTGACAACAACCAATCAATCTTCTGGGGGACCATCGCATGACCATCAAAAAGACCGCCCAATACCTCGCTTTCACTGCCTGCCTCCTGGTTGCCGCCGGGTGTGCAACAACCTCACTCCAACGGGCGCAGGAACTGGAAACCCCACTGACCAAGCTCACCCCGGCAGTGCAAGCCATCGTCAGATACCCCGACCCCGCCAACCCGGTGCCGGATGACCGGTTGGTCGCAGAGGCAATGAGGGACAAGCCCGAGCTACAGCGCGCGTTCAAAGGCTACCCGATCAAGGTCCGCCACGATTCCAAAAACACCGTGATCCTCGTTTGTTCCCCCGATGGCAAATGGGCCTGGCTGGAGGATGCCAGTTGGACGCTGGGCGTAGATCACATGTGGTATCTGGTCAAGCCTCCCCTGCCGGCGGAGTTCACGATGGATCCAGCCGAGAAGGACAAACCCTGAATCGAACCATCCCATGAGCCAGCAGAACCATCGAGGAAAGTTCATCACGCGAAACCAGATGACCGGGCAGACCGGCGTCAACCTGATTGAGAAGATTGTCCTGGAGATGGGCTACACCTGGAACCCGACCAGTGGCGCCACCGATGCCGGCATTGACGGGTTCATCGAAATACGCGACCCGCAAACCGGTGAGGTGACCAGCTTCATCCTCCAGGCCCAAAGCAAGGCGGTGGATCGGGAGTTCGACGGCGAGACCCCCACCTCTTTCGTTTACCGCGTCCAGGAGCGCGACCTCCACTACTGGCTGCACGGAAACGCCCCGGTGCTGCTCATCGTCTCCCGCCCGTCCAAGGGCGAGGCATATTGGGTTTCGATCAAGGACTACTTCAGCACACCCGAGCGCCGGGCCGCCCGCAAGGTGGAGTTTGACAAGCAGCGCGACCGGTTCGACAAGGACGCCGCCGTTGCGATCAGGAGCCGGGCCATGCCGACAAATCAGGGCGTTTATCTCCATCCTCCCCCAAAACACGAGGTGCTGACCTCGAATCTTCTGGAGGTGGCGTATTACGCCAAGGACCTCAACATCGCCGTATCCAAGTATTCCACGATAGAGGAGATCAACGCGGTATTTGAGGAGTTGGATGAGCGCCCGGGCCGGCTATGGTTCGTGAAGGAGGGGAAAATATACTCCTTCCACAAACTATCCGAATACCCTTGGACCAAGGTTTGCGACGCCGGGGCGGTTGAGACCTTCAATACCTCCGAATGGGCCAATTCCCCTGACCCAGAGCGCACCAGTGAATTCGTGCGCCTGTTGAACCAAGCGCTCCGCACCGTGGCTTACCGCAAAGATATGGGTGCCTTCGTTCAACCGAAGCGCCAAATCGTATTTTACTTCCGTCCGCGGGGGCGTCGGAACCGGGAGACTGACGTGGACGAGTGGGTCGAGCGGGACGAGACGTGGAAAAGCCAGAAATCCAGCACGCGGCGGGTGGTGGAACTCTATTATACCTACAGCGAGCCGAAACGGTTGCTCTACTACCGGCACCACGCATTTACAGGGAAATTCCGGCGATTCGAAAACCGGTGGTTCCTCGATTTAACGCCGACTTACCACTACACGACTGACGGGCGGACCGAGTCGCCATATCGGGAGGACAACCTCTCTGGGATGAAGCGCCAGGAAGGGCACCACTCGGTCGCCAACAACGTCCGGTTCCTGGGGTATTATCTCGGATACCACGACATGTTCAACAAGCCATACTACTACCTGCACTTCGGCAAGTTGCTCGAGTTCGACACCGACTTCGGAATTCTGGATGCCGATTGGAAAAACCGCACCGATCCAGGTGAGGAAACGCCGGAGGCCATCCTCGAAGCCAACCCCCAATTACTGCTACATGAAAGTTGAACTGCTCGAAGAGCCTGAACTGGAGTTTGGCCGGCGAGGCCGCCACATCGATATCCGCTTCGGGATCAAGGAAAATGGGCCCGTAAGCGTTGCCGATGGCGACGCACCCCGGGACATCAAAGTGGGGGTGGTCGGCACCCCCGGCTCTATCGAGAAGCTTTTCACCTGGATGGACGCCTGCCGGCGCCCGATCGACGCGAAACCCAGCAAAAAGCCCAACCTGTTCCCCTCATTCCCCGGCTTCGCGCCCGACCGCTGTTTTTACTGCGACTGGAGCACGTCCGACAAGTTGCAGAAGGCGCTAACACCACGCGAGATCAAGGACATCCTCGACAACAACTCTCGCAACGAGGCTGTCCAGAAAGTAGCGGACCTCTTCATCGCCGGTTGCCGCTACCTCACGGACTACGCAACACCCGATGTCCTCGTCTGCGCACCACCCATCGAACTCTTCGAAAAGTTCGATATGCCGCTCGCCGGCGAGGACGACGACGGTCCGGATTCCGACGCCCCCGAATACAAGATTGATTTCCACGACTACCTCAAGTCCCGGGGGCTCAAGCTCCCGAAGCCCATCCAGTTCGTGAGGCCTCCGACCTACGATCCCGACGCGAAACTCCTCCGCAGCACAGGCAACCCCCGCGGGCTACAGGATCCAGCCACGCGCGCCTGGAATTTCTTCACAGCCCTCTACTACAAGGCACGGGGCATTCCCTGGCGTCTGTTGCGACGGCCCTCCGAGATCGACTCGGTATACATCGGCATCAGCTTCTACCTCAGTCCCGACAAGGAAACCACGCACACCAGCGTTGCGCAGGTCTTCAACGAGCGGGGAGAGGGTATGATCGTAAGGGGCGGCGAAGCCAAGAGATCCGAGGAAGACCGCCAAGTCCACCTTTCGGCCGATGCCATCCGCCAGCTTGTCACCAACGTCCTGACGGAATACAAGCGGGTTCACCGGAACCTGCCCGCCAGAGCAGTGATCCATAAAACATCTGCTTTCAATGAGGATGAAAAGGTCGGTTGCAACGACGCCCTGAAGACGTTGGGCGTCGATGTCCATGATTTTCTGACCATTGGCACCTCGTTCATCCGCCTCTATCGCCAAGGCGAATATCCACCGCTTCGGGGGACGTTCCTCCAGTTGGATCCAAACAACTGGTTCCTCTACACGCGCGGTAGCGTCGACTTCTACATGGCGTTCCCCGGAATGTATGTCCCCAAAACCCTCGAAATCACCGCTGCAGAGGTTGACCAGTCACCGCGCAAGCTGGCCGAGGAGATTCTCGCCCTCACCAAAATGAACTGGAACAACACCCAGTTTGACAACGCCTTCCCGATCACCATCAAGGCGGCCCGACAGGTCGGCGGCATCCTGAAATACGCCGCTGATCTACCGGAGATCGAGGCGTCCTACGCGTATTACATGTAAAGCGTGCATGCTAAACCATGGTCACGGTGATGTCCGCAATCTCTGAACGAGGGAGAAACGGATCCAGCGCAGGGTATGCTTTTCGCAAGGCCTCGAAGACCAAGTTCATGCGAGCAGCCAGTATTCCACCATCCTTGCACCTGCGTCGCTCTATCAAAACGCCCAACAGGCATGGTGCTTTGACCGGGTTGGCCTGCCCGTATTCCGTGTAGCGCCAGAAACCCCCACCACTCATCCCACGCAGGTCAGGGAGCTTGACCTTCCTGCCGCCTGGCGCGCGGGTCTTCCTGTTGCTGGCCGCGAGCACCAAGTGTGTCGCTTGGGAAACACCCAACTCGACATGCGCCGCAGATGATCGCAGTTGTGAAGTGTAGCTGAAGGGCGTCGGGTTCACAGGCGACTCCCAATCAGGTTCGATGCTGTAGTTCAGAGACGCTGGATACCCGAAAGCTCCATACAGGGCTGGCGAATCGCCTTTGTCGTTCAGATCAATTTGGGAGGGCTCCAGAAACCGGTCTACCCCAAGCTGTGCGACTTGTGCGTCAGGCAGTTCGATGAAACCAACATCAAGGGGGTCGTCTTCTCGGGTCTTCCCTTCGGCAATCGTGGTTCTAAACGATGCGCCCTGTAAGATCACGGGCAGCCGCTGGCCATACGTAACAAGGTCGCAGAAACTGTCTGGCGACTGGGTATTCTCGTCCAGAACATGTGCTGCTGTAACCAGAAAGTGGGAACTCCCAACCCGGAGCAACAGCCCGCTTCCAACAGGATCCAACCGTTGGTCAGGACCAACTCCGTAGATCAAACGGTGGTGTTTGATTAACGTCTTTGCAACATTTACAGCTGTTTTCTCCACTTCGTCTCGCAGCGTTATTATCATTTCTTGCCTTTCATCTTGATATTTGATCGTTCAAAACCCCGTTCTTGAGTCGCCCTCTCGCGAAAACAAGTCTCCCTTAGGGCGTCGCGTTCGCCGGCGAAGATACTGCTGCTCTGACGGAATCCGGAAACAGCCGCAGGTGCAGATCTTCCAGCACGAGGAACACGGCCTCGGCCGCCTGCTCGACCTCTCCCTGATCCACCCGGACCTCTCGCCCTTCCGCTTCTCCAGATCGGACGCGCTCCAAGTATTTGCGATCAATCACACCGAGGTTGTGGGTGATGGGGTGGCGCTTTTGAAACACTGCATCGAGTTTCTGGAGCACATTGGCATCCGTGAACAGCTGATTCCCATTACAATGGTCCGGCACGATGGCCTGCGCGTTGGAAACCGACTGCATCCGGCTGCCAATACGGCGCATTTTGGATTCAATCTCAGAATCGGCGACACCGTGGAGCCGCATGAACCGTTGGAGATCGATTTTCAACACGGCCTCGAAAACCGAGACTAAATCCTCCAACGCGTTCTCGACATCCTTCGCCGCGGCACGTTCCCCCAGCAGTTCCCGGCGGCGTGGCACATCGGCCAGCATCGCACGAATCACATTGAGCTCGCCAAGAATGTGCGTCGAGAAAATGTCTCCACCACAATCCGCACACCACACCGCCAGACCATAAACTGATTGATCCAACTCACAGCGGGGGCACACAAGATCGCGTTTGAGGATGGTTTCCCATGGGCGCCACACATGGGGCTTGGATGACGGCTTCATCTCAATGCTGACGTTGAGAAGCCCACCAACCAGCTGCCGGCGCCCCTGGGAATCTAGGCCAAGGGCTTCTTTCATCATGCGTTCGACTCCTTCGTGGGCCTGCGCTTCTACGATCTGCCTCGCATATCGCACCTGCTCCTTCGTCGTGAAGTCCGATGGCTTCCCGCTAGCCCGACAATAGGGGCAAAATGCCTCGGTTTGATTTTTGACGCCGGTCCCGCACTTTATCTTAAAGAAGCCGGGAGAGCAGCCGCCACCTGGACACTCACGAGCTGTCCGCCCGTCCTGGTCCTTGGGCACGCTGATGGAGAACTCGTAAGTTTCTGAGCCAGTCCTGCGAACGTTGTGCGGCCCGCCCTGTCTGAATAACTCTGACGACATAGCTTTATCGTGCGTCTTTCATGCATGGTCACGGTTGACTGAGCGATGTGAAATATGCCGCGAAGGTTTCGCCGGGTGCCGGTTCTCGCACGCGAAATTTGCGCTCCACGAGTAGCCGCACCGCCTTCACACACTCCGCATCTGTCCGCCAACCTCGGTCGATTGCTTCTTTCAGCAAGCCAATGGTCCCGGTCACATTGATGCCCAGCGCGGTGGCCTCCCGCCTTGCCGACTTTTCGTCGATTACCACCCGCGCCACATCACCCAAATCCAGCGCGAGCATTACCACGCTCAGCTCACCCGATGCCAACGCCCGTGTAAGGCGTTGCAGTTCCTTTATGGGCAACTTCACGTCCTTGAGCTTCTGGATATGAAGGTGGGCCTCCAGCAGTTTTTCGTAATACTGCCCGCGCGGTGGCCCGCACAACTCCTTCTTCACCTCGGCGGTCGTCACCAAACGATAGCATCTCCCAAATTCGGTCAGGAGGGCCTCCAACTGGCCCCGGTGCCCAAAGTTGAAGAGGGCAGAGGTGTCGAAGAGCAACGTGTGCATCAGTCCCCACTTCCCACGATGACGCTATCCCGCTCCTCAGAAAATCGCGCCAGGTAATCCTCCACCACCAACCGTGGCGCAAAGAACCACTCCGCTAGCTTACCGGCAGAGACGGCTTCCTGCTCATAGAGACGTAGTCCCAGGCGAACCAGATCCGGGTCCACTTGTTCGTCGATGTTCTCCACCCGGGTCTCTGGCAATTTCACCTCCGGCTTGCGGCTCGACAGAAACCGGTCCTTGTCGGTCCAAGCGTAGACGTTCTTGCCCACCAGCCGGTAAAACAACGCGTCTGGCGATACGTTGAACGCCCGGGCAGCCACCGGAAGAAATGATGGGCTTTGGAGTTCGTGGCCAAATCGGCGGACGAAGGCATCGATTTCATCCGTGGGCATCAGCAACTCCGCGGCGAACGAATTGGCCTCCTTCTCCTTCGGATCCCGGTTCGAGGCAAAGAAGCTGACCTCGGTATCCACCCCCCTCTCCCCCCCACCCCCGGGGAGGTGAAACAGGACGTGGCCCAGTTCGTGGGCCAAAGTGAACAGGCGTCGCCCGGGCGGATGGTCACGGTTGATGATGATCACAGTAACGGCACCCCGATACGAGAGACCGGAAATTTTCGAAGGCAGCGACCACTCAAAAACGTGAATGTTGCGTTCCGTGGCCGCACGCTTCAGCTCTTCCGACGACACTCGCCGGTCCAACTTGAACGCTTCCCGGACCTGCTGCGCCAGCCCGGGCAGTTGGCCTGAACTGAAGTCACACCGCAGGCTGAACTGCCCCGGGACCTCCTTCGCCATTTCATACGCGCTCGCCAGATAAAACACCTGTTCGGTCGCATCGCGCAGTGCTTGCCGGCAGGCGTGGTCCTCTTTGGCTGGCATGGTCACCGTCGCCCGGGGCTGAAAATGCGGACGCACCTCCGCGTTGACCAGGAAATCCAGGGAGACTCCCAGCGCGCTGGCAATCTCCAACACCTGGCCCTCGGCCGGGGACCGCTCCCCACCCTCCCACATGGAGACCAGGGAGGGGGACACCCCCAACCGCTTGGCTAGGGCCGTCTGGCTCAGCCCGATCAACTCCCGCACGTCCGACATCCGTTGGGGTATTGTGTGAAGTTTCATAAACGTTGTGATGAAATATACGCTTGGACTTCACAATGGCAATTCTTTTTGACAACTTTCGGGCGGTGGGGTATTGTTGGGGTGAGAAAAGAAGGGCCGGGGAGCGTGAACTCCGGCCGGCCCGACAGATTTTCTCCAGTGAAGCCCCTTCTGGGGAGGCTCTCACCGGATGCAATCAGAAGTGACAACCCAAGATTGCGGCAGCCGGGCAGGGAGTCAAGAGGCAAGGGGCGTCATGGAAAGGCTTTTGCCAATGAGCAAATCCAACATCCATGTTGTTCCGCACGAAGGCGGTTGGGCCGTGCGCCGTGAGGGGGCCGAAAGGGTTTCCTCACAGCACGACACCCAAACGCAGGCCGAAAGGTCTGCGCGCCGCACCGCCATCCGCGAGAATGGAGAAACCTTCATTCATCGCAGGAGTGGCGAAATCCGGGATCGGAACAGCTACGGCAACGACCCGTATCCTCCGCCCGGTTAGGCTCCGTCGCGCGACGGCGCAGTAAGTTTGGTGCAAGCCAGCAGTTCGCAAGACCTGCTGGCCCTTTTGTCTCTACGGCAGGCCGCTCTGCGGTTTATTTCTGGACCGCCCCCAGTGTGGAGGCTGTTTGGCCCGTTGCTCCGACCGGTGGGTGGAGCAAACGGTGAAAGAATTAAATTCGAACGACGGCAACCCGATTTGAAGATGATGCCATACCTTCTGGAAGGTGAACATTCCACCGGCGCTCGCTTTGGTCCACCTGCAAAACCAACACGCCCGTTACCGGTGGATGGTCAATTGGGTTGCTGAGCAGCAGGAAATCGGGGCCAAGCTGAGCGACAGGGATGGAACCGCCATCAATAAGCAGTTGAATCTTTACTTGGGCGGAGTGGCCGCCATTACTTGTCACCGCAATCATGGACGAAATCCTGATCCAGAACGCTCGCACGTATGCCGCTCAACATCGACTCCAGCTCGCCGAGCGGCTGGGCTTCGGCATTCACGGTATCATCTTCGGAACTGAAGGCAACCCAGAAGCCCACCAGATTGCCACCGCCATCAAGGTGCTCCGAGCCAGAGAGCCATTTTCGCGGGAATTGGCTATCTACCAACGGCTAAAAGCTGCAGGAATCACCACATTCCTGGGATTCAACGTCCCTCAGTTGCTCTGCCATGACGACGGAATGTGCATTATCGAGATGACCATCGTCGCAAGGCCGTTTGTGCTGGATTTCGCAGGTGCTTACCTGGACGCCGCCCCAGAGTTTCCCGATGAGGTTTGGGACCAGTGGCTGATCGACAAGCGGGAACAGTATGAAGCTCGATGGCCACAGGTGCAGGCCGTATTGGATGCCTTGGAGAAGTTCGACATCCACATGGTCGATGTTTCTCCCAGCAATATTGCGTTTGATGATTTGGGATAAACCGTAATTCCGACCGCGAACATGCAATAGAATCGTTCTGCCGGGATGCGCTACGCGCACAAATCCGACCCGGTATGAAAAAGCAATCAAATCCGAAGGCGAACGAACGACTGTTCCAAGCCCATCTCCATACAAACGCCACGTCCCAGAACCGCAAGAAAGTTGACCGGCTGGATATGGATTCCATCGAAGAGGACGGCGTCTTGAAGGTGCGCCTAACCCTCCAAGCTAACTCACGAGAAGAGGTGCTCAAAAGCATCGCCGGCATCTGCGCGGAGGCCAAACTCCGTTGTCAGTTGGCTGTGTTGCTCGCCCATGATGGCCAGAACTGGCAGGACGTAACAGCTATGCAATCACAATCGAACCCCTCCACAGAACTTGAACGGGTCGCGGCACTGCTTCGCGTCAAGCCCACCAAACCGGTCAAGACTATCAACCAGTTCATCGCTCGACTGGGTATCCAGACCACCGCTCGTAATTACAGCGGTTTGCATGTCTGCCATTTCCTGCGATCGCACTTGGACTCCGTAATTGACCACACCGTCGAGTTGACCCTCAGGAGTGGAGACGTCCTCATCATGGCTCAGCCTTACCACATGCCGACGCAGGCGAATATCGCCTGGATCGAGGAGCTTGGGGGGGCTGTGGTTTGCCCCCATGTGGATTGGGGTTTTCACCACCACCTCTGTGACCCCTGCGTGTTCCTCGTCCCCGCACAGGCCGTTCAGAATTTCACCCTGTAACAACCAAGGATGTTGCGGAAGCGCGGCTTGGTGAATCCATGGTTGTGCCTTTTTTCCAGATAGTTCGAAACCCGGAAACCGATTGTTCGTCATGCCCCTTTCATCGTTCAGATGATGTCGGTGGTGTAGCGTAAAGATAACGGGCCGGCTATGCCGCAGCCTTTGCCAGCTCCTCCTGTGCGGCCAGCACCTTCTTGATGCTGTCTTTCCACCGTATCTTCTTTCGGCCGGCAAAGGCAGCCACCAACCTCAAAATATTTTCGTCGGTCTGTAAAGCCTTGATTCTCTGCCCGGCTTCAACGAATCCGGGCACATGCGAGTTGTATTGCCACTGAATCGGGCCCATTTTCCCCAGCCAGATCGTGTCAGTTACCAGCGGGTCAACCCGATCTGCCAGCGCAAGGGTGCCTTCGAGGTCATCGAGCATCGGCTCCGCGCTAATGCTGGTAGCCCACCCTCGCTCAAATGCATACCGCAGGCACTGCAGCCTCTCCGTGATGCTCGGCGCCCCTGGTTCCCAAAATGAGCACAAATCCTGGTTTAATGAACAAATCGTGAATCGAAACATGACGTCATCCTTCGCATGCTTCAATTCCTTGCATAAAACCTTGATGACCGAGAGATGTGGCTTGCTCACGATCAGCACCTTGTTGTTGCGCAACAGGTTCAAAATGGTCGTCAGGGATGGCTCCAAAAAGTTGGGTGTAATGTCGTGCGAGGTCGGAAACATCACCACGCCCTTCCGACCGACCTCAGCCCCCAAACGAGAACAATTGGGATTTAATTTCTGTTTTGCCCAGGCACCAGGCACCCGCAGTTCTGCCTTTGTCCAGGCAGCTTGCGGCTTCGCATAGCAGTAAAGACAGGCATGCTCACAACCCACGCAAATGTTGTATGTGTGTTCGGACCATTCTTGTGTCCCGCGCCCATTTCGTTCTTCCGTAAATTTGCTCATCTTGGTCCTCTATAATCGGATTCCGGACGCAGAAGCTAAAGCCGTTCCAATGCAATAAACAGGACGGAAACGCATGGCGCTGGCTGATCTGTAAAATTTTCAAAGGACGGAGTCTTCAACCGTTGGCTCTGATGCCCCATTTTGAGGCAGAAGGGTTTCGCCAGATTGGGACTGCCATTATTCCACACGGCAGGGCATCCCAGGTCCCGTTCGCCCAGCTAACTGCAATCCGTCGAGAGGACAATCTCAAATTTACAGCGTCAATCGCACCGGTGCTTCCACTACGTGGAAAAATGCAACCAAACTCACTTTTTCTGTGAAGTTGATCGAGGTTCACGCGAGGTCGCCAAGACAATCGCTGTGCGGCGGCTACAAAAATGGGCCACACAAAATCGTAGCAGACAGAATACGGCGTCTTAAACTGTCTGTTGAGGGTCCAGGGTTTTCCTCTGGGGAGCCTCATATTGGGTTGTTCACCCAGTTCTAGAAAGATTATGAAACTAGTTTGTCACATATTCATCGGTCTGTTTGCCGTCATTCCCACCATTTTGGCCAAGCCCCGGCCGCCCCTTCCGCCATTTCCCGAATCGACAACCCTGCACGCCAGCTTTGATCAGACCAATTTTGCGGAGGGTGTGCTCCACGCAGAGGGCGTCCGGATGGCGGATAGCTGGAGTGGCTTTGCCCTTAATGTGGGCGATCAAGGGTTCATGGCGTGGGCAGGGACGACCGCCGACGGAAAGCGACCGCTGGTTTCCCAGGATCAAGGCACGATCCGCTTCTGGTATTGCTCATCGACCAATGCCGCCGCCACGGATGCCGTGCTGTTTGAAATGGCCACCTGGAGCACCAAGGGATCGGTGCCCTGGTTGACCATGCACGTCACCCCGGACGCCATTGGGCTTTCCGCCGGCGGTCAAATCGTGCTTGGAGCGTCAAAGGACTGGCAACATGGCACCTGGCATCTGGTTGCGCTCACTTACTCCCCTCAAGCAACGGTCCTCTACCTCGATGGGCAGATCGTCGCCAGAGGGGCAGGCGTCCAAGCTCCACGGGTCGTCGCGCGTGGAACCTTTGGTTTAAGCTTGGGATCCGCCTCCGACGGAACCATGCAAGCGCCGGGTGCCTACGACGAGTTGGCCACCTTTTCCAAACCTGCCAGCGCCGAAGACATCGCTCGTTACTATCAATGGACAGCGCCTATCGCCGCACTCGGTCCCATCACCCCTGCGGAAGAGGAGGCCAATCTTCAGCGTATCGCCAACTTGCGAGCCCAGCGAATGACCCTCGAAGCTCAGGTGTCGCCGTTTGCTTTGATGCAACAGCAGATGGACAGCCTCTCCGACCTCACCAACGGGCCGCTTCGCCTCACCAATATCGTATGGGCCGCCACCAACGACGTCAGCATGCAGGTGGCTTGCTCGACCAACGCACCATACGACGTGTTCCGAACGATCAACCTGCTGGGCGATCACTTTACCAACAGCATTTGCGTCAGGGTTGCACAGAACGTCTACCCCGGAGACACCATCACGCTTACCAACGAGCCCAGCACCAACGCGTTCTATATCGCCGCGTCCGTCAATGATTCCGACGGGGATGGCTTATCAGACGCCTATGAAGCTTTGGTGACCAGGACCAACGTGAATGTAGCCCCAAGCGTGAGCATCATCAGCCCGACAAACAACACATCCCTGACCGCACCCGCCAGCCTTAGCATCCAGGTCACAGCCAGCAATTGGGCCTTCACGGCCAACATCGACCTATACGCCAACGGGCAATTGCTCGCTTCGGCAGCGACCTCGCCCGCAGTCTTCGGTTGGACCGATGTTCAGGTCGGCACCTACGACCTCAAGGCAATCGTTACGGATGGTTGGGGTGCCAAGGCCACCTCATCGGTGGTCCGGGTTACCGTCGACATCCCGGCCAAAAGCGCGCTGAAGGTCTGGCTCAAAGCAGATGCGTTGTCCCTCACCAACCAAGCGCCTGTTTCTCAGTGGACCGACAATAGCGGTAACAACAATCACGCCACCGGTAGCGGCTCCAGCCGGCCCACGTTCTTGACCAACCAAGTCAACGGTCTACCCGCGATCGTGTTTGATGGCATCAACGATTACCTGATCCTCCCCAATTTCCTCCAAGCAGTGGGGGCCGCCGAAGCCTTTGTCGTTCTGCGCCCTGACAACGATTACCTGAGCGGGCCCCTTTGGACGTTTTCTACCGCCAGCAGCTACACCAGCTACAACACAAACGGCATCAACGACTCTTTCGGCCGCAGTAGTGTAATGAGCTTTGGCAACGGTATCGGGGCGCTCTCAGCCTTCCACGTATACAATGTCGCCGCCGCATCCAACCAGTGGCAAGCCTCTGTTAACGGGAGCCTTCTGGTTAGCACCAACAACCTCAATCTTGGTTTCACCAGCTCCCCGAGTCTGGGCCGGTGCCCAAGCGACGCTCAATGGGCCTATGGCAAACCAAAAATTGCGGAAATCCTGATCTACACCAACATTCTGACCGATCTTGACCGCACAACCGTCGGGCGCTACCTGACCGCCAAGTATGGGCTAGCGATCAACCCCGCAGGCACCGTCACCAACCTGCATTGTGATGCTCCAACCACCAACGACATCCGGCTCACGTGGGGTGCCGTATCCAACGCCAACGCTTTTGTCATCTCGCGATCCATCGGTTCGCAATTGCCATCCATCATCACCACCGTCCCCACTAACACCTTCAGTTTCACCGACCCCATTTCATCTGCATCAGCCATCGTCTACACCGTTTCAGCCGTCAATTACGCCGGGGCGAAGAATGCAGTCCTAAGCACGCCAATCGTTGCGGCAACGAGTCCTGCGTCGGGAACTACGGTCTGGGTCGATAACTCCCTCTCAGTGGCGCTGCGCCAACACGGTGGCAACAGCCTGAGCAAGATCGAGGTTTACCGGGACACTCGGCTCATCAGCACCCAAAGTGCACCAGCCGCCCCAGGCGTCCCCAACTACGGAATCACACTGTCCAGTGCAGGCCCTACTCGTTGGGACATTTTCATCAAGGCGATTGATATTGAGGGCAACTACCGTTGGTCGCCCACCTACACCTTCTACGCCGTGGGCGCCACCGACATGGACAGTGACGGTGTAGCAGACGCCCAAGACGCCTTTCCTTGGGATCCACTCCGCTGGCAAGCACCAGGCACCGCTGGCGAAACTAATGCACCAGTCATCACCATAACAGAACCATAAGGCAACAAACCCTCAGCATACAAGCACATGAAAACACTCAATTACATCAGGTCCATTCTTGCGGTTTCTGTCGCGTTATTTGTCGCTTCAGCCGCGTCTGTTAACGCCGCATTGCATATTGTTTCAAATAGCACAGCAGTGGCCGTTTCCGCTCAAATGACGGAGGGCTGTGTCACCAGCATCGATCCCCAAAACGATGTCCGAATCGCTCCAGGTGGCTCTGCAAGCTTCTCACCGTATTCCGTAAGTTACAATTGGGTCATTTGGATCAATGGTTGCAAGCTAAGGGGCTCGACTTGGGGACCCTTGCAATCCTCATTCACCAATACGTTGACCGCGCAACTCGACAACAAACAGACAATTACCATCAAACGTTGGAGCGACAATAGCTCCACCTCTGCTACAGTTACCAACAACTGCGACTACATAGATTTTGAAACCATCTGGGTTGATGGGGTAATCGAAATCGTTAATATACTGCCAACAACAGCGGACTTAACACGGTTTTCACCAGATGCCCTAGCCCTCGGAGGGAACACAATGTCGTGTCCCAAGGGCATGGCGGGTTACAGCTTCAACGCCTTGCACGCTAGCCTCCGAGTGCAGGACACGCCGCTTGGTTACGCACCTCCGATCGGCCCATCCGTCGCTTTCAGCTTCATCTATAACCAGCGCGACACCACTCGCGACACCAACGTCAACTTCTCCAACCTGGGGCCACGTTGGACGCTGGCCAACCTGTCCTATATCGAGGATAATCCGGCATCTCTCACCAACATCGTTCGATGCTACGTCCAAGGGGGCGGATCTGAGGATTACACGGGGTTCACCGCCAGCGTCACCAACTCCACCCGGCACCCAGCCAGCCAGTGCGTGCTCAGCCGCGCCGCTACCAATGCCTACGTGCGCGTTTTTCCAGATGGCTCCCGTGACGTTTACTCCTGGTCGATCACCCTGGCCAATGGCACCAGGCGCATTTTCCTCACCCAGCAACTGGATACTTCCAACAATGCTTTGTCCTACGGCTATGACACTCCCACAAACAGCACCGCCCGCCTGACGCAGATCACCGACGCCATCGGCCAGTCCAGCACCATTGCGTATCAATACGCCGGTGACGCACTCAAGATCACCAGCATCAGCGACCCGTTCGCTCGGACGGTCACAATCGGCTACGTGGCGACCAACGGGGCTACCCGCCTCGCCAGCCTCTCCGACCCGGTCGGCATCGTCTCCAGCTTCACCTACTCCAACGATTGCATCAATTCGCTGACCACACCTTACGGCACGACAACTTTCGCGACATGGGAGGACATAAATAGTCGGGTTATCGAAGCGACTGACCCCCTCGGAGCCACGGAACACATGGAGTTCCGGAGCTACGATACAGTCCCAGCCATTTCCATACCAACCAACATGATAGGAGATGCTGGCTTGCGTAACATCAACAACACCATTTACTGGGACGCGCGGGCATGGAGCCGTGGGTCGAACGACGTATCCAAAGCTCAGATCATCCACTGGGCTTCCCCCTCAGACCAAGTCAGTGGCGTGCCCCTCTGGATCAAGCGTCCACTCGAACAGGCCGTTTCGTTCAACTTCGCTGGCCAGACCAACAGTTTTGGGGGTGGCCTGACCAGCGAGTCGCCAACCATGGCAGGCAGAATCCTGGACGGGGGCATCGCTCAAACCAACAGCTTCCAATACGATACCTTTGGCAACCTCACCAACGCAGTCGATCCCATCGGTCGCACCGCACGGTTTATCTATTCCACCAACGGCATCGACCTGCTGGAGGTCGACCAGAAGAATGGCGCCAGCTGGGATGTTTTGGGGACCTTCACCTACAACGCCCAGCACCTGCCGCTGGTTACCATCGCCGCCGGCGTCACCAACCGCTACGGGTTTTCCACCAACGGATTATTGCTGAAATCGACCAATGGATTGGGCCATGTCACCACGTTCAATTATGACCAAAGCGGCTACCTCACCAACGTCACCGGCCACCTGCCCACGGACACGCTCAACATCAGCTACGATTCCACCGGTCGAATCCGCACCTTGACCGACTCTGACGGGTTCACGGTAACCAACAGCTACGATGATCTCGACCGGCTCACCCAGATCGCCTTCCCCGATGGCACCAGTCGCCAATACGTCTACAACCGCCTCGACATGGGCAAGACCAAGGGCCGCGACAACCGCTGGACCTACTTTACCCATGAGGCACCCGGCCGCCTCACCGACGTCCAGGATACACTGGGCCGGATCACCCACTTTGCCCGGTGCGCCTGCGGTGACCTCGAAGGCATCACAGACCCCAAGGGAAACTACACCACATGGCTCAAGGACGATGCCGGGCGCACACAAACCAAGCTGTATCCGGACAGGACCGCCACGCAATTCGCATACGCAACCAACGCGTCCCAGCTCAAGAAACTAACCTTGGCCAAAGGCAACACGTCAACGCTCGTTTACAACGCCGACGGCTCCTTGCATACCAGCTCCAATTCAGTCGGAAACCTAAGCGACCCGATAGAATATGACTACAGTTCTACCTATCCGCGGCTGTGGATACTATCCCGGGGAGGAAAAGGTTGGGCATTTGGCTACGTGCCCTCTGGACAACCCGGGGCCGGGTCTCTGGCATCCATCACCGGTGACCCCTATTTCTCCATCTTTTATACGAACGACGTCATTGGGCGAATCCAGTCCGGCCAGGCAGGGAGCACCTATTTCAAGGTGCAGTATGACGAGTTGAGCCGTGTTTACTGGTCCAGCAACAATCAGGGCGCCACCACTGCCACCTACGATGGTGCCAGCGAACGGGTCAAAACCGTGCGGCGACCCAATGGAATCACGACGGTTTTCGGCTACACCTCCATCACCAACGGTAGCCAGCTCCAGTTTGTCTGGCATACCAACCAAGCCGGCACGACCCTTGCCCGCTACGATTACACCCGGGACGTCTTGGGCCGCATCACCCAGATGACCAACACGGTCGGCGGCGCCACGACCAACTGGGCTTACCAATATGACGCCGCTGGCCAATTGCTCAGCGCCACGGCAACCACCACCAACGGCACGGTGGCTCGGCGCTATCGCTACAATTACGACGCCAGTGGCAACCGGATCAGCCAGCAAATTGACTCCGCTGCCACCATTGAACGAGTCAACGGGCTCAACCAGCTCACCAACCGCGCCGCTACTGGCGGCATTGTGCGGGTCGCGGGCCACATTAGCGAAACCGGGCTGGTCACCGTTGCCGGCGTTCCGGCCAGGATGACCACCGCCACCAACTTCGAAAGTGAAGTCTATGCCCCCAGCATCACCAACGTGGTCAGCATTGCCGCCGCAGACCCCAACGGCAATGTCGCCACCACAAATCGCGTTTTCACTGTCGCTTCCAATGGGGCCTTTGGTAGCCTGACCTACGATCTCAACGGCAACCTCCTCAAAAAGGACACCCGCCTCGACAACGCCTGGGACGAGTTTGACCGGTGCTATTACATCGGCTATGGCACGACAAACACCCGAGTCGGTTACGATCCCCTCGGCCGATGGACCTGCCTTGCAGAATGCACTGGCGATACCACCAACTCTGTCCGCTACTTCAAATGGGAGGGTCTCCGCCTCGCCGAAGAACAAAACGCATCCGGCACCGTTATCCGTCGCTATTTCCCCGGAGGTTTCTGGTTCAACAACACCAACTTCTTTTATCTGGCCGACCACCTCGGCTCCGTGCGCCAAGTCACGACCACCAACGGCACGGTCGTCGCTCGCTTTGAATATGACCCATGGGGCAAGCGCACCCAGACCTTCGGAACCACCAGTTTTGTGGTCGACATCGGCTTCACCGGCCACTTCCACCATGGCCCATCAGGCCTGATTTTCGCGCCGCTCCGCATCTACGACCCGGAAACTGGTCGCTGGATTAGCCGCGACCCCATCCAGGAAAAGGGCGGCCTCAATCTTTATGAGTATTGCGGGGGAGATCCAGTGAACTGCACCGATGCAACGGGGCGTGCTCCAAATCGCGCCGGTGCAACCACCAGCGACCATGTTCGCGACTTTCTTCAAAACACGCCGGATCTAAGATTACTTTCCTCAAATCACGTGAGCAACGTAAACCGTTACTTCTATACGCAGAAGTTCGGATGGGTTGATATACGTCATTTTGGGGAGGCGGCATATCGAGTAGAACATGGGCAGTTCGGGTGGGATGTGCGACTTATGGGCTTTCTGTTGGAGGCAAAGCAATGGGCGTTTGAGTGGGGGAACGCCTATCGGAGTGGCTTTTCTCCCGAAGATTGCCCTAGCAATGCGGCGGGAGTCAGTTTTGCACAATTTCGTCAACCGACAGACACACTCGATCAAGCATTTGCAAAATGGGCTAAATCAGTCGGGGCGTTATCCTTAGACGACCCCCGTGCGCATTATTGGTTATTGCCAGCGGAAGATCCCGCTTGGCGCGGCAACAACGGCGGGAGTCACTTCAATTCCACTAAACCTTCCGAATAGCAAGCTGCAAACACTCTAAATGGAAAAACCTATGGAACTAAGAAAATATTTATGTGTGTCGGGGACGATTGCAGAACTCCTATTTTTTGGAGCGGCATTGCTCGGTGCCATTCCGCCAATCGAATCAGTGACAGGAGGACCTCCGCTGGAGTTTAATCCTGCACTGCCAGCGATTTGTTTTATTGTCTCGAAGGTGCTCGCTGTTTCCATCCGAAAAGAACATTTTCTTGTATCAGCCGCTCAGATGGCACTTTTCGCGGCGTTCCTATACGGAATGGCGCAAAGGCTTCAGATTTAGTTTTGTGGAAGTTCAATGAACACCGGCAGTCCTCAAAATAACCGGCACCTCAACTTTGCATGCAAGGTGTTCAGCGCTTCGCAACGAGTCGGTTACGATCCCCTCGGTCGCTGGACCTGCCTTGCAGAATGCACTGGCGATACCACCAACTCCGTCCGCTACTTCAAATGGGAGGGCCTCCGCCTCGCCGAGGAGCAAAATGCCTCTGGCACCGTCATCCGCCGCTACTTTCCCGGAGGCTTCTGGTTCAACAACGCGAACTACTTCTATCTGACCGACCACCTTGGCTCCGTCCGCCAAGTCACCGACGCGAGCGGCAATGTCGTCGCCCGTTTTGAATACGACCCTTACGGCCGCAGAACTCAGACCTACGGCTCCCTTCAAGTCGACATCGGCTTCACCGGCCACTTCCATCACGGGCCTTCCGGACTGGTCTTGGCACCCCTCCGGCTCTACGACCCAGAAACTGGCCGGTGGATCCGCAGAGACCCAATCCAGGAAGATGGTGGGCTCAACCTGTATGCGTATTGCAGCGGGGATCCGGTAAATGCAATAGATCCGTCCGGGTTAGATGTATTCCTCCTATTTTGGGATACTACCCAAGGCAACTCGGGCTCTGGTCACGTTGGAATAGCCGTAGGAACCGTTGACGCGCTCACGTTTTACGAGGCGAATCCTGTAAACGGAGCCTATTCACCAATAAAAGTTCCCTACAAAGTTACTGGTAGCCTGAAGCAAGTGTTGCATAAAACCGATGACTACATAGTCAAACAGGAAATACCAGTGCTCATTCTTCGCCTTCCCACGACAACCGCAGAAGATGCCAACGCGTTAAAAGCGCTCCAAAGTTGGTTTGCTACCTACAAAACCTGGGAGCCTCTCACACAAAACTGTTCCGGTGCAGCGCAAGCCGGCTTGCAAGGGACAGGCCGGTATAAAATACCATTCAAACGCGAAAATACACCATTCTCCCTCGCACAAGATGTGATGAACTTTAATCCTGTGATTGTATCAGGCAATCCTGCTGAATACCTCAAACAATCGTCCGTAAGAGGAGTCCTTCAGAAGAAGATATTGAACCCCATCAAATCTATCAAACTGCCATTTTAGTTATGAACACACCACATACACTCCACTTGTCTCCACAGATCGCAAAGCGCCATCCCGTCGCATGCGCAATGCTCGTCGGAATATCAGTGTTCCTGATTTGCAGTGGCGCTGGTTGCTCCTATGGGATCCGTTGGGATACTCCCTCTCCACCCTTCAGCAGAACTGAGCGCAAAGCTACCGCAGACCTCGCTCTGTGGGTGAAAGACTACGAGAAGCAACTTCGCACATGCCTAACTCAGGTGGACAGGACGGCCTACACAAACAATGCAATCAGCACAAACTCACAAGCCATTCTATATGAGCCACCGTATTTGGCCCACCCGTTTAGTCATGAACTGCTCATATCTGCTGCTGAGTTAGAACAAGGTTGGGCAGATTTGCTGCGGAAGGTAAATGGAAGACAATTAGACGTTTCGTTGAAGGAGGTAATGTTTACGCGTCACACAATGTATTGTTCTGGCACCGTGATGCTGTGCTGCCACTCCTCTGGAGAAACCTTCTACATTAAGCAACCGTTTATCCTCTGTCGTGAGGGTCTAAGACACTACGGGGTGTTCACAATCTTAACTGGCTTACCGGGGCAGTGATACGACCCAGCCGGCGAAGGACGCGAAAAGGTGACAGCATGAAACGCATGAGAAGCACTATACTGCTGTATTTGTCGATACTGATTCCGGTTGTTATCCTCACCTGGGGTTTCAGCGGGGAGGACTATAGGGTTAGGAATATCGAGGCAGGAATTTGCGCCGTGAGTCTCTTGCTTGGGGCGTTGCTGGCAGGTCAGCTCATTGGCCTTGTGGGGCAACTGATACTCAACAAGGTTAACTGGGAGAAGCCACCATCCAGGAACGAGCAGACAACAGGCGCACACAGGTCTGAAGTCAGCATCTACCTCTGGGCACTGTTCGTAGGCGCCATTGTGTTCTACATGGTTGCGTTGCCGGTTGTGTTGCTCAGCGGGCCCGGAGAATTTGGGAGGTCAGGTGGCTTGATTATCCTTAGCAGTATCTTTGGGATCTATCACCCCATAATGCTGATTACTACGTTGATGGGTCATTGGCTGATCGGAACACGCATAATTGCATCCAGCGTTTTTGGGGCCGCTTTGTTTGGAGCTGGAATTTATGCGAGTTCGGTTGGCGTGATCGCCATGTATAGCGCGAACACCTCCCTTTTGGAATTCCTCGTTTTTGCAGTCCCAGTGGGAGCCAGTTCGTGGGGCACGTATCAACTCCTTTGGAATCGTTCTGCCAGTTTAGTGCGGTAGAAGTTAGCCCAACGGACTTTGCCGTGGCCGTTTTGATACCGTTCGAGGGCGTGAAGTAGGCATTGGTTCTGGTCCGCCCGACGACAAAACGATCACTCTGTATTACTTCATACGCCCGTAAAAGAGCATGTCACGATAAAAACAGAGGCCATCGAACATGCATAACAGTCCTAAAGCCAATGCAACCAAAACGGCACCAAACGCTCGCGAAGAGCCGCGTTTGCGGAACATAAAGAAAAGCCCAGCGAAACCCAAACCAGCCGGGACCAACGCGCAAAGAGTGTAGCTGAACATAGTCAGCGGAAAGAGGATGCCGGACACCGAAAGAAGTCGCCCAAGCACGAGGACCTGCACCAGAACGAAACTGGCCAGCCACCGACTACTCGCCGTTTTCAAGTGTAGCGTAAGTTGCACTACCGGGAGTATATGGCACATCTACCCACAAAGCTCGCAAATCTGACGCTCCTTGGACCGATGGCGCATCCGCGGCATGCAGATGGGTGAGGAACGCGACGCCTCCGGTAATACTGACCACCGGGAAGCAACCGGGCGACCTGGAGGTTCGATTCCGCCCGCCCCGCTGACCAGCACGAAGGCGCGAACCGTCCTTTACTGGAGCGGCGCAGCCGTTTGAGGATGGGGCCGATGAAAACGCTACTGCCTAAAGGAACCAGGCGTTATAATTCCCTCACATGCAGAGCAGACGCGACATTGTGCTGGGTGGCCTGATTGGCTGTGCCGTCGGGGATGCACTCGGTCTGCACAGGGAGGGTCTTTCGGCTCGGCGCGCGGCCAAGATGTTTCCCGATCCCGACCGCTACTACTTCCTCGGGCGCCGTGGTGCTACTTCCGACGACTACGACCACGCCTGCATGACCGTTGAAGCTCTTTGCGCGGCTGGGGGTGATCCGGAGGGGTTCGCGCGGGAATTGGCCAGCAGGATTAAGGTCTGGGCCGCCTGCATCCCCGGTGGCATCGGTCTCGCCACCCTTAAATCATCCATCAAGCTCTGGGTGGGCGTCTCCCCGACCAAAAGTGGTGTGTTCTCGGCTGGCAACGGTCCGGCCATGCGGAGCCACATACTCGGCTGCTGCATCTCGGACCTGCCGCAACTGATCGATTTCGTCCGCGCCTCGACCCTAATCTCCCACACCGACCCGAAGGCGTTCACCGGGGCGCTGGCGATCGCCATGGCCAGCCGCCACAGCTCAACCGCCGACAGGGTAGCCGCCGAGGTGTTCCTCGATGAAACCCGCAGGGCAATTGGCTCTGCCTCCGGGGACGCGGCCTTCGTGAGAACGCTGGAAGATGCCATCGCCAGTGTTGGCCGTGGAGAAACCACCCAAGATTACGCCAAATGCCTTGGGCGTAGTGGGGTCAGCGGCTACATCTACCACACGGTCCCGGTCGTCATTCACGCCTGGCTCAGCTACCCAGACGATTTTCCAACCGCCATCAAGGCCATCATTAGTTGCGGGGGCGATTCCGACACGACAGGCTCCATCTTGGGCGGCATCATCGGTGCCCGCCTTGGCCGAACCGGCATCCCATCGGAGTGGATCGACGGGCTGATCCTCTGGCCGCGGAGCATCCAAAAGGCTGGGGCTTTGGCGGATGCACTAGCCACGGGAGGCCAGAGCAGGGTTCCAGCCTGGAAATACATCATGCGGAACGCCTGGTTCGACTCCGTGGTCCTGCTACATGGGCTACGGAGGCTGGCACCACCGTATTGATTCAGCCGCCAGGTAATGCACCGGTAATGGTTTCGAAGTCTGTCAGAACGGCGTTTCGCAGGGCTTTCATTCGGACTTCGTTTGCCCAAGAGGTTGAGACTATGATGAGAAGGAATCGACACCAAAGTCCTTCGCGCAGATGAAGTTTCTTCCGTCTTTCGCTGCCTCCTGACAGGCAGTTCGAATGGGAAGTCCCGGAATTGGTCCATCTGCAGCCGGGTTCTTTGGCCTGTAGGTATGAAAGGCCGTTATCGCACGTCGCCAAGATCAGGCTTCGGTCCACTCATCGTGCCGTATTCGCTGGATGGCGAACGTGCAAAGTCGGTTGCGTTATGCGCAAGACAGCCAACAGCCTTGTTGCCGCCACGATGATGGGTCGTTCGTCGAAACCAATGGACTTTCTTGTGCGGTCGGAGACACGCAGCAGGGTGGTCCTCTTCAGTGCCTTGTCTTCTTCTAATCCGAAGCAATGCTGCAGGTATTTTCCAATTGAATCGCGTTGATTGGCTCAATTTGGCGTTGAGCGTTAACTGGTGCAAGCATACACTCCGCGGGAATGCTTTGAACGGGGCATTGCAGCGTTCTTGCGCCCTGTGTTGCAGCTATGGAACCATTCCTTCGAATATTGCGCAGGGGAAAATGCCCCGGGCAAGCCTTTGCGGGCCAGAAGCTTCGCGGAGCTTCAGGCCGGCAGAGCCAGACGGGCTCCTTCCGAAAGGGGGCCGGGTGAGCCTTGCCCTGGAGTTGGCGACGGCCTTCATGAAAATGAGCGATGCTCAGCGGGCGTTGGTCGGGCACACCGATGGACCGCTTCTGGCCATTGCGGAACCAGGATCTGGCAAGGCAAAACACAGAACGCTGGCTCAAAGCGATCGATCCCGCCAAACAGGACGGGCGGAACTTGGTGTGACGATTGTTGGAACCGCTTACGAAACGCACAGACGTATCTTATGCCAAACCCCATACCGCCATCAATAACTCCGTCCCCAAAGGCTCCTTCGACAAATCCGGAGCCGGCTGAGGTTGCGGCAAGATGCCACGAGATTCAAACCGGCCTCGGCCTCGCGGAGGTCCCGGAGTTCGAACATTTGCCCGCGATCGGGATGGCAGTTCGCCTCGCATTACACATTCGAGGACTGCCGCCGGTGAACTATGAAACCCTCCGTCTTGTCGCTAATCACTTTTTGGGCATCCCAGCCGTTGGGATGAAGACTATCATCGAACTCCTCGCGGAGGTCGAATTTGTGAAACTTCAGACCGAAGGCAAGACGATCAAGGCTGTTGTCCCAAATGTTCCTTATTACGAGACTCTTTATTCAACGCTCGGCACCTACGCGGTTGATGCCGGCTTCAACGAAGCCGAAGAATTGAGCATTCAACTCTTGTGTCGGTTGTCTAAATCACCGGAAAAGGTTGACACTTTGAAGTCAAGTCTGGGAGCCGACCAGAAGTTGATCACACGGGCGATTGATGTTGGGGAGCAGGGGGCTTACGTGCGCGTGCATCGCAGTCGTGGACGTGACGTGGCGCTTAGCCCCACCTACTTCTCTGAAAATGCGGAGATTTACGCTGACATGGTGGCGGGCGTGGGATCCAAGCAGGTCCAGAAACTAATGTCTGTCCTCCACTCGATGCAGGGCGTTCCCCTTTCCCTGGTCCAGAGGACGAAGGAGATCGCAGGCACGAAGCTGAGTGACGATGATCTGAACCTTCTGCTCCGCCTCGCTCAGGACGGCGCAGTCAAGCCTCCAAGCATCACGACTCCCCACGCGGGCGAGCATTTCTTTCTTTTCACCCCAACGCCTTCAGGTGCGGCACTCGCTCCAACAAAGCGGGACATTTACGAGAAAGCGATGGCAATTGTTGCCGCGATTCGCCAGGGTCAATTCTTGTCTGCCAAGTATGCAATCCGTTCCCCAGGTGCCGTGCTCTACACACTGAAGAACAACCTGAAACTTGGGAAAGCCACCACCGAAGCGACTCAGCAATACCGTAAGCTTGTCCATCTTCGGGTGGCCCGTCTGGTCGATCTTGGAAATGGATTCAGCGAGTTGCACATCGTTGACACCCCGGAGAATCGTGAAGCACTCAACATCGCTTACCAATTGGTTAACGCCGGAGTGGCATCAGGCACCGAAGTTGATCAGTCTGCCCGGGAGGCCCTCCAAAAAGATCAATCCTTTGTGGAGTCGCTTGTGGCCTCGGGTGAGCTGCAGCGCCGGCACAAGGTTTCGCTAACTCAGGAACAGCAGATGGAACTGGAAAACCTCTTTTTGAAATAGCGTTATGATGAAAGACCGCGATCAGAAGCAGAAGGCCCTGAAACTCTCAGTTGCGAACCGCTGGTTTCCCCAACTGGAGGTGGATGTCGAGCCCGGACGAGCAATCAGCGAGAAAGCCCCGTTAGTCACTGACCTTGACGTTCTTGCCTCCATTCCAGACCAATTCAAAGGCTTTCGGTCGGTTGTGTTCGACTGCAAAACCAAAGCTAAGGAATCTCCAGTGAATCGCGCCTTATGGCTTGCGGGCGTTCTCAAACGAATGAACGCTGATCAAGGGATTAGCATTTTGAAGAAGGATGTGATCGAACTTGATCATCGGCTGATGGCCAATCGCCTCGGCGTGATACTTCTCGCGGAAGATGAACTCGATCTCTACGCGAACGCGACGACTCGTGGATATGGCGGCGTTTTGGGACACGTTGGAGATATTGACGCCTGGGATCAATTGTATGACATCACCACGAACTTTCCGAAGCTCGACGCCGGGATGAGGTTCCTCCGGTCCACCTACTGGATGGCAGACGACGCGGCAGAAGCCTGTCGCAAAACACTCGCAACCATCCGAAACCTTTACACTGAGTTTGATCCAGCCAAGCCGGCGCATGTTGCGATGTTCCTGGATTTTTGCTCTCTCTTTGCCCGGTCTCTAGCGATAGTGGTCTGCCAATTGTTCAAGGCTTACCTCCATCCGGCTAGCCAGGCTGATTTGTCGGAAGCATTGCTGGTAATGCTTTACGGCGGCCGCGACGCATATCAGCACCGAAATGAGATGTTCAAAATGGTGAAACAGTCCAAGAGTCCAGACCAACCAGCACCAGACCTTTCTCTTCCTGAATGGGACGCTTTTCTTCAGCTAACGCGACAACTCCTGGACGCCCCGGGTGAAGCCCAGCGAGCACCGTTGATATTACGGGAGGTGGGTTTCTGTTTTTTGCGGGGAGACACCTCTTATTCCTTCGCGAAAACTCTGTGTTCGGAAACACCTCAAGGAGCAAGATTCGCCCTCCTCACCCCTGGCTACCTGTGCAAGGCTGGCAAATTGCCTCCCGAATTCGCGAAACTTGCTGACAATGCCATTCTGCCGTTGTTGGCAGTTAAATGAGATCGACCGACACCGGCGATGGTCCTGCAAACTGCCCTGATAGTGCCTGGGACAGCCAGCGATAACCCTGCGTCCTTAGAAGCGCCTCTCTGATCCTGCGCTGGTTCAGAATCATTGAACGCACAAACTCGTCAACCGAAGCGTCATGAAGTATGCCCTCCAACCGGGGGTTGAGATCTTCCGGGCATCGACTCCCCATCACATGGATTAGAGAGGCCCCCAGCACCCCATGCACGCGGGACACCAGTTCCAAGAGAGTTTCCCGCTGAGCATGAGAGGCGACATCGATCAACTTCGCGAGCGCCACCTGCAGCTTGTGGCTAAGCCGATAGGTCGCGGAACGTCCCAATGCGCGAACTGGGGCCGAAGTAAGAAAGTCGCAGGTCAAGGCCACCGCCGCGGCGCTCTTCTCCAGATTCTCTGCAGCTTCACGCGGCGTTTGCATTCCAGCCCGCAGGTCTTGCTTGACCCTGAGGTCCCAGAAGGCCCTGTAAAGGGCAAACTGATGAATCTCCAACGAGATCCGATTCGGGCGGTAAAGGGAGAAGAGCATGCGCAGAGTCAGAGGCCTCATGCATACTTCCCTGATCGGCCTCCCGGCGGCCACGGCGTCCTGGATCAATGCCACTTGGCCCTCCCAATCCACGCTTTCCTTGTCCCAATAGGCCCACCGGGCATGCTTGCGGACGGCTTCGCTCAGTTCGCTCGCATCGTAATCCTGCAGTTCGACCTTCAAGACTTTGCGCGGTTTCAGAATGGCAAATTCCTGCGGCCGGCATGACGCCACAACCTGACACCCGAGGTCAGTCAGGATTTCCAGAAAGGCGAGCAATGCATCACGCCGGGCACCGTCTCTGACCTGGAGGTCCACCGTGTCGAGGAACAGCACCACCCCGCAGCCCTTGTTTTCGCTGGCGGCCAATGCAATCGCCGTTTCAATTTCGTTCACCGTCAACCCGCTGGGTGCAGCAACCTCGGTCGTGAGAAGCAAGTTCGTCGCTTTGAGAAAGAACACGGTCTGGGTGTTGTCCTCCCCCAGAGATTTTGCCAGATGCCAGAGGAGGCTGGTTTTTCCTTGCCCCGCATCCCCTATTACGAAGACGGTCCTTGGACCGTCGTTTTGGGTGGGCCGGAGGAGCACGTCCAGGATCTCCTTCTCCACGGTTCGCGGAACGTAAAGCTCATCGAGGTGAATCTCGGTTCCTTCCTGCGGACGACCCTCCTCGATTAACCCGGCATCGTTCCACCCGATGTCGCTCAACCTCCTGAGCTTGGCGAGCGCCTCGCCACCAACGGCTGATGGCTCTGCCTTGATCAACACGGCATTCGGCTGAGGCTTCGATGCCTTGGGATCAGATGGTTGAAGGAGCTGAACATCAAAGCCGGTTTCGAGGAACAACTTTACGAAACTCGCGGCCGTGCAGGATGCCAGCTTATGAAACGCATCATTCTTGAAGGAGTCGCCAAAATCGGACACACCACGGACCACCAGCCAAGGGACCATCGGATGGCGGTTCTCGCATCCTTTCACAAAGCCGGCCGCCTCCATCTCTCCGATTCGTATCCCCTGATGAACAGTGCGACTGAGCCTTTCCAGGATTTCTGCGTCCCGAAGTAAAATGTCTGCCGAGGCTACAGCACAATCATGCAGAGCCGGGGTGGTGGTGACGTGCTTCTGGTAATCTGCCTCCTGCCCGGCTGGAGGAACCAGCCCATTTGGGAACACGGCCAAAACGAGATGGGAATGGGCCGCCTCATCCCAGCGAAAAGCGTGGAACATCTGCTTTACCGCGTGAGGAGGGGCCGGCGCCCAGATCCTCGGCTCGGTCCTGCCATCTATTGCCACCGAAGTGCCGTGATCCACAATCCCCTTTATGGATACAGCGACATCCCCGATCTTGGTCTTATCCCGACGGCCCGCTGCAATCCCGCACAACAGAATGAAGCTGGGATGAAATCGTTCGATCACTTTCGACGCGGCAGCAGCAGTTGCCGGCTCTCCAGGTTCCCCCAGACAGTGGACCAATACGCGCAAATGGCGTTTGCGGAATTTCGATTTTGCCTTGGCCGTCCAAAAAAGATCACCCTTCTCCCGAATGCGGTCCCGATCATCCTGGACACCAAGAGCCCGTTGAACGGCCTCCAGCTCCGGACCAATGACGGTCAGGATAGCAACATCGAACTGCACTTGCTGGACTTCCACAACGGTTCGATTTTAACCGAAACAGAGGCCAGGTGGCGAGCAGAGAAGCGGAATCAAAGTGTTGCGCTATTCACGTAATACCCGCTTGTGCCCGATAACGGCGCCAGCCACTGGAGTTTTGCTCGGATCGAATCGCGATATTTCCGCGGGGAGTTGGGTCCTTCACATTGCAATCGAATGAGGCCGAGTAACCGCGAGACGATGAAAGCATCCGCTGTGTCAATTCAACCTGGAGTGGCATATTGCCGGGAAATTCCGTTGGGGCATGTAGCCTTCAATTGAATCGTGCCTTACAATCTGCCGCCAATATGGACACGCTTAATGCCGCAATCGAATGGTTCCTTGGCCACTGTGCAGACCACCGAAAACTCAGTAAACACACACTGAAGGCTTACCGCCATGATCTGGAGTGCTTCCGTGATTTTATCAGTGCTCCACCAGCCGACATTCCGACCACCTCAGTGGAACGAAGCCTCCTCCAGGGGTGGATGGGGAATATGAATGGGGCAAAGCCGCGCACCATTCGCCGCCGGCTGGCCGCCGTAAAATCTATGTTTTCGAGCCTGGAACGGCACGGCAACCTGACGAGCAATCCTTTGAGTGGTTTTCGGTGCGAGGTCAAAGTGGGGCAGAGTTTGCCGCGGACCGTTGCGCGTTCCACGGTGAAGTCCCTTCTGCGCTCACCGCGTGAGCAACCTGCGGCAAGTCCAGTCGCTATAGCGCGGAAGAAGCAGGAAGTTGCGCTACTCGAAATGCTATTCTCGACGGGCATGCGCGTGAGCGAGGTCGTTTCCACGAATGTCCGCCAGGTGGACATGGACCGGCAGGTCATCTCGGTTCACGGCAAGGGCAACCGAGAACGTGAAATTCCAATCGCGTGCGATGCCTTCCGGGATGCGCTCCAACAGCAATTGGAGGAACGGTGCAAAAACGACCCTTTGCCGAACGCGCCCATCTTCGTGAATCGCCGCGGCGCCCGCATGTCCGATCAATCGGTCCGTGCTATACTACGCCGGCACACGTCGCGCGCGGGTATCCGTCGGATCACCCCGCACATGCTGCGGCATACCGTCGCCACGCTGCTCCTGGAGGATGGCGTGGATCTGCGGCACATTCAGCGGCTCCTCGGCCACAGCTCGATTACCACGACCACCATCTACGCCCAGGTGAGCGAGCGCAGCCAACGCCAGGTGCTCGTCCGACGGCACCCGAGAAACAAAATGAAGATCTGAGCGGTGTTGTTCCTCGCTCAGAAGCAGGATTCTCTGACTGGCGATTGCCAGGATCGCTAACACTCCCTCGACTTCTCGGCAACTTACGCCTCGGACGGAAACCGATTGCTCGGGGCTGCTGGTCTTGCCATCATCACGGATAACTGAAGATTAT